>CAWAQI010000011.1:0-399675 GCA_963784165.1 uncultured Actinomycetota bacterium
GGAACGCGGCTCGCGGTCGGTCGGGCGCCGGTCAGGTCAGCGACGCGGCCTCGAGCGGGGTGAGGTCGGTCGTCGTCGGCGCTGACGAACAGATGCTGGGCCACGCCGGCCGGCAGGGCTCGGACCGTCGAGGGTCACCGAGCCCTCGACCAGGCGGGCCTCCATGGTCGTACCCGGGCCGGACACCGAGGTCCGCCAGCTCGCGCAGCAGGCCGGTGTGCTCTTGCAGCTGCTCGCTGATCCGCTGGACGACGATCGGTGCGGCCCTCGGGGGTGGCCGTGGTCGACAGCAGGGTCAGCGAGTCCAGGACGACGGAGGTCTCGCCGCCCAGCGTCTCCTCGCCGCGGAGGGCGTCGAGGCCGGGGATGGGGTTGCCGAACGGCGACGCCGACGGGTTGCCGAGGAGGTGGAGCAGCTTGCGCTCGACGTTCTCGCTCATGACGTGCTCCCAGCGGCACGCCTCCTCGTGCACGTCGGCGTAGTCCAGGCCGATCACGTCGACGAGCAGGCACTCCGCCAGCCGGTGCTTGCGCATCACGGCGGTGGCGAGCTGCCGGCCCTCGTCGGAGAGCTGCAGGTGCCGGTCGCCCTCGACCGTCAGCAGCCCGTCGCGCTCCATCCGGGCAACGGTCTGGCTCACCGTCGGGCCGCTCTGGTGGAGGCGCTCGGCGATGCGCGCCCGGAGCGGGACGATCCCCTCTTCCTCCAGCTCGAAGATCGTCCGGAGGTACATCTCGGTCGTATCGATCAGGTCGTTCACACCTACTCCTCCGTGTCGCCGGCAAGTCTACGGGTGAAGGGGTCGACGATCCCCCGAGCGGAGGACCCGCGCCGGTGTCGTAGCAGGTCACGGGGGGGCGTCCCGCCCCTCGCCCAGCGGGTAGCGTCCGGGGCTCAAGACCGTGCCGCGGGAGCGGGCGCCGGGGGGAGGAGGCCGCGTGAGTGACTCCGTCGCCGTGATCTGGGACGACGCGCTGCTCGGCTACACGATGGGCGGCGACCATCCGCTGCACCCGGTTCGCCTGGACCTCACGATGCGGCTCGCCGACAGCCTCGGCGTCCTCGCCTCCGACCGGATCGAGGTGCTGCCGCCCCCCGCCGGCCGACGAGGCCCTGCTCACCCTCGTGCACGACCCGGAGTACCTGGAGGCGGTCCGCCGAGCGCCGTCGGACCCCTACGTCGGCCACGGCCTCGGCACGCCGGACAACCCGATCTTCGACGGCATGTACGACGCCGCGGCACTGATCGCCGGCGGCAGCGTGCTCGCCGCCCAGCAGGTGCACAGCGGCAAGTCCCAGCACGCAATCAACATCTCCGGCGGGCTGCACCACGCGATGCGGAACAGCGCCTCGGGATTCTGCGTGTTCAACGACGCCTCGATCGCCATCGCCTGGCTGCTGGAGCAGGGCTACGAGCGGATCGCCTACGTCGACGTCGACGTCCACCACGGCGACGGCGTCCAGGCTTCGTTCTACGGCGACCCGCGGGTGCTCACGGTGAGCGTCCACCAGACGCCGCTGACCCTCTTCCCCGGCACCGGCTTCCCGGAGGAGACCGGCGACCCGCAGAAGGCCCTGGGCAGCGCGGTCAACCTGGCCCTCCCGAACGGTACGGACGACTCCGGCTGGCTGCGCGCGTTCACGGCCGTCGTCCCGAGCGTCCTGAAGGCGTTCGCCCCGCAGATCCTGGTCACCCAGAACGGCTGCGACGCCCACCACGAGGACCCCCTCGCCGATCTCGCGCTCACCGTCGACGGCCAGCGCACCAGCTACTCCCTGATGCACGACCTGGCCCACGAGCTGTGCGACGGCCGCTG
The DNA here is from genome assembly GCA_963784165.1 of uncultured Actinomycetota bacterium. Taxonomy (GTDB): domain Bacteria; phylum Actinomycetota; class Actinomycetes; order Mycobacteriales; family Geodermatophilaceae; genus Blastococcus_B. The sequence goes on from CAWAQI010000011.1 coordinate 1,819, forward strand.
GATAGTCCTCGGCGGCGGGGGCTACGGGCTCGTGCGCTGCGTTCCACGGGCCTGGACCCACCTGATCGCCGAGGTCAGCGGGGACCGGCTGGACCCAGCCACCGAGATCCCGCAGTCGTGGCGGGACGACGTCGTCGCGCGCGGGCTGCGCACCCGCCCGCCCACGCACATGACCGAGGGCGGCTACACCGGCTTCACCCGCTGGGACCCGTTCACCGAGTCGCGGGTCGACCGGGCGATCACGCGCACCCGCACGGCCACCTTCCCCTACTTCGGCCTCGACCCGGACGACCCCCGTGACTGATCCCGCCGTCCCCGACGTCGTGCCGGCGCCACCGCCGCACTGGGAGGCCGACGTCGTGGCCGCCGACGGCGGCACCGTGCACCTCCGCCCGATCCGCCCCGAGGACGCCGACGGGCTGACCGGGCTGATGGACCGCAGCTCCGAGCAGACCCGCTACTACCGGTTCTTCGGGCCGATGAAGCGGCTCTCCGACAAGGACCTGCACCGCTTCACCCACGTCGACCACGACAACCGGGTCGCCTTCGTGATCCTGCTCGGCGACCAACTGGTCGCCGTCGGCCGCTACGACCGCTATCCCGACACCGACGACGCCGAGGTCGCCTTCCTCGTCGAGGACGCCCACCAGGGCCGCGGCCTGGGCTCGGTGCTGCTCGAGCACCTGGCCGCCGCGGCCCGGGAACGGGGCATCACCAACTTCGTCGCGGAGGTGCTCGCCCAGAACGGCAAGATGGTGCGGGTCTTCCAGGACGCCGGCTACCAGTCCGAGCGCTCCTACGAGGACGGCGTCGTCCACCTGACGTTCCCGATCGCGCAGACCGAGGACGCGCTCGCCGTCGCCTACGAGCGCGAGCAGCGCAGCGAATCGCGGTCGATCGCCCGGCTGCTCACCCCGTCGTCGGTCGCCGTGGTCGGTGCCAGCAACGACGAGGGCAAGATCGGCAACGCGCTGCTGCGCCACCTGCTGGAGTTCGGCTTCGCCGGGCCGGTGTACCCGGTGAACCCGGGCGCCCGGCACGTGCGCGGCGTGCCCGCCTACGCCGACGTCGAGTCCATCCCGGACGACGTCGACCTGGCGGTCCTCGCCGTTCCGGCGGACGAGGTCGCCGCGGTGGTCGAGGGGGCCCGGCGGAAGCGGGTGCGCGGGCTGGTCGTGGTCTCCGGTGGATTCGGCGAGAGTGGACCGGACGGCCGGGCCGCGGAACGCCAGTTCGTCGCGGCGGCGCGGGCCTCGGGCATGCGCGTGGTCGGCCCGAACTGCCTCGGGATCGTCAACACCGACCCCGAGGTGCGGCTCAACGCCAGCCTCGCGCCGATCCTGCCGGGCCGGGGACGGGTCGGGTTCTTCGCCCAGTCCGGCGCCCTCGGGGTGGCCCTGCTGGAGCGGGCGCGGGCCCGCGGGATCGGCCTGTCCACCTTCGTCTCCGCCGGCAACCGGGCCGACGTCAGCGGCAACGACATGCTGCAGTACTGGGCCACCGACCCCGCGACCGAGGTGGTCCTGCTCTACCTGGAGAGCTTCGGCAACCCGCGCAAGTTCGCCCGGCTCGCCCGGCGGGTCGGCCGCACGAAGCCGGTGGTCGCCGTGAAGAGCGGCCGGCACGTCGGCATGACCCCGGGCCTGGAGGGGACGTCGGTCGCCGTTCCCGAGCAGTCGGTGGCCGCGCTCTTCGCCTCGGCCGGCGTCATCCGGGTCGAGACCGTCGCGCAGCTGCTCGACGTCGGCACGCTGCTGGCCCACCAGCCGCTGCCCGAGGGCGACCGCGTCGCGATCGTCGGCAACTCCACGGCCATGGGCGCACTCGTCGCCGACGCCGTCCTGGAGGAGGGGCTGCGGCTCGCGCACGCCGCCCCCGTCGACATCGGCGTCACGGGCGGGCCGGAGCTGTTCCGCGCCGCGCTGCAGGAAGCGGTCGACGACGACGCCGTCGACGCGATCGTCGCCGTGTTCCTGCCACCGCTCATGGCGGGGTCGGCGGAGTACGGGCCGGCGCTCCGCGAGGTGGCGCAGAAGTCGGCGAAGCCTGTCGTCGCGACGTTCCTCTCGACCGAGGGGGTCCCGGCCGAGCTCGCCGTCCTCGACGACGACGGCATGCCGGGGCGCGGCTCGGTGCCGTCGTTCGCCACCCCCGAGCGGGCGGTGATCGCGCTGGCGAAGGTGGCCGAGTACGCCCGATGGCGCCGCCGCCCGGTCGGTGAGGTACCCGAGCTGCCCGACGTCGACGAGGCGGCGGCGCGCACCCTGGTGCGCGGCATCCTCGCCGCCGAGCCGCAGGGCCGGGAACTCACCGACGACGAGCTGATCGCGCTGCTGGCCGCGTACGGCATCCCGCTGCTGGCCACCCGCACCGTCACCGACGCGGACGCGGCGGTGGCCGCCGCGGCGGAGGTCGGCTATCCGGTCGTGCTGAAGTCGACGGCGCCCTGGCTGCGGCACCGCTCCGACCTCGGCGGCGTGCGGCTCGACCTGCCCGACGCCGAGGCGGTGCGCGCCGCGTTCGGGGCGATCCCGTCCGGCGACCCGGTGATCGTCCAGGAGATGGCCGCCCCCGGCGTCGCGACCGTCGTCGAGATCGTCGACGACCCCTCGTTCGGGGCGCTGGTCAGCTTCGGGCTGGGCGGCGTCGCCACCGACCTGCTCGGCGACCGCGCGTTCCGCACCCTGCCCCTCACCGACCTCGACGCCGCCGAGCTGGTGCGGGCGCCCCGGGCGTTTCCGCTCCTGAACGGCTACCGCGGCTCCGAGCCGGTCGACCTGGAGGCGCTGGAGGAGCTGCTGCTCCGGGTCGCCCGGCTGGCCGACGACCTGCCCGAGGTGCTGCGGCTGACGCTGGAGCCGGTGCTCGTGGGCCCACCGAACCCGTGGCACGGCGGGCGCTCGCTGGTCGTCGCGGGCGGCACCGCCCAGGTGGGCCCGCCCACCGCGCGGGTCGACGTCGGGCCGCGCCGGATGCGCTCCCCGGTCTGAGGAACGCGAAAGCGGGCCGCCTCCCGGAGGAGACGGCCCGCTTCGACGAACTGCTTACGCCAGGTAGTCGCGGAGGGCGTCGGCGCGCTGCGGGTCGCGCAGCTTGGCCATCGTCTCGCGCTCGATCTGGCGGACCCGCTCGCGGGAGAGACCGAACTGCTTGCCGATCTGCTCGAGCGTGCGCGGCTGGTGGCCGTCGAGGCCGAACCGCAGGACGACGACGTCGCGCTCGCGGTCCTCCAGGGTCGACAGCACCGTGCGGACGTCGCCCTTCATCATCTGGAAGGCGACGGCGTCCTCGGCCACCGCGGCGTCGGCGTCCTCGATGAAGTCACCGAGGCGCGACTCCTCGTCGGCGCCGACGGTCTGGTCGAGGCTGACCAGGTCGCGGCTGTACTCGAGCAGCTCGGTGATGCGCGCCTCGGGCATGTCCAGCTCCAGGCCGAGCTCCTCGGCGGTGGGCTCGCGCTCGAGCTCCTGGTGCAGGCGCCGGCGGGTGCGGACCACCTTGTTGACCTGCTCGGCCAGGTGGACGGGCAGCCGGATGGTGCGGCCGGAGTCGGCCATCGCCCGGGTGATCGCCTGGCGGATCCACCACGTGGCGTAGGTCGAGAACTTGAAGCCCTTGGTGTAGTCGAACTTCTCCACAGCGCGGATCAGGCCGACGTTGCCCTCCTGGATCAGGTCCAGGAACGTCATGCCGTGACCGGTGTAGCGCTTGGCCACGGAGACGACGAGCCGGAGGTTGGCCTCCAGCAGGTGCGCCTTGGCGGCCTTGCCGTCGATGGCGAGGGCCTTGTAGTCCCGCTTGCGGGCGGGGGAGAGCCCGTCCTTCTCCTTGAGGAGGCGGTCGGCGTAGAGCCCCGCCTCGATCCGCTTGGCCAACTCCACTTCCTGCTCCGCGGTGAGCAGTGCGGTCTTGCCGATGGTGTTGAGGTAGACCCGCACGAGGTCGGTCGACACCAGGCCACTGGTGTCCGGCTCGCGGCGCGGGGTGCGCACCTCGAGAGCGTCTGTGGGGGAAGACTGAAGCAGCGTCACGATTGGTCTTCGTCCTTGCCTGTGGTTCGGATGCATTCGCCGGTCATCGATGGCGGCGGCGAAGCATGCCGCTCGTCTGGTCCAGGGGATCCCGGGGTCTCCGGGCCGGTCCCCTGTGCTGAGGTCCGATGTGGTACGCCCTGCACAACGGCTCGGACGGGGTTCTGTGTTCCACGGACCGCCCGTTCACAGGAAACCGACAGGAAGTGTTATCGGTCACGGCTCGGTACCCGCTCGCAGCATGGCAACAACCACGGAAATACGAACGTTGTGGTTCAGACCTCGAGCAGCAGGGTCATCGGCCCCTCGTTGACCGAGCTGACCTGCATCTTCGCCCCGAACACCCCGGTGGCGACGACGGCGCCGCGGCGCCGGAGTTCGGCCACCACCTCGTCCACCAGCGGCTCGGCGATCTCACCGGGGGCGGCGTCCAGCCACGACGGACGGCGGCCCTTGCGGGTGTCGGCGTAGAGCGTGAACTGACTCACCACGAGCACCGGCAGGCCGAGGTCCGACGCCGAGACCTCCCCGTCGGGGCCCGGGAAGATCCGCAGCTCGTGGATCTTCCGCGCCATCGCCCGAGCCCGGTCGACGTCGTCATGCGCGGCTGACGCCGACCAGTGACAGCAGTCCTGCGCCGATCTCCCCGACCACGACCCCGTCGACGGTTACAGCCGCTGTACCGACCCGGCTCACGACGGCGCGCACCGGGTCATCATCGCGGGCGGGTCATCGGGCTGGATCGCCCGGGTGCCGAAGGCGACGATCGCCCAGAAGTCGCCGGCCGGAGCTGAGCGTCACGCCCGCTCGACCCGGGTCCAGCCCGTCCAGCCTCGCTCGGCGATCAGTTGCTGGAGCCGGACGACCGTCGGATGCCCCTCGGCCATCGAGTCCAGCAGTTGCACGAAGGCGGAGTCGTCCATGTCGAGGTCCTGCTGCTCGAGCTGGCCGCTGGCAGCCGCGGCCTCGAACATCTCCACCAGCAGGTCAGCCGTCTGCCGGACGAGATCTTCGGGCACGTCCTCCTCGCTAGCGAGTATCTGGGCGATGAGCTGGTAGAACCGGACGGTCCTGGGGTCCTCCAGCTGGCGGACCTTGTCGTCCATGAACGCGGCGATCTGATCCGGATAGCGCGCCGCGACCAGGATCCAGGCGTCCCGCTCGGCCTCGATGAGCGACTCGGGCGCGCCGATGGCGCGCACCCGGTCGAGGTAGTCGGCCACCTCGTCGGGCACCGCCAGCGAGTCGCCGGTGGCCAGCTGGGCGATCCGCCGGCGGTGCTCCTGGAGCCCGCGGATCTGGGCGCGGAGCTCACGGTCGATCTGGGCGGTTCCCTCCGCGAACGCCGTCGGCGTCGGCGTCGAGGAGCTCCTGAACCCGCGCCAGGGGTACGCCGGCCTCCGCCAGCGTCCGGATCCGGATGAGCCGGACGACCGCCGTGGCGTCGTAGGTCCGGTAGCCGGAGGCGTTGCGCTCCGGCTCCGGAAGCAGGCCCACCTGGTGGTAGTGCCGGACGGCCCGGATGGTCACCCCGGCGTAGGACGCCAGCTCACCGATCGTCAGCATCGCCGCCCAGCCTGCCTGTCCGCTCGCCGCTCGTCACGCGATCTTGGTGCGGTAGACCGACATCGCGAATCCGTACGCGACCACCAGGAGTCCGACGCACCAGGCAAGGGCGATCCAGAGGTCGTTGCCGAGCGGCTGATCGGCGAAGAGGCTGCGGATCGCGTTGACGATCGACGTCACCGGCTGGTGCTCCGCGAACGCCTGCACCGGAGCCGGCATCGAGTCGGTGGGCACGAAGGCCGAGCTGATGAACGGCAGGAAGATCAGCGGGTAGGCGAATGCGCTGGCGCCCTCGATCGAGCTCGCGGTCAGGCCCGGGATCACGGCCAACCAGGTCAGGGCCAGCGTGAAGAGGAGCAGGATGCCCGCGACCGCGAGCCAGTCCAGCACGCCCGCCCCTGAGCGGAAGCCCATGAGCAGGGCGACCAGGACCACCACGACGAGCGAGATCAGGTTGGCGACGAGCGAGGTCAGCACGTGCGCCCACAACACCGACGAGCGTGCGATCGGCATCGACTGGAATCGCTCGAAGATGCCGCCCTGCATGTCGAGGAAGAGCCGGTAGGCGGTGTAGGAGATCCCCGAGGCGATGGTGATGAGCAGGATGCCGGGGAGCAGGTAGTCGACGTACGCGCCCTCCAGGCGGGTCTCGAGCGCGCCGCCGAAGACGTACACGAACAGCAACATCATCGCGATCGGCGTGATCGCGGTGGTGATGATCGTGTCGGGGCTGCGGCCGATGTGGCGCAGGGATCGCCCGAGCAGGGCGGCGACGTCGTCGAAGAAGTGTCTGGTCATGATGGTCCTCAGTTCTCTGCGGCGCTGTCGGCCGCCCTCGGGGCGCCGGTGATGGCGAGGAAGATGTCCTCGAGGGACGGCTGCTTCTCGACGTACTCGACCTTGGCGGGCGGGAGGAGCTGCTTGAGCTCGGCGAGGGTGCCGGTCACGATGATCGTGCCCTCGTGCAGGATCGCGATCCGGTCGGCGAGCTGTTCGGCCTCGTCGAGGTACTGCGTGGTGAGCAGCACGGTCGTGCCGTGGGCGGCGAGCCCCGTGATGGTGTCCCATACCTCGAGGCGTGACTGCGGGTCGAGGCCGGTGGTCGGCTCGTCGAGGAAGATGATCGGCGGGTTGCCGATCAGACTCATCGCGATGTCGAGCCGGCGTCTCATGCCGCCGGAGTAGGTCGCGACCCTGCGGTCGCCTGCGTCGGTGAGCGAGAAGCGGGCGAGCAGGTCCTCGGCGATCCGGCCGGAGTCCCGCTGGTGTCGGAGCTTGGCGATGAGGACGAGGTTCTCCCGTCCGGTGAGGATCTCGTCGACGGCGGCGAACTGGCCGGTCAGGCTGATCGACTCCCGCACCTGGGCGCCTTCGGTGGCGACGTCGTACCCGTTGACCGTCACCGTCCCCGCGTCCGCCTTGAGGAGGGTCGACAGGATCTTCACGGTCGTGGTCTTGCCCGAACCGTTGGAACCGAGCAGGGCGAAGATGCTGCCCCGCGCGATCTCGAGGTCGACGCCGCGCAGGACGTGCACGTCCTTGAACGACTTCTCCAGCCCCTGCACTGCGATGACGGGGGTGCGGGCCGTGTCCTCCTGGTGCCGCTTCGTCTCGTCACGCCACGTCGCCATGTCGTCCTTCCTCCTTCATCGGGCTGGCCTCGATTGGCCACGATGAGAGTGTGAAAGGTTGACGCTGCGTCAAGGTCAAGCTGAATTTTTCGCGGCAGGTGTGGAGATGCCGCATGGGTCATCAGCAGGCACCGGCGGCACAGGCGCCATCCCCGCCGAGGTGGGGTGCGACGGACTCCGCCTCATGCCTCCGCTCCGCATCGCCCAGAACCCGGCGGCCGACGAGCTCCTCGGCCGCGACCCGCTCGCCCTGCTGATCGGCATGCTGCTCGACCAGCACATGCGTCAACGAAGCACTGCGCATGACGGGAACAGCTGCGTGACGGGAACAGCTGCTCGTTAGTTGGCTGCGTGAGGTCCTGTTTCGCGGGCAGGTGCGCGAGTCCCCGTACCGGTCCCCTCACGGAGCGACGGCAGCTCGGCCCGCTCGCTGACCACCGGAACTCGTCAGCGTGCCGAGGCTGTCGCGGGCCGGGAGACCGGCGTGATGTGGGCGAACGCGCTGCGGGCATTCCAGGTGGGGAAGGCCCGCACCAACAGTGACGGACCGTGGAGCCGAATGCGGCCGTCACAGGTGGCCTCGGTCCAGCTGAGCCGGCCGGCGTGCCACTTGACGAAGGCTTCGGCTTCCGCCGTGATGTACAGGTCCTCGTCGAGGCCGGGATACTCCTTGCAGATCTCGGTGTCACCGTGCTCGATGATCAGCCAGTACCGCTCGTGGCGCGCGCGACCCGTGAAGTCGAAGCGGATGACGACGCGCCCCTCCGGGAGGCGGTCCCGGCGGAGCGCCCTGCACATCGACCACAGAGCCACGAAGGGATCGAGGTGCTCGGGGGCGATCTCGAGCCAGTGGGCGCCCCACTCGCCGAGGGACATGCAGACCGCGAACAGGTCGTGACCCGCGGGGGTGAGCTCGTACCGGCGCCCCCGCCCGTCGGTCTTGACTGCCGACCGGACGATGCCCAGCCGCTCGAGATGCTTGAGCCGCTGCGAGAGCAGGGTTCTGGAGAGCCCGGGCGCGCCCTCCAGAACCTCGCAGAAGGTCCCGCAACCCAGGTGCAGGTTGCGGATGATCAGTGGCGTCCAGCGCTCGGCGAAGATCTCGGCGCCGCGAGCGATGGGGCAGTACTGGCCGTACGTGCGCACGGTGCCACTGTCCCGCCCCGATCCCAGGCTGGGAAGTCCAGATTCTTGACTCCACAGCCGTCGTCCGCGGTGGTGCGCTGACGCCGTGGAGCACCGATGACCGGCCGGCGAGCACGCCGGTCGACCGGTGGGTGAGGAGGCGGTCACGATGGAGATCGACGGGTTCCGAGGCGAGCTGATCGCCACTGACCACGCCGGGTACGACGCGGCCCGAGCTGTGTGGAACGGCTCGATCGACCGGCGCCCCAGGGTCGTCGCCCGGTGCAGCGGAGCCGCTGACGCGGCCGCGGCCGTGCGGTTCGCCCGTGACAACGACCTCGAGATCGCCGTACGGGGCGGGGGCCACAACGTGGCGGGCACCGCGATGTGCGACGACGGCATCGTCGTCGACCTCTCCGCGATGCGGGCCGTGTGGGTCGACCCCGCCGGCCGCACCGCCCGAGTACAGGGTGGCGCCCTGTGGGGCGATGTCGACCATGAGACGCAGGCCCACGGGCTGGCCACGACCGGCGGCATCGTGAGCCACACCGGTGTCGGTGGGGTCACCGTCGGCGGGGGCATCGGCTGGCTCATGCGCAAGCACGGACTGACCGTCGACAACCTGCTCGCCGCCGACGTGGTCACCGCCGAGGGCAGCCTCGTCCGTGCGTCCCTCGATGAGCACCCCGACCTGTTCTGGGCGCTCCGCGGGGGCGGCGGCAACTTCGGCGTCGTCACGTCCTTCCAGTTCGCGCTGCACCCCGTCGGCCCGGCGGTGACGGCCGGGCCCGTCTTCTGGGCGGCCGACGACACCGCCGACGTGCTGGGGTTCTACCGGGACTTCGTGTCCCAGATTCCCGACGAGCTCGGCACCGTCGTTCGGCTCGGCCCGATCCCGCCGCTGTCGGGCATCCCCGAGGAGCTGCACTGGCGGCCCGCGATCGCCGTCGTGTGCTGCCATGCCGGTGCCGCCGAGGACGGCGCACGTGCGGTGCAGGACCTTCGCGGGTTCGGGTCGCCGCTCATCGACCTGATCTCACCCACGCCCTATGTCGATCATCAGCGAAGCATCGACGACACCGTGCCCCACGGATGGCACTACTACTGGAAGTCCACGAACCTCGCCGAATTCTCCGACGACGTGATCAGCGTCCTCGCCGATCACGCGCACACCGCCCGCTCGCCCCGGTCATACGCGGCGATGTTCCACTTCGGGGGCGCCGTCGCCCGGGTCCCGCACGATGCGACCGCCTTCGCAGGTCGCGCGGCTCCGCACAACATCGTCATCGAGGGCGTGTGGCTCCCTGACGAGCCCGCCGAACTCGGAGCAGCGGAGACCGCGTGGGTGCGGGGATTCCTCGACGCCCTCGAGCCACACCGCGCCGCCGGTGTCTACGTCAACTTCCTCGACGCCGATGAAGGCACCGGCCGGGTTCGCGAGGCGTACGGCGAGGAGATCCATCAGCGGCTCGCCGCGGTCAAGGCGAAGTACGACCCCGACAACGCCTTCCACATCAACCAGAACATCAGGCCAGAATGAGTGGGCCGGCGACCACCGAAGCAGCTGAGCGGTCGGCCGTCCCGGTGCGGTGCGCCGCCCCACAGGGGGCCGGAGACGCAAGGAGCGCTGCGGTGAGCGTCGACCCCGGCGTTCCGGTAGTGATCGCGTTGAACCGTCGGCGCCCGCAGCGCACGGAGCGACATGGCCATCAAGGACCGGACCGGCGAAGGAAAGTGCGGACCGCATCGTTGAAGCGCTCGGGTGCTTCGACAGGACTGGCGTGACCCACACCGTCCAGGACGACCAGCTGAGAGCCGGGGATGGCCGCGTGCAGTGCTTCGGCGACGGGGAGCGGAGCGCGCGTGTCCTGATCGCCGGAGAGCACCAACGTCGGTACGGACACCCGCCCGAGTACCCGGCGCAGATCCGCCTCGGCAGAGGCCCGTGCCATCGCGCGGAAGCCGTCGGGGTGGAACCGCCGCACCGCCGTCGCAAAGGCGGCCACCCGCTCCGGGTCGGCGGAGCGCGAGAACATGCTGGGCAGCATCGACTCGACGAAGTCGGCGGGCGGGAGGTCGGACACGTCGAGGCAGAACCGCAGCCGCTCGGCGACTGTCTCGGGGGGCAGCGATCCGGCCCAACCGGCGTAGGCGCCGGCCAGGATGAGCGTCCGCGGGACGGCTGGATGCCTCCGGTAGAGCTCGAGCGCCAGCGCACCGCCGAACGACAGCCCGGCGACGTGCGGATGCCCGAGCTCCAGCTGGGCGACGAACCCCGCGAGGCAGTCCGCGAACTGAGGCAGACGGAACCAGGCCGGTGGATCGGCGGATCCACCGGTGCCGGGTCCGTCCCACGCGACGACCGTGAAGTCATCCGACAGTGCCTCGAGCTGGTGGCCCCACGTGCTGCGCCCGTCGCCGACGAACCCGTGCACCAGGACCAACGGCGGGCCGTGCCCGACACGGTGGTAGGCGATGCGGAGTCCTGCTACCTCGACCTCGTCCACGGCGGACCTCCAGCCCGGCTCGCGACCGCCAGGGGGTTGATCGTCCTCCGGTACAGGCTCGCCACGGGTCGCCTTTCGACGCACGGACGACTCCGCCAGGGGTTGCCTGTCCTCGCACGCCGGCCGGGATGGGGCAGGATCGCTCGGGTGCCGAACCTGACGATCGCCCAGAACCCGGCGGCTGACGAACTCCTCGGCCGCGATCCGCTCGCGCTGCTGATCGGGATGCTGCTCGACCAGCAGTTCCCGATGGAGCGCGCCTTCGGTGCGCCGCGGCTGCTCGCCGACCGGCTCGGCGTCGAGACGCTGTCCGCCGAGCAGCTGGCCGCAGCCGATGCCGACGCGCTGGTGAAGGTGTTCCAGGGGCCGCCGGCGCTGCACCGCTATCCCGGCTCGATGGCGGCCCGCACCCAGGAGCTGTGCCGGCTGCTGCTCGATCGCTACGACGGGCGGGCCGACGGCCTCTGGGCCGACGTGCCGGACGGCGCGACGCTGCTGAAGCGGCTGGGTGAGCTGCCGGGCTTCGGCGCGCAGAAGTCGAAGATCTTCCTGGCGCTGCTCGGCAAGCAGTACGGCGTCACCCCGCCGGGCTGGCGTGAGGCGGCCGGTGACTACGGGCTGGAGGGGTCGCGCCGGTCGGTCGCCGACATCACCGGTCCGGAGTCGCTCACCGAGGTGCGCGCCTTCAAGCAGGAGCAGAAGCAGGCCGCCAAGGCTGTCGAAGCAGTAACCCGGGGCACGGGCATCGGACCGGTCCCGGTGGCACGATGGGTCGTGCACCGCGCAGAGCTCGGAGCGAACCGACTGAGTAGCCGGTCGGAGGGGATGGAGCCCGTGGCCTCGAGCCAGCAGTTCCCGCGTCAACGCAGGCCCGAGCCCGTCCTCATCACCGAGGCCGAGATCAGCTTCGCCGAGCAGCACGCCGCCCGGAAGAAGCGCTACGCGATCACGATGGCCGTCCGCGGGGTCTGCGTCGTCCTGGCCGCGGTCTTCTACCAGACCGTCTGGCTGATGCTGATGTTCGCCATCCTGGGCATCGTCCTGCCGTGGATCGCCGTCGTGATGGCCAATGACGGCCCGCCGAAGAACAAGCAGCACATGCGCCGCTACGAGGCCCGGCCCGACCGGGTGCTGGAGAGCCGGCCCCGCCGCGTCATCGACGGTTAGCGAGCCCCGAGCCGCCCGACGATCTGGGCCGCTCGGGCGAGACCGGCGTCGAGGGCCCGGGCCGGGTCGCCGGCCGGGTCGGTCAGCCACGCCGCCAGGAGGCCGGCCGCGAAGGCGTCGCCCGCGCCGGTCGTGTCCACCACGTCCGCCGCGTGGGCGGGCCGGTGCACGAGCACCCCGCCCGAGGCCCACAGCGCACCGTCGGCCCCGAGGCTGACGGCCACGACGGTGTGCCGCTCGGCGAGCGCTCGGGCGGCGTCGGCGGGGTCGCCGCAACCGGTGAGCAGGCGCGCCTCGTCCGCGTTGGGCAGCAGCACCGTCGCTCCGGCGGTGTCGGCGAGCCACCGGTCGACCCCGTACGCCGCGAGCGGCCCGGTCGAGGCCGGGTCCACCGAGACGGTGCAGCCGGCTGCCGCCGCCGCGGCGAGCGCCGCCAGGCCTGCGGCCCGGGGACCCGGGTCGAGCAGCGTGTAGCCCGACACGTGCAGGTGGCCACCGGGGGAGGGGGTCGGGACGTCGTCGGGCCGCAGGTCCAGGTTCGCGCCGCGGTCGGCCAGCATGCTGCGCTGCCCGCCGGGCTCCACCAGGCTGACGATCGTGCCGGTCGCGGCGCCGGGCACCGTCCGCAGCGCCAGCCCGACCCCGGCTGCGGTCAGCTCGGCGACCAGGCCCGCGCCCGGGGCGTCGTCCCCGATGCAGCCGGCCAGCAGCACCGGCGTGCCCAGCTGGGCCAGGTGGACGGCGACGTTCGCGCCGGCGCCGCCCCCACGGCTGCGGATCGACGCGGGCCGGTCGGAGCCGGGTGCCGGTGCGCCGGCGAGGACCGCGACGACGTCGGTGGCGACGTCGCCCACGACGACGACGGTCACGGCAGGGCGCTCAGCGCCGCGGCGATCTGCCCGGCCAGCTCGGCGTTGCGCAGCACCAGCCGCACGTTGACCGCCAGGGTCGCCCCCTCGCTGGCCCGGTGCAGGTGGTCGAGGACGAACGGCGTCACCGCCTTGCCGCGCACGCCGGCGGCATCCGCAGCGGCCAGCGCATCGGCGATCACGCGGTCGTGCAGGGCGGGGTCGAGCTGCTCGTCGTCCGGGAGCGGGTTGGCGACGACGACCGCGCCGGGCGCCGTGCTCCGGCGCGCCGCGAAGACCGCCGCGGCCTGCTCCGGGCTGTCGACGGCCCAGTCGACCGACGAGCCGGAATCGGCGACGTAGAAGCCGGGAAAGGTCGTCGTCCGGTAGCCGACGACGGTGACCGACAGCGACTCCAGCCGCTCGAGCGTCGCCGGGACGTCGAGGATCGACTTCACCCCGGCGCAGACGACGACCAGCGAGGTGCGGGACAGCGCGGTCAGGTCGGCCGACTCGTCGAAGGTGTCGGCCGCGTGCCGGTGCACCCCGCCGAGGCCGCCCGTCGCGAACACCCCGATGCCCGCGGCCGCGGCGAGCAGCGCCGTGCTGGACACCGTCGTCGCGCCGCTCAGGCCCAGCGCGGCCGCGACCGGCAGGTCGCGCACCCCGAGCTTGGCCAGGTCGGGGTCGGCGCAGACGCGGTCCACCTCGTCGGCGGTCAGGCCCACGTGCGGTACGCCGTCCAGCACCGCGATCGTCGCCGGCACCGCCCCGCCGGCCCGGACGGCGGCCTCGACGTCGTCGGCCGCCGCACGGTTGTCCGGCCGTGGGAGGCCGTGCGCCAGCAGGGTGCTCTCGAGCGCGACGACGGGGCGGCCGGCGCTCAGGGCGTCGGCGACTTCGGGGGAGAGGGTGATTCGGGAGGGATGGGCGGGTTCGGGAGCGTGCACCCTGCCATCATGGTGGGCAGTCGAACAGGGAGTTCATGGTGAGTCAGTCCGACATCCTCGAGCGGCCCGACGTCCGCGAGGGCGACACCGGCAACGCCAACGAGGTCTTCCACTACGTCAAGAAGAACAAGATCGCCGAGAGCGCCGTGATGGGCACGCTCGTCGAGGCGCTGTGCGGCGAGGTCTTCCCGGTCACGAAGGCGCCGAAGCCCGGCAGCCCGGTGTGCCCGGCGTGCAAAGAGGTCTACGAGCAGCTCCGCAAGGGTCGCGACTAGTCCAGACCGAGGCGGCGGGCCTCGTCCGCCAGCTTGGCCGCCCGGCGCTCCCGCCGTCGCCGGTCGTGGCGGCGCAGGGGCGCCGGCCAGCGCGCCTGGATGGTCGCGTTGAGCTCGGCACCCAGCAGCACGGCCATGCCGAAGAAGAAGCAGAACAGCAGCGCGCCGATCGGGGTCGCCAGGGCCCCGTAGGGGAGCGCCGTGGTCAGGATGTCGCTGACGTAGGCCCGGAGCAGCAGCGCCGCCACCAGGAAGAACCCGAGGGCGAGGACGGTGCCGGGCAGGTGCCGCTTCCAGGGCAGCCGGTGCGGCAGCACCACGTGGTAGAAGCTCGTCAGGGCCAGGAGCAGGCCGATCAGCACCACCGGCCAGTACACCGCGTTGACCAGGACCGTGGCCGTGGCCTCCCAGTCGTCGGGCAGCAGGGAGACCAGCACCTCGCGGCCCAGCACCAGCAGCGGCAGCGTCAGCACGGCCATGCCGAGGCCGACGATGAACAGCCACAGCGCCTTCAAGCGCGTGCGCACGGGGCCGCGGACGTCGCGCTGGTCGTAGGCGATGACGATCGTGTTCATGAACGTGGCCGTCGCTGACGACCCCGCCCACAGCGCCAGCAGGAAGCCGAGGCTGACGACGTCGAGCCGCCCGCCGGCCAGGATGTCGTTGAGCGTGGGCGCGACCAGCGTGTCGACGACGTTCGGCGTCACCACCTCGGCCGAGGCCGCGAGCAGCCGCTCCTCGATCCGCGTGACGGAGTCGTCGCCGATGAGGTCGCCGAGGAAGCCCAGCGTCCCGAGCAGCCCGATCAGCAGCGGCGGGATGGAGAGCACCTGCCAGAACGACGCCTCGGCCGACAGACCCAGGATGCGGTCCTGCCATGCCTTGGCCAGCGTCTGGCCGAGCACGTGCACCGGGGTGCGCACGAGCGCCGCCCGGTTCGTCGGCCGCTCACCCTGCTCCGGCTCGGCCGCCGGCTCCTCGAGCCGGCTGTTCCACCGGCTGCGCGGGCTCGTCGTCCGGACGCCGAGCGTCCCCGGCGGGTGCCGAGGAGCCGCTGGGCAGGACGGCGCTCATCCGCCCAGTGTGCACGGCGTTTCCCGCGGAAGGCGCCGGTCGGCGGCGACCTGCCGGACGGCGTCCCTCCCGCGGGGGACCGCTCAGCGGACCCGACGGCCTCCGGGTCGACGTCCACCCGGGCTCGGCGGCGACGACGACGGCGCGGTGCCGTCGGGGCCGGGCGCCGGCGCCGGCGGGGGCACGCAGTGGATCACGGCCTCCGCGGCGTAGCTGGTGTGGAAGTCCTCGCGCCGGATCTCCGCGCCGGTCTGCAGGTCCCGGAAGACCCGCGTCACGGTGATGTCGAAGCCGGGGATGCCGCCCTGGGGCGTGCAGTCGCCGTCGTCGACCTTGTCCTGGACCGCGGGCTCCCGGTAGTTGGTGCGCTCGCTGCTGATCGACTCGATCTCGTAGTGCCGGGTGCCGTAGAAGGTCACGGTGATCGCGCCCTGCACCCAGTTGGTGTCGATGAAGACGCCGGTGTCGGTGTCGTTCGTCCACACCAGGTCGATGACGCCCTCGTACACGGTGGCCTCGCGGCCGGCCGGGTAGCGGCTGATGTAGAAGCTGTGCGGCTTGTGGTAGACGTCCTCGAGGCCGGCGAAGAAGACCGCGTTGAACATCGTCGTCGCGAACTGGCTGATCCCGCCGCCGACCGCCGTCGACAGCTCGCCGCCGCTGATGACCGCGGCCGGGACGTAACCCTGGGCCGTGCCGCGCGGGCCGGTGAACGTGTTCAGGCTGAACGTCTCGCCGGGCATGACCAGCGCGCCGTCGACCTCTTCGGCCACCACGCGGATGTTGGTGCCGCTGGCGGTGCTGGTGAAGTTGGTCGTGAAGCTGCTGATCTCCTCGCGGATGCCGAGTGCCTCGGCCGCCTCGGTGGTGAACTCGGCGGGCACCGGACCGAGCTCCGCGGTCACCGTCCGGGGCGCCGGCTCGGTGAGGACGCCGAGCAGCTGCTCGGACAGCAGCGCCGGGTCGACCCCGGTGCCGTCGACCGACGGGACGATGGAGACCGCCCCGCCGCTGACCTCGAAGCGGGCGTCCTCGGCGGGGGTGCCGAACGCGCCGAGTCCGTCGCCGAGGGCGGCCTGCAGCGCGGCGGGGTCGATGGCGACGGCGAGCTCGCCGTCGTCCTGGGGCGTGAAGGTCAGCCCCGCGGCGATCGCGGCGACGGGCACCTCGGCGGAGGTGGCGCCGTCGGCGCTGGTCACGGTCACCGGCGCGGCCAGACCGGGGGTGACCACCTCGTCGAGGACCCGCTGGGCCTCCTCGGTGTCCACGCGGACCGGCTCGACGTCGACGGGCAGCTCGATCGCCGTGGCGGGGTCCCCGCCGGACGCCAGTGCCTCGGTGATCGCCTCGGCGGCGCCCTCGCGGTCCAGCACGCGGCCGTCGGCGGGCTCGACGAGGCTGGGCGTGGTGTTCTCGAGGACGATCGTCGCGTCGACCGGGGCGCGGTCGACCTGGGCGGCGATGGTCTCGATCTGGGCGGTCAGCGCCGTGTCGTCGGCGGTGATCTCCGGCTCGACGGCGCGGTCGCTGAAGAGCGTGACGATCCGCGTCCACGGGTTGAGCGGCTGCTCCGCGGCGGCGTCCACGGTGCCGTCGACGTCCAGCCCGATGCCGGCGGTGGCGGGGGAGAGGGTGGTCTCGACGTCGGCGGCGACGACGGTGTGGTCGGCCACCACCCGCGGGGCCAGGTCGTTCTCCAGCGTGGTGGCGGCGTCGGCCAGCGACAGCCCGCCGATGTCGATGCCGGCGACGACGGTGTTGCGGGGAATCTCACCGGAGGAGACGAGCAGGTCCACGCCGTAGGCGGCGGCGAGCACGCCGACCGCGGCCGCCGGGATCACGACGGCCTTGCGGCGCCACCACGGTCCGCGGGAACCACCGGCGGGCGGCTCGTCACCGGGCGGGGGACCGCCGGGCGAGTCCGGCCCGTCGCCGTCGGAGTCCTCGAGCATGTGCGGGCGATCGACGGCGTCGTCCGGCCGGGCAGGGTCGCCGGGCAGGCCGTCGACCGGGGTCGTGGTGTGCCCGGTCGAGCGGTCGAACTGCTGGGTCGCGTACTCCTGGTCGACGAGCGGCTCCGACGACACGACCGCGGTCGCGTCAGCGGGCTCGGTCCGGGTGTCCGCCTCCGGCGCGCCCTGCAGCCAGTCCCGACCCACCGGCCGGGTGTCGTCGAACTCGCGGTCGGCGGCCGGTTCGTCGTCCTGCGGCCGGGTCGCGGCGGGCGGGGCGCTCTGCGCCGCGGCCTGCGCGTGCACCGGGGTCTGGCCGGTCGCCGGGACCGTGCCGGTCGCGGTGCTCGGGGCGGGCGCGGTCGCCCGCTGGCCCTCGAGCGTGGGACGGCCGCTGGGGCCGTCGCCGCGCATGCGCACGGTCTCGTCGTGCGTCGGGGGGTGCTGTGGCATCGGGTGGTCCTCAGGTCGCCGTCGACCGGGAGCCCCCGGGAACGACGGAGCCGCCGGCCCGACATCCGCACGGGGCGGGGAGTCGGACGCGGCGGCGTCGTCGGGTGAAGCTGTCATCGCGGCGCGACGATAGCGCCTCGCTCAGGCCGTTACGCGCTGCTCGCCATCAGTGTCGATGATGTCGACGGCGATGTCTCGAAGCTTGGTCTCGTACTCACGGGCGTGGTGACCGCAGAACACGAGGTCACTGCCGTTGGCCAGTACGACTCGCACCTTGGCCAGAGCACCGCAGCGGTCGCAGTGGAAGGGAACGACGAGGTCATCGGTCGGCGGGGTCGTCGTCAGCGTCTGGGTCATCTGGCTCATCACTCGCTCTCTACCGCACGGACCCGCGATTGCGGATCGGCCTCCTGCACAGCGCCAGGATGGACCCCCGGATTCCCGATCCATCCCCGTTGTGACCGGACTCGCCGTAACTGGTGAGGCCGGTGCCACTGGGGCTGGTGATGGAACGGTGAAGCAGGGGACGTCACTGGTGTCTTACTGGTCGATCTGTCGGGTCGTGCTTGTCGTTCGTCACCGGTCGGTTTCCGGTTTCGTGGGTCCTCTGCTTGCCTTGACCGGACCCACGCTACGCCGCTTACCCGGGCACGCGTCGCGTACACCGCTGGGGTAGCGCGCACGAGTGAGATCGTGACCATCTCGATACACGGCTCGGTCTGGTGTCTTACCGAACGTCCGGCCACACGAGTCCCACCGGTCCCGTAATTCGCCTGCGCCGTCCTCGCGCCCACCTAGTGTCCGGACAAACGGACGAGGGAACGGGGATCGAACATGGTGCGACGGTGGCGCCGCAGCTTGGCGGGCGTGGCTGTCTTCGTGGCGGTGGCCGGCGGCTCGGCCAGCGCGAACGCGTCGGAGGAGCCGGAGCGGACGACCGCCGAGGGGGTCGGCTCGGTCGAGCAGGCGCCCGACGCGAACCCGGCGGTGACCTACGTGCCGCTGCCGGATCTCGGCTTCGCGCACCGTCGTCCCGACGGCGGCATCAACCTGTTCCGCTCGCCGCTGTCGGACCTGGAGGGCGACGTCGGCGAGGTCTACCGCGTGCGCAGCCTCCCGGCGAGCAGCGGTTTCCTCTACGACCGGTCGAAGGTCGTGTCCGGTGACTTCGGCAACATCACCGCCGGCGACGACGGCACCGCGGACCACGTCATCCTGCACAGCGGATCCGACGGCGGGGTGCGCATCTACGGCATCGGCGGGGGCAGCGACACCACGCCGCGGCTCTGGCAGGTGCTCACTCGCTCGGCCGGGTGGAGCTGGGCCGACACGCGGCCCGTCGTCGGCGACGTGAACGGCGACGGCTGGGACGACCTCGTCCTCGTCCACAAGGGGCGGACCGGCGGGGTCGTCTGGGCGCTGCTCAGCAACGGCACGAAGCTCGGCGCCGCGCAGCGGTGGGGGACCACGACCGTCGACTTCGCGACCGGCCGCTACCTCCTCGCCGACGTCGACGGTGACGGCAACGCCGACGTGGTCTCCACCGGCACCGTCGGAGGCAGCACCACGTCCTACCGGGCGAACGTGAGCCCCACGCGGGCCGACGGCGCCGGAGCGGTGGGCGTCACCCAGCTGATGGACCAGTTCGCCACGGCGAGCGGATGGTCGTTCCCCAACTCCCGCCAGCTGGCCGGCGACGTCGACGCCGACGGACTGGCCGACCTGGTGACCGTGCTCCGGTCGGGCAACGGCGGGATGCTCGTGTGGGTCTCCACCAACTGCTCCAGCGCGCCCGGGAACTTCTGCTGGAACGACCCGGTCCGGTGGCAGACCCTCACCACGGGCTGGTCGTTCGCCAACTCGCGGCAGTACCTGGCCGACACGAACGGCGACTACGTCCTGGACCTGGTCACCGTGCACCGCTCCGGCAACGGCGGCATGTACCTGTGGCGGCACCTCAGCGACGAGACCGCCTTCCTCACCCCCCAGCAGGGCCCCGGCCTGTCCGCCGGCTCCGGGTGGAGCTTCTCGCTGAGCCGGGAGTCCGTGGCCAACACGTGGGGCGTCCTCGGCCCCTGAGAACCGCTCCTGGGGTCTTCCTCCCGCTCCTGGGGTGCTGCAACGCCCCAGGAGCAGGAGGAACGCCCCAGAAGCACGAAAGGGCCCCGACCGCGGTGCGGTCGGGGCCCTTTCGTTCGTGCGGCTCAGTCCAGGTAGTCGCGCAGCACCTGGGAGCGGCTGGGGTGGCGCAGCTTCGACATCGTCTTCGACTCGATCTGGCGGATCCGCTCACGCGTGACGCCGTAGACCTGGCCGATCTCGTCGAGGGTGCGCGGCTGGCCGTCGGTGAGGCCGAACCGCAGCCGGACGACGCCGGCCTCCCGCTCGGAGAGGGTCTGCAGCACGCTGGTCAGCTGGTCCTGCATCAGGGTGAAGCTCACGGCGTCGACCGCCACGACGGCTTCCGAGTCCTCGATGAAGTCGCCGAGCTGGCTGTCGCCCTCGTCGCCGATGGTCTGGTCGAGGCTGATCGGCTCCCGGGCGTACTGCTGGATCTCCAGCACCTTGTCCGGGGTGATGTCCATCTCCTTGGCCAGTTCCTCGGGCGTGGGCTCGCGGCCCAGGTCCTGGAGCAGCTCACGCTGTATGCGGCCGAGCTTGTTGATGACCTCGACCATGTGCACCGGGATGCGGATGGTGCGGGCCTGGTCGGCCATGGCGCGGGTGATCGCCTGCCGGATCCACCAGGTGGCGTACGTGGAGAACTTGTAGCCCTTGGTGTAGTCGAACTTCTCGACGGCGCGGATGAGACCGAGGTTGCCCTCCTGGATCAGGTCCAGGAACGCCATGCCGCGGCCGGTGTAGCGCTTGGCGAGGGAGACGACGAGGCGCAGGTTGGCCTCGAGCAGGTGGTTCTTGGCGCGCTCGCCGTCGCGGACGATCCAGTTGAGGTCGCGGCGCATCTGCGGCGAGATCTTCTGGTTCTCCTCCTCGACCTGGCGGAGGCGCTCGGCGCCGTAGAGCCCGGCCTCGATCCGCTTGGCGAGGTCGACCTCCTCCTCGGCGTTGAGCAGCGCGACCTTGCCGATCTGCTTGAGGTAGGCGCGGACCGAGTCGGCGGACGCGGTGAGCTCGGCGTCCTTGCGGGCCTGCCGCAGCGCCTCGGACTCCTCCTCGTCGTCCCACTCGAAGTCGGTGCCCTCGGTGGCGGCCTCTTCCTCGGCGGCGACGGCCTCGACCGCGGGACCGTCGGGACCGGCCACGACCGTCTCGTCGAGCTTGAGACCCTCGGAGCCGGCGTCGACGACGGACACGGCGGCGTCCCCGGTCGCGACGGCGGTCAGCACCGCGCCCTCACCGGTACCCGGCGACGGGACGACTGTCGGCTTGGTGCGGGTGCTCTTTGCTGGCGCCTTCTTGGCCGGTGCCTTCTTGGCCGCGGCGCCGCTGTCGGGAACCGTGGCGCTGGCCCGGGGGGCCCGGGTAGTACCGGCGGCGACCGTCTTGGAGCGAGTGCTCGCTGCGGTTGCTTCCGGTGCTGGCTGGTCGGCGGGCACTCAGGTTCCTTCCCGTTCTGGGTGCGTTCCCCGAGGGACCGTGTGGCCTCCGGGTAGCGGCTCCGGCCGACGTCCTGTGGTGGGTGAAGGACCCCGTGAACCGGCGCGACGTTTGGCCGCGAAACAGGCTGGGGATCCCTCCCGGCTGGAGGGCGACGGGCTGGGGCGTCCCCATTGTAACGGCGTGTTCGAGTGATTCCACCGTCCCGACCGTCGCGGTCTCGCCCCGACGGGGCGGCGGACCTGCGTTCGGGGGTCGATCACCGACTTCCGGCACCCGCACGGGTGACCCCGCGAGAGTGCACCACCCGTCCCTCGGTCACCGTTCGTCGCGCTCGTGCGCGGCGAGGGCCGCCCCCACGATGCCGGCGTCGTTCTGCAGCTGAGCCGGGACGACGGGAGTGCGGGTGGACAGCAGCGGCACCCACTTCTCCGCCTTCTTGCTGACCCCGCCACCGACGATGATCAGGTCGACCCACAGGCCGCCCTCGAGGACGTCGAGGTAGCGGTCGACCCGCTTGGCCCATTCCGGGTAGCTGAGGTCCTCGCGCTCCCGCACGGCCGCCGACGCGCGACGCTCGCCGTCCTCGCTGTCGACCTGGATGTGCCCGAACTCGGTGTTCGGCACCAGGTGGCCGTCGACGAACAGCGCGCTGCCGATGCCGGTGCCGAAGGTCAGCATCAGGACGACGCCGTCCTGGTCGCGGCCCGCGCCGTAGCGCATCTCGGCGATCCCGGCGGCGTCGGCGTCGTTGAGCGTCTCGACCGTGCCCGGGATCAGCGCCGCGAGCCCGGCGTCGAGGTCGGTGCCGATCCAGCTCTTGTCGACGTTGGCCGCCGTGTACGCGACGCCGTCCTTGATCACGCCCGGGAACGTGACGCCCACCCGCTCGGTCCAGCCGAACTGGCCGACGATGTCCGCGACGACGGCGTAGACCGCGTCGGGATGGGAGGGCTGGGGCGTCTCGATCCTGACTCGTTCCCCGACGAGTTCGCCCTTGTCGAGGTCGACCAGGCATCCCTTGATGCCGCTGCCACCGATGTCCACACCGAAGCCCTGCACGCCGACAGGGTAGTGATGCAGGCCACCGGCGCATTCCCCGCGTGCGCGGGCACGGCAGGATCGGCTCTGTGACCGATCCGTCCCGCTCGGCGCTGCTCGCGCTGGCCGTCGACACCGCCCGCGAGGCCGCCGCGCTGGTGGCCCGCGGACGCGCCTCGGCCGGCGACCAGGTCGACGTCAAGTCCAGCTCGGTCGACGTCGTCACGGCCGTGGACACCGCGAGCGAGCGGCTGATCGTCGGCCGGCTGCTGGCCGCCCGCCCGGACGACGCGGTGCTGGGGGAGGAGGGCGCGTCGCGGGAGGGCAGCAGCGGCGTGCGCTGGATCGTCGACCCGATCGACGGCACGGTGAACTTCCTCTACGACCTGCCGGCCTACGCGGTGTCCATCGCCGCCGAGGTGGACGGCGTGGTGCGCGCCGGGGCGGTCCTCAACGTGGCCACCGGCGACCTGTTCACCGCGACCACCGGCGGCGGGGCGTGGCTGTCGACGCCGGCCCGTCCCGAGCCGGTGCGGCTGCGCGGCAGCAGCCCGGCGTCACTGGAGCAGACGCTGGTCGGCACGGGCTTCGGCTACCAGCAGGAGCAGCGGCGGGCCCAGGGGGCCGTGGTCGCCGCGCTGCTGCCGCAGGTGCGGGACATCCGCCGGTTCGGCAGCGCCGCGCTCGACCTCTGCGCCGCGGCCGCCGGCCGCATCGACGCCTACTACGAGCTGCACCTCAACCCGTGGGACCACGCCGCCGGTGGGCTGGTGGCCGCGGAGGCAGGGCTCGTCGTCACCGGCCTGCCCGGCCACCCGTTCGCCGAACCGATGGCGCTCGTGGCGGCGCCGTCCGTCGCCGACGCGTTCGTCTCCCTGGTGGCCGACCTGTACGCGACGCTCGGCTAGCAGGCGGCGGCGGCGCTCGTCGCGGTGCTGAGGGCGGCGGCGATCTGGTCCTGCGTGGCCATGCCGGCGGGGAACTCGAACTCCGGGCCGAGGACGATGTCGACCTGCTCGGTGGCGCGGGTGTCCGGGTAGTCCCCGGCGCCGGGCAGGTACAGGGCCACGTAGGCGGCCGCGTCCGTGCCGCGGGGGCCGTGCCGGATCTCGCCGGGGCCGGTCACCTCGCGGTCGGAGTCGTCGTTGCCGATCTCGGCGACGGTGAAGCCGCGGCGCTGCAGCTCGCCCGCGACCTGCTGCGCCAGCCCGCCGCGGTCGGTGGCGTTGAGCACGCGCACCGACAGGGTGGTCGGGTCGAGCGAGGGCGGGGCCGCCTGCGCCGTGGCGCAGGCCTTGGCCTCGTCGGCCTTGCGCTCGCTGTCCTTCTTGAGCACGTTCCACCACACGCCGGCGGCGGCGAGGGCGAGCACGAGCAGGAAGATCAACGGCGGGATCGGCCGCCGACCGCTCCGGGCCTTCACCGGCGGCCGGTCGGTCCGCTGCGAAGGCCGGGTCCCCTGCGTCACGGGCCGGAGTCTAGGGCTGAGGGTGAGCCCTAGATCGCACCGTCGTCCAGCGCGGCGCGTCCCAGCTCCACGCAGGGATCGATGCGCTCCGCGTAGCCCGACGTGTCCTTCCCGGCCATCGCTCCGGCGGCCGAGCGGGCGACGATCCCGGCCACGATCGAGGCGAACTTGAAGAACGCGAACCCGACGTACCAGTTGAGGTCGGAGAGGTCGGCGCCGGTGCGCTGCGCGTACCGCTCGGCGACCTCGCGGCGGGTGGGGAAACCCTCCAGCGTGGTGATCGGGCTGAGCATCGACGCGCGCTGCTCGCCCGCCTCCGGCCAGTAGACGAACATCATGCCGAGGTCGGTCAGCGGATCGCCCAGGGTCGACATCTCCCAGTCGAGGACCGCCTTGATCCGGCCGGGCTCGTCGGGGTCGAGCAGGCAGTTGTCCAGCCGGTAGTCGCCGTGCACGATGCTCGACCGCCCTCCGGCGGGCACCGTCTCGGCCAGCCGGGCCGCCAGGGCGTCGAGGCCCGGCCGGTCGCGGTCGCGGGTCGCCTCCCACTGCTGGGTCCAGCGCCGCACCTGGCGCGCCGCGAACCCCTCCGGCCGGCCGAACTCGCCGAGCCCGACCGCCGCGTAGTCGACCGAGTGGAGGTCGGCCAGCACGTCGACGAGTCGCTCGCCGATCGCGCGGCGCTGCTCGGGCCGATCGGCGTAGCCGGGCGGGAAGTCCTGGACGACGTGCAGCCCGACCACCCGCTCCATCACGTAGAACGGCGCGCCCAGCACCGACTCGTCGGTGCACATGTGCAGCGTCCGCGGGACCGGCACGTCCGTCGGGCCGAGCGCGGAGATCACCCGGTGCTCGCGGGCCATGTCGTGCGCGGTGGCCAGGACGGCGCCGGTCGGGGGGCGGCGGAGGATCACCGCAGCGTCGGCGGAGCCGCCCTCCGGCGTGACGACGTACGTCAGGTTCGACATGCCGGCGGCGATGAGATCGACGGTCACGGACCGCCAGCGCTCGTCCTCCAGGACGGTCGCCAGATACGGCCCGACGACGGCTGGATCAGCACCCGAAGGAGTCGTCACCGCGGCAGGGTAACCTCTGGCGCTCCGCAGCCCGGACGGCCCGACGGCCCCGGCACGTGACCACTCGACGACGAGCGGGCACAAACCGGAGCCGCACGGCGTTGGGGGGCCTGCCGGTTCAAAAAGTCCGCCGTACGAGGGAGGCGGACACCCCCGGCGCCGGGAGCCCCGAGAACGGGCGACCGGCTTCCCGACCACCCGGTCGCCCCCGCGGCCGGCCCGGACGACGGCCCATCCCGGCGCCGCGTCAGACGAGCGGGCACGACGCCCGCGAGAACCCCGGAGGAGGGGCACCCCATGGCCACCGATTACGACGCCCCGCGCCGCAACGAGGCCGACGAGCTCGGCGAGGACTCGCTCGAGGAGCTCAAGGCCCGGCGCGCCGAGGCGCAGTCCGCGTCCGTCGACGTCGACGAGACCGACTTCAACGAGAACCTCGAGCTGCCCGGCGCGGACCTGTCCAACGAGGAGCTGACCGTCCGCGTGCTGCCCAAGCAGGAGGACGAGTTCACCTGCTCGCGCTGCTTCCTGGTCCAGCACCGCAGCCGGCTGGCCGCCACCAAGGGCGACCAGCTGTACTGCCGCGACTGCGCCGCATAACAGCGACGCACGAGGGCACACACCGGCCGGGGGACGGAGGGATGCG
Organism: uncultured Actinomycetota bacterium; assembly: GCA_963784165.1. Taxonomy (GTDB): domain Bacteria; phylum Actinomycetota; class Actinomycetes; order Mycobacteriales; family Geodermatophilaceae; genus Blastococcus_B. Next base: position 27,187 of record CAWAQI010000011.1, read on the forward strand.
ATGAACGACCAGGGTCCACGGACCTCGGCTGTCCGGGACGTCCCACCGCCCCGGCCGGTGCCGTCTCCGCCGGTGCCGGTGGAGGAGTCGGGGCTGGCCCGCGCCGCCCGTGCGGTGGCCGAGGCCGTGGGCGGCATGGTTGCCGGCCGGTCCGAGGACGCACCCCCACCCGGCACCGATCAGTCGCGCTCGGCGATGTCCGGGCTCCGCGACGTCGTCGGCGCCGTCGCGAGCAGCGTCGGCGCCGCGCTCGGCGGTGACCGCGAGCGGGTCGGCGAGGACACGCCGAGCACAGCCTCGCCCTCCCCGGACGGCAGCCGCACTCCCGCCGCCCTGCTCGGCGACCTGCTCGCCGCGGCCGCACCGCGGCTCCCCATCCGTGACCAGGCGCGGCTGCGGCGGGCCTATCCCGGCGCGACGGACGACGAGATCGCCGACACGCTCGTCGCACGCGCGGCCCGCCTCACCTCCGGCATCGGGGCCGCCACCGGAGGTCTCACGGCGGCGCACTGGTTCGCTCCGGCGTCCCTCCTCATGCTGCCGCTCGAGCTGGGCGCCGAGACCGTGCTCATCGGTGGGGTGGAGGTGGTGCTCATCGGCGAACTCCACGAGCTGTACGGACGGCGGCCCGACGGCGATGCCCGCACCCGTGCGTCGGCCTACCTGGCGAGCTGGTCGTCCCAGCGGCCCGTGGACGGCGTCGCAACGGGGCTCGGCGCCCTGCTGAGCGCCGCGAGCGTCGGGGCGCTGCGTCGCCAGGTGACCCGCCGGATGGCCCGCGGGATCCCGGTGGCCGCTCCGTTCCTGATCGGCGCCGCCCTCTCGGGCCGCGGCAACCGCCGGGCCACCGAGAGCCTGGCGCAGAAGATGCTCGCCGACCTGCGCGCCCCCCGGCCGCTCGACCACCCGAACGGCCCGCGCGGCTAGGGTCGCCGACGTGCCCGATCCGATCCGTCCCGAGCTGGACGTGCCGGTCCTGCTGACCAGCGTCGGGGACGATCCCGCGCCGCTCCCGCACTACGCGATGCCCGGCGACGCCGGAGCCGACCTCACCGCCGCCGAGGACGTCGACCTGGCCCCGTTCCAGCGCGCGCTCGTGGGAACCGGCGTCGCCGTGGCCATCCCGGAGGGATACGCCGGGTTCGTCCACCCGCGCTCCGGACTGGCCCACCGGGTGGGCCTGAGCATGGTGAACGCGCCGGGCACGATCGACGCCGGCTACCGCGGCGAGATCAAGGTCAACCTGATCAACCTCGACCCCACGACCCCGATCGCCCTCCGCCGGGGCGACCGGATCGCGCAGCTGGTGGTGCAGCCGGTGGTGCGCGCCCGCTTCGTGCCGGTCGACGAGCTGCCCGACAGCGTGCGCGGCGCGGGCGGGCACGGCTCCACCGGCGGGCACGGTTCAGTGGACACGGTTCTCGAAGGACGGATCTGACGATGCCGATCGGACGGCGGCGCAACCGCATCGACCGCAGCCTGCGCGAGCGGGGCGTGCCCCCGGACCCGCAGCACCGGGAGCGGGAGGTCATCGAGACCAGCGGCCCCTACGACGAGGCCGACGCGCCGAAGGACGGCATCGCCCGCATCGACCTCGGATCGATCCGGCTGCCCGCGCTGCCGGGGACGGATCTCCGCGTGGAGCTCAACCCGCAGCAGAAGGTGATCGGCGCGACCCTGCGGGCGGGGGAGTCGCTGCTCCAGGTGGCGGCCTTCGCCGCGCCCCGCGCGGCCGGGATCTGGGACGACGTCCGCGCGGACATCGCGCGCACGGCGTCCGGCCAGGGCGGGAAGCTCGAGGAGGTCGACGGCCCGTTCGGGATCGAGCTGGCCGGCTCGATCATGGCGCCCCCGCCACCCCAGCCGGGTGGCCAGCCCGAACCGGCGAAGCCCGTCCGGCGCCCGGCCCGCTTCCTCGGCGTCGACGGCCCCCGGTGGTTCCTGCGCGGGCTCATCAGCGGGCCGGCCGCCAGCAGCCCGGAGGCCGCCGCCCAGCTCGAGGAGGCGTTCCAGGGCATCGTCGTCGTCCGCGGCACCGAGCCGATGCCGGTGCGCGAGCAGCTGCCGCTGACCCTGCCGCCGCAGGCCGCGGCGCAGCTCGCCGCCCAGCGCGAGGCGCAGGCATCTGCCCCACCCACCCGGGCCCGCGCAGGCGGCGTCCCCGCCCGCGCAGGCCTGACCGGATTACCCTGGTCCTGTGACCGAGACCCGATCGTCGGGCTGGTTGTCGCGCACGCTGCAGCGACTGACCGCCGACGAGCACACCATCGACGCCGAGGAGCTGCGGGCCGAGTCCGCGAGCGCCGGCTGCGAACCCGTGAGCTCCTGCCGCAAGGGAGCCGTGGTCACGGTGACCGGCCGGCTGAAGTCGGTCGTCTACACGCCGCGGGAGACCGTGCCGACCCTCGAGGCCGAGCTGTTCGACGGCTCCGGCTCGGTGACGCTGGTCTGGCTGGGCCGCCGGCGCATCCCGGGTATCGAGCCGGGCCGCACGATCACCGCCCGCGGCCGGTTCGCCGCCTTCGACGGCAAGCGGGTCATCTACAACCCCTGGTACGAGCTCGGCGCCGGCTGATCGTCCTCGGCGGGACGCAGTGGACGACGACAGCCAGGCCCCCGGCCGGGCGACGGGGGACCAGGAGGCCGGAGTGAGTGCGACGGGTGAGCCGATGACCGACGGGCCGCGCGACGCCGCCCCCGAGCCGGACCCCGCAGCGCCGCCGGCCCCCGAGCCCGCGCTGTTCGACCGCCACCTCGTGATCGAGCAGCTCGGCGGCTGGCGCGGCATGGTCGACGCGACGGTGCCGACCGTGGCCTTCATCGTCGCCAACGCGATCGACGGCCTGCGGACCGGGATCTGGGCCGCGCTCGGCGTGGCCCTGCTCCTCTTCCTGCTCCGCCTGGTCCGGCGGGAGAGCATCCAGCAGGCGGTCAGCGGCCTGCTCGGGGTCGGGATCGCGGTGGCCATCGCCGCCGCGTCCGGTCAGGCCCGGGACTTCTTCGTGCTCGGCATCCTGCGCAACGTCGCCCTCGGCGCGATCCTGCTCGGCTCGATCGCCTTCCGCCGGCCGTTGGTCGGCGTGATCGCGGAGTTCCTCGCGCCCAGCCACCTCGGCGCCATGTCCGCGCACCGGCTGCCCGGCCTCAGCCGGCGGATCGAGCAGGCCAGCGCCGTCCTGCACCCCGGGCAGCCGGCCCGCGGCGAGCCCGATCCCGAGCCCGAGCGGCACTGGCGGGAGGATCCGCGGCTGCTGCGCGCCTACACCTGGCTCACGGTGCTCTGGGGCGGCACGTTCCTCGTCCGCGCCGTCGTCCAGTGGCTGATCTACCGCGTCTCCGAGGACGACGTCACCGCGCTCGGCACCGTCTCGCTGGTGCTCGGGCTACCGGTGACCGCCGTCGAGATCCTGGTGACGCTCTGGGTCGTGGCCCGGCTGCACCGGCACCGCACGCCGCCGCCGCCGCCGGCGGCGTAGTTCAGGCGCTCGCCGCTCCCGCCGGCGCGAGCACGCTCTTGAGCTGCTCCTCCACGTCGGAGTGCGTGATGAACAGCAGCTCGTCACCGGCCTCCAGCGGCTCGTCGGGGGAGGGCGTGATCACCCGCTCGCCGCGCAGGATCGCCGTCAGCACCGTTTCCCGCGGCAGGGGCACGTCCCGCACCGGGCGGCCGACCCAGGGCGTGTCCTCGGCGAGGGTGATCTCGACCAGGTTCGCCGCGCCCTTGCGGAAGCTCATCAGCCGGACGACGTCGCCGACGGTCACCGCCTCCTCGACGAGGGCGGCCAGCACGCGCGGGGTGGAGACGGCGACGTCGACGCCCCACGCCTCGGTGTAGAGCCACTCGTTGCGCGGGTCCTTGACGCGGGCGACGACGCGGTTGACCGCGAACTCGGTCTTGGCCAGCAGCGAGACGACGAGGTTGGACTTGTCGTCGCCGGTGGCCGCGACGACGACGTCGCAGGTGGCCAGCTGCGCCTCCTCCAGGGAGGAGACCTCGCAGGCGTCGGCCTGCACCCACTCCGCGCCGGGGACGGCCCGCGTCTTGACCTTGCGGCCGTCCTTCTCGATGAGCATGACGGTGTGCCCGTTGGCCAGCAGCTCGCCGGCGATGGACCGGCCGACGGCGCCGGCGCCCACGATCGCGACCCGCATCAGTGGTGCCTTCCCTCGGGAGCCTTCTCGACGGCGGTGTGGACCCGGCCGGTGATCTCGTCGGTGACGGCGACCACGAGCTGGTCCCCCTCCTGGAGCACGGTGCTGCCGGTGGGCAGCTGTGCCTCGCCGAAGCGGACCATCCAGGCCGCGCGGGCGCCCGACGCCGTCTCGAGCTCGGCGAGCTTGCGGCCCACCCAGCCCTCGGTCACGGTCACGCGCATCAGCACGACCTTGCCGGTGGGCTCCCGCCACAGCTCGCTGACCTTGACCGACAGGAGCTCGCGGAGCAGCCGGCTCACCGTCCAGGGCACCGTCGCGACGCTCGGGATGCCCATGCGCTCGTAGACCTCGGCGCGCTTCTCGTCGTAGATGCGGGCCACCACGTGCTGGACGCCGAACGTCTCGCGGGCCACGCGCGCGCTGATGATGTTGGAGTTGTCACCGCTGCTGACGGCGGCGAAGGCGCCGGCGGTGTCGATGCCGGCGTCGAGGAGGGTCTGCCGGTCGAAGCCCAGCCCGGTCACCTGGCGGCCGGTGAACTCCGGGCCGAGCCGGCGGAAGGCCTCCGGGTCCTGGTCGATGACGGCCACGCTGTGGCCGATCTCCTCCAGGCGGCGGGCGATGGCGGAGCCGACCCGTCCGCAGCCCATGACGACCACGTGCACGAAGAGCTCCCGCGGATCGAAGTCGCGCCGGCGCCGTCCGCCTGCGCATCACCGGGCGCGAAGCTACACCCGCCGACGGACCCGGGGCGCTGCGCACGGCGAGCACGCCACTCCGGGGTGGGTGTGCTCCTCCTGACAGCGGCGGAAGGCCCGACGGTCCGTAGCATCGCCGCCGTGCCACGCCTGTCCGATCTCGGACACCTCCCGAAACGGCTCGTCCTCGGTCGCGCCGTGCGCAGCGACCGCCTGGGCGAATCCCTGCTGCCCAAGCGCTACGCGCTGCCCATCTTCGCCAGCGACCCGCTCTCCTCGGTCGCCTACGCGACCCAGGAGATCCTGCTCGTCCTGACGCTCGGGGGGACGGCGTTCCTCTACCTGGCGCCGTGGATCGCCGTGGCGGTCGTGCTGCTGCTGATCACGGTGGTGCTCTCCTACCGGCAGGTGGTGCACGCCTACCCGTCGGGCGGCGGCGACTACGAGGTCGCGATGAAGAACCACGGGCAGTTCGCCGCCCTGGTCGTCGCGAGCGCCCTGCTGGTCGACTACGTGATGACCGTGGCGGTGTCGGTGTCGGCCGGCACCGACAACATCATCTCGGCGTTCCCGGCGCTCAACGAGAACCGGGTGCTGATCGCCGTCGGACTGGTGGCGCTGCTGGCGGCGATCAACCTGCGGGGCGTGCGGGAGTCGGGCAAGGCGTTCGCCCTCCCGACGTACCTCTTCATCAGCGGTATCGGGGTGCTGATCGTCACCGGGTTCATCCGGTACTTCTTCACCGACGCCGGGGTGGTCGCGGAGACGGCGCAGTACACGGTCACCCCCGAACCGGCGTACGAGAACGTCGCGGGGCTCGCGCTGCTCTTCTTCGCACTGCGGGCGTTCGCCTCCGGGTGCACCGCGCTCACCGGCGTCGAGGCGATCGCCAACGGCGTGCCCGCGTTCAAGCCCCCGAAGAGCAAGAACGCGGCGACGACCCTGGCCCTGATGGGCGGCATCGCCGCGGTGATGTTCGCGGGCGTGACGGCGCTGGCCCTGTGGTCAGGCGTGAAGTACGTCGAGCACCCGTGCGACCTGGGGGGCTTCCCCGACTGCGAGACCGAGCCGCAGCGCACCGTCATCGCCCAGATCGCCGCCGCCACCTTCGGCGGCGACGCCTCGATCGGCTTCTTCTTCATCCAGGCCGCCACCGCGCTCGTGCTCGTCCTGGCCGCCAACACCGCCTTCAACGGCTTCCCGCTGCTGGGGTCGGTCCTCGCGCAGGACCGCTTCATGCCCCGACAGCTGCACACCCGCGGCGACAAGCTCGTGTTCAGCAACGGGATCCTGCTGCTGGCCGGTTTCGCGGCGCTCCTGATCTTCGCGTTCGACGCCGACGTCACCCGGCTGATCCAGCTCTACATCATCGGCGTCTTCACCAGCTTCACGATCGGCCAGTGGGGCATGGTCCGGCACTGGAACCGCGAGATGAAGCTGGAGCAGGACCCGGCCGCGCGCGGGCGGATGCGCCGCTCCCAGATCATCAACACCGTCGGCGGAACCCTCACCACGGTCGTCCTGGTGATCATCGTGCTGACCAAGTTCACCCACGGCGCCTGGCTCGTCCTCGTCGCGATGCCGATCCTCTTCGTGCTCATGAAGTCGATCAACCGGCACTACTCGCACGTGGCCGAGCAGCTCGTGCCCGACACCGACGCCCGCACCCTGCCCAGCAAGGTGCACGCCGTCGTCCTGGTCTCGAAGGTGCACAAGCCGACGCTGCGGGCGCTGGCCTTCGCCCGGGCCACCCGGCCCGACGTGCTCACGGCGTTGACCGTCAACGTCGACGACGTCGACACCCGCGCGCTGCAGACGGACTGGGAGCGCTACGACATCCCGGTCCCGCTGACCGTCGTCGAATCGCCCTACCGCGAGATCACCCGGCCGGTCGTCGACTTCGTCAAGAACATCCGGCGGGACAGCCCCCGCGAGCTCGTGGTCGTGTTCGTCCCGCAGTACGTCGTCGGTCACTGGTGGGAGAACGTGCTGCACAACCAGAGCGCGCTCCGCCTCCGCGCCCGGCTGCAGTTCCAGCCCGGCGTCATGATCACGACCGTGCCGTGGCAGCTGGAGAGCTCCCTCGGCCGGGAGGAGGCCAGCGGCATCGGCCCGATCCCGGGCGCCCTGCGGCGCGGGCTGACCGACGACGCCGACTCCACGCCTTATGGCTAAGGACCCCGCTGCCCCCCGCCACTCGCAAGCTCGTGGCGGGCCCCTGCAGCGGGGCCTGGGGTGGCTCGGCACCGAGTTCGCAGGTGACCGTCGGGCCGGTGGCACACGGTGGGCACTGCGTGGCCCGGCACGAGGGCCGCGTCGTCTTCGTGCGGCACAGCCTGCCCGGTGAGCGGGTCGTCGTCCGGGTGACGGAGGACCGGCATCCCGGCTTCTGCCGGGCCGACGCGATCGAGGTGCTCGAGGCGTCGCCGCACCGGGTCGAGCGGCCCTGCCCGTACAGCGGTCCCGGCCGGTGCGGCGGGTGCGACTGGCAGCACGTGGCCCCGGAGGAGCAGCGCCGGCTCAAGGCCGCCGTCGTGCGCGAGCAGCTCTCCCGGCTGGCAGGGCTGGACGACGTCGCCGTGACGGTGGAGGAGCTCCCGGGCGGGCCGCTGCGCTGGCGGTCCCGGGCGCGGTTCGCCGTCGACCGGTCGGGCGCGGCCGGGTTGCGGCGGCACCGCTCGCACGACGTCGTGGTGCTCGACGACTGCCCGATCACCGTGGAGAACGCGGCGCGGGCGGTCCTCGGCCGCCGCTGGCCGGGGGCCGGCGCCGTCGACGTGTCGGTCGACTCCACCGGCGCGGTGACCACGACACGGGTGGACCGTCGGGGGCATCCGACGTCGAGCCGCGTGGTGCGGCCCGGCGGCGAGCTGCCCGCAGAGCCGGCCGGCCGCACCGAGCGCCACGCGGGCGGCCGCGACTGGGAGGTCGAGGGCACCGGGTTCTGGCAGGTGCACCCGGCGGCAGCCGACGCGCTGGTGAGCGCCGTCGAGGGCTTCGCCGCTGTGCGGCCGGGGGAGACGGTGCTCGACCTCTACGCGGGCGCCGGCCTCTTCGGCGGCGCGCTCGCTCCGGCGGTCGGGGCCGACGGGCGGGTGGTCTGCGTCGAGTCCGACGCGGGCGCGTGCGCGGCCGCGGACGCCAATCTCGCCGACCTGCCCCAGGCGGAGGTGTGGCAGGGCGAGGTGGACGCCGACGGTCTGGCCGGGCTGCTCGACGAGCTCGGTCCGGCTCCCGACGTCGTCGTCCTCGACCCGCCGCGGGCCGGAGCCGGGCGGGCGGTCAGCACCCTGCTCGCCGGTACCGGGGCGCGAGCGGTGGTCTACGTCGCCTGCGACCCCGCGGCGCTGGCGCGCGACGTCGCGGCGTTCGCGGAGGCGGGTTACCGGCTGGCCGCGATCAGGGCCTTCGACGCCTTTCCGATGACCGGTCACGTGGAGTGCGTGGCGCTGCTGGAGCCGACGGCCTGACCGGTCGGTCCGCTCACCTTCCGTGATCGGACGGATGCGGATCGCGGTTCACCTCGCCGCTGGTCGGCGCGTCCGTGCCCCCACCCGGGTGACTTCACCTGACGCAGTGTGATCACCCTGCCTACGTTCGTTTCATGTCCCGCGCGCACCACCGTCCGCCCTGGTGGGCGGTGGTCGTGAGCGGGCTCTGCGGTGCGATGGTGGCCGGCACCGTGGTCGGGCTGACCACGGGCGGCGAGCAGTCCGCCCATGCCGCCGCGGTCGCGGAGTCGGCTGTCACCGTGGACGCCGGCGCGCTGCCTGGCGAAGATCGACGTCGCGGACGAGACGCCGTCGGTCACCTTCGTCGGGGACTCGTGGACCGCGGGCGAGGGACCACCGACGGGCGCGGTTACGCCGTCCGCACCGGCGAGGTGCTCGGCTGGGACTACGAGGTGCTCGGCGTCGGCGGCAGCGGCTACACCCGGCGCGGGGGCGGGGCCACGTTCGGCCAGCGCATCGACCGCGCCGTCGAGACGCACGCGGACGTCGTCGTCGTGCAGGGCAGCCTGAACGAGCGGAACGCCCAGCCGGACGTGCTGGCGGCCGCCGCGCTCGCCACCCTGTCCCGGCTGAGCTCCGAGGTGGACCCGGACACGCTGGTCCTCGTCGTGGGCGCGTCCTACGCGCCCGGGACCCCGGACGCGACCATCGAGTGGATCAACGAGGCGATCGGTGCGGCCGCCGACCGGCTCGGCCTGCTCGTTCGTCGACCCGGCGGAGGAGAACTGGACCGACCCGGACGACGCGGCGATCTGGGCCGACCCCGACCACCCGAACGACGCCGGCGCACCAGCTGCATCGCCGACCGGCTGGCCGATCCGGCTGGCGTCGCTGCTCGCGGGCTGAGGGCACGGTCGTGGGCGGGCCGCTGCGAGGGCGACCGGCTACCGTCTGCGTGTGCCCACATGGGAATACGCCTCGGTCATCACCGCCAACGACGCCGAGTCGCAGCGGGCCGGAGTGAGCGTCAAGCTCCCCGGCGGAGCGTCGGAACGTCAGAACGGCGACACCAGCACGGTCCTCAACGGGCTCGGTGCCGAGGGGTGGGAGCTGGTCAGCTACCACTCCAGCGGCGCCGGCACGTGGGGCTTCGAGCAGTTCTGGCTCAAGCGGCAGTCGTCGGCCTGACCCCGCCCGTGCCGTGCCCGCACCCGCCCGTTCGGACCCCAACCTCCCTCCCGGCTGGCCCGAGCAGGTCCGACCGCCCGGTGCTCCGGACTGGGAGCGGACGGCCGTGGCCTGGCTGTACGACCTCGTGCCGCCCGACTACCGCGCGCACGAGGTGCTGCGCCGCTATCCGGTGCTGCTCGCCCGCTTCGCCGCCGACCACGTCGCGGCGGGCCTGGAGGCCGCCCGCAAGGGCTGGCGGACGGTGCGCGTCGAGCTGGCCGACGACCTGCCGGCCGAGGCCATCGAGGCGGCGATGACCGCCTACGAGCGGGAGGGGACCCGGCTGGCCGCGGCCGCGCGCGGGGTCGAGGTCGTGGCCGGTGCCTTGCGCGGGGAGCGCTGGGTGCCGCGACTGTGAGGTGCATCCGGGGTCGGCGCTCGAGCCGAAGACCGTGGAAAGCGCGGCTACAGTTGATCGTCGGCCGTCGCGTTGCTGCGTTCGGCCGCCGCCGACCGAGAGGACACCGCGCCGTCGTGCCGCTCCTGCGATCGTTGCGGGGCCCCGAAGATCTCCGGGCCCTGCCGTCCGAAGCGCTGCCCGCCCTCGCGGCGGAGATCCGCGACGCGCTGGTCACCAGCGTCGCGAAGACCGGCGGGCACCTCGGGCCGAACCTGGGCTGCGTCGAGCTGACCATCGCGCTGCACCGGGTGTTCGACTCCCCGCGCGAGCCGATCGTCTTCGACACCGGCCACCAGGCCTACGTGCACAAGATGCTCACCGGCCGCGTCGAGGGCTTCGAGCGGCTGCGCCAGCGCGGCGGCATCTCCGGCTACCCGAGCCGCGGCGAGAGCGAGCACGACTGGGTCGAGAACAGCCACGCCTCCACCGCGCTGTCCTACGCCGACGGGCTGGCCAAGGCCTTCGCCGTCCGCGGTGACTCCCGGCCCGTCGTCGCGGTGGTCGGCGACGGCGCCCTCACCGGCGGCATGGCCTGGGAGGCGCTGAACAACATCGCCGCCGCGCGATGACCGGCCGGTGATCATCGTCGTCAACGACAACGGCCGCTCCTACTCGCCGACCATCGGCGGCGTCGCCGACGCGCTGGCCACCTTGCGCCTGCGCCCGGGCTACGAGAACGCGCTGCTCGCCGTGCGCCAGGCGCTGCACCGGGCGCCGGTGGTCGGCTCGGCGCTCTACGACGCGCTGCACGCGATCAAGAAGGGCCTCAAGGACGTCCTGTCCCCCCAGGGCATGTTCGAGGACCTCGGCCTCAAGTACTTCGGCCCGGTCGACGGGCACGACGTCGAGGTGCTGGAGTCCGCGCTCCGGCGGGCGCGCTCGTTCGGCGGGCCGGTGATCGTGCACGCCGTCACGACGAAGGGCTACGGCTACCCGCCGGCCGAGACCGACCAGATCGACGCCTGGCACGCCACCGGCGTCTTCGACCCCGACAGCGGCACGAGCCCCCGCAAGGCCGGGCTGGCGTGGACCGACGCGTTCTCCGACGAGCTGGTGCGGATCGGCGCCGAGCGTCCCGACATCGTCGCGATCACCGCCGCGATGCTGCACCCGACCGGGCTGGCCCCGTTCGCCGAGCGCTTCCCCGAGCGGACGTTCGACGTCGGCATCGCCGAGCAGCACGCGCTCACCTCGGCCGCCGGCCTCGGCATGGCCGGGCTGCACCCGGTCGTGGCGATCTACGCGACCTTCCTCAACCGGGCGTTCGACCAGCTCCTCATGGACGTCGCCCTGCACCGCCAGCCGGTGACGATCGTGCTCGACCGCGCCGGGGTCACCGGTGAGGACGGCGCGTCGCACAACGGCATGTGGGACATGTCGATCCTCTCGGTGGTGCCCGGACTCCACCTGGCCGCCCCGCGCGACGAGGCGACCCTGCGGGAGGCCCTGCGCGAGGCGGTCGCGATTCCCGACGGCCCCTCGGTCGTGCGGTTCCCGAAGGGTTCGCTGCCGCCGGAGCTCCCCGCCCTGGAGCGTCGGGGGCCGGTGGACGTGCTGCGCCGCTCCGAGCGCTCGGACGTGCTGCTCGTCGCCGTCGGCTCGATGGTGCCGATGTGCCTCGCCGTCGCCGAGCGCGCCGCCGACCACGGCATCGACGTCACCGTCGTCGACCCGCGGTGGGTGCTGCCGGTCGCTCCCGAACTCGTCGACCTCGCCGCCGGCCACCGGCTGGTGGTCACGGTCGAGGACGGCGGCCGCGCCGGGGGAGTGGGCAGCACCCTGACCCGGGCGCTGCAGGACCGCGAGTGCGACGTGCCGGTGCGCACGGTCGGCCTGCCCCAGGCCTTCCTCGAGCACGGCAGCCGCGGACAGGTGCTCGCCGACGTCGGGCTGACCGAGCAGGACGTCGCTCGTCGCATCGTCGAGTGGAGCGCCGTCGTCGCCGACCGGGCCGAGCGGCGCGCTGCCGCCACCCCGGTCGACGAGCACCACCCGTGACCGTGATCGCCGAGATCCAGGTGGCGCCCTCGCCACCGGGCACGCCGGACGATCCGCATGCCCATGTCGAGGCGGCGATCGCGGTCATCCAGGCGTCGGGCCTGCGCTACGAGGTCGGCGCCCTGGGCACGACGCTCGAGGGCGAGGCCGACGCCGTCTGGGCCACCCTGCGCGCGGCGCACGAGGCGATGCTCGCGGCCGGCGCGACTGCCGGTCTCTCGCACATCAAGGTCGCCACGGTGAACCGCACGATGGACAGCCTCACCCACAAGTTCCGGCCATAACACCGCGATCCTCCGGATCGCACCGCGGCCACGTGCCGTCCCCACCTGCGTTGAGCCCCATCGTCGCGCCTGCGCGGACCCCTCCGGGGCCCACTCGGCGCGACAGCCATGTGATTGACATGTGACCTTTTGGTCACCTATCTTGCTGGTGTGACGGACGACGACCGCGTGTTCAAGGCGCTCGCCGATCCGACGCGCCGGTTTCTCCTCGACCTGCTGTTCGCGCGCGACGGGCGGACGTTGACCGACCTGGAATCGGCGGTGGAGATGACGCGGTACGGCGTCATGAAGCACCTCAAGGTGCTCGAGGACGCCGGGCTCGTGGTGACCCGCAAGGCCGGTCGGGAGAAGTTCCACTTCCTCAACCCGGTGCCCATCCGCCTGATCCACGACCGGTGGATCGACAAGTACACCGAGCGCCACGTCGCGGCACTCGTCGACCTCAAGAACGAGCTGGAGGACCCATCATGAGCACCACCGACACCGAACGGACACAGCAGGCGGAGCGGACGCTGCAGGTCTACCGCGTCTACATCAAGGTGACACCGGAGAAGGTCTGGCAGGCCATCACCGACCCCGAGTGGAACGGGCGGTACGGCTACGGAGCGCCGCAGTTCTTCGAGCTGCGACCGGGTGGCAGCTACCGCTCCACGGCGTCGGAGGAGATGCGCAAGGCCTCCGACGAGATGGGCTACGGCATCCCGGACGTCGTCGTCGACGGCGAGGTGCTCGAGGCCGACCCGCCGCGCAAGCTCGTCCAGACCTTCCGGATGCTCATGAGCCCGGAGGCTGCCGCCGACGGGTTCACCCAGCTCACCTACGAGATCTTCGAGGTGGCCCCGGGTGTGAGTCGGCTGACCGTCACCCACGACGTGACCGGTGCGCCCAGCCTGGCCGCCGTCGTGGCCGGCGCCTACGAGGACCAGGGCGGCGGCGGTGGAGGCGGCTGGGCCTGGATCCTCAGCGACCTGAAGTCGCTGCTGGAGACCGGCTCGGTCCTCGCCGGCTGATCGCGGCCCGATGATGTGCGCTGACGCCCCGTTCCGGCGCCGCGGAGCGGGGCGTCAGCCACACGCTCAGGCGGGGAGCGAGGCCACGCCCTTCGGCAGGAAGCGCTTCCCGGTGACCGCCTCGGAGACGCCGGCGCGGTCCAGGTAGGCGGAGATGCCGCCCAGCCAGAACGGCCAGCCCGCGCCGAGCAGCATGCACAGGTCGATGTCCTGCACCGCCTGGACGACGCCCTCGTCGAGCATCAGCCGGATCTCCTCGGCCAGCGCCTGCTCGGCGCGCGAGCGCACCTCGTCCTCGGTGAAGCGCGTGTGTCGCCCGGCGTCGATGCCCTCGAGCTCGGGGTCGACGACGCCTGGCTCGCTGTACACCGACGCCTTGCCCAGCTCGACCATCTTCTTGAGCCCCTCGCCGACGGCGAACCGGTCGGGGAAGGCCTCGTGCATGCGCTCGCCCGACGTGCAGCGCCACCGGCGGGCCGACCAGCGAGAGCAGGTCGAACGGCGACATCGGCAGGCCCAGCGGGTCCAGTGCCCGGTCGGCGACGGCGACCGGCGTGCCCTGCTCCACCGCGGAGGTGATCTCGCCGATGAAGCGGGTGAGCAGCCGGTTGACCACGAACGCCGGGGCGTCGGCCACGAGCACGCACGACTTCTTCAGCGCCTTGCCGACGGCGAACGCGGTGGCCAGCGCCGCGTCGTCGGTCTGCTCGGCGCGCACCACCTCGAGCAGCGGGAGCACCGCCACCGGGTTGAAGAAGTGCAGCCCGACGACCCGCTCCGGGTGCTCCATCTTCGACGCCATCTCGGTCACCGACAGCGCCGAGGTGTTGGTGGCCAGCACGCACTCGGGCGAGACGACCGCCTCGACCTCCGCGAACACCTGCTGCTTGACCGACATCTCCTCGAACACGGCCTCGATGACGAGGTCGGCGTCGGCGAAGACGTCCTTGGTCAGCGAGCCGGTGACCAGGCCCTGGAGCCGGTTGAGGGCGTCGGCGGAGAGCCGGCCGCGGGCGGCCAGCTTGTCCAGCTCGGCGTGCACGTAGCCCACGCCCTTGTCCACGCGCGCCTGGTCGATGTCGGTGAGCACCACCGGCACCTCGAGCCGGCGGACGAACAGCAGCGCCAGCTGCGAGGCCATCAGGCCCGCCCCGACGACGCCGACCTTCGTGACCTTCCGGGCCAGCGACTTGTCCGGCGCGCCGGCCGGCCGCTTGGCCCGCTTGTTGACCAGGTCGAACGCGTACAGCGAGGCCCGGAGCTCGTCGGTCATGACGAGGTCGACCAGGGCGTCGTCCTCGGCTGCCGTCCCGGCGGTGAACGCCTCGTCGTCGACCCCGGCCCGCGCCAGCTCGAGCAGCTCGACGGCGCGCAGCGCGCCGGGGGAGGCGTTGCGGGTGCGGGCCGCCACGATCGCGCGGGCCCGCCCGATCGCCTCGTCCCAGGCCGAGCGGTCGACCTCGGGCCGGGGCACGGTCACGTCGCCGGCGAGCACGCCGGCCGCCCACTCCAGCGAGCGCTCGAGGAAGTCGGCCGGCTCGAAGAGCGCGTCGGCGATGCCGAGCTTCGCCGCCTTCGGCGCCGGCAGCATCGTGTTCTGGGCCAGCGCGTTCTCGACGATCACGGTGACGGCCGGGTCGATCCCGATCAGGTTCGGCAGCAGTTGCGTGCCGCCCCAGCCGGGCACCAGGCCGAGGAACACCTCGGGGAAGGCGACGAGCGCGGTGCCCGCGATCGTCCGGTAGTGGCAGTGCAGCGCCAGCTCGAGCCCGCCGCCCAGCGCCACGCCGTTGACGAACGCGAACGTCGGGATCGTCGAGTCCTTCAGCCGGCGGAACACCCGGTGCCCGGCCTCGGCGATCTCGCGTGCCTGCGCGGGGTCGGTCAGGTGCGGGAAGCCGGAGAGGTCCGCGCCCACGGCGAAGATGAACGGCTTGCCGGTGACGGCGATGGCCGCCGGCGCCGGCGTGTGCGCCGCGATCTCGTCGAGCGCGGCGTCGAGCGAGGCGATGCCGCCGGGCCCGAACGTCGACGGCCGGGTGTGGTCGTGCCCGTTGTCGAGGGTGATCAGCGCCAGCTCACCGGGCAGCCCGGGCACCCGCAGGTAGCGGACGTGCGCCTGCGTCACGACCTCGTTCTCGAACACGGCCTTCTCTTGAGTGGTGCTCACGCGGCCGCAGCCCCTTCCCAGTTCGGGTTCTCCCAGATCACGGAGCCGCCCATGCCGATGCCGATGCACATGGCGGTCAGGCCGTAGCGGACGTCGGGCCGCTCGGCGAACTGGCGCGACAGCTGCGTCATCAGCCGCACGCCGGAGGAGGCCAGCGGGTGGCCGACGGCGATCGCGCCGCCCCACGGGTTGACCCGCTCGTCGTCGTCGGCGATGCCGTAGTGGTCCAGGAAGGCCAGGACCTGGACGGCGAAGGCCTCGTTGAGCTCGAACAGCCCGATGTCGTCGATGGTCAGGCCGGTCGAGGTCAGCGCCTTCTCGGTCGCCGGGATCGGTCCGACTCCCATGACCTCGGGCTCGACCCCGGCGAAGCCGAAGCCGACCAGCCGCATGCCGACGGTCAGGCCCAGTTCGCGGGCGACGTCCTCGGCGGCGAGCAGGCAGCCGGTGGCGCCGTCGTTCAGTCCGGCCGCGTTGCCGGCGGTCACGTGCCCGTGCGGGCGGAACGGCGTCTTCAGCGTGGCGAGCCCGTCGAGGGTCGTCTGCGGCCGCGGCGGCTCGTCAGCGGTGGCCAGGCCCCAGCCCTGCTCGGCGGAGCGCGTGGCGATCGGCACGAGCTCCGGGCCGATCTGGCCGTTGGCCAGCGCCTTCGCGTACTTCTGCTGGCTGGCCAGCGCGAACGCGTCGGCGCGCTCCTTGGTCAGGTGCGGGAAGCGGTCGTGCAGGTTCTCGGCCGTCGAGCCCATGACCAGGGCCGAGGGGTCCACGATCTTCTCCGAGAGGAACCGCGGGTTCGGGTCGACGCCCTCGCCCATCGGGTGGTGGCCCATGTGCTCGACGCCCCCGGCGATGGCGACGTCGTAGGCGCCGAACGCGATGCCGCTCGCCGTGGTGGTCACGGCGGTCATCGCGCCGGCGCACATCCGGTCGATCGCGAAGCCGGGCACCGACTTCGGCAGACCGGCCAGCAGCGCGGCGGAGCGGCCGATGGTCAGGCCCTGGTCGCCGGTCTGCGTCGTGGCGGCGATGGCGACCTCGTCGACCCGCTCCGGCGGCAGCGACGGGTTGCGCCGCAGCAGCTCCCGGATGCAGCGCACGACCAGGTCGTCGGCACGCGTCTCGGCGTAGATGCCCTTCGGGCCCGCCTTGCCGAAGGGGGTGCGCACGCCGTCGACGAAGACGACAGAGCGTCCGCCATGGCGCAGCTTGCGGGACATGAGACCTCCGCGGAACTCCGGAACCGCCGCCGGACGGCGACGGCCGCCCTAAGTTACCCTCCAGTAACCAGGAGGGCGAACGGTGGTCACTCCGTCGGCATCCAGTGGCCGAGGGGCTGAGTGCGGCCGAGCAGCACGCCGCCCGAGGTGACGGCCTCGATGTCGGTCAACCCTTCCGGCCGGGGAACGAGCAGCACGCCGTCGTCGGGCATCGCGTGCTCGGCCAGGAAGGCGCTGTCCCCGCGGTAGAGGCGGACGCGGTCGACCTGCGGCGGGGCGACGACCAGCAGGACGGTGCCCAGCGCCCGCCCGTCGACCGGGTCCCACAGCTCGCACACCGCGGCGAGCACCCCGTCCTCCGGGGCCGGCCCGGCGGGCCGGACCTCGATGCCGCAGTCGGCGCCGCCCGGGTCCCCCTCGGGGGTCTCGCGGGCCCACTGCGCGGTGACGACGACGGCGCCGCTGGGCAGCGCGATGGTGACGAGAGCGATCGTGCCCAGCGCGGGGGCGGGCAGCGGAACGAGGGCCTGCGCGGTCATCTCGACGTCGTCGGGCGAGAGCCCGGTGACGCCGAGCACGGCCATCGCCGCCCACTGTGCGGCCAGTCGCTCCTCCTCGGCCGCCGACCGGGGGAACTCGATGGCCAGGTCGAGTTCCAGTGGCTCGAACCTGACGAACAGCCCGTCAGGCGACGACGAGATGGTCTCGCGATCGTCCCGCAGCACGCGGAAGGTGGTCGACCACGTCCATGGCAGGTCGACCGGGTCCAGGCGGGCCACCCCGATCCCGTCGTCCATCTCGACCGGGGTCCAGGTCCGAGACTCCTGACCCTGTGCATCGATGTCGACCCGTTGCGACACCTCCACCGAATCGTGCGGGGCGGCGACAACGACCATCGTGCCGGTGCGCGGATCGAGGAGCGCCGGCACGCTGCCGGGCGCGATGCCGTACGGATAGGAGCCGAGGGTCATCTGGTCGGGCGCGCCCCCGGGCGGGCCGACGAACCACGCCATGAGCAGGTCGTCGCTGACGACCCCCGGCTCCTCGCTCTGTGCCGACTCGCCGACGAGCAGGGCCCACCGGGCGCCGGGGACGTCGCCGGCGAACAGCACGCGCCGGCTCTCGGGGGTCGTCATGTCCACGGGGATGCCGCCCATGGCGTCGGTCCAGGGCAGCTCCCGGAGCCCGGCCAGGAACGCGGCGTCGTAGGCGAGCGAGCCACGCGTCGCCAGGCCGCTGATGTCGACGTCCCGCGGGGCCGGGGGACGCGTCGTCGTCGCCCCCGCCTGCTCGGTGGGCGTTCCGCCGCCCCCGCCCGCCAGGACGACGACGGCGACGAGCGCGGCGCCGCAGCACGCCGCGAGGGCGACCAGCCACCACCGGCGCCGGACCCGGACGACCTCCCGGCGCAGGTCGTCCGGGGCCGGGAGCGGCGTGGCGGAGGACGCCAGCGAACGGCCGAGTCCGTCGAGCGCCTCGCGCACCTCCCGGTCCGTGTCCACGTGCACGAACGTCTCCACCGGACGGCGGTAGGCCGAGGCGGGGTGCAGCGCGGATCGGACGGCGGCGTCGCCCCGGGCGATCTCGGTGCGGACCTCGTCGGTCGTGCAGCGCAGCGTCGCGGCGATCTCCTGCTCCGGCCACCCGGCCCAGCGGCCGAGCACGAGCGCGGTGCGGGTCCGGGGCGACAGGTGGGCCAGCTCCCGGCGGAGGACGTCGAAGCCGTCGGGGTCGCTCGCCGACAGGCTGTCCGACCCCCACCCGGCCGTTGCCCCGCCGCTCTCCTGCGGCCCGACCGCGCGCCGGATCAGCTCGAGCCGGGCGGTCGACACGAGGTCGCCGCCCTCGGTGCGGCGCCGGCGACGGCCCGCCGTGACCAGCGCCGTGCGGGCGAGCAGCCCCGCGTCGATCCCGTCGTCCGCCGTGAGCAGGGCCGCCAGCTGCACCAGCTCGTCCCGCTGGGCGGAGCCGAGCGCGGCGAACGGCTCGTCCACGTCCTGCCGCACGTCCCACCTCCTGCCCGGCTCCGGTGGAGCACGAGACTCACACGCGAGGGTCACGGTCCGGTCACGACGGGGCAGGGGAGGTCACTCGAAGAGCACGCCCCGGCCGAGCAGTTCGGTGCGTCCCAGGCTGACCCCGCCCTCGGTGACCGCCTCGACGGTCGCGGTCTCGCGGGGCGACGGGACCACGAGGACGCCGTCGGCGATCTCGTGCTGCTCGATGAAGTCGCCGTCGTCGTCGTACAGGCGCACCGACGCGACGTCGGGCGGGGTGAGGACGACGAGGAACGCGCGGACGGTCGCGCCGCCGCCGCTCGGGTCGAGGACCTCGCAGACCAGCGCCTGCACCCGGTCCTCGACCGGACGGCCACCGGGCAGGATCCCGAGCCCGCAGTCGCCGCCCTGCACGAAGTGCCCGGACGAGGAGTCGACGGGGAGCATCCACTCGCCGTCCACGATCACCGCGCCCGTGGGCAGCGTGGCCGCCACCACCGCAGCGGTCCCGGACTCGGGTCCCGGCCCCGGCACGTTGCCGGCCCAGAGCACGGTGATCCGCAGCTCGTGGCGGGCCAGGCCGAGCGGTGCCACGAGCCGCTCGACCGTCCAGGCGACCACCGCGGCGGCGCTGTCCGGGGTCGGCCCCCGCGGCTCGGCGAGGCGGACGGGCAGCGCCTCCCCGGGCCGGTTGCCGGTCGTCGTCGGAGCGCCGTGCGCCACGGTCCGGCCGCCGCGCTCCACGTCGAAGGCCGCGGCGCTGGTCACCGGCACGTCGCTGGGCCGGAGCCGGGCGATGGCGATGCCGTCGGTCGTCGCCACCCGGCGGTACGGCCGGTAGATCTCGCCGGTGTCCAGGACGACGGGGCGCTCGGACACCTGGACCACGTCGCCCGGACCCGCGACGACGACCATCGTTCCGGTGCGCTGGTCGAGCAGGGCGAGGGGGACGTCGACGGGCGCCCGCATCGGGGCGGTCAGGGGGACGGAGCTCCGCGGCGTCGGCGCCCGGTCGGCCACCGAACCAGACGGCCATGAGACCCGACTGCCCGGCCGGACCGTCGGCGGGACTGCCCGGTGCGTCGGGTGGACCCAGGACCTCGCCGACCACCAGCGCCCAGCGCCCGCCGGGCACGTCGCCGGCGAACACCACGGAGCGGATGCCCAGCGCGGGACCGGCGCGCTCGTCCGCGGTCCAGGGCAGCCGTCGGACGGCCTCGACGAAGGCGGCGTCGTCGGCCAGCGAGCCCCGGGGAGATCCGGCGTCGAGAACGGAAACCGCGGTCGGCACTGCGGTGCCGGCCTCCGCCTCCGGGGCCGGCTCGGACCGGTCGAAGGGCGCGACGACGAGGACGACGGCCGTGACGGCGGCAGCACCGAGCCACAGCAGGCGCCGCACGTACGTCCACCGCCCCACCGCCCTCCGCGGCCGGGATGACGACACCAGCGTGAACTCCGGGAGGGCCGGGGGGAAGACGCTCAGGCCTTGGTGATCGCCTCGGCCAGCAGGTCGAGGGTGAGCTCGACCTGCCACTCCCGGGCGCCACCGGCGCGCAGCACCTCGGCGACCACGGATGCGTCGGCCCGTTCGGGGGGCGACCACATCAGCCGGCGGACCAGGTCGGGGGAGAGCAGGTTCTCGACCGGGACGGCGTGCTTCTCCGACAGCTCGGCCAGTCCGGCCCGGGCCGCCTGCAGCCGGGTCGCCGCGGCGGGGTCGCGGTCGGCCCAGCGGTTGACCGGGGGCGGCCCGTCGCCGGGCTTGCTGTGCGGGGGCAGTTCGGCCTCCGGCAGCGCGCGACCGCGGGCGATGGCGCCGAACCAGGTGGCGACGAGCTTGCGGTTGGCGCGGCCGCGGAACACCGGCAGCTCCAGGAGCGCGCCCTCGTTGACCGGATCGGCCTGGACGGCGGAGACCATCGCGGAGTCGGGCAGGACGCGCCCCGGGGCGATGTCCCGCCGGCGGGCCAGGTCGTCGCGGGCCTGCCACAGCGCGCGGAGCATGCCCAGCTGCCGGCGGTTGCGCAGCCCGTGCACGCCCGAGGTGCGCCGCCAGGGATCCTGCTTGGGCGACGGTGGGCCGGCCGCGAGGATGGCCTCGAACTCCTGCCGCGCCCACTCGGTCTTGCCCTGCTCCTCGAGGATCGCGGCGAGCGCGTCGCGCAGGTCGACCAGCACCTCGACGTCGAGCGCCGCGTAGACCAGCCACTCCTCGGGCAGCGGCCGGGTGCTCCAGTCGGCCGCGGAGTGCCCCTTGACCAGCGAGAAACCGAGGAGGCTCTCGACGACGGCGCCCAGGCCCACGCGGGGGAGACCCGCCAGCCGCGCGGCCAGTTCGGTGTCGAAGATCCGGGCGGGCACCAGGCCGATCTCGGCCAGGCACGGGAGGTCCTGGTTGGCGGCGTGCAGCACCCACTCGGCGTCGGCGATGGCGCCCTGGATCACCGAGAGGTCGGGCAGCGGAACGGGGTCGATCAGCCCGCTGCCCGCGCCGCGGCGGCGCAGCTGCACCAGGTAGGCCTTCTGCCCGTAGCGGTAGCCGGAGGCGCGCTCGGCGTCCACGGCGACCGGCCCGGTGCCCGCGCGCAGCGCCTCGGCGTACTCGACGAGGGCGGTGGAGGTCTCGATGACCGGGGGGAGGCCGTCACGAGGGGCCAGGAGGGGTATGGCCTCCGGAGTGGCGACCTCCGGAGCGGGCTCGACGGCCGGCTCGGGAGTGGGCTCGGTGCTCAGTTGCCGTCCACCCTCTCGCCCGTGCTCGTCGTCGTGCGGTTCGCCGGAGCCCCGTGCGCCCGCGCGGGCGCCTCGCGAGCAGGGAGGGAAGCCACCGGCTCAGTGGGCGTGCGCCCGGCTGTCGGTACCGATGTTAGTGAGTCTCGCCGCCGGCGCGGTCGGAGGGACCCAGCAGGGACACCCCGGGCGGCGGGAGACCGGCCGCGTTGCCGAGCACCTGGAGCCAGGCGGTGAGGTGCCGGTCGAGCGCGGTGTCCTCGGCGGTCCAGGACGCGCGCATCTCGACGTCGACGGTGTGCTCGGGGCCGGCCAGGTCGCCGAAGCGGGTGGACGCCGTCCGGGTGACCGTGCCGCCGACGTTGTGGTGCGTCGCGCCGGTCTCGTCCAGGGCGTCGGTCAGCCAGCTCCAGGCGACCTCGGAGAACATCGCGTCGTCGACCAACTGCTCGTCGGTCTCCGCGGAGAGGTAGCCGACGCATCTGGTGGTGCCGGCCCAGGACTCGTGCCCGTCGGGGTCGAACAGCACGATGAACCGGGCGCTGGCGATCTCGTCGTCGTCGTCGCCGGCGTCGGGCTCGGCGACGCGGGCGGCCAGCGCGGCCGCGAACGGCGCGAGTCGCTGCGGCGCGGGGATGTGCTCGAGCGTGATCTCGGGCCGGGCCCGGACCCCGGCGAGCGCCTCCAGCGCGGCGCGGAACGCGGCGGGTGGTTCGCCCCCGCCGGCGTCGCTGCCCCGGGCCGCCGCGTCGGCCAGGCTTCGTGGCTCCACGAGCGCAGGGTAGGCCCCGGAACAAGTAGGGGGGCCCGACGCGCCGCAGCCGGTGACCCAGCGTCTGGGAGGATGGCCGGTCGTGACCTCCGCGCCGGAAGATTCCGACCTCGTCCGAGCCGCCCGGGGACTCCCGGTGAGCCGGACGCCGGTCTGGTTCATGCGCCAGGCGGGACGGTCCCTGCCGGAGTACCGGGCGCTGCGCGCCGGGACGGCGATGCTCGAGGCCTGCCAGGACCCGGACCTGGTCACCGAGATCACCCTGCAGCCGGTCCGCCGGCACGGGGTGGACGCGGCCATCCTCTTCTCCGACATCGTGCTGCCGCTGGTGGTGGCCGGGGTCGACATCGAGATCAAGCCCGGCGTGGGGCCCGTCGTCGCCCAGCCGGTGCGGTCGGTCGCCGACGTCGACGCGCTGCCGCCGCTGGAGCCCGAGCGGCTGGAGTTCCTGCAGACGGCGGTGCGCCGGCTGGTCGCCGAGCTCGGGCCGACGCCGCTGATCGGCTTCGCCGGGGCGCCGTTCACCCTCGCCACCTACCTGATCGAGGGCGGGCCGTCGAAGGAGCACGCGCGCACCAAGGCGTTCATGTACGCCGAGCCCGAGGCGTGGTCGCGGCTGCTGGACCGGCTGGCGATCTCCGCGGCCATCTTCCTGCGCGCGCAGATCGACGCCGGCGCCTCCGCCGTGCAGCTCTTCGACTCGTGGGCCGGCGTCCTGTCGGCCACCGACTACGCGACGCGGGTGCTGCCGCACTCGCGCGCGGTGTTCGACGGGCTGGGGTGACCGGTGACGTGTGCCGCGCATCCACTTCGGCGTCGGCACCGGGGAGCTGCTGCCGCTGATCGGGGACGCCGGCGCCGACGTCGTCGGCGTCGACTGGCGCGTGCCCCTGGACGAGGCGGCCCGCCGGGTGGGGCCGGGTTACTCGCTGCAGGGCAACCTCGACCCCGCCGTCCTGCTGGCCGACCGGGCGACCGTCGACCGCGAGGTCCGCCGGGTCGTGGAGCAGGGCCGGGCCGCCCGCGGGCACATCTTCAACCTGGGCCACGGCGTGCTGCCCGACACCGATCCCGGCGTGCTGACCCACGTCGCCGACCTGGTGCACGAGCTCACTTCTTCATGAACCCGCCCGGCCCGCCCCTGAGACTGGTCGTCGTCGGCGCCGGGATCACCGGCCTGGCCGCCGCGTTCGAGTGGCGCCGGCGGCGCCCGGACGACGAGATCGTCGTCCTCGAGGCCGGCGACCGGATCGGCGGCAAGCTGCACCGGATCGAGCTGGCCGGCCACTGGTACGACACCGGCGCCGAGGCGATGCTCGCGCGGGTGCCCGAGGCCGTCCGGTTGGTCGAGCAACTCGGTCTCGCCGACCGGCTCGTGTCGCCCGCGACGCTGCAGGCCTCCGTCGTCCTCCCCGACGGACGGCACCGGCTGCCCGCCGGCACCGTCCTCGGCGTCCCCGCCTCCGCCGACGACGTCGCCGGCTTCCTCTCCGACGACGGCGTCGCCCGCGTCCGCGCCGAGGCCTCGCTGCCTCCGCTGACCCTCGACGGCGACGTGGCGGTGGGGGCGCTGCTGCGGAACCGGCTCGGCGACGAGGTGGTCGACCGGCTGGTCGAGCCGCTGCTCGGCGGGGTCTACGCCGGCCGGGCCGACGAGCTGTCCCTGACCGCGACCATGCCGGCGCTGGCCGCCGAGCTGGAGCGGTCGGGATCGGTGCTCGCCGCCGCGACGGCCGCCCGCGATGCCGGGGCGCGCAGCCGCGGGGACGACGACGGCCCGGTGTTCGCCACCGTCGCCGACGGGATCGGCTCGCTCCCCGAGGCGCTGGTCGCGGCCGCCCGGGCCGAGGTGCGGTTGCGCACGCCCGCCCACGCGCTGCGGCGGACCGGCTCCGGCTTCGAGCTGTCGATCGGCCCGGCCGCGGCGCCGGAGGTGCTGACCGCCGACCGCGTGCTCGTGACGGCGCCGGCGCCCAAGGCCGCGCGGCTGCTCCGCGACATCGCCCCGGGCGCCGTCGAGCCGCTGGCCGGCATCCCGTACGCCTCGATGGCCGTGGTCGCGATGGCCTTCCCCGCGCAGGACGTCGACGCCGGCTCCGGGCTGCTCGTGCCGCCGGTGACCGGACGGCTGGTGAAGGGCGTGACCGTCTCGTCGGCGAAGTGGCCGCACCTCGCCGGCGGCGCGCTGCTGGTGCGCTCCTCGGTCGGCCGTTTCCGGGACGAGGCGGAGCTGCAGCGCTCCGACGACGACCTGACCGCGGCCGTGGTCGCGGACGTGGCCGACCTCCTGGACCTGGCGCGGCCGGAACCGCTGGAGACGCGGCTCGTGCGGTGGGGCGGCGGGCTGCCGCAGTACCTGGTCGGCCACCCGGATCGCGTCGACGCGATCCGGGCCGCGGTCAGCGAGGTGCCGGGGCTGGCGATCGCCGGCGCGGCGTTCCGCGGCGTCGGGGTGCCCGCCTGCATCCGCGACGCGCACCACGCGCTGGAGGCGCTCGGCCTAGTCCGCACCCACGGTCGTCGCGATCTGCGTCCGGTTGGCCAGGCCCAGCTTGGCCAGGATGTTGCGCACGTGGCTCTCGACCGTGCGCTCGGACAGGAACAGCCGCTCGGCGATCTGCCGGTTGGGCAGCCCGTGGGCGACCAGGCCGGCGATCTCGCGCTCGCGAGCGGTCAGCGGATCGGCTCGACGGGCGGCCTGCCGGGCGCGCTCGACCAGCGCGGCGGCCTCCCGCTCCGGGCGGGGCATGCCGATCCGGCGGGCGTCGGCGGCCGCCGCACGGGCCAGCTCGGCGGCGCGCGCGACGTCGCCGGGGCCGTTCCGGTCGAGCAGCGCGCTCGCCAGGCCGATCCGGTCGTTGACGGCCGAGGGCCGGGCGCCGGTCCGCGTGTCCGTGGCCAGGGCCTGCTCGAACCAGGCGATCGCCTCGTCCAGCCGTCCGCGCAGGACGGCGAGGCGGCCGACCAGGACGGCGACCGAGCCCTGGCCGTAGACGCCGGCGCCGGTCGCCGCGTACGGACGCGCGGTGATCTGCTCCTGGAGGAGCTCCGCCGCCGGCACGTCGGCGAACGCCTCCACCAGCGGCACGAGGTTGAAGTCGACGCCCGAGGAGGCGACGAAGTCGGGATCGGGGATCTGCCGCCGGAGGTCCTCGTACCGGGCGGCGGCGTCGTCCCGGCGTCCCTCGATGAGCGCGACCAGCGCCCGTGTGACCTGCACGATCGGCACGGCGTCGGCGCGGTCGAGGGTGGCGAGCGCCTCGGGGCTCCATGTCCTCGTGTCCCCGGTGACCAGCGCGTGCTGCAGGGCGAACGCGTGCGACATCCCCACGGCCGAGAGGTCGGCGGCCAGCTGGGTCATGGCGACCTCGCGCGCCTCGGCGTTGAGCGCGAGCGCCTCCGGGAAGCGGCCGCGCAGGGCGGCGACCGAGGCCCGCAGGCGGCGGTCGTGCCACTGCACCAGGGGGAGCCGGGTCCGTCGGGCGAGGTCGGAGATCCGCGCGAGCTCGTCGTCGACGAGTCCCGGGTCGCCGGTCTCCATCCCGGCGTCGATCCGCCACTTCGCACCCCAGAGGGCGGCCAGGGGCTGGCCCGACGCGGCGGAGTGCTCGATGGCGAGCAGTCCCAGGCGCGCCTGTTCGGCCGCGTCGATGGCGGTCGGACTCGCCTTCATGCGGGCCCGGACGGCGTCGATCACCGCGCCCGGGTCGTCGCAGCGCTCGGCCAGGTCCAGCGCCTCGACGGCCAGCGGCGCGGCGGCGCCCAGCCGGCCCGCCTCGGCGAGCGTCGACGCGGCCTGGGAGAGCAGCCGCGACCGCAGCACCGGCTCCCGTTCCGCGTCGACCGTCTCGAGAGCCCGCTCGCACAGGCGGACCAGCGCCGGCATCTGGCCGGGGAGGCTGATGTCGTGGACGGCGAGCGCGGCGGCGGCCTGGAGGTCCGGTCGGCCGCACGCAGCCGCCGCCTCGGAGGCGGTGACGGCGTGCTCGAGCGCCGGCCCGAACCGGCCGGCGCGGAACTCCGCCGTCGCCAGGTCGACGAGCAGGCCGGCCCGTTCGTCGTCGTCGATCCCGGACCGCCGGGCCGACTCCTCCGCCATCCCGAGGAAGCGGGCGGCGTCCTCGAAGGCGAGCGTGCGCGTGGCGGTGTCGGCGGCGCGGCGGGACCACGACATCGCGCGGCGCGGCGCATCGGGGCCGGCGGCGCGCAGCCAGTGGCCGGCGACCAGGCCGGCCACCGGGTCGTCCTCGCCGACCAGGTGCTCCAGCGCCGCGGCGCACCGCCGGTGGAGCTCCTCGCGGGTGCTCGGCGGCAGGTCTCCGTAGATGGCGTCGCGGACGACGGCGTGGGCGAACCGTCGCCGTCCCGGGGCGTCCGGGACCGCGGTGAGCACCCCGGCGCGCACCGCGTCGTCCAGACCGGCGTCCACCTCGGCCGGGGGCCGGCCGGTCACTGCGGTCAGCTGCGCCGCGTCCACCTCCTCGCCGAGCACGGCGGCGGTGTCCAGGAGGTCGAGCGTGGCCGGCGGCAGGGCGGCCAGCGTCGTGCGGACGACGTGGCGCAGCTCCGAACCCTCGGCGGCACCCGCACCGTCGGACCGCAGCACCCGCACGACGGCCCGGAGGTAGAGCGGATTGCCCCCGCTGCGCCGGTGCGCGACCCGCGCGGCGTCGGGCACGCCCGGGTCGCCGTCGCCCAGGTAGGCGCGGACGTCGTCCTCGCGTGAGCGGGTGCCAGCCGCAGCGACCGGGTCGTCGGCCAGCGCAGCAGGTCCGGAAGGGTGCGGTCCAGCCGGTCGGCGCCCGGGCCGGCCGGGTCCCGGTAGGTGCCGACGACGAGCAGCCGGGACCCCTTCAGCTCGCCGGCCAGGTGGCGCAGCAGCCGCAGTGACGTCTCGTCGGCCCAGTGCAGGTCCTCGAGGACGACGACGAGCGGGTCGCGCTCGGCCGACTCGAGCACCGCATCGGTCGCCGTGGCGACGAAGTGGAACCGGGCCGCCTCGGGGTCGGCGCTGCGTTCGCGCAGCAGGTCGACCTCCGACAGCGCCTCGGCCACCGCCGCCCCCACGTCCGGCCGCGCCCGCAGCACGCGGCGCCACGGCCAGAGGGGCGGGGCGCCCGGGTCGTCGACGCAGCGGCCCCAGGCGACGGCCGGTGCGCCGGTCGTGGCCTCCTCGACGGTGCGGGTCTTGCCGATACCCGCCGGCCCGGCGACCAGCACCAGACCGCCGGATCCGGCCCCGGCCGCGGCGACGCACGCCCTCAGCTCGGCGAGCTCGGCGTCGCGGCCGACGAACGGACCGGCGTCGGCTCCCGTCCTCTCGGTCGCCACGCGGCGCAGTATCCGTGCTCCGTACCCGACCTGCGTACCTCGATTGCGTGCTTCCACGGATGGCTCGACCTCGGTGCCGCCGGATCGTCTCTCCCGCAGGGGCCGCGGACGTCGGCCCCACCGAGGAGGACCGACCATGTACGCCACCATCCACGAGTTCCGGTGCCCGGCCGATGCCGAGCCGGGCATCCGGGAGGTCGTCGCGGGCTGCCTGCCGACCGGCGCCGACCCGGCCGGGCTCTCGCGCTCGCCGACGTCGGGGACCAGGGCCGCGGCACGGCCGTCGCGCTCTGGACCGACGAGCCGGCCACCGACGGCCGGGTCTACCGGGTGACCGACGAGATGCACGGTCGCGCGATCGGGCCGGAGCCCGCTGTTCGCCCAGGTCACCTGGCTGAACGGCGACGGCGACCCGGTCCGTGCCGACGCCGCCGAACGCGGCGGCCGCGACCGGATCTGGCCGGCGGTGCGGGAGATCGACGGCATCGTCGAGGTCCTCGCGCTGCGCAGCACCGACGACCGGATCGTCGTCGTCGGACTGGGCACCGGCACGGAGACCCACGAGCAGGTGCAGCAGGCGATCATGAGCACGGAGCTGCTCCCGGACGAGGACCCGGCACTGCTGCCGGGCTACGACCGGATCGACCAGGCGCGCGTGCTGTTCGCCGAGCTGCCGACGGCGGTGCGGTCGTGACCGCCCCGCTGCGGGTCCGGCCGACCGCGGCCGGCACGTGGGCCGTGTCCGACAGCCGCACCCGCGTCTCGTTCGCCGTCGGCAACCTCGGCCGCGTCGCGCACGGGACCGTCGCCTGCAGCCACGGGACGGTGGAGGTCGACGGTGGAGGAACTCCGGTCCGGGCGTTCGCCGAATTGGACCTGAACAGCGTCGACACCGGCATCAGCAAGCGGGACTCCGACCTGCGCAAGCCGTGGCTGCTCGACATCGGCCGGCACCCGGTGATGACCTGGCGCTGCGACCGGTTCGTCGCCACCGGCGACGGCGGGTGGACGGCCGAGGGGGAGCTGACCGTGCGCGGGACGACGGTGCCGCTCGCGGTGACCGGACGGCCCGAGGCCGCGGCGCTCGACGGGGAGTGGCTCCGGGTCCGGGCCGAGGCCGTCCTCGACCGGACGGCGGTCGGCATCCGCGCCCCGTCGTTCCTCATCGGGCGCACGGTGTCGATCACGGTCGACGCCTGGCTGACCCGCATTCATCAGTGACGCGGCTCCCCGGGGCGGCGGTGGCGCAGGCCACCTCCGTCCCGGGCATCGCCGGCGGGTGCGCGCTGTTGAGGTACGCGTGACCAAGCAGCACCAAGCCACCCCTGTCCCACCTCGATCCCGCTCCACCTCCCGCTGCCACCGGCACCACGTCTGGATGGCCGCCTGCACCGACTGCCGCGAGGCCCACGCGCCGCTGGTCGAGGGCAGCCGGCGCCGGACGCCCGCCGCCCGCTGAACCGGGCCCGTCCGCGCGCGGGGAGAATGGGGGCATGAGCGACCAGCAGAGCGAGGAACGCAGCATCGGCAAGCGGGCGAACGAGCTCAACGCGAGCATCCGCTACACGATGTGGTCGGTGTTCCGGCTCGCCCGTCCGCTCGCCGACGAGCAGCGCTCCGCGGCCGCCGACGAGGTCGCGGGCCTGATCGACGAGCTGGCCGGCAAGGACGTCGTCGTCCGCGGCACCTACGACGTCGCCGGCTTCCGTGCCGACGCCGACCTCATGGTCTGGTGGCACGCCCCGTCGGCCGACGCGCTCCAGGAGGCCTACACCCGGCTGCGGCGCACCGCGCTCGGCCGGCACCTCGAGCCGGTCTGGTCGCAGATGGCCCTGCACCGCCCGGCGGAGTTCAACCGCAGCCACATCCCGGCGTTCCTCGCCGACGAGGAGCCGCGGCACTACGTCTGCGTCTACCCGTTCGTGCGCTCCTACGAGTGGTACCTGCTGCCCGACGAGGAGCGGCGGGACATGCTCAAGGAGCACGGCATGCAGGCGCGGCCCTATCCCGACGTGCGGGCCAACACCGTCGCCGCCTTCGCGCTCGGCGACTACGAGTGGATGCTCGCCTTCGAGGCCGACGAGCTGCACCGCATCGTCGACCTCATGCGCGATCTGCGGGCCAGCCGCGCCCGCCGGCACGTCCGCGAAGAGGTGCCGTTCTACACCGGCGTCCGCAAGCCGGTGAGCGAGCTCGTCCGCGACCTCGCCTGAGCGCTCCTGGGGTGAACTCGCGCTCCTGGAGTGCTGCAGAACCCCAGGAGCGGGAGGTCGACCCCAGGAGCGGAGTCACTCGGCGGGATTTCGACGAACGCGCAGGTCAGGGCGCAGAAACTGTCGTACCCCCGCTCTACCGTGAAGCCATGTTCCCCCCGGATGCGTTCGCAGTCGGCGTGACTGTCGCCGAGTTGCCGTCAGCACGTGGCGGCGACGTCGCACTGCGCCCGGGCGTCATCGCACGGCCGTCCCGCCTCGGCGAGCTCCTGCCGGTCGACCTGATGACGCCGGAGCAGAAGGCGACGCACCTCCAGCGCATCGAGCAGGCGGAATCTGCGCTCGCCGCGTTCAAGGCCGAGCTCGTGGTGGGGCTTGCATATGACCGGCCCGCCAGCGGCGACCGACAGCGCGCGCAGGTCGGCGCCGCGTCGGGGAAATGGGCGGTCCCGCAGCTCGACGAGGACGTCTCGGAGTTCTTCGCCGACGAGCTGGCCCTGGTCCTGAACTGCTCACGGGCGGCGGCGACGCAGCTGTGGGAGCGGTCGACGACGTTGCTGCACCGGCTGCCGGCCACGTGGGCTGCGCTGGCCGACGGGTGGCTGGACGGGCCGAGAGCGCGAGCCATCGCCGCCGAGCTCGGCTGGCCGGCGCGGGAGTCCCCGGACGACGTGCTGGCGGCGATCGAGGCTGTCGTGCTGCCCCAGGCCACCGAGCTCTCGATCACCCGGTTGCGCGCTCTGGTGAGGAAGGAGCTGATCAAGGCCGATCCGGCTGCGGCCGATCTCCGCCGGAAGCACGCCGAGCGCGACACTGACGTCACCGCGCGCAGTCTCGGCAACGGCATGGGCGAGCTGCGCGCCACGATGCGATGGACGGACGTGGCGGCGATGCGCGCCGAGGTCGACGCGCACGCCCGCGCGCTCAAGGAGGCCGGCGACGAGCGGCCGATCGGTCAGCTGCGCTCCGCGGTCCTGATGGACCGGGTGACCCGCCCGGCGCAGGACCGGCCGGCGGTGAGTGCCCACCTCGAGGTGGTGGCCTCGCTGGACACCCTGGAGTCCGCGGCAGCCGGAGCGCCGGGCATGGACAAGGAACCGGTGCTGGTCGACGGAGAGCCGGTCACCGCCGCGCTCGCCCGCGAGCTACTGGAGCGGCTCGACGCGCTGTGTCCCGGTGGGCTGCAGGCGCCCACCGACGGCACTCTGATTCTCTCGATCACCGATCGGGACGGGCGCATGGTCGCCGCAGTCACTCGCCGCGAGCTCGAGTGCGCAGTCCGGCGCGGACAAGGAGTGGGCCCCCCGTCCGCCGTGGACCGCTACGAGCCCACCCCCGCGCAGCAGAGATTCAGCCGGACCCGCGACCGCACCTGCCGGCATCCTGGCTGCGGCAATCGCGCCGGCTGGGCCGACCTCGACCACGTCCTCCCGCACGCCGACGGCGGACCGACGGACTGCACGAATCTGTGCTGTCTGTGCCGGCGGCATCACCGCCTCAAGACGCACGCCGACGGGTGGCACTACGTCATGACCCCCGACGGCGTCCTGACGGTGACGACGCCGAGCGGCGTCACGCGCGAGAGCCGACCACCCGGCATGCAGCGCCGGGAACGGGGCGCCGCTGCGGGTGACCAGCCGAACGACAACCTTCGTCCGACGTCGACCCGCCGCCCTTCTGACCGATCAGCCCTCGGCCGGCGCGAGCCGGATGCTCACCGAGTTGATGCAGTAGCGGTCGCCGGTGGGGGTCTGCGGGGCGTCGTCGAACAGGTGGCCCAGGTGGCTGTGGCACGAGCCGCACAGCACCTCGGTGCGCACCATCCCGTAGCTGCTGTCCTCACGGAGGACGACGTTGTCCTCGCTGGAGGCCTCGTAGAACGACGGCCATCCGCAGTGCGAGTCGAACTTGGTGTCCGAGCGGAACAGCTCGGCGCCGCACGCGCGGCACTCGTAGACGCCCACGGTCTTGGTGTCGACGTACTCGCCGGTCCACGGGCGCTCGGTGCCGGCCTGGCGGAGCACCGCGTACTCGTCGGGCGACAGCTGCGCGCGCCACTCCTCCTCGGACTTGACGACGGACGGCTGCTTCTCGGCGGAGGTGGTCATGGCTCCACGGTAGAGGCCGGGCGCCACCCGCAGGGACCTCCGGCGCCCCGCTCGCGAGCGGGCGGGAGACTGGTCCGGTGACCGCCCCCGATGCTCCGCTGCCCGACACCTGGTTTCCCCGTGACCTGCCCGTTCTCCGGGCGATCGTGCGGCTCGTCGACGAGGGCCAGCACGGGGGCTCGCCCTACCTGCTGGGCGCGGTGGTGCCGGCGAGCGGGCTGCCGAAGGCCGACGTCGTCAACGCGGCGCGGGCGCTGGTCGACGCCGGCTACGCCGAGGCGCTGACCAACCACGCCGGCGACATCGTGCGCTTCACCGCGGTCTCGCCGGAGGCGCGGCGGCTGGCCGGCCTCTGGCCGACGCCGCAGGGGGAGTGGGACCGGCTGCTCGAGCAGCTGGCCGCCCGGGCGGAGAAGGCGCCGACCGACGTCGAGCGGCAGCGCTGGCGGGCGTTCGACGCGGCGGCCCGGGCGGTGGGGGAGCACGACGGGGCGCTGCTGATGTCCGCGCTCATCGGCGGGTACGTGCCGCGGGCGCGCTGAGCCGACCATGACAGGGCCGGACATGACAGCGCCCCCGCCCGGAGAACCGGACGGGGGCGCTGTGCGCTGATCAGGTGATCAGAGCGGCGTGACGTTCGCAGCCTGCGGGCCCTTCTGGCCCTGCTCGATGTCGAACGCGATCCGCTGGCCTTCGTCGAGCGAGCGGTACCCGCTGGTCTGGATGGCCGAGTAGTGGACGAACACATCAGGTCCGCCACCGTCAGGGGTGGCGAAGCCGAACCCCTTCTCCGCGTTGAACCACTTCACTGTTCCTTCGGGCATTGCTCGCTCCTAGCTGAGGTCGTGCATCGGGGTCCTGCCAGAGCGCAGGGCCTTCCCGACGGCACAAACCCTAGCCGTACGGCGACAAAAGGGAACAGCCGACTTCCCGCGAGGTATCACAGGGCGTTCTGGCCGATGTCGAGCCGGTCGATCCAGCCGCCCTCGGACCGCCATCCCGACCAGGTGCCGTTCGGAGCCACCTGCCAGATGTGCCAGAGCGCCTGGTCCGGCCCGCGGGCGAACACCTCGAGCCGGCCGTCGTTGTTCTGGTCGACGTCGAGCAGGTCGATCCAGCCACCCCGGGTGGCCCAGCCGCCCCACGTGCCGTTGGGCGCCACCTGCCAGATGTGCCACAGCGCCCGGTCGACACCGCGCGCGAAGACCTCGAGCCGGCCATCGGCGTTCTTGCCGACGTCGAGCAGGTCGATCCACCCGCCGCGGCTGGCGTAGGGCGACCAGGTGCCGTTGGGCACGACCTGCCACTTGTGCCAGAGCGCGCCGTCCGAACCGCGGACGAACGCCTCGAGCCGGCCGTCGTCGTTGCGCCCGACGGCCAGCCGGTCGATCCAGCCACCCTGGGAGTTCCAGCCCGACCAGCCGCTGTTCGGGGCGGTCTGCCAGATGTGCCACAGGGCCTTGTCCCCGCCGCTGGCGAAGACCTCGATGCGGCCGTCGGCGTTCTGCGCGGTGGCGAGGTCGTCGATCCACCCGCCGAGCGACTGCCAGCCGTTCGACCACACGCCGTTCGGGGCCACCTGCCAGCGGTGCCAGAGCGCCTTGTCGGGACCGCGGGCGAACACCTCGAGCCGGCCGTCGGCGTTGCGGGTCACCGAGATCCGGTCGAACCAGCCGCCGAGCGACTCCCAGCCCGACCAGCCGCTGTTGGGCGCGACCTGCCACTTGTGCCAGACGACGCCGGTCGATCCGCGGGCGAAGACCTCGAGCCGGCCGTCGGCGTTGCGGCCCACGTCCAGCAGGTCGATCCAGCCGCCCTCGGACGCCCAGCCGGACCAGCCGTTGTTGAGCGCGGTCTGCCACTTGTGCCAGAGGGCGCCGTCCGCGCCGCGGGCGAAGATCTCCAGCCGGCCGATGGCGCCCACCGCGGCCTGGCGGACGGCGGCCCCGGCGTCGAGGAACGTGCCGAGCGCCTTGCCGGGGTCCGGCGTCAGCGCGGCGCCGCGGACGTTCAGGATCCGTCGGACGTCGGCATGGCTGAGGCCCGGGTTGACGGCGAGCATCAGCGCCGCGGCGCCGGCGATCTTCGGGGTGGCGCCCGACGTGCCGCCGAAGCCGTTGCGGTAGGCGGTGTCGGACGTGTTGTTGCAGGTCAGGTCGTGGGAGGCGTCCCCCGGGCAGGAGACGGTGATCCGCGGCCCCCAGTTGCTGAACCAGGCGCGCTTGTTCTCCGTCGCGTGGTACGCCGTCGCCCCGACGAGGATCGAGCCGGTCTCCGGGATCGCGTTGCCCGAGTCGTCGAGCCCGGCGTCCTTGTCGCCGTTGCCGGCGGCGACGCAGACGACCACGCCCGCGGCGATCGCGGTGCGGATGGCGGCGTTGACCGAGGGCACCTGCTCGTAGTTGCCGAACGCGCCGGTCTGGACCTCGAGGATGATCACCTTGCGGCGCCCGTTGCTGTTCTGGGTGCGCACCCAGTCGATGCCGCGGGCCCACGCGTTGCCGCCCAGCGAGGGGCTGGTGCCGGAGTCGGCCTGGATGCCCCACACCTCGGCGTCGTAGGCGACGCCGGCCATCCCGCGGCCGTTGATCCCGCCGCCCGCCAGGCCGGTGACGGCCGTGCCGTGCGACACGGAGCCGCCGTGGGTGACGTCGGTGGTGCCGTCGAAGGAGTTGTGCGTGCGCCGGATCTTCGCCGCGAGGTCCTCGTGGCTGGTCCGGTAGCCCCAGTCGACGTCGGCGACGACGACGTTGCGCCCGCTGGAGCGCGCCCACGCCTGGTCCACGCGGCAGCGGTAGACGTACCACTGGTTCTCCAGCCCCGTGGCCGGGTTCAGCACCACCTGGCTGCTGGTGCCGACGAGCGGCTCGGACAGCGGCCCGGCCGGCGGTGCGGCGACCGGCGCGGGTGCGGTCTCCGTCCCCATCGCGGCGCGGGGTGCGGGTGCCGACGGCGTCCCCGTCCCCGGGACGACCGCCGTGGGCGGCAGCGCCACCGGCACGGCGATCGCCTTCTCCACCTCCGGCAGTCCGCTGAGCTCCTCGGCGATCGCGGGGGTGTCGGCGTCGGGCGCGAAGTGCAACGTCATGAACTGGGCGAGGTGCGGGGCGTCGATGCCCTGCTCGACCGCGACCGTCTGCGCGGCCGTGGCGTCCTCGACGCTGATGTCGAAGGTCGGCTCGGCCTGGACCACGCCGTGCCGCTGGAGGATCTGGTTCATCTGGTCCAGCGCGCCGCCGTCGGCGGCGATGGAGGGTGCGCCGGCCCCGACCGTGGCGAGGCTCGGCAGCACGCCGGAGCGGAACTGGACCTCGACGACGCCCGGCTCGTGGGCCGCGCCCCCACCGGCACCGCCGGGCGGCCCGAACCGGGGGAGCTCCTCGGTCATCAGCGAGGCCGCGTCGTCGGGCACCGGCATCGACTCGGGGCCGGCGGCGATGTTGGGCGCGTGGTCGCCGGCGGCGCCGGGTCGCGGCATGCCGCCGGAGGTGCCGGCGTCGCCCATCGACGGCCGTGGCATGCCTCCCGCGTCCGCCGGCTGGGCCGACGTCCCGAACGAGGCGGGCATCGGCATGCCGCCCTGTTCCTCGCGACCGTTGGGGCTGCTTCCTGGTGTGGTCATGGCAGTTCTCCTCGAGGGGAGCCTGTGCCGGCGCCGGACGGAAGCGTCGGGCAGTGACGAGTCGTGCACTGGGCGCTGTCAGTGATAGCGCCGGGCCGCGCCGGCGCCCCAGGGACCTTGTCCCCTGCCCGCGCGACGAGCGCGGCGGAGATGACTCTTCGTGCTCGACACGATGCGGTCCGCATCGGGACGACGAGAAGCCGTTTCCGCGCCGTCGATCCGTCGTTTCTCCCGGCATGCGACGCCACACCGCGATCCCCGCACTGGCCGCCGGTCTGCTCTTCGCGGCCCTCATCGCCCCCACCGCCACGGCCTCGGCCGCCCCGGTCGCCACGACCGGGACGACGACCTATCTGGTCGTGCTCCAGGAGGGCGTGACCGGCAGTGCCGCGACCGCGCTCGTGGAGGCCGCCGGCGGCTCGGTCGTCTCGGACCTGACCGGGCAGATCGGGGTCGTCGTCGCGACGTCGTCCGTCCCCGCGTTCGACGCGGCGCTGCGGGCGTCGAGCCTCGTCGTCGACGCGGGGGAGAACCTGCGCTTCCAGGGCGTGCCGGGCGGGGGCCCGCAGCGCTCCGCCGACGTCGGCGAGGAGCTGCAGTGGGACATGCAGCAGATCCGGACCGAGGAGGCCCACGCCGTGCAGGCCGGGTCGCCGCGGGTCGACGTCGGCATCCTCGACAGCGGCATCGACGGCAACCACGTCGACCTGCGCGACAACGTCGACTGCGAGCGCGGGCGTGACTTCGTCCTGTCGGCCGGCATCTCGCCGCTCGGCACCCCGGAGCCCTGCGTGGACAACCAGTTCCACGGCACCCACGTGGCCGGCACCGTGGCCGCCGCGGCGAACGGGATCGGCGTCGTCGGCGTCGCGCCGAACGTGACGCTCGTGCCGGTCAAGGTCTGCGACGCCGAGGGCTACTGCTACGCCAGCTCGGTGATCGAGGGCATCACCTACGCCGGTGACGCCGAACTCGACGTCATCAACATGAGCCTGTTCATCGACGACGACGAGTTCCACCAGTCGACCGAGTTCAAGTGCAGCGACGACCCGGCCGTCAGCACCCTGCGCCGGGCGGCCGAGCGGGCCATCGCCTACGCCCGCCGCCAGGGCGTCACCCCGGTCGCGGCGCTGGGCAACTCCGACCAGGACCTGTCGAACCCGGTCGACGAGAACGGCGAGCCGATCCCGGACGACTGCGAGGTCGTGCCGGCCGAGACCGAGGGCGTCATCGGTGTCACGGCGCTGGGTCCGGACTCGGAGAAGTCCGAGTACTCGAACTACGGCTACGGCGAGGCCGACGTCGCTGCGCCGGGCGGCAACGGCACGACCGGCGACTGCACCACGACGATCCTGTCGACCATCCCCGGCGGCTACGGCTGCATCCAGGGCACGTCGATGGCCTCGCCGCACGCAGCCGGGGTGGCGGCGCTGATCGTCAGCCAGTACGGCCGGGTGGGTTCCGACGGCGACGTGAAGATCTCCCCGGACCTGGTCGCCCGCTACCTGCGCGACTCCACCGTCGACATCGGCCGCCGCGGCTACGACATGTGCTTCGGCGAGGGCCGGATCGACGCCCTGCGCGCCGTCCGCCACACGACG
This sequence comes from uncultured Actinomycetota bacterium, assembly GCA_963784165.1. Taxonomy (GTDB): domain Bacteria; phylum Actinomycetota; class Actinomycetes; order Mycobacteriales; family Geodermatophilaceae; genus Blastococcus_B. Next base: position 64,175 of record CAWAQI010000011.1, read on the forward strand.
ACGGACGTCTACGACGCCGCGGCGCCGTTCTGCCCGGAGTACTCGGAGTAGGGGGCGCGTCCGAGCCACTCGACGGTGGGCCGGGAACGGCGTAGAGATACGCGATCATCCCCATCCAGCGGGAGCGATCATGATCAGACGCCTGACCCGTGCCTTCCTGCCCCTGCTTCTCCTCCTGTCCACGGTCGTCATCGGGGCGCCGGCGGCCGCCGCCGCGTCGCCGACGATCGAGTTCCAGGTCGTGGAAAGCCGGACGGAGCTCCGCCCGAGCGGCCTCGTCGCCGTCGGGGTGCGGGCGCGCTGCTCTCCGACGCTCGACGCGTTCGAGGTGGACGTCGGTGTTCGCCAGCCGAACGCCTTCGGCTCGGTGACCCGCATCGGCGAGCGGTATCCGGTCTGCGACGGGACGTGGCAACGCAACACGTTCTACGTGCGACCGGAGTCGGGCCGCTTCCGGCACGGGTTGGCCACGGTGGACCTCTACCTGGGTGCGTACGACACCGTGAACGACCATGACGTCGAAGCCACCGACTCGGCCAGGGTGCGCATCTGAGCGCTCCCCATCTTGCGCATTTCCTGAGGTTTCCTGGCGCGAGCGCTGCGGTCGGCACCGGAGAGTCGGTGCTGCCGGGAGGAGCCCGGCGCTCGCCTAGCCAGGAGTAGCCGTCATGGAGACCGCAACCCTTCCCGTTCCCGCCACGCTGGTCAGCTTCCTCGATCGGCGGCGTGCCGGATCGGTGCCGCCCCGCGGCATGGTCTTCGTCGAGCGTCGTCGTCCGGCGCCGGTCCTCGTCGTCGAGGCGGCCGATCTCCACCCCGCCGACGCCGACCTCGTGCTCGGCGACGACCTGGACTACGGCTTCGGGAACGCGGCACGGGCGAACGCCGCCACGCTGCTCGCCGGCAGCATCGGCACCGACGCCTTCGCGGCGCACACGCTGCGCGCCTCCGCGATCGCGCTGCTCGACTGAGCTGGTATCGCTAGAGCAGCTGGCCCGGGTCCTCGCGGAAGCGTCGGCTGCTGCTGCCGCCGGTGCCGTAGGTGCCGGTCGGCGGCGCGGCGGCAACGGCCCGCGGGGTCAGTGGCGGCTCGCTCTCGGGCCGCCACGACTGGACGCCGATCGGTTCGCTGAACTCCGCGGCCGCGGCCAGCTGCCGTGCCTGCCAGGCGCGGAACGCCGGGCCCCAGCGGCGGCGGCCGACGTCCCAGAGGACCAGGACGGCGATGGCCATCACGATCGCGAGGAGGGCGTCGACCAGTGCCGACGCCACGTGCAGCGGCGTGACCCGGCCCCAGCCCACCGTCTCGAGGGCGTGCCCGACCATCTCGAGGACGACGTAGAGCACGCCGTACACCAGGATCGGGAGCCGCATCCTGACGGCGTCGGCACGTACGGTGCCGCACTGGAGCGTCTGGACGCCGGTGTCACCCGTCCGGACGACGCATCGGCCGGGCCGCGACCCGCGTGACCGGAGGTCCTCGTGTGGCGTATGGGATCGACCCATCCCGGCGGTGCGCGGAACCGAGGCGCTGTGCTGGCAGTTTCACTAGCGTGAGCTGGCCATTCACATCCCGGGCACGGAACGGGGGCCCGCGATGAACCGCGACGAGCGGCCTCCCCTGCCCCCTGGCCTGGATCCGCGCGCGGGCCGAGGCGCGCCCCGGGCAGCAGCGGAGGGCGATCAGCGAGCTCGCGGATCGCACCGGGCCGCCGTGGTGGGCCGGTCGGTCGCCGCGGTGCTCTCCGTGCTGCTGCTCGCCGGGAGCGGCTGGGGCTGGTACCTCGTGCGGGTCGCCGACGCGAGCGTGAGCCGCATCGACGCCATCCCCGCGACCGGCAACACCGACGTCAGCGGCAGCGATCACGCCGAGGCAGGAGATGAACCTGCTGCTGGTCGGCATGGACTCCCGCGACGGACTCACCGCCGAGCAGCAGGCGGAGTTCAGCACCGGGGATCCCGACGGGGTGCTGAACACCGACTCGATGATGCTGGTGCACGTCCCGGCCGACGGCTCCGGTGCGTCGTTCGTCTCGCTGCCGCGCGACACCTACGTGGCGATCCCCGGTTACGGGAACAGCCGGCTCAACTCGGCCTACGCCCGCGGGTACAACGCGGCGGAGGGAACCGACGCGGAGAAGGACGGCGCCGGCGCCCAGCTGCTCGTCCAGACGGTCAGCCAGTTCACCGGGCTGCAGATCGACCACTTCGCCGAGGTCGACCTGCTCGGCTTCATCAACCTGAGCGAGATCGTCGGTGGCGTCCAGGTCAACCTCTGCGCGGCTACCAGCGACCCCTTGTCCGGCGCCGACTTCCCCGCCGGGGAGCAGACGATCACCGGCGCGGACGCGCTGAAGTTCGTGCGCCAGCGGCACGGGCTGCCCCGCGGGGATCTCGACCGGGTCGTCCGGCAGCAGGTCTACCTCGCCGGGCTGCTGGGCAACGTGCTGTCCACCAAAGTCCTGCTCGACCCCGGCACGCAGAAGGCCATCGTCGAGCAGGTCGGCAGCAGCATCACGTTCGACCGGGGAGTCGACATCTTCGACCTGGCCGCGCAGCTGGCGAACGTCGGGCCGGGGAACCTCACCTTCCAGACCGTGCCCGGTCTCGCGGAGGTGCGGATCGACGGCGCCGACGTGCTGCAGCCGCCCAGCGAGGAGGAGGTCAGGGCCTTCTTCGCATCGCTCGCCGCCAGGCCGGCACCGAGCTCGTCGGGAGATCCCACCAGCGCGGCCCCCGACATCGAGCCCGGCGACGTCACCGTCAGCGTCCTCAACGGCTCGGGCGTGACCGGGGCGGCGGCCACGGCCGCCACCACGCTGGCGAACGCCGGGTTCGTGGCGAGCAGCGGCGGCAACGCCGGCAGCACCGGGACGACGACCGTGCGACACCACAGCGGGGACGAGGCCGCGGCCGCGCTGGTCGCCGCGCAGGTGCCCGGCGCCGCGGTGACCGTCGACGACAGCGTGCCCGCAGGCACGGTGCAGCTGGTCATCGGCAGTGACTACAACGGCATCGGGCAGGCGGTCACCACGCAGGAGCCGATGCCCGACGGAAGCGCCGCCGGCAACGAGCGGACGGCGACCGACACCAGCTGCATCTACTAGGGGCATCCCGGCCCGGAGTCAGCGGGCGAGCTCGGCGAGGGGCATGGCCGGTACGGACGCAGAGGGAGCGGAGCAGCTCGGCATCGAGCGCGGCAAGCCGAGGTCGTCCATGGCGAGCTCGTAGCACTCGTGCAGGAGGTGCAGGCGGTCGACGAGTCGTCGCACGCGGTCCTCCGGCCTGCGCAGCAGGGTCGGTACCTCCATCAGGTCCCAGAACAACCAGGCGAGTTCCTCACCCCCGGCGGACCAGACGTCGGTCGACCTCGAGGGCGATGATCCGATGGCGGCGAGGAACCGCCGCGACACGCTGCGGCGCAGGAGTGTCGTCTGCGTGCGGAACCGCGCCAGCTGTTCACGGCGCTGCCGCCGCTCCGACGACGAGCGCCGCAGCCCGCCGGCTGGCGGAGGTTCGACCGCCAGTCCGATGGCTCGCCCCAGCAGGGGCACGAGGAGGGGACGATCCGAGTCCGACAGCGTGTCGTTGGCGCGCCGCAGGACGGCGGCCAGTTCCCCGTCCACGCAGCTCGGGTCGTCGGTGAACGGCCCGCCGGCCAACACTGACGTGAACTCCATGAAGCAGGATCCCCGTGACGGGTTCGGGTGCTTGCCCCTGCTCAACAGCGGCAGGCCGTCCGGCACCGTTCCGAGGGTCGAGTACCCAGGCATGATGCTCCTCTCCTGTTCGCCGCCGGTGCGGTCGGCGAGTCAGCGGCTGCCCGTGGGGTCCGCCGTGAGCCACAGCGGGAGGACGCCCTCGACCTCGGATGCGGGCATGCCGGCAACGATGCAGGTCTGAGGGCGACCCGGCGTCATCTCCCGGGGGTGACCGCACCGTGCGGTCGCCGCGCACCGATTGCCTCATCCGACCGCCCCGGGGACGACGGCGAACAACCGTTCCCGCACCGCCTCGCGCACCTCGAGGGTCTCCTCGATGCGGACGAGCTGCTCTTCCGATGCGGGCAGCCCGTACACGTCGCTGAGGAAGCGGGGCAGGTCCGCGCGGTAGTCGTGCTGGTTCGCCCCGAACGCTCCACTCGTCTGCGCGTTCTTCATGTCCACCAGGCTCTGGAAGAACGTCGTCAGCGGCCGCCATCGCATGGACGGCGGGATGCCGCGGGGGCTCCCGACGGCGACCGGCTGCGGACGCGGCCGGGACGGGCCCAGCCAGTCCGGCGGGTACCAGAGCAGTTCCGGGCCGAACTTCGTGACGCCGTCGTTGTCGTGGCTCAGCAGCACGAACCGCGGCGGGGCGCCGCGTTCCTCGGCGACCGCGGAGAGCTGGGCGTGGTCGTTGACGACGGCGACAGCTTCGGCGTCGACGTCGAGACGGTCGCCGCGGGTGACCTGGTGCATCCACTTGCTGCCGTACGGCGTCCCGATCCACAGCGCCCGGTCGATGCCCATGGCGTCGAGGCCGAGGGTTCCCCAGTGCAGGAACACGTCCTGGCTGGTGTGCGCGCCGAGGCTCTCGCCGAACAGCGCGACCCGTGGACGGGGTCCCGGCCGGTCGCGCAGGCGCTCGAGGATGCGCAGCCACAGCAGCCGGTTCTGCTCCCGGGCCCCGCGCACCATCCCGAGGGACAGCGGCGACGGACGGCGCGAGTACTGCAGCGTCACGGTGGCGACGTCGCCGAGCGCGAGGTACTGGAGAGCGGCCGTGGCGACGTAGTTGACGTAGCCGGTGCCTGTGGGGGAGACGAGGACGAGCAGCGACCGGTCCAGCGCGCCGGTCCGGTCGAGTTCGGCCATCGCCAGGTCGACCCGCTCGCGGGGGGTCGGCGCGTTGTCCAGCCCGACGTAGACCTGCACGGGGGCGGCGCGGGCAGGCGTGCCCATGACGGTCTCGATCGACAGGTCCGGCACACCGGCCGGAGTGGTCGGGAGCGGCTTCGGGCGGACCGTCGCGAGGGCGTGCAGACGGCCGTCGCGCCCCATGCCCGCCCAGGACACCAGGCTGCCCGAGCCGCCGCTGACCGTCGAAGGCACCCACCGCTGGTCCTCGCCGAGCACGGGCACGTCGGCCGACGTCACCGCCTCGATCTGCCGCATGGCCCGGTGCCAGACCGCGGAGACGCCGAGTCCCAACGCGGCGAGGAAGCCCGCGTGGCCGGCCAGCCGCCAGAGGTCGGGCGGTCCGGGCAGCACCGCCGCCAGCCGGCGGGCGAGGAGGTCGGTGAGGAGGTGCTCGCCGTAGGCGACGCCGGCGAGGCCCCCCACGATTCCTGCCGCGACCCCGACGGACGACAGCCGGGGCGCGGGTTCGGCCCCGCCCGCCGTCCGGGCGTCCTTCCCCGCGCGGAGCCGGTCCACGACGTAGGCGGTACCGAGACCGACCGGGACCGCGAGCGGGACGGCGGCCAGGCGTCCGCCCAGCCGGAGCCGGTCGTCGAGCGCGTGCGTGCCGAGCTGGGCCCCGCCGAGCAGGGCGCCGCCCAGCCCGGTCGCGCCGAGCCGCCACGCCGCCTGGCGGACGGCGCCCCGCAGCGGATCGTCGGCCCGCGGCGGCAATGCCCGGAGCACCGCGAGCCCGAGGGGCACCGCTGCGGCGTCCACCGCGATGGTGGCGATGCGGTGCACGGTCGGCGACGGCGTCCCGTCGACGAGGAAGCGAGCCGTGGCGACCAACGCGTCCTGCGCCCCGGACGTGAGCAGGAAGTGCAGCCCCGTGGCGAGCCCGGTCACCAGCCCCTGGTCGAGGGCGGTGCGCGAGGAGAGCGACGGCGCGAACGTGCCGGGGGCGGCAGCGGCGGCGACGACCAGGCCGACGTCGGGAGCGGTACTCATGGCCCGATGGTGGGCTGCACGCGCGGACCGCGGTTCATCCTCCCGGGGTGAGTCCGGTCGACGCGCGTCCTCCTGGCGTCCCGGCCGTCCGACGAGCGGGACAGCCCGCACCTGACCTGACGCAAACGTGGCCGTCCTCGTCACCGCCGCAAGCAACGGCGGGACTTCGGTCCCTACCTCAGCGTGATCCGAGACCCCTACGTTCACTCCACGGGACTATGACTCATCGCATCGCTGGGGGAACTATGAGCGTTCGCACTTGGTCGACAGGCGCTGTTCTCGCCCTGGGGCTCGTGGTTCTAGCCCCGGCCACGGCCAGCGCGGAGCCCCCAGCAACGACGCCCGGACAGAGCGGTGTCTCGGGATGCGCGGCGAACGGTGCGGCTATCTCAGGCGGGGCCAGCGGGCCCGGGACGTTCGGCGAGATCGTCCGTGGTTTCGCTCCGATTGCGGATGAGAACGCGGCGTTCTTCACCGCTCTTTGCGGCGGCAGCTAGGACCGGTCCGCCCGCGGATCGACAGACACGCGGGGGTCTGCACGCCTCCCGCCCACGTGTACGGCTGGCCGCAGCGTATCCACTGCGGATCCCACCGGTAGCGGAAGTGTTGCCGTCCTCGTCCCAGTTGGCGGCAACCTTCTTCGAAGGCTGCACCCGCGGCGGTTCTCCCGGCATCTTCGGGGTGCAGACCTACCGAGCGCTGTGCCCTACGCCATGTCTGCAGGTGAGGGCTGAGCGTAGGTCGAGGGGTTATCGGGCGAGTTCGCAGCCCCCATGTGGCGATGTGCGGGCTCAGCCGGGCTGTCGCGGCGGAGCCGGTCCCGGGGCTTGTCGGACTCACTGCCGCTCGAACGGCAGCAGCGGGATCGGCAGGGTGTCGTGCCGAGCGGGTGGCTGGCGCTGCGGCGGCTGGGGGTTGCCCTCGTCGTCGCCGGTGATGGCCGCGCCGTCGTCCTTGCTGAACAGCAGCTCGCTCACCTGGCGGTAGCGGGCCTGCGCATCGGGCAGGTACGTGAGGTGGCGGAGCGCCTGCTCCTGCCCGGCCGACTCGAAGCGGAAGGTGCCGTAGCCGAGCAGCTGGCCGAGCGGGGTCTCCCGCCAGGTGAGGTCGGTGATCCGGGCCAGCGGCAGCAGCGTGACCGTCCGGACCAGGACCCCGGAGGTGAGCAGCACCCGGCGCCGGCTGACGATGAAGTGGCGCATCCACCACTCGGTGATCCGCAGCGCGTAGGCCACCAGAGCGGCGAGGACGATGAGGATCCCGGCCGAGCTCGTCACCCGGCTATCTGGGTCGAGCAGGAGCACGCCCAGGCCGACGACGAACACGGGGAGGAACCGGGCGGTCGGCTCGATGAGCACCGCCCAGTGCCGCCGGGTGGCGACGACCGCCTCCTCGCCGGGCAGGAGGTACTTCTCGACGTCCTTGCGTGCCCGGATGGGCAGCCGCCGCGACGTCATTCAGACCGAGCCGTCGATGCACGTCCACAAGGACGACGCCGCGCCACCGAGCGCCTGCCCGGCCTTCCTGACCTGGATCCGGTGGAGATCACGAAACGGAAGCGCAGCCGTGTGACCGTCGCAGGATCTCCACGCCTTGGGGCGGTACCGCATGGCAGACGGAACATCGCGGGCCTTCCTCGGTGGAGAACTCGTGGTAGAGCGGAGGTGTCGAGATGACCGCGCCTTCCTGGCCCGACCGGCAGGTTCGGGGCCGGGATGTGGTCGGTCTCGCGGTCCGCTCACCCGCGTCATCGCCCGCATCCGGCGCAGGGGTCCGGCCTCGCGTCACTTCCGTGGCGACCGGAGTTCGCGGACGGGAGGGAGGGGCGGAGCGCCCTCCGACTCAGCGGGAGGCGTTTCCCAGCCGCGCGTCCGAGCCCTGCTCGAGGACAGTTTCGACCGACGCGACGACAGATCTCCGAACGCGCCGAACCTGATGGTGCCGTCGGTTCGGGTGTGGCTGCAGCCGGGTTGATGGCTCTGAGTTCCGGCGGGGCGCGAGCGGTCCGAGCGCTGCCTGTTGGGCATGTCGACCGTGTTCGCCGGCGTCCTGCGCGAGGCCTCCGGCAGGGGGTTCGAGGGGCAGCCCGTGGGTGTCCGGCGGGTAGACGCGCACCGTCCCGCACGGGCAGGCGGTGCGGCCCGCCCAATCCGGCGTTCCCAGCGGATGGTTGCCCAGCGAGCCCCACGGCGCGCACCGGCCGTCCCCGATCACCCTTCGCCCGCCTCGGACGTCGAACGCCCGGCAGCAGCTCGGTCGCCGTGGTGTTCGTGGGATTCCCTGAGGCGCGGGCGTAGGAAGGTCGGCCTGTCGCGGCGGCTGTGGAGCCGGCCGCGCAGGTGTTCGGTCCCGCTGTACAGAGAGTGCATCGCGGACCCTCTCGTCGAGGAAGTCACCGCAGGGGCGCTGTAGATGTCATCGCCCGCACCCGGCGCAGGGTTGTGCGGCAGTCACTCCGACACCTGCTGGCACATCCGTCTCAGGCCGCTCCTCGCGTTCCGGGCGGCGTAGTGCTGGCTTCATGGGTAAGCCGGCGCGTGCGGGTGCGATGCGGCGGAGGGAGAGGTCCGGCCCGCACCTCCAGCGGCGGACGGCTCGGCGACTCCAGCCAGGTCGGCCGGCGAGGCAGGCCACGGGGCGAGCGTCATTAGGGGCCTGCGGGTTGTGCCGGCCCTCGCAGCGCCCCGGTCTCACTCTTCGGCGTTGTTGGAACCCTGGCACGGCTGGGCTCACCCGGGTCGGTTCTCCCGCATCTTCGCGGGGGGTGGCCCAGAGCGCTATGGAAGATCCGCAGGGGACGCACCGATCGCCGAGGTGGACGTCGCTGCCGACCTGTGCTGGGGGTGTCGCGGTGCGGTCTATCGCCCGCGTCAGAGGCCTGAGGCGCTGTCAGGGTCCGGCCGGGTTCGCCTTCGGGGTCCTCGCGAGTCCTCGGGTCGGCTGGCGGCGCTGACCCACGGCAGCGACGAGGCCGCGGTGGACTTGCCTGGCGTGGGGGGTGTTCACGGTCTGGGCCACGCACTTCTGGCTCTGGCGCTGCTGCCAGAGGGTGCGCGTCGACGCCGGGACGCTGCGAGCTGGAAGACGCCGCTGAGCCCATCGACGGGTGTCGCTGCACGAGGTGCGCAGGATCTCCCTCGACGCGCACGTCCGTTCGTGGAGGGCGCTCCATCGACGATCCGGGGGCGCCATTCCCTCGACCTGCCGGTGTCGGAGCGGCTCGAGGACCTGCTCGGCCGCCATCGACGCCGCTGCTCCACACGTCGTCGTCGAGCGTCCGGGCCGCCAGGAACAGTCAGCAGCCGCTCCCGATGTCCGACCCCCTACTCCGCGACCAGCGTCAGTTTCGTGCGGAGTCGGTCGAACGATCACCGACCCACGCAACCGCGCCCGTGCGCGGTGTGGGGTGGTCGATCCCCGGCTCGACGACGCAGGCTCTGCGACACGGGACTTCTCTACGGCTGGGCGGACCAAGCCCGACGCGCTGTGCGGCCGCCGGCCGACGCGGCCTGGCCGTCGTCGAAGCGTGCGCTCAACGGCTGGCAAGGACATCGGTGTGGAGCCCATCCGGAGCACCTCACAATCGACGTGGACCGTCGAGGCAGAACGACGTTCCCGCGGGAACGTCGTCGAGCAGTCCAGCCTTGACCGCGTTCCCGCGGAGACGCTTCTTGGGCGTGTCCCGTAGTGGGCCGCTTGAGGACACTCGTTGCAGCGACTCAAACGTTCCCGCGGGAACGTCGTCAAGCCGCTCACCTTGACCGCGCTTCTGCGGGAACGTCCGACGGCACGCACTGTCCTTGACGGGGCATGGGACGGAGGACGGCTCGAGAGCGGCCGCGCGGGGATCCACAGGAGAGAAGCAACGTGCTGACCGATCGTCGGTGGTTCGGCCGGTCGGTACACCCGGTGAACCGGCTGTACCGACCGGCGTGGAGTTCAAATGGTCTCCGGCACCCGCAGGTGGGCGAGGACGAGGTCGAACTCGGCGACCTCGAGGATCTCCAGCCCCATCTTCTGCGCGAACTCCTCGCGCAGCGTCGTGAACTGGTCGCGGGTGCGGTCCATCGCATCGTGACTTTCGAAGACGATGGAGCTGGCGCAGTGTCCGGTTCGGCGGTCCACCATGAGGCTGTTGCTGCAGAAGCCCTCGTGCTCCTCCCACCACGGCATCAGGCTGGTCTTGTAGGCGTCGATCATCCGGTCGAGGTTCCCGGGGTCGGTGCGGACCCAGGTCACCCGGCCGCTTGTGCCGTCCCCCATCCGGGCGCGGTGCAGGACGGCGATCTCCCACTCCTGGACCTCCAGGTCGCCGCCGAACATCTCCATGATCCGCTGGCGCATCGGGTTGACGCGGTCGTCGCTGGCCCGCATCGACGGCTCGTCGGCCCAGGCGGATGTGGCGATGCAGCGGCCGGTCCGGCGGTCGGCGAGCATGGAGAGGCCGACGAAGCCCTCCATCGCCTGCAGCTGCGGCAGGATGTCGTCGCGCACGTGGGCGGTCGCGTCGTCGATGTTCGCGGGGTTGCCGCGGATGGTGGTCGTTCGGGCGTACATGCCACCACTCCTCTCGGGTGCTGGCGACGACGCCCCGGCGGCATCGCCGCGCACTCCACTCTGCCCTCCTCCGCAGGTGCGCGACAGGTCGTCCTCGTGCCGTCGTCGCGCCACCGTTGCTCCTGCGCCGCGAACCACTGACTCCCCATCCGCGCGACGGGCCGCCTCGATACGGCGCCAGAAACTTGACCCTTGGCCGTCGAACCCACGGGTTGCTCCGGACGACGCTGCGCCGTCAGGTGGTCTGCCGGTTGCCGTCCTCGTCCCAGTTGGCGGCGACCTTCTTCGAAGGCTGCACCCGAGGCGGTTCTCCCGGCATCTTCGGGGAGTGCGGGAAGCGCTGTGCACGCAGGCGTATCCGCAGGTGGACACGAGCGCGTGACGGGTTATCGGGCGAGCTTCAGCGCGCCTGGTAGGGAGGAGTGTCTCTGAAGGCGACCTCACTGACAGCGCTGACCTCAAGAGTTCACTCTGGAGTCGCGGCGCTCTGTGACTCACCGCTTGGGTCGGGGGGCGCCTCATCGCTCGTCTAGCAGCGAGCTGATCAGGGTGTCGCCGAGCCAGGCTTGGTACTCGTCGGCAGTCCACCGGCGTCTGGTGACGAGGCTGTCGTAGTTGGCTTGCGCGCAGATCGTCCACAGCAGATCCGCCGCTCGATCGGCCGGCAGGCCGGAGCGCAGCGCTCCACGGGCGTGCAGCAGTTGAGCGAAGCGACGCAGCCATCGAGCCGCTGGGCCGTGAGCCGGTCCTGTAGGGCCGCCAGCGCCGGGTCGTGCCCGGCGGCGGCCTCGAGGACGGAGAGGAGCGGGCCACTCCGTCCCCAGACCCCCGGCTGGGTTGCCGCGTAGGCCCGGAGCTGCCGGCGGGGGTCGGGTTCCTCGATGACCCTGCGGATCCCGGGGCGCTCCTCGACGGGTACCTCGGCGCGCTCGGCGCCGCCCGCCAGCGCTGCCTGCACCGCCGCGCCAACAGCTCGGCCTTTCCGCCGGCGGAGCGGTACACGTCTCGACCGCGACGCCGGCTTCCACGGCGATGGCCGGGATCGTCGTCCCGACGTAGCCCCTGTCGAGGAACAGGCGCGTCGCGGCGTCGATGATCCGCCGGCGGGTGCCCGCTGCGCGCTCACGACGTCGAGGTGCGTCATAGCGGCGCCGGGGTCTTGCGTTCTCAGACATTGGCGAGAATGCTACTTGCGTCAATATGTGGGCGCGACGCCAGGTCGGTGCCCCAGTCACAGAGGGAGTACCGATGACACACCACCGCCACCTCGGACATCACCTTGGCTGCCCGCCGGGTCCTCGAAGAGATCTTCCCGGCCGACGACGAGGCTGCGCTGGCCGAGGCCATCAGCCCCCAGTTCATCAACCACGAGGCACCCCCCGGGACCCACCCGGACTCGGCAGCGTGGCCTACTTCATGCACATGCTCGCCCGGGCGTTCTCCGATCAGAAGTGGGCGATCCACCACACGGTCGCCGACGCCGACACGGTCGCCCTGTACTGCACCCACAGCGGACGGCACACCGGCGACTTCTTCGGCCTGGCCGCCACGGGCCGATCCTTCGCCTACAAGCAGATGCACATGATCCGCTTGGAGAACGGCAAGGGCGTCGAACACTGGGCCGTCCGCGACGACGCCGGCCTCATGCGCCAGCTGACCGGACAGGCCGCGAACATCCCGGTTGATCACCAGAGCCGCCCGCGCCCGGGCCCCCGCTCGACACCCACGCCCACATCGCCGGCCTTGCATCCCTGTCGTGCCTCGGTTGCCACTGCGCCCGAGCCGACAGGTGACCCCCCAGCAGGACCCCTGCGGGGCCGCCCAGAGCCGGTGCCAGGAGGAAGTCAGCTGCTGCGGGGATATCGCCGCGGCACGGTCGGCCGTGATCCCCCGGCACCACGACTGTCCCTGTACGGGCTGCTCAAGGACACCTCGGTTGTGCGAAGGCGACGCCGCTTTGGTGGCAACGGTCCCCGTATAGCATGCGGGCTGAAGCGGGGAAGTCGACGGCACCGGAAACTTGACCCTTGGCCGTCGAACCCACGGGTTGCTCCGGACGACGCTCCGCGGTCAGGTGGTCTGCCGGTTGCCGTCCTCGTCCCAGTTGGCGGCGACCTTCTTCGACGGCTGCACCCGCGGCGGTTCTCCCGGCATCTTCGGGTAGTCCGGGGGATAGGGCAGGTCACCCAGCCCGGCGTCGTGCGCCTGCTTCTCGAACAGCTCCAGCAGTGGCTCGATGCCGAACGAGTGGTCGGCGAGGCCGGCGTGCTTGTCGCCGACCTCCTTGAACCGGGCCGGCATCGTCAGGACGTCGAAGTCGAACGGCGTGACGTCGGGCAGCTCGTCCCAGTCGAGCGGCGCCGACACGGGGGCGTGCGGCTTGGGCCGGATGGAGTAGGCCGACGCGATCGTGCGGTCCCGGGCCATCTGGTTGTAGTCGATGAAGATCTTCTCGCCGCGCTCCTCCTTCCACCACGACATCGTCACGCGGTCGGGCAGCCGGCGTTCCAGCTCGCGGCCGAAGGCGATCACGGCGTGCCGGACCTCGGTGAACGTCCAGCGCGGCTGGATCGGCACGTAGATGTGCACGCCGCGGCCGCCGGACGTCTTCGGCCAGCCCTCCATGCCGAACTCGGCCAGCAGCTCCCGCACGTGCGGCGCGACCCACACCGCGTCGGAGAAGTCGGTGCCGGGCTGCGGGTCGAGGTCGATGCGGATCTGGTTCGGCGACTCGACGTCGGTCTTGTCCACCGGCCAGGGGTGGAAGGTCAGCGTGCCGAGGTTGGCACACCACGCGACGACGGCGACCGAGTCCGGCGCGACCTCGTCCGCGGTCCGCCCGCTCGGGAAGGTGATGTGCGCCGTCGGCACCCACGGCGGGGCGTTCTTCGGCACCCGCTTCTGGTAGAACGCGTCGCCGGTGTTGTCCATCCGGGTCGAGATCCGGGCGCCCTCGAACACCCCGCCCGGCCAGCGCTCCAGCGTCGTCGGCCGGTCCCGCAGGGCGAAGAGGATGCCCGGACCGACCGAGATGAAGTACTCGACGACGTCGATCTTGCGGATCCCGCGCTCGCCGAAGTACGGCTTCTCCGGGTTGGAGACGCGCACCTCGAGCCCGTCGACGTCCAGGAGAACGGCGTCCTTGCTGCTGGCCATGCGACGTTCCTACCTCAGGAGCCCGTGGCCGCAGAGCGAAACGATCACGCCGGGCAGGTGAGTCCGTCGTTCGGGGGAGTGAGGTCGATCAGGTAGGCGTCGACCGCCGCGGTGATGCAGTCGGTCTTCGGGTAGGCGGTGTGCCCGTCGCCCTGCCAGATCAGCAGCACCCCGGAATCGAGCTGCTCGGACAGGTCCTCGGCGCCCGCGATCGGGGTCACCGGGTCGCCGGTGTTGCCCACGACCAGGATCGGGTCGCTGCCCTCGGCGTCGCGCTCGGGCAGCGGCGTCCGTTCCGCCTGCCACGCGGTGCAGGTGTAGAGGCTCACCGCGGACCCGGCGCCGAACAGCGGGTACTCGGCGTCCCACTCCGCGGCGAGGTCGCGCACCTCGTCCTGCTCGTAGGTCTCCTCGGTGTCCGCGCAGTTGATCGCGATGTTGGCGTCGAGCAGGTTCGAGTAGGTGTCGTCGTCGAGCCGGCCGGAGTAGCCGTCGGCGAGCGAGAAGATGCCGGCGGCGTCGCCCGCACGGGCCGAGGTCAGCGCCTGCGTCAGTTGCGGCCAGGAGTCGGTGTCGTACAGCGCCGCGATCACGGCGGTCAGGACGACGCCCGGCGTCGCGGTCCGTGTCTCGCCGTCCTCGCTGCTCGGGATCGGCTCGGCCTCGGCCTGGGTCAGGACGGCCTCGACGTAGCCGCGCGGGTCGTCGCCGAGCGGGCAGCCGGCGATCAGGCCCTTGCAGTTCTCGGCGTAGACGTCGAAGCCGCTCTCGAACGCGGCGGCGCTGGCCTCGGCCTTGGCCTGCGGGTCGACGTCGGGGTCGACGGCGGCGTCGAGCACCAGCGCGCGGACCCGGTCGGGGAACAGCTCGGCGTAGGTCGAGCCGAGCGTGGTGCCGTAGGAGTAGCCGAGGTAGGTGAGCTGCTCGTCGCCGAGGGCCTGGCGGAGCCGGTCCATGTCGCGGGCGGTGTCGACGGTGTTGAAGGTGCCCAGCGCGTCGCCGTACTGGTCGGCGCAGCCCGCGGCCACCTCGTCGGCCAGCGAGAAGGCCTCGTCGAACCCCTCGGCGGTGGTCGGCCGCGGATCGGCGGCGATCAGCCGGTCCTTCAGCTCGGCGGGGATGCACTCGACCGGCGTCGAGAGGCCGACGCCGCGGGGGTCGAACCCGACGACGTCGAACCGCTGCAGCACCTGCTCGGGCAGCGTCAGCGCGAGGCCGATCGCGGTGTCGGCGCCGGAGCCACCCGGGCCGCCGGGGTTGACCACCAGCGAGCCGATCCGGCCGGTCTGGCCGGCCAGCACGGCGCGGACGAGGAACAGCGGCAGCGTGGCGCCCTCGGGCTCGTCGTAGCTGATCGGGACCTCGGTGCGGCCGCACTCGAAGGCGATGTCGCGCTCGGCACCGGGCTGGTCGGCGATGAGCCGGGAGATCTCGGCGTCGCAGTCGGTCCACTGGATCTCGGCCACGTCCGGCTCGGCCGGCTCGGTGGCCTCGGCGGACGTCGCGGACTCGTCGGCGAGCGTGTCCGAGAACGAGGTGCAGCCGGACAGCACGAGGCTGACGGCGAGCAGGCTCGTGAGGACGGCCGGCAGGCCGCGGTGCAATCGCATGATCACAGAGCCTATGAGCCGCGCGCCGTGCCTGCAGACGATCACCCCGGCTCGCTGGAGCGCTCCCCGGTCTCCAGGACCTCCGCGAGGTCGTACCGCACCGGCACCTCGAGTTGGTCGTACGTGCAGCTCAGCGGGTCCCGGTCGGGACGCCACCGGAGGAACTGGCCGGTGTGACGAAGTCGACGGCCTTCGAGCTGGTCGTACTTGATCTCGATGACCAGTTCGGGCCGCAGCGGCACCCAGGAGAGGTCCTTCTTCGCGTTCCACCGGCTGACCGCACCGGGCATCCGCCGCTCCGGGCCCTCGGGCGTCTCGCCGTTGGCCGCGGCGGCTGCGGCGGCCGCCTGGAAGTCGGCCCAGTCCCGCCAGGGGTGGTTCTCGACGGCGTTCTCCCGGTAGGGCGCCAGCTCCTCCACGAGCTCGGCCCGGCGCGCCATCGGGAACGACGCCGCCACCCCGATGTGCTGGAGATCCCCGGCGTCGTTGTAGAGCCCGAGCAGCAGCGAGCCCACGATCGGCCCGCTCTTGTGCCACCGGAACCCGGCGATCACGCAGTCCGCCGTCCGCACGTGCTTGATCTTGGTCATCAGGCGCTGGTCCGGCCCGTAGGGCAGGTCCGCGGCCTTGGCGACGACGCCGTCGAGCCCGGCGCCCTCGAACGTCTGGAACCAGCGCTCCGCGGTCTCGGCGTCGCGGGTGATCCCGGTCAGGTAGATCGGCGGGCGGATGCCGTCGAGCGCGGCCTCGAGCCGGGCCCGGCGCTCGGCGAACGGCGTCTCCAGCAGCGACTCGTCGCCGAGGGCCAGCAGGTCGAACGCGACGAACGAGGCCGGCGTCTGCTCGGCCAGCAGCCGCACCCGCGACTCGGCCGGGTGGATGCGCTGCAGCAGCGCCTCGAAGTGCAGCCGGTCGCCGGCCGGGACGACGATCTCGCCGTCGACGACGCACTTCTCGGGCAGGTTGGCCTTGACCGCCTCGACGACCTCGGGGAAGTAGCGGGTGAGGGGCCGCTCGTTCCGGCTGCCCAGTTCCACCTCGTCGCCGTCGCGGAACACGATGCAGCGGAAGCCGTCCCACTTCGGCTCGTAGTACAGGTCGTCGCCGGTCGGCAGCTTGGTGGCGGCCTTGGCCAGCATCGGCTTCACCGGCGGCAGCAGCGGAAGATCCATACCGGTCAGTCAAGCAGCCGTGCTTGCATCCCGGGGTGGCCGGTGAACGCATGATCCCGCTCTTGCCCTGCGCCTCCATCGACGAGATCGCCGACTTCGCCACAGCGCTCGGGTTCACGATCACCTACCGGCAGACCCGGCCCAACCCCTACCTGGCGCTGCGCCGGGAGGGCATCGACCTGCACTACTTCGGCATGGACGGCTTCCGGCCCGAGGACTCCTACGGCACGTGCCTGATCATCGCGCCGGACCCGAAGCAGCTCTTCGACGCTTTCGCCGCCGGGCTGCGGGCCCGCTACGGGCGGCTGCCGCTCGACGGCTTCCCGCGGATCACCCGGCCGCGGCCCCGGAAGAACGCCGACGGGTTCACCGGCTTCAGCCTCGTCGATCCCGGCGGCAACTGGATCCGCGTCACGGGTGGGCAGCGCGACGACGACACGCCTCCGGATCCGGGGCGGCTGGCCCGTGCCCTCGCCGACGCCGTCGTCCTCGGGGACTCGCACGGCGACGTGGACCAGGCGGCGAAGATCCTCGCCGGCGCCGTCCGGCGGCACGGCGACGACGCACCGACGGTCGAGCTGCTCGAGGCGCTGGCGTACCTCCTGGAGCTCGCGATCCGGCGTCGTGATCCGGCGGCCGCGCGCGAGGCGCTGGGGCGCATCGACGCGCTCGAACCGAGCGACGCCGACCGGACCGCGGCGGCGGGCGCACTGGCGTCGATCGCGGAGCTCCGGGCCGCGACGGAGGACCTCGACGGCGCTGACCAGCAGCTCTAGCCTTCGCCGCGCGGGGGGCCCGATCCCAGGAGGCACCATGCCGATGTACCTGTCCCGATTCAGCTACACGCCCGAGACCTGGAAGAGGTTGATCGCCAACCCGGAGGACCGCCGCAAGGCCGCGACGGCCTATGTCGAGTCGGTCGGCGGGAAGCTGCACGGGTTCTGGTACGCCTTCGGCTCGCACGACGGCGTCACCCTGTGGGAAGCGCCGGACAACGTCTCCATGTCGTCCGTGGTGCTGGCGATCGGCAGCGGCGGGGCGGTGACCAACCTGGAGACCACCGTCCTGCTGACGGTGGAGGAGGCCATGGAGGCCATGGGCAAGGCCTCGGGGATCTCCTACAAGGCGCCCGGAACCTGAGGCCGGGTACCTGACCTCCTAGCGCCGCACCCGGTACCGGGCGAACAGCATCCCGTCCTCCTCCAGCAGCGACTGCAGGTCGAGCCAGGCGACGTCGGCGAGCGGTGCGTCGCCGACCAGGCGCACGCCGCCGCCGACCAGCGCCGGGGAGATGGACAGGTCGAGTTCGTCGACGACGCCGGCCGCCAGGGCCGAGCGCAGCAGCTGCGGGCCGCCCTCGCAGGTGACCTGCTCGATGCCGCGCTCGGCCAGCCGGTCGAGCGCCAGCGGCAGGTCGACGTCGTCCTGTCCGCAGACGAGCACGTCCACGCCGGCGGCGGCCAAGGCCGCGCGCCGGTCGGCGTCGGCGGCCTCGCAGGTGACGAGGACGGTGGGCGACGAGCCGCCGCCGGCCAGCCGGCTGTCCGGCGACAGGGATGCCCGCCGGGAGACGACGACGATCGGGGCGGTCGCGGGCCGGCCCAGGGCCACGCGCATCCGACCGACGGCGGAGTCGTCCGTCATCGGGCCGTAGCCCTCGGCCGCGGCGGTGCCCGCTCCGACCAGCACCCCGTCGGCGAGGGCGCGCAGCAGCCGGTAGACCCGCAGGTCACCCGGCGACTGCAGGCCCTTGCTCCGGCCGGCCACGGTGGTGGCACCGTCGAGCGACGCGATGAAGTTCACCCGGACGACGCGGCCCGGGGGCTCCCGGTAGGCCTCGACCAGGCCGTCGTCGTCCAGCTCGGCGGCCGGTCCGGGCAGCAGTCGCCTCATGTCAGCAGGTGCTCAGCACGGCCGCGGACTCCGCGGGCACGGTCACGGTCGTCCGCTCCACCGTCGGCGCGTCGCCGGTGGAGAAGACGACGCCGGTGGCCGGCCGGTCGAGCTGGATCTCCCGGGGCCGGTCGGACAGGTTGGCCACCACCCGCAGCGTGCCGCGGTGCACGACCAGCCACCGCTGGTCCTCGTCGAACTCGGCGTGGACGGTCGCCAGGTCGGGGTCGACGAGCTCGGGCTGGGCCTTGCGCAGCGCCAACAGCGTCCGGTGGACGTCGAGCAGCCGGGCGTGCGGCTCCTGGCCGAGCTCCGACCAGTCGAGCTTGGAGCGGGTGAAGGTCTCCGGGTCCTGCGGGTCGGGCACGACGTCGGCGTCCCAACCGTGCTCGGCGAACTCACCGATGCGGCCCTCGGCCGTCGCCTTGCCCAGCTCGGGCTCCGGATGGCTGGTGAAGAACTGCCACGGCGTGCTCGCGCCCCACTCCTCGCCCATGAACAGCATCGGCGTGAACGGGCTGGTGAGCACCACCGTGGCGCCGACGGCGAGCAGGCCGGGGGAGAGGGAGGCGGAGATGCGGTCGCCGACGGCGCGGTTGCCGATCTGGTCGTGGTCCTGCAGGTAGCCGAGGAACTTCCACCCGGGCAGCAGGGCGGTGTCGACCGGCCGGCCGTGGTGGCGACGGCGGAAGCTCGACCAGGCGCCGTCGTGGAAGAACGCCCCGGTGAGGGTCTTGGCCAGGCCACCGACTCCCGCGGCGGCGAAGTCGGAGTAGTAGCCCTGCCCCTCGCCGGTCAGGGTCGAGTGCAGGGCGTGGTGGAAGTCGTCGCTCCACTGCGCGGTCAGCCCCATGCCGCCGGCGACCCGCGGGGTGACCATGCGCGGGTCGTTGAGGTCGCTCTCGGCGATGAGGCTCAGCGGCCGGCCGACGGCCACCGCGAGCCGGTCCACCTCCTGCGCCATCTCCTCGAGGACGTGCGTCGCCCGCTCGTCGACCAGCGCGTGGACGGCGTCGAGCCGCAGCCCGTCGACGTGCATGTCGCGCAGCCACATCAGCGCGTTGTCGAGGATGTACCGGCGGACCTCGTCGGAGTCCGGGCCGGACAGGTTGATCGAGTTGCCCCACGTGTTGGCGCCGCCCTCGGTGAACACCGGGAAGAACTCGGGCAGGTAGTTCCCCGACGGGCCGAGGTGGTTGTAGACGACGTCCTGGATCACGCCGAGGCCGCGCTGGTGGCAGGCGTCGACGAACCGCTGGTAGCCGGCCGGGCCGCCGTAGGTCTCCTGGACGGCGTACCAGAGGACGCCGTCGTAGCCCCAGTTGTGCGTGCCGTTGAAGGCGTTGACCGGCAGCAGTTCGACGAAGTCGACGCCGAGGTCGACGAGGTGGTCCAGCTTCTCGACGGCGGCGTCGAAGGTGCCCTCCGGCGTGAACGTGCCGACGTGCATCTCGTAGACGACGCCCCCCGCGAGCGGCCGGCCGGTCCACGAGCCGTCGCCCCAGGCGTAGGAGTCGGGGTCGTAGCGGCGGGACAGGCCGTGCACGCCGTCGGGCTGCCGGCGCGACCGCGGGTCGGGTCGCGGCGTGTCGCCGTCGTCGAGCAGGAAGCCGTAGTCGGCCTCGGGACCCGCCTCGACCTCCGCGCGCCACCAGCCGCGGTCGTCCTTCCGCATCTCGTGGACGGCACCGTCGACCTGGACCCGCACGCGCTCGGGCAAGGGCGCCCAGACGGCGAATTCGACGGGTGCGGTCATGCGGAGGGCCTCCAAGTGGCGCGCAGAACTGTCTGGTCCCCGATGAGGGCTCCGAGCATCATGCCCGCAGTCCGGGTGACCAACCGCTCACTTCCCGTGGCGGACATCTCGTCGCCGGGGCGGGGGAGCGGTCATGTCCGACACGGTCGAGCCCGAGTGGGTCGAGCTACGCATCCACGGTGTCAGCGGCACGCCGCCGGAGTCCATGCTCGCCAGCGCGCACGTGTGCCAGGTGGCCGGCGACGACCGAAGTCGCTCCTTCCGGCCGACCGACGCACAAGGCCACGAGATCCGGGCCGACGACGGCCACGTCGTCGAGGCGTTCCACTGGGGCCGGTGGACCTCGGGCTCCTGGACCCAGGCGCTGTGGGTCCTGCTGATCCCGTTCGGCATGGCCAACGCCGCCCAGTTCATGCTGCCCTCGCCGCACGGGCGCGGACCCCGGTTCTTCCACGCGGCCAGCGGCGCGGTGCTGCGCCTCCTGGCGCTGGTGCTCACGGCGCTGTTCACCATCGGCGTCTGCGTCATCCTGGTCGACCTCGTGGCCTGGCAGTGGCTGGCCCGGATGGATCTCCCGGGCGACGACCGTCTCGTGGTGTGGCTCGCCCTCCTCGTCGCGGTCGGCGCGGTCTACGGGCTGAGCTTCCTGGGCAAGTCGGGGGCAGGTCGCCGTCGGTACGGGGCGGCGACGGAGGCCCGGGGCCTCCCGGGCCTCGGCGACAACGCCTTCTTCGACGGTGACCCCGACAGCCCGTCGCTGCGGCACCTGCACCGCGCGGCGGCGTTCTTCCTGATCGCCCTGGTCGGCGTCTCCGCGGTCGCCGACTCGCGGGAGATGCTGGCCGACCTCGGCCGCTGGGCGCCGGTGGTCGGGCTGGGCGTGACGGTCCTCGTCGTCTTCTTCCTCGGCGACCCGGAGCGGACGACGACGGTCGCCCGCGGCGGCGGGGGCGTGCGCCGCTGGTGGCACGGCATCACGGAGTCGGGCGAGGCCGGGCCGGGGAACCCGCCCAGCCAGCTGGTGGCGGCGCTCCTCCACCTGCTCGGGCTGGCCGCCGCGCTCTCGGCCGCGTTGGCGATCGCGGTGGCGCCGGTCTCCAGCACGGGCGAGCTCCCCGGGGGCGAGCACCCCATGCCCGGCATCGAGGACATCACCGCCTCGGTGGGCATCGGGGGAGCGGTCGTCACGCTGCTGCTGTTCCTCACCGTCCTCGGGCTCGCGCGCGCCACGCGGCACGAGACGAACGACGTCCCGCCGCCGTTCCGGCGCTTCGCCGCCGGCATGACCGCCTGGCTGACCGGTGCCGTCGGCTTCTTCCTCGGCATCGGGCTCACCGCCGGGCTGTCGCTCAGCGTGCAGGGCCTGCTCAACCGGCTCCAGGGCAGTCCGAGCGTCTCCGCGCCGCGCGTCCTGCAGCGGGTGTCGTTCACCTGGGGTGTCACAGCGGCCGTGATGGTGATCCTCGTCGCGCTGGCCGGCGTCACGCTGTGGCGACGGCGGACGGCGTTCCTCCGGGCCGCGGAACAGGCCTACACGTTCGGGCCGCCCGGTCCGGCCTCGTCGCGGCCCCGGCTGCACCCGACCTGGCTGCGCCGGGTGGGCCGGGCGATGCAGATCGCTCGCCTCAAGAACCACCTCGAGCTGACCTTCTGGACGTTCGGCGTGGTCGGCAGCGTCCTCGCCCTGGCCGCCGCCACCGACTACATCGTCGAGCGGCTCACCCAGGGCGCGAGCAACCCGTTCCTCTCGGGCGTCGACCTGCTCACCGGCGTCTCGTCCCCGGCCGGAGCGCCGATCGTCGGCGACGACATCGTGATCGGCATCGGCCAGCTGACCCTGCTGGGCCTCGCCGGCGGCGCCGTGCTCCTGACCCGCGGGGCCATCCAGGCCGAGGGACCGCGCCGGGCGCTCAACGTGGTCTGGGACGTGATCGCGTTCTGGCCGCGCGCCGTGCACCCGTTCGTGCCGCCGCCGTACTCGCAGGAAGTCGTGCCCGCTCTGGTCCGCCGGATCTGCTGGCACCTCGGGGAGCCGGACCCCCTGCCCGACACCTGCGAGCCGGGCAGCGAGGACGACCCCGTGCCGCACCCGAGCGCGCAGGATCGCCAACCCGCATCCGGTCCGGGAGGTGGTCGTGGCGGCGCACAGCCAGGGCAGCCTGATCTCGCTCGCGGCCCTGCTCCGCCTGCCCCGCGAGCTCCGCGGGCGCGTCCGCTGGCTGACCTTCGGGTCACAGCTGCGGCAGCAGTTCCCGCGGGCGTTCCCGCACTACGTCCGGGTCGGCGATCTCGAGAAGGTGCAGGTCCGGCACGGCTGGCTGAGCCTCTACCGGGACACCGATCCGATCGCCGGTCCCGTGACGAGCTGGGACCACGACTGCGACGAGCAGGACCGCCCGGTGTCCGTCCGCCTGGGCGGCGGGTCGGCAGCGCAGCGGGACGACGTGGACGAGACCACCGGTCGGCGGACCTGCGGCCGCGAGTGGCGCCTGCTCGACCCACCGGCGTCGGACTGGCGCTTCCAGACCAGCGCGGTGGACGCCATCCGCGGCCACTCCGACTACTGGCTCGACCCGGAGTGGGAGGAGGCCCTCCGGACGGTCCGGGAGCCGATGCCCGAGCCGGAGCGACCGGCGTTACCGCCTCCGGCGACGTCGCCGGAAGGCGAGACGCAGCCCGTCAGCCCCGGACCAGGAGCGCCACCGGCAGGCGGGTGAGCAGCGCGTCGACGGCCACGCCGGCGACGTCGGAGACCACTCGGTCGCCGGTGAGCAGGTCGCGCCAGGCGCCGTTCGGGAGCTGCAGCGCGGTGTCGCCCCAGCCCTCGTCCGCCAGCCGCACCGGGAGCCGGGTCGCCACCGTCACGGCGCCACCGCGGTCGAAGGCGACCACGTGGTCGGCGCCCGAGCCGGTGACCTCCACCGGCTCGTACCCGGCGAACCACTCCGGGTGGTCGCGCCGGGCGCGCAGCGCACGCGAGACGACGAGCAGCTTGGCGGCGCCGGTCTCGTCGACCGCCGGCACGGTGCCATGGCCCGGGCCGGCGTCCAGCGCGGCCAGCAGCTTGCGGCGCAGCGCGTAGTCCACCGGCCGGCGGTTGTCCGGGTCGACGAGGGAGAGGTCCCACAGCTCGCTGCCCTGGTAGACGTCGGGCACGCCGGGCATCGTCAGCTGCAGCAGCTTCTGGGACAGCGAGTTCGACCACCCGAACGGCGCGATCCGCGTGACGAACGCGTCGATCTCCGCCGACGTCTCGGGGTCGTCGAACGCGGCGTCGACCAGCGCGTGCAACTGCCCCTCGAACTGCTCGTCCGGCTCGGTCCACGTCGTCGAGGTGCCGGCCTCGCGGGCCGCCTTCTCGACGTAGGCGTGCGCCCGCTCCCGGGACAGCGGCCACGCGCCGACCAGGTTCTGCCACACCAGGTGCGCCAGCGGACGGTCGGCGAGCGGGTGCCGGGCCAGCCAGCCGCGCACCAGCTGCGCCCACTCGGTGGGGATCTCGGCCAGCACGGCCAGCCGGGCGCGGACGTCCTCGCTGCGCTTGGTGTCGTGCGTGGACAGCGTCGTCATCGATTCCGGACGACGCTGCGCCCGGCGGACCTGCGCCTCGTGGAACTCCGCGACGGTGCTGCCGAACTCCGCCGGGTCGCCGCCCACCTCGTTGAGCGCGACGAACCGCGACCACCGGTAGTAGGCGGAGTCCTCGACACCCTTGGCCATCACCGGGCCGCTCGTCTGCTCGAACCGGGTCGCGGCCTCGGTGCCGGCCTGGGCGAGGACCGGGTGCAGGGCGTCGATCGCCTGGACCAGGTCGGGACGCCGGTCCCGCGCCGCGGCCACCGTCGCGTCGAGGTGCTCCCGCCCGTCGGGCAGGTAGCTGCGGTAGACCGGGAAGCCGGCGAGCAGCTCCGCCAGCGCCTCGGTCTGCTCGGCCGGATCGATGCCGGGCAGCTCGCCGATCACCCGCACCAGCCGGGCCACCTCCGAGCCGAGCATGCCGTCGGTGACCTCGCGCTTGCAGTCGTGCACGAGCCGCGCGTAGTCCACGGGCCCGCCGGCAAGCTCGGTGTCGAGGGCGGTGATCGCCGGCTCGCCGGCCGGGTCGATGAGGACGTCGTCGACCTCGGTGAGCGCGTCGTAGCCCGTCGTCCCGGCGGTCCGCCAGGAGTCCGGCAGGTCCTCGCCGGGCTCGAGGATCTTCTCCACCACGGTCCACCGACCGCCGGACGCCTCGGCGAGGCGGTCCAGGTAGCCCTTCGGGTCGGCCAGGCCGTCCGGGTGGTCGATCCGCAGCCCGTCGACGGCGCCGTCGCGGACGAGCTGGAGGACCAGCTCGTGGGTCGCGTCGAAGATCGCGGGGTCCTCGACCCGGAGCCCGGCCAGGGTGTTGATCGCGAAGAAGCGGCGGTAGTTCAGGTCGCCGTCGGCACGGCGCCAGTCGACCAGCTCGTAGTGCTGGCGGGCGTGCACCTCCTGCGGGGTGCCGTCGCCCGTGCCGGGCGCGATGGGGAAGCGGTGGTCGTAGTAGCGCAGTTCGGCTGTTCCGTCCCCACCCGCCCCGCCGGACACCACTTCGAGCTTCTCGACGTCGTCCGCCGAGCCCAGGACCGGCAACCGGACCTTCCCGCCGCCGAAGGCCCAGTCGATGTCGAACGCCCCGGCGTGGGCGCTGTCCTGCCCGTGCTGCAGCACGTCCCACCACCACGGCGCGGCCGCCGGGTCGTCGACGCCCATGTGGTTGGGCACCAGGTCGAGCACGAGCCCCAGCCCGCGCTCGTGCAGGGCGGCGACGAACCGGTCGAACCCGGCCTTCCCGCCGCGCGCCTCGTCGATGTGGGCGTGGTCGACGGTGTCGTACCCGTGGTTGCTGCCCTCGGCCGAGCGCAGCAGTGGCGACGAGTACGCGTGCGTCACGCCGAGGTCGGCCAGGTAGCCGACCACCTCCGCGGCGTCCTCGAGGCGGAACCCGGCGTGCACCTGCAGCCGGTAGGTCGCCGCCGGGACGCCCCGCTTCCGCTCGCCGCCCGGCACGACGACCGGCCCCCCGTGGCCCGCGGTCACAACGCCGGACCGCTGAAGACCACGATCGACCGGCCCTCGACGGTGACGGTCTCGCCGGGCTTGACCTCCTTGGGGTCGACGGCACCCATCTCGGAGGTGTCGATGACCGGCGTCCACGCCGGGGCGTAGTCGTCGCCCGGGAGGCAGAAGTCGATCGGCTCGTGCGAGGCGTTGAACGCCAGGTAGAAGTGATCGTCGACGACGTCCTCACCGCGCTCGTCCGTGCTGCGGATGCCGAGACCGTTGAGGTAGACCGCCAGCGACTTGGCGTAGCCGGCGTCCCAGTCCTCGTCGGCCATCTGCTCGCCGCCCGGCGTCAGCCAGTCGATGTCGGGCACCGGGTCGCCCTGCCCGCGGCGGACGGGACGGCCGTGGAAGAACCGGCGACGGCGGAACGTCGGGTGGTCGTGCCGCAGCTTGGTGACCGCCTTGGTGAACTCGAGCAGGCCCGCGTCGATGTCGTCCCAGTCGATCCAGGTGAGCTCGGAGTCCTGGCAGTAGCCGTTGTTGTTGCCGCCCTGGGAGCGGCCGAGCTCGTCGCCGTGCAGCAGCATCGGCACGCCCTGGCTGAGCATCAGGGTCGCGATGAAGTTGCGCCGCTGCTGCGCGCGCAGCTTGAGGATCGCCGCGTCCTTGGTCGGGCCCTCGACGCCGCAGTTCCAGCTGCGGTTGTGGCTCTCGCCGTCGTTGTTGCCCTCGCCGTTGGCCTCGTTGTGCTTCTCGTTGTAGGAGACGAGGTCGTTGAGCGTGAAGCCGTCGTGCGCCGTCACGAAGTTGATGCTCGCGACGGGACGCCGTCCCGAGTGCTGGTACAGGTCGGCCGAGCCGGTGATCCGGCTGGCGAACTCGCCGACGGTCTGGTCCTCGCCGCGCCAGAAGTCGCGGACGGTGTCGCGGTACTTGCCGTTCCACTCGGTCCACAGGGCCGGGAAGTTGCCGACCTGGTAGCCGCCCTCGCCGACGTCCCACGGCTCGGCGATCAGCTTCACCTGGCTGACCACCGGGTCCTGGTGCACCAGGTCGAAGAACGCGGCCAGCCGGTCGACGGCGTGCAGCTCGCGGGCCAGGGTGGAGGCGAGGTCGAAGCGGAAGCCGTCGACGTGCATCTCGGTGACCCAGTAGCGCAGCGAGTCCATGATCAGCTGCAGCGACTGCGGCGTCCGGACGTTGAGGGTGTTCCCGGTGCCGGTGTAGTCCATGTAGTACTGCTTGTCGTCCTCGACCAGCCGGTAGTACGTCCGGTTGTCGATGCCCTTGAACGACAGCGTGGGGCCGAGGTGGTTGCCCTCGGCGGTGTGGTTGTAGACGACGTCGAGGATGACCTCGATGCCCGCCTCGTGCAGGGCCCGGACCATGCCCTTGAACTCCTGCACGTGCTGGCCCGCCGTGGTGTTGCTGGCGTACTCGTTGTGCGGCGCGAAGAAGCCGATCGTGTTGTAGCCCCAGTAGTTGCGCAGGCCCTTCTGCTCCAGGGTGTCGTCCTGCACGAACTGGTGCACCGGCATGAGCTCGATGGCGGTGATGCCGAGGTCGTGCAGGTACTCGATCGTCGCCGGGTGGGCGACGCCGGCGTAGGTGCCGCGCAGCTCCTCGGGGATCCGCGGGTTGGTCATGGTCAGGCCCTTGACGTGGGCCTCGTAGATGACGGTCTTGTGGTACGGCGTCTTCGGCGGGCGGTCGACGCCCCAGTCGAAGTACGGGTTGACGACGACGGACTTCGGCATGTGCGGCGCCGAGTCGGCGTCGTTGCGCTTCTTGGTCTTGAAGTCGTAGCCGAAGACCGACTTGTCCCAGTTGACCCGGCCGTCGATCGCCTTGGCGTACGGGTCGAGCAGCAGCTTGTTCGGGTTGCAGCGCAGTCCTTGCGACGGGTCGTAGGCGCCGTGCACGCGGAACCCGTAGCGCTGGCCGGGGTGGATGCCGGGGAGGAAGGCGTGCCAGACGAAGCCGTCCATCTCGGGCAGTTGGATGCGCTCCTCCGTGCCGTCCTCGTCGAAGAGGCAGAGCTCGACCTTCTCGGCCACCTCGCTGAAGATCGCGAAGTTGGTGCCGGTGCCGTCGTACGTGGCCCCGAGGGGGTAGGCACTGCCGGGCCAGACCTGGGTCATCCTGGGCGTTCCTTCTCACTTGCGCCCCCGCGGGCGGGGACAGGTGGCCCCCCGCGCGCGTCGGCGAGGGGTCGGGTTCGGGGTGGTGCGGGCGTTCTCAGAGGGCGAGCGGGTCTCCGGTGCCCCCCTGCAGCCTCCCGCACACCTGGCGGCCGTGTGAGACGTACCGCTGTCGCGATGGTCCCAGGAAGACGACGACGCCCCCCGCGGGAGAGCGAGGGGCTCTGTTTCGACCTGTGCGACGCCCCGAAGACGACGACGCCCCCCGCGGGAGAGCGAGGGGCGTCGTGCGCAGGTCCGGCCGGGACGCGCGTGGGCGTCCCGGCCGAGGAGGGTCGCGCACCGCGGACCGACCTCGCCCGGAATGCCCGGGTGGCGCTGGTCCTCGGCTCGAACCGCTCCTGCGACCGAGCACGCTAGGCGGGTCCGGGGTGGCAGGACAAGTAGCCGGCGCCTCCCGGCGGTCCCACCCGTGCCGAAGGGTCCCGGACGGCGCAGGAACCCGTTCTGTCACACCCGCGTCGTACCGTCGTCCCGTGCGCACGACCACTGATCTCCGGCCGACCCAGGGCAAGTTCCGCGTCGTCAGCGACTTCGAGCCCGCGGGTGACCAGCCGGCCGCGATCAAGGACCTGGCCGAGCGCGTCAACCGCGGGGAGCAGGACGTCGTCCTGCTCGGCGCCACCGGTACCGGCAAATCGGCCACCACGGCCTGGCTGATCGAGCAGGTCCAGCGGCCGACGCTGGTCATGGCGCCGAACAAGACCCTCGCCGCGCAGCTGGCCAACGAGTTCAAGGAACTGCTGCCGAACAACGCCGTCGAGTACTTCGTCTCCTACTACGACTACTACCAGCCCGAGGCGTACGTCCCGCAGACGGACACCTACATCGAGAAGGACTCGTCGGTCAACGACGAGGTCGAGCGGCTGCGGCACTCCGCGACGCAGGCGCTGCTCACCCGGCGCGACGTCATCGTCGTCGCCTCGGTGTCCTGCATCTACGGCCTGGGCACGCCGCAGGAGTACGTCGACCGCGCGCTGCAGATCAAGCTGGGGGAGTCGCGGGACCGCGACGAACTGCTCCGCACCCTGGTCACCGAGCAGTACACGCGCAACGACCTCTCGTTCACCCGCGGCACGTTCCG
This sequence comes from uncultured Actinomycetota bacterium, assembly GCA_963784165.1. GTDB lineage: Bacteria > Actinomycetota > Actinomycetes > Mycobacteriales > Geodermatophilaceae > Blastococcus_B. Next base: position 92,523 of record CAWAQI010000011.1, read on the forward strand.
CGTGCGGGGCGACACGATCGAGGTCTTCCCGGTGTACGAGGAGCTCGCCGTCCGCATCGAGATGTTCGGCGACGAGGTCGAGCGGCTCTACTACCTGCACCCGCTCACCGGTGAGGTCGTCCGCGAGGTCGAGGAGCTGTTCGTCTTCCCGGCCACCCACTACGTCGCCGGCCCCGAGCGCATGGAGCGGGCGATCCGGGGCATCGAGGCCGAGCTCGAGCAGCGGCTGGCGGAGCTGGAGCGGCAGGGCAAGCTGCTCGAGGCGCAGCGGCTGCGCATGCGCACGACCTACGACATCGAGATGATGCGCCAGGTCGGGTTCTGCTCCGGCATCGAGAACTACTCGCGGCACATCGACGGGCGAGAACCGGGCAGTGCAGGCGCCTGCCTCATCGACTACTTCCCCGACGACTTCCTCCTGGTCATCGACGAGTCGCACGTGACGGTGCCGCAGATCGGCGGCATGTACGAGGGCGACATGAGCCGCAAGCGGACGCTCGTCGAGCACGGCTTCCGGCTGCCCTCGGCCATGGACAACCGCCCGCTCAAGTGGGAGGAGTTCACCGACCGCATCAAGCAGACCGTCTACCTCTCCGCCACCCCGGGCCCGTACGAGCTGGGCCGCACCCAGGGCGAGTTCGTCGAGCAGGTCATCCGCCCGACCGGCCTGATCGACCCGGAGGTCGTGATCAAGCCGACCAAGGGGCAGATCGACGACCTGGTGCACGAGATCCGCGTCCGCACGGAGAAGAACGAGCGGATCCTGGTCACCACGCTGACCAAGAAGATGGCCGAGGACCTCACCGACTACCTGCTCGAGCTGGGCATCAAGGTGCGGTACCTGCACTCCGAGGTCGACACCCTGCGCCGGGTCGAGCTGCTGCGGGAGCTGCGGCAGGGCGAGTACGACGTCCTGGTCGGCATCAACCTGCTCCGCGAGGGTCTCGACCTGCCCGAGGTGTCGCTGGTGGCCATCCTCGACGCCGACAAGGAGGGTTTCCTCCGGTCGGGCACTTCGCTGATCCAGACGATCGGCCGCGCGGCCCGCAACGTGTCCGGGCAGGTCCACATGTACGCGGACAAGATCACGCCGTCGATGGCGCACGCGATCGAGGAGACCAACCGCCGCCGCGAGAAGCAGAAGGCCTACAACACCGAGCGCGGGCTCGACCCCCAGCCGCTGCGGAAGAAGATCGTCGACATCCTCGACGGCATCTACCGCGAGGCCGAGGACTCCGAGTCGTCGGCGCTGATCGGCGGCTCGGGGCGGCAGCAGTCTCGCGGCAAGTCGCCGGTGCCGGGTCTCTCGTCGAAGAAGACCAAGGGCAAGGCGGGGTCGATCGACGTCCAGGGCCTGCCGCGCAACGAGCTGGCCGACCTCATCACGCAGATGAACGAGCAGATGCTGGCCGCCGCCCGCGAGCTGCAGTTCGAGGTCGCCGCCCGCCTGCGGGACGAGCTGTCCGAGCTGAAGAAGGAACTCCGCCAGTTCGACGCCGCGCACGCATAGGGTGCGCGGCCGTGAACCGCGACCAGCTGGTGGAGTACTGCCTGGCCAAGCCCGGTGCCGAGGAGACCTATCCCTGGGGCGAGGAGGAACTGGTCGCCAAGGTCGGCGGCAAGGGCTTCGCGTTCATCGGGCCGGAGTCGGTGAGCGTGAAGTGCGGTCGCGATGCGGCCGAGGCAGCCGAGTGGCGGGACCGGTACCCGGGCGCGATCACCCAGAGCCACTACGTCGGCCGCTACGGCTGGAACTCCGTCGACCTGACCGCGGCGGTTCCCGACGACGAGATCCGTGAGCTCGTCGACGCGTCCTACGACGCCGCTGTGGCCGCGCTGCCGAAGAGCCGGCGGCCGGCCGGCTGACACGTCCGACGCGCCGTAACACGGAAGTAATCCGGCGTCCGGTAGGTTGTGCAAGACGAACCCCTGTGGTGCCCGGCGATGTTGCCGCATGCCTGGGGTTCGATCGTGGAGGGGAGTATCCCACCGCGGCAGCGTCGTCATCACGAGGTCTCGACCTCCGGTGCTGCCGGTCGCAGGCGACGAGCCTGCGGCGGGAGAGACCTCCGGTCACTGACGATTGCCAGTTTCCGGAGGTACTTGCTGCATGGACGTCCCCTTCTGGGTGTGGGCTCTCACGATCGCCGCGATCGTCGGGCTGCTGATCTTCGACTTCGTCGGGCACGTGCGAACTCCGCACGCCCCGACGCTCCGCGAGTCCGCGATCTGGTCGGCGGTGTACGTCGCCATCGCCGTCGCGTTCGGGCTGCTGATCTTCTGGTTCGCCGGCGCAGAGTACGGCGGGGAGTACTTCGCCGGCTACATCACCGAGAAGAGCCTGTCGGTCGACAACCTCTTCGTCTTCGTGCTGATCATGGCGAGCTTCGGGGTGCCCCGGGAGCTGCAGCAGAAGGTGCTGCTGTTCGGCATCGCCTTCGCGCTGGTGCTCCGGACGGTGTTCATCCTCGTCGGCGCCGCCGCCATCGAGAACTTCAGCTGGGTCTTCTACATCTTCGGCGGCTTCCTCGTGTACACCGCCTACGCCCAGGCCAGGAGCGGCGGCGGGCACACCGGCGACGAGGACTACAAGGAGAACGGCGTCCTCCGGCTGGCACGCCGCGTCCTGCCGACGACGGAGGAGTACCACTCCGACCGGCTGACGGCCCGGGTCGACGGCAAGCGCCTCATCACGCCGCTGTTCATCGCGCTCATCGCGATCGGCAGCGCCGACCTCCTCTTCGCCGTCGACTCCATCCCCGCGATCTTCGGGCTGACCCAGGAGACGTTCCTGGTCTTCACCGCCAACGCGTTCGCCCTGCTCGGCCTGCGGCAGCTGTTCTTCCTGCTCGACGGGCTGCTCGACCGGCTGGTGTACCTCGCCTACGGCCTGGCGGTCATCCTCGGATTCATCGGCGCCAAGCTGCTGATCCACGCGCTGCACACGAACGAGCTGCCGTTCATCAACGGTGGTGAGCACGTCACCGCCATCCCGGAGATCCCGACCTGGCTCTCGCTGACGGTGATCCTGGCGACCCTGGTCGTCACCACCGTGGCCAGCCTGGCCAAGTCCAAGCGCGACCGCACCCGTCACGTCCTCGAGAGCGAGCAGGCAGAACCCGCTCTCCGGCCCTGATCGACCGACCAACCCCTCCCCGGCGGCCCTCGGGCCGCCGGGGACGACGCCCGTAAGGTGAGGATCCGTGGAGCTTCCCGTCTGGTTCGAGGTCACGACGTTCGTGGGGCTCACGGTCCTGCTGCTCGCCGACCTCGCCATCGTCGCGCGACGACCGCACGAGCCATCGGTGAAGGAGGCGACCCTCTGGGTCAGCTTCTACGTCAGCCTGGCGCTGATCTTCGGTGCCGTCTTCTGGGCGGTCACCAACGCGACGCTCGCGACGGAGTTCTACGCGGGCTGGCTGACCGAGTACTCGCTCTCGGTCGACAACCTGTTCGTCTTCGTGATCATCATGGCCCGCTTCCGCGTGCCACGGAAACTGCAGCAGGAAGCGCTGATGGTGGGGATCATCATCGCGCTGATCCTGCGCGGGATCTTCATCCTGCTCGGCGCCGCCGTGATCGAGCGCTTCACCTGGGTCTTCTACATCTTCGGCGCCTTCCTCGTGTACACGGCCATCAACCTCGTCCGGCACCGCGCCGAGGAGGACGAGTACGAGGAGAACGCGTTCATCCGCCGGATCCGCAAGGTGCTGCCGATCGCGAAGGACTTCCACGGCAGCAAGCTCCGGATCACCGAGAACGGCAAGAAGTTCTGGACGCCGATGATCATCGTGTTCCTGGCGCTCGGGACCACCGACCTCCTCTTCGCGCTGGACAGCATCCCGGCGATCTTCGGGCTCACCAAGGAGCCGTTCATCGTCTTCACCGCGAACGTGTTCGCGCTCATGGGTCTGCGCCAGCTGTACTTCCTGCTCGGCGGCCTGCTCAAGCGGCTGGTCTACCTGTCGCTCGGCCTGGCGGTGATCCTCGCCTTCATCGGCGTCAAGCTGGTCCTCGAGGCCATGCACGACAACACCCTGCCGTTCATCAACGGCGGCGAGCCGATCGAGTGGGTGCCGACGATCCCGATCTGGCTGTCGCTCACGATCATCCTCGGCGTGCTGGTGATCGCGACCGTGGCGAGCCTGCTGAAGACCCGCGGTCAGCTCGTCGACGCCGACGAACCGGCCGTCGACGAGGAGACCGCGGAGGAGCTGCCGGCGGGCGGTCCGGAGGTGGCCGCCACCGCGGAGGCGAAGGTGGCCGAGGGGTCCGACGAGGAGCGCAGCCGCAGCTGACGCCGGTCCGGTGCCACCGCGTGGCGCCTCCCGGATAGCGTCGGCCGTCATGCGGCCGACCGACCTCGCCCTGCTCCGGACCCCGGGCGTCCCGACCGTGTCGCCCGACGGCCGGATCGCGGTCGTCGCCGTCACCCGGCTCGACCTCGAGGCCGACGAGTACCGCAGCCAGCTCTGGGCGGTCCCGACCGACGGCTCCGCGCCGGCCCGGCCCCTGACCAGCGGCCACCGGGACGCCGATCCGGCGTTCTCCCCGGACGGCCGCTGGCTCGCCTACCTGAGCGCCGAGCCGGACGGGAAACCACAGGTCCACGTCCTGCCCACCGCCGGTGGGACGTCGCGCCGGCTGACCGACCACCACCTCGGCGCCGGCGCGCCGGTGTGGTCGCCGGACTCCCGGCGGCTGGCCTACACGGCGCGGGTGCCGGAGGAGGGGCGGTACGGCACCGTCGAGGGCGTCAGCCCGGCGGCCGAGCCGCCGCGGCTGATCACGACGCTGCAGTACCGCCTGGACGACGTCGGCTTCCTGGCCGACCGCCGCAGCCAGGTCTTCGTCCTCGACCTGCCGGTCGACGCCGCCGACGACGCCGTCCCGGCGCCGGACCCGGTCCAGGTCACCACGGGCGACGCGGACTGCACCGACGTCACCTGGCGTCCCGACGGCGCCGCGCTCGCCTTCGTCTCCGCCCGCCACGAGACGGCGGACCGCGACCTCGTCCACGACGTGTACGAGATCGCGGTCGACGGCTCGGGACTCCGGGCGCGGACGACGTCGCGCGGCGATTGCGCCCTGCCCGCCTACACGCCGGACGGTCGGCTCGTCGTCACGGCGGTGACCGACCTGGGCCCGGACGGGCTGGACTTCGTCGCCCGGCAGCCGGTGCCCTGCCTGGTGGACGACGACGGCGCGCTGCGGCCCCTGCTCGACCCGGAGCTGCACCACCGCGGCGACGACACCCCGGCGACGGTCGTCGTCGACGGCGCGGTGCTCGTCGGCGTGCAGCGGCGGGGGGCGGTGGAGCTGCTCCGCGTGCCGCTCGACGGCGGAGCGCCGGAGACCCTGGTCGAGGGCTCGTTCACCGTGCGCGGCGTCGGGGCCGCGGGCGGCGTCGTCGTCGCGTGCGTGGCCCACGACCGGTCCGCCGGGGAACTGATCGCCCTCACCCCGGGTCGGCGCCGGCTGCTCACCGAGTTCGGGCGAGCGCTGGGGGAGACCGGCCGGGTGCACCGGATGGGGGAGCGGACCGCGACCGCGCCGGACGGCCATCCCGTGCACGGCTGGGTGACCACGCCGCCCGGGCCCGGCCCGCACCCGGTCCTGCTGACGATCCACGGCGGGCCGTTCGCGCAGTACGGCTGGGTGCTGTTCGACGAGACCCAGACCTACGTGTCGGCCGGGTACGCCGTCGTGCAGTGCAATCCGCGCGGCTCCTCGGGGTACGGCGCGGCGCACGGCCGGGCGATCCGCGGGGCGTTCGGCGACCGGGACGCCGTCGACGTCCTCGCCTTCCTCGACGCGGCGCTGGAGGATCCGGCGCTCGACGGCGACCGGGTCGGGGTGATGGGCGGCTCGTACGGCGGCTACCTGACCACGCTGCTGCTCGGCCGGACGACGCGCTTCGCCGCGGCGATCAGCGAGCGAGCCTTCAACGACCCGGTGAGCTTCGTCGGCTCGTCGGACATCGGATGGTTCTTCTCCGACCAGTACCTCGGCACCGACCCCGCCCGGGTCACCGAGCAGAGCGCGCTGGCCTCCGCGCACCGGATCACCACGCCGACGCTGGTCATCCACTCCGAGGAGGACTGGCGCACCCCGCTCGAGCAGGGGGCGCGGCTCTACGTCGAGCTCAAGCGCCGGGGCGTCCCGTCCGAGCTGCTGCTGTTCCCGGGGGAGGGGCACGAGCTGTCCCGGTCCGGCCGGCCGCGGCACCGGCTGGCCCGCTTCGAGCACATCCTGCGCTGGTGGGCCCGATGGCTCCCGACACCCGCGAACGGGACCGAGACGGTGGAACTCGAGCCGGCACCGTCGCCGGAGGAACCCGCGTCGGTCGACGAACCGTCCGCCGAACCGCTGTCGGTCCGGGTGACCCGGGTCGACTGACCCGCCGGGGACCCGTTCTCACTGGCAGGGTGTCGGCCGTGGGAGAGCGACGGCTGCCCCGCTGGTCGGAGCTGCGGGACCTGGCGCGGCCGCGCCGTCTCCCCGGCGACGCGACCGACCGGCGGCTGGCCCGGGCGGCCACCGTCGGTGACCTCCGGGCGATCGCGCGCCGGCGGGTGCCGCGCGCGGTCTTCGACTACACCGACGGCGCGGCCGGGTCCGAGCTGAGCCTCCGGCGCTCGCGGGCGGCGTTCGAGCGGGTGGAGTTCCGGCCCCGGGTGCTGCGCGACGTCTCGGCGGTCGACCCGTCGACGACGGTGCTCGGCGCCCGCGCCGCGCTGCCGCTGGCCTTCGCGCCCACGGGCTTCACCCGGCTCATGCACACCGAGGGCGAGGCCGCGGTGGGCCGGGTCGCCGAGCGGGTCGGCATCCCCGTGGCGTTGTCGACCATGGGCACCACCTCGGTGGAGGCGCTGGCCGCGGCGGCGCCGGGCGCCCGGCGCTGGTTCCAGCTCTACCTGTGGCGGGACCGGGACGCCAGCGCCGCCCTCGTCGCCCGGGCACGGGCGGCCGGCTACGAGGCGCTGGTCCTGACCGTCGACACCCCGGTGGCCGGGCCGCGGCTGCGGGACGTGCGCAACGGCTTCTCGATCCCGCCGGCGCTGACCCTGCGGACGGTCGCCAACGCCGCCGTCCATCCGAGCTGGTGGGTCGACCTGCTGACGACGCCGCCGCTGGAGTTCGCCTCGCTGCGCTCCTGGGGCGGCACCGTCGCCGAGCTGGTGGACCGCGTCTTCGAGCCGGCGGCGACGGTCGCCGACGTCCGGATGCTCCGGGAGACCTGGACGGGCGCGCTGGTCGTGAAGGGGATCCTCGACGTCGACGACGCGCGGGCCGTCGTCGATGCCGGCGCCGACGCGGTCGTCGTCTCCAACCACGGCGGCCGCCAGCTCGACCGCGCCCCGACGCCGCTGGAGCAGCTGCCGGCGATCGTGTCGGCCGTCGGTGACCGGGCCGAGGTGTACCTGGACGGCGGCATCCTCGACGGCGCGGACGTCGTCGCGGCGGTGGCCTTCGGCGCCCGCACCTGCCTGGTCGGGCGGGCCTTCCTGTACGGGCTGATGGCCGGCGGGGAGCGGGGCGTGCAGCGGGCCGTGGACCTCCTGTCCCGCGAGGTGACCCGGACGATGCAGCTGCTCGGCGTGACGTCGGTCGACGAGCTGACACCGGACCGGGTGCGCCTCCGCTCCTGAGGTCATTGCCCGTGGGACCTGCTGGTTCCTAGGGTGCTCCATGGACGTCGTCGAGGTCGTTCCGTCGTTCGAGGAGTACGCGTTCACCTTCGGCGGGGTGGCGCCGCTGCGCCGGGTCGCGCCCGGGACGGCGCTGCGCCTGTGGTCCGAGGACGCCTTCTGCGGGGCGCTCCGCTCGGTCAAGGACCTGTCCAGCGAGAAGGTCGACCTGCGCTTCGTGAACCCGCAGACCGGACCGTTCTACGTCGAGGGCGCCGAGCCGGGGGACACGTTGGCGCTGCACTTCGTGGCCCTGGAGCCCGCCCGGGACTGGGGCGCGTCGGCGGCGATCCCCTTCTTCGGGGGGCTGACCAGCACCGACCGGGTCGCCACGCTGCAGGACCCGCTGCCGGACACCACCTGGATCTACGAGCTGGACCGGGCCCGCAACACGGTCACCTTCGTCGCGCAGCACAGCGACCTGCGGGTCGACCTCCCCGTCGAGCCGATGCTGGGCACGGTCGGCGTCGCACCGCCGGGCGGGGAGGTGCGCAGCTCGCTGGTGCCCGAGCGGTTCGGCGGCAACATGGACACCCCGCAGATGCGGGCCGGCACCACCTGCTTCCTCGGCGTCAACGTCGAGGGTGCGCTGTTCTCGGTCGGCGACGGCCACTACCGGCAGGGCGAGGGCGAGGCCTGCGGCACCGCCGTCGAGGGCGCCATGACGACGACGCTGATCGTGGAGCTGATCAAGGGCGGCGCGCCCGCCTGGCCGCGGCTCGAGGACGACACCCACTGGATGACCGTCGGCTCGAGCCGGCCGCTCGAGGACGCCTGGCGGATCGGTGCCGTGGAGCTGGTGCGCTGGTTCGGCGAGCTCTACGGCCTGCACCCGATGGACGCCTACCAGCTGCTCTCGCAGATCAGCGAGGTGCCGATCGCGAACGTCGTCGACGCCAACTACAGCGCCGTCGTCAAGGCGTCGCAAGGCGCTGCTGCCCACGGCGAGCGCGTACGGCGGACTGCACGCCGACCTCCGGCGCCGCGCCGCCACCCTCTGAGTCCGAGAAGGAGACCGACCATGGACCTGCAGCTCACCGGCTCGCGCGTGCTCGTCACCGGCGGCACCCGCGGCATCGGCCGGGCGATCGTCGAGGCGTTCGCCGAGGAGGGCGCCGTCGTGGAGTTCTGCGCCCGGGACGCCGGCGAGATCGAGACCACCGAGAAGGCGCTGGCCGACCGGGGGCTCACGGTGCGCGGCGTCCGGCTCGACGTCCGGGACGGCACCGGGTTGCTGTCGTGGGTCGGCGCCGCCGCCGAGCGGATGGGCGGGATCGACGCCGTCGTCGCCAACATCAGCGCGCTGGCGATCCCCGACACGGAGGAGAACTGGTACACGTCCTTCGAGGTCGACCTGATGCACACCGTGCGGCTGTCGCAGGCGGCGCTGCCGTTCCTCGAGGCGAGCAGCAACGGATCGATCGTCGCCATCTCCAGCGTCTCCGGCCGCGAGGCGGACTTCGCCGCCGGGCCCTACGGGACCATGAAGACGGCGATCGTCGGCTACATCGCGGGGCTGGCCTTCCAGATGGCCGGGCGCGGGGTGCGGGCCAACGTGGTCTCGCCCGGCAACACCTACTTCGACGGCGGGGTCTGGCAGCAGATCGAGCAGGGGAACCCGGACCTCTTCTCCATGGCCATGGGGCTGAACCCGACCGGGCGCATGGGCACGCCGGAGGACTCCGCGAGGGCGGTCGTGTTCCTGTCCAGCCCGGTGTCCCGCCGCACCACCGGCACGCACCTCGTCGTCGACGGCGCGCTGACCCGCGGCATCCAGCTCTGAGCGCCGTTCTCTCGACCCGGGCGCTGGGCCGGGCCACGCTCGCCCGGCAGCTGCTGCTGGAGCGCGTGCACCGACCGGTGGCGGACACGCTCGAGCACCTCGTCGGGCTGCAGGGGCAGGTGCCGCTGGTGCCGCACCTGGCGCTCTGGGACCGGCTGGCCGGCTACGACCCGGCCGAGCTGGACGGCCTGATGACGTCGCGGCAGGTGGTCCGCACCCAGCTGATGCGGACGACGATCCACACGGTGACGGCGGCCGACGCGCTGGCGCTCCGTCCTCTGCTGCAGCCCGTGCTCGACCGGACGTTCGCGTCGACGGCGTGGGGTCAGCGCCTGCGCGGGGTGGACGTCGCGGCCGTCGTCGCCGAGGCGGGGGAGCTGCTCGGGGAGCGGCCGCTGGGCCGCGCCGCTCTGCAGCGCGAGCTGGAGGCCCGGCACCCCGGTCTCGACGGCGAGGCCGTCGCGTACGGCGTCAGCTACTGGGTGCCGTGGGTGCAGCCGCCGCCGCGCGGCCTCTGGGGTGCCTCGGGGGCGGCGGTGATGACGACGGTGTCCGCATGGCTCGACGGGGCGTCCGCGCCGGCCGCCTCGCTCGACGACGTGGTGCTCCGGTACCTGGGCGCCTTCGGGCCGGCGTCGGTGCGCGACATCCAGGCGTGGTGCGGGCTCACCCGGCTGCGCGAGGTCGTCGACCGGCTCGGCTCGCGGTTGCGTCGCTTCCGCACCGAGGACGGCGTCGAGCTGGTCGACGTCCCCGATGGGCCGCTGCCCGACCCGGACACCCCGGCACCCGTCCGCTTCCTCGCCGAGTACGACAACGTCACGCTGTCCTACGCCGACCGCTCGCGGGTGGTGGCCGATGCCGAGCACGTCCCGCTGACGGGCGGGCCGGGCGGCTGGTGCGGGGCGGTGCTGGTCGACGGGCGGGTGCAGGCCATGTGGGCGGCCCGTCGCGAGGGCGACGCGATGGTTCTCGCCGTCCGGCCGTCGTTGCCCTTGTCGGCCGGCGACCGCGCCGAGGTGCTCGAGGAGGGCGCCCGCCTGCTCGACTTCCTCGCGCCCGATCGGGAGCACGACGTCGGCGTCATCGGCTCTTGAGTACGGTGCGCCGTATGGCGCTCATCTATCCCGTGCAGGCCGATTCGCCCGAGCCCGCCGACGACGCGGCGCCCGACTTCGCCGAGCTCGCCGCGGACCTGTCGGACCAGTGGCTCGTCGAGGTCGATCTGGGTGAGGACGACGACGACGCGTGCTTCGGCCCGCTGAACGCGAAGGACGCGTGGGACCTCGCCGTCGAGGTCAACGACCGCCGTCCCGAGTGGGACGTGTCGATCGTGCCGCTCTACGCGGCCGAACCGGTCGACGACCTCATCGCGTTGTTCGAGGAGGACGACGACTGATCGCCAGCCCTCGACCGCGACGCCTCAGCGGTAGCAGTACGAGTCCGACGAGGCGTCGCCTCCCTGCAGGCGTACCTGGTGCGGCCGTCGGCCGCGGAAGTCGTCGCCGTGCGGGAAGAAACGGTCGTCGATGCGCATGCCCACCGGCCGTGGGGTCGGCGTCGATCTTCGCCATCCACGCGCCGACGCCCGCCGGGTAGAACTGGTCGTCCCACGCCCCGTACAGCGAGTTGGTGACGTAGACGCGCCGGCCGTCGCGGCTCACCTCCACCATCTGCGGACCGCCGGCCAGGCGTTCCGACGGCTCGGCGGGGTGCGCCGCCCGGCGGACGATCCCACCGAGCTGGACCGAACCGACCTCGCGCGGATTGGCGGGGTCGGACACGTCGAACTGCTTGAGCTCGCCGGTGCCCCAGCAGGAGACGTAGAGCATCTGGTCGTCGACGGACAGGTCGATGTCGCTGATCAGCGGGGGAACGGCGCCGAACGGCTGGAGCGCCGGGGGCAGGTCGGCCGCATCCGCGGGCTCGGCGGGCACCGTGATGACCTTGTCGACCTTCCACTCGTCGCCGTCCCGGTGCCAGCGCCACACCGACGCGGACAGGTCGGCGGTCGAGACGACGACGCCCACGAATCCCCAGGTGGCCTCGGGGTCGTGCGAGGGCCGGAGCTCCAGCACCATCTGGTGCTCGGCGCCGAGGTCGACCGTCTGCAGGTTGCGGCCCTCCGCGAGGTCCCAGAAGTGCAGGGAGTGCCCGTACTTCTGGCCCAGCAGCAGCTCGGGCACGAGCCCGTCCTCGATCATCGACGGCGTCCCCCACTCGCTGGACACCAGGACGTTCTGGTTGAGGTGCCACCAGGCGTCGTAGGCGAGGTACTGCGGTCCGCGGTCGGTCTCCCAGGCGCGGAGGACGTCGAAGGTGCTGTGGTCCAGCAGCGCGATGCCGCCCGGGCCCTCGTTCCCGTCGGCTCCACCCAGGCAGGTCAGGAAGACCCCGTCGGGACCGCAGTGCAGGGTGTGCGGCCGCGAGTAGCCGGCGCGCTCCGCCAGCTCCGCCGCCTCCACGGTCTTGTGCAGCCGGGGGGCGCGCGGGTCGGGCTGGGTGTCGTAGACGTGGATGCGCGAGCTGCGCAGCCCCGGCAGGAGCAGGAAGCGGCGCTGCAGCCCGTCCTCGCCCATGTCGTGGCCTTCGTGCATCAGCGCACTGGAGCAGGCGTTCCAGCCGAAGTGGTGCAGTTCGTCGCCGGACGTCGGCAGGTCGGCCCAGCCGACGACGGTGCCGTAGGCGTCGGAGGTCTCGTCGACATCGAGGACGGTGAGCGCGTCCGGGAGCTCTCCCGCCCGGTCGAAGGCGACGACGTAGGCGAGTTGCTCGGTCGGGGCGGCGATCGCCTCGGCTGCGCTCCGGTAGAACGTCGGGTCGGTGATCGTCATGGGTCCCCCCAGGTGGAGAACGGCCTGACGACCCTCCGCCTGTGGGTGGCTGGGCACCCGTCATCGGGCCGCGACCATCGTGCCGCCGGGGTCCGGTCGGAGGGAAGGGGGCGGCGGCGTGGTGCGGGTTGTCAGGGCTCCGCACGGACGGCGAGGAGGGCCACGTCGTCGCTCCAGATGTCGGGGGCGAAGCGCTGCACGGCCTCTCGCACCGTCGCCACGAGCCGCGCGGCGCTGAGGCCGGGCCCGGCGGCGGCGGCCTCGAGCAGCCGGTTCTCGTCGAACTGCTCGGGGCCACGCCGGCACTCGGTGATGCCGTCGGTGTAGAGCAGCAGCGTCTCCCCGGCGGCGAGCAGGTGCTGGGTGCAGTGCAGGTCGACGGCCTCGACCAGGCCCAGCGCGGTGCCGAACCGGCCGATCAGCTCGGCGGTCCCGTCGGCGCGGACCACGACCGGTTGGGCGTGCCCGGCCAACACCAGATCCACCGTGAGTGCGGAGCGCCCCTCGTGCGTCGTCCGGCTCAGCATCGCCGCCGCGAGCGTGCAGAACTGCTGCGGGTCGGCCGCCTCCACCATGACGTCGTTGAGCATCTCGATCGCCCGCACCAGCGGGCGGCCCTCGCGCACGAGCGCCCGGAGCACATCGCGGACCAGACCGGTGCGGGCCGCGGCACGGGCGCCCTTGCCGCACACGTCGCCGATGGTGACGAGCCACCGCTCGGGGCCGACCGCGACCACGTCGTAGAAGTCGCCGCCCACGTCGGCCCCGGTGCTCGCGGGCAGGTACTCCGCGGCGAACTCGATCTGCGGTACCTGCGGCAGGGCGCGGGGGAGCAGGGCTGCTTGCAGCGTCTGCGACACCCGCACGTGCTCGCCGGTGGTCTTGGCGTTGTGGACGGCCAGCGCGGCACGACGGGCGATGTCGTCGATCAACAGCAGGTCCTCGGGGGTGTGCGTGCGGCCTGCGGGGCGTCCCACCAGCAGCACCCCGGCCGAGGCCCCGCCGGCCCGCAGCGCGACCGCGACGCCGTCCCCAGGCTCGGAGAACCAGGCTGGTGCGGCGCCCCGGTTGGCCGCCGCGAGCCGGGCGCGCAGCTGCGGCGGGGGACCCGGCACGGCGTCGGGGTCGAGCACCGCGCGCAGCTCCGGCAGCCGGTCCTCGTCGGTGTGCGCCATCGCGGCCAGGCGCAGCCGCCGGGACGGCTGTGGCAGCAGCACCGCACACCACGTGCCCAGCCGCGGCACCACCAGTTGGGGCACGAGCGCGACCGTCAGGTCGAGGTCGAGCGACTGGCCGAGGAGCTCACTGGCCTCGACCAGATGACTCGTCCACGCCTGGCGGCGCTGGTCCACCTCGCGGAGCCAGTGCGACTCGGCGGTGATGGCGATCCGCCCGGCGATCAGCTCGGTCAGCTCCCGGGCACGCGCGGCGTCGACGCCCTCGCGCAGGACGAGCCGGATGGTGCCCTGCAGGCCGGTCGTGGTCGGCAGCGGCACGTCGAGGACGCTCCCGGGCGCGTCGGCGGTGTCGGGCGGAGGAGCACCGGCGCGAGCGAACTCGCGGGTTCCGGCGCCGTCGCGGTGGTCGACCTCGACGACGACGGCCTCGGCGTCGGCCATGTCACGCAACCGGGCAGCGAGCTCCCGGACCAGGTCGACCGGATCGAGGCGGCGCGCCAGGGACGCCGGTACGTGCAGCAGCCAACGGGCTTGCTCGGCTGCGGACCAGATGCGTTCGTGTTCGGGTGCCGGGGCGGCCTCCGGTTCGGCGGCTGTTCCTGGTCGCCGGGCGAGGGAGAACCACACCGTGTGGTGGCCGTCAGCCTCGTGCCGGGTGCCCCAGGTCGTGGCCAGCCGCGCGATCAGGGACAGACCGCGGCCGTGGGTGGCGGCCCGCCCGTACTGTCGGCGCGGCTCGGCCAGGTGGAGCTCCAGCGCACCCGGGCCGCGGTCGGTGACGGCCACGGTGACCTGGTCGTCGTCGGCCTCCACGGCCAGGTCGAACGCGGTGCCGGCGTGCAGCACGGCGTTCTCGCACAGCTCGCTGGCCAACAGCACCACGTCGTCCACGAACTCCGGCACGTCCCCGGCTGGGCCGCCGTCCGCGACCTCGGCCAGCATGTCGTGGATAATCCGCCGGACTCTTCTGATCGACTGCATGTCGGGCGGAAACCGCATCCGCCGCTCGAGTCGAAGGGGCACGCGTGCAGTCTGCTGCAGTCGTTTTGGTGGTGCCCAAGCAGGCCGGTCCTCCCGGGGGTCGGCCACGAATTCGCGGCAGGTGGAGGAAGTCATGACGGCGACACGGCCGACTCGCGCGGTGGTCCCCGCCGACCCCGAGACCTCCGCGGTGGTGCCCGACGACGCTCCCGGCAAGGAGGCTCTCGTCGAGGACGGGGCCTTGTTGGTCGAGCTGGCCCAGGCGCTGGCGCTGGTGCGGCGCGGCCGCTTCGATGTCCGCCTGGCCCGGCGCGAGGGGCCGGCGAGCGAGGTCGTGGAGCAGTTCAACGAGCTGGTGGCGCTGCAGGAGCGGCACAGCCGCGACCTGCTGCGGATCAGCCGGGTCGTCGGCCGCGACGGGCGCATGTCGGAGCGGCTCGACGAGGAGTCCTACGACGGCGCGTGGGCGGCGGGCGTGCAGGCCGTGAACGCCCTCATCGACGATCTCGCCGCGCCCACTGCGGAGATCGCCCGGGTGCTCGACGCGGTCGCCGAGGGCGACCTGTCCCAGCACATGGCTCTGGAGATCGAGGGCCGCCGGCTCCGCGGCGAGTTCCGCCGCATCGGCAGCACGGTGAACAGGATGGTCGACCAGCTGTCCTCGTTCGCCGACGAGGTGACCCGGGTGGCCCGCGAGGTCGGCACGGAGGGCCGGCTCGGCGGCCAGGCCGACGTGCGCGGCGTCGCGGGCACCTGGCGGGCGCTCACCGACTCGGTCAACACGATGGCGAGCAACCTCACCAACCAGGTGCGCTCGATCTCCTCGGCGGCCACCGCCATCGCGGAGGGCGACCTGTCCCGCAAGATCACCGTCTCGGCGCGGGGCGAGGTCGCCGAGCTGGCCGAGACGATCAACTCGCTGACCGACACGCTGCGGCTGTTCGCCGACGAGGTCACGCGGGTGGCCCGCGAGGTGGGCACCGAGGGCCGGCTGGGCGGCCAGGCCGTGGTCCCGGACGTGGCCGGCACCTGGAAGAACCTCACCGACGCGGTCAACCTGATGGCGGCCAACCTCACCGGGCAGGTGCGTGGCATCGCGCAGGTGGCCACGGCGGTGGCGCGCGGTGACCTGAGCCAGAAGATCACCGTGGATGCGCGGGGCGAGATCCTCGAGCTGAAGTCGACGGTGAACACGATGGTCGACCAGCTCTCCTCGTTCGCCGACGAGGTGACCCGGGTGGCCCGCGAGGTGGGCATCGAGGGCCAGCTCGGCGGGCAGGCGCAGGTACCGAACGTCTCGGGCACCTGGCGAGACCTCACCGAGAACGTCAACCAGCTCGCGTCGAACCTGACCGGGCAGGTGCGCAACATCGCCCAGGTGACCACCGCGGTGGCCCGCGGTGACCTGAGCCAGAAGATCACCGTGGATGCCCGGGGAGAGATCCTCGAGCTGAAGTCGACGGTCAACACGATGGTCGACCAGCTCTCCTCGTTCGCCGACGAGGTGACCCGGGTGGCCCGCGAGGTCGGCACCGAGGGCAAGCTCGGCGGGCAGGCGCAGGTGCTCAACGTCTCGGGCACCTGGCGCAACCTCACCGACAACGTCAACTACATGGCCTTCAACCTCACCGGGCAGGTGCGCAACATCGCCCAGGTGACCACCGCGGTGGCCCGCGGTGACCTGAGCCAGAAGATCACCGTCGATGCCCGGGGCGAGATCCTCGAACTGAAGTCGACGGTCAACACGATGGTCGACCAGCTCTCCTCGTTCGCCGACGAGGTGACCCGGGTGGCCCGCGAGGTCGGCACCGACGGCAAGCTCGGCGGGCAGGCCCAGGTGCGTGGGGTGTCGGGCACCTGGCGGGACCTCACCGAGAACGTCAACCAGCTCGCGTCGAACCTGACCGGGCAGGTGCGCAACATCGCCCAGGTGACCACCGCGGTGGCCCGCGGTGACCTGAGCCAGAAGATCACCGTCGATGCCCGGGGAGAGATCCTCGAGCTGAAGTCGACGGTCAACACGATGGTCGACCAGCTCTCCTCGTTCGCCGACGAGGTGACCCGGGTGGCCCGCGAGGTGGGCACCGACGGCAAGCTCGGCGGGCAGGCGCAGGTCAAGGGTGTCGCCGGCACCTGGCGGGACCTCACCGAGAGCGTCAACCAGCTCGCGTCGAACCTGACCGGGCAGGTGCGCAACATCGCCCAGGTGACCACCGCGGTGGCCCGCGGTGACCTGAGCCAGAAGATCACCGTGGATGCGCGGGGCGAGATCCTCGAACTGAAGTCGACGGTCAACACGATGGTCGACCAGCTCTCCTCGTTCGCCGCCGAGGTGACCCGGGTGGCCCGCGAGGTGGGCACCGAAGGCAAGCTCGGCGGGCAGGCCCAGGTGCGGGGAGTGTCGGGCACCTGGCGCGACCTGACCGAGAGCGTCAACCAGTTGGCCGGCACGCTCACCACGCAGCTGCGCGCGATCTCGGCGGTGTCGACCGCCGTGGCGCGCGGCGACCTCACCCAGCAGATCCAGGTCGCGGCGCTCGGCGAGGTCGCCGAGCTCAAGGACAACATCAACCAGATGATCGCGGCGCTGCGCGAGACCACCGCGGAGAACGCCGAGCAGGGCTGGCTGGACTCCAACCTCGCCCGCATCGGTGGCCTGCTGCAGGGCCAGCGCGACCTCGGCGACGTCGGTCAGATGATCATGGAGGAGGTCGCTCCGCTGGTCGGGGCGCAGGTCGGTACCTTCTTCCTCGCCGCCGATCCGGGTGACCTCGCGGAAGCGAGCGCGCCGGCCTCCTGGGTGATGTGTGCCGGGTACGCCGTCCCGCTGCAGGATCCGCCGCAGGAATACCGCTTCGGCGAGGGCCTGGTCGGGCAGGCCGCGATGAGCAAGCAGAGCATCGTCGTCACCGAGCTGCCCCTGGGTTACCTGGATGTGCGCTCCGGGACCGGTACGGCCGCAGCCGGCGCGATCGTCGTCCTCCCCGTCCTGTTCGAGGGCGAGTCGCTGGGGGTGATCGAGCTCGGTGCGACCACGCCGTTCTCGGCGCTGCACCTGACCTTCCTGGAGCGGCTCGTCACCACGATCGGCGTGGCCCTCGCCACCATCCAGGCCGGCCGGCGCACCGAGCAGCTGCTCGCGCAGTCCCAGCGGCTGACCACCGAACTGCAGGACCAGTCCGCCGAGCTGCAGCGCACGAACGCCGAGCTGGAGGAGAAGGCGCTGCAGCTCTCCGAGCAGAACCGCAACGTCGAGCTCAAGAACATGGAGATCGACGCGGCACGGCGCGGCGTCGAGGAGAAGGCGCAGCAGCTCGCGCTGGCCAACCAGTACAAGTCGGAGTTCCTGGCGAACATGAGCCACGAGCTGCGGACCCCGCTCAACTCGCTGCTGTTGCTGTCGCGGCTGCTCGCCGACAACCCGGACTCGAACCTGACCGCGAAGCAGACCGAGTTCGCCCGGACGATCCACGCATCCGCGTCGGAGCTGCTGCACCTGATCGAGGACATCCTCGACCTCTCCAAGATCGAGGCCGGCCGGGTGGACATCCTGCCCGCTCCGGTGGAGCTGGCCGAGGTGTGCGCCGTCGTGGAGCAGGCGTTCGGTGTGCAGGCCGAGGACAAGGGCCTGGAACTGCGCGTCGAGGCGGCGGCGGAGCTGCCCGGATTGATCACGACCGATGCCCAGCGGCTGCAGCAGATCCTGCGCAACCTCCTGGCCAACGCCATCAAGTTCACCGCCGCCGGCAGCGTCACGCTGGAGGTCGGCCTGGCGCCCCCCGGCACGCTCCACGGTGTGCCCTCACTCGACAGCGCCCGTTCGGTCGTCACGTTCGCGGTGCGCGACACCGGGATCGGGATCCCGGGCGACAAGTTGGCGATGATCTTCGAGGCGTTCCAGCAGGCCGACGGCACCACCAGCCGCAAGTACGGCGGCACCGGACTGGGCCTGTCGATCTCCAAGGAGCTGGCCGGGCTGCTGGGCGGCAGGATCGAGGTGTCGTCCGAGCCGGGCGCCGGGTCGGTGTTCACCCTGCTGTTGCCCGACGAGTGCCCCGCGATCTCGTCGGCGGCGTCCGGTGTTCCACCCCGGCGTCCGGCCGAAGCGCCGCCGGAGGTCGTCGAGCGGGGCGAGCCCATCCTCCGGGCCGCGCCTCGGTCGACCGTGCATCCGGCGCCGGACCTGTCCGGGACCACGGTGCTCATCGTCGACGACGACGTCCGCAACGTCTTCGCCCTCACCAGCGCGCTGGAGCTGCACGGCCTCGAGGTCCTCTACGCCGACAACGGCCTCGACGGCATCGCCCTGCTGACCGAGCACCCGGAGGTCCGGATCGTCCTGATGGACGCGATGATGCCCGACCTCGACGGCAACGCGACCACACGCCGGATCCGGGAGCACCCGCAGTGGCAGGAGCTACCCATCGTGTTCCTGACGGCGAAGGCGATGCCCGGGGACCGGGAGTCCAGCCTGGCCGCGGGCGCCACCGACTACGTCACCAAGCCCGTCGACCTCGATGAGCTGCTCGCGATCATGGCGTCCTGGGTGTCCGGCAACGGGAATTCGAGGGCCCATGACGACGGCCCGCCGGCATGACCAAGCCGGTCCGGGTCCTCGCGGTCGACGACCGGCGGGAGAACCTGCTCGCGCTGCAGGCGATCCTGGAGGGACTGCCCATCGAAGTCGTGCCGGTCACCAACGGTGAGGACGCGCTCAAGCAGCTGCTCGTCAACGACTACGCGCTGATCCTGCTCGACGCCCGCATGCCCGGGATGGACGGCTTCGAGACCGCCAAGCACGTCAAGCAGCGGGAGCGGACCCGACACATCCCGATCTTGTTCCTCACCGCGGCGGACTACGACCCCCACATGGCCTTCCGCGGCTACCAGGCGGGCGCGGTCGACTACATCACCAAGCCGTTCGACCCGTGGGTGCTGCGGTCGAAGGTGGCCGTGTTCGTCGACCTCTACCTGCTGCATGCCGAGGTCACCGAACGCGCCGCCGAGCGGGACGCGCTGCGCAAGGGCGTGGACGAGGCGTTGCAGCTGCTGGACGCCGCCGAGCCTGCCGACGCCGCCACCTCGACTCTCGTGGAACGTCTGCGGGGTGCCCTCGGCGCGCTGCGCCACGACCAGCGCTGGTAGCCGGGCGCGGGACGACTTCCGACGTCAGGGTCACCACCCTCGTCCTCGTGCATCTTCTCCACCCGCTGCTCTCGGCGGACCGGGCCGCGAGGCGCCCCGACGGCGACCAGGGAGACGGCGTCAGGCGGTCGCAGCCAGGACGGCGTGCCCGACCGTGCTGCGGGGATGGAAGGCGAGGAAGTTGAAGCCGCGGACGGTGTCGGTCTTGATTCGCGCCACGTCGTCCAGCTCGCCGATCTCGACCGGCCCGTTCCGGGTGCAGGCGTAGACCCGGAAGCCGAGGTCCTCGAGCACCCTCCGGGTCGAGGTGTGCTCGGGGTCGCTGCCGTGGTCCTCGTAGATCAGGACCACGTCGCGGTTCGCCAGGGTGTCCTCGCCGCCGGCGAGCGCGGCGGATTCGGCGCCCTCGACGTCGAGCTTGATCAGCAGCGGCCGCTCGTCCGGCCAGTAGCGGCGCACCACACGGTCGATCGTCGTGGTGGGGACGCGGGTCGTGTACTGCCCCTCGGCCGCGGCCCGTGGGCCGTGCAGCACGCGCGAGCCGGCGTGCCACTGCGGGTGGCTGGCCATGGTGAGGTCCACGTCGGGCTCGGACCACAGCGCCGCCTGCTCGCACACGAAGCGGTCGGCGTTGAGCCGGGCGTTCTCCCGCAGCCGATCGAAGATGGCCGGCACGGGCTCGACGGCGACCACGCGTCCGGGCTCGTCGCACTCGTCGCTGGCGACGACGCTCCAGTAGCCGAGGTTCGCGCCGCCGTCGAGGAACGCGCAGCCGGCCCGCATGGCCGCGGCGAAGTACGGCTCGAGCTCAGATTCGTAGTGGTACGTCGGGTCGAGCAGCTTGACCGCGTACCCGTCGCCCAGCGGTACGAGGAAGCGGCCGTGGCCGGTGTCGACCACAGCGTCGTTGTGCGGCTCGAACAGGCGGGCCAGTCGCCAGGTCACCCGGTGTGCGCCGCGTTGGCCGAGCGGGCGCGCGGCCAGGACCACCGCCCGGAGGATCCCGAGCTGCACCTGCGCCCGCACGCCACCACGGACGTCGTGCACGCGCCGCCACGGGCGGGGGACGGGCCGGATGCGGTCCAACAGGATCCCGAGGCGCTTAGGAAGGGGTCGAGGCACGGTGCTGGGCCTCCAGCATCGACGTTCGAACGACAACGAACGCGGCCACCCTACGGTCGCTCCGCAGCTCCTCGCCCAGATCCGGACCCGCCCGGGGGTCCCACGTCGCCTGTCTCGCCGCCGCCCGCGCCGCATGCACCGCTGGCAGGTGCGGCATCGACCCGGTCCAGCATCTATGGGGCGACGCTCGGCGTCGTGGACGTCGTCGTCGGGGTGGCGACCTCGGTGTCTTCGGTCGCCGTGGCCGTGGCCGTGGCCGTCGCGAGCGTGTCGGTCGGGTCAGGCTCCATCGTCTGGTCGCTGGTCGGCGTGAGCTCCGGCGGGGCGACGACCGGCGGTGGTGCCACAGGCGCCACGGTGACCGTCGGGGCGGGCGGGGCCGCGCCCGCCACCGGCCCGGGCGCTGGCGTCACCCCCGAGCCGGGAACGGCGCGAGAGGTCGGCGGTACCGCGGACGTCTCGGACGTCGTCGCCGGCGGGGTGGTCGCCGCGGTCGGAGACGGCGACGTGCTCGTCGAGGAGGACCCACGAGACGGAGTCGTCGGCGCGGTGGGGGCGGCGGCGTCGACGTTCGCGGCGGAGACCGTGCCGCGGGTGGTGGCCAGCAGCGTCGCTCCGAGGACGGCGGCGGCGACGAACAGGCCCAGCAGGACGGCGGTGCGCGCGCGGCGGCGGGGCCGCACGCGCGGCCGGACGATGACGCGCGGGAGCACCGGCACGACCGCCGGGACGTCGGATTTGTCAGCGGGTTGCTGTGCAGGGACGGAGATCCCCTCCGCCGCGGGGTCGGGCTCGGTGGCCACGGACTCGTCGGCGGGGTTGGGTCGGGCGACCGGCGGCTCGTCGTCGGCGGGCTCCGGCACGGGGACCATGGGGTTGTCGGGGTCGATGTCCTGGGGCTCCTCGTCCTCGACATCGTCCTGGGCCGGCTCATCCCACCCAGCCACGCCCCACCCCGCCGCGGGCGCCGGTATTGGCGGTTCCTCCGCGACTGCCCGCTCCGGTTCCGTCTGATCCTCCGACACCTCGTGCCTCCGTTTCTCGCGACCCCCCGTCACTGCGCTTTCACTCATAGCGATCAGTCGATGGTGCCGGACGAAGGGCGCGGGACCTCGGAGGCGCGGCGGAAACGTATGCCTGACCCTCGCCCGAATCAGTCGGCTTGCCGAGGTGGATCTCTTCGCACCTGCCAAGAGCGAGGAGAAGAAGCAGCTCAGGGACGCGCAGAAGCGGCTGGTGCGGCCAGAAGCGGCTAGTGCACCTGTGGCTGCTCCTGGACGGGCTCATCGGGCCCGGCGGGATCGGCCCGCCGCTGCTCGCATCGTTCGAGGGTTGGGATGCCTCCGGCAAAGGTGGCGCGATCAAGCGCCTCGCTGAGCGGCTCGACCCGCGGCACGTGCGGGCGCCAGTTCGTGGTGAGGCTGATACTGCGGCCGCCGTGGCCCGGGTAGAACCAGGTGTCGTCGTCCAACCGGCAGAAGATTCGCTTTTAGCTGGTGACGTGCCACGCACCTCGCCCTGAAGTCGGCTTCAGGGGACACCCGTATCCGATATTCTGCGTTCTGTCACCGGAGGACAGCGCGTGGACGAACAAGGGGACACCCTGACACTCGCGCAGCGGGCCTACGCCTCGCACGACTGGCCCACCGCTGTCACGCATTTCGACGCTGTCGACTCCGCACACCTCACCGCCGACGACCTCGCGGCCTACGCCGACGCCGTGTGGTGGGTGGGTCGCGTGGAGGACAGGCTGCGGCTCGGTGCTGCCGCCTGCGATGCCTTCGAGGCCGAGGCGCGACCGGCCGAGGCAGCGATGACTGCCTTCTCGCTGGGGGTCTGCCACCTGGCCCGTGGCGAGGAGGAGCAGTCCAGGGGCTGGCTGGGTCGCGCCGGTCGCCTGGTGGCGGGGCTCCCGGAGGGCCCGGTGCACGGACACCTGATGCTGTTCACGGAGGTGGAGGGGAATCTCCTGGCCGGTCGGCCAGCCGCGGCGCTCGACGCGGCGCGTCGGGGGCAGGACATCGGCCGCCGGTACGGCGACGCCGGCCTGCTGGCCCTCGGTCTGCAGAGCGAAGGCCGGGCATTGATCCAGTCCGGCCACATGGTCGACGGGCTGCCGCTTCTCGACGCGGCGATGGTCAGCGTCCAGAACGGCCAGATCGACCCCTTCCTCTCGGGCGTCCTCTACTGCCACACGGTCGCGGCCTGCCATCGGATCGCCGACGTACGTCGGATGGTCCGCTGGACCGAGCTGACCGAGCAGTGGCTGGCCACCCTCCCAGCGGCGGTCTTCTTCGAGGGTCTCTGTGCGGTGCACCGTGCCCAACTACATCTGCTCCACGGCGAGTGGGACGAGGCCGAGCACACTGCGCTGCGAATCGCGAAGGACTTCGACCGGCAGCGGGTCGACTACGCCGCCGAGGCCTGGTACGTCGTCGCCGAGGTGCGCCGGTTGCGTGGGGACCCAGACGCCGCGCGACGCGTACGACGAGGCGCACGCCCGTGGCCGCGACCCGCAACCGGGGCGGGCGCTGCTGCGGATGCAGCAGGGCGACGCGGCCGGCGCAGCGACCTCGGTGCGCTCGGCCCTGACAGCGGCGGGCGACGACCCGCTGCGCCGGGCCCCGATCTGCGCGGCGGCGGTCGACATCGCGCTCACCGCCGGACGGCTGGAGGAGGCTGCCGCCGCCACCTCCGAGCTGGCCGCGACGGCAGCGACGTACGCCACCTCGGGCCTGGAGACGATGGCATGCGCCGCGCGCGGCACGGTCCTGTTGGCCGAGGGGCGGGCCGAGGAGGCCCTGCCCGTCTTGCGCGAAGCCTGCCGCCGCTGGCACGACCTGGGTGCCTGGTACGACGCTGCCCGGACCTGCGTCCGGCTCGCCGATGCCTACCGGGCGCTCGGCGACGGGGTGTCGGCCGCGGCGGAACTCGACCGGGCCCACACGGTGTTCGACCAGCTCGGCGCGTACCGGCCGGCGCCGGGGTCACCGGACGGGCTGACCCGGCGCGAGTGCGAGGTGCTCGCCCTCGTGGCCGACGGACGCGCCAACCGGGATATCGCCGAGACCTTGGTCATCAGCGATCGCACCGTCGCCCGCCACCTGACGAACATCTTCCACAAGATCGGCGTCTCCTCCCGGACCCAGGCCGCCCGCTACGCGCTCGACCACGGGGTGACCGCCTCCCGGTGAGCGCTCCGCCGCTACGCACAACCGCGTAGCTCCGCGGCCGCAAGATGGTCAATCGCTCCGATGAGCCGGGCCCGCCGTGCTGCCTAGCGTCCCGATGAGGGACGCACCGCACGGGCGGCCACCGACAGAAGGAGCGACGAGATGAGCAACATGACTGAAACTGCGGTGCGGCGGGTGATGCCGGATCCCACCACCAAGGTTCGGGTCTCCGATGGCGACGAGCTGGACGTGTGGGTGATCGGCGAGGGCACACCGGTTGTCTTCGTCCACGGCGCGGTGATGCGCGACTTCCTCGTGCCCCTCGCGGACGAGATCACCAGGCGGGGCGATCACCAGGTGATCCATTACGGCCGGCGCGGGCACGGCGGCCGCGGGCTGCCGGCCGTGGCCACCGACATCGCCGGGCAGGTGCACGACGTCCTCGCCATCCTCGATGCGCTCAGGATCGAGAAGGCGCATGTCGCTGGACACTCCTTCGGTGCCTACATCGCGATGGAACTGGCGACGCGAGCACCCGATCGCCTGCTGTCGGCACTCCTCCTCGAGCCGTTGTTCGGCCAGGTGGTCCGGAGCCCGGAAGGGCAGGAGATCATGCGGGCGGTCGCCGAGGTGGCGATGCCGACCATCTTCGGCCAGTACGCGAATGGCGACGGATACGGCGCGGTCTCGGCCTTCTACGAGGCCACCTCAGGCGTGGAGAACGCGCGAGAGCCGGTGGAGCGCGCCCTGCCGAAGGGTGCGCGGGAACTCGCCGTCACCGACCTCGCCACCTTCCTCCAGGTCGATTGGCCGGCGATGGGCGCCTGGATGGCCGCCCCGGTCCCGTTGCCCGAGGCCACCACGCCCATCGTGTGGATCGGCAGCACGGACAGCGGAGCGGCCTTCGACGAGAGCCGCGCCCACCTCCAGGAGCAGCTGCCCGGGACAACGGCGTACACCATCGCCGACGTCGGCCACTACTTCCCGCTCTTGAAGCCTGCCGAGACGGCCGTTGCCGTCGACGAGTGGCTGGGCCGCCGGTACTCCGCTCCACGATGACCAGAGCCCGGCTCCGAAGCTTCCAGAATGTCTTCCGGGCAGCCTTCGGACGGACCCCTTGCTGCGGTGGTGGAGACCAGCACAGCTAGCGGCGTCGGACGGTCCCGGAGGCGAAAGGGGCGGTACGTACAAGTCCCCGAAACATCAGTCGGGAGGTGGGACCGGTTGATCGCTGACGGGCGTGATGTCGCAGGTTGTGACACCGGCCCCCGGCCGCAGGAAGGCATGCAGGTGGGCGATGTCATCGGTCTCGACGACGAGATAGGTCGTGTGCTTGGGGAAGGACAGCCAGTAACCGAGAACCTTGACGTCCTTCGAGTCCCCGTCGAAGAGCGACGTCGAGCCGCCCTTTCCGTACGGACAGTCGCGCGGGGCATGCGACTGGGTGACATGGAAGAGCACGGGCCGGTCCTCCGCTCGGGTGCAGCCAGACTGCGCGTCTGGTGACCTTAGCGTCCGGAAGACGCGCGGTGGGCGCTTGGAGTTGGGCACGTCCGTCCGTGGGTGGATCCTCGAACGGACCGACGGGGACCGGCTCCGTACGCTGCACGCCGCGATCGGCGAGTGCTTGGCGGAAGTCGCGGTTCGTGACCGCTTGACCGTGTTCGGCTGCGGGCGTTCGATCGGATTCGGACTGAGCTGGCGGTAGGTCCCTGGCTCGAATTGGATGAGTCATCCTCAAGGGCTTCAAGGACTTCCTCCTGCGCGGGAACGTCATCGACCTGGCCGTCGCGCTCGTGATCGGCCTTGCCTTCACCGCCGTCGTGAACGCATTCGCCGACTCGTTCCTCACCCCACTGATCAACCTCCTCGGCGGCGGTGGAGAGCTCGGCGGGTCCTTCACCGTCAACGGCCAGACATTCACCTGGGGGGCGTTCCTCAGTCAAGTGATCGTCTTCCTGCTCACCGCGGCGGCCGTCTACTTCGTCGTCGTGGTCCCCGTGCGGAAGATCAGGGAGCGGCGCGAGCGCATGGGGAAGGCCGGCCTCGCCGAGCCGACACAGGAAGAGCTGCTGGCCGAGATCCGTGACCTGTTGCGCGCGCAGCAGGGCCTCGGTGGGCCGTGACCGGGCGGGATGTCAGCGGCTACGTGCTCCTCGTCGGGATGCCACATACCCCTCGGGGCCCCGCTACCCGGGAGGAGGCCAGCATGCCGCGGCGAACCGGTTCACCGCTGAGCAGCTCGCCCCTGTCATCCGGCTGGTCCTCCCCGGGCCGCTCCGCCAGCGTGAATTGAACGCCACGGCCGGAGGTCCGTTTCCCGGACAGTAAGGGCGCTCCGTTCGTCCCCGCCGCCGGGGGGTCGCGCCGTTCCCGCCACCCGCTTTTCAGCCCCAGACAACCGCGGG
This sequence comes from uncultured Actinomycetota bacterium, assembly GCA_963784165.1. Lineage (GTDB taxonomy): Bacteria > Actinomycetota > Actinomycetes > Mycobacteriales > Geodermatophilaceae > Blastococcus_B. The sequence continues at coordinate 118,838 of CAWAQI010000011.1, forward strand.
GCCGCTGTGGCAGTTGAGGAGTGTGTTCTTCGGGCGCACCCGCGACGCCGACCGGCCGCGATGAGTGGGGTGTAGGGCGGTGTTATTCGGCGGATGGGCCACCCATGGGCCGCAGCTGCGTCGCTTAACCCGGCATCACCGCGTGACCGCACATCTTGTTCCGCCGTCTGACACCCGAGGAGATCGCGATGCCGCTCACCCCTGCCGACGTGCACAACGTCGTCTTCAAGAAGCCCGCCATCGGCCGGCGGGGCTACGACGGCGACGAGGTCGACTCCTTTTGTGAGGTGGTCGAGGCGCAGCTCGCCCGGCTGATCGAGGAGAACAACGAGCTGCGGGCCAGCTGCGGGGGCGGGGCCCCGGTCGAGCAGGAGGAGCCACGGGAGGACGACAGCGTCCGTGCCTCGCGGATCCTGGCGATGGCCACCGAGACCGCCGACCGCTACGTCAACGAGGCGAAGGCGCAGTCCGAGCAGATGCTCAGCAGCGCCACGACCAACAGCGACCGGCTGATGACCGACGCTCGCCGGAAGAGCGAGCAGATGGTCGCTGAGGCCCAGCACCGGGCCGGCTCGATGATGGGCCAGGCGCGCACGCGCGCGGAGACGATCGAGCGCGAGGCCCGGACCCACGCTGCCGACCTGGAGCAGGACGCCGAGCGCAGACACGTCGAGGCGATCAGCATCCTGGAGGAGAAGCGCAGCAGCCTGGAGCGCGAACTGGAGGTGCTGCGGAACTCCGGGCGGGAGTACCGCACCCGGCTGCGCTCCTACCTCGAGTCGCACCTGCGCGATCTGGACAGCGGATCGGCCGAACCCGCCTCGAACATGTCGAACATCCGCCAGAGCCAGCCGCTTATCGCCTGACGCAGCTGCCGGGGAAGGTGGCGCCGATGAAATATGGCGCCGGCAGTGGTCGGAGTACGGACCGGTGAACGCGGGGCGCGGATCGAGGGAGAGCAACGAGATGAGACCACTTCGATACTCGATCAACGTGACGCTCGACGGCTGCTGCCACCACGAGGCAGGGCTCCCCCCGGACGAGGAGTCGATGCGCTACTGGACCGCTGAGATGGAGCGAGCCGATGCCCTGGTATTCGGCCGGGTGACCTACGAGATGATGGAATCGGCGTGGCGGAAGCCGGCCACGGGCACGTGGCCAGACTGGATGGATGAGTGGCGGATCCCGTTCGCCGAGACCATCGACCGAGCGAAGAAGTACGTCGTGTCGAGCAAGCTGAGCGGGGTCGATTGGAATGCCGAACTGGTGCGAGGCGACTTGGGGCAAGCGGTTCAGCGGCTCAAGCAGGAGTCAGGCGAGGGCCTCTGGGTGGGTGGCGTGACGCTCCCCCTGGCGTTGGCAGATCGGGGACTGATTGACGAGTACGAGTTCCTTGTGCAGCCGGTCCTTGCCGGACACGGGCCGACGCTGCTAGCCGGTCTGCGCGAGCGCATCCAGCTCGAGCTCGTGGACCGCCATGAGTTCCGGTCGGGGGCGGTCTCCCTGCACTACCGGCCCACGCGAGTTACGGCTTGACGTGATTTGTCCTCGGGGTGCGGCTTGTCGGCGTCGCCGCGGCGCCGTCAGAACTGCGCGTCTCGTCTGGTACCAGGTCTCGCCGACCGGCTCGCCGGCCATGTTCCAGCTCCACGAGACGTGCGGCGTGATGCGCAGGTACAGGCCCGGGCCCATCATGCCGACCCGCTCCACGGGACCGTCGGCCACGCCGTAGACCCTGATCCCGCGCGCGACGAACGGGTCTAAGGACGGCAGGTCGTCCACCACCAGGGCGACCTTGCGACGGCCGGCGCGTACGTTGCCGACCTTGCGGGTCCCCAGGACGCTCTCGCCGGTGCCGCCGACCCAGAAGCAGGCACCGTCGAACTCGACGGCGACTGGTACGACGTCGGGCTGATCGTCCTCTCCCAGCGTCGCCAACCGAGCGATCCCGTGGGAGCGCAGGAACTCCGACTCGTCGGCCGCAAAGGTCACGGGATCACCAACCGCGAGCGCGCCACTAGGCGAGGTGCGGCCGCTCGACGCCGAGCGTCGTGTCCTTGCCGTGGCCGGGGTATGCCTACGCCCCGTCCGGGAGCATGCCGAACAGCCGCTGGTCGTGTCATGTCAACCTCCGGCCGTCCGTGCTGTGGCCGGGTGCTGGTCTAGCGGCATTGCATAGGCGCTGTCCAGCCCCCAGGAGTGACCCTGCGTCTCCAGCCCGGCAGAGCCGTACAAGGCCGTCCGGGTCACCAGCCGCGTCTGGCCACCGCCGGAAACCGGGAGAGGTCCCGCCGTTGCGAAGGCGTCAGAGACGTGCGAGCAATTCGCCCTTCTTGCTCGCGAACTCCTCCTCGGTGAGGGCTCGTTACGTGCTGCGCCTGTCCCTGGTCTCAAGCAGGGCCTTGAGGGCCGCCTCGTCCCGTCGGGAGTCCCGGGCCAGGACGCGTGCCAGCAGCGGGCTCGCGAGTGCCGCTGGGCCAGCGACCTGGAACTCCATCCGGCTGGTGAGCCGACAGCGCTCTGCCCCGTTGGGCTCGACGAGGTAGGACGCGTGTCCGGTCAACCATCCGTCGGGGATCTCGAATCGCACGGAGCGGCCGGGCTCGTAGTGGGTGAAGCGGTTGCGAGATTCGATCTGCCGGCCGGCGAAGCGTCGCACGAACACGTGCTCGGTCCCGACACCGATGGGCCCGTCGGTCAAGCGCCGGACCTCGTGCAACCCGTGCTGCCACTCGGGGGCGTTGGTCTGGTCGGCTACGAACCCGAAGACCTCGGTGCTTGGGCGGTCGATGTCCACGGTCGACTCCACGGTGATCACGGCTGGTCCTCTCTGCCCGACCCCGCTGCGCGATACCAACTGACTAAAGTGTCACTCTAGTGAGTCGCTACTATGATCCCGGCTGTGGGCGAGGTCAAGAGCACGATCCGGAGGGAACGAGCCCGCCAGACGAGGCTCAAGATCATCCGCGCCGCACACGAGGAGTTCCTCAAGCGCGGGTACCACGGCGCGACGATGGCCGCGATCGCTCGCGGCGCCGGGGTGGCCACGCAGACCGTGTACTTCGTGTTTCACACCAAGGCTGAGCTGATCAGTGCGGCCATCGATGCGGCCGTTCTTGGCGAGGACGACCCGACCGCTCCTGAAGACACCGACTGGTGGGTCGCCATGCTGGCCGCCCCCACCGGCGCTGAAGCCCTCGAACACTTCGTCCGCGGCGCCGGTTCCCTGTACGCGCGGGCTGCGGGCATCTCGGAGGTCCTGCGCGCCGCAGCCCTCACCGATCCCGACGTCCACGCCATCTGGCGCCACCATGATCAGCAGCAGGTCGAAGGGTTCCGGCGCGTCGTCGACGCCGTCACCTCGAAGGGCCCGCTACGCAGCGGCCTCGACCCGGCGGCAGCCACCGACATCTTGCTCACCGTCTACGGCGACAGCACCTACTTGCTCCTCACCACCGAACGTGGCTGGACCCACGATCAGGCCATCGACTGGGCCTGCCAGGCGTTGCCTGTCCTGCTCCTCGAGCCGGGCGGGAGAACTGACCCATGACATCGGACGGCGACGACGCTGCGCCCACACGGGGAATTGGCTGGGCCGCGGAGTCCGCTGAACGCTACTGGGTCCCCGTCGAGCTCTTGACCCTGGGCGGGGTGAAACGCTCCGGACTCGCTGCAGGGCGGATGCGGCCTTTGGGCATCGTCCGTCCGGGTGGTCACCAGCCTCGCGCCCGCCACTCGGGGATCTGCGGCCGCTCCGCGCCGAGCGTGCTGTCCTTCCCGTGGCCGGGGTAGAACCAGGTGTCGTCGTCCAGTGCGGCCGAAGATTCGCTCCTCCAGGTCGTCCATCAGCGAGTGAAGTCGGTCGGGTTTGTTGTCCTCCCAGGACCGCCCGGGAACAGGCTGTCGCCGGTGAAGACGTGGGTGCCGGCGTCTTCGGGCCCGCGCCACACCAGGGCGATGCTGCCCGGCGTGTGTCCGCGCAGGTGGATCACCTCGAGCGTCTGCTCGCCGACGCGGACGGTGTCGCCGTGCTCGACCGGGCGGGCGACGGGGACCGGCAGATCGGCGGCGTCGGCCGGGTGCGCGACCGTCTCGGCGCCGGTCGCCTCGACGACCTGGGGGAGCGCCCGGTGGTGGTCCCAGTGGCCGTGCGTCGTGACGACGGTGCGGATCCCGCCGTCCCCGATCAGCCCCAGGACCGCCTCCGGCTCGGCCGCCGCGTCGATCAGCAGGCCCTCGCCGGTGGCCGCGTCGCGCAGCAGGTAGACGTTGTTGGCCATCTCGCTGACCGCGAGCTTGCTGATCGTCAGGCCCGGCAGTTCGCGGACGTCGGCCGGGCCGCCGGGCTGGACGTCGCCGGTGTAGCTACTTCATCGAGGGCTCCGATCGGTGCCTGTCACTGGTCACGGTTACGGTCCAGGGATGGACGCTAGCGGAGGTCTCGACACTGCTCATCGCGTCGGTGACATCGTCGGTCTGCCCGCCGTGGAGATCGCCGAGCGGGTGCGTTCCGGCGCGCTGAGCGCGGTCGACGTCGTGCGCGCGCACCTGGCCCACCTCGAGGCCGTCGACGCGCGGATCGGGGCGTTCCGGGTCGTCCGCACCGAGGCCGCGCTCGCCGAGGCGGCGGCCGTCGACGCGGCTCCCGACCGGGCCTCGCTGCCGCTCGCCGGGGTGCCGGTGGCGATCAAGGACAACGTCGACGTCGCCGGCGAGGCGTGCCACCGACGGCTCGCCCGCCTGTCCGGAGCGCACCGCCACGGCCGACCACCCGGTCGTGGCCCGGCTGCGAGCCGCCGGCGCGGTGGTCGTGGGCATCACCCGCGCCCCGGAGCTGTGCCTCTACGCCGCCACCGACGGCCCGGGCACGGTCACGCGGAACCCGTGGGACACCGCCCGGTCGCCGGCCGGCAGCTCCGGCGGCAGCGCCGCGGCAGTCGCCTCGGGCTCGGTGCCGCTGGCCCACGGCAACGACGGCATGGGGTCGCTGCGACTGCCGGCCGCGGCCTGCGGCCTGGTCACGCTGAAGCCCGGGCGGGGCGTGGTGCCGGCGGGCATCGGCGCCGACGACTGGACCGGCATGGCCGTCAACGGCGCGCTCGCCACCACGGTCGCCGATGTCGCCCTCGCGCACGCCGTGATGGCCGGGGAGCGTGCCGGCCGAGCCGCCGGCCCCGGAGCGGCCGCTGCGGATCGCCGTCAGCACCCGATCGCCGGTGCCCGGGGTGCGCGCCGACGCCGAGGCCCGGGCCGCCGTCGACGCCGTCGTGGCGCTGCTGACCGCGGCCGGGCACACCGTCGTCCGCCGGGACCCACCGATCACGCACCGGCGCCGCAGCCGGCGCGCTGGCGCGCTGGATGGTCGGCGCCGAGAACGACGCCGAGCACCTCGGCATCGACCGTTCGGCCCTGCAGCCGCGCAGCCGGACGCACGCGCGCATCGGGCGGCTGGTCCGGCGGGCGGGGCTGGTCCGGCCCCGGACGGCGGAGAAGTTCCGCGAGCGCATGGTCGCGTTCTTCGACGACGTCGACCTGCTGCTCGAGCCCCGTCACGACCGGTCCGCCGCTGGCCGCACGGCCGTGGCACGAGCGGTCGTTCCTCGCCAACGTGACGGCCAACGCGCGCTGGGCACCGTGGACGGCGGCCTGGAACCTGGCCGGCCTGCCGGCCGCCGTCCTCCCCGCGGGCATGCGCCCCGAGGGGCTGCCGGTGGCCGTCCAGTTCGTCGGCCCCCCGGGTGCCGAGACGCGTCTACTCTGGATCGCCGGAGAACTGGAACGTCGGCAGCCCTGGCGCCGCTACGCACCGGTCTTCGATCCCACCGCAGACCCGGCCGCCGCACCCGTATGACTCTGCCGTCCGGCACGTCACCCGGAGTGACGCGGCCAACACGGCGACGCGCCGGAGACACGGAACAGCGCTCTCGCACCGTTCCTTGCTTCCAGTGATGACCGTTCTCCAGCCTTCCTTCCCCGCCCCAGCGACCGACAGGGATTTCATGGACCGCCTCGTCGTCCGCGGCGCCCGCGAGCACAACCTCAAGGACGTCCACCTCGACCTGCCCCGCGACGCACTGATCGTGTTCACGGGGCTCTCGGGCTCGGGCAAGTCGAGCCTCGCGTTCGACACGATCTTCGCCGAGGGGCAGCGGCGGTACGTCGAGTCGCTGTCGGCGTACGCGCGCCAGTTCCTCGGGCAGATGGACAAGCCCGACGTCGACTTCATCGAGGGCCTCTCGCCCGCGGTGTCGATCGACCAGAAGGCGACCAACCGCAACCCGCGGTCGACCGTCGGCACGATCACCGAGGTCTACGACTACCTGCGTCTGCTGTACGCCCGCGCCGGCCAGCCGCACTGCCCGAACTGCGGCAAGCCGATCTCGCGGCAGACCCCGCAGCAGATCGTCGACCAGGTGCTGTCGATGGAGGAGGGCACCCGCTTCCAGGTGCTCGCGCCGGTCATCCGGGAGCGCAAGGGCGAGTACGTCGACCTGTTCAGCTCGCTGCAGACGCAGGGCTTCTCCCGCGTCCGGGTCGACGGCGTCGTGCACCCGCTCACCGAGCCGCCGAAGCTCAAGAAGCAGGAGAAGCACTCGATCGAGGTGATCGTCGACCGGCTGACGGTCAAGGAGAGCGCGAAACGGCGCCTGACCGACTCGGTCGAGACCGCACTCGGGCTCGCCGGCGGTCTCGTCGTCCTCGAGTTCGTCGACATGGACGAGCACGACCCGCACCGCGAGCGCACGTTCTCCGAGCACCTCGCCTGCATCGACGACGGGCTGTCGTTCGAGGCGCTCGAGCCGCGCTCGTTCTCGTTCAACTCGCCGTTCGGCGCGTGTCCCGAGTGCACCGGCATCGGCACCCGCAAGGAGGTCGACCCCGACCTCGTCATCCCCGACCCGGAGAAGAGCCTCGCGCAGGGCGCGATCGCGCCGTGGTCGACGTCGATGAGCAACGAGTACTTCACCCGGCTGCTCACCGGTCTCGGCACGCAGCTCGGCTTCTCGATGGACGAGCCCTGGGAGCGGCTGCCGGCCAAGGCGCAGAAGGCGATCCTGCACGGCTCGCCCGACCAGGTGCACGTCCGCTACAAGAACCGCTACGGCCGCGAGCGCAGCTACTACGCCGCGTTCGAGGGCGTGCTGCCGTTCCTGGAGCGCCGGCACGAGGACACCGACAGCGACTACATGCGGGACAAGTACGAGGGCTACATGCGCGACGTGCCCTGTCCCGTCTGCCACGGCACCCGGCTCAAGCCGGAGATCCTCGCCGTCAAGCTGAACGGCCGCTCGATCGCCGAGGTCACCGGGCTCTCGATCGGTGACGCGTCGGAGTGGCTGGGCGCGATGGAGCTGGCGGAGCGGGAGCGGGCGATCGCCGACCGCGTCCTCAAGGAGATCCAGGCGCGGCTGTCGTTCCTGGTCGACGTCGGGCTCGACTACCTCTCGCTCGACCGGCCGGCCGCGACGCTCGCCGGCGGTGAGGCGCAGCGGATCCGGCTGGCGACGCAGATCGGTTCCGGCCTGGTGGGCGTCCTCTACGTGCTCGACGAGCCGTCGATCGGGCTGCACCAGCGGGACAACACCCGGCTGATCGAGACGCTCGTCCGGCTGCGCGACATGGGCAACACGCTGATCGTCGTCGAGCACGACGAGGACACGATCAAGGTCGCCGACTGGATCGTCGACATCGGCCCCGGCGCCGGCGAGCACGGCGGCGAGATCATCGTCAGCGGCAGCCTCGAGGACCTGATGGCCAGCGAGCGCTCGCTGACCGGGGCCTACCTGTCCGGCCGGAAGTCCATCGAGATCCCCAAGGAGCGGCGCGAGCCGACGCCGGGCCGGGAGCTCGTGGTCAAGGGCGCCCGCGAGCACAACCTCAAGGGCATCGACGTGACGTTCCCGCTGGGCGTGCTCCTCGCCGTCACCGGCGTCTCCGGCTCCGGCAAGTCCAGCCTGGTCAACGACATCCTGTACACGACCCTGGCCAACCAGCTGAACCGTGCGCGCCAGGTTCCCGGCCGGCACCGGACGATCACCGGGCTGGAGCACCTGGACAAGGTGGTGCACGTCGACCAGTCGCCGATCGGCCGCACCCCGCGGTCGAACCCGGCCACCTACACCGGCGTGTGGGACCAGGTGCGCAAGCTGTTCGCCCAGACGACCGAGGCGAAGATGCGCGGCTACCAGCCGGGCCGGTTCTCGTTCAACGTCAAGGGCGGCCGCTGCGAGGCGTGCTCCGGCGACGGCACGCTGAAGATCGAGATGAACTTCCTGCCGGACGTCTACGTCCCGTGCGAGGTGTGCAAGGGCGCCCGGTTCAACCGGGAGACGCTCGAGGTGCACTACAAGGGCCGGACGGTCGCCGAGGTCCTCGACATGCCGATCGAGGAGGCCGCCGACTTCTTCGCCGCCATCCCGTCGATCTCCCGCTACCTGCGCACCCTCACCGAGGTCGGGCTGGGCTACGTCCGGCTCGGCCAGCCGGCGACCACCCTCTCCGGTGGCGAGGCGCAGCGCGTGAAGCTGGCCAGCGAGCTGCAGAAGCGGTCGAACGGCCGCAGCATCTACGTGCTCGACGAGCCGACGACCGGTCTGCACTTCGAGGACATCCGCAAGCTGCTGCTGGTGCTCCAGGGCCTGGTCGACAAGGGCAACTCGGTGATCGTGATCGAGCACAACCTCGACGTGATCAAGAGCGCCGACTGGCTCATCGACATGGGTCCCGAGGGCGGGTTCCGGGGCGGAACCGTCGTCGCCGAGGGTCCGCCGGAGTTCCTGGCCACCGTGCCGGAGAGCCACACCGGCCGGTACCTTGCGACGATCCTCGACCCCGCCGCCGTCACGGCGGCCGGTGCGCCGAAGAAGCGGAGTCGCAAGAAGGCCAGCTGAACCGAGGGGAGAGCTCCATGACGGCCGAGTCCACGGCGGGGTCCGGGGAGTGGAGGGCGCTGCAGGCGCCCGACGGGATGCGCGTGCGCTACCGACGCTGGCTGCCCGAGGGCGAGCTGCGCGGCAGCGTGCAGATCGTCCACGGCGCGTCCGAGCACTCCACCCGGTACGGCCGGCTGGCCGCTGCGCTGACCTCGCGCGGGCTGGCCGTGTACGCCATGGACCTCCGCGGGCACGGCCGGACGGCGGAGGGCACCGGTGTGGGCAGGTTCGGGGGCGCCGGCGTCACCGCGCTGCTCGACGACGTCCAGGCGCTGCACCTGGTCATGGACTCGACGCTCGGCGGCGTCCCGCGGATCCTGCTCGGTCACTCGATGGGCTCGATCATCGCGCTGGCCAGCGCGGAGCGGGACGGCGCCGACCTCGCCGGGCTGGCGCTGTCCGGCCCGATCGGGTCGGCGCCGCACCTCGCGGACGTCGTGACCGCGCTGGAGGAGGCGGTCGCCGCCGGCGCCGGCGAGAACGCCCTCGACGCGCTGGGGGCGTTCAACGAGGCGTTCGAGCCGGCCCGCACCAAGTTCGACTGGCTGTCCCGCGACCCGGCGGAGGTCGACGCCTACCTGGCCGACCCGCTGTGCGGCGACCAGATGCCGCTGACCGCGGCGTACGCGGCCGGTGTCTTCGGCCTGGCCGTCCGGTGTGCCACGCCCGAGGCGCTGGCGAAGCTGCCCGACGGTCTCCCGGTGCTGCTGCTCTCCGGTCAGCGCGACCCGGTCGGTGGGGACGACGCCGCGCAGGTCACCGCTCTGGCCGACCTGCTGCGGGCCCGCGACCTGCCGGTGGAGCAGCAGGTCTACGCCGACGCCCGGCACGAGGTCTTCAACGAGACCAACCGCGACGAGGTCGTCGCCGACCTCATGACCTGGCTCGACGCCCGGCTGGAGGCCGTCCGCGCGGCCTGAACTTTTCTCTCTGCCGGGCCTGTGGACAGGGCTTTTCTGTCGGTGGTCGAACGTATGACCTGGGTATCCGCTTAACTGCAGTAGAATATGGTGGTGGCAAGCCTGGGGCGACCGATCGCGGGCTCGGACTATCCGGGCACCTATCAGGAGCTGCTGGCCTGGTTTCCCGACGACGCGGCCTGTACGGCCTATCTGGAGAAACTGCGCTGGCCGGACGGGTTTTCCTGTCCGGTCTGCCAGTCGAGCCACTATTGGCGCACCGGCCGCGGACTGCTCATGTGTGCCGAGTGCGGCCGTAAGACATCGGTGACCGCGGGAACCATCTTTCACCGCACCCGAACTCCGTTGGCAACGTGGTTCGCCGCGATTTGGTTTATCACCTCGCAGAAGAATGGCGTCTCCGCGCAGGGATTGCAGCGTGTGCTCGGGTTCGGCTCCTACGAAACCGCCTGGGCGTGGATGCACAAGCTGCGGCGGGCGATGGTGCGGCCGGATCGCGATCAGCTGTCCGGCAATGTCGAGCTGGACGAGATCTTCGTCGGCGGCCGCTCCACCGGCCGCCCGGGCGCCGGCACCGGCAAGGTGCCGATCATGGTCGCGGTCGAACGCGGCGAAGGGCGGCGGCTCGGTCGGGCGCGCATGCAGGTCGCCGAACGCCCCAACACGGCCGCCATCCTGGAATTCGCCCACGACGTCGTCGCCGAGGGCTCGACCATTCACACCGACGGCACCCGCCTCTTTCGACGGCTCGGATCAATCGGCTTTCAACACGAATACGTGACCAGCTACCAGACCGACGACCCGGACACCGTCATGCCCGGCGTTCATTTGGTCTCGTCTCTGCTGAAAAGGTGGCTCACCGGAACCCTGCACTACGCGGCCAGCGCCGAGCACCTTGACTACTACCTCGACGAATTCACATTCCGCTTCAACCGCCGGAAATCCGCCAAACGGGGCCTGCTCTTCTACCGACTCCTGCAACAGTCGGTCAACGCCGACCCTCACCCGCTCAAGGAACTGATCGGGGGCCGCTGACCTCGACGACTGCAGTTAAGCGGATACCCAGGACGTATGATCGATCCATGACGGCGGGGCGGCGCGACACGGACTCGGCGGAGTGGCCGGAGTTCGCGCCGCCGGTGGGCCTGGCGCCGGGGCCGCTGGGGGTGGTGCAGGCCGGGGACCGGGCCGATGCCCGGCGGATCGCGGCCGAGGCGCGGGCGCTGGCGGAGTTCGCCGCCGCGCGGCCGGCGTCGGCCGACCGTGCCCCGGGTGAGCCGGGGGCGATGAGCGCGGACCGGTGGGCGGCCCGCCCGGGGGTGCTGCGGCCGGTGAGCGAGTGGGCGGTGCCGGAGCTGGCGGTGGCGCTGTCGATCAGCGAGACCACCGCGCAGGCGCGGCTGGAGCGGGGGCTGATCCTGGTGCAGCGGCTGCCGGGCACGCTGGCCGCGCTGGACGCGGGGGCGCTGCACGCCGGGCACGTGCCGGTGCTGATCGATCTGGTGGCCCCGATCGAGGACCCCGACGTGCGCGCGGAGGTGGAGGCCGGGCTGCTGCGGTGGGCGGCGGGCCGGGTGGTCACGCCGGCGCAGCTGCGCGAGAGGGCCCGCCGGGAGGTGGCCCGCCGCGATGCGCGGGCGGCCGCGCGGCGGCTGGAGCAGGCGCTGCGCCGCCGCGGGGTGCACCTGAGCCCGGAGGCGCCGGACGGGCTGGCCGCGGTGACCCTGCTGGTGACCGAGCCCGAGGCGCAGGTGTTCTACCGGGCGCTGGGCGCCTACGCCGACCAGATCCCCGACGATCCGGCCAACCCGCGCACCCGCGAGCAGAAGATGGCCGACTGCCTGATGGACCTGGTGCTGCGCCCCGACGGGGTCGACCTGGTCCAGGTGCGGGTGCTGCTCACCGTGGTCGCCTCGCTGGGCACCCTGGCCGGTGGCGACGAGGTGGGCGAGATCGGCGGCCGGGTGGTGCCGCCGGAGATGATCCGCGAACTGCTGCGCCTCTTCGGCCCGCAGCCCCCCGCGGACACCGAGCCCGACCCCGCCAACCCGAGCCCGCGGCCCGAGCCCGAGCCCGAGCCCGTTGTGGAGCCTGAGCCGGACACCGGTGACGAGGAGTGGGTTGCCGAGGAGGAGTGGTGGGCCGACGCCGAGTCGCGTGTCCTCGCCGAGCTCGTCGACCCCGACCCGGAGCCGATCCCGCTCGAGGTGCAGGAGGCGTGGGCGAGCAGCGCTGAGGGGGTCGAGCTGGCTGCGCGAGCACGCGGAGTGGGAACGCACGTCGGAGGAGATGGAACGACGCATCCTGTCCGGTGACACTCGCCCTGCTCGACCCCGACCGGCCGCCAGCCGTTCCGCCCCCGACAGCATCGGCAGAGGCCGATCAGGGCTGGTGGGCGGCGGCCGACCGGGCCGTCGACGACGCGAGCCTGGCGGTGCGCCGGGCCGGCGAGGCGCTCGGTCACGCCGGTCGGCTGGTCCGGGCCGCCACGGCGGCCGACGCCGACGACGAGGACGACTTCCAGGCCGGGCCCGGCCGGTTCACCAGCGCCGACACCTCGCTGGCCGTCCTCCGCGCCTGCACCGACGCCCAGCGCCAGCAGCTGGCCGACCTGCTGGACGCGACCGGCGGCGGCGGGCTGCTCGAGCGGCCCCGGATCGCGCTGACCGACGCCCTCACCGGCGCGTTGCTCGCGCTCACCGACCTGCCCGAACTGCGCCGCACCGGCACCTGCGGCGCCCGCGCCTGCCGCCGGAACCCGGCCGGCTGCACCCACGACCTCACCGGACCGACCCGGGCTCGGCCCGCCCGGCCCGACCGACGGCTACCGGCCCGGCGCGAAACTGGACCGGTACCTGCGGGCCCGCGACCGCCGCTGCCGGCAGCCCGGCTGCCGCCGCCGCGTGCCCCGCGGCGGCGAGCTCGACCACAACCGCCCGTATCCGCTCGGCCCGACCAGCGCGGGCAACCTCAACGGCTTCTGCACCACCCATCACCGCGGCAAGCACCAGGCGCCGGGCTGGCACTACGACCTCGACGACGACGGCACCCTCACCGTCACCACCCCGACCGGCCTGGTCACGACCACGGAACCGCCCCCGTACTGACACCCGCTCGGGCGACGGACGAGATCGAGGCTGGACCTTCCGGCGCGGCAAGGTCCTACCGTCCCGCTCATGGACGGCGGGACGACGCGGCTGACGGTGGGCGAACTGGCCCGCGCGGCCGGGATGACGACGAAGGCGCTGCGGCACTACGACCAGCTCGGGCTGTTCCGCCCCGACGGCGTCGACGAGGGCAACGGCTACCGCTGGTACGGCGCCGACCGCCTGCCGCAAGCCCGGCTGATCGCCCGGCTCCGCGGCGTGGGGCTGCCGCTGGAGGCCGTCGCCGAGTGCCTCGGCTCCGGCGGTGATCCCGACGTCGTCGACCGTGTGCTCGAGCAGCACCGCCGTCGGCTGGAGAGCCGGATGACCCGCGTCCGCGGTGACCTGCACCGGCTGGCGCACCTGATCGAGGACACGGAGGACGGCATGACCGGCACGGACAGCGAGACCCCGCACGAGCTCCCGACCGCACGAGCGGCGGACGACCCGACCCCGCTCCCGGACGAACGGAAGCTCGCGGCCGACCTGTTCAACGGCGTCTGGGCGCTGATGGAGACCGAGGACCGCACCCAGGCCCAGGACGACCGGATGCTGCACATGGCCCACGCGTCGCGCCATCACTGGGAGCAGGTCGGTACGCCGGCCAACCTGGCCCGCGGCGAGTGGCTCTGCTCGCGGGTCTACGCCGTCCTGGGTCGCGGCGAACCGGCGCTGCACCACGCTCGCCGTGTCCTGGAGATCTGCGAGGAGCACGGCATCGGCGACTGGGATCTCGCCTTCGCCCACGAGGCGCTGGCCCGCGCCCACGCCGTCGCCGGCGACCGAGCGGCCTCCGAGGAGGCGCTCGCGCGCGCCCGGGCGGCAGCCGAGGACATCGCCGATCCCGAGGACCGTGAACTCCTCGACGCCGACCTGACGACGATCCCCGGGACCCAGCCGGTTTGATGCCCGGGTGACCTTCTCCTCCCTCGCCCACCTGGAGTGCTCGCGCGACGGCTCGCAGCACGACGCGGACGTCGTCCAGGGCACCTCGCCGCTGGGCGCTCCGCTGCTCGCCCGCTACGACCTGGCCCGGGTCGCCGAGACCGTGACCCGGGAGGAGATCGCCGCCCGCCCGCCGACGCTGTGGCGCTACCACGAGCTGCTGCCGGTCCGGGACGCCCGCGAACGTGGTCAGCCTCGGGGAGGGCATGACGCCGCTGCTGGACCTGCCCCGGCACGGCGCGCGGCTCGGCGTCCCGAACCTCCGCATGAAGGACGAGGGTCTCGTCCCCACCGGAGCCTTCAAGGCGCGCGGCGCGGCCGTCGGCATCTCCCGCGCCGCGGAACTCGGCGTGCGCGGCATCGCGATGCCCACGAACGGCAACGCCGGGGCGGCCTGGGCCGCCTACGCCGCCCGGGCCGGCCTCGACGCCCTGATCGCGATGCCGATCGACGCGCCCGAGATCACCCGGCGGGAGTGCGTCGTGACCGGTGCCGAGCTGTACCTGGTCGACGGGCTCATCGGGGACGCCGGAAAGCTCATCGCCCGGGCGGTCGCCACCCGCAGCGGGTACCAGGACACCTCCACGCTGCGCGAGCCCTACCGGCTCGAGGGCAAGAAGACGATGGGCTACGAGATCGTCGAGCAGCTGGGCTGGCGGTGCCCGGACGTGATCCTCTATCCCACGGGCGGGGGCGTGGGGATCATCGCGATCTACAAGGCCCTGCTCGAGCTGCAGGAACTCGGCTGGATCACCGGCGACCTGCCCCGGCTGGTCGCCGTCCAGGCCGCCGGCTGCGCGCCGATCGTCGACGCGTTCGAGGCGGGACTCGACGAGAGCACCGCGCCGGCCGACCCGCACACCGTCGCGTTCGGCATCACCGTGCCCAAGGCGCTCGGCGACTTCCTCGTCCTCGACGCCGTGCGGTCCACCGGCGGCACAGCGGTCGCGGTCACCGACGACGAACTGCTCGCCGCGCAGCACCGGCTCGCCCGCGACGAGGGCACCTGGGTGTGCCCGGAGGGCGCCGCCTGCTTCGCCGCCGTCGGGCAGTTGCGCGAGTCCGGCTGGCTCGACGGGAGCGAGGACGTGGTCGTCCTCAACACCGGAACCGGACTGCTCTACCCGGACACCGTGCCGGTCGACGTCCCGGTGTTGGCCCGCGACGGGTCGATCCCGGATCCGCGCCGACGGGATGTCGGCACGGCGACCTAATCTGGACGCATGGCCGACCCGTCCACGTACCGCCCGGCGGTCGGCAGCATCCCCGAGTCGCCCGGTGTGTACCGGTTCCGCGACCCCAGCGGCCGGGTCATCTACGTCGGCAAGGCCAAGAGCCTGCGGCAGCGCCTGAACAGCTACTTCGCCGACGTCGCGGGCCTGCACCCGCGCACCCGCCAGATGGTGACGACGGCGGCGAGCGTCGACTGGACCGTCGTCGGCACCGAGGTCGAGGCCCTCCAGCTCGAGTACAACTGGATCAAGGAGTTCGACCCGCGGTTCAACGTCCGCTACCGCGACGACAAGAGCTACCCGAGCCTCGCGGTCACGCTGAACGAGGAGTACCCGCGGCTGCAGGTCATGCGCGGGCCCAAGAAGAAGGGCGTCCGCTACTTCGGCCCCTACGCGCACGCCTGGGCCATCCGCGAGACCCTCGACACCCTCACCCGCGTCTTCCCGGCCCGCACCTGCTCCACCGGCGTCTTCAAGCGGGCCGGCCAGATCGGCCGGCCGTGCCTGCTCGGCTACATCGGCAAGTGCTCGGCCCCGTGCGTCGGCCGGGTCGACGCCGAGGAGCACCGGCAGATCGTCGACGACTTCTGCGACTTCATGGCCGGCAAGACCGACCTGATGATCAAGCGCCTCGAGCGGGAGATGACCGCCGCCGCCGAGGCCATGGAGTACGAGAAGGCTGCCCGGCTGCGCGACGACCTCGGCGCGCTCAAGCGGGCGATGGAGAAGCAGGCCGTCGTCCTCGGCAGCGGCACCGATGCCGACGTCGTCGCCTTCGCGCAGGACGAGCTCGAGGCCGCGGTCCAGGTCTTCCACGTGCGCGGCGGCCGGGTGCGCGGGCAGCGCGGCTGGATCGTCGACAAGGTCGAGGCGGTCTCCACCGGCGAGCTCGTGGAGCAGTTCCTCCTGCAGGTCTACGGGGGCGTCGACGAGCAGACCGGGGTCGGCGAGGCGGGGGAGGCCGTGCCCAAGGAGGTGCTGGTCCCCGAGCTGCCCGAGGACGCCGACGTCTACGAGGAGCTGCTCAGCGAACTGCGCGGCAGCCGGGTGAGCCTCCGGGTACCCCAGCGCGGCGACAAGCGGAGCCTGCTCGAGACGGTCGAGCGCAACGCGAAGGAAGCCTTCGCCCGGCACCGGGTGAAGCGGTCCAGCGACCTCACCGCGCGCTCGATGGCGCTCTCCGAGCTGCAGGAGGCCCTCGAGCTGCCCGACGCCCCGCTGCGCATCGAGTGCATCGACGTGAGCCACGTCCAGGGCACCAACGTCGTCGCCAGCATGGTCGTGTTCGAGGACGGGCTGGCCAAGAAGTCCGACTACCGCCGCTTCT
Source organism: uncultured Actinomycetota bacterium (assembly GCA_963784165.1). Lineage (GTDB taxonomy): Bacteria > Actinomycetota > Actinomycetes > Mycobacteriales > Geodermatophilaceae > Blastococcus_B. The sequence continues at coordinate 135,341 of CAWAQI010000011.1, forward strand.
CCGTCACCCACGGCACCGACGACACCGCCGCCATGGCCGAGGTCGTGCGGCGCCGGTTCGCCCGCCACCTCAAGGAGGAGGCCGACCGCCGCGACGAGCAGGGGATCGCGGCGGAGGAGGGCCGGCCGCGCCGGTTCGCCTACCCGCCGAACCTGCTCGTGGTCGACGGCGGTGCGCCCCAGGTGGCCGCGGCCAGCCGCTCGCTGGACGAGCTCGGCATCGTCGACGTCGCCATCTGCGGGCTGGCCAAGCGCATGGAGGAGGTCTGGCTGCCCGGCGATACCGACCCCGTGATCCTGCCGCGCACCTCCGAGGCGCTGTACCTGCTGCAGCGGGTCCGGGACGAGGCCCACCGGTTCGCGATCACCTATCACCGGCAGAAGCGGTCGACCAGCATGCTGGTCTCCCTGTTGGACGACGTCCCCGGCCTCGGCCAGACGCGGCGGAAGGCGCTGATGAAGCAGTTCGGATCGCTCAAGCGGCTGCGCGCGGCCACCGTGGAGGAGCTCATGGTCGTGCCCGGCATCGGACAGCGGACGGCGGAGGCGATCCAGGCGGCCATCGCGGAACCGGAGACCGAGGGTGCCGTGGAGCCGGTCGAGTCCACCCCCGCCCCGTCCGGCCGGGTCGCCTCGTGACGGATCCGGACTTCCACGCGCAGCCCTCGCCGTCGCTCGACCCCACCTCCACCGAGACCCAACCGCTCGAGGTCGTCATCGTCACCGGGCTCTCCGGCGCGGGAAAGCTCAGCGCCGGCCGCGTCCTCGAGGACCTCGGCTTCTTCGTCGTCGACAACCTCCCGCCCGGGCTGCTGCTGCCGATGGTCGAGCTCGGCGCCCGCGGTGACCTGCGCCGGTTCGCGGCCGTGGTCGACGTCCGCAGCCGGGCCTTCTCCAGCGACCTGGAGGAGGCGCTGAAGACGCTGGCCGACGCCGGGCACCGCCCCCGCCTGGTCTACGTGCACGCCCGCGACGAGGTGCTGGTCCGCCGCTACGAGTCCAACCGCCGGGAGCACCCCCTGCAGGGGTCCGGTCGGCTGATCGACGGCATCGAGGCGGAGCGGGCGCTGCTCACCGGCATCGCGGGCGAGGCGGACCTGTGGGTCGACACCAGCGACCTCAACGTCCACCAGTTGCGGGCCACGCTGGAGAACGCGTTCGCCCGCGACGGCAAGACGCCGCCGCTCACCGCGACCGTCCTCAGCTTCGGCTTCAAGTACGGCCTCCCGCTCGACGCCGACCTGGTCGTCGACGCCCGCTTCCTGCCCAATCCGCACTGGATCCCGGAGCTGCGGCCGCACACCGGTCAGGACCCGCAGGTGCGCGACTACGTGCTCGGCCAGGTCGACGCCACCGAGTTCCTCGACCGCTACACCGACGTGCTGCGGCTGCTGATCCCCGGCTACCGGCGCGAGGGGAAGCGGTACCTGACGCTCGCCGTCGGCTGCACCGGCGGCAAGCACCGCAGCGTCGCGATCGCCGAGGAGTTCGCCCGCCGTCTGTCCGCCGAGGGCATCGCCGCGGTCGCCCGCCACCGCGATCTGGGCCGCGAGTGAGCGGGGGAGTGGCCCCCGGGCGCCCGCCCCGCGTCGTCGCCTTCGGCGGCGGTCACGGGTTGGCCGCGGCGCTCGGGGCGTGGCGCCGGATCACGCCGGAGGTCACGGCCGTGGTCACGGTGGCCGACGACGGCGGATCGTCCGGCCGCATCCGCCGCGAGATGCCCGTCCTCCCGCCCGGAGACCTGCGCATGGCCCTCGCCGCCCTGGCCGGCGACGGCGCGCGCACGCAGGCCATGGCCCGGCTGCTGCAGCACCGCTTCGGCGGCACCGGCGTCCTCGCCGGGCACCCGGTCGGCAACCTCGTCCTCACCGGGCTCGCGGAGATGCACGGCGGCGACACCGTGCGCGCCCTCGACGACCTGTGCCAGCTGCTCGGCGCCGAGGGGCGGGTGCTGCCGATGGCCGACGTCCCGCTGGACCTCGTGGCCCGGGTCGAGAGCGTCGACCCCGACGACCCGTCCCGCACGCGCACCATCCGCGGTCAGGTCGCCATCGCCTCCACGCCGGGGCGGGTCCGCGAGATCCTGGTCTCACCGCCCGACCCACCGGTGCCCGCCGCGGTGCTCGAGGCGATCGCGCAGGCCGACGTCGTCTCCCTCGGCCCGGGCTCCTGGTACACCTCGGTGCTGCCCCACCTGCTGGTGCCGCGGCTGCGCGCCGCGCTGGCCGCCGCGCAGGCCAGGGTCGTGGTCGTGCTCAACTTGGAGCCGCAGCCGGGCGAGACCGACGGGTTCTCACCGGAGGAGCACCTCAAGGTTCTACAGGCGCATCTGGGCGGAGTGGCGTTGCACACGGTGATCGCCGATGCTGAATCGGTTGTTGACCGGCATGGTCTCCTGTCTGCGGTACGAGAGTGCGGTGCCGAGCTCGTCCTGGCTCCGGTGGCCGCGCTCGACGGTGCCGCACGGCACGATCCTGTGCGTCTGGCCGCTGCTCTGACCCGCGTGGTCGGAGCACGGTGAAGTACGGGATCGTGCGGGTACCGGTACCGGCGACAGCAAGCGGACCGACGCTGTCGGGTCGAGGGGGAAGGGGACGCCGCACATGGCGATGACCGCAATGGTCAAGGACGAGCTCTCCCGCGTGGAGTGCACGAAGACCTCCGAGCGCAAGGCGGAGGTCACCGCGCTGTTGCGCTTCTCGGGCGGCCTGCACATCGTGGGCGGCCGCGTGGTCATCGAGGCCGAGCTCGACACCGGCTCGGTGGCACGGCGGCTGCGCCGCGACATCAGCGAGGTGTACGGCTACACGAGCGGCGTGAGCGTGCTGGCCGGCGGCAACATCCGCCGCGGCGTGCGCTACCTCGTCCGCATCGCCAAGCACGGCGAGGGCCTGGCCCGCCAGACCGGGCTGGTCGACCAGCGCGGCCGGCCGGTCCGCGGTCTGCCGCCCGCCGTCGTCTCCGGTGGCATCAACGACGCCGAGGCGGCCTGGCGCGGCGCCTTCCTCGCCCACGGCTCGCTCACCGAGCCCGGCCGGTCCTCCTCGCTCGAGGTCACCTGCCCCGGCCCCGAGGCCGCCATGGCGCTCGTCGGCGCCGCCCGCCGGCTCGGCATCGCCGCCAAGGCCCGCGAGGTCCGCGGGGCCGACCGCGTGGTCGTCCGCGACGGCGACGCGATCAGCGCGCTGCTCACCCGCATGGGCGCGCACGACGCCGTCCTCGCCTGGGAGGAGCGGCGCATGCGCCGCGAGGTCCGGGCGACGGCGAACCGCCTGGCCAACTTCGACGACGCCAACCTGCGCCGCTCGGCCCGTGCGGCCGTGGCCGCCAGCGCCCGCGTCGAGCGCGCGCTGGAGATCCTCGCCGGGGACGCCCCGGAGCACCTGCTCGTCGCCGGCCGGCTGCGGCTGGAGTTCGGTCAGGCGTCGCTGGAGGAGCTCGGCCAGCGGGCCGATCCGCCGATGACCAAGGACGCTGTTGCCGGACGCATACGGCGTCTCCTGGCGATGGCCGACAAGCGCGCGAAGGACCTCGGGATCCCGGACACGGAGTCCGTCGTCACCGACGACATGCTCGGCCCAGTAGACGCGACCGTTCGAGCCGCGACGGACCTGCGAGGGCCGTCGTCACCCGAGCTGCCGCGCACCGATAGGGTCGTCGGTGAGTGTGGTCGTGCCCACCGGCGAGTGCGGCCTCCTGAGGAACACATCCCCAGACGAGTGGAGGACCCCATGACGGTTCGCGTGGGCATCAACGGCTTCGGGCGCATCGGGCGCAACTTCTGGCGGGCCGCCGAGGCCAGCGGCCAGGACATCGAGATCGTGGCGGTGAACGACCTCACCAGCCCCGAGGTCCTGGCTCACCTGCTGAAGTACGACAGCGTGCTCGGCGTCCTCAAGGAGGACATCGCCGCCGACGGCGAGAGCATCAAGATCGGCGGGAACACCGTCAAGGTGCTCTCCGAGCGCGACCCCTCCGCCCTGCCGTGGGGTGACCTGGGCGTGGACGTCGTCGTCGAGTCGACCGGGTTCTTCACCAAGGCCGCCGACGCCCGCAAGCACGTCGACGCCGGTGGCGCCAAGAAGGTCATCATCTCGGCGCCGGCCACCGACGACGACATCACGATCGTCATGGGCGTCAACGACAACCTCTACGACGGCTCGCAGACGATCATCAGCAACGCGTCCTGCACGACGAACTGCCTCGCCCCGCTGGCCAAGGTGCTCCACGACGCCTTCGGCATCGAGCGCGGCCTGATGACCACGATCCACGCCTACACCGCCGACCAGAACCTGCAGGACGGCCCGCACAAGGACCTCCGCCGCGCCCGCGCCGCCGCGCTCAACATGGTCCCGACCTCGACCGGCGCCGCGAAGGCGATCGGCCTGGTCCTCCCCGAGCTCAAGGGCAAGCTCGACGGCTACGCGATCCGCGTCCCGGTCCCGACCGGCTCGGCCACCGACCTCACCGTGCAGCTGACCCGCGAGGCCACCGCCGACGAGATCGACCAGGCCTACCGCGAGGCCGCCGGCGGCCCGCTCGGCAAGTACCTCACCTACACCGACGCCCCGATCGTCTCCAGCGACATCGTCACCGACCCGTCGTCGTGCATCTACGACGCGAAGCTGACCAAGGTCTTCGGCCCGATGGCCAAGGTGCTCGGCTGGTACGACAACGAGTGGGGCTACTCCAACCGCCTCGTCGACCTCACCACCCTGGTGGGTAAGTCGCTCTGATGCGCTCCCTCGACGACCTCATCTCCGAGGGCGTCTCCGGTCGGCGCGTGTTCCTGCGCGCGGATCTGAACGTCCCGCTGGACAAGACGCACCGGCGGGTGGAGCGATCACGGACGACGGTCGGATCCGCGCCAGCCTGCCCACGTTGCAGGCCCTGCGGGACGCCGGCGCGAGGGTGATCGTCGCCGCCCACCTCGGCCGGCCCAAGGGCGAACCCGACCCGACGTTCTCGCTGGCCCCCGTGGCCGCGCGGCTCGGCGAGCTGCTGGGCACCGACGTGCCGCTCGCCGCCGACGTGGCCGGTGACGACGCGCAGGCCAAGGCCGCCGCCCTCGGCGACGGCGACGTCCTGCTGCTGGAGAACGTCCGCTTCGAGGCCGCCGAGACGTCGAAGGACGACGCGGCGCGCGGCGAGCTGGCCGACCGGCTGGCCGCCCTCGCCGAGTTCTACGTCGACGACGCGTTCGGCGCCGTGCACCGCAAGCACGCCTCGGTGTTCGACATCGCCGAGCGGCTGCCGCACGCGGTGGGCCGACTGGTCGAGCGCGAGGTCGAGGTGCTGACCCGCCTGACCGAGAGCCCGGACCGGCCCTACGTCGTCGTGCTCGGCGGCTCGAAGGTCAGCGACAAGCTGGCCGTCATCGAGGCGCTGCTGCCCAAGGTCGACCGGCTGCTCGTCGGCGGCGGCATGTGCTTCACGTTCCTGGCCGCACAGGGCCACGGCGTCGGGAAGTCGCTGCTGGAGGCCGACCAGGTCGACACCTGCCGCCGGCTGCTCGACGAGGCCGGCGACAGGATCGTGCTGCCGGTCGACGTCGTCTGCGCGCCGGAGTTCAGCGCGGACGTCGAGACGACGAGCGTCGCGGCGGACGCGATCCCGGACGGCCAGATGGGCCTGGACGTCGGCCCGCGCACCGTCGAGGCGTTCGGCGGCCGAGCTGGGCGACGCGACGACGGTGTTCTGGAACGGCCCGATGGGCGTGTTCGAGCTGGCTCCCTTCCAGGAGGGCACCCGCGGGGTGGCGCGGTCCGTCGCGGCCGTCGACGGGCTCTCCGTCGTCGGTGGCGGGGACTCGGCCGCCGCCGTCCGGGTGCTCGGCCTCGACGAGGACGCCTACGGCCACATCAGCACCGGCGGCGGCGCGTCGCTGGAGTACCTCGAGGGCCGGGAGCTCCCGGGCCTCGCGGTACTCGCTGACTGAGCAGGGGAGCGGACATGGCACGCAAGGACCGCACACCCGTGCGCCGGGACGGCCGGCGGCCGCTGATCGCCGGCAACTGGAAGATGCACATGACGCATCTCGACTCGATCGGCCTGGTGCAGAAACTGGCGTTCTCCCTCAAGGAGAAGGAGCTGGATCTGGCCGAGGTCGTCGTCCTGCCGCCGTTCACCGCGCTGCGCAGCGTGCAGACCCTGGTGACCGGCGACAAGCTCGAGGTCGGCTACGGCGCGCAGGACCTCTCCGCGCAGGACTCCGGCGCCTACACCGGTGAGGTCAGCGGCGTCATGCTCGCCGCACTGGCCTGCGAGTACGTCGTCGTGGGGCACTCCGAGCGGCGGGCGATGCACGCCGAGGACGACGCCGTGGTGGCGTCGAAGGCCCAGGCGGCGCTCCGGCACGGCATCGTGCCGATCGTCTGCGTGGGGGAGGGGCTCGACGTCCGCAAGGCCGGGGAGCACGTCGACTTCTGCACCACGCAGCTCGACGCGTCGCTGGACGGGCTGACCGCCGAGCAGCTGCGGGGCGACGGGCCGGACGGCGCGATCGTGATCGCCTACGAGCCGGTGTGGGCCATCGGCACGGGCGAGGTCGCGACGCCGGAGGATGCGCAAGAGGTCTGCGGGGCGTTGCGGGCGCGGCTCGCCGAGCGGTTCGGAACCGAGACGGCCGAGATCGTCCGTATCCTCTATGGCGGGTCGGTGAAGGCCTCGAGCACGGCCGGGATCCTGGCCGGGCCGGACGTCGACGGTGCGCTCGTCGGTGGTGCCAGCCTGGACGCCGACGAGTTCGTACAGATCTGTCGGATCGCCGCCGGCGGCAGCTGAGAAACCGCTGCCCGCCGCGGATCGCACCGGGTGGGGGAGCTGAGCAGCACCGCAGTGGAGAAGACACTCGAGCGGCTCTCGCAGCGGTCGCCCTCCTGGGCCCGCGACTGGTCCAAGCGACGCCTGGCCGCCGCCGCGGCCGTCGTCGTGCTCGTGGTCGTCGTGGCGGTCAGCTGCGCCGGCGGGTCCGGTGGCCGGGCCGACGTCCCGGTGCTGGCCGACGGCGCGGACGCCGGGATCACCGGCGTGCGGTCACCGTCGGACGAGGCCGGCGGCACCCTGCGCGTCGTCGCCCCGGAGATCACCAGCCTCGACCCGCAGCGCTCCTACCAGCCCGGCGTGTGGAACCTCATGCGGCTCTACGCCCGGACCCTCGTCACGTACGACAGCACGCCCGGGCACACCGGCGAGCTGGTGCCCGACCTCGCCACCGACACCGGCACCGTGTCGGAGGACGGCCTGCACCTGGACCTTCACGCTGAAGGGCGGGGTCCGCTTCGAGGACGGCACCCCGATCACCTCCCGCGACATCAAGTACGGCATCGAGCGCACGTTCGCCTCCGACGTCGTCGTCGGCGGGCCCACGCACGTCGTCGACCTCCTGGACGACCCGAGCAACCCCTATGCCGGGCCGTACCAGGACGAGACGGACGGTCGGCTCGGCCTGGCGTCGATCGCCACCCCCGACGACGCGACGATCGTCTTCACCCTGCGCCGTCCGGCCCCGGAGTTCCCGCTACGTGCTGGCGCTGCCCTCGAGCAGCCCGGTGCCGATCGCCGCCGACAGCGGGGCCCGGTACGGCCGCGACCCGGTCTCCTCCGGCCCGTACATGATCACGTCGGTCGACAAGTACGCCGGCATCGTCCTCGACCGCAATCCGCAGTGGGACCCGGCGACCGACGAGGTCCGCACGGCGCTGCCCGACCAGGTCGTCGTGCGCACCGGCCTGAGCGGGCTCGAGCGGGACCAGGCCCTGCTGGCCGGATCCGCCGACATCGACATCTCCGGCACCGGTGTCCAGACGGCGACCATCGCCCGGCTGACCGACGAGGAGGGCGAGGACGACGTCCTGAACGGCCGCCTCGACGACCTGACCACCGGCACCGTCCGGCTGCTGGCCATGCCCACGGCCGTCGCGCCCATGGACAACCCGGCCTGCCGGCTGGCCGTGGGCCGGGTCGTGGACCGGTGGGCGGTGCAGGCAGCGCTCGGCGGCGCGGTCAACGCCGTCCGCACCTCGCAGCTGTGGCCGCGCGACCTGCGCGGTGCGCCCGAGGAAGCCGATCCCCGGCCGGACCTCGACCGCGCCCGCGCCGCGCTGGAGGAGTGCGGGCAGCCCGACGGGTTCAGCACGACGATGGCCGTCCCGGACGTCCAGAGCAGTCTCGACGTCGCCGAAGTGCTGGCCGCCCAGCTGGAGGAGGTCGGGATCGTCGTCGAGATCAAGCCCTTCCCCCTGGACACCTTCTACGCGACCGACGTCGGCAAGCCCTCGAACGTCATCGGCGGCAACTACGGCCTCGTCCTGGCGACCTGGACGGCCGACTCGCCGACCCCGGCGGCCTTCCTGGCGCCCCTGGTCGACGGCCGCAGCATCCGGGACACCGTCGGCAACGCCAACCACGCCCTGCTGAACCTGCCGGACATCAACGCGCTGGTCGACCAGGCCCGCGCGGCCGGCGACACCGCCGAGGCCGACGAGCTGTGGCGCCAGGTCGCGGCCGAGGCGGCGAAGACCAACTCGTACGTGCCGCTCACCGAGACCCGGGTGCAGCTGGTCGCGGGTCAGCGGTTGCGCAACGGGCTCGTGATGCTGCCGTACAGCAGCTACGACCTCGCCACCGCCGGCGTCCGCTGAGCGTCGGTTAGGCTCGTCGTATGGAGCTTGTCCTCAACGTGCTGCTGGTGCTCTCCAGCGCGGTCTTGATCGTGCTGATCCTGCTGCACCGGGGCAAGGGTGGCGGTCTGTCCTCGATGTTCGGCGGCGCGGTGTCCTCGTCGCTCGCGGGATCGTCCGTCGTCGAGAAGAACCTCAACCGGCTCACCGTGTTCTGCGCACTGGTCTGGAGCGTGTGCATCGTGGGCATCGGGATCCTCCTCAAGGTCTGATCCAGACCCCGACCTCGCCACGGTCACGGGGAGAGAACAATCACCGGAAACCGCCGCTCCAGGCCCTAGACTGCGCGCGCGGCACTGGTCGGCCGCGCATCCCGCAGACGAGCAGGGGGCCTTCATGGCTGGTGGCAACGCGATCCGAGGCACTCGGGTGGGCGCAGGGCCGATGGGGGAGGCGGAGCGCGGCGAGGCCGCACCCCGCCGGCGCATCCCCTTCTGGTGCGCCAACGGCCACGACACGAGAGTCGCCTTCGCCTCGGACGCCGACGTCCCGGAGTTCTGGGACTGCCCGCGCTGCGGCCTCCCGGCCGGCCAGGACCAGCAGAACCCGCCCCCGGCGCCGCGCACCGAGCCGTACAAGACCCACCTCGCCTACGTCCGCGAGCGGCGCAGCGACGCCGACGGCGACGCGCTCCTCGAAGAGGCCCTCAACCGGCTGCGCGGACGCCGCGGCGGCTGAGCGGGACTAGTCCTGCGGGCCGCGCGAGTGCCAACTCGCCGTGGCCACGTCCCAGTACTCCGACCGCGGCCGTGCGCCGCGGTAGGAACCCCACGGCTCGGGCCAGGGGTAGCGCGGTTCGGGCAGCTGCGGGTGCTCGGGCTGGTGCTCGACCGGCTCGAGGACGACGGTGTCGTCCTCGGCCTGCCGCGGCGACGGGATCCTGGTTCGGGTGGACGTGTTCATCGGACCTGCTCCTGCCTCGCTCGGGTGGACGGACACCCGGGAGAGGGCCGGAGCGGCCCGGGGGATACAGGGGCGGGTCGGGCGGGGGAGAGTTACTCGCCGCTACGCGGTGTCGGGACGACCGGGCGCGTCCGCCAGGACGCGCTGAACACGTCCCAGTACTCGTTCATCGGCCGGGCGCGGCGGACGACCGGCCGGGGACGGGCGGGGGCGGGTGCGCTCATGACGTGCTCCTCTGTGCTCGGGTGAACCCGAGGCTGCCGGTGAGGGCTTGCGGACACCTTGCACCTCGCTTGCGGCGGTGTCACCGGGATCGCGAGCGCGGACCGGCGAGCCGTGCGAAGTGGTCGGCTCGTCAGGAACGCTCTGCGCAGCTCGGGGCTCAGCCCGTCGTAGGGCGAGGCCTGCGAGCGGTGCTCGGCCATGGCGGCTTCGCGCGCGGTCCAGCACGTCACTGACGTCGACGACGTCGGTGATGTCCGCGTCCGGGCGGCCCAGGGTGGCCGGGTCCAGCGCGTGGTAGGCGGTGTCCGGCCGGAGGGCGCGCATCTCGTCCAGCCACCGGCGCATCAGGGCGTTGGGCAGGCAGTGCTCGACGACCGACGGCGGCGGCTCGGGCAGGTCCGGCAGGACGGCGTGCACCGCCGCCCGGACCTGCAGGTGGTCGCGGTGGCCGTCGCTGCCGTCCAGGACGACGACGACCGTCGGGCGCAGGTCGTGGATCAGCCGGCCGAGCACCCGGGCCACGTCGTCGACCGGGGCCGCGCAGAGCGTGCCCGCCTGCGGCTCGCCGTCGAAGCCGGAGTCCCGGTAGCCCAGCAGTTCCACCCGGCCGGCGCCGAGCCGCTCGGCCGCGCGGTGCAGCTCGGCCTCGCGGACCGCGCCGAGGTCCGCACAGTCGGGATGCCCGGGTGGCAGCTCACCGGCCTCGCCGCGGGTGGCGCAGGCGACGGTCACCTCGGCCCCCCGCGCGGCCGCCCGCGCGATCGCGGATCCGCAGCCGAACGATTCGTCGTCGGGATGGGCCACGGCGACGAGCCAGCGGTCGCCGGGTCGCACGTCGAGGACGGGGTCACGGTCCAGGGCGAGCAGCATGTCGGTCACGACGTCATCGTCGGCGGGCACGCTCACGTCCCTCTTGCGGTCCGCTGACCTCGCTCGCCGCGGCGGCCACCCGCTGCAGGGCCGCCGTCCAGTACCGCTCGCCACGCTCCCCGATCGCCAGCCCGGCCTCGCACAGCGACAGCGCCTCGGCCGGCCGCCCCTGCCGCAGCTCTTCCTCCGCCATCAGGCCGAGCAGGATCGACCGGCCACCCGTGAGCCCCTGCCCGGCGAGCGTCGCGTGCGCCTCCCGCATCGCCGCCAGCCCGGCGGTGCCCTTCCCGGCCCGTGCGTCGGCCCAGCCCCGCGCGAAGCGGACCACTGCCGAGGGGTAGTGGAACCGTTCCCAGGCCGGCTCGCTCAGCGGCCGGTCGAGCAACTGCCGCACCCGCCGCGCGTCGCCGTCCATCATCGCCAGGACCAGGATCCAGCGGCGGGCGAACCCGGAGGCGCCGAAGCCGGCCGCGTCCGCGGCGGCGAGCGCGGTCGCCGCGTGGTCCGCCGCTCCGGCCCGGTCGCCGAGATGCCACAGGCAGTGGGCGCGCACGACCGCGATGCGGGTGGCGGGGGAGAAGGCCAGCGACCGGCGGAGGTCGATCCCGGCCGCGGCGGCGGCCTCGGCCCGGTCGGTCTCGGCGAGCGCCTCGGGGAAGCGGCCCTGCATCCACCGCACGACGCCGGCCATGTCGCGGTGCAGATAGCGGGCGGTGGGATCGCCGAGCTCGTCGTCGAGCGCCGCCATCCGCGCCACCAGGGCGTCGGCGTCGTCGAGCCGGCCCAGCTGGCCGGAGAACATGGTGGCCAGCCAGAGCAGCTCCACGTCCTCGGGCTGCGCCGGACGGGGCACCTCCCAGGTGCGTACCAGCCGGCAGAACTCCCGGATCGTGGGGCTGTCCATCCCGCCGTACCAGGCGTCGACGAACGCGATCCGTCCGCGGGCCCGGAGCTCGCGCCGGCGTCGATCGCCGTCGTCGGGGTCGCCGGTGAGCAGCGCCAGCACCTGCTCGCCGAGGTCCCTGAGCTGGTCCAGCGCCGACATGGTGAGCGCGTGGTCCGCGGCCCGCTCGAGCCAGGTCAGCGCGGCGGCGCCGCCGTCGAGCACCCGCGAGGCCAGGTAGTGGGCGGCGATGCGGGAGGCCTGGTCCGGGCCGGACCCGTGCTGGGCGGCCAGCCGGTCGGCGAATGCCCGGTGCAGCCGCACCTGGCGGGCGCTGGACAGCCCGGCGAGCACCGCCTCGGCGAGCAGCGCGTGGGCGGGGGCGACCCGCCCCTCGCCGACGTCGGCCAGCAGCCGCGCCGCGACCGCGTCGTCGACGAGCTCCAGGACGCGGTCCGGCGGCAGGCCGGTGACCGCGGCGACGTCGTCCACCGAGACCGGGGAGCCGGCCACCGCCGCGGCGGCCAGCAGGTCGGTGCCGCCCTCGGGCAGGCGGAGGAACCGCTGGCGCAGCACGTCGTAGACCGCGGGCGGCACGGCATCCCCGGGACGGGCGGCGACCGCTCGCGCCAGCTCGAGCGCGAAGAACGGGTTGCCCTCCGCGCGGGCTGCGACCCGGTCCCGCTGCGACGGCTCGAGGCCGGCGGCCTCCGCCTGCACCAGCTCGGTGATGGCCGGTGCCGGGAGCGGTCCGAGGTCCAGCCGCAGCACCCGGGGCAGCCGGCCCACCGCGGCGAGGGTGTCGACGAGCGCGGGGGAGTCGCCCTCCCCGCTGCGCAGGGCGAGGGCCAGCACGGTGCGCGTGCGGTGCACGCCGGCGGCCAGCCCGGCGACCAGCTGGAGGGTGGCCGGGTCGGCTGCGTGCAGGTCGTCGAACGCCACCAGGGCGGGCGGGCCGACACCGCCCTCCGGTGCCGAGCCCAGGACGGCGTCGAGCGCGTCGGAGGCGTGCATCAGCACCATCGCGGGGTCCACCCCACCGGGCGGCGCGCCGCCGTCCGGGAGCTCCGCGAGCCCGGGGACCGCGTCCCGCAGCGGCCCGAGCGCGCGGGCCAGCCGGGTCCGGCTCGCGGCGTCGAGCCGGACCGCGGCCGCCCGGACCATCTGCAGCACCGGCCAGAACGGTGGCGCGGCCAGGCCGTCGCGGCAGGTGGCCGAGCGGTCCAGTCCCCGGGAGGCGAGGACGGCGCCGCGCAGCACCTCCAGCAACGCCGACTTGCCCATCCCGGCGTCGCCGGTCACCAGGACGACGGACCCCGACCCCGCCGACGCCTCGGCGACGGCGCGGGCCAGCACCGCGCACTCGTGCTCGCGACCGCGCAGCTGCGTCGCGCGGACCGCAGGCACCGGCGCGGCAGCGGGGGCCGGTGCGCTCGGCTGCAGGGCCGCGTCCTGGTCGAGGATCTGCTGCTCCAGCCGCCGCAGGTCCGGGCCGGGGTCCAGGCCGAGCTCCTCGCGCAGCAGGCGCCGGCCCTCGCCGAGGACCGCGAGCGCCTCCGCCTGCCGGCCGGCCACGTACAGCGCCCGGGCCAGCTCGGCGCGGGCCTGCTCACGGAGCGGATGGGCGGCCACGTGCGGCTGCAGCGCCGCGACGGCGCCGGCGGTGTCGCCGAGCTGGAGCGTCGCGGTGGCCCGCAGCTCGACGGCGGCCAGGCGCAGGGTCTCCAGGCGCTCGGCGGCGGCCCGCGCGAACGGCTCGTCGGCGAACTCGCCGAACGCCGGACCCCGCCAGAGCGCCAGCGCCTCGTCGACCAGGCGCACGACCGCGGCGTCGTCCCGGCCGAGCAGCCCGGTCGCCTCGGCGACCAGCACCTCGAACCGGTCGGCGTCCAGCTCCACGTGCTCGCGCGCCAGCCGGTAGCCCGGTGCGGCGGTGACGATCACGGACGCGTCGGTGCGGGGCGTCCGGTCCGGCTGGAGCGCCCGTCGGAGGTGGGCGACCTTGGTGTGCAGCGCGGCGGCGGCCTTCGGCGGCGGTTCGCCGTCCCACAGCAGGTCGGTGAGCCGGTCCGCCGGGACGACGCGGCCGGCCTCGAGCACCAGGATCGTGAGCAGCGCCCGTTCCATGCGCGCCCCGAGGGGAACGGAGGAGCCGTGCAGCCGCACCTCCAGCGGCCCGAGGACGCGGACCTCCATGCGGCTACCGGGCCGGCGGTTCCGGGAGCTTGCTCGCCGCGTCGGTGTCGAGCAGCCACCGCGTGGCCTGCACACCGTGGACGCCGGCGGCCGGCAGCTGGTCCGGCTCAGCGCCGGCCAGTGCCCGGGCGACCGCCTCGGCCTTGCCCTCCCCGGACACGATCAGCCAGACCTCCTCGGCGGCGTTGATCGCCGAGAAGCCGAGGCTGACGCGGGTCGCCGGCGGCTTCGGGCAGTCGTGCACGGCGAAGACCGGCCGGTCGTCCCGCGACGCCGGCGACTCCGGGAAGATCGAGGCCACGTGCCCCTCGGGCCCGAGGCCGAGCAGCAGGACGTCGAACCGCGGCACCGTCCGACCGGAGCCGGCGGCCGCGGCGAGCTGACCGGTGTACCAGCCGGCGGCGTCCTCGGGTTCGGCGAAGCGCCCGTCCGACGGCGGCATGGCGTGGACCCGCGCCTCGGAGACGTCGACGTGGTCCAGCAGTGCCCGGCGGGCGCCCCGTTCGTTGCGCTCGTCGCTGTCGGCCGGCACGAACCGTTCGTCGCCCCACCAGAAGTCGACCGCCGTCCAGTCGACCACCTCGCGGGCCGGCTCCGCCGCCAGGGCGGCGACCTGCTCCAGCACCGCGGTGCCGATCCCGCCGCCGGTCAGCACCACCGAGGCGGTGCCGTGGACCGCCTGGGCGGCCGCCAGCCGGGCGACCAGCGCGGCAGCGACCGCCCGGGCCAGCCGGTCGGCGTCCGGCTCGACGACGACGTCCGGCACCGGACGCTCGTCGTCCTCGCTCACTTCTCGACGACCTTCCAGCCGGCGGGCGGGTCGGCGGCGGCCTTCTTGGCCGCCTTCGGCGCGGCTTCCTCGGGGGCTGCCGCGTCGGCCTTGCCCGCGGACTTGGCCTTCGACTCGCTCTTCGGCTCCTCCTTGGGCTTCGCCTCTGCCTTCGCCTCGGCCTTCTTGGCCGGGTGGCCATTGGCCTCGGCCGGGTCGAACCAGATGTGCTCGCGGGTCGGCGAGCGGTCGCCGAGGCCGGTCGCGCCGGTCGCGGCCTCCAGCGCGTCGCGGTACGGCTCGTCGGTGTCGAGCCGCCGCAGCTCCTCGCTGAGCAGGTCGCCGAGCGAGCGCTCCTCGAGCGCGACGGTGGCGTCGGGCCGGTACGGCTGGGAGACGACCGCGCCGCCCTTGCGGTCGGCGTGGAGCTCGACCTTCTCGTTCTGGTCGAGATCGAGGACGACGGAGTCGACGCCGCTGGGCCCGGGCGTCCGGGAACCACGCTGCACGGCGACCTCCGCCCCGCAGCGCGCCGACAGCCAGCCCGCCAGCAGCTGGGCGGTGGCGTTGTCCGGGTCGCCCTCGATCCGGCCGCCCGTGACGCGCACCGGTTCGCCCCGGCGCCCGGCCACCGCATCCACGCTGGAGGCCAGGATCGCCCGCCACGACGTCGCGCGGGTCCACGCCAGGTCGGTGTCGCCGGGCGCGAAGTCGTCGGCGCGGGTGCGCAGCGCGGCCATCGGCTCGCCGGCGATGGAGCTGTCGGTGATCCGCCGGTCGGCGAACACCGCGAGGGCGTCGGTCGCCAGCTGGTCCGGGGGAGCGGCGTGCCACCAGGTGACGACGGGGGCGTCGGCCGCCAGCAGCGGCAGCACGACGGACTCGGCGTGCAGGCCGAGCCGGCCGTACATGCGCATCACGACGGCCTCGCCGGGCCCGAGCCGCCCGCCCAGGACGACCTCGGCGTCGAGGCGCGGCGCGGGTGCGTCGATCTGCCGCCGGACCACGACCAGCAGCCGGCACGGGTGCGCCTCGGCGGCGTGCGTCGCGGCCTCCTCCGCCTCGGCGACCCGGCTCTCGTCGGCCACGACCACCAGCGTCAGCGCCACCCCGGAGAGCACCGCCCCGCCGGTCCGCCGCTGGAGGGCCAGTTCCTTCACCACGGCCGTGCCGTTGGTGTCCCAGAGGGTCGTCACGAGATCTCCTCAGCAGTGGGGTGGGGGGCGCTCACGGACGCCGCCACCGGCGGCCCTCGGCGGCGAGCATCTCGTCGGCCGCGCGCGGCCCCCACTCGCCGGCCCGGTAGGGGTGCGGTGTGGTGCCGGCCCAGAACTCCTCGAGCGGGTCGATCACCGACCAGGACGCCTCGACCTCGGCGTTGCGCGGGAACAGCGTCGCGTCGCCGAGCAGGACGTCGAGCAGCAGCCGCTCGTAGGCCTCGGGGCTCGCCTCGGTGAACTGCTCCCCGTAGAGGAAGTCCATCGCGACGTCGCGGACCTCCATCACGCTCCCCGGGACCTTCGACCCGAACTTGAGGGTCATGCCCTCGTCGGGCTGCACGCGGATGACGAGCTGGTTGTTGCCCAGCTCCTCGGTGTCGGTGGCGGCGAAGGGCAGGTGGGGCGCCTGCTTGAACACCAGCGCGATCTCGGTCACCCGCCGGGGCAGCCGCTTGCCCGCCCGTACGTAGAACGGGACCCCGGCCCAGCGCCGCGTCTCGACGCCCAGCCGCACGGCGGCGAAGGTCTCGGTCGTCGAGTCCTCGGCGACGCCGTCCTCCTGCCGGTAGCCCTGGGCGCGCTGCCCGGCCAGCCAGCCCTGCTCGTACTGGCCGCGGATCGCGAAGGTCTCCAGGTCGGTCGGCAGCGAGATCGCCCGCAGGATCTTGAGCTTCTCGGTGCGGATCTCCTCGGCGGAGAACTCGACCGGCTCCTCCATGGCGGTGAGCGCGAGCAGCTGCAGCAGGTGGTTCTGCAGCACGTCGCGGGCGGCGCCGGTCTTCTCGTAGAACTGTGCCCGGCCGCCGATGCCGACGTCCTCGGCCATGGTGATCTGCACCGAGTCGACGTTCTGGGCGTTCCAGATCGGCTCGAACAGCGCGTTGGCGAACCGCAGCGCCAGCAGGTTCTGGACGGTCTCCTTGCCCAGGTAGTGGTCGATGCGGAAGACGTCCTCCGCGCCGAACACCGAGTCGACCAGCTCGTTGAGCTCGCGGCTCGAGGGCAGGTCCTCCCCGAAGGGCTTCTCGACCACGACCCGTCGCCACCGGTCGGGAGTCGTCTCGGCCATGCCCGTGCGCTGCATCTGCTTGAGCACGGTCGGGAACATCGCCGGCGGGATGGACAGGTAGAAGGCGGCGTTGCCGCCGATGCCGTGGCTGCCCTGGAGGTCGTCCAGCGCGGTGGTCAGCTGGTCGAAGGCGTTGTCGTCGTCGAACGCGCCGGGGACGAAGTGCATCGTCGCCGCCAGCCGCTCCCACACCTCCTCGCGCCACGGGGTGCGCGCGTTCGCCTGGGCGGCGCTGCGGGCGAGGTCGGCGAACTCCTCGTCACCCCAGTCGCGGCGGGCGAACCCGAGCAGGGCGAAGTTGGTCGGCAGCAGACCGCGGTTGGCGACGTCGTAGACCGCGGGCAGCAGCTTCTTGCGGGCCAGGTCGCCGGTGATGCCGAAGACCACGAGTGCGCAGGGCTCGGGAACCCGGGGCAGCCGCCGGTCCCGCGGATCCCGCAGCGGGTTGGAGATCATCGTCCGTCCTCGAGTCGAGAGCGTCGCGGCGGCCCCTGCAGGGGCCCGCCGCGAGCCTGCGAGCGGTGGGGAGCAGGGGGTCCTTCTACTTCTTGTCTTCGAGTTCGGTCCGCACGCTCTCGGTCAGCTCGTCCCAGGAGTCGACGAACTTCTTCACGCCCTCGTCCTCGAGGACCTTGAAGACGTCGTCGAGGTCGACCCCGGCGTCGGAGATCGACTGCATGACCGCGGCGGCGTCGTCGTAGGACTTCTGCACCGGCGTGCCGGGGGTGCCGTGGTCGGCGTAGGCCATCATCGTCTTCTCGGGCATCGTGTTGACCGTGCCCGGAGCGATGAGCTCGCTGATGTACATCGTGTCCGAGTACTCCGGGTTCTTGACGCCGGTCGACGCCCACAGCGGCCGCTGCGGCACGGCACCCTTCGCCTCCAGCGCCTGCCAGCGGTCGCCGGAGAAGACCTCCTCGTAGGCCTGGTAGGCCAGCTGCGCGTTGGCGATGCCCGCCTTGCCCTTGAGCGACGCGTCCGCGCCGGCCTTGTCGAGGCGCTTGTCGATCTCGGTGTCGACCCGCGAGACGAAGAACGACGCCACCGAGGCGATGCCCTCGAGCGAGCCGCCGTCGGCCACCCGCTTCTCCAGGCCGGCCAGGTACGCCTCCATGACCTTCCGGTACCGCTCGAGGCTGAAGATCAGGGTGACGTTGACGCTGATGCCCTTGGCGAGGGTGTCGGTGATCGCCGGCAGGCCGGCCTCGGTCGCGGGGATCTTGATGAAGAGGTTGGGCCGGTCCACCAGCCACCACAGGTGGGCGGCCGCGGCCCTGGTGGCGTCGGTGTCGTGCGCGAGCCCGGGTGCCACCTCGAAGGAGACCCGGCCGTCACCCGGCTGCCGGTCGTGGACGGGGCGCAGCAGGTCGCAGGCGTCGCGCACGTCGGTCGCGGTGATGGTGCGCAGTGCCTCGCCGACGCTCACGTCGCGCACCGCCAGGTCGTGCACCTGCTGGTTGTAGAGGTCCGACCCGTGGATGGCCGCGGCGAAGATCGTCGGGTTGGTGGTGACGCCGACGACGCTGTGCTCGTCGACGAGCTGCTGCAGGTTGCCGTTCTGGATGCGGTCCCGGGACAGGTCGTCGAGCCACACGGCGACCCCGGCCGAGGAGAGCTCGGCCAGCTTCTCGTTCTGTGCCATGACAGTGCCTTTCGTGGACTGTCTGGAGCGGCTCGGACACGGTTCGGTCAGTGGGAGCTGGGGATGTGGCCCAGGCCCCCGGCGAGGGGCTCGGGACCGATCGGAGCGGTCGGCGCCGCGGACGCGGCCTCGATGCTGTCGCGGGCGGCCGCGACGACGGCCTCGCCGGTGAGGCCGAACTCCTCGTAGAGGACGGAGTACGCAGCGCTGGCGCCGTAGTGGGTGAGGCCGACGATGCGACCGGCGTCGCCCACGAAGTCGCGCCAGCCCATCGGGATCGACGCCTCGACGCTGACCCGTGCGCGCACCGAGGGCGGCAGGACCTCCTCGCGGTAGGCGCGGTCCTGCGCGGCGAACCACTCGACGCAGGGGAACGAGACGACGCGGGTCGGCACGCCGTCGGCCTCGAGGGTCTCCCGCGCGGCCATGGCGATCTGCACCTCGGAGCCCGTGCTCATGAGGATCACCTCCGGGGTGCCGGACGACGCCTCGGCCAGGACGTACCCACCCCGGGCGACGCCCTCGGCCGACTCGAACTCGGTCCGGTCGAAGACCGGCAGGTTCTGCCGGGACAGGATGATCCCGGCCGGCCGGTCGTTGTGCTCCAGGATCGTCCGCCAGGCGACCGCTGTCTCGTTGGCGTCCGCGGGCCGGACGACGTCGAGACCCGGGATCCCGCGCAGCGCCGCGAGGTGCTCGATCGGCTGGTGGGTCGGGCCGTCCTCGCCCAGGCCGATCGAGTCGTGGGTCCAGACGTAGGTGACCGGCAGCTGCATGAGGGCGGCCAGCCGGACCGCACCGCGCATGTAGTCGGAGAAGGTCAGGAACGTGCCGCCGTAGACGCGGGTGCCGCCGTGCAGCGCGATGCCGTTCATGACCGAGCCCATGGCGTGCTCGCGGACGCCGAAGTGGAGGGTGCGGCCGTAGGGCCCGCCGGACCACATCTTCGTCTGGCGGTTGGCGGGCAGGAACGACGGCTCGCCCTTGACCGCGGTGTTGTTGCTCTCCGCGAGGTCGGCCGAACCGCCCCACAGCTCGGGCAGTGCCGGGTAGAGGGCTGCCAGGACCTCGCCGGAGGCCTTGCGCGTGGCCACGCCCTTCGGGTCGGCGTCCCAGCTGGGCAGCTTCTCGGCCCAGCCGGAGGGGAGGGTGCGGGTGCTCATGCGCTCCAGCAGCGCGGCGCCCTCGGGGTTGCTCTGCGTCCAGGCGTCGAAGCCCTTCTGCCACTCGGCGTGGGCCTCCTGGCCGCGGGCGACGACCTTCCGGGCGTGCTCGATGACCTCGGAGGCGACCTCGAAGGTCTGCGCCGGGTCGAGACCCAGGACCTCCTTGGTCGCCTTCACCTCGTCGTCGCCGAGGGCCGAGCCGTGCGCGGCGCCGGTGTTCTGCTTGTTGGGCGCGGGCCAGCCGATGATCGTCTTGAGCACGATGATCGACGGGCGCCCGGTCTCGGCCTTGGCGGCGGCCAGCGCGGCGTCGACCGCCGCCAGGTCCTCGCCGTCGTCGACGCGCTGGACGTGCCAGCCGTAGGCCTCGTAGCGCTTGCCGACGTCCTCGGTGAAGGCGATGTTCGTGTCGTCCTCGATCGAGATCCGGTTGTCGTCGTAGACGAGCACCAGGTTGCCGAGTTGCTGCGTGCCGGCCAGGGACGACGCCTCGCCGCTCACGCCCTCCTCGAGGTCGCCGTCGGAGGCGAACGCCCAGATGGTGTGGTCGAACAGGCTCTCGCCCTCGGGAGCCTCGGGGTCGAACAGGCCGCGCTCGCGCCGGGCGGCCATCGCCATGCCGACGGCGTTGCCGACGCCCTGGCCCAGCGGGCCGGTCGTCGTCTCGACGCCGGGGGTGTGACCGACCTCGGGGTGACCCGGCGTCTGCGAACCCCAGGTACGCAGCGCCTTCAGGTCGTCGAGCTCCATGCCGTAGCCGGAGAGGTACAGCTGCACGTAGAGCGTCAGGCTCGAGTGGCCCATCGAGAGCACGAAGCGGTCGCGGCCGGCCCAGTGCGGGTCGCTGGGGTCGTGCCGCAGCCACTTCTGGAAGAGCAGGTAGGCGGTCGGGCGCCATGCTCATCGCCGTGCCGGGGTGGCCGTTGCCGACCTTCTGGACGGCGTCCATGGCCAGCACGCGGGCCGTGTCGATGGCTCGGCGATCCAGGTCACCGAATCCGTCGGGCAGGGTCGGGCGCGGCTGCGCCGGGCTGCCGGTGGGGGCGTCGGAGGCGGCCTCGGCCGGGGCCTCGGGCTCGGTGCTCTGCGTTCCCATGTGCTCGGTGCTCCCTCGCGATAGGCCTGGTGACGCCGCGCGTCTCCCGCGCGGCATCCGGCGGGAGCAACCCTAGCGATGAGGCCCCGTACCGTGCCCGTTCGCGCGCGTCGTGCGGGCTACAGTGAGGCGTTCCGTCCGCCGTTCGAAAGAGGCCCGTGCTGTCCAGGTGCCCGGCGGGAGCGTGCTGCTCCCGCGCCTCTGCGCACGAGGTCCTCCGATGACCGCGCTCAGCGCCCGTCCCGCCGTCAAGCCGGCCCGCCCGCCGAGCCGCGTGCGGACGAAGGTCATGGGCTACGTCGCGCTGACCAAGCCCCGGATCATCGAGCTGCTGCTCGTCACCACCGTGCCCGCGATGATGCTGGCGGCCGGCGGCTGGCCCTCGTGGCGGCTCCTGGCCGCGACCCTGGTGGGCGGCACCCTCGCGGCCGGGGCGGCCAACGTCTTCAACTGCTACTACGACCGCGACATCGACCGGCTCATGCAGCGCACGGCTCGCCGGCCGCTGCCGATGGGCGTGGTCAGCCCGCGCGAGGCGCTGACCTTCGGCATCGTGCTCAGCGTCGCCTCGATCGCGCTGCTCGCCGCGACGACGACGCTGCTGGCCGCGGCTCTCGCGGCGGGGGCGATCTTCTACTACGCCGTCCTGTACACGGTCGTGTTCAAGCGGCACACCCGGCGGAGCACCGAGTTCGGCGGGATCCCGGGTGCGGCGCCGGTGCTGATCGGCTGGGCCGCGGTCACCGGCTCGCTCGCCTGGCCCGCGCTGGTGTTCTTCGCCGTCGTCTTCTGCTGGCAGATGCCGCACTTCTGGGCGCTGGCGATGCGGTTCCGCGAGGACTACGCACGGGCCGGCGTCCCGATGCTGCCGGTGGTCGCCGGCGCGCTGTCGGTCGGCCGGCAGACCGTCGCCTGGGCGTGGGCCACCGTCGTCGTCTCGTTGACCCTGTGGCCGCTGTCCGCCGGGTACGGCATCGGCTGGATCTACACGGCGTCCGCGGCGATCCTCGGCGGCTGGTTCGTGGTGGAGGCGCACAAGCTGCTGCGCCGCATCCATCGCGACGTCGAGACCCGGCCGATGCAGCTGTTCCACGTCTCGATCTCGTACCTGGCGCTGCTGTCCGTCGCGATCATCGTCGACGTCTTCATCTGAGCTGGCCCCGCGTGCGCCGGGACCTTGCCAACGCCCGGATGGGCCAGTTCGTCGCCCTGGACGGCCGCACCTTCTCGCTGCGGACGGCGCGGATCGAGCGCGCCGAGATCGAGGAGCTGATCGAGTCGGGCTCCCCGGTCGTCACCTATCTCCCGGGCGGGCGGCTGCTCTGGCACGACGAGGACGACGCCTGGCCGGCGTGGGCCGACGCCAGGAGCGCCTCCGAGACCGTCACGGCCGGGCGCTGGGAGTCACCGGACGGCTCGGTCGCCGTGGTGCTCGTCTTCCACCCGTGACGGGGCGTCGAGCGGGGAGTCCGTGGCCGGGCCGCGGACGGCCCACACCAGGCGCGCGGTGAAGGCGGCGATCAGGACGGCGCCGAGCATGTGCAGCAGGACGAGCAGGATCGGCAGGTCGGTGAAGTACTGGACGAAGCCGACGACGCCCTGGGCGAGCTGGACGATCAGCAGGTCCCGCGCGGCGTTGCGCAGCCGGGCGGGGGAGTCGACCGCGTAGAGCGCGACGAGCAGCGCGACCGTCAGCCCGACCAGCAGGAAGACGACGTCGGCGTGCAGGTGGCTGACGGTCTCCGGGTCGAAGTCCATCCGGTCGGCGGCGTTCTTGTCGCCGCTGTGCGGGCCCGCGCCGGTGACGACGGTGCCCAGGACCAGGACGACGGCGGTGACGGCCGCGATGCCGAAGACCAGCAGCTCCAGCGGACGGCGCAGCAGCGGCTGCCCGACACCCGGCTCGCGGGAGCGCAGCCACAGCGTCGTCGCGACGCCGACCAGCGCCATCGACACCAGGAAGTGCGCGGCGACCGTCCACGGGTTCAGCCCGGTCAGCACGGTGACCCCGCCGAGCAGCGCCTGCGCGGGGATCCCGAGGAAGCTCACGACGGCGAGCGGCCGCAGGTCGCGCCGGGCCGAGCGCCACACGACGACGACGGTCGCGATGGCGGCCGCGGTCAGGACGAAGGTCAGCAGCCGGTTGCCGAACTCGATGGCGCCGTGGCCGGCGAGCTCGGGCGTCGCGACGAAGCTGTCGTCGGTGCAGCGCGGCCAGGTCGGGCAGCCGAGACCGGAGCCGGTCAGCCGCACCAGGCCCCCGGTCACGACGATCAGACCGTTGGCGACGGCGTTGAGCAGCGCCACCCGCGAGATGGTCGCGGGCGGGAAGGCGGTGGGCAGGACCGGCACTCCCTGAGCGTAAGTGGTCGGTGCCGGCGTGAGGCTCGTCACGGCCGGGCCGTCGCCTCGCCGGAGGTTAGGTCAGCCTTGGTTGCAGCGTCGCCGAAATAAGTCACACTTGTGTTGTGGAAACCGCCGTGACCGCCCCGCGCTCGTCGGCGACCGCCGACGACGGGCGCACGCGTGACCGCGTCAGCGGCCTGCTCCTGGAGCGCGGCCCGCAGACCGCCGCCGAGCTCGCGACCCTGCTCGGGGTCTCGCCGGCCGCCGTCCGCCGGCACCTGGACGCCCTGCTGGCCACCGGCCGGGTCGAGGAGCGCAGGGGTGGGCTGGACGGGTGGAACGCGCATCGCGGCCGCGGCCGTCCGGCTCGCCGGTTCCACCTCACCGACGCGGGCCGCTCATCGTTCCCGCACGCCTACGACGACCTCGCGCTGACCGCGCTGCGGTACGTCGCCGCCTCCGGCGGACCCGACGCCGTCCGCGCCGTCGCCGAGCAGCAGCTCGCCGGTCTGGAGGAGCGCTGCTCGACCGCCGTCGAGCGGGCCACCGAGGAGGCGGCCGGTGCCCCGGTCGACCGGGCACAGGTGCTCGCCGGCGCCCTGACGGCCGAGGGCTACGCTGCCACGGCCTCGGCGATCTCCAGCGGCGGGCAGCTCTGCCAGCACCACTGCCCCGTCGCCCACGTGGCGGCGGAGTTCCCGCAGCTGTGCGAGGCCGAGACCGCGGTGATCGGCCGCCTCGTGGGCACCCACGTGCAGCGGCTGGCCACGATCGCCCACGGTGACGGGATCTGCACCACACACATCCCCGGACCGCTGCGTCCGGGGAACAGAACCACCCCTGCACGCCCTGTACCAGGTGAGCGAGCAGCGCACCGGTCCCTGGCCGGAACGCGCACCGCCCCGTCCACCAGCACCCCCACGAACGCCCGGGAGAGGACGCCCGCATGACCACGACGCAGCCGGTGACCAGCACGCCGCTGACCCAGGACGAGCAGATCGACCAGCTCGGCCGGTACAAGTACGGCTGGGCCGACGCCGACGTCGCCGGGGCCTCCGCCCGTCGCGGCATCAACGAGGACGTCGTCACCGACATCTCCCGCCGCAAGGGCGAGCCCGAGTGGATGCTCGAGCGGCGCCTGAAGGCACTGAAGATCTTCGGCAAGAAGCCCATGCCCGACTGGGGTTCCGACCTCTCCGGCATCGACTTCCAGAACATCAAGTACTTCGTGAAGTCGACCGAGGCGCAGGCCGCGACCTGGGACGACCTGCCCGAGGACATCAAGAACACCTACGACAAGCTCGGCATCCCCGAGGCCGAGAAGCAGCGCCTGGTCTCCGGTGTCGCGGCCCAGTACGAGTCCGAGGTCGTCTACCACAAGATCCGTGAGGACCTCGAGGAGCAGGGCGTCCTCTTCCTCGACACCGACACCGCGCTGCGGGAGCACGAGGACCTGTTCAAGGAGTACTTCGGCTCGGTGATCCCGTCCGGCGACAACAAGTTCGCCGCCCTGAACACCGCCGTCTGGTCGGGTGGCTCGTTCATCTACGTGCCGAAGGGCGTGCACGTCGAGATCCCGCTGCAGGCCTACTTCCGGATCAACACCGAGAACATGGGCCAGTTCGAGCGGACGCTCATGATCATCGACGAGGGCGCCTACGTGCACTACGTCGAGGGCTGCACCGCGCCGATCTACAAGTCGGACTCGCTGCACTCCGCGGTCGTCGAGATCATCGTCAAGAAGAACGCCCGCTGCCGGTACACGACCATCCAGAACTGGTCGAACAACGTCTACAACCTGGTCACCAAGCGGGCCGTGGCCCACGAGGGCGCGACCATGGAGTGGGTCGACGGCAACATCGGCTCCAAGGTGACGATGAAGTACCCCGCGGTGTGGATGACCGGCGAGCACGCCAAGGGCGAGGTCCTCTCGATCGCCTTCGCGGGCGAGGGCCAGCACCAGGACGCCGGCGCCAAGATGGTGCACGCCGCGCCGCACACCTCCTCGACGATCATCAGCAAGTCGGTCGCCCGTGGCGGTGGCCGCACGTCCTACCGCGGTCTCGTGCAGATCGACGAGGGCGCCTACGGCTCGAAGTCGACGGTGAAGTGCGACGCGCTGCTGGTCGACACCATCAGCCGGTCCGACACCTACCCCTACGTCGACGTCCGCGAGGACGACGTGTCCATGGGCCACGAGGCGACCGTGTCGCGGGTCAGCGACGACCAGCTCTTCTACCTGATGAGCCGCGGCCTGACCGAGGACGAGGCCATGGCGATGGTGGTGCGCGGGTTCGTCGAGCCGATCGCCCGCGAGCTGCCCATGGAGTACGCCCTCGAGCTCAACCGGCTCATCGAACTGCAGATGGAAGGTGCCGTCGGCTGATGTCAGCCCCCGACAACGCAACACTTGCCGGCGAGCTGTTCGCCCCCGGAGTGGGGGCCCAGGCGGGCCCTCCCACCACTCCGGCGGACTCCGGGGTCAGCCCCGGTGCGCACTCGCACGGCGGCCCGACCCCGACCGGCTCGCCGGCCGAGCGCTTCACCTCGCTCGACCCGGACGCCTTCGGCATGCCCACCGGGCGCGAGGAGACCTGGCGCTTCACGCCGATGCGCAAGGTCCGCCCGCTGCTCAACGGGGCGCCCTCGGACGCGCACCTGACCTGGACGACCGACCTGCCCGAGGGCGTCGAGCTGACCAGCGTCGAGGCCGATGACCCGCTGCTCAAGGGCCTGCCCGAGCCGGCCGACCGGCTGGCCGCGCTGACCCGTCAGCGCAGCGGCGGTGCCGCCGTCGTCCGCGTGCCCGCCGAGGCGCAGCTGGACCGGCCGGTCACCCTCGGTCTGGCCGGCACCGGTTCGCGACGACGTCGTGTGGGGCCAGCTGGTCGTCGAGGTCGGCGCCTTCGCCAAGGCGACCGTCGTCCTCGACCACACCGG
Source organism: uncultured Actinomycetota bacterium (assembly GCA_963784165.1). Lineage (GTDB taxonomy): Bacteria > Actinomycetota > Actinomycetes > Mycobacteriales > Geodermatophilaceae > Blastococcus_B. The sequence continues at coordinate 161,346 of CAWAQI010000011.1, forward strand.
CCTCGCGAAGTACTCCGGCGGCGTCGCCGTCCTCGTCGGCGACGGCGCGGACGTCACGCTCGTCTCGGTGCAGGACTGGGCGCCCGGCGCGCTCCACGGCGGCCAGTACGACGCCGTCGTCGGCCGCGACGCCACGTTCAAGCAGGTCGTGGTCAGCCTCGGCGGCGCCCTCGTCCGGCTGGTCAGCAACGTGCAGTACTCCGGCCCCGGCGGGTCCGCGGACCTCTACGGCGTCTACTTCGCCGACGAGACCCAGCACCTCGAGCACCGGCTCTGGGTCGACCACGCCGTGCCGAACTGCCGCAGCAACGTCAAGTACAAGGGCGCGCTGCAGGGCGAGGACGCGCACACGGTCTGGATCGGCGACGTCCGCATCCGCCCGGCGGCCACCGGCACCGACACCTACGAGCTCAACCGCAACCTGGTGCTCACCGACGGCGCCCGCGCCGACTCGGTGCCCAACCTGGAGATCGAGACCGGCGAGATCGTCGGCGCCGGCCACGCCAGCGCCACCGGCCGGTTCGACGACGAGCAGCTGTTCTACCTCTGCTCGCGCGGCATCGACGCCGAGACCGCCCGCCGGCTCGTCGTGCGCGGCTTCTTCGCCGACGTCGTCCAGCAGATCGGCCTCGCCGCGAGCTGCAGGACCGCCTGATGGGCACCATCGAGGCCCGCCTCGGCGCCCTCCCCGGGTTGGAGGAGCAGGCGGTCTCGGCATGAGTTTCGAGCGGGTGTGCGCGCTGTCCGACGTCGCCGAGCCGGGCGCCCTGCGCGTCGAGCTCGACGACATCGACATCGCCGTCGTCCGCTTCGAGGGCCAGGTCTACGCCGTCGAGGACGTCTGCTCGCACGCCGAAGTGGCCCTCTCCGAGGGCGAGGTCGAGCGGTTCAAGGGCGCCCCGACCATCGAGTGCTGGCTGCACGGGTCGTGCTTCGACCTGCGCACCGGCGAGCCCACCAACCTTCCGGCCACCGAGCCGGTGTCCGTCTACCCGGTCCGCGTGGACGGGGAGGACGTCTTCGTCGACACATCGAAGATCAGACGGCGCCCTCCCGATCGCGGCCAACAGCTGAGGAGCACGAGTGTCCGTCCTGGAGATCCGCGACCTGCACGTCACCGTGGGGGAGGGTGACGACGCGAAGGAGATCCTCCGCGGCGTCGACCTGACCATCCGCTCGGGCGAGACCCACGCGATCATGGGGCCGAACGGGTCCGGCAAGTCGACCCTGGCGTACTCGATCGCCGGCCACCCGAAGTACACGATCACCCGCGGCACGGTGACCCTCGACGGCGAGGACGTCCTCGCGATGACCGTCGACGAGCGCGCCCGCGCCGGCCTGTTCCTGGCCATGCAGTACCCGGTCGAGGTCCCCGGCGTCTCGGTGTCGAACTTCCTGCGCACCGCCGCGACCGCCGTCACCGGCCAGGCGCCGAAGCTCCGCACCTGGGTCAAGGACGTGCGGACCGAGATGACCGCTCTCGAGATGGACTCGGCGTTCGCCGAGCGCAACGTCAACGAGGGCTTCTCCGGCGGTGAGAAGAAGCGCCACGAGATCCTGCAGATGCGGCTGCTCAAGCCGCGCATCGCGATCCTCGACGAGACCGACTCCGGCCTCGACGTCGACGCGCTGCGGGTCGTGTCCGAGGGCGTCAACCGCAGCCGCGAGGACAGCGACGTCGGCGTCATGCTGATCACCCACTACACGCGGATCCTGCGCTACATCAAGCCCGACTTCGTGCACGTCTTCGTGGCGGGCCGGATCGTCGACGAGGGCGGCTCCGAGCTGGCGGACAAGCTCGAGAACGAGGGCTACGCCGCCTACGTCAAGGACTCCAACGAGCAGGCGAGCCTGGAGAAGGCCGCCGCGGAGGGCGCGTCGGCATGACCGCCACCGCTTCGCGTCCTGATACGGGGGCGCGCACGCCCCTTCCCCTGGACGTCGAGGCGATCCGGGCGGACTTCCCGATCCTGAGCCGCACCGTGCGGGACGGGAAGCCGTTGGTCTACCTCGACTCCGGGGCCACCTCGCAGAAGCCGCGCCAGGTGCTCGACGCCGAGCGCTGGTTCTACGAGAACGTCAACGCCGCGCCGCACCGGGGAGCCCACCAGCTCGCCGAGGAGGCGACCGGCGCCTACGAGGCCGCCCGCGCCACCATCGGCGCGTTCATCGGTGCCCCCGAGCGGGAGATCGTCTTCACCCGCAACAGCACCGAGGGCATCAACCTCGTCGCCTACGCGCTGTCCAACGCCGCGACGGCGAAGGAGCCCGAGCTCCGGACCTACGCCGTCGGCCAGGGCGACGAGATCGTGGTCACCGAGATGGAGCACCACGCCAACCTCCTGCCGTGGCAGCAGCTGTGCGAGCGCACCGGGGCGACCCTGCGCTGGCTCGGCCTGACCGACGACGGCCGGCTGGACCTGTCCGACCTCGACGCGGTCGTCACCGAGCGCACCAAGCTCGTCGCCGTCACCCAGCAGTCGAACATCCTCGGCACGATCAACCCGCTGGCGCCGATCGTGGCGCGGGCGCGCGAGGTCGGCGCCCTGGTGCTGGTCGACGGCGCCCAGTCCGTGCCGCACTCGCCGGTCGACGTCACCGAGCTCGGCGCCGACTTCCTCGTCTTCTCCGGCCACAAGATGCTCGGTCCCACCGGCGTCGGCGTGCTCTGGGGCCGCTACGAGGTGCTGGAGAAGCTGCCGCCCTTCCTGACCGGCGGCTCGATGATCGAGGTCGTCCGCATGGAGGGCAGCACCTTCGCCGCCCCGCCGCAGCGCTTCGAGGCCGGCGTCCCGATGACCGCCCAGGTGATCGGCCTGGCCGCCGCCGTCGAGTACCTGCAGGGCCTCGGCATGGACAAGGTCGAGGCGCACGAGCACGCGCTGACCGGCTACGCGCTCGAGCAGCTGGCCGCGATCCCCGGCGTCACCGTCATCGGCCCGCCCGACACGGTCGCCCGCGGGGGCGCGGTCTCCTTCACCGTCGAGGGCATCCACCCGCACGACGTCGGCCAGGTGCTCGACGACCGGGGCATCGCCGTCCGGGTCGGGCACCACTGCGCGTGGCCGGTCGTCCGGCGGTACGGGGTGCCGGCGACGACCCGCGCGACGTTCTACGTGCACACCGGCTACGACGACGTCGACGCGCTCGTGGAAGGTGTGCGGGCGGCGCAGCGTTTCTTCGGCGTGACGCCGGAGGAGGCACCCGCCTGATGCAGCTCGAGTCGATGTACCAGGAGATCATCCTGGACCACTACCGGAACCCGCACGGCCGCGGACTGCGCGAGCCGTTCGACGCCGAGGTGCACCACGTCAACCCCACCTGCGGCGACGAGGTCACCCTGCGCGTGAAGCTCGACGGCGACACGATCAGCGACGTCTCCTACGAGGGCATGGGCTGTTCGATCAGCCAGGCGTCGGTGTCGGCGATGTACGACCTCGTCGTCGGCAAGACGGTGCCGCAGGCCCTGGAGACCGGCGACCACTTCGTGACGCTGATGCAGGCCAAGGGCGACACCTCGGTCGCCGAGAAGCTGGAGGACGAACTGGAGGACGCCGTCGCGTTCGCCGGTGTGTCCAAGTACCCCGCGCGCATCAAGTGCGCGCTGATGAGCTGGATGGCCCTCAAGGACGCCAGCGCCCGAGCCTGGGGAGGCAACTGATGACCGAGAACGCCCCCGCCACTGACGCCGCAGCTCCCGAGCTGCCCGCCTACAAGACGGCCCTGCTCGAGGACCTCGAGGAGGCCATGCGCGACGTCGTCGACCCCGAGCTCGGTGTCAACGTCGTCGACCTGGGCCTCGTCTACGGCATCGACGTCGACGACAGCAACGTCGCCATCCTGGACATGACGCTGACCTCGGCCGCGTGCCCGCTGACCGACGTCATCGAGGACCAGACCCGACAGGCGCTGACCGGCGGCCCCGGCCCCGGCCTGGTCGACGACATCCGGATCAACTGGGTCTGGATGCCGCCGTGGGGCCCGGACAAGATCACCGACGACGGCCGCGAGCAGCTGCGCGCCCTCGGCTTCCGGGTCTAGACGCTCCGCGCCGCAGCTCGGCGGGGGCGCGAGGGTCCCATCTCAAGTCAGCGAGGCGGGCGCCGAACCCGGCGACGGGACGGCGCTCGCCGCGCATCCCCAGCGCGAGCAGAAGGGCCCGACCACCAGCGCGGTGCCGAGCGGCCAGGGCAGGGCCCGGACGCCGAAGCCGACCGCGATCCACAGCGCGGAGAACGCCCCGACCAGCAGCGGAGCCCGCAGCTCGGCCAGCGTGCCGAGCAGCAGAGCGGCCGCGGCGGCCACCAGCACCCCCACGGCGCGCGCGGCGTCCGGCGCGATGACCGCTAGTGCGGCCGACGGGACGACGGCCACGAGCAGCGCCGGCCCCCACGTCGGCCACGACGGGCCGCTCCGGAGCCGATGGCCCGCTGCGATCAACAGCCCGGCGGCCGCGGACAGCGTGTACCACTCGACGTGGTGCAGGTCGCCGGCCGCCGCGAACACCCACACGGCCACCACCAGCTGGGCCGCGCCCACCCGCCACGCGGTGACGGCCCCGGTCCGCCACGCCCAGCCCAGCGTGCACGCGCCCTGCACGGCGAGGTGGGCGGCCAGCACCTGGCGGTCGCCGTCCGCGGCCACCAACAGCACCGCAGAGACGGCGGCCAGCGCCGCCACCCGGGCCGTCGCCGTCCGGGAGCCGGTGTCGAATGCCGACCCGACCACCAGCGCCACCGCGTAGAGGACGGTGAGCAGCGCGGCCGCGACTCCCGGCGTCAGGATCCGGTCGGGCAGGGCGAGCAGGACCGACGCGGCGAGGCATCCGACCACGGTCGGCAGCGCCACCGGCCGCTCGTCCGGCCGGCGGATCACCACGGGGACCGTCGAGAGGGCGGTCAGCAGGAGGAGCAGGCTCAGGGCCGACCAGCGGCCGGCGGTCGCGAGCTGCGCCAGGCAGAGACCGCTCACCACGACGTCCGGCGGCGACGGTCACCGGCACGAACAACCCGTGCCGCCAGCCGGTCAGCACCGCCGGCGGCACCGTCGCCAGCAGGACGCCGACGAAGCCGGTCACCGCCAGGACGACGGGGTCGAGCGACGAGAACGGGCCGACCGCCGCGACTCCGGCGACGACGCCGGCGAGCACGGGCACGGCGCGCGGCGGACCGAGCAGCGGATCGAGTGGCTCGCGCAGCCGGGTAGGCAGGAGCCCAGCGGCAGCGGCGACGACGAGCAGCGCGGAGAGCCAGGCGAGGGGACCGGTGTCCGTCCACGCCGACGCCGTCCCGGTTCCCACCCCGGCCACCCACCACGGCGCCGTCGTGACGAGCGCGATCCGCCCCAGGACCGGCCGGCCGAACAGCGCCACCCCGAGCCCGACGAGCGCGACGACCAGGTACGCCCCGGTGTGCAGCACCTCGGGGACGTCGTCCAGGGTGCGCAGGACGGCGAGCTGGGCGGCTCCCCAGGAGGCGAGCGGCCAGACGATCGTGCTCGGGCTCAGCCAGTGCAGTCCGAGGAGGACGACGGCCAGCACCGCGGCGGTGACCGGCTCGCCGTCGAGCGTCAGACCGCTCGGCGCGGTGCCGGCCAGCGCGAGCGCGGCCGCCACGGCGGCGAGCGCCTCGGCCGAGTCGTGCAGGCGGGCGTAGCGCAGGGCGACACCGGTGGCGATGGCCGCCAGCACGAGCATGAGCGCCCGCGCCCATGCACCGCCGTACGCCGAGGCCAGCGCGGCACCCGCGCTGACCAGCAGCACGGCGCCGACCCACAGCACCAGATGTCGGGGCCGGACCCGGGAGGGGAGCGGCGGCGTGCGACGGGTCCCGTCCATACCGCCTCCGTCCGACCGTCCCGTCCCACGGTAAGGGCCTGCCGAGGCAGCGGCTCACCAAGTCCGGTGACGCGGCACCGGCCGCGCGTGCGGGGGCGGACCGTCCGGCGCCCGGGGCTCCGGCGATCCCGGACGCACCAGTTCGTGCTCGTAGGCGAAGACGACGAGCTGCACCCGGTCGGTGAATCCGAGCTTCGCGAACAGGTGTCCGATGTGGGTCTTCACGCTGCTCGGCGCGAGGTCCATGACGTGGGCGATCTCGAAGTTGGGCAGGCCGCGGGCCACCAGCCGGAGCACGGTCCGCTCCCGCGCGGTGAGGCCGGCCAGCGCCGCGTCGCGGGCGGCGGACGTCACGGGGGGCAGGGTGCCCGCCCGCAGGTCCAGCAGCCGCCGGGTGACCGACGGCGGCGAGCACCGCCTCCCCGGCCGCGATGATCCGGACCGCGCGGATCAGGTCTTCCGGCGGGGCGTCCTTCACGAGGAAGCCGCTGGCGCCGGCTCGCAGCGCGTCGATGATGTGCTCGTCGAGGTCGAACGTCGTCATCACCAGGACCCGGGTCGGGCGGCCGTCGACCTGGGCCACCACCCGTCGGGTGGCCTCGATGCCGTCCATGATCGGCATCCGCACGTCCATGACGACGACGTCCGGGCGCAGCCGCTGGGCCAGGCGCACGCACTCCATCCCGTCGAATGCCTCGCCGACGACGGACATGTCCGGTTCCGCGGCCAGACAGGTCCGCAGGGCGGACCGCATGAGCGGCTGGTCGTCGGCGATCGAGGACCCGGATGGTCATGCCGACGTCCCGGCCAGGGGCAGCCGCACCATCACCCGGAAGCCGTTCCCCCGCTCCGGTCCGGCGACCAGCTGCCCGCCCAGGAGCGCCGCCCGCTGCTGCATGCCGAGCAGGCCGAATCCGGCGGACGACGGGCGTTCGCGCCGGCGCTCGGCCAGCCCTACGCCCTCGTCGGTCACCTCCACCCGCAGCGCCTCGCCCTCGTAGTCGAGGGTGACCGTCGCCCGCGTCGGGCCGGCGTGCTTGAGCGTGTTCGTCAACGCCTCTTGCACGATCCGGTAGGCGTTCAGCTCCACGGTCGCCGGCAGGGGTCGCGGTCGTCCGTGGATGACCAGGTCGACCGGGAGCCCGGCACGGCGCACCTGTTCGAGCAGCGGGGGCAGCCGGTCGAGCGCCGGCTGCGGAGACCGCTCGGGTGCGCCTGGATCCGTCCGCAGCAGCGACATCAGCCGACGCAGCCCGTCCAGTCCGTCCCGGCCCAGGGCCTCGATCGACTCCAGTGCGCCCGCAGCGGTTTGCGGCTGGTCCGCGAAGACCCGGCGGGCTGCGGCCGCCTGGGCGACGATCACGCTCATCTCGTGAGCCACGATGTCGTGGACCTCACGGGCGATGCGCGCCTGCTCCTGCTCCATCGCCGCCTGCACCCGCCGGTCCTGGTCGCGGGCCAGCACGGCCGCCCGCTGTTCGGCGACCTCGGCGCGGGCGCGGCCCAGAGCGACTCCATAGCCGAGCGTCACCGTCGCGATGACCGCGACGAGGTCGGTGAAGTACTGGTCGTCGCTGATCGGCATCAGGCGCAGCATCGCGACGACGGTGAGCGAGAACAGGTACGCGGCACCGGCCAGGCTGCACACGAGCGGACCGCGGGTCACCGCGACGCTGTACAGGGCTACGAGCACCCCGAGCGGCAGCGGCTCCGGCAGGAACCCGAGCGCCTGGTAACCGAGGGATGCTGCGGCGCAGACCGCGAAGACCGACAGCGGCGCGACGCGGCGGAACGTCAGCGGGAGTGCGCCGGCCACCAGCAGCAGCAGGCCGCCGGAACCGGGCAGCCAGGGCCACACGTGATGCAGCAGCGCCACCTCGAAGTCGTCGCCGACGGAGATACCTGAACCGACCAGCGTCAGCAGGGTGACGAGCAGTGCCAGGGCGAAGTCCTGGCGGATGACGGACCGGATGGGCACGGGTGCGATTCCGGTCATCGTCTCTCCTCCCCTGGAGGGGGAGACGGCCTCCCCCCGGGGTACCGGTGGGCCCAACGGAACGACTCCGTTCGGTCACCTCGCAGGGTGACGCGGGTCATGAAACGCGTCTATACGTTCCTGCACGGATCGGGGCGGGACGCGGTTCAGCCGCCGTGCCCGGTGACCCCGCAGGTGCTTGCGCTTCGCGCACCCGGAGGTGCTCGATGGTGACCTGGTTGACCGACTCGGCGGTACGAATGCGGCGGCTGGTGATCGCCGGCGTCGTCGCCGTCCTCGCCCTCGCTGTGGTGCAGCTGGACGACACCCCGCTCGATGTCTATCCGGAGTTCGAACCACCGGCGGTCCAGGTGCAGACCGAGGCCCTCGGCCTGTCGGCCGAGGAGGTCGAGGAGCTCATCACCACCCCGCTCGAGCAGGACCTGCTCAACGGCATCCCGTGGCTCGACCGAATCGAGTCCCAGTCGATGCCGGGCCTCTCGGCCATCGACCTGACCTTCGAGGAGGGCACCGACCTCTACCTCGCCCGGCAGATGGTCGCTGAGCGGATGACGCAGGCCGCCGCTCTCCCGAACGTCGGCGCCCCGCCGGTGATGGTGCAGCCGACGGCGTCCACCAGCCGGGTGGCGATGGTCGCGATGACGTCCGGGGACGTCTCCCTGATCGAGATGTCGGTGCTCGCCCGTTGGCAGATGCGGCCCCGCCTGATGGCGATCCCGGGGGTCTCCCAGGTCTCCATCTGGGGTCAGCGGGAGCGCCAGCTCCAGGTGCAGGTCGACCCGGATCGGCTGCGGAGCAACGACGTCACGCTGACCCAGCTCATCGAGACGACGGGCAACGCGTTGTGGGTGTCCCCGCTGAGCTTCGTCGAGGCGTCCACCCCCGGCACGGGTGGCTTCGTGGAGACGCCGAACCAGCGCATCGGGGTCCAGCACGTCTCGCCGATCACGACGTCCGAGGAACTCGCCGACGTCGCCATCGAGGGCGTGCCGGGCGGCGGACTGCGGCTCGGGGACGTCGCCGACGTGCTCGAGGACCACCAGCCGCTCATCGGGGACGCGAGCCAGGACGGGCAGCGGAGCCTGATGCTGGTCGTCGAGCGCTTCCCCGATGCCGACGTCGCGCAGGTGACCGAGGACGTCGAGGCGGCCCTGGCGGCCATGTCCGCCGGGCTCACCGGCATCACCGTCGAGACCGACGTGTACCGGCCCGCCGGGTACCTCGAGTCCGCCGGCAGCCGGCTCGCGATCGCCGCGCTCGTCGGGCTGGCGCTCATGCTGCTCGTGGTCGGCCTGCTGACCATGTCCTGGCGGACGGCGCTGATCGTCTTCGGCGCGGTTGCGACGTCACTGACCGCGGCCCTGCTGGTGCTGCGGACCGGGGACGCGCCGCTGACCACGATGACCCTGCTGGGGCTCGCCGCGGTGACGGCGCTGGTGGTGGACGACGCGGTCGGCGACGTGGCCGCCGTGCAGGCCCGTGCCCAGGAGCGGCGCGCGGCCGGGGAGTCGCTGACGGGCGCGTTCCTGGGGGCCGCCGTGCGCGAGCGGCGGAGCCCGCTGGCCTATGCGACCGTCCTGGTGCTCGTCGTCCTCGTCCCGCTGTTGTTCCTGACCGGCCCGGCGCGGGCGTTCGTCGGACCGGCGGTCCTGACCTTCGCCCTCGCCCTCCTGGCGTCGTTCGTCGTCGCGCTGGTCGTGACCCCGGTGCTCACCTTCGTGCTGCCTGCCATCGTGGAGGACGGCCGTCGATCGGCGGCGTTCCCCGGCTGGGTGCGCCGTGGCCACGACCGCCTCGCCGGGCCGACAATGGGCCGCACCGCCGCCGCCGTCCTGGGGCTCGTCGTGCTGGCCGGGCTGCTGGGAGCCGGGCTGCCCGCGCTCGGGTCCGGCTCGGTGCTGCCCGGCCTCGAGGACCGCAACGTCCTGGTGCGGTTGGAGGCGGCGCCGGGCACGTCCCTCTCCGAGATGGACCGCATCACCGGCCGGGCCGCGGAGGAGCTCCGCGGGCTGGACGGCGTGGCGTCGGTGGGCATGCACGTCGGCCGGGCCGTCGGCGCGGACGAGGTCGTCGACGTGGACGCCGCAGAGATCTGGCTGACGGTCGACGGCGACGCTGACTACACCGACACGCTCGCGGCCGTCCGGTCGACGGTCGCGGGCTACGCCGGCCTGCGCGGCTCGGTGAGCACGTACGCCGAGGACCGGCTGGCCGCGGTGAGCGAGTCGACCGGCGACGACCTGGTGGTGCGCGTCTTCGGCGCGGACTACCCGACGCTGCAGGAGCAGGCCGAGCTGGTCCGACAGGCCATGCAGACCGTCGAGGGCGTCGTCTCTCCCCGCGTCGAGCCGCTGGTCAGCCAGCCGACCGTGTCGGTGCAGGTCGACCTCGAGGATGCGGAGCGCTTCGGCCTGCGGCCCGGCGACGTGCGCCGCGAGGTCAGCACGATGGTCTCCGGCATCACCGTCGGCAGCCTGTACGAGCAGCAGGCGATCTTCGACGTCGTCGTGTGGGGCACTCCCGAGACCCGCTCGAACGTCGCGGCGCTGGAGGCCCTGCTCGTCCACACGCCGTCCGGGACGCCGGTGCCCCTCGGTGACGTGGCGACGGTCGCCGTCGCCGCCACCCCCACCGTGATCGCGCACGACGGCGTCGCCCGCAGCCTCGACGTCATCGCCGAGGTCCGCGGTCGTGACGCGGCCGAGGTGGCCGCCGCCGCCACGGAGCGGCTGCGCCAGATGACCATGGAGCACGAGTACCGCGCCGAGGTGCTCGGCGACGCGGTCGAGCGGGCCGACGACCGGTGGCAGGTCCTGCTCGCGGCAATCGGCGCGGGAGTGCTGGCCTTCCTGCTGCTCCAGGCGGCCACGAACAGCTGGCGGGGCGCGTCGGTGCTGTTCGTCTCCGCACCGCTGGCCGGGAGCGGGGCGCTGCTGGCCTCCTACCTCGTCGGCGGGGCTCGCTCCGTCGGCGTGCTGGCCGCGATCCTCGCGGTAGTCGTCCTGGCGGTCCGCCAGTCGCTGGTCCTGCTCCGGCGCGCTCAGGTCCTGCGGGGTCCCGACGGGGCGACCCCTGCCCCCGACGCGCTCCGGGCGGCCGCGCGCGAGCAGGCGCCCGCGGTGGTCGTCGCCGTGCTCGTCACCGCCGCGGTGTTCGTCCCGGCCGTCGTCATGGGCGGCGGCGCGGGCCACGAGGTGCTGCAGCCGTTCGCGGTCGCCCTGCTGGGCGGACTGGTCACCTCGACGGTCGTCGTGCTCTTCCTGGTCCCGGCGCTCGTCGCCGCCTTCGGGGCACTCCGCCCGGCGCCGGTCGTCGGCCCCGACACCCCCGACGGCGAGTTGCCGGACCGCGGGCAGGAACGCGCCGACGGCGCACAGATCGTCAGCCCGCGAGACGGACGACGGGAAGGAACTGCCGTGATGCGGATGGGTCGGCCTTATGGGATCGCCTCGCTGTTCGCCGTCGCTGGACTCGTGCTCGCCGGCTGCCAGACCGCGGCGGCCGGCTCGGAGGCGGAGGAGGCCATCGCTGCCGCGGCGTCGGTGGAGCCGGATCCCGACGGCGGACCGTCGCGGTTGACGCTCACCGAGGAGTCGGTGGAGCGGCTCGGCGTCGAGACCGCTCCCGTGAGCGGCACGGCGGGCAACCTGGCCGTCCCGTACGCCGCCGTCGTCTACGACGCCGACGGGGCCACCTGGACGTTCGTCGAACTCGAGCCACGGGTCTACCAGCGGGAGTCGATCACGATCGACTCGATCGACGGAGACGAGGTCCGGCTGACCAGCGGCCCGGATCCCGGCACCGAGGTCGTGACGGTGGGTGCCGCCGAGCTGGTGGGCGTGGAGGCCGGCATCAGCGGTGGTGAGTGATGGTCGACCAGCGGCGGACGCTGATGGGCTGGACGGTCGCGACCAGCCTGCGGTTCCGGCACCTCGTCGCCGCGCTCGGCGCGCTGCTCATGGCGGTCGGGGTCGTCGTCCTCCCGTCCTCGCGCCTCGACGTCTTCCCTGAGTTCGCGCCGCCCCGCGTCATCGTCCAGACGGTCTGCCTCGGCCTGTCGACCGCCGATGTCGAGGAGCTCGTCACGGTCCCGCTCGAGCAGGCCCTCAACGGGGTCGACGGGCTGGACATCCTGCGGTCGAAGTCCTCGCCCCAGCTCTCCAGCGTGGAGCTCATCTTCGACCGCGGGGTGGACCTGATCGAGGCCCGCCAGCTGGTGCAGGAGCGGATGACGGCGGTCAGCGCGACACTGCCCACCTGGGCCGCGCCGCCGGTGATGCTGGCGCCGGCGTCGGCGACCAGCCGGGCGGTCAAGATCGGCATGTCGTCGGACGACCAGTCCCTGATCCAGATGTCGATGACCGCCTACTGGACCGTCCGCGCCCGGCTGCTCCAGGTGCCCGGCGTCGCGAACGTCACGCTGTGGGGCGAGCGGCTGCAGATGCTCCAGGTGCAGGTCCGCCCGGACGCCATGGCGGAGCGCGACATCAGCCTGAACCAGGTGATGGAGACGACCGCCGAGGCCGTCGACTCCGGGCTGCTGCTGCACGACGAGGGGTCGATCATCGGTCCCGGCGGCATCGTCGAGACGCCCAACCAGCGCCTGAACGTGCGCAGCGTGCTGCCGATCATCACGCCCAACGACCTGGCGCAGGTGCCCATCGAGACCGCGCCGCCGGGCGAGGACGCGACCGGAGCCGGGCCGATCGTCCAGCTCGGGGACGTCGCCGACGTCGTCGAGGACCACCAGCCGCTGCTCGGCGACGGCGCCGTCAACGACGGCCTCGGGCTGATGCTGATCGTCGAGAAGCTGCCGTGGGCCGACACCGTCGAGCTGACCCGCGGCGTCGAGGAGGTCGTCAAGGACCTCGAGCCGGCCCTGCCCAGCATCCGGTTCGACTCGACGCTGTTCCAGCAGGAGAACTTCATCCAGACCGCGATCGACAATCTCAGCGACGCGATCGTGCTCGGCTTCCTGCTGGTCGTGGTGATCCTGGCGCTGTTCCTGTTCGAGTGGCGGGTGGCCCTGATCAGCCTGCTGACGATCCCGCTGTCGATCACCGCAACTTTGCTCGTCCTCTACGCGCAGGACCAGACGATCAACACGATGACGCTCGCTGGGCTGGTGATCGCCCTGGGCGCGCTGGTGGACGACGCGATCATCGACGTCGAGAACATCGTGCGACGACTGCGCCAGCACCGGCTGGCGGGGAGCGGTGCGTCCACCGCCAAGGTCATCCTCGACGCGTCGCTCGAGGTCCGGAGCCCGATCGTGTTCGCGACGTTGATCATCGTCGCGGCGTCGGTACCGGTGTTCCTCCTCCAGGGACTCACCGGGGCCTTCTTCCAGCCGCTCGCGCTGGCCTACACCCTGGCGATCCTCACCTCGATGGTCGTCGCCCTCACCGTGACGCCGTCGCTCACGCTGATCATGCTGCGCAAGGCGCCGATCGAGCGGCGCGAGTCGCCGGTGGTGCGCCGTCTGCAGGCCGGCTACACCGGGCTGCTACGACGGGTCATCCGGAAGCCGGGGCGGGTGTACGCGGGCACCGGCGTGCTCCTGCTGCTGGCTCTGCTGGTGCTCCCGCTGCTCGGCCAGGCACTGCTCCCGCACTTCAAGGAGCGTGACTTCCTGATGCACTGGGTGGCCCAGCCAGGCACGTCGTCCACCGAGATGCAACGGATCACCCTCGCGGCCAGCGAGGACCTGCTGGCCATCCCCGGGGTCCGCAACTTCGGCGCACACCTCGGCCAGGCATTCCAGGGCGACGAGCCCTACGGCATCAACTTCGGCGAGAACTGGATCAGCATCGATCCGCATGTCGACTACGACGAGACGATCGCCGCGATCGACGAGGTCGTCGCCCACTACCCCGGCCTGTTCCGGGACCGGAAGACCTACCTGGACGAACGGACGAAGGAGGTCGTCGCCGGGGGCAGTGACCCCATCGTCGTCCGGCTGTTCGGTCAGGACCTGGAGACGCTCGGGGAGCAGGCGCAGGAGGTCGAGGACATCCTCGGCGGGATCGACGGCGTCGTGAACGAGCACGTCGACCTGCACACCGACGTCCCGCAGATCGACGTCGAGGTCGATCTCGACCGAGCCGCCCGGTACGGGCTCAAGCCCGGTGACGTGCGCCGGGCGGCCGCGGTCATGGTCGCCAGCGAGGAGGTCGGTGACATCTTCCGCGGGGGACGGGCCTACGACGTCGTGGTCTGGAGCGTGCCGGAGGCCCGCGACAGCGTGCCGGACATCGAGAACCTGCTGATCGACACCCCGAGCGGGCAGCGGATCAAGCTCAGCGATGTCGCCACCGTGGAGATCCGGCCCAGCCCGAACTCGATCGACCGCGAAGACGGGTCACGGCACCTGGACATCCTCGCCGACGTCGACGGTGTGGACATCGGCACGGTGGGGGAGGAGCTCGAGGACCAGCTCGAGGCGCACGACTTCCCCCGCGGCTACCACGTCGAGCTGCTCGGGGAGTTCGAGGAGCAGCAGTCGGCCCAGAACCGGCTCTTCGCGATGGGTGCGGTCTCGCTGGCGGCGATCTTCCTGCTGCTGACGGTGGCCCTGGGCAGCTCGCGGCTGGCGCTGTTGTCGTTCATCACGCTGCCGCTCGCGCTGGTCGGCGGTGTCCTGGCGGCGTTCGCCACCGGCGGCATCCTGTCCATCGGGTCGCTGGTCGGCTTCTTCACGGTGTTCGGGATCGCGGCGCGCAACGGCATCCTGCTGATCAGCCATGCGCAGCACCTCGAACGGGAGGAGGGACAGGCGTTCGGCGTCGAGCTCGTCCTGCGCGCCGCCAAGGAACGGCTGGCGCCGATCCTGATGACGTCGCTGGCGACCGGTCTCGCGCTTGTGCCGCTGGTGGTGTTCGGGGAGCGGCCGGGCCAGGAGATCGAGCATCCGCTGGCCGTGGTCATCCTCGGCGGCCTGTTCACCTCGACGCTTCTCAGCCTGTTCGTCATCCCCGCCCTGTACCTGCGGTTCGGCAGGTCGCGGCGGGAGCGGAAGGCGGCGGAACCCAGCCCCGCCTAGCGCATCTGCGCGACCCAGGCGACCGCCTCGCGGGCCTGCTGACGACGGCGCTCGTAGGTGCCGCCGACGAAGAAGAACAGGATGCCCGCGGCGCCGAGCGTGACCCACCACGGCACCAGCGGGGTGTAGGGCGCGAGCCGGCCGACGACCACCAGCAGCAGGGTCGCGGCGCCGAGGACGAACGGCGCCTGGCGGTGCAGCAGCGTGCCGGCCACCGTCGCGGCGGTCGCCGCGGCGACGACGAGCACCAGCCGGAGTGAGGTCGGTTCCATCACCACGACCAGCGCGGACGGCACGAGAGCGACCCCGACGGCCGCGCCTTCGGCCGCCCAGGAGGCAGCACCGGCGCGGAGGTTGGGCAGCGCGATCAGCAGGAGCCCGACCGCGGCGGGCAGCGTGTACGCCTCCGGCGTCTCGATCCCGGCGCCGCCGACGGCGATCCAGGAGGCGAGCACCAGGTCGGTCACCGCGAGCACGGCGACCGGCCGCCGTCCGGCCACGACGGCGTAGCAGCCGGCGGCCACGCCGACGACGGCGAGCTGGATGGCGACCTGGCCCCAGGCGCCGACCGTGCCGGTGACCAGGCCGGCCATGGCACCGGCCAGCGCACCGCCGGCCGCGCACACCCACTCCTCGGGACGGCCGGAGCGCAGGGTGGCCAGTCCGAACGCGACGGCGCCGAGCACGGCGAGCAGCAGCCCCGCGACCGGCGCGGAGAAGACCTCGTCCGCGTACGCGCACAGGATCGCGACGAGTGGCGCCAGCAGCGCCGTGCCGGTCGCCTGGCTGACCGCAGCGCCGGGATCCGGACCGCGGCGAGCGCGGCCGGCACGGTCAGACCGAGCGCCACGAGCGCGAACTCGCCGAGCCGCTGCTGGTCGGCGAGCAAGCCGGCGGGCACGAGCGTCGCCGCCACCCCGCCTCCCGCCAGCAGTGCGGTGACGGCGGTCCGGCCCACCGTGAGCACGGCGGCGACCAGCAGCGCGAGGCCGATCCCGGCCGCCACGAGTAGCCCTGAGTCCCCGACGGTCCGCAGCGAGAGCGCCAGGGCCGTCCCGACCACCAGCCCGACGCCCGCCGGCACGACCTCGGGGAAGCGCGGTGCGCTGGCCCGCCGGTTGACGAGCAGCAGGGCGACGGCTCCACCCAGCGCCAGCACCGCCGTCGCCGACCACGATTCGAGCGCGTCGTCCCCGGCGGCCACCGCCAGCCCACCCACGGCCCCGGCGGCCGCGAACGTGCCGGCGAGCACCCACGCCATGGGCGCCAGCGACGGGCGGATCCGCTGCGCGGTGACGACGTCGGCCGCCGCGACGGCCAGCGCGACCGCCACCCCCACCGGGCCGGTGAACAGCTCGCCGGTGAGCAGCAGGAACGGCAGCGGCTGGGCGGCGAGCAGGGCGACCAGCGGCCAGGTCGCCGTCGTCCGGGTCAGCCGGCCGAGCAGCACGCCGACCGCCACGAGGACGGCGCAGGACACGGCCCACCAGAGCCGCAGCGAGACGTCCTCCAGCCGGAACAGGCCCAGCCAGCGCGCGGCGGCGAGGTCGACGGCGATCAGGGCCGCCCCGGCGGCGGCCAGGGCCTCCTCGGTGGCCCGCAGGCCGCGCCGGGCGATCCACGCCGAGGCGCCGCACAGCAGCGCGGTGACGACGAGCATCACGAGGGACTGGAAGACGACGCCGAGCTGCGTCCAGGCGACGGCGACGAACGTGATCGCGGCCGACACCACGAGGAGGGCGCCCAGGCTCAGGAGCACCTGCTGCGGGCTGAGCCGGCGGCGCGGCGGTAGCGGGGCAGCGGGTGGTGGGAGAGGCGGCGGTGGCATCCACGGCGTCGGGGCCGGGGGAACGGACGGCCACGGGGTCGCTGGAGCAGCCGGTTGCTGAGCAGCGGGTGCCGCGGCCCGGAGCGTGGCGAGCAGGGCGTCGCGGTCGCGTGCGAGGTCGGTGAGGGTGGTCCCGATCCGGGCGACCACCAGCGCGGCCTGGGCCACGGCGGGCAGGCCGCACTGGGGGCAGGGGCCGGTGCCCGTGTCGCCCGACGGCCGGCCGCACACCGGGCACGGCAGGCTCCATGCCCCGTTCGGCGGCTGCATGCCCCCATTCTCCAATCGGACCGGGCGGAACGGGGCCGTTTCCACAGGCCGACACGCTCAGCCGGGTGATGCCGCCCATGTCACCTCGAATGGGTTCGTCCCAGTGGCACGGGGCGCCTACCCTGGGCTCAGTGATCACGACGACCGGCCTCGAGCTCCGCGCCGGCGCCCGCATCCTCATCAGTGGCGCGAACCTGCGCGTGCAGCCGGGCGACCGGATCGGGCTGGTCGGACGCAACGGCGCCGGGAAGACGACGACCCTCACCACGCTGGCCGGGGAGCGGATCCCGCACGCCGGCAAGGTCGACGTCGTCGGCGAGATCGGCTACCTCCCGCAGGACCCCCGCAGCGGCGACCTCGACATCACCGCGAGCGACCGCGTGCTCTCCGGCCGCGGGCTCGACGTCCTCCGGAACAAGCTGGTCAAGGCGCAGATCGCCATGGCCGAGCCCGCCGACGACGCCGAGCGCGACAAGGCCGTCCGCCGTTACGGCCAGCTCGAGGACCAGTTCGCCGCGCTCGGTGGGTACGCCGCCGAGAGCGACGCCGCCCGCATCTGCACCAACCTCGGCCTGCCCGACCGCGTGCTGGTCCAGCCGCTGCGCACCCTGTCCGGTGGCCAGCGCCGCCGCGTGGAGCTCTCGCGCATCCTCTTCTCCGACGCCGAGACGCTGCTGCTCGACGAGCCCACCAACCACCTCGACTCCGACTCGATCACCTGGCTCAGGGGGTTCCTGGCGTCGCACAAGGGCGGGCTGATCGTGATCAGCCACGACGTGGAGCTGCTCGAGGCCGTCGTCAACAAGGTGTGGCACCTCGACGCCAACCGCGCCGAGGTCGACGTCTACAACCTCGGCTGGAAGCCCTACCTGCTGCAGCGCGAGACCGACGAGCGCCGCCGCAAGCAGGAGCGGGCCAACACCGAACGCAAGATCGACGCCCTGTCCGCGCAGGCGGACAAGATGCGCGCCAAGGCCACCAAGGCCAAGGCCGCGAAGAGCATGGACAAGCGGGCCGAGCGGCTGGCCGCCGGTCTCGACGCCGTCCGCGTGCAGGACCGCGTCGCCAAGCTGCGCTTCCCGACCCCGGCGCCGTGCGGACGCACCCCGCTGACCGCGGAGGCGCTGTCGAAGAGCTACGGCTCGCTCGAGGTGTTCACCGACGTCGACCTCGCCGTCGACCGGGGCGCGCGGGTCGTCGTCCTCGGGCTCAACGGTGCCGGGAAGACGACGCTGCTGCGCATCCTCGCCGGGACCGAGCTCGCCGACACCGGCGAGGTGCAGCCCGGCCACGGGCTGCGCATCGGCTACTACGCGCAGGAGCACGAGACCCTCGACCTGGACCGGAGCCTGCTCGAGATCATGCAGTCGGCGGCGCCGGACAGCACTGCCACCGAGCTGCGGCGGATCCTCGGCGCCTTCCTGTTCTCCGGCGACGCCGTCGACCAGCGCGCCGGCACCCTCTCCGGTGGCGAGAAGACGCGGCTGGCCATGGCGACGCTCGTCGTCTCCGGCGCCAACGTGCTGCTGCTCGACGAGCCGACCAACAACCTCGACCCGGCCAGCCGCGAGCAGGTGCTCAACGCGCTGCGCACCTACACGGGCGCGATCGTGCTGGTCACGCACGACGAGGGCGCCGTCCGCGCGCTCAACCCCGACAAGGTCATCCTGCTGCCCGACGGCACCGAGGACAGCTGGAGCGAGGACCTCGCCGACCTCGTGGAACTGGCCTAGCGCTGTGATCTGTCGGTCCTCCGGCCGCACCGCGGCCAATTGCCGTCCCCACGCTGCGTGGAGCCCTTTCGGCCGTCCCTTCGGGACCCCTCCGGGGCCCACTCGGAACGACCCGGTTTCTCACGTCGCGGGGGCGGGTGGAGTGGGTGATCATGTCTCCACCGGCTCCTGGCTCTGACCTGAGCCGGCCGCTGGCACGGAGGGGAGACATGGCCGACACGAGCACTGCGGACCTGGGCAAGGGCAAGCGCATCACCGGAGGCGACCGCTCGTCACTCGCTGACGAACTGCGGAAGCGCTACGACGGTGGCGAGAGCATCCGGTCCCTGGCCACGTCCACGAACCGGTCCTACGGCTTCGTGCACCGGCTGCTGTCGGAGTCCGGGGCATCACTGCGCAGCCGCGGTGGGGCCAACCGGAATAGTAAGAAGGCGTGACCTCAGGAGACCTCGAGAACGACGGCTGGGTCCGCACGAGTCAGGACGGCGACGTCCTGACCGTCACCCTCGACCGGCCGGACCAGCTCAACGCCCAGACACCCGCGACGTGGTCGGCACTGGCCGCCGTGGGGGAGTCGCTGGACGACGACGTCCGGGTGGTGGTGCTGCGCGGCGCGGGTCGGTCGTTCTCGGCGGGTCTCGACCGCAGCCTGTTCAGCCCCGAACCGGGTGTCCCCGGTGGGCTGGGTGACCTCGGCCGGCTGTCCACGGAGGAGGCGCAGGAACGCATCCGCGGCTACCAGGCCGGCTTCCGGTGGCTGCGCTCGCCCGGGATCGTCTCGGTCGCGGCCGTGCACGGCCACGCCATCGGCGCGGGCGCGCAGCTCGCGCTCGCCTGCGACCTGCGGGTGTTCACGGACGACGCGCAGCTCCGGCTGCCCGAGGCGACGCTCGGCCTCGTGCCCGACCTCACCGGCACGAGCACGCTCGTCGAGCTGGTCGGCTACTCGCGGGCGCTGGAGATCTGCCTGACCGGCCGCGCGGTCGGGGCAGCCGAGGCCCGGGCGATCGGGCTGGCGAACGTCGTCGTCCCTGCCGCGGAGCTCGACGGCACCGTCGCCGACCTGGTCGCCGCCCTGACCGCTGCACCCGTGGACGCCAGCCGGGCGACCGCGGCGCTGGTGCGGTCCGCCGTCCGGAACGAGCCGGACGTGCAGGACGCCGCCGAGCGGGCCGCCCAGGTGCGCCGACTGCACGCTCTTGTCGGAGGCCGCTGACACACTGCTCCGGAACAGGCCGGTGCGAATCCGTGTTGGCCGGTCGACGGGAAGGAGGCGGTGTGGACGTGAGCCATTCGATGACGTCCATGGCCGCCATGCGGTCGTTCCGGCGTGACCCCTCGGTCACGGGCCGGGAGTTGCCCAAGGGCACGGTCCGCCGGATCCTCGGCATCGCCCGCCCGTACCGGCGGGAGCTGATCTGCTTCCTGCTGCTGGTCGTCGCGCTCCTCGATCATCGGCGTGATCACGCCGCTGCTGGCCGGCGACATCGTCAACCGGATCGCCGGGTTGACCGGCACCGCAGGCGGGATCGTCAAGATCGCGCTGATCATCGCCGGGCTGGCCGTCATCGACGCCGGCATCTCGCTGAGCACGCGCTGGTTCTCCGCGCGGATCGGCGAGGGCGTCATCTACGACCTGCGCGGCCGGGTGTTCGAGCACGTCCAGCGGATGCCGGTCGCCTTCTTCACCCGCACGCAGACCGGCGCCCTGGTCAGCCGGCTGAACAACGACGTCATCGGCGCCCAGCAGGCGTTCACCTCGACGCTGTCGGGCGTCGTCTCCAACGTCATCGGTCTGGTGCTGACGGCCGGCGTGATGCTGACGCTCTCCTGGCAGATCACGCTGCTGTCGCTGGTCATGGTGCCGCTGTTCGTGCTGCCGGCGCGGCGGGTGGGCAAGCGGCTGTCGGAGATCACCCGGGAGTCCTACGGGCTCAACGCGTCGATGAACGCGACGATGACGGAGCGGTTCAACGTCGCCGGCGCGATGCTGGTCAAGCTCTTCGGGCGGCCCTCGGCCGAGGCCGACGCCTTCCGCGGCCGGGCCGCACGTGTCCGCGACATCGGCGTGCTGTCGGCGATGTACGGCCGCGCGTTCTTCACCGCGCTCACCCTGGTCGCCGCGCTGGCGACCGCGCTCGTCTACGGCCTCGGTGGCTGGCTGGCGTTCACCGGCTCGCTCAGCGCCGGCGACGTCGTCGCGCTGGCCCTGCTGCTGTCCCGGCTGTACGGCCCGCTCACGGCGCTCGCCAACGTCCGCGTCGACGTCATGAGCGCGATGGTCAGCTTCGACCGGGTCTTCGAGGTGCTCGACCTCGAGCCGATGATCCGCCAGGCCCCCGACGCCGTCCCCGTCCCGACCGACGACCGGTCGATCGAGTTCGACGGGGTCTCGTTCAGCTATCCCTCGGCGTCCGACGTCTCGCTGCCGTCGCTGGAGGAGGTCTCGCTGCCCGAGCACGGCGGCCCGGTCGACGTGCTGCACGACGTCTCCTTCCGGGTCGAGCCGGGCCAGCTCGTCGCGCTCGTCGGCCACTCCGGCGCGGGCAAGTCGACGATCGCCAACCTCGTGCCACGGCTGTACGACGTCACGGGCGGCGTGATCCGCATCGGTGGTGTCGACGTCCGCCGGGTCACCCTCGACTCGCTGCGCGACAGCATCGGCGTGGTCAGCCAGGACGCCCACCTGTTCCACGACACGATCCGCGCCAACCTGCTCTACGCCCGCCCCGAGGCGTCCGAGGAGGAGCTGTGGTCGGCCATGAAGGGCGCCCGGATCGCCGACCTGGTCCGCACGCTGCCCGAGGGCCTGGAGACGGTCGTCGGCGACCGTGGCTACCGCATGTCCGGCGGGGAGAAGCAGCGGCTGGCGATCGCGCGGGTGCTGCTCCGGGCGCCCGGCATCGTGATCCTCGACGAGGCGACGGCCCACCTGGACAGCGAGTCCGAGCTCGCGGTGCAGGTCGCCCTGGACACGGCGCTGGCCGGGCGGACGTCGCTGGTGATCGCGCACCGGCTGTCCACGATCCGCAGCGCGGACCAGATCCTGGTCGTCGAGGGACGGTCGCATCGTGGAGTCCGGCACTCACGATGAGTTGCTGGCGCTCGGGAAGCGCTACGCCGACCTGTACCGCACCCAGTTCGCCGACGGCGAGCGTCGAACGGTCCCCGTCGGCTGACGACTAGCGTCACTCCTGTCCCAGTAGCTCAGGAGGAGTCCCACGTGACGGCAGCACACCCGCAGGACGCCCAGATCCGGGCCCTCTACGCCGCGTTCCTCGACGGGTGGAACCGGCGCAGCGGCGCATCGGTGGCGGCCGGGTTCGCCGACGACGGGGACATCATCGGCTTCGACGGCAGCCACCACCGCGGTCGGCTGTCGATCGCCGCCGATCTGCGGCAGGTGTTCGGCAGCCACCAGACCGCCGCGTACGTCGGCGTCGTCCGCTCGGTGCGGCCGGTGGCCCCGGGTGTGGCCGTGCTCCTGGCGCACGCGGGGATGATCCCGCCGGGCGAGAGCGACTTCGACCCGGCGTTCCACACGGTGCACACGATGGTCGCCGTCGACGAGGGCAACGGGCGTTGGCGGATCACGCTCCTGCAGGCGACCCCGGCCGCCTGGCACCAGCACCCCGAGGCCCGCGAGGCACTCACCGAGGAACTGCGCGGGCTGCTGACGCCGCAGTAGCGCTTCGTTGCAGCCGCTGTAGCGATCTGTCGCGGCATACTCCGGCCATGCCGACCGACACCGTGCGCGGCGCCGGACCGATCGTCGTCGCCGTCCTCGCTGGGGCGCTGCACCTGGTGGTCGGGTACTTCTACCTGGTCTCCGGGCTGGTGGTCCCGGGATACGCGCTGATCCCGCTGTGGCTCTGGTGGATCGTGCTGGCGCTCGTGCTCTTCCGCTGGGCGTTCCGCGGCTCGTGGTGGACCCCGGTCATCCCGGTGGTCGCGGCCGTCACCTGGTTCGTGGTCGTCTTCGGTGGCGGCGAACTGCTGGGCTGGCAGGCCTAGCGCGAGAAGTGGGTGACGGGCCGCTCCAGCGGCCGCCCGTCGAGCGTGATGTCGACCTTCTCGTTGTAGAAGGCGGCCAGCCCGGTGATCGGCAGGAGCTGCCGGGTGGGGAAGTCGTAGGACCACGCGAGGTCGCGGTGCAGCCGCTCGGGGGTCCGCACCGACCAGTAGGCGCTGGTGCGGCCCTTGTACGGGCACTCGGTCACGGTGTCCGACGGCTCGAGCACCTCGAGGTTCAGCGCCGTGCGCGGCACGTAGTAGCGGGTCGGCAGGCCGGTCTCGAACACGAACACCGGGGACGACGACTCCGCGAGCAGCGTCCCTCGAGTTCGACCCGCACCGTCCGGCTGGACCGGATCGCGTCGACGCGGGCGTACGGGTTCCGCGGGTGGACGAAGACCTCCTCGTCCTCCTCGAACCAGGCGTCCAGGGCCTTCCAGTCGAAGCGGACGGTGTCCTGGAGCTCGCCGGACAGCTGGACCCACGCCGCACCCGGCCGGGTCACGTCCCCGACGCGGAGGCCGTGCCGGCGGGCCGGGCCGAGCTTGCCGCTCCTCCTCGGCGCCCTCGTCCACCAGCACGTCGGGTGCGACGTCGGCGAGCGGGACGTAGTACTGCGGATAGTTCGGCCACTCCCACGCGTACCGGGCCGCCGTGGTGTCCAGCACCGTCCGGCCGGCGAGCAGCGCCCGGACGCGGCGGGGGACCGGCTCGACGTGGCCGACCGGAGCGATGGCCTGCGGGTAGTCGCGCACACTCGTCGAGCTCGTCATGCGCTCGATCCTGGCCCCGTCGGCCCCTGTTGGGGTGTTCCTCCTGTCACCGGGGGTTCTGCAGCACTCCTGGAGCGGGAGATCGACCCCAGGAGCGGGGCCCGCTAGCCGACTGGGCCCACCAGCGCTGCGTCGTAGCGGTCGAGCAGGACGGCGGCGATGCGGTCGTCGGGCAGCAGGGGAGCGGTGACCAGGTCGGCGTCCGATCCGGAGAGCTTGTCGTGGAAGTGGCCCGGCGCCAGCAGGTACGAGGCGACGACGACCCGCTCCGCGCCACCCCGTCGAGCAGCGGCCACGGCATCCGGCACGGTCGGCTGGGCCGCCGAGCCGTAACCCGTGGTCACGGCCCCGGCCCACTCCCGCTGGAGCAGGTCGGCGGTGTCCTCGACGTCGGCGACGGAGCGCGGGTCGCTCGAGCCGGCCGCGGCCACGACGACCGCGGTCAAGGGATCGCGCGGATCCGCGCCGGCCTCGATCAGCCGGTCCCGGAGCACCGCGACCAACCGGGGGTCCGGGCCGAGCGGACGCGCGGCCACGGAGCCGTCCGCGTTCGCGACGGCGCCCGCGATGTCGACGTGCACGTGGTAGCCGCCGGACAGCAGCAGCGGCACGACGATCGCCGGCTGACCGGACGCCGAGAGGCCGGCGACGACGTCGACGACGGTCGGCGGCTGGACGTCGACGAACGCGGCCATCGGTGGTGAGTCCCGGCCGCAGCACGCGGGCGGAGAGGGCCAGTTCGGCGATCAGCCGCCGTCCGGTCGGGTTGCGGGTGCCGTGCGCGCAGGCCACGAGCACTGGGCTCCCTCGCAGGGGCCCGCCCCGAGCGGAGGCGAGGGGGTCGTTCACGGGGAGCGGAGCGAGCCGCCGTCGACCGGGATCATCAGCCCGGTCAGGTAGCTGGCGGCGGGGGAGAGCGCGAAGGCGGCCACCCGGCCGAACTCCTCGGGCCGGCCGTAGCGGCGCAGCGGGATGGCCGCCTCGGTCCGCTTCCGGGCGGCCTCGGCGTCGCCGGTGCCCTCGTCGAGCTCGATGATCCGGTCGGTGGCGATGCGCCCGGGCATCAGCCCGAACACCCGGATCCCGCGGGGGCCGAGCTCGTCGGACAGCGCCTTGGCGGTCATGGCCAGACCGGGGCGCAGGCCGTTGGAGATGGCCAGGTGGGGGATGGGCTCGCGCACGGATGTCGAGAGGACCAGTCCGATCGCGGCGCCGTCGTCCAGGTGCGGGACCAGGGCCTTGACCAGCCGCAGCGTGCCCAGGAGGACCGAGTCCACCGCGGCGCGCCAGTCGTCCTCGGCGGCCTCGAGCACCGTGCCGGGCGCGGGGCCGCCGACGCTGATCAGCGCTCCGTCGACCCGGCCCAGCTTCTCCTGCGTCTCGGCCACGAGGCGGTCGGCCGTCCCGGGGTCACCCAGGTCAGCGGCGGAGCCGAAGGCCGCCGGCGCACCGCCGAGCTCCTCGGCGGCCGCGGCGACGGCGTCGGCGGACCGGGCGCTGACCAGCACCCGGGCGCCGTCGTCGACCAGGGCGCGGGCGGTCGCGAACCCCAGCCCCCGGCTCGCGCCGGTGAGCAGGTAACCGCGACCGCCCAGGCCCAGGTTCACAGTGCTGTAGCCATCAGGCGGCGGAACCCCGCAGGGACCGCAGCACGTACTGCATGATCCCGCCGTTGCGGTAGTAGTTCGCCTCGCCGGGGGTGTCGATCCGCACGCGGGCGTCGAACTCCACGTCGCCGGCCTTGACCTTCACGGTCCGCGGCACGTCGCCGTCGTTGAGCGCGGTGATGCCGGTGATCGTGAACTCCTCGTCGCCGGTCAGGCCGAGCGACTCCCGGTTCTGGCCCTCGGGGAACTGCAGCGGCAGCACGCCCATGCCGATCAGGTTCGACCGGTGGATGCGCTCGTAGCTCTCGGCGATGACCGCCTTGACCCCGAGCAGCGCCGTGCCCTTGGCCGCCCAGTCGCGCGAGGAGCCCGAGCCGTACTCCTTGCCCGCGAGGACGACCAGCGGGATGCCGGCGTCGATGTAGGCGCGCGAGGCGTCGTAGATCGTCGTCGTCTCGCCGGTCAGGTGGTTCTTGGTGACGCCGCCCTCGGTGCCGGGCACCAGCTGGTTGCGCAGCCGGATGTTGGCGAACGTGCCGCGGATCATGACCTCGTGGTTCCCGCGGCGGGAGCCGTAGGAGTTGAAGTCGCGGCGGTCGACCCCGTGCTCGCGCAGGTACTGGCCGGCGGGGCTGTCGGCCTTGATCGAACCGGCCGGGCGAGATGTGGTCGGTGGTCACCGAGTCGCCGAGCACCGCCAGCGTGCGGGCACCGGAGATGTCCTCGACCGGGGACGGCTCGGCCGGCATCCCGTCGAAGTACGGGGGCTTGCGCACGTAGGTGCTGTCGGCGTCCCAGTCGAACGTGTCGCCGGTGGGCGTGGGCAGGTTCTGCCACTGCTCGGTGCCGGCGAAGACGTCGGCGTAGTCCTTGCTGAACATCTCCGCGGAGACGGCGTGGTCGATGACCCGCTGGACCTCCTGCGGGGAGGGCCAGATGTCGTGCAGGAACACGTCGTTGCCGTCGGGGTCCTGGCCGAGCGGGTCGTTGTTCAGGTCGACGTCCATCGAGCCGGCCAGGGCGTAGGCGATGACCAGCGGCGGCGACGCCAGGTAGTTCATCTTGACGTCGGGGTTGATCCGGCCCTCGAAGTTGCGGTTGCCCGAGAGCACCGAGACGACGGCGAGGTCGGCCTCGTTGACCGCCTTGCTGACCGGCTCGGGCAGCGGCCCGGAGTTGCCGATGCAGGTCGTGCAGCCGTAGCCGACCAGGTAGAAGCCCAGCTTCTCCAGGTACGGGGTGAGCTCGGCCTTCTCGTAGTAGTCCATGACGACCTTGGACCCGGGGGCCAGCGTCGTCTTCACCCACGGCTTGCTGGTCAGCCCGCGCTCGACGGCGTTCTTGGCCAGCAGCGCGGCGCCGATCATGACCTGCGGGTTCGAGGTGTTGGTGCACGACGTGATCGCCGCGATCACCACGTGGCCGTGGTCGACCTCGGTCTCGGTGCCGTCCTCCATGACGACCCGGGTCGGCTTGGAGGCGCGCTCCGTTGCCACCGTTGCCCGGAGACGGCGTCGTGCGGCTTGCCGGCCTGGCCGTTGCCGTGGGCGAACGGGCTGGCCGGGTCGGAGGCGGGGAAGCTCTCCTCGACCGACTCGTCGACGGTGGAGCCCTCCGCCGCGGCGTCGTCCGGGTCGTCGTCGCCGTCGGGGGCGTAGGTCGGCAGCGCCTCGCGGAAGGCCTGCTTGGCCTCGGTGATGGCGACCCGGTCCTGCGGCCGCTTCGGGCCGGCGATGCGACGGGACGACCGTGGACGAGGTCGAGCTCCAGGTACTCGGAGAACGCGGGCTCGCGCGACGCGTCGTGCCAGAGGCCCTGCTCCTTGGCGTAGGCCTCGACGAGCGCGACCTGCTCCTTGCTGCGGCCGGTGAGCTGCAGGTAGGTGATCGTCTCCTCGTCGATGGGGAACATCGCCGCGGTCGAGCCGAACTCCGGGCTCATGTTGCCGATCGTGGCGCGGTTGGCCAGCGGCACCGCGGAGACGCCGTCGCCGTAGAACTCGACGAACTTCCCGACGACGCCGTGCTCGCGCAGCATCTCGGTGATCGTGAGCACCAGGTCGGTGGCGGTGGCGCCGTCGGGCAGCTCACCGGTCAGCTTGAAGCCGACGACGCGGGGGATGAGCATCGAGACGGGCTGGCCGAGCATGGCCGCCTCGGCCTCGATGCCGCCGACGCCCCAGCCGAGCACGCCGAGGCCGTTGACCATCGTGGTGTGGCTGTCGGTGCCCACGCAGGTGTCGGGGTAGGCGACGACTCGTGTGTCGCCCGCGTCTCCTCGGTCCGCGGGAAGATCACGCGGGCCAGGTGCTCGATGTTGACCTGGTGCACGATGCCGGTGCCGGGCGGGACGACCTTGAAGTCGCTGAAGGCGCCCTGGCCCCAGCGCAGGAACTGGTAGCGCTCGCCGTTGCGCTCGTACTCGATCTCGACGTTGCGCTCGAACGACTCCGGCGTGCCGAAGACGTCGGCGATCACCGAGTGGTCGATGACCAGCTCGGCCGGGGCGAGCGGGTTGATCTTCTGCGGGTCGCCGCCGAGCTCGGCCATGGCCTCGCGCATCGTGGCGAGGTCGACGATGCAGGGGACGCCGGTGAAGTCCTGCATCACCACGCGCGCCGGGGTGAACTGGATCTCCTGGTCGGGCTCGGCCGACGGGTCCCAGTTCGCGATCGCCCGGATGTGGTCCTCGGTGATGTCCGCGCCGTCCTCGGTGCGGAGCAGGTTCTCCAGCAGCACCTTCAGGCTGAAGGGCAGCTTCTCGGAGCCCTCCACCGCGTCGAGCCGGAAGATGTCGTAGTCGGTGCCCTCGACGGTGAGCGTCGACCGTGCTCCGAAGCTGTCCTTGCTGGCTGCCACGTCCCTGCGCCTACCCCTCGCTGGTCCGAGCGCTGCTCGCTCACCCCCGATCATCCCAGTTCAGCCGCGCGGAGCACCGGGCGGGGCGTTCTTCCTCCGCCCGGTGACCGATCGGCCGCACCGTGCACCTGGCGGCGTGCCCGTTCCCGAACCCTGCCCGGCTGGCTGACCGGCGCCCGCCGCGTCACCGTGCTCACCGGTGCCGGCATCTCGACCGACAGCGGGATCCCCGACTACCGCGGACCGAACGGCCTCTGGACCCGCGACCCCGACGCCGAGAAGCTGGTGACCTCGGCTACTACCTCGCCGACCCCGAGATCCGCCGCCGGTCGTGGCTGCTGCGCCAGCAGATGCACGACGCCGATCCGCGGCCCAACGCCGGCCACACCGCGCTCGTCGAGCTCGAGCGGCAGGGCCGGCTGCGGGCGCTGGTCACCCAGAACATCGACGGGCTGCACCAGGCGGCCGGCTCGGACCCGGCGCTCGTGCACGAGATCCACGGCACGACGCATGCCGTCGTCTGCGTGGGCTGCGACGACCGGACGACGATGCGCGCGGCGCTGGACCGGGTGGCGGCGGGGGAGCCCGACCCGGCCTGCCTGCGCTGCGGCGACGTGCTCAAGTCGGCGACGATCTACTTCGGGCAGATGCTCGACGAGGAGGTCGTGGGGCGGTGCACCGCGGCCGCGGCCGACTGCGACGTCTTCCTCGCCGTCGGCACCTCGCTGCAGGTGTGGCCGGCCGCGGGGCTGGCCGACATCGCCGTCGGCACCGGCGCGCGCCTCGTCGTCGTCAACGCGCAGCCCACGCCGTACGACGAGCTCGCCGACCTCGTCGTCCGGGAGCCGATCGGTACCGCGCTGCCGCGGCTCGTCGCGCAACCCTGACCGGACGTTGCAACGCCTCGTCGCCGTGGCCGCGGCGGTTAGCGTGACGGGGACCACAGATCACGTCACAGGACCCCGGGAGCCGGCATGCGCGTGCCCTTGACCACCCGCGACTTCCTCGACCGGGCCGAACTGGTCTACGGCGACCGGATCGGCATCGTCGACGAACCGGCCCAGCCCGCGCCGTCCCTCGGTGACGCTGACCTACCGCGAGGTGGCGCGCCGCGGTCGCGCGATGCAGGCCGGGCTCGACGAGCTCGGCATCGGCGAGGGCGAGCGGGTGGCGATCGTCAGCCACAACGCCGGCCGGCTGCTGGAGATGCTGCTCGCCGTCCCGTCGTCGGGGCGGGTGCTGGTGCCGATCAACTTCCGGCTGGCGCCGGAGGAGGTCGAGCTACATCGTCGGGCACTCCGGCGCGAAGGCGCTGTTCGTCGACCCCGAGCTGGAGACGTCGCTGAAGCGCGTGCAGGCCGAGCACCGGTTCGGCACCGGCGAGGAGTACGAGCAGCTGCTGCGCTTCGACACCGAGCCGCGCCCGTGGTCCGAGCCCGACGAGGACGCCACCGCCACGATCAACTACACCAGCGGCACGACCGCCCGGCCCAAGGGTGTGCAGCTGACGCACCGCAACGTCTGGGTCAACGCGGTCACCTTCGGCATGCACATGCAGGTCAGCGACCGCGACGTCTACCTGCACACGCTCCCGATGTTCCACTGCAACGGCTGGGGGATGCTCTACACGACCGCCGGCCTCGGGGCCCGGCAGGTGGTGCTGCGCAAGGTCGACGGCGCGGAGATCCTCCGCCGCGTCGACCAGCACGGGGTCACGCTGATGTGCGGGGCGCCGGCCGTCTGGAACGCCGTCCTCGAGGCCGCCGCCGAACTGGGACGGCGAGATCCCCGGCCGGGACCGGGTGCGGATCGTCGTCGCCGGGGCGCCGCCGCCGTCGAAGACGATCGCCCGGGTCGAGGCGAGCTCGGCTGGCAGTTCAACCAGATCTACGGCCTCACCGAGACCGCGCCGCTGCTCACCATCAACCGCCCCCGCGAGGAGTGGGACGACCTCGAGCCCGAGGAGCGCGCGAAGAAGCTGTCGCGTGCCGGCGCCCCGGCGCTCGGCATCCGGATGGACGTCAACGAGTCCGGCGAGGTGCTGGCGCAGGGCAACGTCGTCCTCGGCGGCTACTGGGAGAACCCCGACGCGACGGCGGAGGCGCTGGACGGCGGCTGGTTCCACACCGGCGACGGCGGCTCGATCGACGACGAGGACTACGTGGTCATCTCCGACCGCAAGAAGGACGTGATCATCACCGGCGGCGAGAACGTCTCGTCGATCGAGGTGGAGGACGCGGTGTTCGGCCACCCGGCCGTCGCGGAGGTCGCCGTCATCGGCATCCCGGACGACAAGTGGGGCGAGATGGTCACCGCGATCGTCGTCGTCGCCGAAGGGGAGACGGTGAGCGCGGAGGACATCATCGCCCACTGCCGCGGCAAGATCGCCGGCTACAAGATCCCCAAGCGGGTCGAGTTCCGCGACGAACTGGCGCGCACGGCCACCGGCAAGATCCAGAAGTTCAAGCTCCGCGAGTCGTTCTGGGCCGACTCCGAGCGCCAGGTCAACTAGCGGCCGGACGGTGTGCGCTCGTCGGCAGAATACCGGCGTCGAACCTGCTGACTAGGCCACGTGCTCTGAACAGGGCGCGGCGAGCGCGTAGGCGGATCGGATGTCGCGGCGGCATGCCTCGGGTGCGGTCGTGAGACGACGGAACCCGAAGCGCAGCGTCTGCCAACCGACGGTGGCCAGTAGCGCGTCGCGACGGATGTCGCGTTCGCGCTGCTGGCGGGAGCTGTGCCAGGCGGCGCCGTCGACTCCACGGCGAGCTGGACCTCGTCGTAGGCGGCGTCCAGCGAGGAAGACCTCGCCGCCGACGACGATGCGTCGTTGCTGGACGAACGGCGGCATCCCGGGCGCGCGCAAGACGTTCAGGCAGCCCCAGATCTCCAGTTCGCTCTGGCAGCCGGTGGCCAGCAGCTCGATGAGCGCGGCCAGTCGGCGCGACCGGGGAGCCGAGGTCGTCGTGCCAGCTCGATCGCCGACTCGCGCACCGAGACCTGCCGCCGCCGGACGGCGGCGATCGCGCGGCACGGATGTCGGAGCGGCGCAGCGGTGCCGGCTGCCCCCAGGGTCGACGAGCGACCGCTCGACGGAGGTGACCGAGAAGCCGGCGACGCGTCGTCGTCTCGGCGTCGATCCGCGGCGAGCGGTGCACGGTGACGCCTTTCGATCCCCGGGCGCTCTTGGTCAGGTCGACCGTCACGTGAACCGGGCCGGCCGGGTGCTCGATCAGCTCCCACAGCGCGAGGGCGGTGACGTGGCTGGCCACGGCCGTCCCCTCGTCGCGAGGCGGCGGCGAGGCGGATCCGCCACGCTCGATGCGGCGGCTGGGACTGCGTAGACGCCGGGACGTAGCAGCGACCAGCTTCCCGGTGGACACCGAGGTACCGAGGTCGGGCGCTGACGTGTCGCTGCAGTTGGCGGCGGTGACCCAGCCGGTCGCCCACGAGCGTTCGCACGTCCCTCGCCACGACGCGAGGCTGCCCGGCGGCGCGGGCGGGCGACCGGGCGTGCCGAGACGGATCTGTGGATGGACGTACCAGACGGTGTGCGCTGGTCGGCAGGAATTGGCATCGAGACCTGCCGACCAGCGCACACCGTGACCCGCGCGCCCGTTCACCCGGAAGGGTGAACGGGGCCTCAACGGGCCGGCCGCAACGACCGATCTGACCAGCAGTGGCGCCCTTCCGGGCGCCTCCTGCTTGGAGGTCGGATCGTGGACAGCGGTACCCGGAGCTCGATCGCGCGCGCCCTCGTGGCGGGCGTGCTCGCCGTCGGACTCTCGGTGGGTGTCGCCGCCGGTCCGGCCGCTGCCGCCCCCCGGAGCGTCGCCGAGGCCCAGGCCGCCGCCGACGCGCTGGCCGCCCGCATCAAGGAGATCGACGGCACGCTCGCCGCCGCGCAGGCCGCCGTCGACGCCGCGCACGCCGCCTCGGCGATCGCGCTCGACGACTACCAGGCCACCGAGGCCGCCTACCAGGCCGCGCGCCAGCGGGCCGACGTCGCCGCGGCCGAGGCCGCCGAGGCCGCCGCCGCGCTGACCGTGGCCCGCGAGCAGGTCGTCGACTTCGCCCGCGACAGCTACATGCAGGGCAGCACCTTCCCCGAGGCCGCCGCGCTGCTCACCGCCGCCGACCCGGCCCAGCTGATCGAGCGGGCCGCCCTGCTCGAGGCGGCCGGCACCCACCGCTCCGACGTCCTCGACCAGGTGACCGTCGTCGAGGCGGCGGCCGCCCGTGCCGACGTCGTCGCGCGCACCGCCGTCGCCGAGGCCGACCAGCTGAAGGCCGACGCCGCCGCCCAGCTCGAGGTGGCCCAGGCCGCCGAGATCTCGGCCCGCCAGCAGGCGTCCGCCGTCGCCGAGCAGCAGGAGTCCCTCCAGGCCGAACTGGCGACGGCGCAGCGCGACCTGCGCCGCCTCGTCGGCGCCCAGGAGGCCGCGCGCCGGGTCACCCCCGCCGCCGCGCCTGCCCCGTCCGCTCCGCCGGCCGGTCCGCCGCCGGCCACCGGCAACCAGGCCCCGGCCGGTCCCGGCAGCTCGATCGGCGGCGCAGACCGCCATCGACGCCGCCATGGGCTACCTCGGCCTGCCCTACGCGTGGGGTGGCGGTGGCACCTACGGCCCCGGCCCCGGGCTCGACCCCGACCGTGGCGTCATCGGCTTCGACTGCAGCGGCCTGACCCAGTACGCCTACGCCCAGGCCGGGATCTCGATCCCGCGCAACAGCCGCGCGCAGTACGCCGCGCTGCCGAAGGTGTCGGCCGCGGACCTGCAGCCGGGCGACCTCGTCTTCTGGGCGAGCAACCCGGGCAACCCGTCGACCATCCACCACGTCGCGATCTACCTGGGCAACGGCCAGATCGTGCAGGCGCCGGAGAGCGGCGACGTCGTGAAGGTCTCCACCATGTGGTGGTCGGGCTATGCCGGGGCGGTCCGCCCCAGCGCGTAGGCCTCGGGAGCGTTCACCGGACCTGGACGTAGAGGCGTCGGGCAGCCACGGGGGGAGCTGCCCGACGCATCGATCAGGCTAGCAGCCGGTCCCGGATGCGGGCAGTGGGTGCGTCGCGATCCTCAGTGGACTCTCAGGTTCGCCGGTGTGTCGGCATGGCGCCGCGGGATGCGAGTGGCTCTGCCCGTCAGGTGTAGGACACTGGCAGGAAGGGCGGACGACGTCCCCCTCGACGGCAGCTGCGCAGGGGCCGTGGATCAGCACGACCAGGGAGATCCGTGAGCACAGCCGCCACCTCCGTCGAGACCTCGCCGACCCCGCCGTCGGCCGACGCCGCCCGGCTCGAGCGGGTCCTGTTCGAGATCAAGCGCGTCATCGTGGGTCAGGACCGCCTGGTGGAGCGGATGCTCGTCGCGCTGCTCGCCAAGGGCCACGTGCTGCTCGAGGGCGTGCCCGGCGTCGCCAAGACGCTGGCGGTCGAGACCCTGGCGCGGGCGGTCGGTGGCACGTTCACCCGGCTCCAGTTCACCCCCGACCTCGTGCCCGCCGACATCATCGGCACGCGCATCTACAAGGCCGGCCAGGACGCCTTCGACGTCGAGCTCGGCCCGGTCTTCGCCAACTTCGTGCTCACCGACGAGATCAACCGCGCCCCCGCCAAGGTGCAGTCGGCGCTGCTCGAGGTCATGGCCGAGCGGCAGGTCTCCATCGGCGGCGTCACCCACCCGCTGCCCGACCCGTTCCTCGTGCTCGCCACGCAGAACCCGATCGAGTCCGAGGGCGTCTACCCGCTGCCCGAGGCGCAGCGCGACCGCTTCCTCATGAAGGTGCTCGTCGACTACCCGAGCCCCGAGGAGGAGCGGGAGATCGTCTACCGGATGGGCGCCGAGCCCCCGGTCGCCGAGACCGTCCTCGGCCCCGACGAGCTGCGCCGGCTGCAGGCCACGGCGACGCGCGTCTTCGTGCACCACGCGCTCGTCGACTACGTCGTCCGCGTGGTGGTCGCCACCCGCACGCCGCGCGAGCACGGCATGGAGGACGTCGCCACGTGGGTGTCCTACGGCGCCAGCCCCCGGGCCTCGCTCGGCCTGATCGCCGCCAGCCGCGCGCTGGCGCTGGTGCGGGGCCGCGACTACGTCCTCCCGCAGGACGTCCTCGACGTCACCGCCGACGTGCTGCGGCACCGGCTGGTGCTGTCCTACGACGCCATCGCCGACGGCGTGCCGGCCGACCACATCGTGAAGCGGATCGTGCAGACCGTGCCGCTCCCGCAGGTCGCCCCGCGCCAGCGCGCCGGCGGCTTCGGGCCGAGCAGCCCGGGCGGCCCCTCCGTGCCGCAGGTCCCGCCGGGCCCGCCCGGCTACGGCCCCGTACCGACCGGCCCCTACCCGACGTCGCCCCAGGGGCCCACCGGCCTCGTTCCCGGCGGTCAGCCACACCAGTCCGGTCCGCAGAACGGCGCGCCCGGCCCCAACGGCTACGGGCCGCAGCAGCAGGCGTGAGCCGCCGTCGACTGCAGGAGGACCGGCCCGCGGCCGGTCCCGCTCATCCCGGACTCCTGCTCCACCCGGCCACCCCCGGCTCCGGCATCGAGCCGGGCGCCGGTGACGGCGCCCCGCCGCGCTTCGCCGACGGGCCCGCCGACGTGCTGCTCCGGCGGCTCGAGCTGACCGTCCGCCGGCGGCTCGACGGGCTGCTGCAGGGCGACCACCTCGGGCTGGTCCCGGGGTCGGGCTCGGAGAACGGCGACTCGCGCACCTACCACCCTGGCGACGACGTCCGGCGCATGGACTGGCCGGTGACCGCGCGCACCCAGGTCGCGCACGTGCGGGAGACCATCGCCGACCGCGAGCTCGAGACGTGGGCGGTCGTCGACCTCTCGGCCAGCCTCGACTTCGGCACGGCGGCGTGCCAGAAGCGCGACCTGGCCATCGCCGGACTCGCCGCCGTCGGCCACCTCACCGTGCACGGCGGGAACCGGCTCGGTGCCGTCGTGACGACGGGGGAGCGGGTCGACCGCTATCCGGCGATGCCCGGCCGGCTGGCGGCCGAGCGGCTGCTGCGTTCCGTCGTCGCCACCCCGCGCGCCACCAGCGGGCGCCGCGGTGACCTCGCCGCGGCGCTGGAGACGCTGCGCCGCCCGCCCCGGCGGCGCGGCCTCGTCGTCGTCATCTCCGACTTCTTGGTTCTGCGCGCGGGGCCCCGCCGACTGGGAGCGCCCGCTGCGCGGGCTCTCCGCCCGGCACGAGCTGCTGGCGATCGAGGTGCTCGACCCGCGCGAGCTGGAGCTGCCGGACGTCGGCCTGCTGACCGTGGTGGACCCGGAGAGCGGGCAGACGCTCGAGGTGCCGACCGGCAACGCCGAGTTCCGCGCCCGGTTCGCCGAGGGTGCCGCCGCCCAGCGCGAGGAGATCGCGGCCGGATTGCGGCGGGCCGGTGCCGGGCACCTGAAGCTGCGCACCGACCGGGACTGGCTGATGGACGTGGTGAGGTTCGTGGCCGACCGCCGGCGGGCCGGTTCCGGAGGTGCTTCCCGATGACCTTCCAGTCGCCGATCTGGCTGCTGGCGCTGCTCGCCGTCGCCGCCCTGGTCGGGCTCTACGTGCTCCTCCAGCTGCGCCGGAAGGCCTACGCCGCCCGGTTCACCAACGTGGCGCTGCTGGGGTCGATCGTCCCGAAGCGGCCGGGCTGGCGCCGCCACTTCGCGTTCGGCGTCGTCGCCCTGGGGATGGCGGCGCTCATCGTCTCGCTGGCCGTGCCGAGCAGCGAGGTCCGGGTGCCGCGGGAGCGGGCGACGGTGGTCATGGCCGTCGACGTCTCGCTGTCGATGCAGGCCCGCGACATCGAGCCCAACCGGTTCGAGGCGATGCAGACCGCGGCCAAGGAGTTCGTCGACGTCCTGCCGGAGCGGATCAACCTGGCCCTCGTGACGCTTCGCCGGCAGCGCCACCACCGTGGTGCCCCCGACGACGGACCGGCAGCAGGTGCGCAACGCCATCGACAACCTGCAGCTGGCGGAGTCGACGGCGATCGGTGAGGCGATCTTCACCTCGCTCACCGCGATCCAGAACTTCCAGTCCAGCCTGGGCGAAGAGGGCGAGGAAGCCCCACCGGCCCGGGTCATCCTGCTGTCGGACGGCTACAACACCGTCGGTCGCGACGACACCCAGGCCATCGACGCCGCGATCGCGGCCGGCGTCCCGGTCTCGACGATCGCCTTCGGCACCGACTACGGAACCCTCGACCTCGACGGCGAGACGGTGCCCGTACCGGTCGACCGGGCCACCCTGGAGAACATCGCCGACGAGACCGGCGGCAGCTACAGCGAGGCGGCGAGCGCCTCCGAGCTCGAGCAGGTCTACGCCGACCTCGGCAGCCAGATCGGGTACACGACCGAGCCCAAGGACATCAGCCCGTGGTTCGTGCGCGGCGGCGTCCTGGTGCTGCTGATCGGCGCGATCATGAGCCTGTTCTGGACCAACCGCCTCGTCTGATCACCGCGCGGGGTCGAGCACGAGCTTTCCGGTGGTGCGGCGGGCGCGGAGGTCCTGGTGCGCCTCGCGGACGGCGGACATCGGGTAGCGCCCGCCGACGACGGGCTCGCAGGGCGCCCTCGGCCACCATCGGCAGCAGGTCGTGCATGGCGGCGTCCATCATCTGCGGGCGGCCCATGCAGTGGGCGAGCCAGAAGCCGATGACGGCGCGGCTCTTCTGCATCAGGGCGCCCGGCGGGACCGGCGTCGTCTCCTGGCGCGCCGCCATCCCGTAGGTGACCAGGCGGCCGAACGGCGCCAGCGCCGACAGCGAGCCGGCGAAGACGTTGCCGCCGGTCATCTCGAGCACGATGTCGACCGGCCGGCCGCCGTTGGCCTCGCGGAGCGCGCCGGTGAACGTCTTCGGGTCGTCGTCGGCGAGAGCCGGGTCGACGGTGGCGTGCGCGCCGAGCTCCTCGGCGAGCTGCCGCTTCTCGGGGCTGGAGGCGGTGGCGATCACGCGGCCGGCACCCCAGCGGCGGGCGAGCTGGACGGCGAGGCAGCCGACGCCGCCCGCGCCGGCGATGACGACGACGGACTCGCCCTCGGCCAGGTGGGCGCAGGTGCGGAGCAGGTGCCAGGCCGTCGCGCCCTGGAGCACGACGGCGAGGGCCTGCTCGTCGCTGACACCGTCCGGGACCGGCCAGGTGAGGAAGTCCTGCGCCACGACCTTCTCCGCGTACCCGCCGCCGCCGAGCAGGCCGACCACGCGCGGGCCGCCGTCGACGGGCGTGCCGACGAACTCGGCGCCCGGGATCATCGGCAGCTCCTGGGCGGAGAGGTAGGAGTTCTCGATCTGGTGCGTGTCGGCGAAGTTGATGCCGGCGGTGGAGACGTCGTAGAGCTTCTGGCCCTCGCCCGGCTGCGGGTCGGGGACGTCGACGATCTCCAGGACCTCGGGGCCGCCGAAGCGGGTGATCTGCACAGCGCGCATCTCCGGAGGCTAGCCGTCGGCCCGGGTCGGACGAGAAGGGTCGGCAGTCCGTTCCCGACGTGGTTGACCGCCTGCTTCTGGCAGCAGGAGACTGGCTGTCTCCTGGAGGGAGCCGGAGATGTCGTGGAACCTCACCGGCAGCTACGTCGAGACCTGTTCCTGCGAGCTGATGTGCCCCTGCAACCTGAGCCTCGACCACGGCGCCACGT
Organism: uncultured Actinomycetota bacterium; assembly: GCA_963784165.1. Classification (GTDB taxonomy): domain Bacteria; phylum Actinomycetota; class Actinomycetes; order Mycobacteriales; family Geodermatophilaceae; genus Blastococcus_B. The sequence continues at coordinate 198,932 of CAWAQI010000011.1, forward strand.
ACGACTTCTGCCGCGTCACACTCGTGTTCGACATCCGCGCGGGTGAGATCGAAGGCACCGACATCGGCGGCCGCAAAGTAGCCGCGATCGCGGACACGCCAAAAGTCATGACCGAGGGGAACTGGCGGCTCGGGGTCTTCATCGACGATCGAGGCCACCGACGAGCAGTTCGACAAGCTGGTCCAGCTCTTCGGCGGTCAGCTCGGGGGGCCGATGGCCGCGCTCGCGCCACTCATCGGCGAGATGCTCGGCATCGAGCGGGCCGCATTCGACATCCGGGACGACGGACTGCGGCACAGCGTCCGCGTGGGGGATGCCATCGACTTCGAGGTCGAGGACATCGTGCCGTTCGGGGTGCAGACCGGTCGGCCGGTCCGCTTCGACGGCATGTTCCACCCGGTCGGGTCCAACCTCACGATGGCCGAGGCGCGACGCTCGCGGATCGACGCCTTCGGGATCCGGTACGAGGGGAAGACCGGTCTGTCGACCTCTGAGTTCTCCTGGGCCGCCTGACTCCGATGAGCGCCCCGGCCCGGGAACGGCTGACCGCGGGCCGGGGACTGGCGCCCGCCTTCGCCGCCGTGCGGGTGCGGCTCGCTCTGGTCGCGACGCTCTTCGCGCTGGCCGGTGCCGGTTGGTGGTGGACGGTCCGCCAGATGCAGGGCATGGACGAGGGGCCGTGGACCGGGCTGGGCACGCTGGGCTGGTTCCTCGGGGTCTGGGTCGTGATGATGGCCGCGATGATGTTCCCGTCGGTCGCACCGACCATCGCCCTGTACTCCCGCATGACCAGGCAGCGGTCTCCGCTCTCGCCGCTGCTGTTCGCCGCGGGCTATCTGGTCACCTGGGCCGGCGCCGGACTGGTCGCCTTCGCGCTCGCCGGGATCCTCGGCCTGGTGCCGGGCGATCTTCTCGCCTGGGAACGCGCGGGCCGATGGATCGCGGGGGTCACGCTGGTCGTCGCGGCGGTGTACGAGCTGACCCCGCTCAAGGACGTCTGCCTCGGCAAGTGCCGTAGCCCGCTGGGCTTTCTGCTCGGCTCGTGGCGGGACGGCCGGCGGGGGGCGCTCCTGATGGGCGCGAAGAACGGCGCCTGGTGCGTCGGCTGCTGCTGGGCACTCATGGCCTCGCTGTTCGCCCTGGGCGTCATGAGCATCGTCTGGATGGCCTTCGTCGCCGGGCTGATCGCCGTCGAGAAGACCCTGCCGTGGCGCAGGGCCGCGACGTACGGGACGGCGGCCTTGCTGCTCGTGCTGGGCGTGCTCCTGGTCGTCGCCCCGGACGCCATCCCGGGCCTCACGGTCCCGGGCGCCGGCCAGATGGACGTGATGTCTCCGATGGGCTCGTAGACGGCGCCTGGGGGTGGCGCGGCGACCCCGAGCGATGGAGAGTGGGGGTGACCGCTGGACCGGGCCGGCCATCGCCGACCGCCGAATGCATCCATGGACCCAGGCCTAGGGACGGGTCCTCCAGGTAGTAGGTGCCTGCCTCAAGTTCGCGGTCGGCCATGTCGATCTCCTTGGCTGGACCAGAAACCGAGAGGGAGACGCGCTGTGCACACCCGAAGGGCGGTCGTCGTTCGCCGTCGCTGCATCGCCGGCGTCTTCGCGGCCGCGCTGGCCCTCGGCCTCGCCGGTGTCCCCGGTACGGCCTGGGCGGACCCGGTGGACGACGCCGCGCAGGCCGTGGACGAGGCGGCGGCGCAGGTGGAGCGGCTCCTGGAACAGCTGGGCAGCGCCCAGGCAGCCGCCGACGACGCGACGGAACGCGCGACGCGCGCCCGCGAGCAGTTCGACGCCGAGCAGCAGGCCTACGACCGGGCACAGACCGACGCGCGGGCCGCCGGCGTCGCGGCGCAGCAGGCGCAGGCGGAACGAGCCGACGCGCAGGCCGCCGTCGCCAGCTTCGCCCGGGACAGCTACATGTCCGGCTCCACCTCGCCGGTCCTGCACAGCCTGATCACGTCGGGCAGTCCCGAGCAGATGATCGAGCGGGCGGCCCTCCTCGACGTCGTAGGGGAGCACCGGACCGACGTGCTGACCGTCGCGAGGGCGGCACAGGAGCGCGCCGCCGAGACACAGACCGACGCGCAGACCGCCGTCACCGATGCCGACCGCTCTCGACGGGCAGCGGAGGCGGCGTGGGAAGCCGCGGAGGCCGCGCAGGCCGAGGCGGTGGAGCTCGCGGCGAGTCTGCAGACCGAGCGGACCTCCGTCGAGGCGCAGCTCGACCAGGCGAGGAACGCGCTCGTGGCTCTGCAGACCCGCCTGGCCGCGGCGCAGCCGGAGACCGTGCCACCGCCGCCCAGCCCGCCCGCCGGCGGCTCGCAGACCGAGGAGCCCCCGCTCCCGTGCCGTCACCGCCCTCCGCGCACGACTGGGACGCCGTCGCGCAGTGCGAATCCGGGGGCAACTGGAGCATCAACACCGGCAACGGCTACTACGGAGGCCTCCAGTTCAGCTCGCAGACCTGGGCCGGCTTCGGTGGCACCGCCTACGCCCCGCGCGCCGATCTGGCGACCAAGAGCGAGCAGATCGCCGTCGCGGAACGGGTGCTGGCCGTCCAGGGCGCCGGCGCGTGGCCGACCTGCGGCCGGAACCTCTGACGGCGGGCTGAGCCAGCCGCCGCGAGCGTGGGGAATTGGGGCTTCCGCGTCGCCGTCGAGGCCCGCAAACCCCACACTCGCGCCGGCCTCTGGCGCAACTTCGGGGAAGTAGGGCTCGGGAGCGACGGGAGGGCCAGCTTCCCCGAAGTTGGGTGGTCGACCGCCGGGAAGGTGCGCTGATCAGGCACCCACTAGGTTCGACGCATCCGGCACGGGCGGTGAGCAGGGGAGTGGCGCGGTGGCAACGAGCGGTAGATCGGTGCTGGTGACCGGAGGCAACCGCGGGATCGGGCTGGCCATCGCCCGGTCGTTCGCCGAGGCCGGCGACAAGGTCGCCGTCACCCACCGTGGCAGCGGCGCCCCCGAGGGACTGTTCGGTGTCACGTGCGACGTCACCGACGCCGAGGCTGTCGACCGCGCCTTCACCGAGATCGAGCAGCAGCAGGGTCCGGTCGAGATCCTGGTCAGCAACGCCGGCATCACCCGCGACGGCCTGCTGATGCGGATGAAGGAAGAGGACTTCACCGAGGTCGTCGACGCCAATCTCACCGCCGCCTACCGGGTCGCCAAGCGCGCCGCGGCCAAGATGGTGCGCGCCCGCAGCGGCCGGATGATCTTCGTGTCATCGGTGGTCGGACTGCTGGGATCGGCCGGCCAGACCAACTACGCGGCCAGCAAGGCGGGGCTCGTCGGCCTGGCCCGCTCGATCGCCCGCGAGCTCGGTAGCCGCAACATCACTGCCAACGTCGTGGCGCCGGGGTTCGTGACCACCGACATGACCGCGGCCCTGCCGGAGGCGCGGCAGAAGGAGATCCTGGGGCAGGTCCCGCTCGGCCGGTACGCCGATGCGGACGAGATCGCCGGCGTCGTGCGGTTCCTGGCGAGCGACGCGGGCGGCTACATCACCGGGGCGGTCGTCCCGGTCGACGGCGGACTGGGGATGGGGCACTGATGGGCATTCTCGAGGGCAAGAAGATCCTCGTCACCGGCGTGCTGACCGAGGCGTCGATCGCGTTCGCCACCGCGCGGCTGGCCCAGGAGCAGGGCGCCACACTCGTCCTGTCCAACTTCGGCCGCGCGCTGTCGCTGTGCCAGCGGATCGCGAAGCGTCTGCCGCAGGAGGCCGCCGTCGTCGAGCTCGACGTCACGAACACCGAGCACCTGTCGACGCTCGCCGACCGGCTCCGCGAGCAGGGCTTCGACGTCCTCGACGGCGTGGTCCACTCCATCGGCTTCGCGCCTCAGGAGGCGATGGGCGACGGCTTCCCCGAGGTCGCGTGGGAGCACGCCGCGACGGCGTTCCAGGTGTCGGCCTGGTCCTACGCCTCGCTCGCCCAGGCATGCCGGCCGCTGCTGGCGAACCCGTCGTCGGTCGTGGGGCTCACCTTCGACGCCTCCGTCGCCTGGCCGGTCTACGGCTGGATGGGCGCGGCCAAGGCGGCCCTGGAGTCCGTGAGCCGGTATGTGGCGCGCGAGCTCGGCCCCGACGGCGTGCGATCGAACATCGTCGCGGCCGGGCCGCTGCGCAGCATGGCGATGAAGTCGATCCCCGGCAGCGTGCAGTTCGAGGAGGCGTGGGAGGGCCGCGCGCCGCTGGGCTGGTCGGTCACCGACACCGAGCCCGCCGGGAAGGCCGTCGTCGCCCTGCTGTCGGACTGGTTCCCCGCGACCACCGGCGAGATCGTGCACGTGGACGGAGGCTTCCACGCCGTCGGCGTGTGAGCTGCATCCGTTCGCACCACCAGAGAGAAGAACACCCGTGCCCCGCGCGAGCGACGTCGACATCCACCCTGGCCAGAGACCGGACGAGGACCCCTCGCTCGCCGTGCGCAACAACGGCGGCACGCCGCCGTCGGCCGAGCCCGCGCCGTCGGGACGGCGCGAGGCGCTGCTGGTCCTGTCCTTCGGCGGGCCCGAGGGTCCCGACGACGTGATGCCGTTCCTCGAGAACGTGACCCGCGGCCGGGGCATCCCGCGCGAGCGGCTGGCCGAGGTCGCCGAGCACTACCACTCCTTCGGGGGCAAGAGCCCGATCAACGACCAGAACAAGGCGCTGATCGCCGCCGTCGAGAAGGACCTCGCGGCCGCGGGAGTGGACCTGCCCGTCTACTGGGGCAACCGCAACTGGGAGCCCTACGTCGAGGACGCCTGGCAGCAGATGGCCGACGACGGCATCGAGCACGTCTACGTGTTCGCGACGTCGGCCTACGCCTCGGCCTCGGGCTGCCGGCAGTACCACGAGGACATCGCGCGGGCCCGCGCGGCGACCGGCGGGGGACCGACGGCGGAGAAGCTGCCGCACTACTTCGACGCCCCCGGCTTCGTGCAGTCGAACGCCGACGCTGTGGCCGCCGCGCTCGCCGGGCTGCCCGACGACGTCCGGGGCAGCGCCCGGCTGGTCGCGACCGCGCACAGCATCCCGAACGCGATGGCCGTCGTCGCCGGGCCGCAGGGCGGCGCCTACGAGGCCGAGCTCCTGGCCGCCGCGCGGCAGGTGGTCGACGCCGTCGAGCCCGGCCGGCCGTTCGACCTCGTGTGGCAGAGCCGGAGCGGGCCGCCGTCCGTGCCGTGGCTGGAGCCCGACGTGAACGACCACCTCCGCGCGCTGGCGGCGCAGGGGGAGCAGGCGGTCGTCGTCTTCCCGGTGGGCTTCGTCAGCGACCACCTCGAGGTGATCTGGGACCTCGACAACGAGGCCAGGGCGACCGCCGACGAGCTCGGGCTGGTCTTCGCCCGCGCCGGGACGGCCGGCACCCACCCGGCGTTCGTCGCCACCGTGCGCGAGCTCGTCGAGGAGCGCCGCGCCGGCGGCGAGCCCCGGCTCGGGACCAACTGCCCCGCCGCCTGTTGTTTCGTCCAGCGACCCGCGCGGGGCTGATCACCGCTTCCAGACGGGCGCGATCTCCTTGTTGTACTTCCGGCCCAGCAGCTTGGACAACAGCGAGACGACCGGCGCCGGCACCACCGACCGCAGGTAGGCACGGTGGGGCTCGCTCATCCCGTCGGTGAGCCACGCGAAGAAGTTGCCCGCGACCCCCGGCGGCGCCTTCCGGAGCTGCTTCTCCACCGCCTTCCACTCCGGCGTCTCGAGGTGCGGCTGCAGCTCCGGCTCGAGCTCGTTCTCCTCGTGCGCGAGGTGCCGCTCCACCACCTCCTGCGTCCGCACGACGCTGGCACGGGCCGCCGCCGCGTCGGCGGCCGAACCGCTCGCCGCGTAGGTCTTCATCGCGGTGCTGGTCTCGGCCAGCGCATCGGCCATCGCGTGGTGCTCCTCCTGCATCGCGCCGAGCAGCTCCTGACCGACGCCGGCTTTCGCGAGCATCGGCCAGATGTAGGTGTCCTCGCCCTCGTGATGGCGGGTCAGCTCGGAGTGCAGGTAGGCGTACGCCCGCTCCAGGTCGGCGGCGCGGGCGCGGTCGCCGTCCGGGGCGCTCCCCAGGGCCGCCTCCAACCGTGCCAGGTCGCGCCGCACGGCGGCGTGGATCAAGCGGTTCATCGTCATCGGCGCGGTCATGGCGCCGCAGGCTAGCGATCCGCGGGCTCGCGTGGGACGGCGTTGTACGCGGCCACCGTCGCCTCGCGGACGGCGTCGGCCAGGGGCCGCAGCGCGACGTCGCGGGCAGCCGCCTGGCTGTGGGTGACCGCTCCGCCGGGGGCGTCGGCCATCGCCAGGTCGAGGACCTTCGCCAGTCGCTGTGCCCGGCCCAGCACGGAGACCGCGAGCGGTTCGTGGTCGGGCGGCAGGTGCGCGCCGTCGGCGGGCTTGGCCAGCCCCGCCAGGAGGGCCGGCACCTCGGGGTGCCAGCGCGCCAGGTCCAGGCCGGCCAGCGTGCGGGCGGCACCGGTGACGGCGAGGTCGAGCTCGCCCGACACCTGGCGGAGGCTCCCCTCCACCGGCGGCGGCGGGGGCGGGACGCCGTCCAGACCGAACGCCGTCCACTCCACCAGCTCGGCGCCGGCCGGCTCGGGGACCAGCGCCAGCCGGTCGCCGACGGCGACCTGGCCGGCCTCGAGCGCAGCAGCGACCAGCCCCGGCGCGGCCGGGATCCCGCGGACGTCGCCGGGCACCGGCAGGACGAGGCGGAAGCGGCGCTCACCGAGGCCCCGCAGCGCGGTCAACGCCCAGCCCAGCGGGGCGGCCTCCGTCGTGTCGGGGAGCCCGGTGACCCGGTGGGCGCTGTCGACGCCGAGCAGCGCATCGAGCGCCTCGTCGTAGGAGGTGCGGCCGGTGAGCCAGGCGGTCGCCCAGACCGCGAACCGGCCGGCGGGGAAGTCGTGCACCCGGTCGAGGCTACGACCCGGGGGAGACACGGGCCGACACGTCACGGCTGAGTGACAGTGCGCGCAGAGACCTCACGGAACGACACCGCTCTGCGAGACTGCAGGTGTGCCTGCCTGGTTGCTGTGGCTGATCGCCTCGGGGTTGTTCGCGGCGGGTGAGATGGCCAGCCTCGACCTCGTCCTGCTGATGTTCGCGGGCGGTGCGCTCGGCGGCATGGTCGTCGCGCTCCTCGGCGGCGCCACCGTGCTGCAGATGATCGCCTTCATCGTGGTGTCCGGCCTGCTGCTCGTCCTGGTCCGCCCGGTCGCCAAGAGACACCTTGTCGACCGCACCCCGCTGCAGCTCGACGGCGTCGAGACCCTCATCGGCCGCACGGCCAAGGTGACCCGCGAGATCGACTCGTCCGGTGGCCGCATCCGCATGGGTGCCGACGAGTGGACCGCCCGCAGCCAGCAGAGCGGCGAGAGCTTCGAGGTGGGTTCGACGGTGCGGATCCTGAGCGTCGACGGCGCCACCGCCGTCGTCGGCGATGCCCTCGAGTGATCGCGTTGGAGTGATCACGGAGTGAACCGCACCCAGGGAGCGTGACCGGGCCGCTCCCGCCAGGCAGGATCGAGATCGACTCCGAGGAAGGGAGCCCCCCGTGGAACCGGTCGTGATCGCACTCATGGTGGTCGCACTGCTGGTGATCATCGTGATCGCCAAGAGCCTGACCATCGTGCCCCAGGCACAGGCGAAGGTGATCGAGCGCCTGGGCCGCTACAGCCGCACGCTCGCACCCGGGCTGAACCTGCTGGTGCCCTTCGTCGACCGCGTCCGCGCGACCATCGACCTCCGCGAGCAGGTCATCTCCTTCCCGCCGCAGCCGGTGATCACCTCGGACAACCTGCAGGTCGGCATCGACACCGTCGTCTACTTCCAGGTGACCGACCCGCGGCTGGCGGTGTACGGGATCGCGAACTACATCACCGGTATGGAGCAGCTGACGACGACGACGCTGCGCAACGTCGTCGGTGGGCTGAACCTCGAGGGCGCGCTGACCGGACGCGACGGCATCAACAGCCAGCTCCGCGAGGTGCTCGACGGCACGACCGGACCCTGGGGTCTGCGGGTGGCGCGCGTGGAGATCAAGGCGATCGACCCGCCGCCGTCCATCCGCGACTCCATGGAGAAGCAGATGCGCGCCGACCGCGACAAGCGGGCCATCATCCTCACCGCCGAGGGTGCGCGGCAGTCGGCGATCACCACCGCCGAGGGCCAGAAGGCCGCCGCGATCCTCTCGGCCGAGGGCAAGAAGCAGGCCGCGATCCTCGAGGCGGAGGCCGAGCGGCAGAGCCGCATCCTGCGCGCCGAGGGTGAGCGCGCCGCGCTGTTCCTCCAGGCGCAGGGCCAGGCCAAGTCGATCGAGACGGTCTTCCAGGCCATCCACGACGGCAAGCCCGACCAGGGGCTGCTCGCCTACCAGTACCTGCAGACGCTGCCGCAGATCGCGCAGGGTGACGCCAACAAGATGTGGATCGTCCCCAGCGAGTTCAGCAAGGCGCTGGAGGGCCTCGCCAACCTCGGTGGTGCCGGGGGCGAGGGTTCCCGCTCGTGGCTCGACGTCGAGCCGTCGACCAACGGCAGCGCCCGGCCGACCGCGGAGATGGACACCACCGGCTGGTTCGAGTCCCAGCTCCCGCCGGCCGCCATGCAGCCGGAGGCGAGGATCGAGCTGTCGAGCATCAACGACGAGATGCCGTCCGTGCCCCCGATGCCGCACGCGCCGCCGCTGTCCCAGGTCACCGAGGAGGCCCGGCACGACGGCAGCACGGCGGCCTATCCCGGCCGCGAGATCGAGCCGCCCCCACCGCCGCCCCAAGCCTGACGCAGGCAAGGATCCACCTGCGTGCCGCTGCAGGAGGGTCCTTCCTTCAGTCCTTGAGCAGGCCTTCGCGGAGCTTGGCGAGCGTCTGGCTGAGCAGCCGCGACACGTGCATCTGCGAGATGCCGATGTCGGCGGCGATCTGCGACTGGGTCATGTTCCCGAAGAACCGCAGGATCAGGATGCGGCGCTCACGGGCCGGGATCGTGGCCAGCAGCGGCTGCAGCGATTCGCGGTACTCCACGCCCTCGAGCGCGGCGTCCTCCTCGCCGAGGGTGGCAGCGAGGGTGGGGGAGTCGTCCTCCCCGGAGAGCCGCTCGTCCAGCGAGCTGCTGCGATACGCGTTGGCGACGGCGAGACCCTCGAGCACCTCGGCGCGCGGGATCTTCAGGTGCTCGGCCAGCTCCGACGGCGTCGGCGCACGGCCGTTCTTCTGCGCCAGCTCGCCGACGGCGGCGTTCAGCGACAGGTGCAGCTCCTGCAGACGGCGCGGCACCCGCACCGACCAGCCCTGGTCGCGGAAGTGCCGCTTGATCTCGCCGGTGATCGTGGGGACGGCGAAGGAGAGGAACTCCACGCCGCGCGTCGGGTCGAACCGGTCGATGGCCGCGATCAGCCCGAGCGTGCCCACCTGCAGCAGGTCGTCGAAGGGCTCGCCGCGGTTGCTGAACCGGCGGGCGAAGTGCCGCACCAGCGGCAGGTGCTCCTCGACGAGGATCTCCCGCAGCCGCTCGCGGCGCGGGTCGCCCTTCTCGAGGGTGGCGAGCTCGGCGAACAGCGGCGCCGTGCGCTCGGCGCGACGGCGGTTGTCCGAGATGGGCGGCGGGTCGGCGACGGCGTCCGCCGCGGGAGCAACGGCCTCGGCCTCGGCTTCCGCCTCGACCTCGACCTCCGGATCCACCGGGGTGTCGCCGCTCGGGACCTCGACAGGCGGCTCCACCCCAGCGGCGTCGTCCTCCACCGCGGATCGTGGGATCACGTGCAAGCCCTCGGGGAGCGTGTCGTGAGCGCCGGGCGTCGTGCGGGTCACCGCGCCACCGAGAGGGTCTGACCCGCCTCGCTACCAGGGGGGCGCTGGCCGGGCAGGTACTTGTCCATGGCGATGACGGCGACCGGCGCGTCGCTGCCGTCGCCCGCGGGCACGTCGGCCTGGGTGGACGGGCGGCCGTCGACGGCGTCGACCAGCGTGGCCAGCACCGCCCAGCCGAAGCCGTCCCGGGGGACGTCCTGGCCGTTGGCGGTGGGCACCCACGCCTCGATGTGCAGGCCGGCCCGGGTGGTCTCGAAGACCACGGTCAGCGGGGCGTCGCCGGCGGCGATCGCGGCCAGCGTCGCGCAGGCCTCGTCGACGGCCAGTCGGAGGTCCTCGACCGCGTCGAGGTCGTAGTCCATGCGCATGGCCAGGTCACCGGCCATGGCGCGGACGGCGGGCAGTTGGGTGGCCGTCGTGGGCACCCGTAGCTCCAACCGGTCCGCACGCCGCCCGTCCTGGGCGGCAGGGCCCCTCGAATCGCCCATCCGTCGTCCGCTCCCTCACGTTCGCGCGCCCTCGTCGTCGTGGCGCCGCGGTCCATCATCCCCGCCGGGCCGTTCCGGCCCACCGGCGGAGGCCACCGGACGATCGTCCGGCAAACCGCCCGAAGAGCGGGTTTACCCGTCTGACACGGTCCGCAAACACGGAAACCTTCCGGCCGTGGACCGAGTCTGAGCGGTTCTGTGCGCGGTTGCCGGGGTCGGACCGCTGATGTTGGCTGACCGAAGATGAGCGCCAGCCCCGGCAGTGTGCCACCCCGTTCCGCTCGCGCCGTGGACGAGGGTGCCCGAGCGCTGCTCGCGGCGATGGAGGATGCGCCGTCGGCGATCTTCTGCCTGACGGCCCCCGATTCGGAGCCGATCTGGGCCAATGCCCAGGCGCGGGCGCTGGGCGGACTCCGCGACGACGCACCGACCATCGACGGGCGTCCGGTCGCCGATGTCGTCGACCAGGTGCTCCGCACCGGCCGCCCGGTCACGCTGACCGGCCCGCTGGGGACCGACGGCGGCACGGCGACCGTCGTCGTCCGGCCGCTGCAGGTGGGCGGCACCCCGGGGGCCCTGCTGGTGGTCGAGCCGTACAGCTCGCCGACCGCGAGCGGCCCGTGGCCTGCCGACGTCGTCGAGCAGGCGCAGCACTCGCTCATCCCGCCGTCCCTGCCGCTGCTCCCCGACATCCGGCTGTCGGGGAGCTACCACCGGGCGTCGTCGTCGCGGGCCGCCGGCGGCGACTGGTACGACGCCGTGCCGTTGGGGGAGGGGCGACTCGCCCTGGTGATCGGGGACGCCGTCGGCCACGGCGTGCCCGCCGCGGGGGCGATGAGCCGGCTGCGCGGGGCGATGCGCTCGACGGCGCTGCGCAATCCCGCGCCGCTGGACGTCCTCACCGCCCTCGACGCCTTCGCCGGGCAGATGGACGACGTCGAAGGCGCCTCGGTGTTCTACGGCGTGCTCGACGCGGCGACCGGCCGGCTCACCTACACCGCGGCCGGCCACCCAGCCCCGCTCGTCGTGCATGCCGACGGCAGCACGTCGTTCCTGCCCCTCGTCCCCCGGCCGCCGCTGGGCAGCCTGCCGGGCATGGATGCGCCGGTGGCCCAGACCGTGCTCGAGCAGGGCGCCACGCTGGTGCTGTTCTCGAACGGGGCCCTCGCCGGCGCGGGGGACGGAACGCCGTTGGAGCGGCTCGCCGCTGCCTCGCGGAAAGTCCTTGCCCGGCCGGGTGCGTTCGAGCCGACGGTGCGGCGGGGATGGCGGCGGCGATCGCCGAAGCCGTGCGGCAGCCGCCCGAGGGGTGGCCGGACGACGTCGCCGTGCTCGTCGCCCACCGGCGTTCCGCGGGGGTCGAGCCGCTCCGCATGGAGCTGCAGGCCGTGCCCGCGGCCCTTCCCGGTGTGCGCCGCCGGCTCGGCAGCTGGCTGGCCGGCCTCGGCATGGGCGAGCAGGACCGGGTCGGCGTGATGGTCGCGGTGGGGGAGGCCTGTGCCAACGCCGCCGAGCACGCGTACCGGGGGAGCGAGCCGGGGCCGCTGGCCGTCGTCGCCGACGTGGACGTCGACGGCGTCATGACCGTCACCGTCACCGACCAGGGCACGTGGCGGCCCCCCGATCGCGACCCCGGTGACCGCGGCCGCGGGCTGCTGATCATGCGTCAGCTCGTCGACACCGTCGTCCTCCAGGAGGAGCACGGCACCACCCTCACCCTCAGCCTCCGCCTGCGCCGCTCGCTCGAGGAGGACCCCGAGCGCGCCGCGGGACCGGTCGGCGCGGAGGTGGCCGTCGAGCGCGCCGGCGAGCTGCCGGTGGTGCGGGTCAGCGGCGTCGTCGACGAGAGTGCCGCCGAACAGCTGCGGATCCGGATGCTCGAGGCCAGCCGCGGGGGCACCGCGCGCATCGAGCTCGACGTCACCGACGTCGGGCTGTTCAGCAGCGCCGCCGTCCGCGAGGTGCTGACGATCGCCCGCATCGCCCGCGACGAGGCGTGGCGGCTGGTGGTGCGCGCTCCCGTGGGCGGGGTGACGCGGCACGTGCTCGAGGTCAGCGGCCTGAGCGACCTCGTCGACCTCCGCTGACCCCTCCGGGCGACATCGATCCGGAACGGGTTTGTTCTCCCCGCCGGATGCCCATTGAGCCGGGGTGAGACTCCGGCGCAGCGACGTGAACGCCCCCGGCTACCGTCGCCGCCGCGCCGGGCGCGGCTTCGCGTACCTCGACGACGACGGCGCGCTGATCAAGGACGAGCGGCTCGACCGGATCCGGGCGCTGGCCATCCCGCCCGCGTGGAAGGACGTCTGGATCTGCCCGTGGCCGAACGGGCACATCCAGGCCACCGGGTTCGACGTCGCGGGACGCCGGCAGTACCGCTACCACGACCAGTGGCGCACGCGGCGGGACGCGGAGAAGCACGAGCGCGTGCTGGAGATCGCCCGCCAGCTCCCCGACGTCCGGGACGCCGTCCGGGCCGGGCTGCGCACCCGGGGCCTGAACCGCGACCGCGTGCTGGCCACTGCCATCCGGCTGCTCGACCTCGGCGCGTTCCGCATCGGGAGCGAGCAGTACGAGGAGGAGAACGGCACCTACGGGCTGGCCACGCTGAAGCGGGACCACGTCTCGGTGCGCGGGGAGCGGACCTTCTACTGCTACACGGCGAAGGGCGGCATCGAGCGGGAGGTCGAGATCACCGACGGGCCGACGGCCACCGTCGTCCGCCAGCTGCTCGAGCGGCCGGCCGACGCCGGGGAGGACCTGCTCGCGTACCAGACCGACGACGGCGAATGGCGTGACGTGACCAGCGCCGAGATCAACGCCTACCTCAAGGAGATCAGCGGCGCGGAGGTCACCGCCAAGGACTTCCGCACCTGGACGGCGACCGTGCTGATGGCGGCCGCGCTGGCCGAGGCCCCGCCGCCGAAGAGCAAGACCGCGCGCAAGAAGATCATCACCGGCGCCTACAAGCAGGTCGCCGAGCAGCTGGGCAACACGCCGGCGGTGTGCAAGTCCAGCTACGTCGACCCGCGCGTGGTGGACAAGTACGAGAACGGCGAGACGGTGCGGCAGCACGTGCTGGAGCAGGCGGAGGAGGCCGAAGCCGACCGGGACACCCAGAAGGTGCTCGAGGCCGCCGTCTGCCAGCTCCTGTCGGCCTAGGAGACGCCGAAGGCCCCGTCGGCGAACCGGCGGGGCCTTCGAGCGTTCGCAGTCAGCGGGCGGTGCTGTCGGCGATCGTGAAGAGGTCGATCAGGCCGGTGACCTCGAGCGGCCGGGTGACCGCGCGCGTGGTCGCGATCAGCTGCAGGCCGACCTCGCGGGACCGGGCCGACTTCTGGGTCTCGACCAGGACGGCGAGCCCCGCGGAGCCGAGGAACTGCACCCCGGACAGGTCGATGATGAGCTCGCGCGGCTGCTGCTCGAGCTGGCTGTCGAGCGTGGAGCGCAGGACCGGTGCGGTGAAGGTGTCGACCTCGCCGACCACCGTCACCGTCACCACGCCGTCCTCACCGGTGCTGGTGGAGAGCGTGATCACGTCGTCGAAGGGTGCCTCGGTGCCCTCGGTCGACACGTCGGGCTGCCCCTCGGCGGGCAGGTCGGAAGTCGTCACGGACAGTGCTCCTCTCGGCGGTACCCGGATGGATGGACCGCCCGGTCAATCTACCGCGTGCGACCAGGGGGCCACGGAGGTCCCGAGGTGCCACGGTCGTCAATCGTGTCGGACGTGGATCTCGTGGAACCGACGCCCGGCGGCTGACTGCTCAACCGTGATCTCAAACGTAGACAACCGATCGCACACGCGCCAACCCGCCCCCGGGGGACAGGCGTCCCCCGGAAGCGGGTCGGGTCGGTATCGCTGCGTGAGCGCGCTGGTGTGGATCAGCCGTCCGTGACGTGCATGGCCGATTCCTCCGGCCCCTGACCGCCGACGGGCGCGTCGGCCGTGGCCTCGATGTCGTCCGCGGTGCGCTCGGTGCCGGAGTCGTCCCGTCGGTCGGTGTCGACGTCCTGCTCGTACTGGGCGCCGGCGCGGTCGGGGTCCTCGGCGGGGCGCACGCCGGGTGCGTCGTCCGGGATCTCCCGGGCCAGGCGGCCGTCGAGCGACTCGTCCTCGGCCTGCTCGCGGGAGGTGGTGCCGTAGTCGAGCGAGGCGGTGGGCTGATCGCCGGGGAGCGGGTCGAACTGCGGGTCCTCGGCACGGTCCTGCGTGGGGGAGTCGTCCTGCGAGACCTCGGGGATGCCGTCGTCCTCGGGGAAGATGTCCCGCGAGGTCTGGCCCTCGGGCTGCGTCATGGGGAATGCCTTTCGTCGGTCCGTCTCGTCCCGCCCTACCCCTCGACCTCCCGCCCTACCCTCCCTCGCGCCGCCATGCGTCGGTGTGGTCCTTCCCGCGTTCGGCATGCGCAGCAGACGGCGGGGGTAGCGCGCGGGCATGGCAATCGCAGACGAGGTCCAGCGGCTCGCCCGGCCGCTGCAACGGTGGGCTCGCACCCAGCGGCGCGAGTACACCAACGGCGAGGAGCGGCCGCTCGGCGGTGACCTCGGTGCGATGAGCGTGTACGTCGGGCTGGTGTCCGCCGCGGCCGCCGCGGTGCGGGCCTCGGGACGCGAGCTGCCCGACCGGATCCCGGCCTCCGACGCGGCGCTGCTGACCGTCGCGACCTTCCGCCTCGCCCGCCGCATCGCCAAGGACCCCATCACCAGCCCGATCCGCGCCCCCTTCACCCGGTTCCAGGGGCCGTCGGGGCACGCCGAGGTGGCCGAGGAGGTCCGCGAGCACGGCGGCGTCAAGCACGCGGTCGGCGAGCTCCTCACGTGCCCGTTCTGCCTGGCCCAGTGGGTCGGCACCGCGTTCGTGTTCAGCTACGTCGCCGCGCCCAAGGCGACCCGCCTCGCGGCGCTCACCATGACGATGGTGGCCGGGTCCGACGTGCTGCAGTTCGTCTACGACGGGATCCAGAACGGCAGCCTCGATCCCATGGACCACGACCCGGAGCCGCCGCGCTGACCTCGCCCGGGTCCTCCGTGAGGGGGACGCCGCGCGCCCGCCGACCTGCCGCGGCCGCCCGCGCGCGCCTATCCTGCGATCTTGACTGAGATCTGACATGGGCGCCGAGAGTCCGGCGCTGCTGAGAGGCGGGGCAGGCATGCGATCGATCTGGCGCGGGGCCGTGTCCTTCGGTCTCGTCAGCATCGGCGTGAAGCTCTACTCCGCGACCGAGGACAAGGACGTCCGCTTCCACCAGGTGCACGTCACCGACGGAGGGCGGATCAAGTACAAGCGGGTCTGCTCGATCGACGGCGAAGAGGTCGAGTACAGCGACATCGCGAAGGGCTACGAGCTGCCCGACGGCGACGTCGTCATCCTCACCGACGAGGACTTCGAGGACCTGCCGCTGAGCACCCGCCGCGAGATCGAGGTCCTGCAGTTCGTCGACCAGGACGAGATCGACCCGATCATGTTCGAGAAGACCTACTACCTCGAGCCCGACGGCCCGGCCGCCCGGCCTACGTGCTGCTGCGGGACGCGCTGGAGAACGCCGGCCAGGTCGCGATCACCAAGATCGCCATCCGCCAGCGGGAGTCGCTCGCCGTGCTGCGCATCATCGACGGCGTCCTGGTCCTGCACACGATGCGGTGGCCCGACGAGATCCGGACGCCCGACTTCGGGTTCCTCGACGAGGACATCAGCGTCCGGCCCCAGGAACTGAAGATGGCCGAGGCCCTCATCGCCTCGATGACCGGTGAGTTCGACCCGAGCGAGTTCACCGACGACTACCGCGAGGCCATGACCACGCTGCTCGAGGCGAAGCAGAGCGGTGGCGAGGTGCAGCAGGTGCCCGAGGTGGCCGACGAAGGCGCCGCCGTCGTCGACCTGATGAGTGCGCTGCGGCGCAGCGTCGAACGGGCCCGCGGCGGCGCTGCGGACGACGACTCCGCCGAGGAGACCCCCGCCGCGAAGGCTCCGGCGAAGAAGGCGGCCCCGGCCAAGAAGGCCGCCGCCGAGAAGCCGGCCGCGAAGACGGCGGCGGCCAAGAAGACGACCGCCAGCAAGACCACCGCCACCAAGACCACGGCGGAGAAGAAGCCGGCGGCGAAGAAGGCCGCCTCCGACAAGCCGCCGGCCAAGCGCGCCCGCCGCAGCGCCTGACGTGCCGGCGGCCTCCCGGGGTCGGCGGGGCGACCCGCTCGCGGAGTACCGCGCCAAGCGGGACCCGCGGAAGACGGCCGAGCCGGTGCCCGCGGCCGGCAGCCCGCTCCCCGAGGGCAACGACGACACGTTCGTCGTCCAGGAGCACCACACCCCGCGCGGGCGCACGGGGGAGCGCGTGCACTGGGACCTGCGGCTGGAGCGGGACGGCGTCCTGAAGAGCTGGGCGGTGCCGAAGGGGCCGCCGCTCGAACAGGGGAGCAACCGGCTCGCCGTCCCCACCGAGGACCACCCGCTCGAGTACGCCTCGTTCAGCGGCACGATCGCCGCCGGCGAGTACGGCGGCGGGCACGTCACCATCTGGGACGCCGGCCGGTACGCCACCGAGAAGTGGGACGAGCGGCACATCATCGTGACCTTCGACGGCCGCCGGCTGGCCGGCCGCTACGCGCTGTTCCCGCTGAACGACGGCGCGTGGAACATCCGGAAGTTGGACTCGAGCCGACGCCGCCCGCCGCCCCGGAGGAGGAGGTCTCGGCGCCGCTGCCGATGCTGGCGAGCGCGGGTCAGCTCCCGGACGACGACGCCGCGTGGGGCTACGAGTTCAAGTGGGACGGCGTGCGCGCGGTCGCCGCCGTCCGGCGCGGGGCGCTGACCCTGTTCTCCCGCAAGGGCACCGAGATCACCGTCCGGTACCCGGAGGTCGCACGGCTGCCCGCAGCGCTGGCCGGCCACGACGCGATCGTCGACGGCGAGATCGTGGCCATGGACGACCGGGGCCGCCCCGACTTCGGCGCCCTGCAGAACCGCATGCACCGCACCGGACCCGAGGTGCCGAAGATGGCGGCGGCGAAGCCGGTCACCTATCTCGTCTTCGACCTGCTGTCGTGGGACGGGGAGGACCTGCTCGACCGGCCGTACGCCGAGCGGCGCCGTCGCCTGGACGAGCTCGGGATCGCCGGATACCGCTGGGTGGCGACCCCGTGGTTCGAGGGCAATGGGTCTGGAGTGGGCCCGGACGTGCTGGCGGCCAGCGAGGAGAACGGCCTCGAGGGCGTCGTCGCCAAGCGGTTGGCCTCGCCGTACCGGCCGGGGCTGCGCACCCCCGACTGGCGCAAGATCAAGACGTTCAAGACGCAGGCCGTCGTCGTCGGCGGCTGGCGGCCCGGGCAGGGCCGGCGCGAAGGGACCATCGGCTCGCTGCTCGTCGGCGTGCCCGACGACGAGGGGCGGCTGGTCTACGTCGGCCACGTCGGCACCGGGTTCAGCGACCAGGACCTGCGCGACCTGCAGCGCATGCTCACCAGCCGGAAGACGACGCCGTTCGAGGGCGCGCTGCCGCGCGAGGTCACCCGCGACGCGCACTGGGTCGAGCCGGACCTGGTCGGCGAGGTGGCCTACGCGGTGTGGACGGCGGACAACCGCCTGCGGCACCCGGCCTGGCGCGGGGTGCGCGACGACCTGGAGCCCGACGACGTGGTGGTCGAGCCGTGAGCCCGGCCAAGCAGCGGGTGGAGATCGACGGCCGGACGTTGTCGGTGTCGAACCTGGAGAAGGTGCTCTTCCCGGAGGTCGGGTTCACCAAGGCGCAGGTCATCGACTACTACGTGCGGATCGCGCCGGTGCTGCTGCCGCACCTGGTCGGCCGCCCGGTGACCTTCACCCGGTGGCCCGACGGCCTCGAGGGCCAGACGTTCTTCGAGAAGAACAGTGCCCGGCACGCGCCCGAGTGGGTGCGCCGGGTGACCATCCCGAGTCCCGGCAGCTCGACCGGGCGGGAGACCCTCGACATGGTCGTGCTGGAGAACATCGCCGACCTGGCCTGGTCGGCCAACCTGGCGGCACTGGAGATCCACGTGCCGCAGTGGCAGGTCGACGACGACGGCGTCCCGCAGTTGCCTGACCTGCTCGTCCTCGACCTCGACCCCGGGCCGGACACCGGGATCGCCGAGTGCTGCGCCGTCGCCGAGCGGCTCGGGGCCCGGCTGGAGGCCGACGGCCTCGACCCGGTCGTGAAGACGTCGGGCTCGAAGGGGATGCAGGTGTACGCGCCGATCGAGGCCGCCGACCGCGAGCACCCGAGCCGGTACGCGAAGGCGCTGGCGCAGGAGCTCTCGGCCGAGACGCCCGACGACGTCGTCTGGCGGATGGAGAAGGTGCTCCGCCCCGGCAAGGTGCTCATCGACTGGAGCCAGAACAACCCCGCCAAGACGACGGTGGCGCCGTACTCGCTGCGGGCCCGCGCGGGGGCCACGGTGTCGGCGCCGATCGGGTGGGACGAGGTCGACGCCGTGCGCGAGGGTGCCGACCCGGCGATGCTGCGGTTCACCACCGACGACGTCCTCGCGCGGGTGGAGGAGTACGGCGACCTGTTCGACGTCGCCAACGCGCGTCGGGTCGCCCTGCCCGAGCTGTGAGCCGGGTCTGGGAGGATTCCGCACCATGTCCGCGCCGCACAGCTCCGACATCGGGCGGCTCGTCGTCCGCTGCCCGGACCGGCCGGGGATCGTCGCCGTCCTCAGCGGCCTGATGGCCGAGGTCGGCGCCAACATCACCGACTCCCAGCAGCACTCCTCCGACCCCAGCGGCGGCACCTTCACGCTGCGGCTGGAGTTCCTGCTGGAGGGGTTCGCGCAGCGCCGTCCGGAGCTGGAGCGCCGGCTCGGCGCGCTGGCCGCGAACTGGCGGATGACCTGGCGGCTGACCGACGCCGCGCACCGGCCGACCCTCGCGGTGTTCGTCAGCAAGACCGACCACGTGCTGCAGGAGCTGATCTACCGGGTGCGCGCCGGTGACCTGCGGGCCGAGATCGCGATGGTCATCTCCAACCACCGCGACCTCGAGCCGGTCGCGCGCGGCGCCGGCATCCCGTTCCACCACGTCCCGGTCACGCCCGAGACCAAGGCCGACGCCGAGGCGGCGGCGTTGGAACTGCTCGGCGACGTCGACCTGGTGGTGCTGGCCCGCTACATGCAGATCGTGTCGGCCGACTTCTGCAGCCGGTTCCCCGAGCGGCTGATCAACATCCACCACAGCTTCCTGCCGGCGTTCGTCGGCGCGAACCCGTACCAGGCGGCCCACGACCGCGGGGTCAAGCTGATCGGGGCGACGGCGCACTACGTGACCCCCGAGCTCGACGCCGGGCCGATCATCGAGCAGGAGGTCGCGCGCGTGGACCACCGCGCGACGGTGGAGGACATGCGCCGCGTGGGCCGCTACGTCGAGCGGCAGGTGCTCGCCCAGGCGGTCACCTGGCACTGCGAGGACCGCGTGATCGTGGAAGGCCCGCGGACCATCGTCTTCGCCTAGCGGCTCAGTCCCGGGGCCGGCGGCGGTCCTGGTCGGCCAGGAAGCGCTCGAACTCCGCGCCGAGCTCCTCGGCGCTCGGGACCTGGCCGGCCTCGCCGAGCAGTCCGTTGTCCTCGCGGGCGGCCTGGAAGTTGTCGAACTGCTGCTCCAGGGCCGCGACGACGGCGGTGTTCTCGGGCGACGCCGCGATCTGCTCGTCGATCTCGGTGCGGTTGGCGTCGGCGGCCTCGCGCAGGCCCTCGACCGGCAGGTGCAGCCCGGTCAGCTTCTCCAGGTGCTCGAGCAGCGTCATCGACGCGGCCGGGTAGGTCGCCTGGGCGAGATAGTGCGGCACGTGGGCTGCCACGCCGAGGGCGTCGATGCCGGCCTCGCCCAGCCGCAGCTCGAGCAGTGCGGGGACGCTGCCGGGGATCCGCATCTCGCCCCAGTAGACCGGATAGGTGTCGATGAGCTGCCGCCGCGTCGCGTGGGCGGTCACCGTGACCGGCCGGGTGTGCGGCACCGGCATCGGGATGGCCTGCATGGCGACGACCGACGTGACGCCCAGGCGGTCGACCAGGAGCTCGACGGCCGCCACGAACCGCTCCCACGCGAAGTCCGGCTCGCTGCCGTGCAGCAGCAGGAACGGCTCGCCGGCGTCGTCCTCGACGGCGTACACCAGGATCTCCGGCGCGGTGAACGACTCGTACCGGTCGCCGCTGAACGTCATGCGCGGCCGGTGCGCGCGGTAGTCGACCAGGCTGTCGACGTCGAACCGCGCGATCACCTCGTGCGGGAGGCTGGCCAGGAGGTGCGCGCCGGCCAGCGCGGCCGAGTGGGCGGCGTCGAACTCGCCGGCGAGATCGTGCACGAGGACCAGTCCGCGGCGTTCACCAGCCTCGTCGACGGTGGCCTCCTGGGTGAGGAAGCGCTCCGCCTCGGGGAGCAGGTCGAACAGCTCCTCCGGTCGCTGGCCTGCCACGTCGGTCCCTCCTTGCAGCGTCGTGCGTCGGACGTCCGGTGCAGCCCCGGGACGGGCCGCCACATTCCCGCCGTCACCCCGACGTACGCGGAGTCTCGTCCTCCCGGCCGACCGCCGCGCCGCCCACCGTCGGGTCGCCGGGCGTGGTGACCTGTTCGCGCGTCAGCTCGGCCCCGGCGTCGTCGCCCTCGATGCGCGCCTCCGTGCCGTCCGGGGCCACGTGTGGGTGGCGTTCGTCCAGTTCGTCGCGCACGTACCGGTAGATCACGGCGAGCAGCGCGGCGATCGGCACGCTGAGGAAGGCGCCGATGATCCCGGCCAGGGCGCTGCCGGCGGTGACGGCGAGGATGACGACGGCGGCGTGCAGGTTGAACCCGCGGCCCTGGATGATCGGCTGCAGGATGTTGCCCTCGATCTGCTGCACGAGGATGACGATGCCGAGCACGATCAGCGCCGTCGTGAAGCCGTTGCTGACCAGCGCGACGAGGACGGCGAACGCGCCGGCCACGAACGCACCGATGATCGGGATGAAGCCGCCGAAGAACGTCAGCACCGCCAGCGGGATCACCAGCGGCACCCCGAGGATCCACAGGCCGATGCCGATGAAGAAGGCGTCGATGAAACCGACGAGCGCCTGCTGGCGGATGAACTCCGAGAGCGTCGCCCAGGACTTGTAGGACAGCGCCGCCACGTGCCGCGCCGCCCGTGGGCCCGTCTGAGCCGACAGCCAGGGAACGAAACGGGGCCCGTCCTTCAGGAAGAAGAACACCAGGATCAGAGCGAGGATCAGGTTGAGCAGGCTGTTGCCCACGGCGGTGAGGCCGGTGAGGGCGTAGCCGGCGATGTCCTGGGCGTTGTTCTGGATGGAGTTGATCGCGGAGTCGACCGCCTCGCCGATCTGGTCCTCGCCGAGGTTGAACGGCGGGCCCTGCAGCCACTGCTGGACGTCCTGCAGGGCGGCCGATGCGGCGTCGGCGAGCTCGGTGACCTGGTCGGCCACCGACGGCGCGATCGCGGCGATGATGCCGCCGAACGCCGCGACGAAGGCGATCAACACGGTGGAGGCGGCCAGCGCCGGTGGCCAGCGGTGCTTGCGCAGGAACCGGGTGGCCGGCCACAGCACGGTGGCGATGAGCAGACCGAGCACGATCGGCAGCAGGATCGACCACAGCCGCCCGAGGATCCAGAACAGCAGGTAGATGGCCGCGGCGATGAGCAGCAGCTCCGCCGAGCCGATCGCCAGGTTGCGCGAGGCCCGCTTCAGCTTCGGACCGCGCTCCTCCGTCGGGGCCGGTGCCCGGGTGACCTCCGCCCCCGGTTCGACGACGGTGTCGGAGCCCGGCTGCGCGGCGGTCTCGTCCCCCTGCTCGGGGGCACGGCCGGGAAGTCGGAGCCTCATGCCGTCGATTGCAGCACACGAACGTCGCGTGGACCGGCCAGGAAACGATCTTCACCCGAGTCCACCCATGTCGGTGGGCAGTCGTAGCGTCAGTCCGCCATGCCGAGGACCGCGACCGCCGACCGGGTCGAGCACGATGCGCTGCTGGAGTTCCTGCGCCCGCGCCACCAGGCCGTGCTGCTCACCCGGCGGCGTGACGGCGGAGCCCAGCTCTCACCGGTGACCTGCGGCGTCGACGCCGAGGGGCGCATCGTCGTCTCCACCTATCCCCAGCGGGCGAAGGTGGCCAATGCCCGCCGCGACCCCGCCGTGTCGCTGTGCGTCCTGTCGTCGGACTGGAACGACGCCTGGGTGCAGGTCGACGGCGACGCCGAGGTGCTCGACCTGCCCGACGCCCTCGAACCGCTGGTCGAGTACTACCGGTCGATCAGCGGGGAGCACCCCGACTGGGACGAGTACCGCGCGGCCATGACGCGGCAGGGCAAGTCGCTGCTGCGGATCACGGTCACGCGCTGGGGCCCCATCGCGACCGGCGGTTTCCCCGCCGAGGTCATCGACAAGCTCTGAGCCTTGCATTTGATCAATGAAAGCTGTCAGGCTTGCGCGGTGCCGTTCGTGCTGACCGTCGACCAGCGGGCCAGTCGGCGTACCGCCGACCGCGTCGCCGACGCCCTGCGGGAGCTGAACGCGACCGTACCGGTGGTGCTCGCCTTCGAGCGGACTGCGGGCGACGAGTTCCAGGGCGTCCTCGCCGAGCCGGTCGAGGTCGTCGACGTCGTGCTGCGACTGGTGCGCATGGGCGGCTGGAGCATCGGGGTGGGAGCCGGTCCGGTGCAGACCCCGCTGCCGTCCAGCACCCGCGCCGGCGCGGGCCCGGCGTTCCTCAGCGCGCGGCGCGCGGTGGACGCCGCCAAGCAGCGGCCCACCCGGCTGGCCGTCCGCGGTGCCGTCCCTCCCGAGGCCGCCGACGCGCAGTCCGTGCTCAGCGCGTTGGCCGTCGTGGTCGAGCGGCGCAGCGAGCAGGCCTGGGAGGCGATCGCCCTGGTGGAGGCCGGCCGCACCCAGGCCGAGGCCGCCGGCGAGCTCGGCATCTCCCGGCAGGCGGTCGGGCAACGGCTGGCCGCCGGCCTCTGGGACCTCGAGCGCGATCTCCGGCCCACGGCCACCCGCCTGCTCGCCCGCGCCGCGGGGGACGCGGCGTGACACCGCGATGAACACCTCGGTGCTGGTGCTGCTGGGCGTGACCGCGGCCCTCGGGCTCGGGCTCACCGCCCGCGGGGAACGCTGGCGGCCGGCGTGGGGCGGCGTGCTCCTGGTCGGGCTGTTGGCCGTCGCGGGAGCGCTGGCCTGGGCCGGGGGCGACGCCCCCGACGGCCTGGCGGAGGGTGCCGCCGTCGCGGCGGTCCTGGCCGCGATCACCGGCGGCGGGCCGGTTGCCACCGCTGTCCTGGCCGCGGCGGACCCGCGGGCCGCCGGCGTGGGCGGCGGGCCGCAGGACCCGGACATCCTGCGCGGCGGCGCCTGGATCGGCGTCCTCGAGCGGGCCGTCGTCGCCGCGACCCTGCTGGTCGGGTCGGCGGAGGGCCTGGTCGTGCTCGCGGCGGTGAAGGGGCTCGGCCGGTACGCCGAGCTGCGGGTCGCGGCCGCCGCCGAGCGGTTCATCATCGGCACGCTGGTCAGCGGGCTGTGGGCGGCGGCCTGCGTCGGCGTCGCGATGCTCCTGCGCGCCTGACGGTCGCCCGGGAGGGGGAAGGTCCGACCGCCGAGTTTGCTCGCGCAAGCACCCGGGAACGGACGTTTCTGACCCGACCAGGAGGTAATCGTGAGCCAGGACCCCACGAGCCAGGAACCTGCACTGCGACCGCTCTCGCCCGAGGAGCTCGCCGCCGAGACGGGGGCCGCCCTCCCCGACAAGGAGGTCATCTCGCTCCTCGACCTCAACGTCGACGCCGACATCGCGCTCGACGCTGCGGCACCCATCGACCTCGCCGTCGCGGCCAACGCGAACGTGGCCGCGCCCATCGACGCCGCCGTCGGCGCCAACGTCCTCTCCGCGGGCTCGACCGCGCAGGCGCTCTCGGACCAGGGTGTGCTGATCGACCAGGGCATCACCGGTGACTCCACCGCCACCGCCCCGCAGGTCAGCACGATCGACCAGTCCGACGACACCGTCGGCGACGGCACGACCGACGGCACCGGCACCACCACTCCGGACGGCACCGGCACCGAGGTCGGCGCCGTGCCCACCGACACCGGCGGCATGCTCGACGGCAACCTGCTCAACGTCGACGTCGACCTCGCCGCAGACCTCGACCTCTCCTCGCCGATCGCCGGCGCGGTGGCGGCCAACGCCAACGTCGCCGCACCGATCGACGCCGCCGTCGCGGCCAACGTCGGCTCGATCGATTCCGAGGCGGTCGCGGTCAGCCAGCAGGACGCGATCATCACGCAGGACATCAACGGCAACGCCACGGCGACGGCCGACCAGCAGTCCGACATCACGCAGTGACCCCTCGCGGATGACGACCAGCGCCGCACCCGAGGCGGAGGTCCTCGTCCGGGCGACCGGTCTCGAGTTGCTCGGCGAGGTGCCGGGGTCGGGCTACCGGCAGGCCCCGGCCCTCGCCCGTCGGGCGGACGGACAAGTCCTGCAGCTCACCCCGCTGCTGCACCAGGTGTTGCTCGCCGTCGACGGACGCCGCACGGTCGCCGAGGTCGCCGACGCCGTCGGTCAGGCGACCGGTCGGCTGGTCCGGCCCGACGACGTCCACCACCTGGTGGGCGAGTCGCTCCGCCCGCTCGGGCTGCTCCAGCGGGCCGACGGGAGCGAGCCCGAGCTGAAGCGGTCGGACCCGCTGCTCGCGCTCAAGTTCCGCCGCGTCGTCAGCGACCCGCACGTCACGCGGCGGCTGACCGCGCCGTTCGCGCTGCTCTTCACGCCGCTCCTCGTCGTGCCCGTCGTGCTGGCCTTCGGCGCGGTGGCGTGGTGGGTGCTGTTCTCCGAGGGACTCGCGGCCGCGACGGCGCAGGCGTTCCAGAATCCGGCACTGTTCGTGACCGTCGTCGGGGTGACGGTCCTCTCGGCCGGCTTCCACGAGTTCGGGCACGCGGCCGCGGCGCGCTACGGCGGCTCGACGCCCGGCGCCATGGGCTTCGGCATCTACCTGTTCTGGCCGGCCTTCTACACCGACGTCACCGACAGCTACCGCCTCGGCCGCGGCGGGCGGGTGCGCACCGACCTGGGCGGGCTGTACTTCAACGCCGTCGTGGTGCTGGCCTCGTTCGCCGTCTGGTGGCTCACCGACTGGCACGCCGTGCTGCTCATCGTGGCGACGCAGGTGATCCAGATGATCCGCCAGCTCATGCCGCTGCTCCGGTTCGACGGCTATCACGTGCTGGCCGACCTGACCGGCGTCCCGGACCTCTACCAGCGCATGGGCCCGGTCATGCGCGGCCTGCTGCCCGGCCGCTGGCACCAGCCGGAGGCCACGGCGCTGAAGACCTGGGCCCGGTTGCTGGTCATCGCCTGGGTGCTCGTGGTCGTGCCGCTGATGGCCGTCTCCCTCCTGCTCATGGTGGTGGCGCTGCCACGGCTGCTGGCCACCGCCTGGGCCTCGCTGGGGGAGCAGTCCGACCGGCTCGGCGCCGACTTCGGCGACGGCGACGTGCTCGGCGTCCTCGCCCGGCTGCTCGCGATCGTCGCGCTGGTCGTGCCGCTGCTGGGCATCGGCTACGTGCTGGTCCGCCTGGTGCGGCGGACCGCCGTGGGGGTGTGGCGGCGTACCGAGGGCAAGCCGGTCCGGCGCGGGCTCGCGCTGCTGCTGGCCGCCGCGCTGGTCGCCGGCCTCGCCTGGGCCTGGTGGCCGGTCGACGACCGCTACCGGCCCGTGCAGTCGTGGGAGGGCGGCACGGTTCTGGACGCGGTGCCCGCGGCCAGCAGCAGCGGCCTGGAGGAGGGCGCCCGCGGAACGGCGGCCACCGTCTGGCCCGCCGACGCCGGCCCGCTGCCCACCGAGGACAACCCGGTGCTGGCCCTGGTGCTGGTGCCGGCGTCGCAGGGCGTGGCCGAGGGCAGCGAGGGGACCACCGGCGGCGCTGCCGAGGGTGAGGAGGGCGCCGCCCCGACGTGGGTGTTCCCCTTCGACCGGCCGCTGCCGCCCGCCGAGGGGGACAACCAGGCGCTCGCGGTGAACACCGAGGACGGCTCGGTCCTCTACGACGTCAGCTTCGCGCTGGTGTGGGCCGACGGCGACGAGGCGCTCAACGTCAACGAGGCCTACGCGCTGGCCAGCTGCCAGGACTGCCGCACCGTCGCGGTCGCGTTCCAGGTCGTGCTGCTGGTCGGCTCGGTCGACGTGGTCGTGCCGCAGAACCTGTCCGCCGCCGTCAACTACGCCTGCATCGAGTGCGTGACCTACGCGCTGGCCACCCAGCTCGTCGTCACCCTGCCCGGCGAGCTCAGCGCGGACGGGCAGGAGGCGCTGGCCGCGATCTGGGCCGAGCTGCAGGAGTTCGGCGAGAACATCGAGGACATCCCGCTGGCCGAGCTGCGCGACCGCCTCACCGAGTTCGAGGAACGGATCCTCGACGTGGTGCAGGAGCACGCCGAGGACTCCGGCGAGACGCCCACCGAGGCCGACGACCCGGACACCGGCACGTCCGACGACGGCACCACCGGGACCGGCACGGACGACGGAACCTCCGACGGGACCTCCGACGACGGGACCACCGGCGACGGCGGGACGTCCGACGGCGACCCCGCCACGTCGACCGGCACCGACGACGGGACCGTCGACGGGGGCGGCACGTCGGGTTCGACCGGCTCGGCCGAGCCCACCGGCAGCAGTGCGCCGACGAGCAGCGCCCCGGCCGGCGAGTCGACGGCGGAGACCCCCACCGCGACGGAGTCCGCCAGCCCGACCGCCGAGGCGACGCCCACCGGCTGAATCGAGATCCGCCGTCGCGGCGCCGAAAGATCCGGGGCCGGTCCGGACACACTGGCTTCGTGACGTCCGCCCAGCCCGATCCCGCCCTCCGCCGGCGGTTCGAGGAGCTGGTGGCCGTCGTCTACGAGCCGGTCCAGCGGTACCTGCGCCGCCGCACCGACTCCGCGACCGCCGACGACGTGCTGGCCGACGTCCTCCTCGTGCTCTGGCGGCGCCTCGACGACGTGCCGGACGAGGCGCCGCTGGCCTATGCCTACGGCGTCGCGCGCGGCTGCCTGGCCAACAACCGGCGCAGTGCCCTGCGTCAGGACCGCGTGGTCGCCCGGCTGGCACGGGAGCCCCGGCCGGACGACGTCGCAACAGACCCGCTCGACGGCGCGCTGGACGAGGCGCTCGCGGCGCTGCCCGAGGGCGACCGCGAACTGCTCCGGCTGTGGGCGTGGGAGCAGCTGCCGCCCCGCGAGATCGCCCTGGTGCTCGACATCAGCGCGAACGCGGTCAGCATCCGGCTGCACCGGGCGAAGCAGAAGGTGAAGGAATTGCTGGACACGCGAAAGGACGGCGACGCGACCGGACAGACAGGGACGAGAAGGGGAGGTGGTGCGCGATGACCGACATGTCCGACGACGAACTGCGCACCCGCCTGGCCCGCCTCGACCCGGCGCCCGCCGGGAGTCCTGTCGATCCCGTCACGAGCCTGCGGGCTCAGGAGCTGGTGGAGCGCGTCATGCAGACCCCCGAGACCCAGACCGTCCCGACCCCCGACCCGGCCGACGAGCTCGCCGCCCGCCGTCGACGTCCGTGGCTGATCCCCGCTGTGGCGGCCGCGCTGCTCGCTGCCGTGGTCGCAACGGTCCTCGTCATCAGCGGCGGCGGGGCCACCCCTGCCGGGAACGGATCCACCGAGGACCCGACGACGCTCGCCCTCGCCGTGGCGCCGTCGGATGTGGCCAACTCCTGCATCATGTTCGACGTCGCGTACCTCGCCGAGATGCCGGTCGCGCTGGCGGGCACGGTGACCGCGATCGAGCCACGGCGGGTCACGCTCGAGGTGGACCGCTGGTACCGCGGAGGCGACGCCGACCTCGTCACGATCGGCGTGCAGGACAACAACTCCGTCGCCCTCGACGGCGTGGAGTTCGTGGAAGGCGAGCGCTACCTCGTGACGGCCACCAACGGTGTCGTCAACGGTTGCGGGTTCAGTGGCCCCGCCACTCCCGAGCTCGAGCAGGCCTTCGAGCAGGCCTTCGCCGGCTGACCCGTCACGTTCGCAGCGGCACGGGGATGAGGATCTCGGTGCCGTCGGGGCGGTAGGTGTGCCATCGGCCGTCGGGATCTCGTTCGATCCGGAACCCGTGGTGGGCCTTGGTGTGGTGGCGTTCGCAGAGCAGCGCGGAGTTCTCCAGGGAGGTCTCGCCCTCATCGGCGTGCCACTCGAGCAGATGATGGACGTCGCACCAGTAGGTGGGGGCCCCGCAGCCGGCGAACGACGCAGTCCTGCTCGCGACCGCTCGCACGGCTCGCGCAGGGCCGGTGGCGGAACCGGTGGCGGCGGCCGTAGTCGAGGACCCGGCCGTCGGGGCCCATGATGATCCGGCTGATCTCGCCGTCGCAGCCCAGCCAGCGGGCGCGGGCGGCGGAGATCTGCGGCGCCGAAGCCCATGGTGCCCGCGGCCGGGCCGGTGGCCGGGTCGATCAGGTCCTCGATGCCGATGGTGACGAACACCTGCGGTTTGACGGTGCGCAGGACCGGGGCCTGGCCGGCGGCGAGGGTGACGTCGGCCCACTGCACGAGCGGCGTCGCCGAGCTGCTGGGCGCGGGTGCGCAGATCCCCGGCGGGCCGGTTCTTCTGGACGAAGGACTCCAGGACGGTCTGGACCTTCTCGCCGCCGACGGCGTCGAGTTCGAACCGGCCGGTGATCGACCCGTCGGCGTGCTTGGTGATGGTCAGCGACCGGCCCTCGGTGGGGTCGGGTTCGGGGCCGTCGGGGTCGAGGCGGGCCAGGTAGTGCGCCACGACCTGGCGGAGCTGGTCGTGCGGCTCGGTGGTGGCGACGTCGGTGAGCACTCTGTCGATGTCGGGCAGGTCGATGCCGCTGGTCGGCGGCCTTGGCCACGTTCTCCGGATGCGATGACGGGGGCGATGACGGCGAGCTGGTCGGCGGTGATCAGCCCGGCGGCGAAGGCGGCCGCCACGGCGGGCAGGTGGTCGAGCGCCCGGCCGGCGCGGACGATGGCGAAGCCGGCCCTCGCGGCGAGAGGTCGGCAGTGCCCGCGCAGCCAGGAGGCCATCGTCTTCTGGCCGTCGTGCTCGGGGGCCTGGGCGAGGTCGGCGCGGCGGGTGGTGCGGGCGAGTTCGGCGTCGATCCGGTTGCGCGCCTTCACCAGTTCGGCGGTGCGCTCGAGCAGCGCGGGGGAGGGCAGACCGTGCAGGTCCTCGGCGGCCAGCGCGTCCAGCGCCGAGGCCAGCTCGCCCATGACACCCTCCCACACCGGTTCGATCAGGTGTTCGAAGTGTACCGCGGATGGACCGTCGTGCAGCACCTGAATCCCCAGGTCAGAGGGCCTATCCACAGATCTGGGCAGCCCCTTGACTGAGCGGCTTCGAGCGGTGGAAGCGACAATGGCGCGAGTCCCCACCGTCCGTATCCCAGGAGGCCCCGTGTCCGAGTCGTCCGCCTCTGGCGGCGTCCGCAACCTCGACCTGCTGGGCGTGTACTGCAACGACCACCTCGCGGCCGCCACCGGCGGCATCGAACTGGTCAGCCGCATGCTCGGCCGGCACCGAGGCGGCCCGTACCAGGCTCGGCTCGAGGAGCTCCTCGACGAACTGCGCGAGGAGCGGACCGTCCTGCGTCGGTCGATGGCGTCGCTGGACATCCCGGTACGGCAGTACAAGCAGATCGCCTCGTGGCTGGGGGAGAAGATCTCGCGCGCCAAGCTGAACGGGCATGTGCTGTCCCGGTCGCCGCTCAGCGACCTGGTCGAGTTCGAGTTCATCGCGACGGCGGTCCTGGCCAAGCGGGCCGGCTTCGAGACGTTGCGGGTGGTCGCGGTCGTCGAGCCGCGGCTCGACGAGGCCGCGCTGGAGGGTCTGATCGCCCAGGCGGACAAGCAGCACGACTGGCTGGCCGACGTCCGCCGCGAGGTGGCGGCCGAGGTGTTCGGCGGCCACCCCGGCCCGGCCGACGCGGCGGCGGACAGCTGATGTGCCACGACCACGACAGTCGACCGCCGGCGCCGCCGAGGACCGGTGAGGTGCGCGAGCGCGGCGTCCTCACCCTGACCGCCGCCGACGGGACCGAGTTCTCCGCCGCCTTCGCGGCGCCGGGCGAGACGCCGCGCGTCGGCGTCGTGATCCTGCCCGACGTCCGTGGACTGCACCCGTACTACGTGGCCCTCGCCGAGCGCTTCGCCGAGACCG
The DNA here is from genome assembly GCA_963784165.1 of uncultured Actinomycetota bacterium. Classification (GTDB taxonomy): domain Bacteria; phylum Actinomycetota; class Actinomycetes; order Mycobacteriales; family Geodermatophilaceae; genus Blastococcus_B. The sequence continues at coordinate 229,395 of CAWAQI010000011.1, forward strand.
GCGCCGTGGCCGTCGCGATCGACTACTTCGGGCGGACGGCCGGCCTGTGCGACGAGACCGGCACCCGCCCGGAGGACTTCGACTTCCCGACCCACATCCCGCAGACCACGCCCGCGGGCATCGACGCCGACATCACCGCCGCCATCGAGTACCTCCGCAGTCGCACGGAGGCCGGCCTGCCGGTCGTCACCGTCGGCTTCTGCTTCGGCGGCAGCCACTCGTGGCGGCAGTCGGGCGGCGACCTCGACCTGGCCGGGTGCGCCGGCTTCTACGGCAAGCCCTCGGTGGTCGGCGACGCGGCCCAGCGGGCCCACCGGCCGACGGTGATGATCATCGCCGGTGCCGACCGGGCCACTCCGGTCGAGGACCAGCTCGCCCTGGCCGAGACGATGCGTGCGGGTGGTGCCGAGGTCGACGCGGTCGTCTACGACGGCGCGCCGCACTCCTTCTTCGACCGGGCGTTCGGCGACTGGGCCGAGGCGTGCGCGGACGCCTGGCAGCACGTCCTCGCCCTGACCGACCGGGTCGCCCGGCAGTGAATCCGGAGCCGGCGGCCGGTTTCGGGCCGCTGGCCGGTGCGGACGGCGTCGTGGTGCGCCGCGCCGGCATCGATGACGTCCCCGCGTTGGTCGGGCTCTTGGTCGGCTTCGTCGCCTCGCACGAGGGGTTGAAGATGGTGCTCGACGGATGACGCCGCGTGATGCGGCCCGCCTGCCTACGCTGCCCGGTGACCGGCTCCTCGCGGAGCGTCGCGGAACGGGGTGAACCCGGCGGCCCGCGCACATGGGCCGACCGAACAGGGGTACGAGGCGCCGGCAGGGACGAGACTCCAGCAGGATGGGGGAGGAGGCGACATGGCGGTGCAACCGGACGTTCCGGGAGCCGGACAGCCCGGCCCTCGCTCGCTGGCGCGCCCGACCCGCCCCGAGCCCGTTCCCGAGCCCGTTCCCGAGACCGTGGCCCAGCCCCACCCCGACGACGTCGCTCCGACCGCCGACCCCGGGGCGACGGCGGTCCCGCCGTCCGATTCCGGCTCGACGGGGATCTCGCTCGACCTCGGGCTCCAGCCGCCCGGCTCGCTGCCGCGCTGGCTCCTCCTGCTGATCGGCGGCGCCACCGCCACCATCGCGGTCGCCGGCCTCCGCGAGATCGCGTGGCTCGTCGCGCCGGTCTTCCTGGCCCTGGTCGTCGTCGTCGCGCTGACGCCGGTCGAGCGGTGGCTCCGTCGACGGGGTGCGCCCCGCTGGCTGGCGACCACCGTCCTGCTCCTGCTCGTCTGGAGCGTCCTGCTGGGGTTCGTCGCCCTGCTGGTCCTCTCCGTCGCGCAGATGGCTGCCCTGCTGCCGGACTACGCCGGACCTGCCGAGGACCTGATCAACTCGGTGGTGGCCGACCTCAACGATGCCGGACTGGTGTCCGGCCAGCTGTCCGATCTCGTCGCCGGGATCGACTACGGGCAGGTGGTCGGGATCGCGACCGGGCTGCTGGCCAGCTTCACCGACGCCTTCAGCACGCTGGTCCTGCTGCTGATCGCGCTCGTCTTCATCACGATCGAGGCCAGCGGCTTCGGCCGCCGGATGGCGCTGGTCGCCGCCGAGCGGCCGCACCTGCCCGTCGCCATGACCCTGTTCGCCCAGGGCACCCGCAGCTACCTGCTGGTGAGCACGGTCTTCGGCGCCATCGTCGCCTTCGCCGACTGGATCGCCCTGATGATCATCGGCATCCCGGCGGCTGCACTCTGGGCGCTGCTCTCCTTCATCACCAACTACGTGCCCAACATCGGGTTCGTCCTCGGTCTGCTGCCCCCCGCGCTGCTCGGGCTGCTCCAGGGAGGATGGGGCGAGTTCATCGCCGTCGTCGTCGTCTACTCGGTGCTCAACTTCGTCATCCAGACCCTCATCCAGCCGCGGTTCGTCGGCGACTCGGTCGGGCTCTCCGTGACCGTCACCTTCATCGCCCTGCTCTTCTGGGGCTGGGTGCTCGGCGCGCTGGGCGCGCTGCTGGCCATCCCGCTGACCCTTCTGTTCAAGGCCCTCCTGGTCGACGTCGACCCGCGCGGTCACTGGCTGGACGCGCTGCTGCGCGAGGAGCCCCGCGCCCCGCGCACCATGCGGGCCCGCCGGCGGATGCACGCCCGCCGCGCCGCCCTCGCCTCCGTCCGGCGGCTGCACCACGTCCGCCGCCCGCACGGCGCTGCCGCTCATCACGAGGAACCCGCGCCGCCGGCTGACGAGCCCCCGTCCTCCTGAGGACGACGGACCGCGGACGGAGCCGATCCGTGCGCCGGGGCGTCACGTCCGGTAGACCTTGCACGCCCTGTCGCGCCGCCCTGGAGGTCCGTCCGTGCTCGAGAGCATCGGTTTCGCCATCGCCTACACGGGGGTGGGCATTCTCCTGCTGACCCTCGGCTTCTTCGCTCTGGACCTGCTGACCCCGGGTCACCTCGGCCGGCGGGTCATCGTCGACCGTTCGCTGAACGCGTCGCTGGTGATCGCCGCGGGCTTCCTCGGCCAGGGCGCGATCGTCTTCGCCACCATCTGGATCAACGGGACCAGTGCCTTCGGGCTGGCGATGCTCTACACGGTGGTGTTCGGCGTCCTGGGCGTCATGCTCCAGGCCTTTGCCTTCCTGGTCCTCGACCTGATCACCCCCGGGAAGCTCGGCGCCTACGTGACCGAGGTCGAATTCCACCCGGCGAGCCTGGTGCTGGCCGCGGCGCAGCTGTCGGTCGCCGGGATCATCGTCGCCTCGATCTGGCCCTGACCGGTCTCGCTCCGACCGCCTGACCGCCGCGTCAGGACGTCGCCGTACGGTGTCGGGCGAGGTGCGCGAGCACCACCGGACGTCAGAGAGGACACATCCATGAGCGAGGCGACCAGCGGCCGTGTGGCCATCGTGACCGGAGCGGCCCGCGGCATCGGTGCCGCCACCGCCCAGCGACTGGCCCAGGACGGGTTCGCCGTCGCCGTGCTCGACCTGGACGAGGGGTCGGCCAAGGCCACCGTCGAGGCGATCGAGTCGGCCGGGGGCCGCGCGCTGGCCGTGGGCGCCGACGTCAGCGACGCCGCGCGGTCGAGGCCGCGGTCGAGCGCATCGTGGCCGAGCTCGGCCCGCCGACCGTGCTGATCAACAATGCCGGTGTCACCCGCGACAACATGCTGTTCAAGATGACCGAGTCCGACTGGGACACGGTCATGAACGTGCACCTGCGCGGTGCGTTCCTCATGGCGCGGGCCGCCCAGAAGCACATGATCGACGCCAAGTGGGGCCGGATCGTCAGCCTCTCCAGCGTCTCTGCGCTGGGCAACCGCGGCCAGACCAACTACTCGACCGCGAAGGCCGGGCTGCAGGGCTTCACCAAGACCCTCGCCATCGAGCTGGGCAAGTTCGGCGTCACCGCCAACGCCATCGCCCCCGGCTTCATCCAGACCGAGATGACCAAGGCGACCGCCGAGCGCATGGGCATCGCGTTCGAGGACTTCATCGCCTTCGCGGCCAAGGAGATCCCCGTGCAGCGGGTCGGCCAGCCGGAGGACATCGCCCACCTGGTGTCGTTCCTCGTCAGCGAGGGCGCGGGCTTCGTGTCCGGCCAGGTCATCTACGCCGCGGGCGGACCGAAGGCCTAGTCATGTCCGATGAGGTCCTCGTCGAGCGCCGCGACGCGGTGCAGGTCATCACGATCAACCGCCCCGAGGCGAAGAACGCGCTGAACGCCTCGGTGGCCGAGCAGGTCGCCGCCGCCGTCGACGAGCTCGACGCGTCGGACGACCTGCGGGCCGGCGTGCTCACCGGTGCCGGCGGGTTCTTCTCCGCCGGCATGGACCTCAAGGCCTTCCTGCGCGGGGAGACGCCGGCCATCGAGGGCCGCGGGCTCTGCGGGATCACGATCACCCCGCCCCGCAAGCCGATGGTCGCGGCGGTCGAGGGCGGGGCGCTGGCCGGCGGCTTCGAGATCGTGCTCGCCTGCGACCTCGTCGTCGCCGGGCGGTCGGCGCGGCTCGGCGTCCCCGAGGTCAAGCGCTCGCTGGTCGCCGCCGGCGGCGGCGCTCTGCTCCTCGCGCAGCGGGTGCCGCGGGCGCTGGCCCTGGAGATGCTGCTGACCGGCGATCCGGTGGACGCCGAGAAGGCGGCGGCGATGGGCCTGGTGAACCGCGTGGTCGACGACGGCGCTGCGCTCGACGCGGCCGTCGAACTGGCGACCGCGATCGCCTCGAACGGCCCGCTGGCGGTGGCCGCCACGAAGCGGATCGTGCAGGAGGCGCCCGCGTGGTCCCGGGACGAAGCCTGGGACCGCCAGCAGGAGGTCATCGGGCCCGTCTTCACCTCCGAGGACGCCCGCGAGGGCGCCGCGGCGTTCGCAGAGAAGCGCGCCCCGGTGTGGAAGGGCCGCTGACCCGGGCACAACCCGACCGCTCCGGGCTGCCACACGCCCGGGCACAACCCGACACCCGGGCGTTTCACCCCCCGTGACTGCGCTCCGACTCGTCCTCCTCGGGGACTCCATCGCCTACGGCCAGGGTGCGCGGCGGATCGAGGACACCCTCGGTCGCCGGCTCGCCCTCGCCCTGACCGCCGAAGGGTTCGACGTCGACCTGCATGTCGTCGCGGTCCCTCGCGCTGCCTCCGCGCAGCTGGCGGCCCAGGTCCGGTCGGTCGAGGCGCTCGCCCCCGACCTCGCGGTCGTGGTGATCGGGGCGAACGACCTCACCCGCTTCGTGCCGGCGCCCGCGGCCGCGGCGGACCTGGGGGCCGCCGTCACCGCACTGCGCGCCCTCGGGACGGACGTCGTCGTCGTGCCCGCCCCGGACATGTCGTCGGTGCCCTTCGTGCCGCCCGCGTTCCGGCCCGTCGTCCAGGCGGCGTGCGCCATGCTGCAGCAGCACCAGGCGCAGGTCGCCCTGGCTGCGGGCGCCCGCATCGCGTCGATCGGCGACGTGATCGGCACGGCGTTCGCCGACGACCCGACGCTGTTCTCGCGAGACCGGTTCCACCCCTCCTCGGAGGGCTACGCGCGCATCGCCGAGGCGCTCGCCCCGCACGTCGTCGAGGCCGCGGTCAGCCGCCGGGACGGCGCCGCAGCCTGACGGCTGTCAAGTCAGTCGGGCTGCCAACAGCTCGGCAAGGTGCTGGCCTTGCCGGTCCGACAGCTGGTCGAGCTGGGTCCGGCAGGAGAAGCCGTCGGCCAGCACCACGGCGTCCGGTCCGAGGTCCTGGACGGCGGGGAGCAGCTGCTGCTCGGCGATCGCCACCGAGACGTCGTGGTGGCCGCGCTCCACACCCCAGTTGCCGGCGAGGCCGCAGCAGCCGCCGAGCCGGGTCACCCGTGCGCCCGCGTCGGCCAGCAGCCGCGCGTCGGCCGACCAGCCGAGCACCGAGGCGTGGTGGCAGTGCGGCTGGGCGACGATCTCGACTCCGCTCAGGTCCGGCGGCCGCCAGCCCGGGGTGGTGGTGAGCAGCTCGGCCAGGGTGCGGGTGGCCTGGGCGACCCGCTCGGCCGCGGCGCCGCCGACCAGGTCGAGCGCCTCGCTCCGCAGCACCGCGGTGCACGAGGGCTCCACGCCGACGATCGGCCAGCCGGCGTCGGCGGCGGCGACCAGCGACTCGACCGTGCCCCCGAGGATGCGCCGGGCCCGGTCCAGCTGTCCGGTCGTGATCCAGGTCAGGCCGCAGCAGGTGTCCGCGCCCGGCACGTGCACCCGGTAGCCGGCCGACTCGAGCACGCGCGCCGCCGCGGAGGCCACGTGCGGGGCGAAGTGGTCGGTGAACGAGTCGACCCACAGCGCGACCGGCGTGCCGTCGGTCGGGAAGGACCCGCGCGCGGCCCACTCCTGCCGGAACGTGCGCGCGGCGAAGTGCGGCACCTCCCGGCGCTGGTCGATGCCGGCACCGGCCTTGGCCAGCCGGCCCCCGAGCTTCGAGCCGAGCACCCGGTTGACCAGCTTCGGCGCGCGGGCCGCGACGTCGGACCAGAACGGCAGCCGGCCCAGCGTGTAGTGCGACAGCGGGCGCAGCCGGCGCCGGTACGACTGGTGGAGCACCTCGGCCTTGTAGGTCGCCATGTCGACACCGGTGGGGCAGTCGCGCGAGCAGCCCTTGCAGGACAGGCACAGGTCGAGGGCGTCGTGCACCTCCGGCGCGCGCCAGCCGTCCACCGGCCCGCCGGGCGCGATCATCTCCTGCAGCACGCGGGCCCGGCCCCGGGTGGTGTCCTTCTCCTCCCGGGTGGCCGCCCACGACGGGCACATGACACCGCCGGCGCTCTGCAGGTCGGCCCGGCACTTGCCCACGCCGGTGCAGCGGTGCACGGCGGCGGAGAAGTCGCCGCCGTCGTGCGGATAGGCCAGCGCCAGGCGCTCCCGGCGGCGGGGTGCGGCGGCCACGCGGACGTCGTCGTCGAGCCGGGCCGGGCGGACCAGGACGCCAGGATTGAGCACGTCGTCCGGGTCGAGCAGCGCCTTCACCTTCGCGAACGCGCCGATGGCGGCGGGGGAGTACATCAGCGGCAGCAGCTCGCTGCGCGCCCGGCCGTCGCCGTGCTCGCCCGAGAGCGAGCCGCCGTAGCGGGCGACGAGGCGGGCGGCGTCCTCGACGAAGGATCGGTAGGCGGCGCGGCCGCCGTCCGCGGAACCGGCGCCGAACGGGAAGTCGATCCGGACGTGCACGCAGCCGTCGCCGAAGTGCCCGTACGGAACGCCCTGCAGACCGTGCCCGGTCAGCAGCGCCTCGAACTCGCGCAGGTAGTCGCCGAGCTGCTCCACCGGGACGGCGGCGTCCTCCCAGCCGGCGTGCGCGGGACGACCGTCGCTGGTCCGGGCGGCGAGCCCGGCGCCGTCCTCGCGGATCCGCCAGATCGCGGCCGCCTCGGCGACGTCGGTGACGACCAGCGAGTCCAGCGCCCCGGCGTCGGCGAGCACGCCCTGGGCCTTGCCGGTGACCTCGGCGACGCTGTCGCCGGTGAGCTCGACGATCAACCAGCCCTCACCCCGGGGGAGGTCCGGCACGGTCGCGGCCGGCACGTCCCGGAGCCGCTGGACGATGCGGGAGTCCATGCCCTCGACGGCGGTCGGCCCGTGCCGGAGCAGCCCCGGCGTCGCGTCGGCGGCGTCGGCCATCGTGGGGTAGCCGAGCACGACCAGCCCGCGGTACGGGGCGTCGGCCACCAGCCGGACGGTGGCCCCGAGCACGAGCGCGAGCGTGCCCTCGCTGCCGACCAGCGCCCGGGCGACGTCGAACCCGCGCTCGGGCAGCAGGTGCTCGAGCGAGTAGCCCGACACCTGCCGGCCGAAGCGGCCCAGCTCGGTGCGGATCGTGCCCAGTTCGCCCTCGACCAGCGCCCGGAGGTCGTCGAGCGTGCCGGCCGGGGGAGGGCCGTCCAGCCGCAGCCGCTGGCCGGCACCGGTGACGACGTCGAGGCCGACCACGTTGTCCGACGTCCGGCCGTAGCCCAGCGCCCGCGAGCCGCAGGCGTTGTTGCCGATCATCCCGCCGATCGTGCAGCGGTTGTGCGTGCTCGGGTCCGGGCCGAAGCGCAGGCCGACCGGGCGGGCCGCCGTCTGCAGCGCGGCCTGCACGAGGCCCGGCTCGACGGTCGCGGTGCGCGCCTCGGCGTCGATCGACAGCACGCGGTTCAGGTAGCGGCTGGTGTCCAGGACGACGCCCGGGCCGACGGCGTTGCCGGCGATCGACGTGCCCGCGCCGCGTGCGGTCAGCGGCACCCCCAGCGAGCGGCAGACCTCGAGCGCCGCGGGGATCTCGTCGACGTGCCGGGGCCGGACGACGGCCTGTGGGAGGACCCGGTAGAGCGACGCGTCCGAGGAGTACAGCGCCCGGGCGAGGCCCGAGTCGTCGACGTCGGACAGCCCGGCCCGGCGCAGGGCATCCGCGAGCTCGCGCCCGCGAGCAGGATCTGCCGGCGCGGGGCGGGTCGGTGCGGAGGTCATGTGCCGAGTCTCCCGTCCCGGCTCCGACGTCCGACGACCCGCCCCCGCCGGCCGGGCTCAGCTGGTGGGCGGCTCGTCCTTGCCCTCTTCCTCGAGCCGGTCCGCCTCCTCCTTGGTCGTGTGCACCGCGCCGTCGGCGTGCTCCGGCGGGCCGTAGACCGTGTAGAGGATCAGCGGGTTCGCGCCGGTGTTGACGAAGTTGTGCTTCTTGCCGGCCGGGACGACGACGAGGTCGCCCTGGGCGACCGCCTTCTTCTGCCGCTGACCGTGGCCTCGCCGGTGCCGCTGACGAACGTGAGGATCTGGTCGGTGTCCTCGTGGACCTCCTCGCCGATCTCACCGCCCGGCGGGATGGTCATGATCACCAGCTGCGTGTGCTCGCCGGTCCAGAGCACGCGACGGAAGTCGGGGCTCTTCTCGGCCTCGGTGGCGATCGTGAAGTTGATGACGGACGCCATGGACGGCGCTCCTCTCGTCGGGTCGGACTCGCTGCGGGGGCTCCTGCCCGCGCGGGCCGCTCCCTAGTCGTGTTTCTCGATCACGACCCCTGAGCGGGTGACCGGTCAGCGCCGCTCGAGCAGCCCGATCAGCACGTCCGCGGCGACCCCGGCGTCCTCGGGGAGCCGCTCGGCCTGGCCGCGCTCGACGCGGGCGAGCATCAGCTCGTTGATGCCGCCCACGGCGGCGAGCACGAGCTCGCGGGAGATCGGCCGCACCTCGGCGGGATGCTGCTCGGCGAGCTGCCCGGCCACGCCGGTCAGCAGGTCGACGTAGCGGTCGATGACGTCCCGGCGCAGCGTCAGCGCCGACCGGCCGGCGGCCTGCACCTCGACGAGGGCCGCCCAGGCGACGGCCGGCCCGCCGGCGAGCGTCTCGAGGTAGGTGGTGGTGACGACCCGGAGCCGGTCGCGCCACGGCAGGTCGGCGGCGGCCTCCTGAGCGGCGCGCACCGTCTCGAGGACGCGGTCGGTCGCGCGGGAGTACAGCTCGAGGAGGCAGTGCTCCTTGTCGCGGAAGTGCAGGTAGACGACGGTCTTCGACACCCGCGCGGCTCGGGCGATGTCGGCGATCGTCGTCGCCTGGTAGCCCTTCTCCGCCATGCAGGTCGCGAGCGCCCAGAGGATCCGGCCGCGACGAGGTCCGTCGTCGACAGCCGGATCCGCGGCAGGGTCCACGAGGTTCTGCATCGCGCGGAACTGTAGCGGCCGGGCCGCCCCCTCGTGAGCGAACTCACGGCCTCCGATGGAAGCCTCGGCGGGGCCGTGGTGTCGTTCTCTGTGTGACGGACGACGGAACGGTCGAGCGTCCGTCCCGTCGTGCCTACGCCGTGTGGGGCGTGGCCCTGCTGGCCTACGTGCTCGCCGTCTTCCACCGCGCCTCGCTGGGCGTCGCCGCCGTCGAGGCGCAGGAGCGCTTCTCCGCGGGCGCGTCGATGGTGTCGCTGTTCCTGGTGCTGCAGCTGGCCGTCTACGCGGGGCTGCAGGTGCCGGTCGGCGTGGTCCTCGACCGGCTCGGCTCCCGCGTCATGATCCTGGCCGGGGCGCTGACCATGGCCGCCGGGCAGCTGACGCTCGCCCTCGCCGACAGCGTTCCCCTGGCGGTGCTCGCCCGCGTCCTGGTCGGCGCCGGCGACGCGATGACCTTCATCAGCGTGCTCCGGGTGGTCGGCTTCTGGTTCGCCGGTGGCGCGGTTCCGCTGATCACCCAGCTGACCGGCCTGTTCGGCCAGGTCGGTTCCGTCGTCGCGGCCTATCCGCTGGTCACGCTGCTGCACACGACGTCCTGGACGACGACGTTCCTGGGCGCGGCCGGCGCCGGCGTGCTGGTGGCGGTCCTGGTCGGCGTCGCGCTGCGGGACACCCCGCCGGGGACGCCGCGGCCGGCGGCCGCGGGGCTCGCCGAGGTCCGGCGCAGCCTGGTCGACACCTGGCGCGAGCCCGGCACGCGGATCGGGCTCTACACCCACCTGGTCACCCAGTTCTCCGGCACCGTCTTCGCGTTGCTGTGGGGCTTTCCGTTCCTCGTCGTCGGCCAGGGGCTCTCCCCGGCGACGGCGGCCGGGCTGCTCACCCTGCTGGTGGTCGTCGGCATGGCGGTCGGCCCGCTGCTGGGCCGGCTGTGCGCGCGGTGGCCGCTGCGCCGGTCGGTCCTCGTCTTCGCCATCCTCGGCGCGACGGCCGCCGTCTGGACCCTCGTCCTGCTCTGGCCGGGACAGGCGCCGCTGCCGGTCCTGGTGCTGCTCGTGGTCGTGCTCGGCACCAACGGCCCCGGCTCGATGATCGGCTTCGACTACGCCCGCACCTGGAACCCCGCGGAGCGGCAGGGCAGCGCCAGCGGGGTGGTCAACGTGGGCGGCTTCGTCGCCTCGCTGCTGACCATCCTCGCCATCGGCGCGGTGCTCGACCTGCTGACGCCGGGCGGGTCGACGTCCTACGACCTGGGCGCGTTCAAGGCCGCGTTCGCCGTCCAGTACCTGTTCTGGGCGTTCGGGCTGGTCGGCGTCGTCCGCCACCGGCGGGAGCTGCGCTCGCGACTGGCGCGCGACGGCGTGATCCTGGCGCCGCTGCACGTCGCCGTCCGAGCCCGGCTGCAGGGGACGTCCGCCTACCGCTGACCCGCCGTTGTGCACTGGGTGTGGTGTCCGGCGCCGGGAGACCACGTCCGACGCACACTCGCGACCGCCTGTGGACAGCCGCGACGGCGATCCGAACCGTTCCGACAGGGTGCCACGGTGCCGGTTGTCGCCTACGTCCCCGCCGACCTGCGGCGCTGTGCGTTCCGTGGCTCGGACGTGCTCCGCGCCGGCCTGTTGACGCCGAACCAGCTGCGCGGCCGTGCGTGGCGAGCCTTGTTCACCGACGTCTACGTGCACCGCGACGTCCCGGTGACGCATGAATTGCGTGCACGCGCGGCAGCGGACCTGTTGCTGCCGGGCGGGGTCGTGACCGGCTGCAGCGCGGCCGTCCTCTGGGACGTCGACCTCGCGGGGCCGGACGACGACGTCGAAGTGACGCTCGCGCCGGGAGCGCACCCTCGCCGGATCCGCGGCATCCGCGTCCGGCGGGCGGCGCTGCCTGGCACGGATCTCGCCCGGCGGCAGTCCACCCTGGTGACGACGGCGGAGGCCACAGCGGTCCGGCTGGCCGCCGCGCTGCCCGGGGACGATGCCGTCATCGCGGTGGACCGGCTGGTGAGCTCGGGGGTGACCGACATCGGCCCGGTGCGGGCACGTGCGGCGGAGGCCGTCGGCGCGGGTTCCCGCCGGGCCCGTGAGGTGTGCGCGCTGGCCGACGGGCTGGCCCAGTCACCGCAGGAGACCCGGCTCCGCCTGCTGCTGCACCGCAGCTCGCTGCCGAACCCGGTCGCCCAGTTCCGCATCGTCGTCGACGGCCGTTTCGTCGCCCGGCCCGACTTCGCGTGGCCGGAGCGCAAGGTGGCGCTCGAGTACGACGGTCTGTGGCACGGGGAGCCGGGTCAGTTCGCCCGTGACCGGCAACGGCTCAACCGGCTGCAGGCGGCCGGCTGGCGGGTCGTCTTCGTGACCGCGGCGGATCTGCGTCACCCCGAGCGCCTCCTCGCGCTCGTGGCTGCGGCCCTGTACGGATGATCGTCGTGCGCTCGACGTGGTCTCAGTGCCGGGGAGACGACGACGAGCGCACAACGGCGCTCGCGTGGCGGCACCTCCCCAGCGGCCGGAGGATTCCCTGCACGTGCAACGACGCGCGAGGAGCCGCAATGACCGGATTGACGAAGACGGCGCTCGCCGGGGCCGCCGCCCTCGCCGGGCTCGCCGCCCGCGACCTGATCCAGCGCGAGCACACCCTGCTGCGCAACTTCCCCGTGCTCGGCCACGCGCGCTACCTGCTGGAGGCGATCGGCCCCGAGCTGCGCCAGTACCTCGTCGCCGGCAACAACGAGGAGCGCCCGTTCACCCGCGACCAGCGGCGGTGGGTCTACGCCTCGGCGAAGAAGGACAACAACTACTTCGGCTTCGGCACGGACAACGACCTCGAGTTCACCGCCGGCTACCCGGTCATCAACCACAAGACCTTCGGCCGCGCCGTGCCGCCGTCGCACCCGGCCTCGGCCTCCGACGTGGCGCTGCCCTCGGCCAAGATCCTGGGCGGCCCGCGCGGCCGCCGGGGCGCCTTCCGGCCCGACTCGGTCGTCAACATCTCCGCCATGAGCTTCGGCTCGCTGTCGGGTGCCGCCGTCGAGGCGCTCAACCGGGGCGCCGCGCTGGCCGGCTGCCTGCACAACTCCGGCGAGGGCGGGGTGTCGGTGCACCACCGGCACGGCGGCGAGTTGGTCTTCCAGCTCGGGACGGCGTACTTCGGCTGCCGCGACGAGGAGGGTCGGTTCGACCTGCAACGGCTCAAGGACCTGGTCGCGAGCGCCCCGATCCGCGCGCTGGAGATCAAGCTCAGCCAGGGCGCGAAGCCGGGGCTCGGCGGCGTGCTGCCGGGGGTGAAGGTGTCCGCCGAGATCGCCGCGGCGCGCGGCGTGCCCGAGGGCAAGGACTGCGTCAGCCCCTCCCGGCACGCCGAGTTCTCCGACACCGACAGCCTGCTGGACTGGGTCGAGCTGCTGGCCGCCGAGACCGGGCTGCCGGTCGGCATCAAGTCCGCCGTCGGCGACATGGGCTTCTGGGACCAGCTGACCGACCTCATGGCCGGCACGGGCCGCGGCGTCGACTTCGTGACCATCGACGGGGGAGAGGGCGGCACGGGCGCCGCCCCGCTGATCTTCACCGACTCGGTGTCGCTGCCCTTCCAGCTCGGCTTCGCCCGGGTCTACTCGACCTTCGCCCGACGCGGGCTGCACGAGGACGTGACGTTCATCGGCGCCGGCAAGCTCGGCCTGCCCGACAACGCGGTCGTCGCGTTCGCGCTGGGCTGCGACATGGTGAACGTGGCCCGCGAGGCGATGCTCGCGATCGGCTGCATCCAGGCGCAGAAGTGCCACACCGACACGTGCCCGACCGGGGTGGCCACCCAGAACGCGTGGCTGGCGCACGGGCTGGACCCGACGCTGAAGTCGGTGCGGGTGGCCAACTACGTCGCCACGCTGCGCCGAGACCTCATCAAGGTCGCCGAGGCGTGCGGGGTCGAGCACCCCGGCCTGATCGACACCGGCTCCGTCGAGATCCTCACCGGCCGGACCACCTCCACGCCGCTCGGGGAGGTGTACGGGTACGCGGACGACTGGGGCCTGCCGTCGGCCGCCGACCGCGCGGAGATCGTGCGGCTGATGGTCGGCGAGGCCCCGCAGGGCGGCACGGCGCCGCCGTCACCCGATGCGGTGGGCTGACACCGTGGTTCCTCGCGCGCGAAGGCGGGCCCTCCGGGCTCCGAGATAGATTGCGCGCGACCAGGATGGAGTTCCGCATGGCGCGAGCAGGTGGGCGGTGACCTCTCCCGGTGACGCCTCCCGCCACCTGGCTGCCATGGTGGCCGGGCTCAACGCCGTCGTGTGGGAACGCGATCCGCGCACCTGGCAGATCCACTACGTCAACGAGCGGATCGAGGAGCTCCTCGGCCACTCCCGCGAGGACTGGCTGGCCGATCCGGACCTGTGGCGGCGGAGCCTGCACCCCGACGACCACGATCGCGTGCTGCGGGCCGTCACCGACGCCGTCGAGGCCCGAGCGGACTTCGCGCTGACCTACCGCATCCGCTCGGCGGACGGCCGGCTGCTGTGGGTGCACCATCTCGGCCACGTCGCCGGCGACGCCGCGGACGAGCCGGTGGCGCTGCACGCGGTGCTCATCGACGTGACCGCAGAGCGACGGCGGGAGGAGTCGGCCGAGCTGCTGGCCGCGGCGAGCAGCGCACTGGCCGGTCCGGGCACGGTGGAGGAGCGGCTGACCGCCGTCGCCGCCCTCACGGTCGGGCGGCTCTGCGACCGGTCCAGCATCTGGCTGCGTCGGGACGACGGCCGGTACGAGGCCGTGGCCGCGGCGCCGGCGGAACTCGCGGAGCTCGTGCTCGGCCTCGCCCCTGTCACCGCACCGCCCGACGTGGAGGCGGCGCACCGGGCCGGCCGCCCGTTCGTCGTGCGCGAGGTCACCGAGGAGATGCGGCGGGCCGCGGCGACCGACGAGGAGCACTTCGAGGCACTGTCGCGCGTGCCCACGAGCAGCGTGCTGCACGTCCCGCTGATGGCCGGGCAGGAGCTGACCGGGCTGCTGTCACTGGCGTCCGCCGACGGCGACCCGGACCACGACGACGGCACGCTGGAGCTGTCCGCCGAGCTGGGGTCGCGGATCGCCGCGATGGTCGCCGCCGAGGCGGTCGCGCTGCGGCAGCACCGCCTGCACGAGATCACCGTGGCCCTCTCCGCCGCGGGGACGGTCGCCGAGGCGGCGACCGAGCTCGCCGACGGCGTCCACCGGTTGCTCGGGGCGTCCGTGGTGGCGGTCTGCCGGGTCCTCAACGGCGGGCTGCTCCAGATCGCCGCCTCGGTCGGCTATCCGGTGGACGCGCTGGAGCGGTACGCCACGATGCCGTTCACCGCCGACCTCCCGGTCACGGAGGCGGCGCGCACCGGAGAGCCGGTGTGGCTCCTCGACCGTGAGTCCTGGCAGGAGCGCTTCCCCCGCGCGGTGCCCAGCCTCCTCCCGACGACACAGGCCGCCGTCGCGCTCCCGCTGCTCGCCGGAGGGCGGGTGGTGGGGACGCTCGCGGCCAGCTTCGCCGGACCGCGCCCCTTCGGGCCGGACGAGCGCTCCTTCCTGCTCACCCTGGCCGCCCAGGCGGCGGTGGCGTTCGAGCGGGCCGCGCTGGCCGACGCGCGGCGCGAGATCGCGGACACGCTCCAGCGCAGCCTCCTGCCGCGCCGGCTGCCCCGACTCGACGGCCTCGCGGTCAGCGCGCGCTACCTGCCCGGCGTCGTCGGCACGCAGGCCGGTGGTGACTGGTACGACGTGCTGCCCCTCGACGACGGCGGGGTGGCGCTCGTGGTGGGCGACGTCGTCGGCGAGGGCGCCCCTGCGGCTGCGGTGATGGGCCAGCTGCGCAGCGCCGTCGCCGCCCTGCTGCTGGAGGGCCATCCGCCCGCGCGGGCGCTGGAGCTGCTGGACCGCTTCGCCGCCCGGGTCGACGGAGCGGGGGTCACGACCGTCGCGTGCCTGCTCCTGGACCCGGGAACCGGGCGGCTCACCTACAGCCTGGCCGGCCATCCGCCGCCGGTGGTGGCCGACGCGGACGCGCCGCGGCTGCTGGACGCCGCCATGGGCCCCGCGCTCGGGCTGGCCGGCCCCCGGCGACGGACCGACGCGTCGACGGTCCTCGACGTGGGCTCGACCCTGGTGCTCTACACCGACGGATTGGTGGAGCGGCGCGGCGTCATGGTCGACGACGGCGTCCAGCAGCTCACCGACGTCGCGGACCGGCACCGCACCGCGCCGACGCAGGAGTTGCTGGACCACCTGCTGTCGGCCCTCGTGGACACCGCCGGACCTGCGGACGACATCGCTGTGGTGGCCGCGCGCCTGCTGCCGGCGCCGCTCCGGCTCGACCTGCCCGCACAGCCCCAACGGCTGGCGGAGCTCCGCCGCACCCTGGAGGACTGGGCGGTCGACGCCGCGCTGGACACGCCGACGGTCGACGATCTGCAGCTGGCGCTCGGCGAGGCGGTGGCCAACGCGGTCGAGCACGCGTACCGCGACGCCCCCGTCGCGGGCCGCGTGCGCGTTCGGCTGGGCGTCGACGGCGAGGGGACCATCTCCGCGCGGGTGGAGGACGACGGCACCTGGCGGACCCCGCCGGAGGACCGCGGCTTCCGCGGCCGCGGGCTGGAGATCGCCCGCAACCTGACGACCGCGTTCGACCTCGAGCACGGCACCACCGGGACGACGATGCGCTTCGACCTGCGCCGTCCCGATGCGGGGGTCCGGGCCTCCACCTGGCAGCACCGGCCCCGCGCATCCCGGCCGGCCGAGCTGGTCGTCTCGGTGACGGCGGACGGACGATGCCTGCAGTTCGACGGCGACCTGGACCTCGACGGAGTGGCCGGGATCCGGCGCGCCGCGCTGGCCGCGCTCGACGACGGCGAGGGGCCGGTCACGCTGGACCTGGGCGGCCTCGGTCACCTGGCCAGCGCGGGCATGGGGCTGCTGCTCGAGCTGGCCCAGCAGGCCCGCCGCACCGGGGCCCCGCTCACCGTGCTGCCGCCCCGCGGCGGCCCGGCCCGCCGGGTGCTGGAGCTGACCGGGCTCGGCCGGGTGCTCGCCTCCCGCGACTAAGAATTGCCGCGCAGCAGCTCCTCGAACGAGGGCGTGCCGCCGAACGGGCCCTCGAAGGGGTCGGCCGGGGCCGCCGGCGGGCGGCCGGCGACCAGGTCGGCGAGCTCGCCGGCCGCGCGGTCGATGCGCTCGGCCAGGCCGCTGGTGCCGTCCCCGCCGGCCCAGTCCTCGGACGCGGCGAACACCGCCGTCGGGGTGACGACGGCACGGAGGTAGGCGAAGAGCGGGCGCATCGCGTGCTCGAGCACCAGCGAGTGCCGCGCCGTTCCGGCGGTCGCCCCCAGGAGCGTGGGCTTGCCGGTCAGCGCGTCCTTGTCGAGCACGTCGAAGAACGTCTTGAACAGACCGCTGTAGGACGCCGAGAAGATCGGCGTGACCGCGATCAGCGCGTCCGCGCCGACCACCGTGTCGACGGCCGCCTGCAACGGCTTGTTGGCGAACCCGGTCAGCAGGTTGTCGGCGAGGTCGCGGGCGTGCTCGCGCAGCTCGACGACCTCGACGGTGACGTCGACGCCCCGGTCGCGCAGGGCGGTGACGGTGGCGGTCGTCAGCCGGTCGGCCAGCAGCCGTGTCGACGACGGCGTGGACAGGCCGGCGCTGACGACGGCCAGGGTGCGGGTGCTCATCGGGCGTCCGCCTCCTCGCGGGCCTGGCCCGTCACGTCGTCGGCGGGGGCGTGCACGGTGGTGTCACGGGCGCCGCCGGCCGCGGCGACCAGCGAGGCGTGGGTCGGGGCGTCCGGGACGTGCGCCGGCTTGAGGGCGGCGAACTCCTTGCGCAGGACCGGCACGACCTCCTCGCCGAGCAGGTCCAGCTGCTCGAGGACCGACTTCAGCGGCAGCCCGGCGTGGTCGATGAGGAACAGCTGCCGCTGGTAGTCGCCGACGTAGTCGCGGAAGCCCAGCGTCCGCTCGATGACCTGCTGGGGGCTGCCCACGGTGAGCGGCGTCTGCTCGGTGAACTCCTCCAGCGACGGGCCGTGGCCGTAGACCGGCGCGACGTCGAAGTAGGGCCGGAACTCCTTGACGGCGTCCTGGCTGTTCTTGCGCATGAACACCTGGCCGCCGAGCCCGACGATCGCCTGGTCGGCGCTGCCGTGGCCGTAGTGCTCGAACCGGCGGCGGTAGAACTCGACCATCTTCTGGGTGTGCTCCGGCGGCCAGAAGATGTGGTTGTGGAAGAAGCCGTCGCCGTAGTACGCCGCCTGCTCGGCGATCTGCGGGCTGCGGATCGAGCCGTGCCAGACGAACGGCGGGACGCCGTCGAGCGGCCGCGGGGTGGAGGTGAAGCCCTGCAGCGGCGTGCGGTACTTGCCCTCCCAGTCGACGACGTCCTCGCGCCACAGCCGGCGCAGCAGGGCGTAGTTCTCGACGGCGAGCTCGATGCCGTTGCGGATGTCCTGCCCGAACCACGGGTAGACCGGGCCGGTGTTGCCGCGGCCCATCATCAGGTCGACGCGGCCCTCGGCGAGGTGCTGGAGCATCGCGTAGTCCTCGGCGATCTTCACCGGGTCGTTGGTGGTGATCAGCGTCGTCGACGTCGAGAGCTGGATCGTCGACGTCTTGGCGGCGATCCACGCCAGCGTGGTGGTGGGGGAGGAGCTGAAGAAGGGCGGGTTGTGGTGCTCGCCGAGCGCGAAGACGTCGAGCCCGACCTCCTCGGCCTTCAGCGCGATGGTCTGGACAGCCTTGATCCGCTCGGCCTCGGACGGTGTCCGTCCGGTCGTCGGGTCCTGCGTGATGTCGCTGACCGTGAAGATCCCGAACTGCATGACGTCCATCCCCTAGCTAGTTGAAAGTGCAACTACCCGCCCCAACGCACTCCGCCGTCCGGATATGCCCGCGCTCCAGGATCGCGGTCGTTACCTGTCCGTGTCCAAATGCCGACGGCCCGTGACCGGATCCGCACGCACCGCTCGACTACGCCGGACGCGCCGTCCGGAGGTGCGCGGCGGCCCGTCATCGGCCGGATCGGTCTGGCAGGGTCCGAGACCTCCTCATACTTCCCAGGAGAGGCGGCACGGATGCTCCAGCGAGTCGACGTCGTTCAGACCGGGGTCCACGAGGGACCCGAGCAGGAGGCTGACGACGACGTCGGGGCGCTCCTCCCGGCGCCGGCCTACTCGGGGGACCTCGCCGGCCTCCTCGACACCCGGCCGGTGTTCCGCCCCCGGGTGAACGGCTACGACCGCCTGCAGGTGGACAACTACGTGACCTGGGCGGAGGAGGAACTGGCGGCCGCTCGCCGGGCCGGGGACCACCTGCTCGCCCGGTTCGCTGTCTGCGCCGCCGAGCTCGCCGAGTTCCGCCGGCTCCCGGCCCCGGCTCCGCCCCCCGTGCCGACGCCCTCGAACCCCGACCTGCTCGTCGTCTCGGAGCGGGTGCGCGAGATCCTCCGGCTCGCCTCCGACGAGGCCGCCGAGATCATCGAGGCCGCCACGGAGGAGGCCGACCGCATCGTGGCCGACGCCCGGCTCGAGGCCGAGGCCCGTGTGCAGAAGACCGACCTGATGCGCGAGGCGGCCGTGGCGATGGTCGAGCAGATGCGCGAGCGGGTGGTCCGCGAGCGCGCCGAGTCCGTGGAGCTGCTCGAGCGGGCCCGCGGCGAGGCCGACGAGCTGCTCCGGACGGCCGCGGCCGAGCGCGACCGTCTCGCCGCCGAGGCGGCCGAGCGCGTGGCCCTCGAGGCCGACCGCGCCCGCGAGGACCGCGAGTCCGCGGCGGCCGTGGCCGCCGGGCGGCTGCTCGCCGTCCAGGACGAGGTCGACGACCTGCGCAAGCAGCGGGACGAGGCGCGGGAGACCCTTCGCCGGCTGACCGACCAGATCGGTCAGGCGCTGCACGCCGTCAGCCTCGTCGTCGACGAACCCAACATCGCCCGCGAGTTCCCGCTGCGGCCGGTCGCCTCCTGAGGCGGTCACCCCGCCCGGTCGGCGGCCTCCCGCAGCCAGCCGGCGACCTCGTCGTCGACGTCGGCGAGGTCGACGAGCTCGAGGTGGTGGATCCAGTGCGCGCGGGCCGGGTGCACGACCTCCTTGAAACGGGGTGACGGGTCGTGCCGGCCGAGGGAGACCGAGAGGACGACGTCGGCCGCCGGCCTCGCCAGCCAGCGACCCGGCAGCCACAGCCACGCGAACGCCCGGCGCCGCCGGAAGGCGACCTGGCTCCGGCTCACCGTGACGGCGAGATCGGCGGTCCCGGCGAGGAGGTCCGCCACCCGGTCGAACGCCGCCCGGCCCAGGGGGTGCCCGGCGAAGAAGCCGTCGACCGCCTCGGAGGTCACCGAGGGACGGGGCAGGTCGTCTCGTTCCACATGTCGAGGACGGCGTCGACCTCGGCCCGGCAGGCGTCGAGACGACGTCGAGTGAGCGGGCGGTCGTCCTCGCGCACGACCGCCTCGGCCTCCAGCAGGTCGCGGCAGGCGAGGTCGAACTCGAGGCGGATCGTCTCGCCCAGGGTGTCGGCGACGGCGTTCATCGGACGCGCTCCTCGATCGGGAACCGATGTCGATCTTCCGCAGCCCGGCGCCCGAGCGCCAGGCCTGCGGGTACGCCGCGGACCGCCGGGCGTCGGGGATGCGACGATGCGCACGTGGCCGGCACCCGTGCCGGCGCGACCGGCGAGGAGGACAGGGTGGGCGACGTCCGCGAGACCGTGACCATCGACGGAGGGATCCTGGTCGGGCACGACGGGTCCGAGTGCGCGCAGGATGCCGTCCGGTGGGCGGGCCGGCTGGCCGCCCGTGCGGATCTGGACCTGCACGTCCTGCGCGCCTGGTCGATGACTTCGGCCCCGCGCCCCTCCACCTGGGCGACGGGGTACGTGCCCCCACTGACGGACTGGGAGCAGGCCGTGCACGACGAGCTGACCAAGCACGTCCGCGCCCTCGGTCTCGACCCGGCGGTCCGCGTCACCTGCCACACCGTGCACCGTGCGCCGGCCCGCGGTCTCATCGAGGCGGCGGCCGGCGCCGACGTGGTCGTCGTCGGCGCCCGCGGGCGCGGGGGGTTCGAGGGGCTCCTGCTCGGCTCGGTGAGCGACCAGGTCGTCCACCACGCGCCCTGCCCGGTCACGGTGATCCGGTCGGGCACGGCCCGCGAGCTGCGCGGGACCGGGGAGCCGGCGAAGGTCTGAGGCCCGTCAGACCTCGAGGAGTGCGTCCAGCGTCACGAAGGTGTAGCCGGCGGCGCGCATCATCGCGATGATCTCCGGCAGGGCGTCGGCGTCGAGGGTCGTCCCGTCGTCCGGGTTCGAGCCCACGTGCATGAGCACGATCTCGCCGGGCTGCAGCCCCGCGATCACCCGGTCGCAGACCCCCTGGGCGGTCATCCCCCCGCTGGTGCCCTTCCAGCCCAGGGTGTCCACGGTCCAGCGGACCGGCAGGTAACCGAGGTCGTTGACCGCGGCGATCGTGCGCGCGTCACGGTCGCCGAGGGGGAAGCGGAAGAGCGGGCGCGGATCGCCGCCCGCAGCCTGGATGCTCGCCTCCGCGCCCAGCACCTCGTCGCGGATCGCGGCGTCGGACAGCGTCGTGAACGCCGGGTGCGTCACCGAGTGGTTGCCGAACCGGTGCCCGGCGGCGGCGATCGCCGCGACACCGTCCGGGTTGGCGTCGGCCCAGCGGCCGGTCAGGAAGAACGTGCCCGGCACACCTTCCGCGGCGAGGGTGCTCAGGATCGACTCGAGGCCGGAGGCATTGCCGCCGGCGTCGAAGGTCAGCGCCACCACGCGCTCCGACGTCGGCACGACCTCGACGTCCTGCCCGCGTAGCGACGCCGGCACCCCGCCGGCCGGCGGGGGAGCGGGCGTGCTGGGAGCCGAGGCGGTGGTCGACGCAGCGGGTGACGTCGTCGATGCCGCGCTGGTCGTGGACGACGACGCAGAGGTGGACGGCGAGGTGGAGGTCGTCGCGGCCGTCCCGGTGACCAGCCAGTCGGCGCGGTTCTGGGTGACGGCGAGCGCGAGCGCCCCGAGGGAGACGACCAGCAGGACGACGGCGAGCACGACCGGCCATCGACGGCGCGAGGCGTCCGCGGGCCGTGTCACGTCATGGGCGGTCATGACCTGCACTCCTGACCCGGCTGCCGGACCGGAGCGACAGGACAGCACACCGACGGCGATCCGGGGATCCGTTCACGCAGTGTTGTGATCGAATCGTCGCCGGTCAGCGCGGTGGCGTCGTCGTCCCGTAGATCGCCGACAGCCAGACATCGAGCAGCACCGGCACCACGTCGGCCTCGGCGACGGCCGGCCCGTCGCCGCTGAACGTGGCGTACAGGACACGCTCGTTCATCGAGTTGAGCGCCACCGCGAGATCCCGGGCCGGCACCCCCGGGCGGGCCGCCCCGCGCGTGCGCTCGGCCTCGATGGCGGCCGCGCACTGCGCCACCCAGCCGTCGAAGACGCGGGCCCACAGCGCCCGGACCTCGTCGTTCGTCGAGCGGGCCTCCGCCCACGCCAGGGTCAGGGACCGGTGGGCGCGGAACGTCTCGTAGTACGCCGTGATGGCCCGCTCCCACGCCTCGCGCGGATCGGCGGCCGGCCGCTCGAACGCCCGGCGGGTCACCGCGTCGGCCTCGGCCACCACGCGGTCCAGCAGCGTCAGCAGGACGGCGTCCTTCGACGCGAAGTAGAAGTAGAAGGTCGGCCGGGAGATGCCGGCGCCGCGGGCCAGGTCGTCGACCGAGATGGCCGACAGCGGCTTGACCGCCAGGAGCCGCTCGGCGGTGGTGAGGATCGCCAGCTCGCGGTCGTCGCCGGAGGGCCGCACGGTCCGCCGGCCGCGCGCAGCGGCCGGGGACTCGCCCGCGGGCCTCGACAGGTGGCCGGACATGTGGCGGAGATTACCGACGCTGCAGCCATCACTCAACACCACGTTGACTCGTTCAACACGGCGTCGATACGGTCGGTCCTGCACGCTTCCGCGACAGCGCCGATCCCCCCGCCGGTCCGCCGGCCAGGCCTCTTCTGGAGCTCGGACATGCAGCACGGCCCCCACGATCCCGTCCTCGACCACGTCGACGTCCTCATCGTCGGGGCGGGGCTCTCCGGCATCGGCGCCGCCTGCCACCTGCAGGACGAGTGCCCGGACAAGAGCTACGCGATCCTCGAGTCGCGCGGGGCGATCGGCGGCACCTGGGACCTGTTCCGGTATCCGGGGATCCGCTCCGACTCCGACATGTTCACCCTCGGCTACGCCTTCCGGCCGTGGAAGGACTCGAAGGCGATCGCCGACGGCCCGGCGATCCGCCGGTACATCGAGGACACCGCAGCCGAGTACGGCGTCCGCGACAAGATCCGCTTCCACCACCAGGTGCTCTCGGCCGAGTGGTCCACCGCGGACGCCCGCTGGACGGTGACCGCGCGGCGCACCGACACCGAGGAGACCGTCCGCCTCACCTGCTCCTGGCTGTCGGTCTGCTCGGGCTACTACCGCTACGACGAGGGCTTCCGGCCGACCTTCCCGGGCGAGGAGCGGTTCGCCGGGCAGCTGATCCACCCGCAGCACTGGCCCGAGGACCTCGATCTGACCGGCAAGCGGGTCGTCGTCATCGGCAGCGGCGCCACCGCCGTCACCCTGGTGCCCAACCTGGCCGACGACGCCGAGCACGTGACCATGCTGCAGCGCACGCCGAGCTACGTCCTGTCGCTGCCCGGCCGCGACCCGCTGGCCCAGGCGCTGCGCAGCAAGCTCCCCGCGACGGTGGCCTATCCGATCGTCCGGTGGAAGAACGTGCTGCTGTCCACCGCCTTCTACCAGTTCAGCCGGCGGTTCCCGCAGGCCGCGCGCCGCCTCATCCGCCGGCTGACGCAGAAGCAGCTGCCGAACATCGACGTCGACACGCACTTCAACCCGCCGTACAACCCGTGGGACCAGCGGCTGTGCCTGGTGCCCGACGGCGACCTGTTCCGCACCCTGCGGAAGGGGAAGGCGTCGATCGCGACCGACACGGTCGCGACGTTCACCGAGAAGGGCATCGAGCTCGAGTCCGGCGAGCACCTCGACGCCGACGTCGTCGTGACCGCGACCGGGCTGAACCTGCTGCCCATGGGCGGCATGTCGCTGACCGTCGACGGCCGGCCGGTCGACCTCTCCGAGCAGGTGTCCTACAAGGGGATGATGCTGTCCGGCGTCCCCAACTTCACGATGGTGATCGGGTACACGAACGCGTCCTGGACGCTGAAGGCCGACCTGGTCAACCGCTACGTCTGCCGGCTGCTGCAGCACCTCGACGAGCACGGCTACGTGTCGGCCACGCCGGTCGCGCCGCCGGAGGGCGGCGACGAGCCCTTCCTCGACCTGGCGTCGGGCTACGTCCAGCGCAGCCTCGCGAACCTGCCCAAGCAGGGCTCCCGCAAGCCGTGGAAGCTGCACCAGAACTACCTCCGCGACGTCGCGCTGATGCGGCGCGGCCCGCTGGACGACGAGGGCATGACCTTCCAGCGACCGGGGGTCGCCCCCGCCGAGCGGCCGGCCGCCTGATGGGCCCGTACACGTTCGCCGGCGGCACCGCCGTCGTCACCGGGGCCGCCAGCGGGATCGGCGAGGCCCTGGCCGAGCAGCTCGCCGCGCGGGGCAGTTCCCTGGTCCTCCTGGACCGGGACGCCGAGCGGCTGGCCGCGGTCGCCGAGCGGATCCGGGCGGCGCAGCCGTCGGTACCGTGCGGACGACGGTCGTCGACCTGGCCGACTCCGAGGCCACCACGCAGGTCGCCGCCGAACTCGCCGCGGCGCACCCCGACACGACCCTGCTGGTGAACAACGCGGGCGTGGCGCTCGGCGGCCGGTTCGACCAGGTGACCGACGACGAGTTCGACTGGCTGATGGCGATCAACTTCCGCGCCGTCGTCACGCTGAGCCGCGCGTTCCTGCCGGCGCTGAAGGCCCATCCCGGCTCGCACCTGGTCAACGTGTCGAGCATCTTCGGGATCTTCGCCCCGCCCGGGCAGGCGGCGTACGCGGCCAGCAAGTTCGCCGTCCGGGGGTTCAGCGAGGCGCTGCGGCACGAACTCGCCGAGAACGGTGTGGGCGTCACCGTCGTCCACCCCGGAGGCATCAAGACCCGGATCGCCGAGACGGTGCGCGTGGGCTCCGGGGTGTCGGCCGAGGAGTACGAGCAGGGGCGCCGCCAGTTCGCCAAGCTGCTCACGATGCCCCCGGAGAAGGCGGCCGCGCAGATCGTCGAGGCGATCGAGAACCGCCGTCCGCGGTTGCTCATCGGCTGGAGCGCGAAGGTGCCCGACGTGCTCGTACGGCTGCTGCCCGGCTCCTACTGGCGGCTCATCGCCCGCCGCGCCGGACCCCAGGTCGGACCGCCCAGGCGAGACTGAGCGGGTGCCCGCCCCCGTTCCCGCTTCGTTCGTCCGCGACCACACCCGGCTCGAGCGGCCCGTCCTCGTGCCGGAGGTGCAGCTGCACGTCGCGGACGACGTCGTCGCGCTCTGGGAGGCGATGGAGCAGTCGCACGGTCCCGCCGACGAACCGCCGTTCTGGGCCGCCGCGTGGCCCGGCGGCCAGGCGCTGGCCCGCTACGTGCTCGACCACCCGGACGTGGTCGCCGGCCGGACCGTGCTCGACCTCGGCGCGGGCAGCGGACTGGTCTCCGTCGCCGCCGCGCAGGCGGGGGCACGGTCGGTGGTGGCGAGCGACCCCGACCCGTACAGCGCCTCCGCCGTCGCCGTGAACGCCGAGACCAACGGTGTCGGCCCGTTCACGGTGGTGGGCGACCTCCTCGACGAGGAGCCGCCCGACGTCGACGTCGTCCTGGCCGGCGACGTCTGCTACGACCGCGCCATGACCGAGCGGGTCCTCCCGTTCCTCGGGCAGGCCTGGCTCCGTGGCGCCACGGTCCTGCTCGGTGACCCTGGGCGGGCCTACCTCCCGCGCGAAGGACTGCTGGCCGCGGCCGCGTACGACGTCCCGGACAGCGACGGGCCGATCCGCCGGACGACGGTGTGGCGGTTGCCCTGACCTGCGCGAACTCCCGAGGGCGACGATCGTCACGTCAGGAATATCGCCCCTCGGATTGTCACGGCGCGGTAACGGCGGTTACGTTGGCTCGGTCCGGTCGGCCGCTCCCGCACTCGTGGGGGGCGGCTTCGGCCGGACGCCGCCGAGTCGCCGACCCTTCGGGGAAGGCGAGCCGGGGACCCACCGCAGTACTGGGGTGAATCCTGCGCGCGAGCACCTGCTCGCGGGCCGGTAGGGCCGCTTCCCGCCCGAATCCGTCAGCTAACTCGGTAGGCGGCGACACGGAAGACGACGTAGCAGGAGCACTGCCTCCCTGGCATGCCGCCCTGCCGCGCCCTGATGACGCCGGAGCAGTCCCACCCTATGAACCTCCGCACTCTGATTCGCCCCCGCACGCGCACGTCCGCCCCCACCACCGGCGCCCACCGCCGGCCCCAGGCACCCTCCCGCCGACCGGCCCTCCTGCTCAGCGCTGCCGCCGCCGGCGCGCTCCTGGTCAACGTGCTCGCCGCCGGCGAGCCCGCCGAGGCCGACAGCCAGATGGAGTCGGTGAGCATCGCCGAGCAGCTCGGCATCTCCTCCGGCTCGGCGCCCTCCGGTGCCGACGCCGTCGCGCCGCTCGAGCAGCTCGCGGCCAGCCGGGCCGAGCGCGACCAGGAGCAGGCTGCCGCGGCGGCCGCCCAGTCCGAGGCGAACCAGGCCGAGCTGGACGCCCGCGCGGCCCTCGTCGCCGCCCGCGAGGAGCTCGCCCGGCGCCAGGCCGAGGTCGAGGCCGCCCGCGAGGAGCAGGCCCGCCAGGCTGCCGAGGCGGAGGCCGCCGCAGCCGAAGCCGCCGAGTCGAGCGAGAGCGCCCCGGCTCCGGCCGCCGCACCCGCCGGCTCGTACCAGGAGTACGCCCTGGCGCAGCTCGGCGGCGACGCCAACGAGTTCTCCTGCCTCGAGAACCTGTGGGGCAAGGAGAGCGGCTGGAACCCGAACGCGCAGAACCCGACCAGCACCGCGTACGGGATCCCGCAGTTCCTCGACTCCACCTGGGCGGGCACCGGGATTGCCAAGACGTCGGACGGCTACCGGCAGATCGACGCCGGCCTGATCTACATCGAGAACCGGTACGGCACCCCGTGTGGCGCCTGGGGCCACTCGCAGGCCAATAACTGGTACTGAGTTCCGCGCACGTCTGACGACGCCCCCGACTCACCCGGTCGGGGGCGTCGTCGCGTCCGTCACAGTGCGACTTGACGGGTTGACTACTTCATCAAGCCACTTACTCTGAGGGCGTGCCGTTCACGCCTGGTCGACCTGTCGCCGAAGCGAAGGCCGACCTGTTCAAGGCGCTCGCGCACCCAGCCCGCGTGCGCGTGCTGGAGCTGCTCGCCGAGGGCGAGCACACGATCGGCGAACTCGCCGAAGCGACCGGGCTGGAGCTGTCCCATCTGTCGCAGCAGGTGACGGTGCTGCGCCGCGCCGGCGTCGTCGACAGCCGCCGGGTGCGGAGCAACGTGGTCTGCGCGCTGCGGGATTCGCAGACGGCCGAGCTGCTCGCCGTGGCCCGCCGGCTCCTCAGCCGGAACCTGCGGGACGGCCAGGCGCTGCTCGCCGCCCTGGACGGCGCCGACGACGCCGTGTCCCTGGCCGGCGTTCCGCCGAACCGGTCGTGAGCGCTCCGGACGTCGCCGCCCCGCCGGTGTGGCGGCTGCCGCGCCTGCTGCCGCGGCGCAGCGACTACGCGGGGCTCCGCCGGTCCTGGTCGCGGGACCTCGTGGCCGGGGTCACCGTCGGCATCGTGGCGCTGCCACTGGCCCTCGCGTTCGGCGTCGCCACCGGCGTGGGTGCCGCGGTCGGCCTCGTGACCGCGGTCGTCGCCGGCGCGGTGGCGGCCGTCTTCGGCGGTTCCTCGCTGCAGGTGTCCGGGCCTACCGGCGCCATGACCGTCGTCCTCGTGCCGCTGGTCGTCGAGCACGGCCCGCAGGTCGTCTACCCGGTGGCCGTGCTCGCCGGCGTGCTCGTGGTCGCGGCGGCCGTGCTGCGGCTCGGCCGACTGCTGGGGTACGTCCCGTGGCCGCTGATCGAAGGCTTCACTCTGGGCATCGCCGTGGTCATCGCCGCCCAGCAGGTGCCCGCAGCGCTGGGCGTCGAGCGACCGACCGTCGAGAACGCCGCCGCGGGCGCCGCCGTCGCCGTGGGGGAGTTCCTCACCCATCCGCAATGGGCGGTCCTCGGGCTGCTCCTGCTGGCGGTCGTCCTGACGGCGGGCCTGCCTCGGCTGCACCGGTCCCTGCCGGGCAGCCTGGTGGCGGTCGTCGTCGTCACCGCTGTCGCCGAGGTCACCGGCGTCGACGCGGCCACGATCGGGACGCTGCCCACCAGCCTGCCCGTGCCGGCGCTGCCGGACCTGGGGAACCTCGGGGATCTGCTCGCTCCCGCGGCGGTGGTGGCCTTCCTCTCGGCGCTGGAGAGCCTGCTCTCGGCCCGGGTCGCCGACGGCATGACCGACGCGCCGCGCAGCGACGCGGACCGTGAACTGTTCGGTCAAGGCCTGGCCAACATCGCCTCCGGCGTGTGCGGTGGCATGCCGGCGACCGGCGCGATCGCGCGCACGGCCGTCAACGCCCGTGCCGGCGCGCGCACCCGCATCGCCTCCCTCACGCACGCCGTGGTGCTGGCGGCCGTCGTGTACACCGCGTCCGGCCTGGTCGGCCACATCCCGCTGGTCGCCCTGGCCGGCGTGCTGCTCGTGACCGCGTGGCGGATGGTCGAGCGGCACAACGTGCGCGCGGTGCTCGGTTCCACCCGCGGGGACGCGCTGGTCTTCGCTCTCACCGCGGTCGCCACGGTCGCGCTCGACCTCGTCGCCGCCGTCGCCGCCGGGATGGCCCTCGCGGTCGTCGTCGCGGTCGTGCGGATGGCCGCCACCGCGCGGGCCGTGCCGGAGGAGGTGACCAGCCCCGAGATCGATGACGACGAGGAGCAGGCGCTGCTGGCGCGGCACGTGCTCGCCTACCGGCTCGACGGGCCACTGTTCTTCGCGGCGGTGTCCCGCTTCCTCGCCGAGATGACCGCCACGGCAGACGTCCGCGTGGTGATCCTGCGGCTGAGCGCCGTCGCGCTGCTCGATGCCAGCGGTGCCCGGGCACTCGGCGAGGTGGTCGAGGACCTCGAGGAGCGCGGCATCACGGTGCTGATCAAGGGGGCCAGCGTCGAGCACCTGCGGCTGCTCGACGCCGTCGGCAGCCTGCGCCCGCTCGTCGAGCGCGGCCATGTCTTCACGCGCCTGCCCGAGGCGGTCGCGCACGCCCTCACCCACGTCGCCGTGCGCACCCCTCGGTGATGGCGGTGCACATCGGGACGTCGGGCTGGAGTTACGACCACTGGGACGGCGTGCTGTACCCGCCCGGCACGCCACCGCGCGACCGGCTGGCGCACTACGTCGCGCGCTTCGGCACGGTCGAGCTCAACGCCAGCTTCTACCGCTGGCCCCGGGACGCGAGCTTCGCGAGCTGGCGGCGCCGGCTGCCCGAGGGGTTCCAGCTGTCGGTGAAGGCGCCGCGCGGGCTCACCCACGCCAAGCGCCTGTACGCCCCCGAGCCGTGGCTGCCGCGGCTGACCTCGGCGTGGCACGAGCTCGGCGACCGGCGGGCGGTCCTCCTCCTCCAGCTGCACCCGAAGCACGAGCGCGACGACGCCCGCCTGGAGTACCTGCTGGCGCGGCTGCCGGAGTGGATGCGGGTGGCCGTGGAGTTCCGGCATGCGAGCTGGCACGACGAGGCGGTCTACGCGCTGCTGGAGCGCCACGGGGCGGCCTACTGCGTCATGAGCGGCGCCGACCTGCCGTGCGTGCTGCGGGCGACCGCGCCGTTCGTCTACGTCCGGCTGCACGGGCCCGACACCGGGCACCTCTACGCCGGCTCGTACTCCGACGCCGACCTCGGGTGGTGGGCCGCCCGGATCGGGGAGTGGGCGGCGGACGGCCGCGACGTCTACGCCTACTTCAACAACGACGGGGAGGGCCACGCCGTCCGCAACGCGCTGCGCCTGCGCGAGTTCGTCGGGGCCTGAGCTACCCGAGGAGTCCGGCGCGGGCCTTCGCCAGCAGCGCGGTGCGGACGGCGGCGTCGACCACCGTCGGCGAACGCGGCGTCGTCCTCGGCACGGGCCAGCACGGCGTCGACCATCGGCTCGAACTGGCTCGCCTCCACGGTGAGCACGAGCGTGCCGCCGGCGCCGAGGAACCGGACCGCCCGGTCGCCCACCGCCACGCCTGCCACGGCGTCGGCGTTGCCGACGTCGTCGGAGATCACGACGCCGTCGAAGCCGAGCTGCCCGCGCAGCACGTCGGTCAGGACGACGGGGGAGAACATCGCCTGCTCGGTGCCGTCGATCCGGTCGTAGATCGCCGACGACGCCATCACGAAGGGCGCGGCGGGGGAGTCGGCCAGGGTCGAGAACACGGTCAGCTGCGGGTCGGCCGTCGTCGTGACGGTGTCGTGGACGACGGCCGTGTCGTCGGTGTTGCCGCTGACCCGGCCCAGGCCGGGGAAGTGCTTGAGGGTCGCGGTGACGCCGGCGTCGGAGAGCCCGCCGACGATCGTCCCGGCCGCCGCGGTGACCGCCTCGGGCGTCCCGCCGTACTCCCGGCCGTACGCGCCGATCGGGGCGTTGCCGGCCTCCGTGCCGGGCGGGACGACGTCGACCACCGGCGCCAGGTCGAGGTTGACCCCCGCGGCGGCCAGCGACGCGCCGAGGCCCTCGGCGAGCGCGGCGAGCTGGTCGGCGGGCAGGGCACCCTGGTCGCGCGCGGACGGCAGCCGGTCGAACCCCGAACCCTTGAGGGTCTGGACGGCGCCGCCCTCCTGGTCGACGGCCACCCACAGGCCGGGGCCGGGGGCCGCGGCCTGCCACCGCCCGGTGACGGCGGCGATGTCCTCGACCGGGGCCTGCGACCGGCCGGCCAGGAACACCCCGCCCACGCCGTCGTCGACGAGGGCGTCGCCGGCGTCCAGGGCGTCGAGGCGCACCCCGATGACGAACAGCTGCGCGATCTGGGCGCGGCGGTCGAGGCCCGCGAGCGCGTCGTCGACCTGCGCCTCCAGCGCGTCCTCCGGGCTGGTCGACGGCGACGGCGACGGCGACGGGCGTCGGTGTCGTCGACGACGAGGAGGCCGTCGTGCCCGTGTCTTTCGCAGCCTCGCCGCCGGAGCCGTCCGAGCCGCCGCACCCGGCGAGCAGCAGGCTGACGAGTGCGAGAACCGCGACGAGGACCGCCGATCGGCCCGGGACCTGCATGACGCCCATCCTGGCGCATCGTGGTCCGGCCCCGTCGGAACCGTCTACGGTCGGGGCATGGCGGGTGAGCAGGACCAGACGGAGCCGGAACGGGAGCCCGAGAGCGGGGCGACGGGGGCGAGCGGCCTGGTCGGGCGCTCCATCGAGGAGTTCGTGCACCAGCTGCGCGGCTTCACCGACCGGGCCCGCGCGGTCGCCGGCTCGGTGCCCGGACGCCTGCCGCTGCCCACGCTGCCCAGCCCGCCGGGCGCGATGTCGGCCGCCCAGCTGAGGGCGATCGCCCAGACGGTCCGCGCCCAGCGGCAGTCGATCACGGCGATCCGCGCCCAGCTCGACGCCTTCGACGAGCAGCTCGCCGTGTTCGAGCGGATCCTCGGCCCGCTCGTCGAGTGGAGCTCCACCTGGGCCCGGCTGGAGGAGGCGGTCGGCGACCTGGTGCGGCGCGACAACGGCGAGAACCGGAACGAGGGCGGCACGACCCAGGCGTGAGCCCGCCCGTTCAGGCCTGGCCGGACCCGTCGTCCTCGTCGTCGTCGCGGGGCCGGCGCCGCAGCAGCCCGGTGACCGAACCCATCCGTGCCTGGGCCTGGCGGAGCGTGGCGATCAGGGGCATGAGGTCGTCGTGGATGTGCGTCAGGGTGTCGGGGATGGTGTCGATGGCCGGGTCGTCCAACACCCGGCCCACGCGTTCGAGGCCGGGCTTGAGGGCCCGCACCGGCTCCTCCAGCTCCTCGACCAGACCCTCGAGGCGCTCGGCGGTGCGCTGCGCCGACTCGATGGTCTCGCGGGCCATCGTCGTCGCCTCGGTGAGCTCCCGGACCGTGCCCTGGAGATCGCTGAGGGTCCGCGGCAGCTGGGCGAGGGCCTCGGTCTGCGTCTGCAGCAGGCTCAGCAGGTCGCTGAGCCCCGGGATGCGGGGCATGCCCATGCCGCGGAAGGGATCCACGAGCGCAACCGTCCGCGACCCCGGCGGTGCGCGCAACCGGGCCGGCCTCGACTCGGCCGCCGATGGTGTGCGCTGACGGGGCGAAATCGGCGCTGGAAGGGGGCGTGGCGCACACGCTCACCGGGGGCGCTGGTCAGAGGGTCAGCCGGACCAGCGGGCGGCCGGGCGTGGGGCGGGCGACCTCGGTGAACCCGGCCCGGAGGAAGACCTGCAGCGGGCCGTGGTAGAGCTCCGCCGACGAGGTCCGGGGCCGTTCGGCGAGGTCGATCGGATAGCCCTCGACCACGGTGGCGCCGCCCTGCCGCGCCAGCTCCACGGCCCCGGCCAGCAGGGCACCGGCCAGTCCGCGCCCACGAGCCGCCCGCCGGACGACGAAGCAGGTCACCGCCCACACGGTGGGGTCGGTCAGCTCGTCCGCCTCGGTGCCGGCCAGCAGCCGCGACCGGGTCAGCCGGGTGTACGTGGGCCGCGGCGCGATCGCGCACCAGCCCGACGGGGTGCCGTCCAGGTAGCCGAGCACGCCCGGCGGTCGTTCCTCGACCTGGCGCTGCAGTGCCTCGCGGTTGGCGTCGGCGTGAGCGCTGTCGGCGTTGGCCCCGCGGTAGAACCACTGGCACCAGCAGCGGCCGGGGTCGCCGGGCCCCTCGAAGACGGCGACGACGTCCGGCCATCGGTCCGGCGTGCACGGCAGGACCTCGACCGCGCTGGTCGCGGCCGCGGTCGTCACAGCCAGGTGACGACGCGGACCGTGGTGCCCTCCGGCGAGGAGCGCAGCTGCACCAGGTCGCAGAGCTGGTGCACGAGGAACAGGCCCCGGCCGCCCTCCTGCTCGTACGACGGCGTCAGCCGGCCGGTGAGCGGGTCGGTGACGTGCCCGGCGTCGGTGAACTCGACGACGGCGGCGTCCTCCTGCACCCACATCGCGACCGTGCCGCTGCCTCCGCCGTAGCGGACGCTGTTGGTCGCGAGCTCCGAGGCGGCGAGCTGGAGCGCCTCGACCTGCTCCTCCGGAAGTCCGCAGGTGCGCGCGTACTGGGCGACGGTGTGCCGGGTCGCCGGGATGTCGTGCGCCCCGCGGAAGACGCCCCGCAGGACACCCTCGCGCGGCCGCGCCAGCGGGGCGGCGAACGCGACGAGGTCGCCGTCGGGGACGTACCGGTCGCTGGGACCGCGCGCGGCGGAGGTGGAGCGGATGGGGTGGGCCTCCAGGGCGAGGTCGCACACCGACCGCGGGAGCCGCGACTCGTCATAGGGGCAGAGCAGGCGCCACGCGGGACCGTCGTCGAACGCGCGGTTCAGCAGCAGTTCGTGCAGCTGGCACTCGATCAGCTCGAGGTCCCGCCGCCCGTACCAGGCCGGCTCGCCGACGCCGCGCAGGGTGCGGCCGTCCGCCGTCGCCTCGTTCAGGGCGTCGGCCCAGGCGGCGATGATCCGCGCCGGGTTCAGGCCGATCTCCTCCATCTCCAGGAAGCGGACCCGGTCGGCCTCGTCGCCGAGAGCTCCGCGGAGGAGGTCCAGTCGGGCACGCGGCAGCGCCACGAGGACCGACTCGTCGCGGTCGAGCCCCTCGATCACGAACGGCACGAGTCCGGCGAGGAAGTCGTCGTCGTCGCGGTAGAACATGGCCTCGTGCTCGAAGCCGGGGCTCATCTCATCCGTCTCCTGCAGATGGACGGTCACGAGCAATCCGCGAACGTCACGGCCGCGACCGCGTCGAGGGCCAGGACCCGCCACACCCGGCGGAACAGCCGGGAGGCCCCGAGGAACTCCACCGGCACGCCGCGGGCGCACAGCCCACCGGCCCAGCGGGCGATCGCCCGGCATCCGGCCACGTCGATGAAGTCGAGCCGGGACAGATCGAGGAGGACGGCCGGGACAGCAGGGAAGTCGGCGAGCCGACGGCCCAGCCGGTCGGCCTCCGACAGATCGACGCTGCCGGCGACGACGACGCGGTCGTCGTCGAAGAAGACGCGGAACTGCGGCAGGCCCGGCGGGGCGGAGGCCGCGGGGTGCACCGACGCGACATCGGTCAAGGCCTCGACGGGAAGGTCGTCGCGGTAGGCGCAGAGGGCGGACATGCCCGGGCCCTCGACCACGTACCGGTCCGCGAGGTGCTCCCAGCGGAGCAGCTCCTCCCGCCGCAGCGGATCGGCGGCCAGGGGGGTCAGCTCGGCGACCACGCGCAGCCCCGCGTAGCCCTCGGCGACGGCCCGTCGGGTGGCGCCGTCGTAGAACGCGAACTGGTTCTCCGCGGAGAACGAGCCGGTGGCTGCGTAGGCCTCGGCCAGGGTCATCAGACCCAGCGTGCCGTCGGCCACCAGCTTGTCGACATCGATGAACGGCGCCGCCTCCTTGCGGACGCTGTCGATCACGCGCTCGCCGACGCACAGCAGCCGTTCACCCCGGTCCAGACCGCCCGCGAGGAAGGTGCGCACCGCGTCGTCGAAGGCCGCGTCGTCGTCGCCACCGTGCACCCAGCAGACGTGGTCGGCCGCGCTTGCCCCCGGCACGGTGTCCAGCGATCCGGATGGGCGCACACACCCACCGTAGGCCGGTCCGGCGAGGGAAGACAGGGCACGCGACGGTGACGAGAACGCCCCTGGTCAGAGCGCTCGGAGGATGTCCTCGACGCGTTCTCGGGCGTCGCCGAAGAGCATCTGGCTGTTGTCGCGGAAGAACAGCGGGTTCTGGACGCCGGCGTAGCCGGTGTTCATCGACCGCTTGAACACGATGACGCTCTCGGCCTCCCAGACCTTGAGCACGGGCATGCCGGCGATGGGGCTGGTCGGGTCGTCGGTGGCGGCGGGGTTGACGGTGTCGTTGGCGCCGATGACGAGGACGACGTCGGTGTCGGCGAGGTCGTCGTTGATCTCGTCCATCTCCAGGACGATGTCGTAGGGCACCTTGGCCTCGGCGAGGAGCACGTTCATGTGGCCGGGCAGTCGGCCGGCGACGGGGTGGATGCCGAACCGGACGTCGATGCCCTTGTCCCGGAGGTGGCGGGTGAGTTCGGCGACGGCGGACTGGGCCTGGGCGACGGCCATGCCGTAGCCGGGGGTGATGACGACGGTGCGGGCGTCCTTGAGCAGGTCGGCGGCGTCGTCGGCGGTGATCTCGCGGTGGTCGCCGTAGTCGGCGTCGACGGCGGCGGCGCCCTCGTTGCCGAAGCCGCCGGCGATGACGGAGAGGAACGAGCGGTTCATCGCCTTGCACATGATGTAGGAGAGGTAGGCACCGGAGGAGCCGACCAGGGCGCCGGTGATGATCAGCAGGTCGTTGCCGAGCAGGAAGCCCGAGGCGGCGGCGGCCCAGCCGGAGTAGCTGTTGAGCATGGAGACGACGACGGGCATGTCGCCGCCGCCGATGGAGGCGACCAGGTGCCAGCCCAGGGCCAGGGCGATGCCGGTGACGACCGCCAGCAGCACGATGTTGGGCTCGATCACGAACAGCACGGTGAGGACGGCGAAGGCGACCAGCGCGCCCAGGTTGAGCCAGTTGTGCCCGGGCAGCATCAGCGGGTTGGACTTGATCCGGGCCGAGAGCTTGAGGAACGCCACGATCGAGCCGGTGAAGGTGACCGCGCCGATGAAGACGCCGATGACGACCTCGGCGGAGTGGATGCCGAGCAGGTTGCTCGCGACCTCGGTCTGGGTGTCGGCGTCGGCCTCGACCGAGAGGTAGCCGTTCCAGCCGACCAGCACCGCGGCCAGACCGACGAAGCTGTGCAGCATCGCGATCAGCTCGGGCATGCCGGTCATCTCGACCCGGCGCGGCCCGCCAGAGCCCGATCGCGGCGCCGACGACCACGGCGACGGCCATCAGCGCCAGCCCGGCGGCGCTGATGCTGCGGGTGGCCAGCCCGATGGTGGCGGCCAGGGCGATGGCCATGCCGGCCATGCCGTAGGCGTTGCCGGCCTTCGCCGTCTCGTGCTTGCACAGTCCGGCCAGGCGAGGATGAACAGCAGCCCGGCGACGATGTAGGCCGCCGACGCGGCAGCAGCGGCGGTCATCGGGCGGGCCCGCGGGTGAACATGCCCAGCATCCGGCGGGTGACGGCGAAGCCACCGAACACGTTGATGCTGGCCAGCAGGATCGCGATGGCGGCGAGCACCGTGACGACGGCGTCGTCGTGCCCGATCTGCAGCAGCGCGCCGACCACGATGATCCCCGAGATCGCGTTCGTCACCGACATCAGCGGGGTGTGCAGCGCGTGGTGCACGTGCCCGATCACGTAGTAGCCGACGACCACGGCGAGGGCGAACACGGTGAGGTGCTGGATCAGCTCGTTGGGGGAGAACGCGGTGATCAGGAACAGCGCGGCCGCGGCGATCCCGACCAGGGCGAAGCGCCGTCCGGGTGGCACCGGTTTCTTCGGCGGGACGAGCTCGGCCGGGGCAGTCGCCGCGACCGGGGCCGGCGCGGCCGAGACCTGCACCGGCGGCGGGGGCCACAGCGTCTCGCCGTCGCGCACGACGGTGATCGCCCGCTGCACCACGTCGTCGAGGTCGAGGACGAGCACGCCGTCCTTGCCCGGGGTGAGCAGCTTGAGCAGGTTGACCAGGTTGGTGCCGTAGAGCTGGGAGGCCTGGGCCGGCAGCCGGCCGGCCAGGTCGGTGTAGCCGATGATCGAGACGCCGTTGTCGGTGACGACCAGCTCGTCGGCCACCGAGCCGGCGACGTTGCCGCCCTGCCCGGCGGCCATGTCCACGATCACGCTGCCCGACTTCATCGACGCGACCATCTCCTCGGTGATCAGCCGGGGAGCCGGCCGGCCGGGGATGAGCGCGGTGGTGATCACGATGTCGACGTCGGGGACCTGCTCCGCGTACATGACCGCGGCGCGCCGGTTGAAGTCCTCGCCCATCTCCCGGGCGTAGCCATCGGAGCTGACCTCGGTCTCCCCGGCGGGCACCGCCACGTACTCACCGCCCAGCGACCGCACCTGCTCGGCCACCTCGGGCCGGACGTCGGTCGCCCGGACGATCGCGCCGAGACTGCTCGCCGAGCCGATCGCCGCCAGCCCGGCGACACCGGCGCCGACGATCAGCACCTTGGCCGGCGGCACCTTCCCGGCGGCGGTGACCTGGCCGGTGAAGAACCGGCCGAAGGTGTGCGCCGCCTCGATCACCGCCCGGTACCCGGCGATGTTCGCCATCGAGCGAGAGCACGTCCATCGACTGCGCGCGGGAGATCCGCGGCACCGCGTCCACCGCCAGCGCGGTGATCGGCCGCTGCGCCAGCGCCTCCACCAGCTCCGGGTGCAACGCCGGGGCCAGCACGCTGATCAGCGTCGTCCCGCCGCCCAGCAGGCCGAGCTCGTCGGCCGAGGGGGCGTTGACCTTCAGGACGACGTCGGCGGTCCAGGCGTCCTCGGCCGGGGCGATCCGGGCACCGGCCGTCGTGTAGTCCTCGTCGGGGAAGCTGCTGCCCGCCCCGGCACCGGTCTCGACGACCACCTCGTAGCCCAGGGCGACCAGCTGGGCCACCGTGGCGGGCGTGGCCGCCACCCGGGTCTCGCGGGCGCGCGACTCGCGCGGCACTCCGATTCGCAACGGGCACTCCCATGGTCGGCAGTCGTTCGCGGTGCACGGTGATCCGGGGGGATCTTGCCTGGAAACGCTCCGCGTGACCGATAGGCTCCGCAGAAGTGACCGGAGACACAATGGATGCCCGTCGGCCCGCGCTGGAACTGCACCAGCGCGCCCCGGCCGTCGACGACGGTCGTCCGCCCCTGCTGTTCGTGCACGGGCTCGGGCACGGCGCCTGGTGCTGGGAGCACTGGCTCGGGGCGGCGGCCGACGCCGGCTACCCCGCCTACGCGGTCTCGCTGCGCGGGCACGGCGGTAGCCCCGGTCGGCTGCGCACGGCGCGGCTCGGGCAGTACGTCGACGACGTCGTCGCGACGGCGGAGTCGCTCCCGCGGCCCCCGATCCTCGTCGGCCACTCCATGGGCGGCCTGGTCGTGCAGCAGACGCTGGCCCGGTACGCCGCGCGCGCCGCCGTCCTCGTGGCCCCGATCCCGGCCACCCCGGCCGTGCCCTCGCTGGTGGCCATCGCCCGCCGGCACCCCCTCGACGCCCTGCGGATCGTCGGTGGTGGCTCGCTGCCGCTGCGGGCGGACTACCTCTTCCACGAGCTGGCGCCGGCCGACGCGCACCGGCACACCGACCGCTGCCACGGCGAGTCCGCCGTCGTCCAGTACCAACTGCTGCTGCACAAGCCGGCCGGGAAGCCGCTCGGCGCCCCGCCGGTGCTGGTGCTGGCCACCCCCGACGACCGGCTGGTCCCGATCCGCGGCATCCGGTCGACCGCGGCGCGCTACGGCGCCACGATCCAGGAGTTCCCCGGGATGGGGCACGACCTCATGCTCGACGCCCGCTGGCGGGAGCCGTTCGACGCGATGATGGGGTGGCTGCGGACCGCCGTCCCGGCCGCCTGACGGCGCCCGCGAGGTTCGGTTCCGAACTTGTCTCGCTCCCTCACCCCGACGGGGGAGGCCGCCCACGTTCGTGTGAAGACCTGCCTGCTGAGCACCGAATTGAGGCGTGAACGCGCTGGAAGGACCCGGCGCAGTCCTCGAATGCAGGGAAGCAGGGAGGGAGGATCGTGTCTGTCACCGCCAGCGTGCCCGACGACGACCTCGTAGCACCGGAGATCGTCGCGTCGATCTTCTACAGCGCGTCGGTCAGCGACGCCATGGCCATCCTCGTCGCGGAGACCGTGGGGTTGGACCAGCGCCTCACCTGGGGAAACGCCGGCGCCCTCCACATGCTCGGCTACGGCCTGGACGACCTCCGGTCGCTGCCGCTCACGCACCTCTTCCCGACCCTCGCGGGCGGTCAGCTCAAGCTGCTGCTGCGTCGCGAGCGGGCCTCGCGCATGACGCTGCCGGTCCGTACCGCGAGCGGTGCCTCGCTGGAAGTCAACGTCACCGCCACGCCGTCGCCCGCCGGCCGGATGTGGACCCTGCGCGTCATGGCGACCTCGAGCGAGCAGGACCGCGCGCTGCGCGCCACCGCCGACGCCCACGAGCGCCGGTTCTCCACGCTGACCGAGCGGTCGCCGATCCCCACGCTGCTCTCGGAGCAGGGCATGCGGCTGGCGCACGTCAACGACGCGTTCTGCTCGCTGGTCGGGCTGCGCGCCGAGCAGCTGCTCGGCACCGGCTGGATCGACACCGTGCACCCCGACGACCTCGACTCCGTCGTCGAGCGCGTCGCCGACGCCCTCGAGGGCGGCGAGGTCGAGATCCAGGCCCGGCTCGTGCGCGACGACGGCAGCGAGCGCACCACGATCATCCGGTTCGCCCACCTCTTCACCCCGGGTGTCGGCGCCGGCTTCGTCGGCACGATCGAGGACATCACCGACCGGCTGGCCTTCGAGACGACGCTCGCCCACCAGGCCAACCACGACCCGCTGACCGAACTGCCCAACCGCACGCTCCTGGCGCAGTACGTCACCAGCCGGTTCGTGGCCGGCAGTGCTGACCTGGCCTGCCTGTTCCTCGACCTGGACGACTTCAAGGTCGTCAACGACTCGCTCGGTCACACCGCCGGTGACGAGCTGCTGGTCGAGGTCGCCAACCGGCTGCGCGCCACCGTCCGCCCCGGCGACCTGGTCGCCCGGTTCGGCGGCGACGAGTTCGTGGTCGTGTGCGAGAAGGTCGGCGAGGCCGACGCCGTCGCGCTGGCCGAGCGGGTCTCGATCGCGCTGGCCAAGCCGATGCGCCTGGGCGGGCTCGACATCCGGCCCTACGCCAGCGTCGGCGTCACCGTCCAGACCGCCGAGCACACCGCGGCCGAGGACCTGATCCGCGACTGCGACATCGCCATGTACCAGGCGAAGGCCGGCGGCAAGGGGCGGATCACCGTCCTGGACCAGGCGGCCCGTGCCGAGGCGCGCGACAAGCTGCGGCTGGTGGCCGACCTGCGCGACGCCATCGAGAACCGCGACATCACGCTCTACTACCAGCCGATCTTCGACACGTCCGGCCGCGCCGTCGCCGTCGAGTCGCTGGCCCGGTGGCAGCACGCCGAGCGCGGCGCGATCAGCCCGGCGACCTTCGTGCCGCTGGCCGAGGAGAGCGGCCTGATCGCCTCGCTCGGTCTGCTCGTGCTGGACGAGACCTGCCGCCAGGTGGCCGAGTGGGACAGCCTGCTCGGGGACGCCGCGCCGCCGCGGGCGAACGTGAACGTCTCGGCGCTGCAGCTCGACGACAACCTGCCCGTCCAGGTCGCCGCCGCGCTGCGCCGGCACAGGCTGGCGCCGTCGCGGATCTCGATCGAGATCACCGAGTCGGCCCTGATGAAGGACCCGGAGTCCGCGCGCGAGGTCCTCGAGCAGCTGCGGATGCTGGGTGTCGAACTGGCCATCGACGACTTCGGCACCGGATACTCGTCGCTGGCCTACCTGCGCCACCTGCCGGTGGACTGCTTGAAGGTGGACCGGTCCTTCGTGGCCGAGCTCGCCGACGGCCACGCAGAGATCGCGTCGGCCGTCATCGCGCTGGCGCACACGCTGAACCTGAGCACCGTCGCCGAAGGGGTCGAGACCGTGGAGCAGGCCGAGGAGCTGGCCCGTCTGGGAGCCACGTACCTGCAGGGCTTCATGCTGGCCAAGCCGATGTCCGGGGGGCATGCCGCCGCCTGGTTCGCGTCGCGGACGGAGCAGGCCCGATGACCGTCACCCCGTTCCCCG
This sequence comes from uncultured Actinomycetota bacterium, assembly GCA_963784165.1. Taxonomy (GTDB): domain Bacteria; phylum Actinomycetota; class Actinomycetes; order Mycobacteriales; family Geodermatophilaceae; genus Blastococcus_B. The sequence goes on from CAWAQI010000011.1 coordinate 269,475, forward strand.
GGTACGAGGGGCCGGTCGTGCCGATGTTCGACATCGAGGGCATCCTCGCGAGCATCGACACCATGGCCGCCCAGCGGCCGGTCGCCGCCCAGATCGTCTCGGTCGCCAACGGCGAGGACACCAGCGCCAAGGAGCTCTCCCGCATCCTGGCCTCCGACGTGGCCCTGGCCAGCCGGGTCATGAAGCTGGCCAACTCCGCGTACTTCGGCATGCGCGGCCGGGTCTCGTCGCTGCAGTTCGCCGTCACCGTCGTCGGCTTCACCACCGTGAAGACGATGGCCACCGTCGCGCTGACCGACCTCGACGACGAGTCGCGGCTGCCCGAGGACTTCTGGCTGGTCACCACCAGCCTGGCCCTGGGTGCCTCCACGCTGGCCCCCCGCTTCGGGGAGCGCCCGCAGGACGCGCTCTGCATCGGCCTGCTCGCCCAGATGGGCGCCGCGCTGCTGCACCACAACGACCCCGAGGGCTACGCCGAGATCGTCGCCGCCGAGCCGACCTACACCGGCCGGCGCGCCGCCGAGACCCGGCGCTACGGGCTCAACAGCCTGAAGCTGACCGCGGTGGCGCTCGAGCAGTGGGGCTTCCCGCACTCGATGACCTCGCGGCTGCAGAGCGTCGACGACTACCACTCGCTCGAGGGCGGGCTGCTGCGTGCGGCCTTCGAGGTCGCCTCGCGGCTGACCACCGACGACTACGAGCCCGTGCCGATCGTCCGGCTCACCTGCGGCCAGCTCCGCGAGGACGACGTCGTCCCGGTGATGGACCAGGTGCGGGCGGACGCCGACGAGTTGCGCCGCGCCATGCTGGGCGACTGATCATCCGGTAAGGAGTTACCCGTGACCCCACGCCGGCAGCATCCTCGTCACGGGCGCGGCGCGCGGCATCGGCAAGGCCGTCGCCGATCTCTTCCTGGCCGGCGGCTGGCGGGTCGGCATGTACGACGTCGATGCGGACGCCGTCGCCGAGGCGGCCGGCCGGCGCACCGGCGCGGTGCACGGCGTCCTCGACGTCCGCGACCCCGACCAGTGGCGCGCGACGCTGATGCGGTTCTGCGTGGACGGGCGGCTCGACGTGCTGGTCAACAACGCCGGCGTCCTGGCCTCCGGGCCGTTCGGCGCCATGGACGTCGAGACCCACCGGCGCATGGTGGACGTCAACGTCACCGGGGTCGTGAACGGCGCCGCCCTCGGGTTCCCCTACCTCCGGCGCGCGGACCGCGGCGTGCTGCTCAACCTCTGCTCCGCCTCGGCTCTCTACGGGCAGCCGGCGCTGGCCACCTACGGCGCGACCAAGGCCGCGGTGAAGTCGCTGACCGAGGCGCTCGAGATCGAGTGGCGCGCCGAGGGCGTGCGGGTACGCAGCCTGCTGCCGCTGTTCGTGGCCACCGACATGGTCAGCACCGACGCCCAGGGCGCTGCGAGCGTCGGCCGGCTCGGGGTGCGGCTCACCGCCGAGGACGTCGCCGCCGCGGCCTGGCGCGTGGTGCACGAGCGGAGTTTCCCGCTGCGGGGGCCGCACCGGGCCGTCGGCCGGCAGACGCATGTGCTCGCGGCGGCGTCCGCGATCTCACCGGGCTGGGCGAACCGCCTCGTGGTCGGCCGCCTCGCCCGCTGACGGCGTGCGCCAGTCGGCCGATCCGCACCGCGGAGCTGCCGACCAGCGCACACCGTTACCGCTAGGGGCGGGCGTACGGGGCGCCCAGGGGGTCGACGGTCTCGCGCTCGTCGACCGTGCTGGCGAGCCGGGCCAGCGCCCAGTCGCCGTCGCCGAGCAGGTGGTCGATCGCGAGCAGCCGGCTGGAGTAGTGACCGACGCTGTACTCCGCCGTCACGCCGATCCCGCCGTGCAGCTGGATGGCCTCCTTGCCGATGTGCCGGCCGGCGCGGCTGGTCGTCAGCCGGGCGCGGTCGGCCGCGCTGACGACGTCGCCGCCGGCCTCCTGCACCATCGACGCCCAGATCGCGACGCTGCGGGCCAGCTCGAGCGACACGTACATGTCCGCGGCGCGGAAGGTGAGCGCCTGGAACTTGTTGAGCGTGACGCCGAACTGCTTGCGGGTCTTCAGGTACTCCGCGGTCGTGCGCAGCGCCGTCTCCATCGCCCCGATCGCCTCGTGGCTGTAGGCGATGCGGGCACCGGCCAGCGCCAGCTCGATGGCGGCGGTGGCGTCGCCGCCCTCGCCGAGGGCCACCGCGGGGGTGCCGGCGAAGCGGAGGTTGGCGGCGCGGGTGCCGTCGTGGGTGCTGTAGCCGGTGCGGGTCAGCCCGTCGGCATCACCCTGCACCAGGAACAGGCCGGTGCCGCCGTCGACGGCCGCGCTGACGACGAGGACGTCGGCCCGCGCGCCGTGGGGGACCGGCTCCTTGACGCCGTCGAGGGTCCAGCCGTCGCCGGCCTTCGTCGCGGTGACGCCGATGGCCGACGCGCTCCAGCGGGTGCCCGGCTCGGCGTGCGCGAAGGCGGGCAGCGTCGTCCCCTCGGCGAGGCCGCCGAGGAACTCCTGCTTCTGCTCGTCCGTGCCGACGGCGGCGACCAGCCCGCCGGCCAGGACGACGGCCTCGACGAAGGGCTCGGGCGCGAGCACGCGGCCGATCTCCTCGGCGACGATCGCCACCTCGATCGGCCCGGCGCCCATGCCGCCGTCCTCCTCGGCGAACGGCAGGCCGAGCAGGCCCATCTCGGCCAGGCGCGACCAGGTCTTCTCGTCGAAGCCCGGGTCGGTGCCGGCGACCTTCCGGCGCTGCTCGCTGTCGGAGTAGGCGCGGCCGAGCAGACCCCGCACGGCCTCGCGGAGGTCGTTCTGCTCGCTGTCGTAGTTGAAGTCCACGGCTACCTCACAACCCCAGGATCGAGCCGGCGATGATGGTGCGCTGCACCTCGTTGGAGCCTCCGTAGATGGAGACCTTGCGGTAGTTCAGGTAGTGCGGCGCCGCGACGCGGGCCCAGTCGGGCACGTCGGAGCCCTCCTCGGCGAAGGAGGCCACCGACAGCGGGCCGGCGATGTCGACCATCAGCTCGGTGGCCGCCTGCTGCAGCTCGGAACCGCGCAGCTTGAGCACCGACGACGCGGGGTTCTGCTTGCCGCCGGACGAGTCGGCGACCACCCGCAGAGCCGTCAGCTCCAGGGCGACCAGCTCGTTCTCCAGCTCGGCGATGCGGCGCGCCATGAACGGGTCGTCGAGGAGGGTGCCGCCGTCGACGCTGATCGCACGGGCGTGCTCCTTGGCCTGGGCGAGCATCCGCTTCGTCGAGCCGATCCGGGCGATGCCGACCCGCTCGTTGCCGAGCAGGAACTTGGCGATCGTCCAGCCCTGGTTCTCCTCGCCGATCAGGTTCTCGGCCGGGACGCGGACGTCCTCGAAGAAGACCTCGTTCACCTCGAAGCCGCCGTCGATCAGCTGGATCGGCCGCAGCGTGACGCCGGGGAGGTCCATCGGGAAGACCAGCATCGAGATGCCGCGCTGCTTCTTCTCCGCGCCCGGGTCGGTGCGGACCAGGTTGAAGATCCAGTCGGCGTGCTGGCCGAGCGTCGTCCAGGTCTTCTGGCCGTTGACCACCCAGTCGTCGCCGTCGCGGACGGCGGTGGTGCGCAGCGAGGCCAGGTCGGAGCCGGCGTCGGGCTCGGAGAAGCCCTGGCACCACCAGATGTCGAGGTTCGCCGTCTTCGGCAGGAAGCGTTCCTTCTGCTCCTGGTTGCCGAAGGCCGCCAGGACCGGACCGATCATGCTGGCGTTGAAGGGCAGCGGCTCGGGCACGTTGGCCAGCTGCATCTCCTCGCGCCAGATGTGGCGCTGCAGCGGCGTCCAGTCCTTGCCGCCCCACTCCACCGGCCAGTGCGGCACGGCGAGCCCGGCGGCGTTGAGCGCCTGCATGCTGTTGACGTAGTCCGCCTTGCTCAGGTGCCGGTGGGCCGCGACCCTGTCGCGGATCTCCTGCGGGACCTCGGTGGTGAAGAAGGTCCGCATCTCCTCCCGGAAGGCCTCGAGCTCCGGGGACAGCTGCAACCGCATGGGTCCTCATTCCTGACGGCGGCGCCGCCGTCGCATCGGTTCGCCCCGACGATCCCACACCTCGTACCGGCCGGTAACTCAGGGCGGCAGACTGGCGTCGTGCCTCTTGTCCGAGCCCTCCTGCTGGGTGCCGCGGTGGCGGCCTGGGTGGGGCGGCGGCAGCCGCCGTGGCTGGCCCGGGTGCTGGCTCGCCGCTCGCGCCGGGTGCTGTTCGCGGTGGCGACGACGCGGCGCGCGGTGGCGCTCACCTTCGACGACGGACCGCACCCCGACCTGACGCCGGCGCTGCTCGACGTCCTCGCCCGGCACGGTGCCCGCGGCACGTTCTTCCTGCTCGGCTCCGCTGCGGAAGAGCATCCGGACCTGGTGGCGGCGATCGTCGGGCAGGGGCACGAGGTCGCCAACCACGCATGGACCGACCGCCCGAGCGCGCTGATGTCGGCCGCGGCGTTCGACCGGGACTTCGAGCGGACCCACCGCGCCCTGGTGGCGGCCGGCGCGGACCCGGTGCTCCTGCGCCCGGGGTCCGGCTGGGTCCGGCCGTCCATGCTCCGGACGGCGGCGCGGCACGGCTACCGGGTGGCGCTGGGCAGCGTGGCCGTCCTCGACCTGCTGGCCGCCGACGTCGCGGCTCAGGCGCGGTTCGTCCTCGACCGGGTGCAGCCGGGCGCCGTCGTCGTCCTGCACGAGGGGTACGCCGAGCGGGCGAACGTCGTCCCGCTCACCGAGCGGGTGCTGACCGGCCTGCACGCGCGAGGCTACGAGGCGGTCACCCTGTCGGAGCTGAGCGCGACGACGTCCGCGAGGACACCGTCGGCGGTGAGGCGGGCGGGGGAGGGGCTGTCGTAGACGACGAGGAGCCGGTCGTCGCCGAGCAGCCCGATGCCCTCCGCGTGGTCGGTGCCGACGTCGAAAGGCAGGTCGATCTCCCGGGTCAGCAGGTCGCCGCGCACCACCTGCGGAGTCTCCGCGGTGCACGCGTCGTGCCAGCGGAACACGTGGACGGGGCCGTCGAGGTCCATGGTCGGCCCGGCGAGCACGAGCAGGTCCGGACCCTGGGGGCACAGGTCGCGGACGCCGAGTCCGTCCAGCCGGAGCACGTGCTTGCGGTAGCGGCGGCCGTCGTCGAACGGGCGCAGCACGAGCCGGTCCGGCGCGTCCGGATCCACCTCGGGGCGGATCTCGAGCACGAAGGCCCAGCCGCGCAGGACCGGCCCGCGCAGGCCGAGGTACACCCGCTGGCCCGTGACGGCGATGCCCTCGACGTCCAGCCCGTTGTCCTTGCCGGGGATGGGCAGGAACGGGGCCAGGTGCTCGTCGTCGGACAGGAGCTCCCGGAGGTCGCGGCCGTGCGTCCCGAACACCGCGGCCCGATGGGTGGAGCCGTCGGCGTCGAGCTCGCGAACCGGGGTGGGCAGGCCGTCCACGTCGCGGACGGGGATCCGGGCGATGATCTGCCGGTTGGCCTGGCCGGTGACCCTGGCCAGCCGCCGGAGGGCCTTCTCGCCGCTGTGCTTGGCCTTGATCCGCGCGCGGCGCAGGCTGTGCGATCCGACCGCCCACAGGAAGGGACCGGAACGGGCCAGGCCCTCCACGTCGGCCTCCTCGTCGGCATCGGCACCGGGGAGGTCCACGAAGTCGGCGAGGCGGAAGCTCGTCTGCCCGGCGTACCGCGCGGGCTCGGCCGGGTCGTCGGCGACCAGCCGCTCGATCGTCGCCGTCTCGTCGCCCGCCACCCACAGCACCGGGCCGTCGCTGCGCACCGCGGACAGGTTGGTGTGGGTCGCCGTTCCTCGGGCGGCCTCCCCGAAGCGCAGCTCGACCGTCCGCTCCACCGTCATGCCGCCAGCGTGGCACCCGGGGCGCGGTTCCGATCCCGTCAGATGCCCCGCTCGCAGGGGAGCAGGCCGCGGTCGACGGCGGCCACGAGGGCGGCGTGGTCGCGTTCGGTCTGGTCCGCGTAGCGGCGCGCGAACAGGGAGAACGCACGGTCGGCCTTGTCGCTCCGGCCGAGGTAGCCGGTGATCATCGAGGCGCCGCTGGTGCGGGCGTGGCCCTTCGCGAGCAGCAACCCGCAGATGCCCGCGTAGTCGGCCAGCGCCGCGGCGTCGATCCCGTCGACGACGACGGCCCCCTTCATGTCGCGGAACTGACGCACGTAGTACTGGCGCTCGCCGACCGTGGTCCAGCCGAGCAGCGGGTCGCTGACGGTCTGCAGGGCCTGCTGGTACTCGACGACCCGCTGGCCCTGGTGGGCGTGCCACGCCGAGTCGCCGTGCACGTACGGCGCGACGACGGAGCGCCGCGCCTGCTTGAGCTGCAGGAAGAGCACGTCGTCCGGACCGGAGCCCTCGCACAGCGCGATGTAGGCCCGGAGCCCGACCGAGCCGACCCCGACGACCTTGTGCGCGACGTCGACCAACCGGTAGCCGCCGAGGACGACGGCCCACTGGGTCCGCACGGTCTGCAGGTACTCGTCGAGGGCGACGGCGATGCGCTCGTACTGCTCCGGGTCGGGCCGGGTGATGAGCGGCGGCTGCTCCACCAGGCGCAGCCCGCCGTCGTGCTCTTCGGTGAAGCGGGGGAGGGCGCGGTCGCTGGTGCGCCGTCGGGCACGCGCGGCGGCGTCCACGAGCTCGCGCCGGCCGGCACTGGTGGTGCGGTGCAACCGGTCGAGGGTCAGCCGCTCGTAGGCGCGGGCGAGCAGCGGCTGCGCGGCGAGGTGGGTCAGGTGCTCCCGGTACGCGCGGACGCAGCGACCGACGGCGTCCGTCGCATTCGACCTCGGAGGCGCCGTTCTGCCGACCGGCCATGTGGACGCTGGCGACCAGCCGGCGCACGTCCCACTCCCAGGCGCCGGGATGGGCCTCGTCGAAGTCGTTGAGGTCGAAGACGAGCTCGCGCTCCGGCGAGGCGTAGAAGCCGAAGTTGCCCAGGTGCGCGTCCCCGCAGATCACCGGTGTGATGCCGGTGGCCGGCAGCCCGGAGAAGTCCTCGGCCATGACGGCGGCCGCGCCGCGGAGGAAGGCGAAGGGGCTGGCGATCATCCGCCCGATGCGCACCGGCACCAGGCGGGCCACCCGTCCCTCGTTGCCGGCGATCACCTGCTGGACGGGGTCGGCGCGACGGTCGTTCCCGTCCCAGCCGGCCAGCGCCGAGCGAGGCACCTGGTGCCGGAGCCCCCGCCCGATCGCATACCGCTCCGGGCGGGGCGTGGCCGCCTGCCGGAGCGACGCGAAGCCCGCGGTGTCGGTCGACGCGAGCACCGTGTGCCGTCGCGCGTCCCGGGCCATGGCCCAGAGTGTCGGGCGGGGCGGCTCAGACCTCCAGCGGGAGGCCCGTGTAGTTCTCGGCCAGTTCGCGCGCGGCCGTCTCCGACGAGGTGATCCGCCGCAGCTGCGCGAGCTGGAGTTCGGCGTCGAAGTCGTCGCCGGAGCGGTGCAGCATCGAGGTCATGAACCAGGAGAAGTGCGTGCAGCGCCAGACGCGGGCGAGCGCGCGGTCGGAGTAGCTGTCGACCAGGTCGGTCTGCTTCTCCTTGAGCAGCCGCACGAGCGCGGTGGCCAGGATCGTCACGTCGGCGACGGCGAGGTTGAGGCCCTTGGCGCCGGTGGGCGGCACGATGTGCGCGGCGTCGCCGGCGAGGAACAGCCGGCCGTGCCGCATCGGGGTGCTGACGAACGAGCGCATCGGCAGCACCGACTTCTCGGTGATCGTGCCGGTGTTGAGCTCCCAGCCCTCGAGGGCGAAGCGCTTCGCGAGGTTGTCCCAGATCCGGTCGTCGGACCAGTCCTCGATCTTCTCGTCGGGGTCCACCTGCAGGTAGAGCCGCGAGACCTTGGGCGAGCGCATCGAGTAGAGCGCGAAGCCCTCGGGGTGCCAGGCGTAGATCAGCTCGTCGGTGGCGGGCGCCGCGTCGGCCAGGATGCCGAGCCACGCGTAGGGGTAGGTCCGCTCCCAGACCGTGCCGCCGGTGCCCTGCTGGACGACCGGCCGCGAGACGCCGTGGAAGCCGTCGGTGCCGGCGATCACGTCGCACTCGAGCACCTGCGCGTTGCCGTCGGCGTCGGTGAAGCGGATCCGCGGGCTGTCGCCGTCGACGTCCTCCGGGGTGACGTCGGAGACCTCGAACAGCAGCGGCGGGCCGCCGTCGAGCTGCGCCTTGATCAGGTCCTTCGTCACCTCGGTCTGGCCGTAGACCCAGACCGTGCGGCCGCACAGCGCCGGGAAGTCGAGCTTGTGCCGCTCGCCCGGGTACTGCAGGTAGATGCCGTGGTGCTCGAGACCCTCGCGGCGCAGCCGGTCGCCGACGCCGGCGTCGATCAGCGTGTCGACGGTGTGCTGCTCGAGGATGCCGGCGCGGATGCGCGCCTCGACGTACTCCCGCGACCGGTTCTCCAGCACGACGGAGTCGATGCCCTGCAGGTGCAGGAGCCGCGAGAGGAGCAGACCGGCGGGACCGGCCCCGATGATGCCTACCTGGGTGCGCACGGGCCGAGTGTGACGGCGGTCGCGGCCCGGAGGGAACCGCAACCTTCCGGTCAGTGGAAGTCGCGGGTACGCGCCAACTCGCGGCCGATGCCGCGGGCGGCGACCTCCAGCACCGGCACGAGCCGGGGGAGGTCCCGGCGGTGCGGCGGGACGACGACGCCCAACGCCGCGACGACGACCGGGCCGGTGCGCCGCTCGACCTGGACCGGCACGGCCAGCGAGGCGGCGCCCGGCGACATCTCCTCCGACGTCCGGGCGTACCGACGGCGGCGCACCTCGGCGAGCTCGCGCCGCAGCCGGCCCGGCTCGACGACGGTGTTGCGGGTCAGCCGGGTCAGGGAGCGCAGCGCCTGCTCGACCACCTCGGCCGGCGCGGCGGCGAGGAGGACCTTGCCCACGCCGGTCGCGTGCAGCGGCAGCCGGCTGCCGACCTGGCTGACGACGGGCACCGACTCGCGCCCGGAGATCCGCTCGACGTAGAGCGCGCTGAGCCCCTCGCGGACGGCGAGGTGCACCGTGTCCCGGATCGTCGTGTGCAGGTCGAGCAGGAACGGTGCGGCGACCTGGCGCAGTTCGAGGCTGACCGGGGCGAGCAGGCCGAGGTCCCAGAGCTTGCGGCCGATCTCGTAGCGGCCGTCGGTGCGCCGGACGAGCGCGCCCCACTCGACGAACTCCGCGAGCAGCCGGTGCGCCGTGGTCAGCGGGGTGCCCGAGCGCTCGGCGATCTCCGAGAGGGACAGCCGGGGCGACGAGCCGTCGAACGCGTCGAGGATGCCCAGGGCGCGGGAGGTGACCGAGCGGCCGGGCTCGGCACTGCGACCGGCCATGGGACGGCTCCTCTCTCGGCTTCTGTCCAGTGGAAGGACGCGCTTGGGCAGCGTACGGCGCGGTCGTACCGTCCGGGCATGACCGGGACCACATCTCCCAGCGGCCTGCACCTGCCGCGGTACCTGCACGAGGACGAGGCGCACCGGACGCCCGTCGGCTTCCCCGACTACGGGAGCGTCGCGGCTGCGCGCCCCGCTGCATGCCCCGGTCGACCTTCCGCACCGGCTCACCGAGATCACGGGGCCGCTGCTCGGCGAGGGGCGCGTGACCGCGACGGACGCCGACCTCACCCGCCAGCACGACGGCGAGCCCCAGGGCCAGCGGATCATCGTGTACGGCCGGGTGCTCGACAGCGACGGCCGTCCGGTGCCGGACACCCTGGTCGAGATCTGGCAGGCCAACGCGGGTGGGCGCTACCGGCACGTCGTCGACAACTGGCCGTCGCCGCTCGACCCGAACTTCACCGGCCTCGGCCGCGTGCTCACCGACAGCCAGGGCCGGTACGAGTTCACGACGATCAAGCCGGGCGCTTACCCGTGGGGCAACCACCACAACGCGTGGCGGCCGGCGCACATCCACTTCTCGCTGTTCGGTCGAGCGTTCACCCAGCGCCTGGTCACCCAGATGTACTTCCCGGACGACCCGCTGTTCTTCCAGGACCCGATCTTCAACGCCATCCCGGAGGCGGCGCGGCCCGTTGGCGATCAGCCGGTTCGACTACGAGCGCACCGTGCCCGAGTGGGCGCTGGCCTTCCAGTGGGACATCGTGCTGCGCGGCACCGACCAGACCCCGTTCGAGACCGACGACGACGGAGATGTCGCGTGAGCCTGCACACCACCCCGAGCGCGACCGTGGGCCCGTACTGGGCCATCGGACTCACGTGGGACGACGGCCCGCACGCCGTGACTCCAGAGACCGCGGGCGCCGTCTGGGTCCGAGGCCGCGTCTTCGACGGGGCCGGTGACCCGCTCGCCGTCGCGCTCGTCGAGACCTGGCAGGCCGACCCGGAGGGCCGCTTCGACCACCCCGACGATCCGCGCGGGCCGTCCTCGTTCCCCGGTTTCCGGGGCTTCGGCCGGTCGTCGCTGGTGAACGACGGCGAGTTCGCCATCTGCACGTTGAAGCCGGGCCGGGTGCCGGACGGCGAGGGCGGGCTGCAGGCGCCCCACATCGACGTCTCGATCTTCTCGCAGGGCCTGCTCGACCGGGTCGTCACCCGGATCTACTTCGCCGACGAGCCCGAGGCCAACGCCGAGGACATCGTCCTTCGGTCGCTGCCGGAGGACCGTCGTCCGACGCTGCTCGCCTCGCCCAGCGACGACGGCTACCGCTTCGACGTCCATCTGCAGGGCGACCGGGAGACGGTGTTCTTCGCCGTATGACGCCCTCCGGTAGGAAGAGCGCGTGAGCGGTCTCTTCGACGGAACCTTCGCCCGCGGGGGAGCGGCCGCTGCCGTCTCCGACGACGCGTGGTTCCGCGCCCTCCTCGAGGTGGAGGCCGGGCTCGCCCGCGCCGCCGCGCGGGCCGGTCTGGTGCCGACGACGGCCGCCGACGCGGTGACGCAGGCCTGCGCCGATCCGTCGCGCCTGGACCTCGCCACCGTCGTCGCGAAGGCGGCCGACGCCGGCAATCCCGTGCCGCCGCTGGTGCGGGCGCTGCAGGACGCGGTCGGGGACGACGCCGCCCGCGCCGTGCACGTGGGCGCGACCAGCCAGGACGTGCTCGACACCGCCCTGCTGCTGCTGGCCCGGAACGCGATCGCCGCGATCGACGCCGACCTGACCGCCGCCGCGGCGGCCGCCGCCGGGCTCGCGGAGACGCACCGGGACGACGTCGTCATGGGCCGGACGCTGATGCAGCAGGCGTTGCCCACGACGTTCGGGCTGGTGGCGGCCGGCTGGACCGCGGGTCTCGACGGCGCCCGGTTGCGGCTGGCCGAGGTCGTCGCGGAGCTGCCGGTGCAGTACGGCGGGGCGGTGGGCACGCTCGCCGCGTCGTCCGGCGCGGGCGTCGCGGTGCGGACGGCGCTCGCCGAGGAACTGGGCCTGCTCGACACGGCCGCTCCCTGGCACACCGTGCGGCTGCCGATCGCGGACCTGGGCGGCGCCCTGGGCGCGGCGGCGGGCGTGGTCGCGACGATCGCCGTCGACATCGTGCTGATGGCGCAGACCGAGGTGGGCGAGCTCGCCGAGGTCAGCGCCGCCCGCGGTGGCTCCTCGGCCATGCCGCACAAGAACAACCCGGTCGCGGCGATCTCCGCGCGGGCGTGCGCCCGTCGCGCGCCGGGGCTGGTCGCCACCCTGCTGTCGGCCATGGAGCAGGAGCACCAGCGGTCCGCCGGCGCCTGGCACAGCGAGTGGCCGACGATGACCGACCTGCTGACGACGGTGGGCTCGGGGGTCTCGTGGCTGGCGGAGAGCCTGGCCTCGCTGCGCGTGGACACCGCGCGGATGGCCGCGACGGCGGGTGCGTCGGGGGAGGGGCAGCTGGCCGGCGCGCTGGCTTCGGCCCTGGAGCCCAGCCTCGGCAAGGGCGCCGCGCACGACGCCGCTGCCGACGCGGTCCAGCAGGCCCGGGAGAGCGGCCGCCCGCTCGCCCAGGTGCTGGCCGGCCGGCCGGAGGTCGACGTCGAGGCGCTGCTGCGCGCCGCCGCACCGGACGTGGGCGAGGCCGGCGCGCAGGTCGACGCCGTCCTGGCCGAGCACCGCCGACTGACCGAGGGAACCGCATGACCGCCGTCGCCGTCTCCTACAGCGTCGCCGGGCCGGCGGACGCGCCGGTCGTCGTCCTGTCCAACTCGCTGGGCGCGACCCGGGGGATGTGGGACCCGCAGGTGCCGGCGCTCGCCGAGCGGTACCGCGTGGTCACCTACGACACCCGCGGGCACGGGGAGTCGCCGGCGCCGGCCGGGCCGTACACGATCGACGACCTCACCGACGACGTCATCGCGGTGCTCGACGAGGTCGGTGCGTCCCGTGCGCACGTGATCGGGCTGTCGCTGGGCGGCATGACCGGCATGCGGCTCGCGGCGCGGAACCCGGAGCGCGTGAACCGGCTGGCCCTCCTGTGCACCTCGGCGAAGACCGACCCGCAGCCGTTCCTCGACCGGGCGGCCGCCGTCCGCAGCGGCGGCACCGCCCCACTCGCGCCGGCGATCGTCGGCCGCTGGCTGACCCCGCCGTACGCCGCCGAGCACCCGGAGCTGGTGGCCCGCCTCGAGGGGATGATCGCCGGCTGCGACGACGAGGGGTACGCCGCGTGTGCCGAGGTCGTCGCGCGGATCGACCTCCGCGAGGACCTGACCCGGATCACCGCTCCGACGCTGGTGATCTCCGGCGCCGACGACCTCGCGCTGCCGCCGGAGCACCAGCAGGCGATCGCCGCGGGCATCGCCGGCGCCGAGCTGCTGAGCGTGAGCCCGGGCGCCCACCTGGCCAACCTGGAGCGGACCCCGGAGATCACGGGCGCGCTGCTCGGCCACCTCGACGAAGCGGGAGACCAGCGATGACCACCGACGACGAGCGTCGCGAGGCCGGGATGCGCACCCGGCGCGAGGTGCTGGGCGACGCGTGGGTCGACCGCGCCGTCGCCAACACCACGCCGTTCACCGCCGACTTCCAGGACTTCATCACCCGCACCGCGTGGGGCGACCTCTGGCAGCGGCCGGGGCTGGCCCGCCGCGACCGCAGCCTGATGACGCTGTCGATCACCATCGCGCTGCGGCACTGGGAGGAGTTCGCGCTGCACGTGCGGGCGGCCAAGAACAACGGGCTCACCGACGAGGAGATCGCCGAGGTGTGCCAGCACGCGGCGATCTACGCCGGCGTCCCGGCGGCCAACCACGCGTTCAAGGTGGCCGCGCCGATCCTCGAGGAACTGCGGTCAACCGAGTCCTGAACGGCGCCAGGCGCCTCGCGGGCGCCTCCGGCCTCAGTCGAACACCCGCGGCCCCTCGTCGCGGACGAGTTGCATGGTCGTGCAGTGGATGGAGCCCCCGTACTTCAGCACCTCGTCGTACTCGATCTCGATGACCTCGACGCCGTGCTCCTCGAGCCGGGCACGCGTCTTCGGCGCACCGGCGATCATGAGGACCTTGCGGGGCTCCAGGGTCTGGAGGTTGCACGGCACGACGCGCAACTGCTCCTCGTGGTCGGCCTCGATCAGCGTGTAGCCGATCGACGTGAGGTAGCGGATCGTCTCGTAGTCGCACCACGGCGGGTAGATCAGCGCTAGATCCCGGTCGAGAGGTGCGATCCACATGTCGGCGTGGATCCAGCCGACGATCTCCGGGTGGTAGTCGTGCAACGGGCCGGGGCTGTGCGCGGTCCAGATGTGGTACCCGGCCCGCTCCAGCACCGGCCGGACCTGTTCGAGCCCGTCGCGATTGCAGTCGGTGGACAGCATGGCGACGATGAAGTCGTCGGCCATCCGGCGGAAGGCCCCTCCTTCGCAGACGCCCTTGCCGTGCACCGTGTAGAGGATCGGGACGCCGATCGACTGCAGGTACTGCGAGATGTACCGGGACCGGCCGCGCCAGTAGGGCGCCGCCTCGCGGGCGACGATCGCCCCTCCGTTGATGACGAACCCCGCCGCGGCCGAGACCGCCCGCTTCAACGGCCCGTACGCCGAGCGAGGGGACTCGGGGTAGTCGAAGGTTCGAACTGCGACGCCCAGGTCCCGGTAGGTCTCCATCAGTGCAGCGTGCTGCTCGCGCATCTTGCCCAGGTCGGGCAGCGGCCCCTGGATGAAGAACGCCGGGTCCTTCTCGTACCCCGGCAGCGTCTCGACCTGCGTCGGCGGGCTCATCGCGACCTCACGCAGCCGACCGATCCCCTGGGCTCCCCACCGCTGCCCCCAGATGGCCTCCATCTCGTCGAGGAAGTCGACCTCCTCGTGGTACTGGGCGTACTGCGGGGGCGATCCGGGCCGGTAACCCGGGAAGCGGGTCAGGTCGACATCTGCGGGGGTGGTATCGGTACCGGGGGATCCGGCCACGGGACGAAGGCTCACGCTGGCTCCAGCACAGTCGGAGGGACGCGCCGATCGTGTGTTCTGTATGACAAAAGGTCAAGACCGGAAGGTGCCACTCCGGGCTGCGCCCACGTTGCTGCTGTGACCCCCGACACGAGGAAACCTTGACATCTCTGTAATACAAGAGACAAGGTTTGTCCCCTACGGTGATCCCACACCGGACCGAAAGGGGAGACGTGAAGCCGGGCGTTTTCGAGTACGTCGCACCGCGGACCCTGGAAGAGGCGCTGGCCGTCCTGGCTGAGCGCGGGGACGACACGTCGCTGCTGGCCGGCGGACAGAGCCTCATGCCCCTGATGAACATGCGGCTCGCTCGTCCCGAGGTCCTGCTGGACCTCAACGGCCTCGACGAACTCGCGACCTGGGAGCTGACCGACCGCGGAGTCCGCGCAGGTGCGCTCGTCCGTGCCGCCGTCCTCGAGCGCTCCGCCGACGTCCGTGCGCACCTCCCCGGGCTCACCGACGCGATCGGCCACATCGGGCATCCGCAGATCCGCAACCGGACGACGATCGGCGGCAACGTCGCCCATGCCGATCCCTCGTCGGAGCTCCCCGGCATGCTCGCCGCCCTCGAGGGCGACGTCGAGCTGACGTCTGCGCGCGGGTCGCGCACGCTGCCGTGGTCGGAGTTCTTCGTCAGCGTCTTCATGACCGCCCGCGAACCCGACGAGATGGTCACCGCGGTGACCTTCCCGGTGCTGCACGGCTGGGACGTGCGCTTCAGCGAGATGGCGCGCCGCCACGGCGACTTCCCGATCGTGGCGCTCACCGTCGCTGTCCGGGCCGAGGACGACGTCGTGACCGGTCTGCGGGTGGCCGCCACCGGGGTCAGCGACCGCCCCGTCCGGCTCACCGCCGTCGAGGAGGCGGCCGCGGGCCGCCGGCTCGACGCCGGTCTCGTCGGCGACCTGGTTGCCCAGGCCCGCGAGGAGATCGACCCGCAGCCCGACGGCGCCGGCAGTGCGGAGTACCGCAAGCACCTGCTCGGGACGCTGCTCGAGCGCAGCCTCCTGCCGGACGCCGCCCGCGCGGCCGCCTGACCCATGGACCACGGACGAGGAGGAACCCCCCGTTGAGCATCGAGGACACCGTCGCCCCGACCGGCGCCGAGGTGCTGGAGGTGGCCGTGACCGTGAACGGCACCCAGCGCCGAGCGCAGACGGAGGTGCGCACGCTCCTGTCGGACTTCCTCCGGCACGACCTCGGGCTGACCGGCACCCACGTCGGCTGCGAGCACGGGGCCTGCGGGGCGTGCACGGTGCTCGTGGACGGCGTCGCCGTCCGCGCCTGCCTGATGCTCGCTGTCCAGGTCACCGGCCGTGAGGTGACCACGGTCGAGGGGCTCGCCGGGGACGGCGAGCTCAGCCCGCTGCAGGACGCCATGTGGGCCGAGCACGGACTGCAGTGCGGCTTCTGCACGCCGGGGATCCTCTGCACCGTCGAGGGCGCCGCGCGGGCGGGGGACGACGTCGAGGAGAAGATGGACGATCTCCTCGGCGGCCACATCTGCCGGTGCACCGGCTACCAGAACGTGCGGGCGGCCGTCCGACGCTGGTGCGGCACCGCGGGCGACGGCTGCGGCTCCTCGGCGGGTGAGCCGCGGTGACCCTGGCTCCCGAGCGCCCCGCCTCGCTGGTCGGCGCCCGCGTCCGGCGGATCAACGACCCCCGTCTGCTGCGCGGCGAGGGCCGGTACGTCGACGACGTGCACCTCGCCGGGATGGTGCACGCGACGGTGCTGCGCAGCCCCGTCGCGCACGGGGACATCACCTCGTTCGACGCCACGGACGCCGGCGCGCTGCTCGTGCTGGGGCCCGACGACGTCGCCGCGGCCACCCGTCCGCTGGACTGCGTCTGGCTGGCCGAGGGCCAGCGGCAGACGACGGTTCCGGTCGCCGAGCGTCGTGTCCGGTACGTCGGCCAGCCGATCGGCGTGGTGGTCGCCGCGAGCCGTCCGGCCGCCGAGGACGCCGCAGAGTTGGTCGAGGTCGACTACGACGAACTGCCCACGGTCTCCGACCAGGAGGCGGCGATCGCCGCCGGGGCGCCGCTGCTCCACCCCGACTGGGGCACCAACGTGGCCGCCGAATTCGTGGTCGGCGACGACCGCGCGACCGTGGACGCGGCCATGGCGCAGGCCGCCCGCGTGATCGAGCGCCGGCTGGTCATCCCCCGCATCGTGCCCAGCCCGATGGAGACCCGGGGCGTCGTCGCCAGCTGGGATGCCAACCTGCGGGAGCTGACCGTCTGGTCCTCGACCCAGACCCCGCACCACGTGCGCGACCACCTGGCCCTGAGCCTCGGGCTCTCCGCCGACCAGGTCCGGGTGATCGCCCCCGACCTCGGCGGCGGCTTCGGCTCGAAGGAACACCTGTACCCCGACGAGGTCCTCGTGGCCCTGGCCGCCATGCGGCTCGGTCGCCCGGTCAAGTGGATCGAGGACCGCGTCGAGCACTTCACCGCGACGATGCACGCCCGGGACGCGATCCACTACGCACGACTGGGTCTGGACGAGAACGGGCGGTTCGTCGCGATCGCCAGCGACATCGTCGGCAACCTCGGGGCCCACCCGTCGAACGTGGGCACGGGTCCCTTCCGCATCTCCGGCACGATGCTGCCGGGGCCCTACCGCTTCGCCTCGGCAGGCGTCACCATCCGGGGTGTCCTGACCAACACCACGCCCACCGGCGCTTACCGCGGCTTCGGCATGCAGGAGGCGGCGTGGGTCCGGGAGCGTCTGGTGGACGAGGCTGCGCGCGAGCTCGGCGTCGACCCGGTGGAGCTGCGGTTGATGAACATGCTGCGCGAGGACGAGTTGCCCCACACGACTCCGACCTTCCAGGAGTACGACTCCGGCGACTACGCCGAGGGACTGCGCGGCGTCCGTGATCTGGTGGCGAAGAGCGAGCTGGCCGCGACCGCCGAGGGCGCCCGGATCCGCCGGGGCGTGGGCTATGCGAGCCAGGTCGAGTTCACCGGGCTGGGTCCGAGCCCGGTGCAGAAGATCGTCGGGTTCCACCTCGGCGGTTTCGAGACCGGTGTCGTGCGGATCGACCCCGACGGCAGCGTGGTCGTGAGCTCGGGCGTCATGGGAATGGGCCAGGGGATCGAGACCACCCTCGCCCAGATCGCCGCCGAGCGGCTCGGCGTCCCGATCGAGAAGGTGCGCGTCGCGCTGGGGGACACGAAGGTCGCGCCGTACTCGGCGTCGGGCTCCATCGCCAGCCGCTCCATGACCGTCGGCGGCGGAGCGGTCACCCGGGCCTCCATCGCGCTGTCGGACAAGATGCGACGGATCGCGGCCCACCAGCTGGAGGCCGATCCCGACGACGTGGAGCTGGTGGACGGCGTCTTCCGCGTGAAAGGGGTTCCCGGGACCGGCCTCGGGTTCGACGACGTCGCCGCCAAGGCGTGGCTCGGGTGGGACCTGCCGCCGGGGGAGGACCCGGGCCTCGAGGTCAAGGACATCCACGACCCGACCAACATCAGCTACTCGTACTCGTCGCACGCCGCCGCCGTCGCCGTCGACCTCGACACCGGCAAGGTGGACATCGAGGGCTACTGGGTCACGCACGACGTCGGCACGGTGATCAACCCGATGATCGTCGACGGGCAGGTCATGGGCGGCGTCGCGCAGGGCATCGGCATCGCGCTCTACGAGAAGATGACCTACGGCGAGAGCGCCCAGCCGACGACGACGTCGTTCCTCGACTACCTCGTCCCGCTCTCCGGCGACGTCCCGGACCTGGTGATCGGCCACACCGAGCACCCCGCACCCCACATCCCCGGCGGCATGAAGGGCGCCGGGGAGGGCGGCACCATCCCCGCCCCGGCCACCGTGGCCAACGCCGTCGCCGCCGCGGTCCCGGAGATCGCCGGCGAGCTGCTCGAGACGCCGCTCTCGCCGGGGCGGATGTGGGAGCTGCTGCACGAGGCGGGCCTCCATGAGCGGGCCTGAGCAGGCGGGCGCCGGCCCGGCTCACGGCCGCCGGCGTCACCCACCGGTACGGCGGGGTCGCCGCGCTGACCGACGTCGGCTTCGATGTCCGACCGGCGAGGTGCACGCACTGCTGGGCGAGAACGGCGCCGGCAAGAGCACGCTCGTGCGGGTCCTGACCGGTGCGCTGAAGCCGGACGACGGAGAGCTGGCCGTCGACGGGCGGCCGCTGCACTTCTCCTCCCCGCGCGACGCGCAGGCCGCCGGCATCGGGGTCGTCCACCAGGACTACCACCTGTTCCCGGACCTGACCGTCGGCGAGAACGTCTGCGCGGTCTCGGTGCACGCCCCCACTCGCGCGCGCCTGGTCGACCGCCGACGGATGTTCTCGACCGCCCGGGAACTGCTGCACGACCTCGGGATCGACATCGACCCGCGCCGGAAGGTCGCCGGGCTGGACGCCGCCGAGCGGAAACTGATCGAGATCGCCCGCGCGCTGCTGCAGCGGCCGCGGTTCCTGCTCCTCGACGAGCCGACGGCGGCGCTCGAGCCGCGGGAGACCGATCGGCTGCTCGAGGTCATCTCCCGGCTGCGCGACCGGGGGACGGGCATCATCCTCGTGACCCACCGGCTCGGCGAGGTCTGCCGCATCGCCGACCGCGCCACCGCGCTGCGCGACGGACGCACCGTCGGCACGTTGCCGAAGCAGGAGCTGACCCCGACCGCGCTGACCCACCTCATCGTCGGCTCGGCGGTCGAGGAGCTCGAGGGGCCGGCGCACGCGGCCGGTTCCCCGGTGCTGGAGGTGCGCGGTCTGCGGCTGCGCGAGGGGGCGGAGCCCATCGACCTGCACGTCGGCGAACGCGAGCTCGTCGCCGTCATCGGGCTCGTCGGCTCCGGCGTGCCCGCCGTCCTCGGCGCCGTGGCGGGTTCCGTGCCCAACGCCGGCGCGACGATCACCGTCGAGGGCCGGCAGGTGCGCATCCCCGGGCCGCGCGCCGCCCGCACGGCTCGGCATCGGGTTCGCCCCGGAGGACCGCAAGCGCACCGGCCTGCTGCTGGACCAGTCGATCGCCGCGAACATGGGGCTCGGCTCGCTGTCCAACTGGTCGCGCGGCGGCTTCACCCAGCGAGCGGCGCTGCGCAACGCCGCGCGGGACGCGGGGAAGATCTTCGACATCCGCTACCGGTCGGTCGACCAGCCGGTCGGCGCGCTGTCCGGCGGGAACCAGCAGAAGGTGCTGCTCGGCCGCTGGCACCTGGCCGGGGTCACGACCCTCGTGGTGCAGGAGCCGTCGCAGGGCGTCGACATCGGTGCCCGCCACGAGATCCACAAGCACCTCGTGGACTTCGCCGCCAACGGCGGCCGCGTCCTGTTCTCCAGTTCCGACATCGACGAGGTGCGTGCCATCGCGCACCGCATCTACGTGCTGCACGCCGGTGAGATCTCGGCCGTGTTCGACAACACCGGTCCCGAACGGCTCTCCCGCGCCGCCCTGACCGAGGCCATGACGACCGACGCCCGGACCTTCTCGCACCGGCGGAACCAGGAGGTACCCGCATGACCCAGACGCCCGCCCCCGTGCGCCAGCCCGCTCCCGCCACCGAGCCAGCGGCCACGGCCGCGTCCCGACGGGGCCGGTTCCGGGTGGACTTCGACGTCCTGTTCGTCCCGGCGCTGATCCTCGCCCTCATGGTCGCGCTGAGCTTCGCCTCGCCGTTCTTCTTCACCGGCCGCAACATCGGCCAGATCCTGCTGCAGGGCGCGGTGCTCGGCATCGTCGCCGTCGGTGCGACGTTCGTCATCATCGGCGGCGACCTCGACCTGTCCATCGGCTTCAACGTCGCACTGTCCGGCATCGTGACGGCCCTGGTCATCGTCGAGTCGGGCAGCTGGCCGCTCGGCGTCGTCGTCGGCCTGCTGTGCGGCATGTTCATCGGCCTGATCAACGGCGTGCTGTCGGCCATGCTGGGGGTGCCGGCGTTCGTGGCCACGCTGGGGACGGGCACCGTGTGCGCCGGCCTGGCCCTGTGGTTCACCAACGGGGTCACGATCTCCGGTCTGCCGCCGGCCTTCGCCGCTCTGGCCACCACCGAGTTCCTCGGACTGCAGACCCTGGTCTGGTTCATGCTCGGTCTGTTCCTGATCGGCGGCATCGTGCTGCACCGCACGAACTTCGGCATCCGGGTCTTCGCCTCCGGCGGTGGCCGTGACGCGGCCTTCCTCTCGGGCATCCCGGTCGCCGGCGTGCGGCTGGCCAACTTCGTCATCGCCGGTGGCTGCGGCGGGCTGGCCGGCGTGCTGCTGACCGCCCGCGTGCAGGCCGGACAGCCGACCGTCGGGACCAGCCTCACGCTGTTCGCGACCGCGGCGGTGATCCTGGGCGGTACGAGCATCCTCGGCGGGATGGGCTCGATGCAGCGCACGTTCTTCGGCGTCCTGCTCATCTCCGTCGTCCAGAACGGCCTCAACATCCTCGGCGTCGACTACGCGCTCCAGCAGGTCGCCGTCGGCGCGGTCTTCGTACTCGCCGCCTGCTCAGAAGTGGTCCGCCGGCGGCGCTAGGCACCAGTCCAGGTCGACTCCGCAGAGCGACGCAGCGCTCGACTGTCTTGTCATACGTATCTCCGAGAAAGGGACATCCATGAGTATCCGAGGGTTGCGCGCGCTGGCCGGTCTCACGGCCGCCGCGCTGGTCATGACCGCTTGCGGCGGGAGCTCCGACGACGGCGGTGGGGGCGGTGGCGGTGGCGGCGAGGAGAACGACTTCCGCATCGGTGTCAGCTTCTACAGCAACGTCATCCCCCTCTACGTCGAGATGGAGGAGGGGATGCGGGACAAGGCCGAGGAGCTCGGCGTCGAGCTCGAGTTCGCCTACGCGGACAACAGCGCGGAGAACCAGAGCAACCAGATCAACACCTTCATCACCACCGGCGTGGACCTGATCCTGGCCTCGCCGGTCGATGCCGCCGCACTGACTCCGGCCTACCAGCAGGCCCGGACCGCCGGAATCCCGATCATCTCGGTGGCGAACAAGGTCGCCGACGACGCCGACGAGGACGCCTACGTCGGCCCCGACCTGGTCGAGCAGTCGGCTCGCACGATGGAGCGGGTCGTCGAGGGCATGGGCGGCGAGGGGAAGCTCCTCCTCCTGTCCGGCCCGCCGCAGATCACCTTCGTCCAGCTGCAGCAGACCGGCTGGGACCAGGTGCTCGCCGAGAACCCGGGGATCGAGGTCGTCGACACGGCAGTGGTGCCGGACCTGTCGACCTCCGGTGCCGTGGACGCGACGGCGGCGGCGCTCTCGGCCAACCCGGACGTGACCGGCATCCTCGCCAGCATCGACGACATGGCCCTGGGCGCGTTGCAGGCCGCCGGCTCCGCCGGGATCGCCCCGGAGGACATCTTCGTCGCCGGGTGGGACGGCGGTCCGGCCGCGGTCGAGGCCATCAAGGCCGGTGACTACGACCTGACCCTGTCGCAGAAGCCCTACACATGGGGACAGATCGCGGTCGAGACGGCGGTCGACTGGCTCAACGGGGACAAGCCCGAGGAGCACCGGGTGAACACGCCGGACGTGTTCATCGACCAGGAGAACGTCAACACGCTCACCGAGGAAGAGATCCGCTGACCGGCGGGGGCGGGGCGGCAGCTGCGCGCTGCCCCGCCCTCCGGTTCGTCCGCGTCCCGCCGTCCCCTCGTAGACAGGTCTTGCTCCGTGCTGATCGAGAACAGCTTCCGCGTGCCCGTCCCGGTCGAGCAGGCCTGGCGCACGCTGCTCGACGTCCCCCGCATCGCCCCGTGCCTACCCGGTGCCACCCTCGACGAATCGGACGGGATGACGCACCGAGGGCGGGTGAAGGTCAAGGTCGGCCCCATCCAGCTCGCCTACCGGGGCGAAGCGACCATCGCCGAGCAGGACGAGGCCGCACGGCGGCTGGTGCTGGTGGCCAGCGGCAAGGAGACGCGCGGCGCCGGTGCCGCCTCCGCGCGGGTGGTCGCGGACCTGGTGGAGCGGGACGGCGCCACGGACGTCCAGGTCGCCACCGAGCTCGACCTGACGGGCAAGCCCGCGCAGTTCGGCCGGAGCATCATCTCCGACGTCAGCGGAAGGCTCATCGACCAGTTCGCGACCAACCTCGCCGCCCTGATGGTGGCGCCCGAGACCCCTCAGCCTGCTGCCCCGGCCGGTCCTCTGGCTGCCGCACCCAGCCCCGTGCCCGCCGCACCCGCCGCCTCGGCCGAGGGAGCGGCACTCGACGTCTGGACCCTGGTGCCGCCCCCCGTCCGGGTAGCCGTCCGCGTCGTGCTGCCGGCCCTCCTCCTGCTGACCACCGGCTGGCTCCTCGGCCGGCGGGGCAGGTGACCGGGGCCCTCGCGAACCCGGTGCGACGGACCGCCGTCGTGACCGGGGCGGCCAGCGGGCTCGGCCAGGTCATGGCCGAGCGCCTCGCCGCGACCGGGCACGACGTCGCGGTGTGCGACCTCGTGCCCTGCACCGACACGGTCGAACGGGTGCGGGCGCACGGCCGCCGCTCCGCGCAGGCCGTGGCCGACGTGTCCTCACCGGAGGACGTCGTGGCCTTCGCCCGGGTCGTGCACGCCGAACTCGGCCCCGTGGGCGTGCTGGTCAACAACGTCGGCATCTCGCCGTACCGGCCCTTCCTCGAGATCGGCCTCGACGAGTGGCGCTCGGTCATGCGGGTCAACCTCGACAGCCTGCTGCTGGTCACCCAGGCGTTCCTGCCGGACATGGTCGAGGCCGGCGCCGGACGGATCGTGTGCCTGACGTCCAGCGTCGTGTGGGACCCGCAGTCGACCCAGATGGCGCACTACGCGACCTCCAAGGGCGGGGTGTGGGCCTTCACCCGGAGCCTGGCGGGGGAGTTCGGACCGCACGGCGTCACGGTGAACGCCCTCGCGCCGGGGCTCGTCCAGACGCCGCTGCTGCGCGAGCGGGTCGCGCCGGATCGGTGGGACGACGTCGCGGCGCGACAGGCGGTGCGGCGCACCCTGCTCCCCGACGACCTCCTCGCTGCCCTCGACTTCCTGGTGTCGGACGGCGCCGGAGCGGTGACCGGGACGACGCTCCCGGTCAACGGGGGTCGGGTGTGGCTGTGACCGGTCCACCGGCGGGTCTGCCCGGGCTGCGCCGAGGCGACCACGTCGGCCTCGTCGTCCCCGACCTGGAGGCAGCCATCGCCTTCTTCGAGGACGTGCTCGGCGGGCGGTGCGTCCTGCGCCACGGCCCGTACCGCGGACGTCCGGACGACCCGGACATGCAGGTGCGGCAGTTCGCCCGCCATCCCCGCACCGAGGTGGAGGGCATCGCCGTGGTGCACGTCGCGGACGTCGTCCTCGAGCTGCTTCAGTTCTCGGCCCCCGACCAGCGCACGGAACCACCGCGGACCAGCGACGCCGGAGGTCACCACGTCGCCTTCTACGTCGACGACCTCGACGCAGCGGTGGCCCACCTGCGGGCGGACGGCGTCCGGGTGCTCGGGGAGCCCATGCCGCTGCCCGGGCCCGAGGCCGGGGAGCAGGCCCGTTTCGTCTTCGCCCTGACGCCGTGGGGGCTCGCGCTGGAGTTCGTCAGCTATCCGCACGGCAAGGCCTGGCAACGGCGCGAGGCCCGGGACACGACCGAGCGAACAGGAGGGACGTCATGAGCACCATCCCACCGAGCCCGACGCTGCAGCCGACGGCGCGAATCCCCTATCCCGAGGAGCTCAGCCCTGCGGCGCTCGCCGACATGGCGGAGGCCCGCCGGCTCGGCACGCCCAACCCGGACGTGTACCGCATCTTCGACCACCATCCGGCACTCATGCGGAGCTTCACCGAGCACTGGCGGGTCATGTTCGACGACGGCGTGGCCGACCGCGATCTGAAGGAGCTCGCCCGCCGCCGGATCGCCAACGCCGTCGCCTGCGTGACCTGCACCGCGGTGGCCGTGGAGGCCGGTTCCATCGAGGAGAAGCTGGCCGCCTCCTACACCTGGCGCGAGTCGGACGTCCTCGACGTGCGCGAGAAGGCGGTCCTGTGGTTGCTCGACGTCCTCATGGGGTGGGACGAGGACGTCGACGGCGCCTACCGGGCGATGAACGAGCAGTTCAGCCCGGCCGAGGTGCTCGAGCTGGGCTGGTTCATCTCCTTCAACGCGGGGACGATCCCGTTCGTCCGCAGCTGGGGACTGCACGCCCACAGTCGATCCTGACCAGCTGGGACTCGCCGTCGTCGGCGATCAGCGTGGCCGGAGTGGCGCGAGGCGGCGCAGCACGGCCGCGCGCCGACGGCGGGGGAGAGGGCTCGTCGCGGCGACCAGCGCGCGGTACCTCCGGCTCGGCGTCCAGGAGGACCGCCCAGCGGCCAGGGCCTCGAGAGACTCGGCTGCCACCCGCTCGGGAGTGAGCCACATCCACGAGGGGACGCCGGAGTTGTCCACCCCGGCTCTCTCGTGCAGCCGGGTGCGGGTGAAGCCGGGCCGGCTCACCAGCACGTCGACGCCGGTCTCGTCCGCTCGCGCGGCCACGGCACCGGCGAGCACCTCGAGCCACGCCTTGCTCGCCGCGTAGCTGCCCGCGGACCAGTGCGCGGCGGTGGAGCCGATCAGGACCACGGCGCCCCCGCCGCGGGCCTGCATGGAGGTCACCGCGGCGTGCAGCAGCTGCGTCGTGGCCACGACGTTGACCTGGAGCTGGTCCAGCTCGTCCTCCAGGGGCGCGACACCGAAGGGACGTGCCGTGGTCAGCCCGGCCGCGTGCACGAGGAGATCGACGGGATGCTCCGGGGACCGCAGTCGGTCGACCACGGCGGCGGTCCCGTCGAGGGTCGCCAGGTCCGCCACGACCGTCTCGGCCCTGATGCCCGCCGGCGTCCTGCCCAGGGCTGCGCGGTCGCGGCCGACGAGCACGAGGTCCGTGCCCGTCGAGGACAGTCGCGCGGCGAATGCGGAGCCGATGCCCGACGATGCGCCGGTCACCATGGCCACGGCCGACCTTTGGTAGGACATAATCCAGAGTCAAGCACGAAGTATCGGGAGGGTCCATGACGAACGACGGCCGCACGGTGCTGGTGACCGGAGGGGCTTCGGGCATCGGCGCGGCCGTCGCCCGCGCTTTCCTGGCAGGCGGCGCCCGCGTCACGGTCCTGGACCGTCAGGCGTCCACCGACCCCGGGGTCACGTCCGTGGAGGGGGACGTCCGGTCGTTCGGCGACAACCAGCGCGCCGTCGCCGTCGCCGCGGGACAGGGCGGCCTCGACGTGCTCGTGGCCAACGCCGGGGTCCACGACGGGGGCCTGACGCTGCTCGACGGTGACCCGGGGGAACTGGAGGCGCGCTTCCGGCGGCTGTTCGAGGTCAACCTGCTCGGCTACCTGCTGGCCGCCCGGGCCGCCGCACCGGCGCTGACGGAGGCCGGTGGCGCCGTCGTCCTGACCTTGTCCGACGCCAGCTACGACGTCCACGGCAACAACGCCGGCGTCGCCTACGCGACGGTCAAGCACGGGGCTGTCGGATTGCTCAAGACGCTCGCCCGCGACCTCGCGCCGCGGGTGCGTGTCAACGGCGTCGCGCCGGGCGGTGTGCCGACAGGGCTCGCGGTCGCGGACTCCGAGGGCGAGCGACCCGTCGCCGGCGATCCGGACCAGCTCGTCCGGCGGGTCGCCGGCCGCACACTGCTCCAGCGGGGGGCGGACCTCGAGGGCCTGGCCGCCGCCTACGTGTACTTGACCTCCGCGTCGACTGCCGCCGTCACCGGCCAGATCCTGCGGATCGACGGAGGCCTGCTCTCCTGATCCTGGCGCGGTTCTCCGGGCGGCTCGCTCAGTCGTGCCGGACGACGTGGAAGCGCACGTACCGGTCGTCGACGTGCACCTCGCTCATCGCGACGGGCTCGCCGGCGACGCTGTAGTGCGTCTCCATCAGGCGCATGAACGGCGTGCCGTCCTCGATCTGCAGGCTGGTGCCGGAGATCGGCGCGACGGCGGGGATGAGCTCGACGACCGTGTGGTCGATCTCGCGGCCCGGCCACGACCGGCTGAACTCGAAGATGGAGTCCTGGACCGGGACGTCGCCGCCACTGATCAACTTCTCCTGCAGCGCCGGAGCGCAGTAGTGCAGCGGGATCTGGTCGGAGATGTGGATGGCGGGGTGGCCGTCGGCGATGAAGGTCTTCTCGCTGACGATCACGGTGGTGTCCTGCGGGATGCGCAGCATGCGCATGCCGTGGTCGTCGGCGTGGTCGCGGACCCAGTACCGCTGGTCCACCTGGACCTCGGCGTGCCGCTCGAGCAGCAGGCCGCGGAAGCCGATGAGGCGCTGCAGCACGATGCTCTCCCGGCCGACGTGCTCCCGCACCATCGTGCCGCGGCCCGGCGCGCGGCTCAGCACGCCCAGACGCTCCAGCGACTGCAGGGCAGCGCGGATCGTCGTGCGGCTCACCGCCAGCTGCTCGGCGAGTTCCGGCTCGGGGGGCAGCCGGTTGTCCGGGAACTGCCGGTTGAGGATGGCGTCCAGCAGGGCGTTGGTGGTCCTGCCCGTGAGTGAGCCGGTGCCCACCCGCTGCAGGGGCGCGGTCATCTGAGGTTCGGTGGTCACCGTGCGGACTCCAGGGAGAAGGGCGAGCTCTCGCCCGCCGGTAGCGGGGTGCGCCAGACGCGCAGGGAGAGGGCGAGCAGGTCGTAGTAGCCGACCAGGACGACCAGTTCGGCCAGTTGCTCCCGGCCCAGTTCCTCCTCCGCGGCCGCGAAGGCGCCGTCGTCCAGGTCCCCGGCGGTGGCCAGCAGTCGGGTGGTCCGCAGCAGGAGGGCTTCGTCGCTGCTGAGGGACGCAGGATCTGCGCCGGCGAGCAGCGACGCGAGCTCCTCGTCGGTCAGGCCGGCGCGCCGGCCGACCCGCTCGTGCGCGTACCACTCGAAGTCGCTGCGGCGCAGCGCGGCGAGGGCGAGGATGGCGATCTCTCGAGCGCGGTCGCTCAGCGATGTGCGGTAGCGGACCGCCGCGCCCAGGTCCTGGAGGGCGTGACCCACCCCCGGGCTGACGAGCATCGCGTTGAACGGACCCTCGAGTCGCCCGTCCGGGTCCGTCAGGCGGAACGCCTGCGGGCCGGCCGCGCGCGGGCCGCCCGCGATCGCGTCGTAGACCGCCCGGCGGGCGTCGTCGAGCTCCTCGGGAGTCGGCCAGGGGAGACGTCCGTGCATGGGAGCCCTCTCGTCTTGTTCTGGCATACATACCATCTTGTCAGCCCGACCGGAAACCTCGCCGTGCCGTAATGACCACTTAGCGTGGGGTCTTGCGTTCTTGTATGACAAGGGACAAAGATGTGCCCAGGACGTCGACCGCTCGAAGGGAGTCCCGGTGTCGATCACCCAGACGGAGGAGCCGCAGGTCACCGTCGCCCGACGCAGCTGGGGTGACGAGGAGATCTTCCAGCGCGAGATGGCGACGATCTTCCAGCACTCCTGGCAGTACGTCGCCCACGAGAGCGAGATCCCGGAGCCCGGCGACTACGTGCTGCGGAAGATGGGTCGCGACCCGGTCATCGTCGTCCGCGACGAGACCGGGCAGGTGCGGGTCCACCTCAACACCTGCCGGCACCGCGGCGTGCCGCTCTGCCGCGCCGACAGTGGCAACGCCTCGCACTTCCGGTGCAGCTACCACGGGTGGACCTACGCCAACACCGGTGAACTGCGCGGTGTCACGTACCAGGCCGACGTCTACGGCAAGGGTGGCCTCGACAAGTCGAAGCTGCCGCTCTTCTCCCCGGCCCAGGTCGACAGCGAGCTCGGTCTGATCTTCGCCACGTGGGACCAGGAGGCGCCGTCGCTCCGCGAGTACCTGGGCGACATCCTCTGGTACCTGGAGAGCATCATCGGCAAGCACCCCCAGGGCATGGAGGTCGTCGGCACTCCGGTCCGCAACATCGTCCGGGCCAACTGGAAGACCGAGGGCGAGAACCTGTCCGGGGACGGCTACCACACCACCGTCACCCACGCGTCGGCCTTCGACCTGGGGCTGTTCGCCACCAAGGCCGACCTGGTCAAGCTCGCCGACGAGGTGGCGCCCAAGTTCACCGGTCGCACGGTGACCACCCCCAACGGGCACTCCATGCGCATCCAGCGGCTGCCGCTGAAGGGGCTCTCGGGCAACCACTACTTCGGCTACCCGAAGGACATGTGGCCGGCTTTCGACGAGCGGCTGACCCCGGCGCAGCAGGACCTGATGTCATGCCTCTCGGTCGGCCACGGGTCGGTGTTCCCGAACATGTCGTTCATCGAGAACTTCAAGACCAACGTCGACGGTCCGGACCTGCACGCCCGGTACTTCCGGATCACCGTGCGGTATCCCATCGACGCCACCACCAGCGAGCAGCTGTGGTTCTTCCTCGCCCCCAAGGGCGCCGACCCGGAGTGGGCCCGGTTGTCCCGCCTGGCCTACCTCCGGACGAACGGGCCGTCCGGGCTGTTCGAGATCGACGACACCGAGAACTTCACCGGTATCTCGGAGGCCAGCGTCGGCGACGTCTCGCGGACGCTGCCGGTGGTCCTCGAGGGGGGCAAGCACCACCCCCAGGCGCCGCCGGAGCTCGGCTGGCCGGGGAACGTGGTCGACGGCGACAAGACCGAGCGGACCATCCGCAACTTCCACCGGCGCTGGGCCGAGCTCGTCGACCTCGCGGGCGCCGAGGCGGTGTCCCGATGAGCGCCGAGGTGGTCGGCTCGCGGGCGGACGTCCGTCGCGCGCGGCTGGGTGACGCCATCCTCGTGTCCGAGATCAGCCAGTTCCTGGCCTACGAGAGCGAACTCCTCGACGACCGGAAGTTCCACGAGTGGGTGGAGATCGTCGCCGAGGACTTCACCTACCAGGTCCCGACGCCGCGCACTCCGGACTCCCCGTTCAAGCCGCACTACGACGACCGCAGCCTGCTGATCGACGAGTCCCGGTGGTCGATGACCACCCAATGGTTCCGCCGGTTCGACGAGGACATCTACGAGACCGCCTGGGGCGAGAACCCTCCCGTGCGGTTCCGCCACCTCGTCACGAACGTCCGCGTACGGCTGACCGACGACCCCGACGTCTACGAGGTGCGCTCCAACGTCACCCTCGTCGGCACCCGGCAGTCCGACGCGCCGAAGTACATCACCGGGGAGCGGACCGACCGGATCGAGCGCCGCGACGGACAGCTCGTGCTCGCCCGGCGCTGGGTGGTGCTGGACCAGGTGGTCATCGACTTCCCCCAGCTGCGGATCCTGCTGTGACCGGGCACGACGGACACGACCGGGACGAGCCGACGATCGTCGTCTCGAACGAGTTCGCCGCCGTGACCGTCCGGAAGGTGACCACCCGCAACGGCGAGCGGCTGGAGATCCGGTCGCTCGGGCACGACCAGGCGATCAAGCTCGACGCCCTGGCGCTGGAGGCGCTCACCTGGTCCACCCCTCTCGAGGTGGGCAAGGGTCTGGAGACCCCGCTCGGTCCGGATCCCAGCCAGCCACAGGCCGACGACGGGGACGGCCGGTGAACTGCCTGCTGGCCGGCGCACCCACCGGAACGACGCCCGGGGTCGCCCGGGCGCTGCTCGCGGCGGCTCCCGGAGCGCCGCTGACCCTGCTCTCCGACGACACCGAGGGTCTGCTCCGGCTCCTCGACGAACCGGGACTGAGCGCGTGCGAGGTCCTGTGGGCCGACGCTGCGAACCCGGCCACCGTCGACGACGCGCTGGTCCACCGCCGGATGCTGCACGGCCGTCCGGACGTCGTCGTGGTCGTCGTCGACCGCGACACCGCCTGGACGCTCGGCGGCGTCCTCGTCCCGCGACTGTCCGGCACACCGCTCGTCGTCACCGGCGAGGCGGCCGCAGCGTTGGCCCCGCGGGTCGCCGCCGACCTGCGCGCCCTCACGGACGGGGACGGCGAGCCGCCCGTCCACGCGATCGTCCCGGGCGACGACCCGGACGCGGTCGTCCGCCGGGCGGCGGAGCTCGTCCGCACAGCGCCCGCCCCGCCGGACGCCCCCCTGCTCTCCGGCCACTGCGCCCACTGACCTCCACCCCGTTCCCACCGAACAGAGGACGACCATGACGAAGTACGCGCCGGGCGAGGCCCGCGCCTGGGCCCTGGAGTCGCTGCGCGGCTGCTGCGGCTGCGTGAGCCCCACCTTCACCAGTGACCTGAGCGGCCTCAACGAGGCCGCGATCCGGCACGACGTCGCGCTCGAGAAGCAGCACGGCATGACCGGGGTGCTGATCGTCTCCGAGGCCGGCACCACCCCGGACGAGATGCGTCGCTTCACCGAGATCGTGGTCGACGAGGCCGGGGACGACCTGGTCACCGTGCTCCAGGCCAGCCAGCCGACGCTGGCGGACACCGTCGCCTCGGCCGAGCACGCGGCGCAGGCCGGCGTCGACCTGGTCATGCCGTCCTACCCGCTCTACTTCAACCCCGCGAGCACCGACGAGGTGCTGAGCTTCACCAGGGCCGTCGCCGATGCGGCGGACCTCGGCGTGATCATCTTCGCGATGGACCAGTGGAACTTCGGCCGGCTGCACGCCGCGGGGTTCTCCGTCTCCCTCCTCGAGCAGATGGTCGACTCGATCCCGCAGGTCGTGGCGATCAAGAACGAGGTCGGCGGGCCGGGGGTCGGCGGGATCGCCGCGGTGTTCGAGCGGTTCAACGGCGAGGTCGTCGTGACCGACCCGCTGGAGTTCAACGCCCCGGCCTGGATCGCCAACTACGGCATGCAGTTCATGGGCACCTCGAACTACGAGACCTTCGGCCCGGCCGTCCCGCAGATGTTCGAGCTGCTGTCGGACAAGGCGACGTGGGACAAGGGCATGGAGCTGTACTGGCAGATCGCCCCGGCCCGCCGCGCGCACGCCGCGGTCAACACCCCGCTCGTCGCCAACAGCGGCCTGGTCCCGCGGATGCACTGGAAGTACCAGGGCTGGCTCATGGGCTACAACGGCGGTCCGATCCGTCAGCCGCACATGCGCATCAGTGCCGCCCAGATGGCCACGCTGCGCGCCGCCGCCGGCAAGTCCGGCCTGGACGTCACGGCCGATGACGACGTGCTCTTCTACACCGGACGGAACCCGCAGTGACCCTCACCGACCCCGCGACCGAGACCGACGTCGACGCACCCCAGGTGCGCCTGCTGTCCAGCGACGACGTCGACGCCCTGGCCACCGTCGAGGTAGGCCTGGCGGCCGCCGAGGACGCCGCCCGGCTCGTGACGGGCGGCCGGATCACGACCGGCCGGGTCCAGGTGAACGGGCCGGTCGCCTGGATGCGCATCCTCGCCGGCACGATCAGCGACCTCGACCTGCTCGGCTACAAGGAGTTCCACCGGGTCGGCCGACGGGTCAAGTACCACGTCCACCTGTTCCGGGAGTCGACCGGCGACGCCCTCGGCATCGTCGACGGCCGTCGGATCACCAGCCTGCGGACGTCGGCCACCGCGGCGGCCGCGGTGCGGCACTGGGCCGGCGACCGCAGCATCCGGGTCGGGCTGATCGGTTCCGGCGAGGAGGCGCGCGAGGGCCTGCGCGCCATGAACGGCGCCGTGCCGGTGGAGCAGGCGCTCGTGTACAGCCCGACCCCGGCGAACCGCGCGGCGTTCGCCGATCAGATGGGGGCCGAGCTGGGCCTCGCCGTGACCGCGGCGGACACCCAGGCCGACGTCCTGGCCGGCTGCGACGTCCTGTACGTGGCGACGTCGTCCCACCACACGGCGTTCCTCGCCGCCGACGACCTGGCGGGCATCGGGCTCGTCGCGGCCATCGGTTCCACGCAGCCGGTGCACCGCGAGCTGTTCGGCGACGTCTTCTCGACCGCGGATGCCGTCGTCGTCGACACCCCGGACGCCACCCACGAGTCCGGGGACTGCATCGAGGCCGTCGAGGCCGGCTGGGACGCCTCGGGCGTCCAGCTGCTCGGCGACTACCTCCGCACGCCTTCCGGTACGGCCGCCGGCCGCACCGTCTTCAAGAGCATCGGCAGCGTCGAGCAGGACCTGGTGCTGGCGCACCACCTGCTCCGGGCCGCCGAGGAGCAGGACCGGGGGACGCTCGTCGACCCCGTCGGCTCCCTGCGGCTCATGCGCTGACGCACCCGCCCACCACCGAAGGAGCACCGTGAAGATCGTCGACATGACCCACACCTGGGGTCTGCACACGCCCGGCTGGGTCGGCTACCCCGGCTCGAAGATGTACTACACGCAGAACCTGCAGACCAACCAGATCGTGTCGCAGCGGATCGAGACCTCGCTGCACAGCGGCACGCACCTCGACGGGCCGATGCACGGGGCCGACGGCGGACTCGACATGGCGTCGCTGCCGCTGACGAAGCTGATCCACGAGGGCGTCGTCGTCGACGTCTCCACGCAGGTGGGCGACTGGGACATCATCAAGCCCGAGCACATCACCTCCCAGGTGGAGGTGAAGAAGGGCGACATCCTCATCGTGCACACGGGCTTCCACAAGTACTACCAGGGAGCACCGCAGCAGGACCTGGTCCGCTACTTCACCATGCACCCGGGCGGCGGGGTGGAGCTCGCCCAGTGGATGGCGGAGATGGAGATCCGGTGGTGGGGCATCGACGCCGGCTCGGGCGACCACCCGATGAACACCACGATCCGCAACATGCGGCCGGACCTGCTCAAGCGGTTCGAGGACCACGTCGGCATGCCGTACCTGAAGTTCTTCGGCGGCGAGTACGAGTACACCCACCACCTGTCGGGCCGGAAGGTCACCAGCGACATCTTCCCGATGCACCACCTGGCCTTCCAGGACGGCTGCATCCACGCGGAGAACGTCGGTGGTGACATCGACCAGGTCCTCAACCAGCGGTGCGTCATCGGCGCCTTCCCCTGGAAGATCGAGGGCGGCGAGGCCTGCCCGTGCCGGATCATGGCGTTCTTCGACATCGGCACCAACGAGGTCGTCGAAGGCCTCGGCGACGCGCTGGCCGCCGGGAGCTGAGCACCGTGCCGCGGCTGGGGATCGGGATCGCGCAGGTCGTGTGCGCGCCGCTGGACGTGGCGACCAACGTCGCCACGACGACGTCGGCGGTGCGCTCGGCCGCCGAGCGCGGCGCGCGGCCTGGTCGTGCTGCCCGAGCTCGCCGCGACCGGGTACGTCCTCGACCGCGACGCCCTGCTCGACCGGGCGGAGAGCACGCAGGCCCCCGGGCCGGTGCTCTCCGCCTGGTGCGCGGCGGCCCGCGAGTGCGGGACCGTCGTCGTCGGCGGCTTCGCCGAGATGGACGGGGATCGACTGTTCAACTCGGTCGCGGTCATCGGTCCTGACGGCCGGATCGCCGGGACCTACCGCAAGCTGCACCTGTTCGGCCGTGAACGCGACGTCTTCACCCCGGGCGACCACGGGCTGCCGGTCTTCGAGGTCGCCGGGCTCCGCCTCGGTGTGGTGGTCTGCTACGACCTGCGGTTCCCCGAGGCCGTGCGCATCCTCGCGCTCCGCGACGTCGACCTCGTCGCGGTCCCCACGGCGTGGGTGGCCGGCTTCGACAAGGCCACGTCGCCCACGGGCAGCATCGGCCAGGTGGACGGCGCCCTGGTGCAGGGGAACCTGAACTCGGTGTTCCTCGCGTGCGCCGACCAGGTCGGCGAGGCCGAGCCGTACACCTTCCTCGGCCGGTCGGTGCTGGTCGACCCCTACGGCCGGGCGACCGTCGGGCCCCTCGACCCGGTGGCCGAGGACCTCGTCGTCGTCGAGATCGACACCGACGACGTCCGTCGGGCCCGGCACCGGGGCCCCGGCATCTCCCCGCTGGAGGACCGGCGCACCGACGTCTACGGGGAGCTGCTCGGCTACCGCGACCCCGCGCCGGCCGACGGGTCCGCGCCGTCGGCCGCCCCCGCACTGCAATCGACCACGATCCACTAGGAGATCGCCATGACCGCCATGCTGCCCAACCGGCCGGCGCCCTCCCCGGGGCCGCAGCCGGTGACGCCGCGTCCCGCTGGTGAGTGCCGCATCACCCACGTCCGGTACGTCGGCCTGGGTGTCGAGGACCTGGACTCGGGGCTCGGGTACTACCGCGACCTGTGGGGGCTGACCCCCGAGACGGTCGACGGCGACCTCGCGTTCCTCGCGGCCGACGGCTCGACCGACCCGTATGCCCTGCGGCTGCGGCGCACCGACGAGAACCGGGTGGACCTGGTGTCCTTCGCGGTCCGCTGCACCGCCGACGTCGACTGGTACACCGAGAAGCTCGTGGCGGCAGGCGTGCAGCTCGTCGGCGAACCGGGTCGTCTCGACGCGCCCGGTGGCGGCTACGGCGTGCGATTCCTCGATCCGGTCGAGGGCCGCACGCTGGAGATCGCGGCCGACTGGCGGCCGCGCAAGGCCCGCGCGGTCGGCGAGGGCGAGCACGTGCCCACGGGTCTGTCGCACATGGTCATGAACAGCGCCCGCATGCCGGAGCTGGTCACCTTCTTCTCCGACGTCCTCGGCTTCTTCCAGAGCGACTACCTGGAGGACGTCATGGTGTTCATGAAGGGCGACACCGCGGCGCACCACCAGTTCGCGATCAGCACGAACGACTACGCCAACCTCAACCACGTCGCCTACGAGACCCGCGGTCTCGACGAGTACATGCGTGCCGCCGGCCACATGGTCCGCTCCGGCGAGGAGATGGTGTGGGGCCCGGGCCGGCACGGACCGGGGAGCAACACGTTCGCCTACTTCCAGGATCCGAACGGGTTCGTCGCGGAGTACACCACCGCGCTCGAGGAGATCCAGGACCTCGACAGCTGGCAGCCGCGGGTCTGGCAGCGCGTTCCCGCGCAGTCCGACCAGTGGGGCACCGCGTGCGTGCGCAACCCCAAGCCGTTCATCGGGGTACCGGACCCCGGCCTGTGGACCCCGCCGCCGGTCTGAGGCCGCGCCGACGTTCCCCCGTGATCCTCCGAGGAGATTCCTGGTGAAGCTGTTCACCGACCTGTTCATCGACGGCACCTGGCAGCCCGGCTCCGGCCGGGTGGCCGTGCACGACCCGGCCACCGGCGAGGTGATCACCGAGGTGGCCACCGCGGCGGAAGCGGACTGCGACGCCGCCGTGGCCGCGGCGCACGCCGCGCTGCCCGGCTGGGCGGCCCGGCCGGCGAGGGAGCGCGCCGAGATCCTGCGCCGTGCCTTCGAGCTGCTCACCGCGGAGACCGAGGAGTTCGCCGAGCTGGTCACCCGCGAGAACGGGAAGGTCCTCGCCGACGCCCGGGCGGAGGTCGTCTACGCCGCCGAGTTCTTCCGCTGGTTCTCCGAGGAGGCCGTCCGGGTGGTGGGGGACTACCGCGCCGCCCCCGGCGGGGACAAGCGGATCCTGGTGACCCACGAGCCGGTCGGCGTCTCGGTGCTCATCACGCCGTGGAACTTCCCGGCGGCGATGGCCACCCGCAAGATCGGGCCCGCGCTCGCGGCCGGCTGCACGGTCGTCCTCAAGCCGGCGACCGAGACCCCGCTGACGGCCCTGGCGATGGCCGACCTGCTGCAGCGGGCCGGGGTGCCCGACGGCGTGGTCAACGTGGTCCTCCCGGTCCCGGTGGGACCGCTGGTGGGGCGGATGCTCGCACGACCCCCGGGTCCGCAACCTGTCGTTCACCGGGTCGACCGAGGTCGGCCGGGTGCTGCTGCACTCCTGCGCCGACACCGTGGTCCGGGCGTCGATGGAGCTCGGCGGCAACGCGCCGTTCCTCGTCCTGGAGGGAGCCGACGTCGAGAAGGCCGTGGCAGGCGCCATGGTCGCCAAGATGCGCAACGGGGGCTCGGCCTGCACGGCGGCCAACCGCTTCTACGTCCACCGCTCCGTCGCCGAGGCCTTCACCCGCCGGCTCGCCGAGGAGATGGGGGCGCTCCGGCTGGGCCCGGGCCTCGAGGCCGGTGTCCAGCTCGGTGCCCTGGTCTCGACCGCCGAGCGGGACAAGGTGGCCGCCCTCGTCGACGGGGCCCTCGCCGCCGGGGCCCGGTGCGTGGTCGGTGGCGCCGTCCCCGACGGCGACGGCGCCTTCTACCCGGCGACCGTGCTGGCCGACGTCGACGTGGACGCGGAGCTGCTCGACGCACGAGATCTTCGGTCCGGTCGCGCCGGTCGTCGTGGTCGACGACGAGGACGAGGCGGTGCGACGGGCCAACGACACCGAGTTCGGGCTCATCGCCTACGTGTTCGCCGCCGACGACGCCGCTGGGACGCGGGTCGCGCACCGTCTCCAGGCGGGCATGGTCGGCGGTGAACCGTGGCGTCGTCTCCGACCCCGCCGCGCCCTTCGGCGGGATGAAGCAGAGCGGCCTGGGCCGCGAGGGCGGCTTCGCCGGGATCCACGAGTTCCTGGAGACCAAGTACATCGCCACGGACCTCTGACGTCCGGCGCCGAAGAGCACTGAGAGGAACACTGCGATGAAGGTGTCGGTCGACCAGTCCGTCTGCCGCGAGTACGCCAACTGCATCGTCGAGGCGCCGGACGTCTTCGACGTCGACGAGGAGTCGGGGAAGGTGCTCCTGCTCGTCGTCGAGCCGGACCCGGCGCAGTTCGACGAGGTCCGGGCGGCGGCCGCGGCGTGCCCCGTCCGCGCCATCACCCTGCACGAATGAGCGCGGCCGCTGCGACGCCGGCCGGCGCGCACGTCGTCGTGGTCGGCGGCGGGCTCGTCGCGGCCACGCTGACCCGTGAGCTGCGGCGCCTCGGCCACACCGGGGCGATCACGATCGTCTCCGACGAGGCAGAGGTGCCCTACGACCGGCCGCCGCTGAGCAAGCAGGTGCTGGCCGGCACGGTCGCCCCCGAGGAGACCCGGCTGCTGAAGCCGGCCGACATCGACGACCTCCAGGTGACCCTCCGCCTGGGGCAGGCGGCCACCCGGCTCGATACCGGCCGCACGCGAGGTGGAGCTGGCCGACGGCAGCCGGGTCGGCTACGACGCCGTCGTCGTGGCCACGGGCAGCCGCGCCCGTCGGCTGCCCACCGTGCCGGAGCTCTCCGGCGTGCACCACCTCCGGTCGCTGACCGACGCGACCGCGATCGCCGCAGCGCTGCCGACCGTCCGCCGGCTGGTGGTCATCGGTGCGGGCTTCATCGGCCTGGAGGTGGCCGCCGTCGCCCGGATGCGCGGCATCGAGGTGACCGTCGTCGAGACGGCGGCCCGTCCGCTGACCCGTGTGCTCGGCGACGACGCCGGGGGAGTGGTGACCGAGTTGCACGAGGAGCGCGGCGTGCAGGTGCGCTGCTCGGCGACCGTCGTGGAGGTGCGCGGCGCGGACGGGGTGGAGGGCGTCCTGCTCGACGGCGGCGAGTTCCTGCCCGCCGATCTCCTCCTCGTCGGGGTCGGCGCGATCCCCAACACCGAGTGGCTCGAGGATTCGGGCGTCCAGGTCGACAACGGCGTCGTCTGCGACGACCGCGGCCGGAGCTCCCAACCCGGCGTCTACGCGGCCGGGGACGCCGCCCGGTGGCGCAACGCGCTCACCGGCGCACACGCGCGGGCGGAGCAGTGGCAGAGCGCCCTCGAACAGGCCTCCGTCGTCGCCGACGCACTGATGGGCGGCACGCGCGTCTGGGACACCGTGCCCTACTTCTGGTCCGACCAGTACGAGCGCAAGCTGCAGCTGTGCGGGACGGCGGGGCCGGTCAGCGAACGATGGGAGTCCGCCCGGGGTCCCGTCGTCTGTTTCGCCGACCCCGACGGTGCCCGGGTGGTGGGCGTTCTCGCGATCAGCAACCCCCGGGCGCTCGCCCAGGGCCGCCGACTGGTGGCGGCCGGTGCGCCGTGGGAGGAGGCGCGGCAGTGGGCAGCGGCGTTGTGATCCCGCATGAGCCACAGTCGTGAGGTGACGGGCTCGGACGTCGTCGGTCCCGGCCAGCTCTTCCACGTCCTGCTGTCCGACCCGGGGCTCGCTGCCCGGGTGGCGGCCCTCTCGCCCCGCGTCCGCGTGCACGTGGTAGCCGACGACGACGTGCCCGGCGCTGACCTCGGGACGGTGCAGGCGTGGATCCCGCAACCTCGTGCGAGGGTGCCCGGACCGGACTTCTTCGCCGCGGTGCCACGGCTCAGGCTGGTGCAACTGCAGAGCGCGGGGGCTGAGCACTTCGCTCGTCGACTCCCGGACGGTGTCGTCCTCGCGAGGGCTCGCGGCGCCTACACGTCGGCGACGGCCGAATGGGTCGTCGGCGTGACCCTGGCCGCGCAGCGAGGCATCCCCGACTTCGTCCGCGACCAGGACGCCGGGCCGGTGGTCACCCGGCATCCGCCGCTCGCTCGATGGCGCACGCGTCGTGGTGGTCGGTGCCGGTGACATCGGCCGGGAGATCGGCCGGAAGCTCGCGGTCTTCGACGTGGATCTCGCCTTCGTGGCGCGCACCCCGCGGGAGGGCGTCGCCGCCATCGGGGACCTGCCTGCGCTCCTGCCGTCCGCCGACGTCGTCGTCCTCGCCGTCCCGGCGACACCCGAGACGACCGGCATGGTCGACGCCGGCTTCCTCGCGGCCATGCCGGACGGCGCGCTCCTCGTGAACGCGGCCCGGGGCGTCGTGGTGGACACGGACGCCCTGGTGGCGGAACTGACCGGCGGACGGTTGCGGGCGGCCCTCGACGTCACCGAGCCCGAGCCGCTGCCCGAGGGGCATCCGCTCTGGTCCGCGCCGAACCTGCTGCTCACCCCGCACCTGGCCGGCACCGTGCCCGCCACCCGGAGCCGGGTCGAAGCGGCGGTGCTCGACCAACTGGCGCGGGTGCTCGCCGACGAGCCGCTCACCGGGCTCGTCGACAGCTACTGATTCCGGGCGCCGGCCTCAGACCGCGGCGTCCGGCCGCAGCAGCATCTTCCCGGTGTTCGAACGGCTCTCCATGCGCGCGTGCGCCTCCGCGGCCGACGACAGGGGCAGGACGACGTCGGGGAAGACGCGCAGCGTTCCGACGGCCGCGCGGGCGAGCACGTCATCCGCCCGCACGCGCCACGTGGGCGCGTCGCCCGCGAAGTGCTTCCCGGCCGTGCGGGTGACGACGTGGGACCCGGCAGCCAGCAGGCCGGGATCGAGGGCGGGGATCGGTCCGGCGGCGGTACCGAACAGGACGACCCACCCGCGCGGGGCGAGCATGCCGAACGCTCGGGGGGTCTGCGCGCCGCCGTTGCCGTCGAAGACGACCCGCACGCCCTCGGGGGCCACGGTCCGGACGGCCTCGACGAGGCCCTCACCGGC
This sequence comes from uncultured Actinomycetota bacterium, assembly GCA_963784165.1. GTDB lineage: Bacteria > Actinomycetota > Actinomycetes > Mycobacteriales > Geodermatophilaceae > Blastococcus_B. Next base: position 308,979 of record CAWAQI010000011.1, read on the forward strand.
GTCGACCAGCACCTCGGCAGCACCGGCGGCGCGGGCGATCTCCTGCTTGCCTGCCGATCCCACGATGCCGACGACCCGCGACACCTGCGGCGGTCAGCATCTGGGTGAGCAGCGTGCCCACACCACCGGCCGCCGCGAGGACGACGGCCGTGTCCCCGGCCCGGAGCGGGACGGTGTCGGTCGCGAGGTACTGCGCGGTCACGCCCTGCATGAGCAGCCCGCCGGCCTGCTCGGCGGGCAGCGTGTCGGGGATCGGCACGAACCAGTCGGCGTCGGCGACCACGTGGTCGGCGTAGCTGCCGGGCACCTTCGACCACGCGACACGACGGCCGACGAGGTCGTCCGGCGCTCCCGCGCCTGCCTCCAGCACCACGCCGGTGCCCTCGACGCCCGGCACGCGCGACGGTCCGAGCGGGACCGCACCGGTCCGCTGCATCACGTCCCAGTAGTTGACGCCCGCGAACTGGACGCCGACGAGGAGCTGGCCCGGCCCTGGCCGTGGAGCCGGCAGGGAGGCGGGGACGAGGCGGCCGTCGACGGCCTGGACGACGGTCAGAGTGGAAGGCGACTGCACCTACCCAATCTGTCATACATAGGGCAATACTGCTGCCGTGGGTGTCGACGGCGGGGCCGCAACCACGCTGACAGCCCGCCGCCGATTGCCGGACCGTCCGGCCTTCTGGCTCACCGCCGCGGCGTTCACGCTGGCCATGGCGGTCGGCACCGCGCCGTCGCCGCTGTGGCCGCTGTACCAGGCGGCCGGGGGGCTGCCCACCACGACGATCACCGTTCTCGCCGGCGCCGTCGTGGTCGGCGCGACGGTGAGCTTCCTGATGCTCGGTCATCTGTCCGACCGCTACGGCCGCACGCGGGTGCTCGCACCGTTCCTTCTCGTGAGCGCCGCCGCCCTGGTGGTCATGGCGGTGTGGCCCTCGGTCGGTGGGCTCGCCAGCGGACGCGTGCTGACCGGGCTGGCGCTCGGCGTGACCGCGCCGACGGCGACCGCCTACCTCATCGACCTCGGCATGCGCCTGGACGGGCGCAGGGCACGCGCGACGACGGTGGCCACGGCGGCCAATCTCGGCGGGTTGGCGGTGGGGCCCGTCCTGGCGGGGGCGTTCGCCCAGTTCCTGCCCTTCCCGCTGGTGCTGCCCTACGTCGTCCTGGCGGTGCTGCTCGGCGCTGCCGCACTGGGCATGACCTTCGCCCCGGAGACGGTCCCACCGCGGACCGCCGTCAGGCGCAGCCGCTTCGCCCTCGTACCCGGATCGTCACTGCGGTTCACCGGTGCGGCGCTCGCCGGGTTCGTGAGTTTCGCGGTGACCGGCATCTTCGCCGCGCTCGGCGCCATCGTCGTCCGGAGCGAGCTCCACGTCGGGTCCGTGCTGGTGTGGGGCCTCACGACCGGCCTGGTGTTCGCCGCGTCGGCCGTCGCCCAGTTGGCGACCGGCGCGTGGCCCGGGCGGCGCTCCTACGTCGTGGGAGCGGTCCTGCTGCCCCTCGGGCTGGGGCTCGTCGTGGCGTCCGTGGCCGACCCGCGTGCGCCGGTCTACCTGGCGGCGTGCACGGTGACCGGGACCGCGTGCGGCCTGCTGTTCAAGGCCGGCCTGGTCCTCAGCGCCGGTGCAGCCGTACCGACCTCGCGCGCCGGCGTCCTCGCCGTCCACTTCGCCGTCGCGTACCTCGGCATGGGGCTGGGCGCGGTGTCGCTGGCCGGCTTGGAGACGCTGGTCAGCACCACGGTCGCGTTCGGCGTCATGGCCGTCGTCTTCTGCACTCTCGCCGTGGCGGGCGTGCTCGCGGTCGGTCCGGGTCCCGAAGCGCGCTGAGCCGTGGTGGCCGGCGGGGGGAGACCCGCCGGCCACCACGGAACGTCCCGCCGCGCTCAGCCTCCGAGGTCGGCCGAGTAGTCGGTCTCGAGCCCTCGGCGGGTTCGCGAGCCGGCGAGCGCCCACCCGACCGCGGCCGCGAGGGGGATGAGCAACAGCAGCCAGATGGCCCGCTCGTCAACGGCCCCGAGGAAGGCGTAGTTCTGCAAGGCGAGGACGAGTGCCGTGCCGAGTCCGAGCGCGGCCAGGATGGGTGCGACCTTCGTGCTCCAGGGTGAGCGCTCCAGTGGCGTCCGCGCGAAGAACACGAGAATGGACACGCTGACGACGATGAGCACCACGAGGAGTCCCACGGTTCCCAGACCGACGAGCCAGCTGTAGGTGACCGCGACGGGGTCGGCGCCGGCAATGGTGAATCCGCCCAGGATGACCGCGAGCACAGCTGTCACCGTGAGGGACGCCGCGACCGGGTTGTGACGACGCCGGTCGGTGGTCCCGAGGACCCCGGGAAGCAGACCTGCCCGCCCGAGTGCGAACACGTAGCGCGCCACGAGGCTCTGGAAGCCGATGAAGAGCGCGAGGAAGCTGGAGACGACCAGGATCTCCAGGATCCGCGTGAACGTGGGCCCGACCGCTTGGTTGGCAACGGCGAAGAAGAACCCGGCGGGGTCAGCCGCCGCCTGTTCCTGCACCGATGACACGCCCGCGCCCACCGAGACCAGCCACGTCGACACGGTGTAGAAGACGGCGATGAACCCCAGCGCTGCGTAGACGGCTCGGGGAATGGTGCGTCGCGGCTGCCTCGCCTCCTCCGAGAAGACGACGGTCGCTTCGAGCCCGCTGTAGCCGATGATGCACAGCAGAAGTGCGACGCCGAGGCCCGGGCCGGTGATCGCTCCGGGCGTGAACCCCTCCAGGGAGAAGCCGTCGGGCCCGCCCTGGAAGAGGATGGCCACGTCGACCACCAGGACGGCGAGGATCTCCAGTCCCAGCAGCACGACCAGGACGCCGACGCTGATCGTCACGCCGAAGTAGCCCAGCACCCCCACGATCGCGAGCGCGGCGAAGGTCACCAGCGCCGACGAGTCCTCGAGACCGAACGTGAAGGCTGCCACGACGCCGCTGAGCGCGTAGAAGGACACGAGGGACGCGAAGTAGAACAGCAGCGTCACGGCAGCGGCCGCCGTGGCGGCGCGGGTGCCCAGCCCGCGGGCGATGTAGGCCACGAAACCGCCGGCGTTGGACATGTGGCGGCTCATGGCCACGTAGCCGACGGCGAAGACCGCGAAGAGGATCCCGGCCAGTGCGAAGGTCGCAGGAGTCGCCGAGCCGTGCACGGCGAACACAACGGGCGAGGCGGCTGCCATGACGGCCACGGGAGCCACTGCGGAGATCACGATCGCCGCGATGGCGACGACTCCCAGGCGGTCGCGTTGAAGTCCTCTGCCGGCTATGGCGGAAGGCTGGGACTCACCCGGCGACGGTTCGGGCCCGGGCCCCTCGACGGGCGACGGCGGTGCGTGCTCGGCGGATGACATCGGTTGCTCCTCGGATGGGGCGGAGTCCCGGGGGTCGACGGCCGGGGTGGGTTTCCTGCGACCCGGATCGGGGTGGCCGGAGGGCCGGCCCGATCACCGTGGGCGTGGAGGGCTGCTGCGGGCGGCGCACTGGGTGCCCTCCGCGGTCACGAGCAGCACGAACCGTGCTCGTCTCCCGGGGAGGTCGAGTGCTTTCCGGCCGGGGTACGTCGAGCGCGGGGTTCTCCACGAAGAAACCGGCCGGCTTGAGGGTGAAACCGGCGTACTCGACGGGCATGATCGGCCAGTCCTCGGGTCGCGGGACGTGCGTGACCCCGAAGCTGTGCCAGACGACGATCTCCTCTTGCTGGACCGACCGGTCCTCCGCCGTCCAGACCGGTAGGCCGTCGGGCATGCCCTGGTTGGGGAAGTCGCCGGCGGCGTAGCGCTGCTCCGGGTCGTAGCGAGTGACCCACAGGTGTTCCGAGGCGAACGCCGCTCGTCGGCCGACCCACGACTCGGGGGCCGACAGCAGGCGGGCGCCGGCCGTCGGGTGCAGCGAGTAGCCCCCGGGGAAGCCGAGGGCGTTCGGCTGGTCGAGGTTGACGATCTTCCACACCCGGGCGGTCTCGGTGGAGCAGCGGCGGCGCGCCGCGGCCTCGGACCCGAGGACCTGGATCTGCGCCTCGAAGGCGTTGCCGTAGGGGTTGTCCGGGCCCATCGGGGTGGGAACGGTGTTGACCTCGGCGACGGCGTTGCGCGGGCCGTCGACCTCGACGTCGAGCCGGGCGCAGAAGAAGTGCTGGTGGATCTGGGCGCCCAGGTCGGGACCGACCCGGTAGATGTGCTTGGAGCTCGTGCCACGGGGGAGCGCGGCGGTCTGCATGACGCCGGTGAGCTTGGCCTCGAGCTGGATGCTGCCGTCCTGGTAGAAGTACCAGAAGAAGCCGTAGTCGTAGTTGCCGACGGTGGAGAAGAAGGACACGACCAGCCGTCGCGACCGGCGCACCCACGAACCGCCGTAGCGGATGTCGCTGTGCCGCCAGAGGACGCCGTAGTCCTCCTCGTGCATGCAGATCGCGTTGTCCACCGTCTGCGGTTCGCCCAGCCCGTCGGCGAAGACGGCGTCGAAGTAGTAGATCGATCCCAGGCAGTCGCAGCCCAGCGTCAGCGGCTGGGTGAGGGTGCCGAGCCCGTACTCGCCGGCGTCGAACGCGCTGCGCCAGAAGTGCGCGGGCCGAGGGTCGCCGTACGGCACCACCATCTCGGAGACCGCTGCCCGATTGAGGATCGTGCGGACCTCCTCACCGTCCCGATAGGTCACCTGGTGCAGGACGAGCCCCTCGCGGGGGTTCATCGACAACCGGAACGACCAGTTCTGCCAGTCGACCTTCCAACCGTCGACGACGAAGCTCGGGCCCTCCGGCTGGACCACGTCCAGCGGCTCAGCCCGGTTCGCGGCTCGCGGTCCGCGCCGTCGTGGAAGTTGGAGCATTCGCGGGGAACGGGCAGGATCTCGTCGTCGACGACCTCGAGCACCCGTCCGTTGGTCAGGTCCACGACCGCCACCAGGCCGTCGATCGGGTGCGCGTAGGCGTTGTCCTGTTCGTCGTCCCGGGCGTAGGCGACCGCGCGGATGAGTCGGAGGCCTTCCTCCTGGGGGTGGTCGAACCGGCCCGACGAGACCGGGTCCACCTGGACCAGGTCGATGTCGGTGACTCCACGGCGCTCGACCGCCGCCCGCCACGTCGGGTCGGCCTTCACCAGCTGCTCGACGAAGTCGAACTCCTCGATCAGGACCGGCGGCTGACCCTGCGTCCGGGGGTCGACGACGGACTTCGTGATGAACGTTCCGGTCGTCAGGGACAGGATCACGTCGAACGACGGACCGCCGGCCCGGTCCACCGTGACCAGCCGGACCCGTCGGTCGATCTCCGCCCCCGCGGCGTGGGCCCGCTGCTCCGAACGCGTCGGTTCATCGAGCAGGACCAAGGCGAAGCGGGTGCTGCCCGGGGCCTCCGCGAGCTCACGGAACAGCTGGGTCGCCCGACGGATCTCCTCCGCGGAGAGCGGATCGAGCGGGTGTGCGGTGGTGGTGTGCCGCTCCGACTGGACGAGCGTGGACATGGAACTCCTCCTCGGAGGGCGGGCACGTTCCTACGCTGCCGTGCGCGCACCTTCGTCTTTGTATGACCAAGTGGTGCGGGACACAGTGCCGTAGAAGCGGAAATTGAGCAAGTGCTCAGAAGTAGAAATCTTCCAGAGCGCGTCGCTCGTTCTTCGGGACGCGCTGCAACCGCGAGGCACCATTCACCGGCGGTTGCGGCGACGCCAGTTCTCGAGGTGATCACGGAGGACGGTGAAGGCTCCCTCGCGCGGGTCGAGGAACGCGTAGTGCCCGTCGCCGTCGAGTTCGACGAGCACGGCTGGGTCACCGGAGTTCCGGATGGCGGTAGCGAGCCGGCGGGACTGCTCGACGCCGACCACCTGGTCGGCCGTGCCGTGGACCAGCACGTGAGTCGCGCCGGCTGGGAGCCTGGCCGTGAGATCCGTCGTCCGGTAGAGGTCGGGGGCATCGTCCGGATCGGCGCCCAGCCAGTCGCTCACGGCTCCGTCGTCCCAGCCCGCACGGACCACGCCGGCGAGGTCGCTGGCGGCCGCCAGTGGAATCACCAACTCGACGGCGGGATGCGGGGCGAGCCACTCGGCGAGGTAGCCACCGGCCGAGTGTCCGAAGACGGCGACGCGCCCGGACGACGGCCCGAGCTCTGCCTGCAGGGCATCCACGGCTGCCCAGACGTCTCCCGTGGTCTCCGCGAAGCGGCCGGTGCCCGCCCGGCGGTATTCGATGTTCCAGACGGCGAATCCGAGATGCACCAGCTCCCGCACGATCGGGTCGTGGAGATCACGGCGGTACGGCTCCGCGAAGTAGCCACCGTGGATGCTCACCACGACGGGCGCGTCGCGCGCCCCGGCGGGCAGCCACAGGTCCGCGACCTGCTCCGGGGACGAGCCGTAGGCCACCGTCCGCGGTGCGGGGACGAGGTCGCCGCGCGCAGCGTCCCACGCGAAGAGTTCGTCGAACCAGACGCCCAGGGCGTCGTCGTCCGGAGGGTCGATCAGCATGCTCGGGAGGCGGCGCGGCGGAGACGCATGAGGCGCTACGTTATTGAGCAACCGCTCAGCGAGCAACCGACTCGAACCCGTAGATTGCTCACGGTCGTGTCCTGCGCCCCAGGGGCGCGCCATGTCGTGCCACAGAGCTCTCGGAGGTGCGGTGCCCAAGATCGTCGATCGGGAAGCTCGGCGTCGCGAGATCGTCGAGGCGTATCTCCGAGTGGTGGCGCGGGACGGGGTGGAGCAGGCCACCAGCCGTGCCCTGGCCGCCGAGCTGCGGGTGTCCACCGGAGCGTTGTGGCACTACTTCGCCGATTTCGACGAGGTGCTGGTGCAGGCCTACGGTCTCGTGTTCGCCCGGACGTCGGACCGCATCGCCGAGCGCAGCTCAGGTCTGCGAGGCCTGTCGGCTCTCACCGCCATGCTCACGGACCTGCTCCCTCTGTCCAAGGAGACGGAGGACGAGGCCTCGGTCGTCGTGAGCTTCTGGGGCCGGGTACCGCACAACCGATCGCTCGGGGAGTGCCACGCCAAGGTCGAGCACGAATGGCGGGAGCAGATCCGTACGCACCTCGCTGATGCGACAGATCTCGGGCAACTCGTCCAGCGAGCTCCACTGAGCGCACTCGCGGACGTGGTGTTCGTCGTGGCCGCCGGTCTGCAGGTCGAGCACGTGGTGAGCGAGGCGATCACCGATGCCACGCGGCAGTGGCGGCTGGTGGCGGCAGTGCTCGCGCCATGGATGACCAGTCGCGGCCACGCGGCGCACGGCATGCCGGTGGACACCCGGGACCTCGACGAACGGGCCTGACGCCCGAGGGGCTGCTGCGTGGCCGTTGTTGCGGGGTTCCCGGCGCTGCGATCCAGGCGGAGGTCACCGGCGGCGGCTGCGCCAGTCGTCGAGCGCGCGGTAGAGCACCTCGAACGCGGGCTGCCGCGGGTCGAGGAAGGCGTAGTGCCCCTCGCCCTCGAGTTCGACGAGGTCGGTGCGGTCGCCGGCGGCCACCGCATCGCGCGCGAACTCGCGCGACTGCTCGACGCCGACCACCGCGTCGGCCGTGCCGTGGATCAGCACCCGCGCGGTGCCGGTCGGCAGCCGCCGGCGCAGGTCGGAGGCCGCGTACGTCGCAGGGTCCTCGTCCGGTCCGGCGCCCAGCCACTCGGCGACGGCACCGCCGTCCCAGCCCGCTCGGACGACGCCGGCCAGGTCGAGCGCCCCGGCCAGCGGGACGGCGAGGTCGACGCGCGGATGCGAGGCCAGCCACTCGGTGAGGTAGCCGCCCGCCGAGTGCCCGAACACGGCGAACGGGCCGGCCGGAGCGCCGGGCACCGTCGCCAGGGCGTCCACCGCCGCCCAGACGTCGTCCGTCGTCTCCCGCAGGCCGCCGCCGGTCCCCGTCCGGCGGTACTCGACGTTCCAGACGGCGAAGCCGCGCAGCACGAGCTCGCGGACGATCGGCACGTGCAGGTCGCGGCGGTAGGGGGCCATGAAGTAGCCGCCGTGCAGGCTGACCACCAGCGGTGGGTCGTCGACGCCCGGCGGGAGCCAGAGGTCGGCCACCTGGTCGGGGTGCTCCCCGTAGGCCACGGTGTCCGCGACCGACGGCGCCTCGCGTCCGGCGTCCCACTCGCGCAGCTCCATGAGCCACGTGGCGAGCGACGGACCCCGCTCCGGATCGGGCACGGTCTACCTCCCTGGTTCGTCTCCTGCGGCTGGGGCGGGAGGGAACACTAGGCGGACCTCGTGAACCTGTGATCTTCCTGTGGGTTCGGCCGTGCCGCTGGACAGCCGCCCGCTGCGCCCGGCATCCTTGATCGCGTAGGGGAGTACCCCTCCGCGGAGCGTCGTCAGTACGGCCTGCCATCAGGCTCGGCGCGCCGGCCCGGTTGTTGCCGGGTGGGGGAGACCTGCCAACGGTTCCTGTTGGAGGTCCCTGCCATGAGCGCAGCCGTTACCGTTCCCCAGTCGTCGACCCAGCCGTCGACCGATGCCCCGTGGGTCGCGCCCACCTGGGAGCAGGTCGTCGAGGAGCACTCGGCCCGGGTGTACCGGCTCGCGTACCGGTTGTCGGGCAATCCCCACGACGCCGAGGACCTCACGCAGGAGACCTTCATCCGGGTGTTCCGCTCGCTCGCGGGCTTCACCCCGGGCACGTTCGAGGGCTGGCTGCACCGGATCACCACGAACCTGTTCCTGGACATGGTCCGTCGCCGGCAGCGGATCCGGTTCGACGCGCTGCCCGATGACACCGAGCGGCTGGCGGGCACCGCGCCCAGCCCCGAGCAGGTCTACAGCGACACCTACCTCGACCCGCAGATCCAGGCTGCGCTCGACGCCCTGCCGCCGGACTTCCGTGTCGCGGTCGTCCTCTGCGACATCGAGGGCCTGACCTACGAGGAGATCGCGGCGACCCTCGGCATCAAGCTGGGCACGGTGCGCTCGCGGATCCACCGCGGCCGGACGCAGCTGCGCGCGGCGCTGGCCCATCTGGACCCCAACGCGTCCGGCGTCCCGTCGTCCTGAGGCCGGGGCCGGGTCAGCCGGCCGTGAACTGCTGGGCCTGGGGGAGCGTGGTGACGACGTGGACGGTCGCCGTCCCCGAGGCGGAGCCCAGGACGTGCGGCACGTCCCCGGGGAACCGGATGAAGTCGCCGCGCTCGAGCCGGTGCTGGTCGTCGACCGGTCCGGCGATCACGCGGCCGGACAGGACGTAGGCGTGCACGAGCGCGCCGGGGGAGAGCGGCGCCGAGGGGGCCGCGGGGACGACGAGCTCGACCAGCGTCGTGATGACGTGGCCCGTTCCGAAGGTCTGGTCGAGCTCCCGGTGGCGGGCGCCGCCCCGCTCCGACCAGGTCGCGTCACCATTCCGTTGGACGAGCACCGGGCTGCCCCACTCGGCGAGCAGCCACGTCGCCCCCACGCCGAGGGCGCGGGCGACCGCCAGCAGCGTCTCGATCGTGGGGTTGCCGCCCCCGCTCTCCAGGTTGGCCAGCGTCTGTTTCGCCAGCCCGGCCCGCTCGGCCAGGGCGCCGAGGCTGAGATGCCGCTCGGTGCGCAGGCGGCGGACGTTGCGGCCGACCACTCCGACGTCGCTCATCCGTCCATTGTGTTAGACGCCTGTCCATCTTGACTTGATCATCACCGCATGAGGTGATGGCCTAGGTCACATGTGCTCCTAGGAGGCGCCCGATGTACTACGCCGATGTAGCAATTCCGCTCGGCTCCGCCTGGTCCTCGCCCTTCGCCAAGTGGCAGGGCACGCTCGGCGAGGTCCACAGCCTCGACCTGGCCCAGGCGGTCACCGCCCGCGCGCTCGCTGACCGGGGCATCGGGGCCGACCAGTTCGAGGGCATCGTGCTCGGGTGGACGACGCCGCAGCGCGACATCTTCTACGGCGCACCGACCCTCGCGGCGCGGCTCGGCGCGCCCGGGGTGACCGGTCCGATGGTGGCCCAGGCGTGCGCGACCAGTGTGGCGGCGCTGCACGCGGCGGCCGGACAGGTCGCCGCCGGCGCCGGCACGCAGCTGGTGGTGACCACCGACCGGATCTCCAACGGACCACAGATCACCTGGCCGGCGCCGAGCGCCATGGGCGGTGCGCCGGTCACCTCGCACTGGGTGCTCGACAGCTTCGCCCGCGACCCGTGGGCCGGTGCCGGCATGCTCGCGGCCGCCGAGGCGGTGGCCGCCGAGATGGGCGCCACGCGCGAGGAGCTCGACGACCTGACGGCGCTGCGCTGGGAGCAGTACGCCGCCTCGCTCGCCGACGACCGGGCGTTCCAGCGCCGGTACCAGGTGCCGGTGGAGATCCCGCAGCGGAAGGGCTCGCTGACCCTCGACGCGGACGAGGGCATCCGGCCGAAGGAGCGGGCCGCGATCGGCGGCCTCCCGCCGGCCGCCCCCGACGCCCGGCACACCTTCGCCTCGCAGACGCACCCGGCGGACGGCTGCGCCGGGCGCGGTCGTCACGACGGCGGAGCGCGCGCGGGAGATCTCCGGCGAGGGGATCGTGCGCGTCCTCGGGGTCGGCTTCGCGCGGGTGGCGAAGAGCCGGATGCCGCAGGCGCCCGTGCCCGCCGCGCTCTCGGCGCTCGAGTCGGCCGGCCGGTCGCTCGCCGACGTCCGGGCGATCACGACGCACAACCCGTTCGCCGTCAACGACCTCTACTTCTCCCGCGAGACCGGGATCAAGGTCGACGACATGAACGCCTACGGCTGCAGCCTGGTGTTCGGGCACCCGCAGGGGCCGACCGGGCTGCGCTCGATCGCCGAGCTGATCGAGACCCTGCGGCTGCGCGGCGGCGGGATCGGCCTGTTCACCGGCTGCGCGGCGGGCGACACCGGTGCGGCGCTGGTCCTCGAGGTGACCGACTGATGGCCGAGACGTTCGCCTCCCGCGGATCCAGGCCGAGACGCGGCCCGACGGGCGGCTGCTGATCCGGTCGACCGAGCCGCTGGCCGACCACCCGGTGAGCGTCGTGCACGACTTCCGCGCGCACAGCGAGACGGATCCCGACCGGGTGCTCGTCGCTGAACGTGGACGCCGACGGCGCGTGGCAGACCTCCACCTGGGGCGAGGTCCGCGAGCAGGCCGACCGGCTGGCCCAGGGACTGCTCGACCGCGGCCTGGCCGACCGGCCGGTGATGATCCTGTCGGGCAACAGCCGCCTGCACCTGACGGTCACGCTCGCCGCCATGACGGTCGGCGCGCCGGTGGTGCCCACCAGCGTCGCCTACTCGCTGCAGAGCGCCGACCACGCGAAGCTGCGCGCGATGGCCGACCTCGTCGACCCCGGCCTGGTCGTCGCGGAGGACGGATCCTTCGCCGCAGCTGTCGCGGCGGTGGGGGAGGGCCGGACGATCCTGACCGGGGACGGCGAGCTGACGCCCGACGCGTTCGGCGCGGACCCGACCGACGAGGTCGACCGGCGATGCGCGGCGATCCGGCCCACCGACGTCGCGAAGATCCTGTTCACCTCGGGCTCGACCGGCTCGCCGAAGGGCGTGCTCAACACGCACGGCATGCTCGCGGCCAACCAGCAGCAGATGCGCCAGGTGTGGCCGTTCCTCGACGACGAGCCGCCGGTGCTGCTCGACTGGCTGCCGTGGAGCCACACCTTCGGCGGCAACCACAACATGAACCTGGTGCTCACCCGCGGTGGCAGCCTGTGGATCGACGACGGCCGCCCCGCGCCGCCGCTGATCGGCCGGACCGCGCGCAACCTGGTCGACGTCCGGCCGACGATGTACTTCAACGTCCCGGCCGGCTACGCCGCGCTGCTGCCGTTGCTCGAGGACGACGCGGATCTCGCCCGGGCGTTCCTCGACCGGCTGCGGCTCGGCTTCTTCGCCGCCGCGGCGCTGCCCCAGCAGCTGTGGGACCGGATGGAGAAGCTCTCGGCCGAGCACGGCGGCCGGATGCGGATGACGACGTCCTGGGGGCTCACCGAGACGCTCCCGCGGCGACGTCGGCGCACTACCCGATCACCCGCAGCGACGTCCTCGGCGTGCCGCTGCCCGGGGTCGAGGTGGCGCTGGTGCCCGTCGGGGAGAAGCGCGAGATCCGGGTCAAGGGCCCGAACGTGACGCCCGGCTACCACCGCCGTCCGGACCTGACCGACGCCGCGTTCGACGAGGAGGGCTTCTTCCGCACCGGCGACGCCGTCGCGCTCGCCGACCCCGACGACCCGGCGGCCGGGCCTGGTGTTCCGCGGGCGGATCGCCGAGGACTTCAAGCTCATGACCGGCACGTTCGTCAGCGTCGGCACGCTCCGCCCGAAGCTGCTGTCCGCCTCGCAGGGCCTGCTCACCGACGCCGTCATCTGCGGGCAGGACGGCGACTGCGTCACCGCGATGGTCTGGGTGAGCCCGCCGAACGCCGGCCGGGTCGACGCCGACGGCGTCCCCGAGGAGTCGTTGCGGGCCGACCTGGTCGCCACGATGCAGCGGCTGGCCGCCGAGGGCGGCGGCTCGTCGCAGTGCGTGGAGCGGGTGCTCGTGCTCACCGAGCCCGCCCAGCTGGACGCCGGGGAGATCACCGACAAGGGCTACGTCAACCAGGCCGCCGTCCGCGACCGCCGCGCCGAACTGGTCGCCCTGCTCACCGCGGACCCGATCCCGGCCCGCGTCGTCGTCCGGACAGCGGGCTGACGATGCGGGTCGTCTCCTGGATCGAGCACCACGCCGCGCGGACCCCCGACCGGACCGCCCTGGTCGACCTGCACCGGGGGAGCGAGCTCACCTACGGCGAACTCGCCGCCCGCGTGCGGGCGGTGGCCTGGTCGCTGCAGGACCGCTTCGGCGTGGGCGTCGGCGACCGGGTGGCCGTGCTGTCCCGCAACGACACCCGCGTGTTCGAGGTGGTCTACGCCTGCGCCCTGCTGGGTGCGATCGCGGTGCCGCTGAACTGGCGGCTCACCGCGGCCGAGCTGACCGCCGTCAGCAGTGACGCCGAGCCGGCGGTCCTGGTCCACGAGAGCTTCGCGGAGCCGGTGGCGGCGGAGATCGCCGACGGCGCCGGGATCCCGACCCGGCTGAGCTGGGCCAGCGAACCGGGGGAGGACGACGGCTACGAGGAGCTCGCCACCGCCGCCGTCCCCGCCGACTGGACGCCGCCCGAGGTCGACGACGAGGCGGTCTGGACGATCATCTACACGTCCGGGACCACCGGACTGCCCAAGGGCGTGCAGGCCACCCACCGCGGGTGGCTGGCCAGCCTGCTCGGCATCCTCGTCGCCCACCGCGTGAGTGCCGACTCGCGCTGCCTGACCGTGCTGCCGCTGTTCCACGTCGCCGGGCTGAACCTCTTCGCCAACCCGGTGCTCTACGTCGGCGGCACGGTCGTCGTCGCCCGGGCGTTCGACCCCGCCCAGGGGCTGGCGCTGCTCACCGACACGGCGGCGCCGGTGACCCACTTCTGCGGCGTGCCGGCCAACTACCAGTTCATGGAGCAGCTGCCCGAGTTCGCCGACGCGCCGCTGCGGCCGTTCGTGGCCGTCGTCGGCGGCTCGCCGGTGCCGCAGGCACTGGTCGAGACCTGGGGACGGCGCGGCGTCGCGCTCACCACCGTCTACGGGATCACCGAGGCCGGGGCCTGCGTCACCGCCATGCCGCCGGGGCGGGAACTCGACCACAACGGCACCGTCGGCCTGCCGCTGCTGTACGCGCGCTGCCGGGTGCGGACCACCGACGGCCGCCGGCTGCGCCGGGGGAGACCGGCGAACTGCAGCTGTCCGGTCCGCTGGTCACGCCGGGCTACTGGCGCAACCCCACGGCGACGGCCGAGGCGTTCACCGACGACGGCTGGCTGCACACCGGCGACGCCGCCACCATGACCGACGACGGACACGTCGTGCTGGTGGACCGGTGGAAGGACATGTACATCTCCGGCGGGGAGAACGTCTACCCGGCCGAGGTGGAGAACGCGCTGCATGCCCATCCGGCCGTCAACCAGGCCGCCGTCGTCGGGGCGCCGCACCCGCGGTGGGGCGAGGCCGGGGTCGCCTTCGTCGTCCTGGCGCCGCGGCGCCGAGATCGCCCCCGACGACCTGCGGGCCTGGTGCCGTGAGCGGCTCGCCGCGTACAAGGTCCCGGTGCGCGTGCTCGTCGTCGACGAACTGCCGCGCAACGCAACCGGCAAGGTGCTCAAGGGCCCGCTGCGGCGAGTCGGCCCGGAGCGAGGACGTGGACCGTCCGCTGAGCGATCCCGAGACGAAGGAGTCTCCATGCCCGTACCCACGCCGTCAGCCGGCGACCTCGGCCGCATCGCCGAGCGGATCGGCTACCGGATCGATCCGGACGTCGATGGGGGAGTACGCGGCCCTGGTCTCGGCGATGCTCGGCGGCCTACGACGCGGTCGACTCCGTCGAGGAGACGCCGGTCCTCGCGACCCGTGAGCGGGTGGAGAGCCAGTCCCGACTGCGGAGGAGGACCCGCACCACACCTGGTACGTGCGCACCTCGATCCGCGGTGCGGCCGAGGGGCCGCTGGCCGGGGTACGCGGATGGCGGTCAAGGACAGCGTCATGGTCGCGCGGCGTCCCCATGATGAACGGCGCGGACCTCCTCGAGGGCTACACGCCCGACGTCGACGCGACGTCGTGACGCGCGTACTCGACGCCGGTGCGGAGATCGTCGGCAAGACGGCCTGCGAGTACTTCTGCCTCTCGGGTGGCAGCCACACCAATGCCCACGGGCCGACGCACAACCCGCACCGGCACGGGTGGTCGGCCGGCGGCTCCTCCAGCGGCAGCGCGGTCGCCGTCGCGACGGGGAGGCCGACATGGCCCTGGGCGCCGACCAGGCCGGCTCGATCCGCATGCCCGCGTCGTTCTCCGGCGTCGTCGGCCTGAAGCCGACCTACAGCCTGGTCCCGTACACCGGGATCGCCCCGATCGAGGCCGTGACTTCGACCACGTCGGCCCGATGACCCGCACGGTCGCGGACAACGCCCGGCTGCTGCAGGTCATCGCCGGCCCCGACGGCATCGACCCCCGCCAGCGCGACGTGCGCGTCGGCGACTACACCGCTGACCTCGACGCCGGCGTCCGCGGCGTGCGCATCGGCGTGCTGCGCGAGGGCTTCGGCCAGCCCGGCGGTGAACCGGACGTCGACGCGCACGTCCGCCAGGCGGCCAGCGTGCTCGAGAAGCTCGGCGCGACGGTCCAGGAGGTGTCGGTCCCGCTGCACCTCCTCGGCCCGGCGCTGTGGACGCCGATCGCGATCGAGGGCCTGACCGAGACCGTGCTGCGCAACCAGGGCTTCGGCATCAGCCGGGACGACTACTACCCGGTCGACATGATGGAGCACCTGCTCCGCCGCCGGGGCGACATCGACGTGCTGCCGCCCAACATCAAGCTGTTCACGCTGCTCGGCAGCTACGTCGAGGAGACCCTCGGGCGCACGTACTACGGCAAGGCCGTCAACCGGGTGCGGACCTTGCGCGCCGCCTACGACGCGGCGCTCGAGGACGTCGACGTCCTGCTGATGCCGACCACCCCGCAGAAGGCGCAGCCGCTGCCCGACCCGGCGGACGGCGTCGCCGAGTGGTGCCGCCGGGCGATCGGAGATGTTCGCCAACACGTGCCCGTTCGACGTCACGCACCACCCGGCGCTGAGCCTGCCCTGCGGGATGTCCGACGGGCTCCCCGTCGGGTCTGATGCTCGTCGGCCGGCACTTCGACGAGGCCACCCTGTACCGCGTGGGTCAGGCCTACGAGCGGGCCTGACCGAGGTCCAGCTCAGCGGCCGGTGAGCCGGTTCGCGAGTCCGGTGAGCCGGCTGGGGCGGCGGAGACCGGAGGCCTCGCGACGGTCGGCCTCCCGGTAGAGGAGGTACATCGACCGGACTCCGAGCCAGCGCAGCGGCTCGGGCTCCCAGCGGCGCACGCGCCGGTTGGTCCAGGGCAGGTGGACGGCGTCGGTGTCCCGGCGCAGCACCAGGTCGGCCAGCGTGCGGCCGGCTAGGTAGGTGGTGGACAGGCCGCTGCCGACGTAGCCGCCGGCCCAGCCGAGCCCGGTCCGGCGGTCGAGCGTGACGCTCGCGCACCAGTCCCGCGGGACGCCGAGGACGCCGCACCACGCGTGCGCCAGCGGGACGCCGTAGGTGGCGGGGAACTGGCTGTGCAGCACGGCCGTCAGGGACTCGATCGTCCACCGCTGCGTCACGCCGTCGGTGTCGGTGCGTGAGCCGAACCGGTACGGGATCCCGCGGCCGCCGATGGCGATGCGCCCGTCGGCGGTCCGCTGCGCGTAGCTGTAGGCGTTGGCGCCGTCGCCGACCAGCTCGGCGCCCCTCCCACCCGATCTCGTCCCAGGCGGAGCCGCGGCAGCGGCTCGGTGACCACCATCGAGCAGTTCATCGGCAGCCAGTCCCGGCGGTTGCCGGGGATCGCGGCGGTGTAGCCCTCCAGGCAGCGCAGCACGACGTCGGCGCGGAGCGTGCCGTGCGGGGTGACCGCCCGGCCAGGCTGGATGGCGGTGACCTCCGTGCCCTCGTAGATCGGTCACGCCGCGCCGGCGGACGGCGTCGGCGATACCGCGGACCAGCTTGGCCGGGTGCACCCGGGCGGCGTGCGGGCTGTGGACCGCGGCGAGCGCGCCCTCGACCCGGACCCGGTCGTGCACCTCGGCGCGGCCGAGGCGACGCTCGTGTCCCTCGCCGAACCCCCAGGACCGGTGATCGGCGAGCAGCGCCTCCATCCGCGCGAGCTGGGGTTCGGAGCGGGCGACGTGCAGGACGCCGTCCTTCACGATGTCGGCGTCGATGCCCTCCGCTCGGCACACGGCGATGACGTCGTCGACCGTCTGCTCCATCGCCCGGACGAGCCGTCGCACGCCGTCGCGGCCGCCGGTCGCGGCGTAGCGGTCGAGGTTGCCGGCGAGTTCCGCGGAGAGCCAGCCGCCGTTGCGGCCCGACGCGCCGTAGCCGGCGAACTCCTTCTCCAGGACGACGATGCGCAGGTCGGGCTGGGCCATGGCCAGGTGGTAGGCGGTCCAGAGGCCGGTGAGGCCACCGCCGACGATGCAGACGTCGACGGACAGGTCGCCGGGTAGCGACGGCCCCGGCTCGGGCAGGCCGATCTGGCGGTACCAGAACGAGACCCCGCCGTTGACCGTGCCTCCGTCGTCGCGGGTGCGGTACGTGCGGGTGCTCACCGCTGCGGCTCCTCGGTCGACTGCCACCTACTGTCCTATGGAAGCCGGTACCCGAGGAGGTTCCACCCGTGACCGACGCGACGCGGCGCGGCACAGAGATCGACGCGCAGCTCGACCACGCCTCGCCCCTGGCCCTCTGGCTGGACACGCCGGCCCGGCCGGCGCCTCGCCCACCTCTCGACGGCGACGTCGAGACCGACCTCGTCGTGATCGGTGGCGGCTTCACGGGCCTGTGGACGGCAGTGCGGGCCAAGGAGCGCGATCCCGACCGGCGGGTCCTGCTGCTGGAGGCCGACCGGCTCGCCGAGCACGCGACCGGGCGCAACGGCGGCTTCTGCGAGGCCAGCCTCACCCACGGCGAGGCCAACGGCCGCGAGCGGTGGCCCGACGAGTACGCGCTGCTCGACCGCCTGGGCCGGGAGAACCTCGCGGGGATCGCCGCGACCGTGGAGCGCTACGGGATCGACTGCGACTTCCGCATCGACGGCGTGCTGACGGTGGCCACGCGCGAGCACGAGGTGGCCGGCCTGTCGCCCGACGAGCCGGGCTTCCTGGGCGCCGACGCGGTGCGGGAGCTGGTGGACTCGCCGACGTACCTCGCCGGCCGGGTGGACCCCGACAGCTGCGCGCTCGTGGACCCCGCCCGCCTCGCGTGGGGGCTCGCAGACGCCGCCGAGTCGCTCGGCGTCCGGATCGCGGAGCGAACCCGAGTCGAGGACGTGTCGGCCCGGCGCGGCCGGGTGACGGTGCGGACTACCTCGGGCACGGTGACCGCGCAACGGGTGGTGCTGGCCACCAACGCGTTCCGGCCGTTGCTGGCGCGGCTGCGGCTGCACACCGTGCCGGTCTACGACTACGTGCTGGCCACCGAGCCGCTCACCAGCCGAGCAGCTCGCGTCGATCGGCTGGCAGGGCCGGACGGGCATCAGCGACTCCAGCAACCAGTTCCACTACTACCGGCTCACCGCCGACGACCGGATCCTCTGGGGCGGGTACGACGCGATCTACCACTTCGGCCGCCGCATCGACCCGTCGCTCGACGACCGGCGCGCCACCCACCGACTGCTGGCCGAGCAGTTCTACGAGACGTTCCCGCAGCTGCGCGACGTCCGGTTCACGCACCGCTGGGGCGGCGTCATCGACACGTGCACGCGCTTCTGCGCCTTCTTCGGATCGGCGTTCCGCGGCCGGGTCGCCTATGCCCTGGGCTTCACCGGGCTCGGCGTCGGCGCCTCGCGTTTCGCCGCCGACGTCATGCTCGATCTCCTCGACGGCGTCCAGACGGAGCGGACGCAGCTGCGGATGGTCCGGCGCAAGCCGCTGCCCTTCCCGCCCGAGCCGCTCGCGTACATCGGCATCCAGCTCACTCGCTGGTCGCTGGCCCGGGCGGACCGCACCGGTCGCCGCAACGTCTGGCTCCGCGCGCTGGACCGTCTCGGCCTCGGTTTCGACAGCTGAACCGAGCGTCCCCACGCGGTCCGCCGCGAGCCCGAGATCTCCGCGATCGACGTCGACCCCGTCATCGTGAGCACGCGCTGACCGGCCCCTACCGAAGGAAGCACGACATGAGCGAGCCCATCGTCAGCACTCTGCGCGTGCGCATCGGCCAAGAGCAGGCCCACTACGGGGGCAACCTCGTCGAGGGGGCTCGCGTGCTCAAGCTCTTCGGCGACATCGTCACCGAGGTCGCGATCATCACCGACGGCGACGAGGGCCTGTTCGTCGGCTACGACAAGGTCGAGTTCCTCGCCCCCGTCTACGCCGGTGACTTCCTCGAGATCACCGGCACCGTCATGCGGATCGGCACCACCAGCCGCACCGTGCAGCTGGAGGCCCGCAAGGTCATCGCCTCCCGCTACGACGACACGCCCTCGGGCGCCGACGTGCTCGACGAGCCCGTCGTCGTCGTCCGGGCCACCGGCACCACCGTCGTCCCGAGGAGGAACAGCCGCGGGCCCCGCGGCAGGGGGCGTGCTTCCTGAGGCGCCGCAGCGCCGAGTCGGTCGGACTCCCGGCTCACGCCTGCTTCGGGGGCATCAGCTCCTCGGTTGCATGATGGGTCGCCGCCCAGCTGGCGAGGAGCTTCAGGGCGTCGTCGGCGGGTGAGCCGGCTTCGGCGGTGAACGCGATCAGGGACAGGCCGGGGTCGGCGGGCAGTTCCATGACCTCGTAGGACAGGTGCAGGTCGCCGACGACGGGATGGTGGAAGGACTTGATCCCGGTGCGGTGCAGGCGGACGTCGTGCGCGGCCCACCGGATACGAAAGGCGTCGCTGCGGGTGGACAGTTCACCGACGAGGTCGGTCAGCCTCTTGTCGTAGGGGTCGCGGCCCGCCTGCAGGCGAAGCGCGGACACGCTGTCGTCGGCGGCGCGTTCCCAGTCGAGCCAGAAGTCGTGGGCGCGGGGGTCGAGGAAGTTGAACCGGGCGTGGTTGACCGGTCGGGCCGGACCGGCGAGCACCGGGGCGAACAGCGCCTCTCCCAGCGGATTCGCGGCGAGCAGGTCGAGGGTCCCGCTGTTCACGATGGCCGGGACCTCGGTCATCCCGGCGAGGATGCGCGCCAGGCTGGGCCGGACCTGCTGGGCGGAGGGCGTGCGCCGGGTGCGGGCGGCGGGGCCGGCGGCTCGGGCGAGGTCGGCCAGATGCACCCGTTCCGCCTCGTCCAGCTGCAGTGCGCGAGCCAGGGCGTCGAGCACGCTCTCGGAGACGCCGCTGAGATTGCCCCGCTCGAGCCGGGCGTAGTACTCGACACTCACGCCCGCCAGATCGGCGACCTCGCTGCGGCGCAGGCCCGGGACGCGCCGGTTGCGGCTGTAGTGGGCCAGCCCGGCCTGCTCGGGGGTCAGCTTGGCCCGCCGGGTGCTGAGGAAGGCCTTGACCTCGTCGCGGTTGTCCACGCGTCGAGGCTAGGGCGGTCTCGTCGGTCGAGGGATGCCCTGGCAGTACACCTCTCAGCAGTGACTTCTCCGGCCTCCCGGCACTCGCTTGCATGGTGTTCGCCGCCGCTGGCCGGGGCGTGGGACACCGCGACCGGCGCCTGATGCGGGGCAAGGAACTGCGATGGAGGACGAACGAACATGACTGACGACACGAGTGAGAAGAAGGTCTGGCTGGTCACCGGTGCCGGCCGGGGCATGGGTGTGGACATCGCGCAGGCGGCTCTGGCGGCCGGTCACGCGGTGGTGGCCACCGGACGCAAGCCCGAGCGGGTCAGCGCCGCGATCGGCGTGCACGACGACCTGCTGACCGTCGCCCTGGACGTCACCGACCCGGCGAGCGCGCTCGCCGCCGTCGAGGCCGCCGTCGCCCGATTCGGCCGCATCGACGTGCTGGTGAACAACGCGGGCAACTTCTTCGCCGGCTTCTTCGAGGAGATCACCCCGGAGGACTTCCGGGCCCAGGTCGAGACCAACCTGTTCGGCCCGCTGAACGTCACCCGCGCGGTGCTGCCGGTCATGCGCGCCCAGCGCTCGGGTCTGGTGGTGACCATGAGCTCCAGCGCGGGTCTGATCGGGCAGGAGTTCACCTCCGCGTACGCCGCGTCGAAGTTCGCCCTCGAAGGGTGGATGGAGTCGCTCGCGCCGGAGGTCGCCCCGTTCGGCATCCGGACGACGGTGGTCGAGCCCGGGTTCTTCCGCACCGACCTGCTCACGCCGGAGTCGACGAGCTACGCCGAGCCCTCGATCGAGGACTACGCCGAGCGCACCCGTCAGACCGTCGCCGCCTGGACCGGCATGAACGGGCTGCAGGGCGGCGACCCCGCAAAGCTCGCCCGTGCGCTGGTGCAGCTCGCCGGCTCCCAGGAGCCACCTGCGCGCTGGGTCGCCGGCGCCGACGCCGTCGCGGGCGTCGAGCAGAAGGCGAAGGACCTGCTCGCCCAGGTCGACGCCCACCGGGAGCTGTCCTCGTCGCTGGCCCACGAAGACGCGTGATGGTTGGGGTGTCCGGTCGGGCATCCCTGACGCCGGCGGTTGGACAGATCGGCACTCCCGGTTGTGATGCCGATCAGGGAGTGTCGATCCATGTCGACCAACCCCTACTGGGTCGCCGGGAAGCCGCACATCCGGCACCGAGGTCCTCGAGGTCACCTCGCCGCACGACGGCGGGCTTGCCGGTCGGACGACGATGGCCACTGCCGACGACGTCGAGGCCGCGGTCGCGGCGGCGGACCGGGTCCGCGGCGAGTTCGCGGCGACCGCCCGCGCACGTCCGGGCCGGCGCGCTGGACCACGTCTCCCGCCGGCTGGCCGAGCGGACCGAGGAGATCGCCCGCCTGATCACCGCGGAGTCGGGCAAGCCGCTGAAGTGGGCGCGGCTGGAGGTGGCCCGCGCGGTCTCGACGTTCCGCTGGGGCGCGGAGGAGGCCCGGCGCTGGTCCGGGCACCCTGCAGCGGCTCGACACCGATCCCGCCGCGACCGGCCGCCTGGCGCTGGTGCGCCGTGCGCCCCGCGGCCCGGTGCTGGGCATCGCGCCGTTCAACTTCCCGCTCAACCTGGTCGCCCACAAGGTCGCCCCGGCGATCGCCGTGGGCGCGCCGATCGTGCTGAAGCCGGCGCCGGCCACGCCGCTGTCGGCGCTGGTGCTCGGCGAGATCCTGGCCGAGACCGACCTGCCGGCCGGCTCCTGGTCGGTGCTGCCGGTGCCGAACGAGGTCGCCGCCGACCTGGTCCGCGACCCGCGGCTCCCGGTCGTCTCGTTCACCGGGTCGGTGCCCGTCGGCTGGTCGATCCGCGACTCCGTGCCGCGCAAGCACGTGACCCTCGAGCTGGGCGGCAACGCCGCCGTCGTCGTCGCGCCGGACCAGGACGACGACGCGCTGGCCTACGCGGCCGCCCGGATCGCCACGTTCGCGATGTACCAGGCCGGGCAGTCGTGCATCTCGGTGCAGCGGGTGTTCGCCCACCGCGACGTCGCCGCGGCGCTGGCCGAGCGGGTGGTCGAGGCGGTGCAGAAGCTGGTCACCGGCGACCCCACGGACGACGCGACGGACGTCGGTCCGCTGATCGACGAGCAGGCCGCCCGCCGGGTGGAGACCTGGGTCGACGAGGCGGTGGCCGCCGGCGGCCGGCTGCTCACCGGCGGCATCCGGGACGGCGCCGCGTACGCGCCCACGGTGCTCGCCGACGTCCCGTCGACGGCCAAGGTCGCCTGCGAGGAGGTGTTCGGCCCCGTCGTGGTGCTCGACACCGTCGACTCGGTCGACGAGGCCTTCGCGCGGGTCAACGACAGCCGGTTCGGGCTGCAGGCCGGCGTCTTCACGCGCGACCTGCAGCTGGCCTTCCGCGCCGCCCGGGAGTTGGAGGTCGGCGGCGTGATCGTCGGCGACGTGCCCAGTTTCCGCGCCGACCAGATGCCCTACGGCGGGCTCAAGGACTCCGGGGTCGGCCGCGAGGGCGTCCACGCCGCCATGGAGGACCTCACCGAGGAGCGCGTGCTCGTGCTCACCGGCATCGACATGTAGGCGTCAGGAGTCGATGTTCGCCATCACGTGCTTGATGCGCGTGTAGTCCTCGAACCCGTACATCGACAGGTCCTTGCCGTAGCCGGAGTGCTTGAAGCCGCCGTGCGGCATCTCGGCGACCAGCGGGATGTGCGTGTTGATCCACACGCAGCCGAAGTCGAGCTTCTTGCTCATCCGCATCGCCCGGCCGAAGTCCTTCGTCCAGACGCTGGAGGCCAGGCCGTACTCGACGCCGTTGGCCCAGGCCAGCGCCTGGTCCTCGTCGCTGAACCGCTGCACGGTGATGACCGGGCCGAAGATCTCGTTCTGGACCATCTCGTCGTCCTGCCGGAGCCCGGCGACGACGGTCGGCTCGATGAAGAAGCCCCGGTCGCCGATGCGGTGGCCGCCGGCGGTGACCTCGGCGTGGCCGGGCGCCCGGTCGAGGAAGCCGGTGACGTGGGCCAGCTGGTTGGCGTTGTTCACCGGCGGCACCATGGCGTCCTCGTCGCCGGCGCCGTTCTCGTACGTCGTCCGGGTGCCACGGGCCTGCTCGGTCAGGGCGGCGACGAAGTCGTCGTGGATGCCCGGCCCGGCCAGCACCCGGGTGGCTGCGGTGCAGTCCTGCCCGGCGTTGAAGTAGCCCGCGACGGCGATGGCCTCCGCGGCGGCCTCGAGGTCGGCGTCGTCGAAGACGACGACCGGCGCCTTGCCGCCGAGTTCCAGGTGCACCCGCTTCACGTCCTTCGACGCCGCCTCGGCGACCTGCATGCCCGCGCGCACCGAGCCGGTGATCGAGACCATCTGCGGGGTGCGGTGCTCGACCAGCGCGCGGCCGGTGTCGCGGTCGCCGCAGATGACGTTGAAGACACCCGGCGGGAGGAACTCGGCGGCCAGCTCGGCCAGCCGCAGCGTCGTCGCCGGCGTCGTGTCGCTCGGCTTGAGGACGACGGCGTTGCCGGCCGCGATCGCCGGGGCGAACTTCCAGACCGCCATCATCATCGGGTAGTTCCACGGCGTGACCTGGCCGATCACGCCGACCGGCTCGCGGCGGACCCACGACGTGTGGCCCGGCCATGTACTCGGCCGCCGCCTTGCCCTCCAGATTGCGCGCCGCACCGGCGAAGAACCGGATCTGGTCGACCATCGGCGGGATCTCCTCGCTCGCGGTCAGCCCGAGCGGCTTGCCGGTGTTGCGGCTCTCCAGGGCCACGAGCTCGTCGGCGTGCTGCTCGACGGCGTCGGCGAAGCGGAACATGCGCGAGCGACCGCTCCGACGGGGTCGCGTCCCGCCAGCCCTCGAACGCGCCGGCCGCGGCGGCGTAGGCGCGGTCGACGTCCTCGGTGGAGGAGATCGGAGCCGTCGCGAACACCTCGCCCGAGCTGGGGTCGACCAGGTCCATGCGACGGCCGTCGGTGGCGTCGACGTGCTCCCCGCCGACGAAGTTGCGCAGTTCGAGCTTGTCGCTCACGACCGTCCTCCAGGGGCAAGGTGGGCAGATCTCCAGGGGGCTCTGAGCACTTCACCCGCACGGGCGGTGGTTGTCAACGGAACCCGTCGATGCAGACGGCGGATCACGCGGAAACCGTCGCGTCGCCGCCGTCGGGCCCCTCGATCTCGGCCAGGATCTCCGAGCCGGTGACGACCGTCGAGGCGAAGTGCCGGTGCATCCAGTCGAGGTGGTCGTGCCGGCTGCGCATGATCCGGAGCGTGTCCCAGTTGGGGAACACCTGCTGGAGCACGTGCACCTGCATGAGCCGGGGGTCGACCTCGTAGACGTGCTCGAACGTCGTCTGCGCGACCTCGCTGGCCGGCACCGGCGCCGGTGGCGTCTGCTGCTCGGCGAACCGGTACGGCGCCGTGGCGTGCAGGCCGTGCGGCTGCTCGACCGGTGGCGACGGCGGGGCGTCCTCAGCGGGCATCGGGACCTCCCTCGTAGGCACGGTCGAGCAGGTACTTGCCGGGATTCATGATGTTGTTCGGGTCCAGCGCCCGCTTCACGTCGAGCATCACGCCGAACCCGCGCCCCAGCTCCTCCGGCACGAGGTCGACCTCGCCCTCGCGGCAGGAGCCGTGGCAGGCGCTGATCGAGCCGCCGACCGCGATCGCGGCCGCGGCGATGTCCCGCTTCGCCTGCACCCAGGCGGCCCACGCCGCGTCGTCGAGGCGCTGTTCCCAGATGCCGACGTCGATCTCGGTGAGGTAGTCGACGCCGGTGTCGGCCGACGTGTAGGCGAACATGCCCCAGTCGTCGAAGACGTCGGTCTTCCGGCGCAGGTCCGCGACGATGTCGTGCCAGGCCTTGGTGACGGCGGGGACGTGCGAGTAGCTGATCGCGGCGTCCTCGCAGTGCCACGACATCGGGACGACCTGGCCCTCCTTGGTGCGGCCGTGCAGGGGAGTGGCGTACCGGTCGTGCCGGGCGGCCCAGTCGCCCTCGGAGATCTCGTCGCCGAGGTAGCGGGCGCCGTGCTCCTTCGCGATGCGGAACAGCCGCCGGCCGCCGACGCGGACCTCGTCCTCGTAGCCGTACATCACCGCGCACACCAGGGCGCGGACGTCGGCGGGCTGCGGGATGTAGGCCTCGTCGTCCCGGCGCAGGTAGGCGACCTTGTGCTCGTCGAAGAGGACCGCACCGGCGAACGTCGCGACGCCGGCCCGGGCCAGCGCTCCCACGCAGGCGTAGGCCTCGTCGTAGTCGTCGAACGCCCAGAACGGCGAGAGCTCCGCCTCGGGCTTCGGGTACAGCTTCAGCGTCGCCTTCGTCGCGATGCCCAGCGTGCCCTGGTGGCCCATGAACAGGTGCTTGAGCTGGTAGCCGCTCGAGGACTTGCTGATCTTGCCGC
Source organism: uncultured Actinomycetota bacterium (assembly GCA_963784165.1). GTDB lineage: Bacteria > Actinomycetota > Actinomycetes > Mycobacteriales > Geodermatophilaceae > Blastococcus_B. The sequence goes on from CAWAQI010000011.1 coordinate 334,387, forward strand.
CGATGCCGTCGCCGACGTGCATCACCTCGCCGGTCGGGAGCACGTGGTCGAAGCTGAGCACCAGGTCGCGGGTGTGCCCGTAGCGCGAGCCGATCAGCGACCAGCCGCTGGTGCCGATCCGCCCGCCGACCAGCGAGCACGGGTAGGACGCCGGGTCGTCCGGATAGATGAGCCCGTGCTGGGCCAGCCGCTCGTTGAGCTTGAGCATGTTGATGCCGGTCCCGACGGTGACGGTCCGGTTGACCAGGTCCAGCTCGTGGATCTGGTTCATCTTCTTGACGTCGACGACGATGCCCCGGCGCAGCGGCACCGCGCCGTCGGTCAGCCCGGTGCCGCCGTCGCGCGGTACCACCGGCACCCGCAGTTCGTTGGCGATCCGGACCACCGCGGCGACCTGCTCGGTCGACGTCGGCAGGACGACGACGTCGGGCACGCGCTCGCCCCAGCGGTGCACCGGGAACGGCGCGGGCACGCGGGCGCGGTTCCAGCGGTCGGTCTTCGCGGTCAGGATCTGGTTCTCGGGCAGCACGCCGCGCAGCGCCGTCACCAGGGTGTCGAGGCGGGCGGCGTCGAGGGGCGGGGTGTGCAGCTCTCCGGCGATCGATCCGGCGGGTAGCGCGCTCGCCATCAGTGGCCCCCGCATCCGCAGCCGCCGACGTTCCCGCAGCCGCCGCCCGCGCCGGCGCAGGTCCCTCTCGTCCGGCGTGCCCGGCCGGGCACGCCGGTCCGCTCCTGGGCGAGCCGTCGGTCGCCGACGTCGCCGCGGGAGCCGCCGACGGCGATGCCGAGCGACTGCGCGAACAGCTCGTGCAGGTCGACGACGTCGATGTCCTGTGCGTCGCCGGCCTCCGACAGCGGCCGCTCCGACCACGGGCAGGCGCTCACCAGGGTGTCGACGTCGAGCTCCGCCGCGCGCTCCAGGCGGAGGTCGCTGATCCGCGCGGTCAGCTCCGGTTTCTCGATCGGCAGACCCCCGCCGCCGCCCGAGCAGTAGGACCACTGGGTCACCCGGTCGACGTCCTCGAAGCGCAGGCCGGGGATCGCGCGCAGCAGCTCGCGCGGCTCTTCCCAGATGCCCTTGCGCTTGTTGAGCCGGCACGGGTCGTGGTACGTGATCGCCCGGTCCACCGGCACCGAGGGGGTCAGCCGGCCCTCGCGCAGCAGCTGGGCCAGCACCTCGATGACGAGCACGACCTCGATGTCGAACTCCTCGCCGAAGTACTTCGGGTAGTCCTCGGTGAAGCTGATGTAGTCGTGCGGGTCGAGCACCAGCACGCGCTTCGTGCCGGTCGACCGCCAGTTGTCCAGGTTGTGCCGGGCGAACCGCTGGGCCTGCTCGGCGTAGCCCATCTCCGCGGCCGGTCCGCCGCAGCACCACTGCTCGCCCATCAGGCCGAACTCGTAGCCGGCCATCTGCAGCATCTGGGCGACGGCCCGGGGCACCGACGTGCGGTAGAACGCGGCCTCGCAGTCGACGAACAGGACCGTCTCGCCGCCGATCGGGAGATCCAGCCCCTCGGCCCAGTCGCGCACCCGCTCCTGGCTGACCGGCGTCTCGCCGAGCACCGGCTCGTGCGTGCGCAGGTCGGTGCGCTCGTTCCAGCTCTTCCAGTTCGGCTGGTGGACGCCCATCTCGACGGCGAGCGAGCGCACCGCCTTGACGACGTCGACCGTGCGCGTGCGGAACCGGTAGAAGTCGCCGGTGAACAGCGTGTTCGGGCAGCGCAGCTCGCAGGCCCCGCACTGGGTGCAGTTGACGTAGTCGGCGGCGACGTCCTCGATGTCGAGCTCGCCGCGCTCCATGGCGACGACGTTGGCGTGGAAGGCCGTGGGGGTCCACGACTCGTTGCGCTCGACCTGGGTGACCGGGCAGACCTCGCGGCAGAACTTGTGGCCCGACGAGAAGCAGTTGTACGAGGCGTTGCGCCACTGCTCGACGAAGGCCCGGGTGCGCGGGTCGGCGGGGGGCTCCGGCAGGGGGCCGGCCAGGGTCTCGGGGTAGGCCAGCAGCTCCGGGGGGTTGTCCGGGACCCCGGGCGTGAAGGGCACGGAGAGTGCGTCGGCTCCGGGTGTGCGGTCGGGCTGCACCTGCGTCACGGGCGTTCTCCTCGTCGCGGCGGGGGAGTGGCGGTCACGCTAACGAGGGAAACCTATGAGATCAATGGTTAACGTCCGGGCGGCGCGAGTGGGAGACTGACCGGCCAATCGGGACCGGGAGGACGCGCGTGCAGGTGCTCAGCGGGGACGCGCGGCGAGCGGTGTTCGCACCGCTCGACGACGGCGCGCTCCGCAGCGAGGCCGTCGTCCGGCGGGTGGGCAGCGCGATCGCCCTGGGCCTGCTCGGCGACGGCGAGCAGCTGCCGGCGGAGACCGAGCTGGCCACGATGCTCAACGTCTCCACGGTGACCCTGCGCGACGCGCTGGCCGAGCTGCGGGAGCTCGGCCTCGTCGAGACCCGCCGCGGCCGGGGCGGCGGCAGCTTCGTCCGCTCCCGCGACGACGCGCTCGCGGAACTGGCCGACGCCCGGCTCGCCGAGCTCGGGACCACCGACCTGCGCGAGCTCGGTGACGCCCACGGCGCGGTCGCCGCCACCGCCGCCCGGCTGGCCGCCGGCCGCGCCTCGGTCGGCGAGATCGCCCGGCTGCGCGAGATCGTCGACCGGCTCGCCGCGGAGCCCACGACGACGGCGCAGCGCCGCGCCGACGGCCGGTTCTACGTGGAGATGGCGGCCGCGGCGCACTCGGTCCGGCTGACGATGCAGGAGATGGAGCTGCACCTGGAGCTCGGCCAGCTGCCGTGGCCGCCCGCGCACGCGCCGGAGCTGCTGGCCGAGATCGTCGACGCGCACCGCGCCGTCCTCGACGCCGTCGAGAAGCGGGACCCCGCGCGGGCCCGCGACCTCACCGAGCAGCACGTCGACCGGCGAACGCTGTGGTCGATCGACCTGCACCTCGAGCGGCTGCGGAGCCGCGCGATGACCGTTCCCGAGGCCGACCGGATCGCGGGCGTGGTCACCGCCGCGGTCGAGCGGGTGTTCGCCTGCGTCGCCGACCTGCACGACGCGGCCCTGGCCGCGCTGGGCGCCGGTGAGCCGGAGGCGCGGGCCGGGGCGACGGACCTGGAGCAGCGCGCCCGGCAGCTCCTGGCCGCGCCGGGACAGCTGGCCGTCGGCCTGGGGCTCGTCGCCGCTCCTCGCCCGGACCGGGACGTCCGGCTGCTGTGGTGGCAGGCGGACGGCGGCCGGATCGCGGCCCTGCGGCCGGACCTCCGCCCGGCCAGCCTCGACTTCTACGACTACCCGGCGACCGAGTGGTTCGACGTCCCCCGGCGGACCGGGCGGCGCCACGTCGTCGGTCCGTACGTCGACGTGCACGGCACGGGGCGCTACCTGCTGACCCTGACCGCTCCGCTCGTCGGCGAGGGCGAGTTCCTCGGTGTGATCGGCGCCGACGTGCCGGTCAACCGGTTCGAGAACCATCTGCTGCGCACGCTCGACCCCGGTCTCGTCACCAGTCCGTCCGCGGTCGTGGTGCTCAACGAGGAGGGCCGCGTCGTCCTGTCGACGTCGCCGCGCTGGCTGGTCGGTGACCTGCTCGACGCGCCGCCCGAGGGGTCCGAGACGGCCGTCGAGGTGCCCGGCCTTCCGTGGCGGCTGTACCTGCCCAGCGCCGATCAGCGGGCCCTTGCCCTTTGAACTGTGGATCTATAGGTTTCGCCGCGATCGTGTGATCAGCACCACTGCCGCGCCGATCCCGAGGAGATCCCCGGTGACCGTTCCCGACGCCCAACCCATCCGCTCCGCCGACGACGAACAGCTGGCCGCGCTCGGCTACACGGGGGAGTTCGAGCGAGGCATGGGCCTCTGGTCGAACATGGCCCTCGGCTTCACGTACCTGTCGCCGCTGGTCGGCGTCTACTCCCTGTTCGCCTTCAGCCTCTCCATCGGCGGGCCGCCGGCGATCTGGTGGATCGTGATCGTCGGCCTCGGCCAGTTGATGGTCGCGCTGGTGTTCGGCGAGGTCGTGTCGCAGTACCCGCTCGCCGGCGGCATCTACCCGTGGACCCGGCGGCTGTGGAACCGGCGGTACGCGTGGACCGTCTCCTGGATCTACATCTGGGCGGTGATCGTCACGATCACCGCCGTCGCGGAGTTCGGCGGCGGGTTCGTCGCGGCCCTGTTCTCGATCGAGGCGACCCCCGGCGTCGTGCTGCTCACCGCCGTCGGCCTGCTGGCCATCGCGCTCATCGCCAACGTCAGCGGCACCCGGACGCTCGCGCGGGTCGCCAAGATCGGACTGGCCGCGGAGCTGATCGGCGTCATCGTGCTCGGCCTGTACCTGCTGCTCTTCCAGCGCGAGCAGCCGTTCTCGATCTTCTTCGACACCATGGGCGCGGGCGGGGGCGAGTCCTACGCCGTCACCTTCCTCGCCGCCTCGCTGTCCGGCCTGTTCCTGTTCTACGGGTTCGAGGCCTGCGGCGACGTCGCCGAGGAGGTCTCCGACCCGACGCGGCGGATCCCGAGGGCGATGATCCTGACGATCGTCGTCGGCGGCGTGTCCGGGTTCCTGTCCTACGCCGGGTACGTGCTCGCCGCCCCCGACCTCGAGGCGATCGTCGCCGGCGAGGACGTCGACCCGATCCCCGGCATCCTGGAGAGCTCGCTGGGCACCTTCGGGTCCAAGGTCTTCCTCGTCATCACCGTGACGGCGTTCATCTCGTGCGTGCTGTCGCTGCAGGCCGCCGGCAGCCGACTGCTCTACTCCTTCGGCCGCGACCGCATGCTCCCGGGCAGCGCGTGGCTGTCGCACCTGCCGGCCCGGCACGCGGTGCCGATCAACGCACTGGTCGTGGTGACCGTCGTCCCGATGCTCATCTGCCTGTACGTCTTCTGGCGCCCCGACAACCTGGCCCGGGTGACCGCCTTCGCCGTCTGCGGCATCTACATCGCCTTCCAGGCCGTCGTGCTCGCCGCGCTGCGCCAGCGGCTCAAGGGCTGGCGGCCGGCGGGGCTGTGGAACCTCGGCAGCTGGGGGATGGTCGTCAACGTCGTCGCGCTCGCGTACGGCGTCTTCGCGATCTACCTGCTGATCCGCCCCGGGGACACCGGCGTGTTCCTCGACGACTGGATCGTCGCCATCGGCGTCGCGGTCGTCGCAGGCTCCGGGTTGCTCTACCTGCTCATCGCGCGGCCGGACCGGCACTCCGACGGCGTTCCCGAGGGCGACGCGATCGAGGTCGCCGCCCACCTCCGGCAGATCCGCGAGGCCGGCCGGGCCGCGGTGCCGGACCCCCGCACCGCTCCGAAGGCCGCCGCCCCCCGTGAGGAGATCCGATGAAGTTCAGCTACGCCATGTTGCCCGACTACCCGCTCGAGGAGTCGCTGCGGGCCATCAAGCTGGCCGACGAGCTCGGCTTCTACGCCGTCTACGCCGCCGACGAGACCTGGCACAAGGATCTCTGGCTGCTGTTCGCCGCGGCGGCGCAGCAGACCTCGCAGATCCGCATGGGGCCGAGCCTGTCGGGGGTCGTCCTGCGGGAGCCCACGCTCATCGCCCAGGCGGCCGCGACGCTCGACGAGCTGACCGGGGGCCGGGCCGAGGTGGTCCTGGGCAGCGGGAACTTCGGGCTGCTCGCCGAGTACAAGATCGACTGGGCCCAGACCAAGCCGCTCTCGCGGACCATCGAGGGGGTTCACGTGGTCCGCACGCTGCTCGACGAGGGCGCCATCACCTTCGACGGGGAGTTCTTCCACTACGAGGGGCTGTTCACCTTCGCCCGCCCGGTGCAGGAGCACCTGCCGGTGAAGATGGGCGCCATGCGTGGCCCCAAGTCGTTCGTCGCGTCGGCCGAGCACTCCGACGGCTGCCACCACGCGCTGAGCTACACGCGCGAGGCCTACGACTACGCGGCCGAGCACCTGCGGGCCGGAGCCGAGAAGGCCGGCAAGGACTGGACGACGCTGGACTTCGGTGCCTGGGTGGTCGTCGCCGTCGGGCGGGACTCCGCCGCCGCGAAGGACGCCGCGCGCAGCATGGTCGGCATCTACGCCTCGTCGATGCCGGCCGAGCAGCTCGAGCGCAACGGCGTGGACCCGGACAGCCTCAAGCCGATCATCGAGGCGATCGGCGGGGGCGACCTGGCGCGCGGCGTCGAGCTGACGACGCCGGAGATCGCCGAGAAGCTCTCCTTCGCCGGCACCCCCGAGGAGGTGACGGCCCAGATCAAGGAGATCGAGCCGGCCGGCGTCAACCACCTCATCGCGGCGATCACCGATGCCTCGCTGGTGAAGGCGTTCACCGGCCGCGAGCTGCCGGGCGTCGCGACGGTGGACGAGCAGCTGCGGCTGCTGCACGACGAGGTGATGCCCGCCTTCGCGTAACGCGTCGGTCAGTCAGACGGCTCCGCCCGGCGGGTGCAGGGCCAGCCAGAGCTCGGCCCGGACGCCGGGGGAGTCGAGGTCGCGGCCGAGCAGTTCCTCGGCCCGGCGGATCCGCTTGCGCAGCGTGTGCCGGTGGACGCCGAGACGGGCGGCCGCCGGCTCCCACTGGCCGTGCGCGCCCAGCCACACCCGCAGCGAGTTGACGAGGTCCCCGGCGCCGGCGCGGTCGGCGGCGACCAGCGGGGCGAGCGCCGCCTCGGCGAACGCCGCGGTGGCCGCCGGGTCGAGCAACGCCCGCACGCCGTGGCCGGCCAGGTCGGCGAACGACGTCACCGGTCGACCGGCGGACCGGCCGTGCTCGGCCGCCTGCCGCGCGTGCCGGACACCCTCGGCCAGCTCGCTCCACGCCACCGGTGGCGCCGTCCCGACCGTGGCGCCCTGAACCCGATCGGGCAGCAGGGCCAGCCGGTCGGCGAGGTCGGCGTCGGCGCCGACGAGCACGACGAGCGACGCATCGAGCTCGGCCGAGAACACCGGCTCGTGCGCGTGCGCCGCGGCGTCGGCGGCCACGTCGACGGCGGCCGCCCGCTGCTCGGCACTGCCGAGGACGGCGAGCGCCCGGATCGGTGCGGCCGGGAGCCGGTCGCCCAGTGCGGCGACGACCGGCGCCACGGCGGCCTCCTCGCCGGCCAGCAGGAGTCGCAGGAGGGCGGTGCGCAGCGCGGCGGTGGCGCTGTCGAGGGCGCGGGACTGCTCGAGTCGCAGGGTCAGCAGCAGCGCGACCGCGTTGACGACGTGCCGGTCGGCCGGCGGGAACGGCCCCGGTCGCCCGACGGCGAGGAAACCCCGGGTGCGCGCCCCCGTGCCGAGCGACTGCAGCAGCACGGTCTCGTCGGGCTGGGTGAGCGCGGCGGCGGCCGGCGGACGCGCGCCGCGCAGTCGGTCCACCGCCGTCGCCAGATCCCCGGCGCGACCGCGTGCGCCCGGTGGGGCCGCCTCCAGGGGCGTGCCCGCCGCGTCGATCAGCAGGGCCCAGCCGCCGAGGTGCTTGGCCAGCCGGTCCAGGACGGTCCCCGGTGCTCCGGGGGCGACCGCCGCACGCGTCAGCTCCTGCTGGACCGCCGACGTCCGGGCCACCGCCGCGTACTCCTCCGCGGCGAGGGCGCTGGCGACCGTCCGCGAGAGCGCGATGAACGGCGTCTGCCGCGGAACCTCGAGCACGGCCATCCCGCTCGCGTCCGCCGCGGCCACGAGGACGGCCGGCACCTCCGGGATGCCCAGCCCGGTGCCCAGCCCGAGGGCGGCGACGCCCGCCCCGGCCAGCCTGAGCACGTACTCCCGGATGCCCTCGTCGTCCTCAGGGAGCGCCAGCCCCGTGGTCAGCAGCAGTTCCCCGCCCTCGAGGAACGGCGTCGGGTCGGCCAGCTCGCTGACGTGCACCCAGGAGAGGGGGCGGTCGGTCGCGGCGGTTCCGGTGTGCAGCGTCAGCTCCAGCGCCGGCGTGCGCAGGAGGGTCGCGACGGTGACCGGCACGGCAGACCCCTTCGACGGATTGGACACCAGGAGCGCCCCGGAGTGCCGATGTGGACGGTACCGGTGCGGGCCCGAACGGCCCAGGCTGGAGCGGCATCCTTCCCCCTGACGGGGCCCGCGCTGCGAGGAGACGCCATGACCGACCTGCTCACCGGACCCGACACCGTCGCCCAGGAGCGGCGCCTGGTCACCGAGGTGCCCGGCCCCCGGTCGCGGGAGCTGGCCGCTCGCCGGGCCGCCGCGGTCACGTCGGCGGTCAGCAGTGTCCTGCCGGTCTACGTCGAGCGGGCCGGTGGCGGGGTCGTCGTCGACGTCGACGGCAACTCGTTCATCGACCTCGGGTCGGGCATCGCCGTCACCAGCGTGGGCAACTCCGCGCCCGAGGTCGTGGCCGCGGTCCAGGCCCAGGTGGCCGCCTTCACCCACACCTGCTTCATGGTCGGGCCGTACGAGGGGTACGTCGCCGTCTGCGAGGAGCTGGCCCGGCTCACCCCCGGGAACCACGAGAAGCGCTCGGCGCTGTTCAACTCCGGCGCCGAGGCGGTGGAGAACGCGGTCAAGGTCGCGCGCCTGGCCACCGGCCGGCAGGCCGTCGTCGTGTTCGACCACGCCTACCACGGCCGGACCAACCTCACGATGGCGCTGACCGCGAAGAACATGCCCTACAAGAACGGGTTCGGGCCGTTCGCGGGCGAGGTCTACCGCGTCCCGATGTCCTACCCGTTCCGCGACGAGCCGGGCCTGACCGGCGAGCAGGCCGCCGCCCGCGCGATCGCGATGATCGAGACGCAGGTCGGGGCGGCCAACGTCGCCGGCGTCCTCATCGAGCCGATCCAGGGCGAGGGCGGCTTCGTCGTCCCGGCCCCGGGCTTCCTGCCGGCGCTCGCCGACTGGTGCCGCAGCGCGGGCGCCGTCTTCATCGCCGACGAGATCCAGACCGGCTTCTGCCGGACCGGGCAGTGGTTCGCCTCCGAGCACGAGGGCGTCGTGCCGGACCTGATCACGACCGCCAAGGGCATCGCCGGCGGGCTGCCGCTGGCCGGGCTCACCGGCCGCGCCGAGCTGATGGACGCCTGTCACACCGGTGGGCTCGGCGGCACCTACGGCGGCAACCCGGTCGCCTGCGCCGCCGCACTGGCCACCTTCCGGACGATGCAGCGAGCTGGACCTCGCCGGAGCCGCCCGGGCCATCGAGGCCACGATGCTGCCGCGGCTGCGCGCCCTGCAGGAGCGCACCGGAGTCATCGGCGACATCCGGGGCCGCGGGGCCATGCTCGCGGTCGAGCTCGTCCGGCCCGGCACCCGCGAGCCCGACGCGGCGCTCACCGGGAGCATCGCCAAGGCCTGCCACGCGCAGGGCGTGATCGCCCTGACGGCCGGCACGTTCGGCAACGTCCTGCGCTTCCTGCCCCCGCTGGTCATCGGGCAGGACCTGCTGACCGAGGCGCTCGACGTCCTCGACGCAGTCTTCGCGGAGCACGCCCCCGCGCGCTGAGCTGCCCGACGGCCTGCCGGTGATCGCTACCGTGCCGCCGACGGCAACGGCACGGCGCCAGCCCGGAGGCGGTCATGACCGAGCGCACGCCCGCACTGATGCCCAAGCCCCCGGCGTGGCTGCGGCGCGGCATCGTCTATGCGCTGGCCGCGGTGGCGGTGTTCCAGGTCGCGGTCTGGGCGTTCCAGTCCCTGAGCCGCTTCCTGGGCCTGCTGTTCCTCGCCTGGCTCTTCGCGATCAGCATCGAACCGGTCGTGCACCGCCTCGAACGGGGCGGCATGCGCCGGGGACTGGCCACCGGGCTGGTCATGTTCGGCCTCGTCGCGCTCGTGGCCGCGTTCATCGGGGTGTTCGGCGCGCTGCTGGTCGACCAGCTCGGCCAGCTGATCCGGTCGACGCCCGAGGTCGTGCGCAGCGTGGTGTCCTGGGTCAACGACACGTTCGGCACGAACTTCCTGTCCGGCGACATCGTGGACGCGCTCAAGCTGACCCCCGAGCGCATCCAGGACCTCGCGGAGAACTTCTCGCCCAACCTGGTCGGGTTCGTCACCACGGTCATCGGGGCTGTGTTCCAGGGGTTCACCCTGCTGCTGTTCGCGTTCTACATGTCGGCCGAGGGGCCGAAGCTGCGCGACGTCGTCTCCCGGCGGTTCCCGGCCCGGCAGCAGCGGGTGATCGCCACCGTGTGGACCATCGCGGTGGAGAAGACCGGCGGGTACGTCGTCTCCCGGCTCGTGCTGGCGGCGCTGAGCACCGTGGTCACCGCGATCTTCCTGCTGATCCTGGGCGTGCCCTACTGGCTGCCGCTGGCCATCTGGACCGGGTTCGTCTCGCAGTTCATCCCGACGATCGGCACGTACCTGGCCATCCTGCTGCCGGCGCTGGTCGCGCTGGCCGAGCAGCCGCGGGACGCGATCTGGGTGATCGTCTTCGGGACCGTCTACCAGCAGATCGAGAACTACTTCCTCGCCCCGCACGTCACGTCGCGGACGGTGTTCATCCATCCCGCCGTCGCCTTCGGAGCGGTCATCGTGGGCGCGTCCCTGTTCGGCCCGCTCGGCGGGCTGGTGGCGATCCCGGTAGTGGCCGCCATCGAGGCCGTCGTCCAGACCTACTGGCACCGGTACGAGCTGGTCGGCGAGGACGACGACATGCCGGTACCGCCGCCGGACGGTGACCCTCAGCCGCCCTCGCGCATCCCCCAGGGGGAGCCGTAGGCGGTCAGCAGGTCCAGGAACGGCACGGCGTCGAAGGCCTCCGGCCCGAGGACGCCGCTGCCGCGCCACGCCCCGGTCGCCAGCAGCTCGAGGGCGACGACGGGGTTGACCGCGGTCTGCCAGACCACCGCCTGAGACCGGTACTCCGCCATCGACCAGGCGTTGTCGACGACGTGGTACAGGTACACCTGCCGCGGGCGGCCGTCGGTGCCCGTGCCGCTGACCCACAGGCCGGCGCAGGTCTTGCCGCTCATCAGCTCGCCCAGGCCCGCCGGGTCGGGCAGCACCGCGGCGACCACGTCACGCGGCGACACCTCGACGTCCCGCACGCGCACCGGCGTGGTCGAGTCCAGGCCGAGCTTGTGCAGCGTCCTGAGGACGTCGATGAACTCCGCGCCGAGCCCGTACTTGAAGGTCACCCGCCGGGCGTCGATCCAGCGGGGCATGAGGAGCACCTCCTCGTGCTCCACGTTGACGCACTCCACCGGCCCGATGCCCTCGGGGAAGTCGAAGATCTCCGCCTCGCTGAACGGCTCGGTGGTGAACCAGCCCCGGTCCTTCTCCCAGACGACCGGCGGGTTCAGGCACTCCTCGATCGTCGTCCAGATGTTGAACGACGGCGCGAAGTCGTGGCCGCGCACGGTCAGGTTCGAGCCGTCGCGGACGCCGAGCTCGTCGATCTCGGAGAACAGGTGGTCGGCCGCGTACCGGGCGAACACGTCGGCCAGTCCGGGCTCGACACCCATGCCCACGAGGGCGAGCCGGCCGGAGGCCTCCCACTCGGCGGCCAGGGCGAACTGCTCGTCACCGAGCTTGACCCCGGTCTCCTCGTAGGGGCGCTCGGGGTGCGGCTGGGACAGCGACATGGCCATGTCGAGGTAGTCGACGCCGGCGGCCAGCGCGGCGCGGAACAGCGGCATCACGAAGCGCGGGTCGGTCGCGTTGAGCACCACGTCGCAGCGGTGCTCGGCGAGCAGCGCCCCGACGGCCTGCTCGTCGCTGGCGTCGACGCGCGCGGCGACGAGCCGCGGGTCGCCGGCGGTGGCCACCGCCTTCTCGGCGCGGGCCAGGTCGTTGTCGCCGACGACGAGCCGCTCCACGAAGTCGCGGCGGGCCGCGATCGCCACGATCGCACTGCCGACCCCACCGGCTCCGACGAGCAGGATGCGCATGTCCACCTCCACGAGAGGACGTCACCCTAGCGACGCGTTCCGTCGTCGGAACAGGATTGCAACCTCCAAACACTTGTGGAGGGGCCCTTCTGCTGCGATAACCGTCGCATGAGCGCTGACCCTGCAGGTGGAACAGTCCTTCCGGAGGAGGAAGCCACCCTCCGTCCAGGAGCCATCGGGTTCCTGGACGCGCTGGTGATCGGGCTGGCGTCGACGTCGCCGGCGTACTCGCTGGCCGCCATCCTCGGGGCGCTCGTCGCCATCAGCGGCGTGCACGCGCCCGGAATGCTCCTGGCGTCGTTCGTGCCGATGCTGCTCATCGCGGCAGCGTTCGCGGCCCTCAACCGGGTCGACCCCGACTGCGGGACGACGTTCTCGTGGGTCACGCGGGCGATGGGCCCATGGCTGGGCTGGATCGGCGGCTGGGCCATCACGATGACCGGGGTGCTGATCATCGGCTCGCTGGCCAACGTCGGCGTGATCTTCACGCTCCGGACCGTCGGCCTCGACGATCTCGCCGAGAACACGGTCGTGGTCCTCGTCCTGACCGTCGCGCTCGTGCTGCTGATGACCTGGATCTGCGTGCTCGGCACCGAGTTGTCGGCGCAGCTGCAGAACGTGCTGATCCTCGCCCAGACCGTTGCGCTGCTCGTCTTCGCCGCGGTCGCGCTCGTCCGGGGGTTGTCCGGCGAGAGCCCGATGGGCGGGCTCGACCCGAGCTGGGACTGGCTCAACCCGTTCGCCGAGGGCGGCGCCGCCCTGACGGGCGGACTGCTGCTGGGCGTGTTCGCCTACTGGGGCTGGGAGTCGGCGGTGAACCTCACCGAGGAGACCCGCGACTCGCGGTCGTCGTCCGGGCGGGCGGCCATCGTCTCCACGATCGTCCTGCTGGTCACCTATGTCGGCGTCACGATCGCGGTCCTCGCCTTCGCCGGGACGGACTACCTGTCCGAGAACGCCGACGAGGAGGAGGCGATCTTCGCGCTGCTCTCCAGCGAGGTCATGGGTGGCTGGGACTGGGTGGTGCTCTTGGCGGTGGCCACCGCGGCGATCGCCTCCACGCAGACGACGATCCTCCCGGCGTCCCGTACCGGGCTGTCGATGGCCCGCCGGCACGCCCTGCCCCGGCGGTTCGCGCACATCTCGCCGCAGCACCGCACCCCCGACGTCTCCACGTGGTGGGTCGGCATCATCGCCAGTGCCTGGTTCGTGCTGGTCAGCCTGATCAGCGAGAACGCGCTGTTCGACTCGATCACCGCGCTGTCGCTGCTCATCGCGTTCTACTACGCCCTGACCGGCATCGCCTGCGCGATCTACTACCGCCGGCAGCTCACGCGCAGCGTCAAGGCGTTCCTGCTCATCGGGGTCGGCCCGGTGATCGGGTCGCTGCTGCTGATCTGGCTGCTCGTGCAGTCGATCATCGACATCTCCGACCCGGCGAACTCCTACACGGAGCAGGCCTGGCTCGGGGTGGGCCCGCCGCTGGTGATCGGGTTGGGGATCTTCGTCATCGGCATCGTCCTGATGCTCGTCTGGCGGATGCGGGACAAGCGGTTCTGGGACGAGCGCCCGAGCGTCGCGCCGGACGACGCGCTCGACGTCGCCGCGCCGCAGCAGGAGGCATAGCGTCCGGGCCGACGCACTACCGGGGCTGGAACAGCTCGATCAGGTTGCCGTCGGGGTCGGCCAGCAGGATCTGGCGACCGCCGGGACCGCTGACCAGCTCACTGCGGAAGGAGAGGCCGGCGCCGCGTAGCCGGTCGATCTCGGCATCGAGATCGGCGACCACGAGGTGGATGCGGTTGCGGCCCGCGGTGGCGGCGTCGTCGGGGGTGGCGCGGGCGCCGGAGCTGGTCGGCCCGGAGAGCAGGAGTCGCAGCGGGCCACGGACGACGTCGGCGAAGGCCGGTGCGGCGCTGGTGTTCAGCTCGAAGCCGAGGTGTGCGGTGTAGAAGTCGATCGCGGCCTGCACATCGGTGACGAGGTAGCGGACGCTGGCGTACTGGTCGGGGGCGCTCATGACTGGACTCCTGTCCGTCGCTCATGGTGAGGGCGACGCTGATGCTCCCCGTACGCCGGAGCCTTCGCCCAGTGGCTCTGCGAATCCCGTCGTGGTCTGGTGGCTGAGATGTGGGAATCGCGGTGCGAACCCACTCCGACGGACGATGCTGTCGGGAAAGCGCGTCGTTACGATCGACCACTCGGTGCCGCCGGTGCGCCGCGACACGGACGGGGAGGGTCGGGATGAGCATGCGCGGGCAGTTCGTGCTGGACGACGTCTCGCGCGCCATCATCGAGCAGCTCCAGGAGGACGGCCGCCGTCCCTACGCCCGGATCGCCACCGCGGTCGGGCTGTCGGAGGCCGCGGTCCGGCAGCGCGTGCAGCGGCTGCTCGACGCCGGCGTGATGCAGATCGTGGCCGTCACCGACCCGCTGCAGCTGGGGTTCGCGCGGGAGGCGATGGTGGCGATCCGGACCCGCGGTGACGCGCGCGCCGTCGCGGATGCCCTCGCCGAGTTCGCCGAGGTCGACTACGTCGTGATCACGGCCGGCTCGGTGGACGTCCTGGTCGAGGTGGTCTGCGAGGACGACGACGAACTGCTGGACATCGTCGCCCGGATCCGCGCGGTCGACGGCGTCGAGTCCACCGAGACCCACCTCTACCTCGGCCTGCGCAAGCAGACCTACGCGTGGGGGACGCGCCGCCCGCCGCTCCCGCTCAGCGAGCCGGAGGCCTGACGGCCCCGCTCAGTGGCAGGGCGCCTCGTCCGTGTGGCACGTCGAGGGCGACGGCGGCAGGTCGAGCGCCGGGTTGCGGTCGAAGAACCCGACCGGCTTGAGCGAGAACGACACGACGTCCACCGGCATGACCGGCCAGTCCTCGGGCCGGGTGATGTGGTGGATGCCGAACACGTGCCACAGCACGATGTCGGTGTCGGCGATCGACCGGTCGGCCTTCGTCCACTCGGGCAGCCCGGTGTCGGCCCGGCTCTGGTTGCAGAACTCGCCGGCCGGCCACCGCTCGTCCTCGGCGAACGGCGTGACCCAGAGCGTGTGGTCGATGACCTCGGCGCGCTTCCGGTAGGCCGCGCCCGGGGCGGCGAGCGCCGGGAGGGCGCCGGACGGGACGAGCTTGTAGGCGGTCGGCGTGCCCAGCCGGTTGAGCCGGTTGCGGTTGACCACCTTCCAGCTGCGCTGGCTCGCGAAGTCGACGTCCTGCCGCCCCTCGGACTCGGTGAGCAACGGCCGGCTGCGCTGCACCAGGGCCAGGCCGTAGGGGTTGTCCTCCGAGACCGGGAGCGCCTCGCTCTCGGAGACGACGACCGTGTTCTCCGGCCCGTCGACCTCGAGGTCCATGCGGGCGACGATGAAGTGCTGGTGGAACGGCGCGTAGGTGCGCTCGTCGACGACCGTGCCGTACGGCGGGGGAGCGCCGTCGAACGCGCTGGTCACCATGATCCCGGTGGCGCGGACCTCGCACTCGATCGTGCCGTCCTGGTAGAAGCGCCAGTAGATCAGGTACTCGTAGTTCGCCACGGTCGCGTGGAACGACACGACCATCCGCCGCGACCGGCGGACCTCCGCCCCGGCCTTCTCGTCGACGTGCTTCCACAGCACGCCGTCGTCCTCCTCGTGCAGGCAGATGGCGTTGGTGATCGTGGTCGGCTCGCCCTTGCTGTCGTGCAGGACGGCGTCGACGTAGGTGATGTCCCCGAGGCAGTCGCAGCCCAGTTCGAGCGACGTGGTCATGAAACCCAGCCCCCACTCGCCGATGTCGAAGGCGGTCCGGCGGTGGTGGTCGGGGCTCGGGTCGCGGTAGGGGACCACCATCTCGGCGAAGGACAGCCGGTTCGCGATCGGGCGCAGCTCGTCGCCGTCCTGATAGCCCACGCGGTGGATCACGAGGCCCTCGCGGTGGGTGAAGCCCAGCCGCATCGTCCAGTTCTGCCACCGGAGCTCGTTGCCGTCGAGGCTGAACGAGACGCCCTCGGGCTGGGTGATCTCCAGCGGCTTGATGTCGCTGCGCTGCTGCAGTCCGGGGACCAGTGCCGGGATGTACTCGCCCATGACGGCGGGGCGCTCCGGCGGCGGGGTGTCCTCGACCTGCAGCAGCTCCATCGTGTTCATGTCGACGATGAAGTGCAGACCCATGACCGGGTTGGCGTAGGGGTTGCCGTGCGGCGCCGAGCGCAGCCAGACGTCGGTCCAGCCCACCCGCCGGTCCTGGAAGCTCTCCGGGATCAGGGAGTGCCCGAACGCCCAGGTGTCGATGAGCACCAGGTCGTGGTCGGTGATGCCGCGCTTGGCCAGGGCCTCGATGACGGCCGGCTCCTTGATGAGCGCCTCGTGCGCCTCGTGCCACTCGTCGAGGGTCATGTTGGCCTGCTCGCCGGGCACCGCCTCCCACGACAGGACGGCGTCGTCGGTCAGCGAGACCACCGCCTTGTACGGCGTCCCGTCGTCCCGGCTCCAGCAGGTCACCCGCGCCTCGCGGCGGATCGGGTCGCCGGCCGTGAACGCGCGGACGACGTCCTTGGCCGGCTCGCGCAGCTCGATCGAGGCGAACCGCCAGCGCTCGTCCACGCCGCGGTCGCGGCGCAGGATCGCCGCGGCGGCGCGGAACTCGTCGGCGGTCAGCGGGTCGAGCGGGTGGGCGGTCACGGTGCGTCCTCCGGGGTCGGGCGGTCGGCGAGCAGGGGGAGCGAGGGGTCCCAGCGGGTGCCGTCGCGCGGCGTCCGCGGCGGCGCCGGGCGATGGCCGACAGCGCCTCGAGGACGACGCGGTTCGCCAGCGCCGCGGTGATGTCGGCGTGGTCGTACGGCGGGCTGACCTCGACGACGTCGACACCGACGACCGGGAGCTCGAGGCAGATCCGCCGCACCGAGTCGAGCAGCTGTCGGGCGGTGAGCCCGCCGGGCTCGGGCGTTCCGGTGCCGGGCGCGTGGCCGGGATCGCAGACGTCGATGTCGACGGAGAGGAAGACGCCCTCGCACTCGTCGGTGGCGATGCCGAACGCCTCGGTGAGGCACTCCTCGAGCCCGCGGTGCCCGATCTCGGTCATCTCGTAGGAGCGCATCCGCTGCGCGGCCATCCAGTCCAGCGTCTCGGGCGGCGGCCAGTAGCCGCGCAGGCCGATCTGCAGGAACCGGTCGCCGCGGAGCGCACCGGACTCGATCAGCCGGCGCATCGGCTGGCCGTGGCCCCACAGCGAGCCGAACTCGATGTTGCCGGTGTCGGCGTGCGCGTCGAAGTGGATCATCGACACCCGGCCGTGGCCGAGGACGTTGGCCACGCCCTTGGCGTCCGCGAAGGCGATCGAGTGGTCGCCGCCGAGGATGACCGGGATGGCGCCCGCGCGGGCCACCTTCTCGACGGCGGCCTCGAGCGCGGGGAGCGCGGTCTCGATGTCGCCGGAGTACATCTCGACGTCGCCGGCGTCGAGCACGCGGAGGTCGCGCAGCCCGTCGGTGCGCAGCGCCAGGCTCGGCCGCGAGCCGTCGTGCGGGAGGTAGTCGGTCATCCGGATGGCCTGCGGCCCGAAGCGGGTGCCCGGCCGGTGCGACGTCCCGCCGTCGAACGGGGCGCCGAGCACGACGACGTCGGCATCGGCGTAGGACGCCGCGTCGTCCAGGTCGCAGCGGTCGACGCCGAGGAAGGTGACGTCGGGCCCGTACTGGGCGCCGTAGCGGGGCATGGACTCGTCCTGGGGCCGCAGGTCAACGGAAACAGCAGCAGTATGGCCCCTGGACCGCCGAAATCCGCAGCAGGGGCTCCTGGGGTGTTCCTCGCCCTCCTGGGTTCTGCAGGACCCCAGGACCGGGAGGAACACCCCAGGAGCGCAGTCCCGCGGGTCAGCCGTAGATGCGGAAGACCGGCTCGGCGATGCAGACCGGCTTGCTGCCGCCTTCTGCCTCGATCACGCCGGCGACGGTGATCTGCAGGCCGCCGGCGACCTCTTCGACGTCCTTGAGCGTGGCCGTCAGCCGCACCTTGGCGCCGACCGGCACCGGGGCGGGGAACCGCACCTTGTTCAGGCCGTAGTTCACGCCCATCTTCGCGTCGGAGACGACGAGCACCTCGGAGTACATCGGGATGATCAGCGACAGCGTCAGGTAGCCGTGGGCGATCGGCCCGCCGAACGGGCTCTCGGCGTTGGCGCGCTCGACGTCGATGTGGATCCACTGGTGGTCCCCGGTCGCGTCCGCGAAGAGGTTCACCCGGTCCTGGGTGATCTCGACCCACTCGCTGGTGCCGAGGTCCTGGCCCTTGAGCGAGGGCAGTTCGGCGATCGTCGTGGTCGTGCTCATGCGGGGGTCTCCTCCGTCGGGACGTAGTGGTCGCGTAGATCGGGCTTCCGGACCTTGCCGGTCGCGGTCTTGGGGAGTTCGTCGGCGAACTCCACGTACTTGGGCACCTTGAACGCTGCGAGCCGACTGCGCAGCCGGAGCCGCAGCTCCTCGGGGTCGGGGTCGGTGCCCGCGGCGGGCACGACCACCGCCATGCCCACCTCGCCCCACTGCGGGTCGGGGACGCCGATCACGGCGGCCTCCACCGACCTCGGGGAACTCGAGCAGCGCGGACTCGACCTCGGCGGGGTAGATGTTCTCCCCGCCCGAGATGATCATGTCCTTGTAGCGGTCCCGGATGTAGAGGAAGCCCTCGTCGTCCAGGGAGCCGGCGTCCCCGGTGCGGTACCAGCCGTCGGCCAGCACCTCGGCGGTGCGCTCCGGCTCGTTCCAGTAACCCGACATCACGTTCGGGCCCTGCACGATCACCTCGCCGACCTCGTCGACGCCGGCCTCGGTGCCGTCGGGCCGCACGACCCGGACGTCGGTGAAGAACACCGGCTTGCCGGCCGAACCGACCTTGCGCTCGGCGTCGGCGGAGTCCAGCACCGTGCAGCCCGGCGCGGCCTCGGTCATGCCGTACGACTGCTGCATCGTGATGCCGCGGTCCAGCCAGGTGCGCAGCGTGGGCAGGGGCAGCGGGGCGCCGGCGGCGCCGATGGTGCGCAGGGCGGAGAGGTCCCGGCTGCGGAAGCCGGGCTCGCGGGACATCGCGTCGAGCATCGTCGGGACGGCGAAGAACGACGTCACCCGCTGCTCCTCGATGACGGCGAGGGTCTCGGCCGGGTCGAACTTCCGGACCACCACGGCGCAGCCGCCGCGCAGCAGCGCCGGGTTGACCGTGCCGTTGAGGCCGCCGATGTGGAACAGCGGCGCGAGGGCCAGCGTCCGCTCGTCGCCGGTGAAGTCCAGACCCATGAACTGGTTGACCGCGTTCCAGGTCATGTTGCCGTGGGTGAGCGTCGCGCCCTTGGGTCGACCCGTGGTCCCGGACGTGTACATGACCAGGCAGGGGTCGTCGAGGGCGACCGGCTCGTCGCGGAGCTCGGGTTCGGCCGCGGCGAGCAGGTCCTCGTAGGGGAGGGAGTCCGTGCCGCCGTCGACCGGCGGTTCGGCGGCGATCCAGGTGGGGACGACGTCGCGCAGCGCGTCGGCCAGCCCCCCGTGGTCGCGGCCGTGGATCACGACCGTCGACCCCGAGTGGCGCAGCACGTACTCGGCCTCGGGGACGGCGAGTCGCGCGTTGACCGGCACCCAGATCGCGCCGAGCTGCCCGCAGGCGTAGAGCGTCTCCAGTGCCGACGGGTGGTTGCCGCCGGTCCACGCCACCCGGTCCCCGGCGACGACGCCGAGTCCGGTCAGCGCGCTCGCCGTCCGGCGGACCCGCTCGGCGAACTGGGCGTGCGACGTCGTCGTCCCCTCGAACCAGATCGCGTCCCGGTCGGGGGAGATGCGCAGCCGGCGTTCCGGCCACGAGCCGAGCCCCGCGTTACGCACTCCGCAGGCCGAGCGCTCGGATGGCGTTCTCCTTCATGATCAGCGGGCGGACCTCGTCCTTGATCTCGAGCGCCTCGAAGTCCCGGACCCAGCGGTCGGGCCGCAGCAGCGGGTAGTCGGAGCCGAACAGCACCTTCGTCTTGAGCAGGGTGTTGGCGGCGCGGACCAGCTGCGGCGGGAAGTACTTCGGCGACCAGCCCGAGAGGTCGATGTAGACGTTCGCCTTGTGGGTGGCGATCGAGATCGCCGCGTCCTGCCAGGGCACCGACGGGTGGGCCATGATGATCGTCAGCCCGGGGAAGTCGGCGGCGACGTCGTCGAGCAGCATCGGGTCGGAGTAGCGCAGCTTGATGCCGCGGCCGCCCGGCAGGCCCGCGCCGATGCCGGTCTGGCCGGTGTGGAACAGCGCCGGCACCCCGAGCGTCTGCAGCTCCTCGTACAGCGGATAGGCGGCGCGGTCGTTGGGCGCGAAGCCCTGCAGGCTGGGGTGGAACTTGAAGCCGCGGACGCCGTGCGATTCCACCAGGCGGCGGGCGAGCTGGACGCCCTCCCTGCCCCGCGCCGGGTCGATCGAGCCGAAGGGGATGAGGACGTCGTGGTGCCGGGCGGCGGCGTCGGCGATCTCCTCGTTCGACAGCGCCCGGTGGCCGGTGGCTGCCTCGGCGTCGACGGTGAAGATGACCGCCGCCATGTTGAGGTTCCGGTAGTCCGCGGCGATCTCCGGGACGGTCGGGTCGTACGGGTCGCCCTTGAAGTACTTCGCCGCGGCGGCGTTCAGCTCGTCGTCGAGGGCCAGGTGGCCGTGCTGGTCGGCGTGCACGTGGACGTGCACGTCGATCGCGGTGAGCGCATCGAGGTCGAGACTCATTTCGGCGGCTCCGGCAGCTGCTGACCGACGGTCTGCTGGGACGCGGCGAACTTGTCCGCCCAGACACCTCGGCGATCGCGTCGGCCGACCAGCCGGTGCCGTCGGCGAACTCGACCACGGCCTCGGTCGGGTGGCTCCACAGCGCCAGGCGGTCGCCGCCGATGCCGACCGCCTGGCCGCTGATCCCGGCTGCGGCGTCGGAGGCGAGGAAGGCGACGAGGCCGGCGGCGTCCTGGGCCGAGCCGAACCCGAGCTGCTGCCGGGCGAACGGTGGGAGCGGCTCGCCCGCGTTCAGGGCGTCGACGTAGGGCTTGAGGAAGGGCACGGTCTCGGTCATCGCGGTGGCGGCGACCGGGACGATCGCGTTCACGGTGATCTCGGCGCGGGCCAGCTCCATGGCCCAGGTGCGGACCATGCCGACGATGCCGGCCTTGGCCGCGGCGTAGTTGGTCTGCCCGAAGTTGCCGACCTGCCCGGTGGGGGAGCCCACGCAGATGATCCGGCCGCCCTCGCCCTGCTCGCGCATCCGGACCGCGGCAGCACGGGTGCAGGTGAACGTGCCGCGCAGGTGCGTGGTGATGACGGCGTCGAAGTCGTCGTCGCTCATCTTCCAGAGCGTCGTGTCGCGCAGGATGCCGGCGTTGTTGACCAGGATGTCGAGCCGGCCGAACTCCTCGACCGCGCGGTCGACCAGCGCCTGGGCGGCCTCGCTGGTGCCGACCGGCACGACCTCGGCGACGGCGGTGCCACCGGCCTCGGTGATGCTGGCGACGGCGGAGTCGGCGACGGCCGCATCGACGTCATTGATGACGACGGCGGCTCCCGCCCGGGCGAGCTCCTGGGCGTACGCGAGGCCGAGACCTCGGCCGCTTCCCGTGACGATGGCTACCTTGCCGGACAGGTCCACGGAACTCCCTCGGTCGGGTCGGGTGGTGTGCTTGGACGTTAGGGCGAGATAGTGGAGAATGTCAACGATGGAGAATCACACGGATAGTTCGGCGGAGGACCGCTCGCTGACCGACGGCGTGGGTTTCCTGCTGGCGCGCGCCAGCGGGTTGTTCGCGCGCGCCGGCAACGCCGCGCTGGTCCCGTTCGGCCTCCGGGTGCGTTCCTACTCCGTCCTCCTGCTCGCGTGCGAGGCGGCCGAGGGCATTTCCCAGCGCGACCTCGCCGCCGTGCTCGGCCTCGACCCCAGCCAGGTGGTGCTCCTCGTCGACGACCTGGCCGGAGCGGGCCTCGTGGAGCGCCGTCCCTCGCCGTCCGACCGGCGGACGAAGCTGGTCGCGGCCACGGACACCGGGCACGCGCTCCGGGCCGAGGCCGTCGCGGCCGTCGCCGCCGCCGAGGAGGAGCAGCTCGCGGCTCTGCCTGCCGCCGAGCGCCGCCGCCTGCACGACCTGCTGTTGCGCGTGGTCGGCGAGGCGCTCCCGCTCGACCGACCCTGAGGGCGGGCCTGAACCCTTCCGCGTGGCGGAAGTCGCCTTCCTGGGTGGCGGTGACGGCGGTCACCCTCGGACCCGAGCAGTTCGCCAGCGGAGAGGCAGGGGCATGACGTCGATCGTCCGGAATCAGTGGTACGTGGCCGCCTACGGGCGCGAGGTCGGCCGGGACCTGTTCAGCCGGACGATCTGTGGTGAGTCGATCCTGTTCTGGCGGACCGAGGGCGGCCAGGTCACGGCGATGAGCGATCGGTGCGTGCACCGACGGTTCCCGCTGTCGGAGTCCCCGAGCCACCTGGTGGGCGACACCGTCGTCTGCGGCTATCACGGGTTCACCTACGGCTCGGACGGCGTGTGCGTGGCCGTCCCCGGCCAGACGCGGGTCCCGCGCACCGCCCGGCTGAAGGCCTATCCGGTGGTGGAGCAGGACAGCTTCGTCTGGGTCTTCATCGGCGACCCGGATCGGGCCGACGCCAGCCGCATCCCGCGCGCCCCCTGGCTGGACCAGGAGGGCTGGACGACGGTCTCCGGCATGGAACCGCTCGCCGCCCGCGCGAGCCTGCTGGTCGACAACCTGATGGACCTCTCCCACGAGACGTATCTGCACGGGGGCTACATCGGAACCCCGGAGGTGGCGGAGACGCCGATCACGACCGAGGTCGACGACGAGGCCGGCATCGTCTACGTCAGCCGCCACATGGCCGACGCCGCCTGCCCGCCCTTCTACTCGGAGAGCACCGGCATCCAGGGGCGGATCACGCGCTGGCAGGACATCGAATTCACGCCGCCCTGCCTGTACAAGCTGCACAGCCGCATCGCGCCGGTCGGGGTCCTGCCGAACGACGACGGCACCGACCCGGACGCTTTCCACGTCGAGGTCGTCTACGCGATCACGCCGGAGACGGAGCACTCGACGCACGACTTCTGGGCAGTGGCCCGGGACTTCGCGCTCGACGACCAGGGGGTCTCGGACTTCCTCGCCGAGAACAACCGCACGGTCGTCCTGCAGGACGTCGTGGCGCTGAACGTGCTCGAGCAGGTCATCGCCGGCGAGGCCGACGGCTACCAGGAGCTCTCGATCAACATCGACACCGGCGGCCTGGCGGCACGGCGGCTGATCAACCGGATGGCCGGGGAAGCCGCAGTGGTCGGGCAGCCGGCGATCCGATGAACGACATGCTCCCCGGCGAGCGGGTGATGCGGGTGAACTGGCTGCCCGGCTCCGACCGCCTGCGAGGCCGCTGCCACTGCGGCGCCGAGACCGAGGTCGAGGACCCGGTCGAGATGTGGGAGTGGCTGCTCGCCCACCCGGACCATCCGTCGGGCGGCGCTCCGGCGCGGGGGCCGGTGGAGCTGCCGCAGCCGCCGGCGCACGTCGTCACCGATCCGGCCCAGATCCGCGAGCGGACGCCGGTCCTCGCCTGAGAGAAGGAGCACCGTGCACACCACGCACGACGAGGTGGACCTGCGCCTGCGGGTCGCCCGCCGCACGACCGGCGCCGAGGGCGTCGTCGTCCTGGAGCTGAGGGCGGCCGGACGGCGGCGACCTGCCGGCGTGGTCCGCCGGGGCCCACATCGACCTGAAGTTGCCGGGCGGGCTGGTCCGTCAGTACTCGCTCTGCGGGGACCCGCGGGACCGGTCGGTCTGGCGGGTCGCCATCCTGCGCGAGCCGGAGAGCCGCGGCGGGTCGGCGCACGTGCACGAGTCCCTCCAGCAGGGGGACGACGTCGAGGTGCGCGGACCGCGCAACCACTTCGAGCTCGCGCCGGCCCCGCGCTACGTATTCGTCGCCGGGGGCATCGGCATCACGCCGATCCTGCCGATGATCGATGCGGCCGACGCCGCCGGAGCGGAATGGGAGCTCCACTACGGGGGACGCAGCCGCCGCTCGATGGCGTTCCTGGAGTCGCTCGAGGAGACGACCGGCTCCCGGGTGACCCTGCACCCGCAGGACGAGGTCGGCCTCATCGACCTCGACGCCCTGCTCGGGTCCCCACTGCCGGACACCCTGGTCTACTGCTGCGGCCCCGAACCCCTGCTGCTGGCCGTCGAGCAGCGCTGCGCCGACTGGCCGTCGGGCAGTCTCCGCGTCGAGCGGTTCGCGCCGAAGGACGTGGGGGAACCGGTGCTGACCGGTGCGTTCGAGGTCGAGCTCGCGCTGAGCGGCTTGTCCTTGACGGTCCCGCCGGACAAGTCTGTCCTCGAGGTCGTGGAGGACGCGGGGATCAGCGTGCTCTCGTCGTGCACCGAAGGGACGTGCGGAACGTGCGAGACGACGGTGCTGTCGGGCGAGGTCGACCACCGGGACTCGCTGCTGACGCCGGCCGAGCAGGCCGCCAACGACACGATGTTCATCTGCGTGTCCCGCGCGGCGTGCCCGAAGCTGGTGCTCGAGCTCTGACCGGCTCGCGCACCGCCGGGGGCAAGGTTCTCGCCGTGCTCGGCGCCTTCACGCGGGAGCGGCCGGCGCTGGCGCTCTCGGAGATCTCCCGCGTGGTGGACGTCCCGCTCTCCACGGCACACCGGCTCGTCGCGGAGTTGTGCTCGTGGGGTGCGCTGGAGCGGGGCGACGACGGCCGGTACCGCGTCGGTCTGCGGATCTGGGAGCTGGGCGCCCTGGCGCCTCGTGGGCTGGGGCTCCGCGAGGCGGCGCTCCCGTTCATGGAGGACCTGTACGAGGTCACCCACGAGAACGTCCAGCTGGCCGTCCGCGACGACATCGAGGTGGTGTTCGTCGAGCGGTTCGCCGCTCGCGACGCCGTCGCCGTCTACACGCAGGTGGGGGGCCGGTTCGCCCTGCCGCCGACCGGCGTGGGGTTGGTGCTGCTCGCCCACGCCCCCGTGGAGGTGCAGGACCGAGTCCTGGCCGGCCCGCTGAAGCGGTACACGCCCCACACCGTGACCGATCCCCGGCAGTTGCGCGTGCTCCTCGCCGAGGTACGGCGCACCGGCGTGGCGATCAGCGACCGGCAGGTCACCACCGACGCGGTGTCCGTCGCCGCCCCGATCGAGGTCCGTGGCACCGTGGTCGCCGCGCTGTCGATCGTCGTCCGGGGCAGCTCGGCTGCCGCCGTCCGGACGATGACACCAGGTGTCCGGGCCGCCGCCCGCGGCATCTCCCGGACCCTGGCGTCCCAGCCGAGCTGATCCGACGTCAGACGGTCGCGGGCAGCTGCATCGTCGCGACGTCGTCCGGCACCGTCAGGGGAGCGCCGGTCGCGGCGAGGACGTCGTCCGCGGTCACGCCGGGCGCGACCTCGCGCAGGACGAGGCCGTCGGCGGTGACGTCGATGACGGCGAGGTCGGTGATGATCCGGTCGACGCAGGCCTTGCCGGTCAGCGGCAGGGTGCACTCCTCGACGATCTTCGCGGACCCGTCGCGGGCGACGTGCTCCATCATGATGATCACCCGCCGGGCGCCGTGGACGAGGTCCATCGCGCCGCCCATGCCGTTGACCATCTTCCCGGGGATCAGCCAGTTGGCCAGGTCGCCGCGGACGTTGACCTGCATGGCGCCGAGGATCGCGACGTCGAGGTGCTTGCCGCGGATCATCCCGAACGACAGCGACGAGTCGAAGAAGCTCGCGCCCGGCAGGATCGTGACGGTCTCCTTGCCGGCGTTGATGAGGTCGGCGTCCTCCTCGCCCTCGAACGGGTACGGCCCGACGCCGAGGATCCCGTTCTCCGAGTGCAGGACGACGTGGATGTCGTCGGGCACGTAGTTGGGCACCAGGGTCGGCATGCCGATGCCGAGGTTGACGTAGTGGCCGTCCTCGAGCTCGAGGGCCACGCGGGCGGCGAGCTGTTCGCGGTCGAGTGCCATCAGGCGGGTGCTCCCTCGGTGCGCGGGCGGGTGGTGCGCTTCTCGATCTTCTTGCCCTCGGAGCCCACGACGACGACGCGGTCGACGAAGACCCCGGGCAGGTGCACGTCCTCGGGCAGGATGTCGCCGGGCTCGACCAGCTCCTCGACCTCGGCGATCGTCACCCGTCCGGCCATCCCGCAGAGCGGGTTGAAGTTGCGGGCCGACTCGTGGAACACCAGGTTGCCCAGCCGGTCGCCCTTCGAGGCGCGGACCAGGGCGAAGTCGGCGGTCAGCGCCGTCTCCAGCACGTACTGCTCGCCGTCGAAGACCCGCACCTCCTTGGGCTCGCTGGTCTTCGCCACGTTGCCCTCGCCGTCGTAGCGCACCGGGATGCCGCCCTCGGCGACCATCGTGCCGACGCCGGTCGGGGTGTAGAAGGCGGGGATGCCGGTGCCGCCGGCGCGCAGCCGCTCGGCCAGCGTGCCCTGCGGGGTCAGCTCGACCTCGAGCTCTCCGGAGAGGTAGAGCCGGGCCAGCTCCTTGTTGCCGCCGACGAACGAGCTGATCGTCTTGCGGATCCGCCCGGCGTAGAGCAGGACGCCCAGCGCCTGGTCGTCCACACCACAGTTGTTGGAGATGGTGACCAGGTCCTCGGTGCCCTGCTCGAGCAGGGCGTCGATGAGCTTGATCGGGACACCGCAGATTCCGAACCCGCCGACGGACAGCGTCGCGCCGTCCGGGATGTCGGCGACCGCGTCGGCGGCGCTCGCCATGACCTTGTCCATGGTGCTCCCATCGTCTGAGACCGGGGCTGCAGTATCGCCGCAGGCCCTCGGAGCATCGAACACCCGGTCCCGCTGGACGGAAGCACGCGGGACCATGCGGCGGTGAGATCGCTGCTCGTCCGCCGTGTCGAGGCCGCGGTGGTCGCCGCTCCCTGCGCCGTCGCGGTCGCCGTCTGGGGCGAGCTGTCGCTCGGGGCACTCGTCGCGGTCGGGACGGCGGGCACGCTCGTCGTGCTGGTCGGCCTGACCCGGCGATCCGGGGAGGCCTCCCCGACGGTCGGTCGGAGGGCGTTGCCGTGGCTCGTCTGGCTGGCCGCGGTGACGTCATGGGAAGTGATCGCGCTCCTGTCGGACGAGGTGCCGACGGTGAGCGACCTGGCGGACCCCGTCCTCGCCCATCCGGTGCTGCGAGCGGTGGCCACCGTGGCATGGCTGGCCGGCGGCGCGTGGTTGGTCGCGCGTCCCCACCGCGCGGCCGGCCCGGTGCGCCAGGCAATGGGTGCCGCCATGCGCACCGTTCCGGGACGCGTCGCCGTCCTGCTCGTGTGGCTCTGGCTGGGAGTGCACTTCCTGGCTCGCTGAGCGACCGGTGGGAACTCGCCGCCGACCCGCGCCGTTGGCGCGGGCATGGAGCTGACCTGTCCCAAGTGCCACGGGACGATGCGTACCTACGAGCGCAACGGGGTGCACGTCGACCAGTGCACCGACTGCCGGGGGATCTTCCTCGACCGTGGTGAGCTCGACCGGCTGATCGATGCGGAGAACAGCTGGCACGCGGGGCGGCGGTCACGAAGCAGGCCGCCGCCGCGTCCTCGGGCCACCAGGGCAGAGCCACCAGCGAGCGGCACCGAGGCGCGGCTCCGCCGAGGTGGGTTCGGGGCGGTCGTCAGCGAGGTGCTCGGCCAGGTCCGCGGGCAGAAGCAGTCGCACGACCGCTCGCGACGACCGCTACTACGACGACGACCGGAAGTACCACAAGAAGCGCAAGGAGTCGTTCCTCGGCGACCTGTTCGGCTGACGCGGGCGCTCAGTTCAGCCGGACGGTGAGCCGGACGCGCACGCCGTCGTCGTCGTGCGTGATGTCGACGTGGTCGCACAGCTGCCGGGCCAGCCACAGGCCCATGCCGCCGCGCGACAGGTCCTCGCCGTGGGCCGGGCCGTAGCCGGCGAACGGGTCGTCGAAGCCGGGCCCCTGGTCGGAGATCGTGCAGACCACCCGGTCGTCGGACGCCCACAGGCGCAGGCCCACCGGGGCCGCACCGTGCCGCAGCGCGTTGCTGGTCATCTCGTCGACGGCGAGCAGGAAGTCGTCGAGCAGGTCGGCGGACGCGTCCACGGTCGCGAGCTCCGCGCTCACCGCGCGCCGTAGACCGACGTACTCGCCCACGCTCGTGGCCGCGAGTCGCGGCTCGGTCTGCTCGAGCGGCTCAGCGGGGACCGGCAGCCCGCGGACGTACGTGCCGGGGTCGACGAAGTGCGGGTTCGGCCGGCGTTCGGTGGTGGTGACCAGGCCGGTGTGCGTCCGGAGGGCGGACTCGAGCAGGAGATCGGGCAGCCGCTGGGTGTCGAAGAGGCACATGCCCCAGAGCGGCCACGCCGCGAGGGCCTCGTTGATCACGGCCTCGTAGCGCTGCCATTCGAGCCAGTCGCGCTCGGTCGGTCCGAAGTCGACCTCGCCGACCACGCGCACCCGGTTGATGCCGGCCGCGGCGTACTCCTCGGCCAGCCGGCGGAAGGTGGTGATGGCGGTCGGGGTGCGGGCGCGGTAGACGTCGTGCCGCTCGAGGACGTGCACCCGCGGATCACCGTCCACGGCGTCGCGGAGCACGTCCGCCGCGCCGGCGCCGGTGGCCACGACCGCGGCCTCGCCGGCGGCGAGACCGTCCAGCAGGAAGGGGACGGCGACGTCGGCAAGGCTCTGCGCGGAGTCGTAGAGGAACGCGTCGTGGCGGTACCGGCGCGGCAGCGTCGACGACGGGCTCTCCCTGCCAGTCACTCGCTGTGCCCCCGCATCGTCGTCGTCCCGAGTTCCGGACGCCTCCGTCCCACGGTAGGCCACATCCTCGGAGTCGGCCCCGCGAGCGGCGACCCGGCCGACGGGGACACTGGGGCCGGTGTTCGACGTCGACTGGTTCGGTCTGCTCACGCGCGACGTGCTCCGGGAGCGCACGCCGGCGCTGGTCGCCGAGGCGTGCGCCTGGGCGGTCGGCCTGTCGGACACCCCGCACCTGCTCCGCCGGCACGGGCGGGTGGCGCCGAGCGGCCTGACGGTGGGGGAGCGCGCGGTGCGCGGCCTGTCACTGGCTGCGGAGACCGACGTCCGGCTCGACCTCGCGGACGCCGTACCGGGTTCGTTCCGCGACGTCCTCGGCGCACTCGGTCCGGACGGCGGCACGCACGCCGAGCGTTTCGACGCCGAGGTGCTGGTGCCCTTCGTGCTCGACGTCTGCCTGCGGGCCGCCGACCGCGCGGGGATCGATCGCTCCGCCGACTGGGCCGAGCTGGCCGACGACGTGGGGGAGGACCCCGGCGACCGGGCGGGGGTCGTGCGGTCCGGCGGCTGGGAGGCCCCGCTGCGGACGGACGCCGAGATCCTCGTGCTCGCGGCGCTCGGCGACCTGCCGCTGATCGAGGTGGAGGCCGAGGGGCTGCCGCTGTCGCTGGTGCGCGCGGCCGAGACGGTCACCCGCGCGGCGGCGGCGCCGGAGCCGGTTCCGCCGGCCCCCGATGACCTGGCCGGCGTGCTGTTCCTCGCCGAGGCGGCCCTGCGGACGGCGGTCCCGGCCGACTGTGCAGATGCCGCGGCCCTGCTGACCGCCCTGCGCGCGGAGGGCCTCGACGACGACGAGGTGCTGGCGGCGCTCCCGCTGCTGCCCGTCGACCCGGCGACCGCCGACCGGGTGCGGCGGCTCGTCGAGGCAGACTCCTGACGTGCGCGAGGGACCGGCGCGGGCGTGAACGGCGACCACCGGCTGGCGATCTACGGCAGTCTCGCGCCCGGCCGGGCCAACCACCCCACGTCGCCGGGCTCGGAGGGCGCTGGATCCCGGGCGAGGTGCGCGGGCGGCTCGTGGAGGCCGGCTGGGGCTCCGCCCTCGGCTATCCCGCGATCATCCTCGAACCCGACGGCCCGGCGGTCGGCGTCCAGGTCCTCGAGTCGGCCGACCTACCCGCGCACTGGTCCCGGCTCGACGACTTCGAGGGGCCCGGCTACGAGCGGGTCCTGACCACGGTGCGCACGACGACCGGCGAGGTCGAGGCGTACATCTACGTGCTCAGCGCGGCCGGTCGGGGCTGATCCGCATCCGGCGGTGCGCGGCCATGCGCACGGGCGAGTTGACCGTCCCGTAGCCGGTGTAGCCGCCGATCCGCTGGACGACCTCGAAGAAGACGCGCGCGCCGAGGACCTCGGTGTAGAGGTGCAGGTAGCAGCCCGCGGCGTCCTCGTCGTAGAGCAACCCGCACTCGCGCATCTCGGCCATGAGACCGGGATCGAGGTCGACGCGGGCCTCGAGGTCGTCGTGGTAGTTGGCGGGCACGGCGAGCAGCGGGGCGCCGGAGTCGCGCAGCCGTCGCCCGGTGGCCACGACGTCGTCCGTGGTGAAGGCGACGTGCTGCGGTGCGGGCACGCCGGGTGCCCAGCCGCCGCGGCGCAGCAGCGAGGCGGTCAGCGCCAGCCGGAGCGACCGGTCGGGGTTGGTCACGGGGCGGGTCCGGACGAGGCCGAACGGGGCTGCCACCTCGACCACGCCGTCCGGCTCGAGGCCGAGCACCGCGCGGTAGAACAGCCCTGCCTCGTCGAAGGAGTCGAACGGCTGCGTGAGGCCGACGTGGTCGATCCCGGTCAGCCCGACGCCGGGGCCGGCCGGGGTGCCGGTGTCGAGGAAGTCGGCGGGCCAGCTCTCCGGTCCGGTGCGGGTGAAGAACACCTCGGTGCCGTCGGGCGCCGCGATCGCCGACAGCTCGGCCTCGGCGGCGCCCCGCGTCCGCGGCAGCACCGGCGCCAGCAGCGCCTCGGCCCGCAGCGCCGACCCGGTCGGGTCGGCGCTCTCCAGGCCCAGGGCGGCGACGGCGGCCAGGCCCGCCGCCTCCGGGCGGACGACGGAGGCGTTGAGGAGCACCCGGGCCCGGCCCTGCTCCCACAGCTGCACGGGCTTGGACCGGTGCTGGCCGGTGTGCGTGAAGCCGAGGGCGGTCAGCGCGTCGGCCAGCTGCGGGCCGGAGACGCCGTCGACGGCCAGCTCGGCGAACGAGTGACCGGTCAGCGCCGGCGCCACGGGCGGCAGCACGACACCGGGGATCCCGCCGGGCGAGCGGCGGGCCAGGGACTCCTCGAGCCAGAGCAGCGAGCGCATCGCGTCGACGGCGGCGCGGTGCGGGTCGGACTGGCGGAAGACGTCGTTGAACACCTCGAGCGACAGCGGGCCGGAGTAGCCCGCCGCGAGGACGGCGCCGAGGAAGGCGGGCAGGTCGAAGGCTCCCTGCCCGGGGAAGAGGCGGTGGTGCCGGCTCCACTGGAGCACGTCCATGTCCAGGTGCGGCGCGTCGGCCAGCTGCAGGAAGAACAGCTTCTCGCCGGGGACGTCGGCGAACCCCGCCGGATCGCCGCCGCGGGAGAGCACGTGGAAGCTGTCCAGGCACAGGCCGAGCGCCGCGTGGTCGGCCCGGCGCACCGCCTCCCACGAGCGGTCCCAGGTCGACACCTCGGCGCCCCAGGCCAGCGCCTCGTACGCCAGCCGCAGCCCGCGCTCCTCGGCCCGGGCCGCCGCGGCGGCCAGCTGCTCGGCCAGCCGGTCGAGGTCGGCGACCGCGTCCGGGGCGACCGAGGAGCAGACCAGGATCGTGTCGGTGCCCAGGTCGGTCATGACGTCGAACTTGCGCTCGAGGCGCCGCAGGTTGCGGGCGAAGCGCTCCTGATCGGTCGAGTCGAGGTCGCGGAACGGCTGGTACAGGTCGACCGAGAGCCCGGCGTCGGCGCACCGTCCGGCGAGCTCGGCCGGCGTCCACGGCGAGCCGATCAGGTCGGGCTCGAACACCTCGATGCCGTCGAAGCCGGCCTCGGCGGCCGCGGCCAGCTTGTCCTCGAGGGTGCCCGACAGGCACACCGTCGCGATCGCCCGGCGGGTCACCGGCTCAGCCGACCCGGACGCCCGGCTCGGGCGTCGAGACCAGCGTGGTGAAGTGGGCGAGCATGCGGTCGGCGTCGGGCTCGACGCCGGTGATCAGGCGGAAGGCGTCGACCGCCTGGAAGACCGCCATGCCGCCGCCGTCGAGGACCCGGCAGCCGGCCGCGCGCGCCGTGCGCACCAGCTCGGTCTCCAGCGGCCGGTAGACGATGTCGGCGACCCAGAGGTCGGGCCGCAGCAGCTCCGCCGGCAGCGGCAGCCCCGGATGCGCCGCCATCCCGGTCGGGGTGGCGTGCACGAGCCCGTCCGCTGATCCCACGGTGTCGGCCACGTCGGCGGCGTCCCTGCCGGCGGCGCGGCCCGCGCCGAACCGGTCGGCGAGGGAGGCCGCCAGTTCGCGGGCGCGGTCGGCGTCGACGTCCAGGATCGTCAGCCGCGCGGTGCCGAGGGTGAGCAGGGCGTGGGCGACGGCCGCGCCCGCACCGCCGGCGCCGAGCAGGACGACGTCGCCCAGCGCGGCGTCGGGGAGGCCCCGGTCGAACGCCCGCGCGAAGCCCGACCAGTCGGTGTTGTGCCCGATCGCGCGGCCGTCGCGGAACACCACGGTGTTCACCGCGCCGAGGGCGGCGGCGTCGGGGGAGAGCTCGTCGAGGTGCGCCAGGACCAGCTGCTTGCAGGGGTGGGTCACGTTGACGCCGTCGTAGCCGGCCAGGCGGGCCGCGGTCAGCAGGTCGCCCACGGACTCGGGCGGCAGGCCGAGGGCGTCGAGGTCGAGCCGGCGGTACACGTAGCGCAGACCGAGCTCGTCGCCCTCGCGCTCGTGCATCGGCGGCGTGAGCGACGGGGCGATCCCGGTGCCGATCAGACCGGCGAGAAAGCTGTGCGATCTGCGGCTCACGGGCGGCCTCCGGGTTGTGTACCAGTTGGTGAGTTAGCTCTCAGGGGACCACATCCCGGGCCGGCGCGCCACTCCCTCGCCGGAGTGGGTCGTGCGACCGGCCCTCCGCCTCGGCGCGTCGCGCGACCTAGGCTCGGGGGGTGACCGCGCAGCCGTTCGAGCCCGTCCCGGTTGCCGGGGGCGTGGACGCGGGCCTGCCGGCCGAGGTGCGAGAGCGCATCCGCGACGCCGAGCGGACCCGCGCCGACATCCTCGCCGTCGCCACCCGGGAGTTCGCCGACCGCGGCTACGCCGGGGCGCGGATCAACGAGATCGCCGACAAGACGAGCACCACCAAGCGGATGATCTACTACTACTTCGGCGGCAAGGAGCAGCTCTACGTCGCCGTCCTGGAGCGGGCGTACGGCTTCATCCGCAGCCTGGAGCAGCAGCTCGACGTCGAGCACCTCGACCCGGTCGAGGCGATCCGCGAGCTGGCCGCGCTGACCTTCGACCACCACGAGTCGCACCCGGACTTCATCCGACTGGTCAGCATCGAGAACATCCACCGGGCCGAGCACCTGGCGCGGTCGAGCGTGCTCTCCGGCCTGGCCAACCCGGCGCTCGACGTCCTCGGCACCATCCTGGAGCGGGGCTGGGCGGCCGGCCTCTTCCGGGACGACGTCGACGCCCTGGATGTCCACCAGGTGATCAGCTCCTACTGCGTCTTCCGCACGGCCAACCGGCACACGTTCGGCGCGATCTTCGCGCGGGACATGCTCGACCCCGGTCGGCGCGCGCACCAGCGGCGGCTCCTCGGCGACATGCTCGTCGCCTGGCTGACCGCTCGCTGACCTTCCTGCAGGTCCTCCCAGCGCCGTCGACGCGGCGCCGCCTCGGCGTTCGCGTGCCGATTTGACAACGTGACTGCCATCACCTCACCATCTGGTACGTAACCAGTTGGTACATAAGCGCCACCTGACGGCCCCGAGCAGACGGGGCCCGGGCGAGCGGCCGGAGACCCCGGACGCCCCGAGCAGCACCGCACGCCGCATCGCTGACCGCTATCGGGCACCGCCCGATCCGCCCCCGGCACGAAGAATCGCTGCCGCCGGTACTCCCAGGAGTTCGCCCATGAGCACCCCCACCACCGCCGGTGGCCCCGTCGAGGAACGGGTTCCGCGCAAGGCCGCCCTCGCCAGCTTCGTCGGCAGCATGCTCGAGTACTACGACTTCTTCATCTACGGCGCCGCGGCCGGCCTGGTCTTCCCGACGGTGTTCTTCTCCGACAGCGACCCGGCCACCGCGACCCTGCTCTCCCTGGCCACCTTCGGCGTCGCGTACGTGGCCCGTCCGATCGGCGCCGTCATCATCGGTCACTTCGGTGACCGGGTGGGCCGCAAGAAGATGCTGGTCCTGACGCTGCTGCTGATGGGCGCGTCGACGTTCCTCATCGGTGCCCTGCCGTCGTATGCGGCCATCGGCGTGCTCGCGCCGATCCTGCTGGTCCTGCTCCGCATCATGCAGGGCCTGTCGGCCGCGGGTGAGCAGAGCGGCGCGAACTCGCTGACCCTCGAGCACGCCCCGGAAGGGCGACGAGGCTTCTTCACCAGCTTCACGCTGAGCGGCACCCAGGCCGGCCTGATCCTCGCGACCCTCGTCTTCATCCCGGTCGCCGCGCTCCCCGACGAGCAGCTCTACAGCTGGGGCTGGCGGATCCCGTTCTTCCTCTCGATCTTCGTGGTCGCGGTCGGCTACTGGGTGCGGCGCACCCTGCCCGAGACGCCGGAGTTCGAGAAGGTCGAGCAGGCGCACGAGGTGGCCAAGCTGCCCGTCGCCGTCCTGCTTCCGCGACCACTGGGCCAGCGTGCTGCGGGTGATCCTCTGCGCGCTGGTGTCCGGCGTGAGCACGATCGTGGCCACCTGGTCGCTGGCGTACGCGACCGGCGACGTCGGCCTGGACAAGGCCACCTTCCTCTGGGTCGTCGTCGCGGCCAACGTGGTCGCGCTGGGCGCCATCCCGCTGTGGCGCGGCTGTCCGACCGCATCGGACGCCGGCCGGTGTTCGCCTTCGGCGCCTTCGGCTCGGCCGTCCTCATCTTCCCGTTCCTGTGGGCGGTCGGGCAGGGCAACTTCCCGCTGATCTTCGTCTTCGGCATCGCTGCTCTCCGGCGTCGTCTACTCCGCGGCGAACGGCGTGTGGCCCTCGCTGTACGGCGAGATGTTCAGCACCCACGTGCGGTACTCCGGCATGGCGATCGGCACGCAGATCGGCTTCGCCCTCGGCGGCTTCTCGCCGACCATCGCCGCCGCGATCGTCGGCGACGGGGCGGACGGCTGGCTGCCCGTCGCGATCCTGACGGCGGCCGCGGCGACCGTCGCCGGGCTCTGTGCCCTCACCGCGAGGGAGACCGCGCACATCCCGCTCGCGGAGCTCGGGCAGCCCGGCGCCGCGCCGGTCCAGCGGGACCGCGTCGCCGCCTGATCGGTCGCCGTCGCTGCGGGCCCCGGTCGCCGACCGGGGCCCGCAGTGCGCTCGTCAGACCTCGACGACCTCGAAGCTGCGGCTGGGCGCCACGAACTCCTCCTGGGACTCCACGAGCAGGATCTCCCGCGAGCGCGCCGCCTCGGTGCGGGCCAGCAGCCCGAACACCGACGACGCCGCGCGGCCCAGCGCCTCGCCGGCGGACCGCGTCTCGAGCCAGTGGGCCAGGAAGAGCGCCGCGATGGCGTCGCCCGCGCCGTTGACCGAGACGTCGAGCCGCGGGGTGCGCACGCGGTGGTGCCGGCCGCCCTCGGAGGCCAGCAGGTCGACGGCGTCGTCCGGGGTGTCGTCGGCGACCAGCGACGTCGTCAGCACCACCTGCGGACCGAGCGCGTGCACGGCGGCGACGGCGTCCTTCACCTCGGCCAGCGTCCGCGTCGTCGTCCCCGACAGCAGGTCGAGCTCGAAGTGGTTGGGCGTGACGACGTCGGCGGTCGGGACGGCGACGTCGCGCAGGAACTCCTCGATGCCGGGGCGCACGAACACGCCGCGGCCGACGTCGCCGATCACCGGGTCGCAGCAGTAGACCGCGTCGGGGTTGGCGGCCCGGACCTTCGCCACCGTCTGGACGACGGCGTGGCCGATGTCGGCCGAGCCCAGGTACCCGGAGAGGACGGCGTCGCAGCGGCCGAGCACGCCGCGGTCGGAGATGCCCTGGACGACCTCCTCGATCGCCTGTCCGTCGAAGACGCGGCCGGTCCACTCGCCGTAGCCGGTGTGGTTGGAGAACTGCACCGTGTGCACCGGCCACACCTCGATGCCGAGGCGCTGGAGCGGGAAGACCGCCGACGAGTTGCCGACGTGGCCGTACGCGACGTGGGACTGGATCGAGAGCACCGCGACCATGGCCGGAACGTTCGCACAGGGCCGAGTCAGGCGGGCAGGGAGCCGTCCGTGGGCCGGGCGAGCTCGACGTGCGGCCGCGCCTGCCAGAGCGCCCACTCGGCGCTGACCTCGCCGGCGGTGCGCAGCAGCTGGGGGAGGTGCTCGCCGAGCAGCACCTCGGTGGAGGTCTCCGCGGCGTGCACGGTGATGTTCATGGCCGCCCGGACGGCGCCGGCGCCGTCTCGCACCGGGACGGCGACCGACCGGACGCCGGGCGCGAGTTCCTCGTCGGCGAGCGCCCAGCCGCGGGCCCGCACCTCGGTGAGCTCGGCCGCGAGCTGCTCGGGGGAGCGGCCGATGTAGGGCGGCAGGCCCGCGCGGCTGGGCAGCTCGAGGGTGGCGGCCAGCTCGTCGGGTGCGAGCGCGGCGAGCAGCACCTTGCCCTGCGACGTCTGGACGGCGGGGAAGCGCGTGCCGATGTCCACGCGGAGCGCGATGAGCTTGGGCACCGAGACCCGCGCGACGTAGACGATGTCCGAGCCGTCCAGCTGGGCCATCGACGACGACTCCCCGGTGCGCGCGACCAGCGCCTCGAGGTGCGGCCGGGCGATGTCCCACAGGCCCAGCGCCCCGACGTAGGCCATGCCGAGGGTGAGCACCTTCGGGGTCAGCTCGAAGGCGCCGCTGCAGGAGCGCACGAAGCCGAGCTCCTCCAGCGTCAGCAGCAGCCGGCGTGCGGTGGGCCGGGCGAGGCCGGCCGCCGCCGCCACCTCGGACAGGGACATGCTGCGGTGGTCGGCGTCGAAGCACGCCAGGACGTCGAGTCCCCGCGCCAGTGCCTCGACGAAGTCCGGCCCCGCACCCCGCCCCGCCATGTCCCTCCTCCTCGCCGGGGTCGCTAGCGACCGAGGACTCGCTCCTCGCCGCCGGCGCGCTTCGACTCGTCCTTGTAGTCCGTGTACTGGTACGGGTTGTCCAGGATCGATGCCTCGGCCGACGGCATGTCGGGGAACATGCCTTGCTGCCACGCCTCCTCGCCGAGCTCCGACCGGAGGTAGTCGACGGTCGCCTCGATCTCCTGGCGGACCGGGGCGAGGTCGATGCCGACCAGCTTGTGCGCGAACTTCACGGCCCGGCCGTCGACGAGCACCGTGTGCACGTCGCCGCGCTGGGCCTGGAAGGCGACGTGCCCGAACGGGTTGAGGATCGGGAACGACACGGGGGAGTCGTCGTTCTTGATCAGGACGACGTCGGCCTTCTTGCCGGCCTCCAGGCTGCCGATGTCGGTCCGGCCGAGCGCGTGCGCGCCGCCCCGGGTGGTCCATTCGACGACCTTCTGCGCGCGCAGCCGCAGGTGCGTGATGGTGTCGCCCTTCAGGTGGGCGTCCATGTGCTCGGCCATGCGGTCTGCGTTCAGGGTCGCGCGCATCGCGGAGAACATGTCGCCGCTCCACCACACGCTGGTGTCCATCGACAGCGACACCGGGATGCCGTACTGCAGCACCTGCTCGGTCGGCGCGTGCCCCTGCCCGGCGCTGCACTCCGACTCGGTGGCGACCGAGATGGAGCCGCCGGTGGCGGCGATCCGCTGGTAGCTGTCGCGGGTCAGCGTCGAGGCGTGCACGTAGACGGTGTCGGGGTTCATGAACCCGTTCTCGTGCATCAGCCGGATGCCGTCGTCGTTGGTGGCGCCCCAGACGCCGGCGTGCGTCGTCACCGGGAGGCCCAGGTCGCGGGCGACCTCGAACGCCGCCTTCTCCGGGAAGGCCGGGTCGCCGGTGACGTCGAAGGCCATCTGCACGCCGAGCATGTCGCTCTTCGCGTCGCGGAGCCGCTCCAGCAGCGAGCGCACGTCCGGGTCGGCGCTCCACTCCCACGGGCCGGCCTGGATGTTGCCGTAGGCGAGGACGAACCGGCCCGGTACCGAGCGGAGCGCGTCCACGGCCGCCTCGGCGTGGTCGAGGGTGTGCAGGTTGTGCGACCAGTCGACCGTCGTGGTCACGCCGGCGTCGATGGACTCGATGGCCGACAGCCGGTTGCCGGCGGCGATGTCCTGCGGGCGGAACTTCCGGCCGTGCTCGAGGTAGTTCCAGACGAAGTACTGGGTGAGCGTCCAGTCGGCGCCGTAGCCGCGCATGGCGGTCTGCCACATGTGCCGGTGGGTGTCGATCATCCCGGGCATCACGATGCCGCCGGAGGCGTCGATCTCGTGCGTGCCCTCGGGCACGTCCAGTCGCTGGCCGACGGCGGCGATCTTGTCGTCGACGACCAGGACGTCGGCGTCGGTCAGCACCGTCGACGCGTCGTCCATGGTCAGCACCGTGCCGCCGCGGAACACCACGGGTCGGCCGGGCTCCGGAGCCTGAGCGGATGGGGTCATCGTCTCCTCCTCGGACGTCGTCGTCACGAAATCGGACCACTGTCCGTCAGACGGCCAGGGCTCCTTGGCGGCCACCTTCGTGCCAGGTCAGCAGGCTGTCAAGGGGTCGATGTCGTACCGCTACGGCGGGCTTCGGAGACGGGTTGACACGTCGACGGCGGCCCGCTCAGACTCCGGGCGGACGGGCGTCCGCAGATCGCGACGACGAGAGGTGTGCTGCCCCCGATGACCTTCGACGGGACCGGTTCCGAGGTCCGCGGACCGCTGGCCGGGCTGCTCGTGGCCGACTTCTCCCGCATCCTCGCCGGCCCGTACTCGACGATGCTGCTGGCCGACCTCGGTGCCGAGGTCGTGAAGGTCGAAGGCCCGGGTGGCGACGACACCCGCACCTGGCAGCCGCCGGTCCGTGACGGCGTCGCGACCTACTACCTCGGCGTCAACCGCAACAAGCGGTCGGTGGCCCTCGACCTCAAGGACCCCGACGACCTGGCGCTGGCCAAGGAGCTCGCCCGCCGGGCCGACGTGGTCGTGGAGAACTTCAAGCCGGGCGGACTGGCGCGGTTCGGCCTGGACCACGAGTCCGTCGCGGCCACCAACCCGGGCATCGTCTACGCCTCGATCAGCGGCTTCGGCAGCGGTCCCGGCGGTGCGCCCCTGCCGGGCTACGACCTGATCGTGCAGGCCATCTCGGGCTTCATGAGCCTGACCGGCGAGGCCGACGGCGAGCCGTACCGCGCCGGCGTCGCGCTGTTCGACGTCATGGCCGGGCTGCACGCCACGATCGGCGTCCTCGCGGCGCTCAACCACCGGCACGCGACCGGCGAGGGCCAGCACGTCGAGGTCAACCTGCTGTCGTCGGCGCTGTCGGGGCTGGTGAACCAGACCAGCGCGTTCGTCGCCGGCGGCGTCGTCCCGTTCCGCATGGGCAACAGCCACCCGAGCCTGTTCCCCTACGAGCCGCTGCCGTGCTCGGACGGCGAGCTGATCATCACCGCCGGGAACGACGGCCAGTTCCGCCGGCTGTGCGAGGTGCTCGGCGTGCCGGAGCTGGTCGACGACCCGCGGTTCCGGCGCAACGAGGACCGGACGGCGAACCGCGACGAGCTGCGGCCGCTCCTGGTGGAGCGGCTGCAGACCCGCACCAAGATGGAGTGGTTCCGGGAGATCATCGGGGCCGGCGTCCCGTGCGGGCCGATCAACACCATCGACCAGGGCGTCGGCTTCGCCGAGGAGATCGGCCTGGACCCGGTCGTCGTCGTGGGGGAGGGTGCGTCCGCGGTCCCCTCGGTGCGCAACCCGATCACCTTCTCCACCACGCCCGCCGGCTACCGGCTGCCGCCGCCGACGCTCGACGAGCACGGGGACGAGATCCGACGCTGGCTGGCCGAGCCGGCCGGAGAGGAGCAGTCGGCGTGAGCGACTCAGACTCCACCCGCCCGACCACACCCTCTTTCCCGACGTCGCTCGGCACCTCGACCGCCGACGAGATCCGGCTGCTCGGGCAGGACCTGACCGCCGACCTCATGGGCAAGGTCGGCTTCGGCGAGCTCGCCTTCTGGCTGGTCACCCTCCGGCGGCCGACGCCGTCGGAGACGCGCGTGTTCGAGGCCGTCCTGGTCGCCCTGGCCGACCACGGCTTCACGCCGACGGCGATCGCCGCCCGGCTGACCTACCTCTCGGCGCCGGACTCGCTGCAGGGAGCGCTGGCCGCCGGGCTGCTCGGCGGCGGCTCGCGGTTCCTCGGGGTGACCGAGGACTGCGGCACCTACCTGCACGAGGTGCTCGAGTCGGTGGACGGCGCGCTGCCGACGGACGACGCCGGGTGGGACGAGCTGGCCCGGTCGGCCGTCACGGCGACCCGGGCGGCCGGGCGCTTCGTCCCCGGTCTCGGCCACCCGGTGCACAAGGTGGGCGACCCCCGCACGCCGGTGCTGATCCGGATCGCCGAGGAGGAGGGCCTCCGCGGGCCGCACCTGCGCCTGTTCGAGGCGATCGGCCGGGTGCACGAGGAGATCCTCGGACGGCGGCTGCCGCTCAACGGCGCCGGTGTCTGCGGCGCCGCCCTCGCCGACCTCGGCCTGCCGGTCGAGCTGCTGCGCGGCTTCGCGCTGCTGGCGCGGGCGGCCGGGCTGCTCGGCCAGATCGCCGAGGAGCGCCGCCGGCCGATCGGCATGGACGCGTACCTCGCCGTCGACCGCAACGCTGTCTATGTCGATCCGGAGGCTCAGTCGTGAGGGCCGCCGTCCTCACCGAGCCGGGCACGGCGCCGGCGTACGGCGAGCACCCCGATCCGGCGGCGCCCGACGGCGGCGTCCTGGTGCGGGTCACGGCCGCGCCGATCGTCCCGCTCGACCTGCTCGCGGCGTCGGGCACCTCGTACTTCGGGCGACCGGCGACGCCCTATGTCCCCGGCGTGCAGGGCGTCGGCGTCGTCGAGCGGTCGGCGGTGCACGAGCCGGGCACGCGGGTGTGGTTCGCGACCTCGGCCGGCATGGCGCCGGGCGACGGCAGCATGGCCGAGCTGTGCGCCGTCCCCGAGCGCGACGTCGTCCCGGTGACGGCCGACGTCGCCGACGACGCCCTGGCGGCGATCGGGCTGTCCGGCGTCGCCGCCTGGATGATCCTCACCGATCGCGCGCGGCTGCAGCCCGGCGAGCACGTGCTCGTGCTGGGCGCCGGGGGAGCGGTCGGCCAGGCAGCGATCGGGGCGGCGAAGCTCCTCGGCGCCGGCCGGGTCGTCGCCGTCTGCCGGTCGGAGGAGGCGCAGGACCGTGCGCGGCAGGCGGGTGCGGACGCCGTCGTCCCGCTGACCGGCGACGTCGACTCGCTGACCGCCCGGTTCCAGGACGCGTGCAACGGCAAGGCGGACGTCGTCGTCGACCCGGTGTTCGGCATCGCCGCGACGGCGGCGTCGCGGGTGCTGGCCGAGGGCGGCCGGCTGGTCAACCTCGGCGGTGCCTCCGGCGACGCCGCGCAGTTCTCCTCGTCGGTGCTGCGCAGCAAGTCGCTGCAGGTGTCCGGCTACACCAACAACGCGCTGAAGCCCGAGGAGCGGGCCGCCGCCGTGACCGCCGTCGCCGGGCACGCCGCCGACGGGCCGGCTGGCCGTCGCGCACGAGGTGCTGCCGCTCGCCCAGGTCGCCGAAGCATGGCGGCGTCAGGCCTCTGGTCAGGCCGGCGTCCGCTTGGTACTGACCCCGTAGGAATCGCCCTAGGAATCACCGCACCGCAGGAGGAGAACCGTGCAGCTGGTCACCGAGGAGAACATCACCGACCTCGCGGTCGAGCGCTGGGCCACCGCCCGCGATCCGCGGCTGGCCGAGCTGATGACGGCGCTGGTGCGCCACCTGCACGACTTCGCCCGCGAGGTGCGGCTCACCGAGGCCGAGTGGATGGCCGCGATCCAGTGGCTCAACCGCGCCGGGCAGGTCAGCGACGAGAAGCGCGAGGAGTTCATCCTCACCTCCGACGTCGTCGGGCTCTCGATGCTCGTCGTCCAGATGAACCACCGACTCGACCCGCGGGCGACGCCGGCCACCGTGCTCGGGCCGTTCCACATCGAGGGCTCGCCGGAGCTCGAGTACGGCGCCGACATGTCGCAGGGTCTGCCCGGTACGCCGCTCGTCCTGCTCGGCACGGTGAAGGACCTCGACGGCAACCCCGTGCCAGGGGCCGTGCTCGACCTGTGGCAGGCCGACAACGAGGGGCTCTACGAGTCGCAGCACGCCGACGTCGACGAGGCACGGCTGCGCGCCAAGTACACGACCCGTGAGGACGGCAGCTACTGCGTGCGCACCGTCGCGCCGTTCGGCTACACGATCCCGATGGACGGCCC
Organism: uncultured Actinomycetota bacterium; assembly: GCA_963784165.1. Taxonomy (GTDB): domain Bacteria; phylum Actinomycetota; class Actinomycetes; order Mycobacteriales; family Geodermatophilaceae; genus Blastococcus_B. The sequence continues at coordinate 376,514 of CAWAQI010000011.1, forward strand.
GGTGGGCGAGCTCATCTCGCAGACCGAGATCAGCCACTTCCGCCCGGCGCACGTGCACTTCCTGATCAACGTGCCCGGCTTCGAGCCGCTGATCACGCACCTGTTCGAGGAGGGCGCCGACTACCTCGACAGCGACGTCGTGTTCGGCGTCAAGGAGGAGCTCGTCGTCCGCTACGAGAAGCGGGAGCCGGGGCAGACGCCGGACGGCGGCACGATCGACGAGCCGTGGTTCGAGGCGCGGTACGACTTCGTCCTGCAGCCGCAGGGCTGAGCGCACCGACCGGCCCTATCGTCGGCCGGCATGCGAGTGGCGCCGGCGGTGGACTCGGCCCGCGGCTGGGTCATGGTCGCCGCGGCCTTCGCGGGCATGTTCACCGCGTTCGGGATCGCCTACTCGTTCGGCGCGTTCCTCGGGCCGATGGCCGACGAGTTCGGCGCCAGCCGCGGCACGACGTCGGTGTTCTTCGCCCTGACGTCGCTGACGTACTTCGGCCTCGGTGCGCTCAGCGGCGTCGCGGTGGACCGCTACGGCCCGCGGCGGGTGCTGCTGGTCGGTGGGCTCGCGCTCGGTGGCGGCCTGGCCGCGACCTCGCAGGCCGGCGAGCTGTGGATCGGACTGTCACCTACGGCCTCGGGGTCGGCATCGCGGTGGCCTGCGCCTACGTCCCGATGGTGGCCGTCGTGGGCGGGTGGTTCGAGCGCCGGCGGACGCTGGCGATCGGGGTGGCGGTCACCGGCATCGGTCTGGGCACCCTCACCGTCGCGCCGCTGGCCGCCGCCCTGATCGGCGAGCTGGGCTGGCGCGACACCCACCTCCTGCTCGGCCTGGTCGGCGCCGCGGTCCTGGTGGTCTGCGCGCTGGTCGTGGCACGGCCGCCGGTGCAGTCGGGCCCGGCGTCGCTGACCCTGGGGGAGGCGGTCCGCGACCGCGACTACCGGCGGCTGTACGTCGCCATGGGCATCATCGCCGTCGCCTTGTTCGTCCCGTTCGTGCACCTGCCGGGGTACGCCGAGAGCGTCGGGGTCGACGAGGTCGCCGCGGCGGCGCTGGTCGGGGTGATCGGCGGTGCGAGCATCGCCGGGCGGCTGGTGCTCGGGGCGGTCGCGGCGCGCACCGGCGTCGTCCGCGCCTTCCGGGGCTGCTTCCTGGCCATGGGCGGGAGCTTCGCGCTGTGGCTCGTCGGCGGGAGCTACTGGGTGCTGGTCGCGTTCGCCGATCGTGCTGGGTCTGGGCTACGGCGGCTTCGTCGCCATCGGCCCGGCCGTCGTCGCCGAGCGGTTCGGCACTCCCCGCCTGGGTGGACTGCTGGGCGTGCTCTACACCAGCGTCGGGATCGGCTCGGCGTTCGGTGCTCCGCTGGCCGGTGCGGCGATCGACGCGTCGGGTTCGTACGTGCCCGCCGTCGCCGGCTGCCTGGTGCTCGGGCTCGTCGCCTACGTGATCGTGCTCGGGGTGGGGCGGGCCACCCGGTAGTTCAGGGCGACGATGCCGGAGGGGAACGGTCGGCAGTCCATCAGCTCGAGCTTGGTGCTCGATCCCATCGCGCCGAAGAAGGGAACACCGCTCCCGAGGACGACGGGGATGATCGACAGCCCGATCTCGTCGATCAGGCCGAGGTCCAGGAGCTGGGTGAGCACCTGCCCGCCGCCGAAGACGCAGATGTCCTTGCCGGGGTCGATGTCGGCGCGCACGGTGTCGATCAGCTGCGTCAGGTCGCCGGCGAACGCGTGCACGTTCTTGCCCCTGGCGAGGCCGGCGTCATGGGTGACCACGTAGGTCGGCACCTTGCCGCCGCCGGAGCTGCCGCCCATCTCGCGGTAGGTGTTCGCACCGATGACGTACGCCCCGGTGCGCCGTTCGGTCTCCGCGAAGCCGTAGTCCTCGCCCGGCGCCATGGCGTCGTTGAGCCACGACAGGTCGCCGGACGTCGACTGGATGAAGCCGTCGAGGCTGGCCGCCATGCCCGCGAAGACCGTCGACATGGCGGAGGAGCGTAGGCGGATCCGGCCGCTTCCGCCGTCGGCTCAGCTACCGGGCACGCGATAGCCGGTCAGTGCCGCGCCGATGTGGGTCTTGTGCAGCAGGGTGCCGCCGCCGATGGCCAGGGTCTGCGGGCGGCCGTACTGCGGAACCGGGATCTCGCGGAGGGGAGTGGCGCGGGTGCCGGTTGCGGCGAAGCCCAGGATCCGAGTCCTGTCGACGCCGTCCGGACCGACGTAGGAGTTGAGCACCCACACCACGTCACCGCCGCGGACCGGTGGCCGACATGTACGTGCCGACAGGTGCGCGTCCACTGCTGCGGCGCCGGTGGCGGCGGACAGGCGGACGATGACGCCGGTCCCAGTAGGGGCTTCCCGGCACGAGTCTTCTGATACGTGACGAACAGCGCGTTCGCGTCCGCTCCTCCCAGCATCAGGGTCTTGGTTGCTCGCGACGGGGAACGTCCTGGTCCACAGCGCCGGGCAGGCGGCCTTGCCGCAGCCGGCCGCGTTCACGGCGTTCACCGAGTAATCGGTCGGCGTCGAGAAGACCCGGCCACCGGCGAGCACCGGGGTGCCCTGGCCCGGTGCGGTCCACAGCTTCCGCCCCGTCGCGCGTCGTAGGCGGTGATGCCGGGGACCTCGTCGTACCCGATGTAGAGCCGACCGCCGCCGAGTGCGATCCCGACGCGGTAGTTCGAGGCCAATGGGATGGTCCACGACGGCCGTCCGTCGCTGAGCCGGTATGCGGTCAACGTGCGCCCGGCGAGATGGACGTAGGCGCGGCTGCCGTCGGCGTAGACCTGGCGATCGGAATAGGACCAGTCGCCACCGTCCGGCGCCTGTGCTCGTCCAGACGATCGCGCGACGAGTCCTGTCGACAGCGATCAGCCCGACCTCATCCTCGGCCGGTGCCCAGAACGGGATGAGCACGAGCGAGCCGGACACGGTCACGCCGCCGTCGAAGAGCCTGGTGTTCGGCGCCAGCGAGAGATGCACCTCCCACATCGTCTGACCGGTCCGCGCCGAGGCAGCGACCAGTGTGTTCCAGTCGGTCACGCTGACCGCTCGGTGGATGTAGTAGACGACGCCGCCGGCGACCGTCGGCGTCTGCTCACCCCCACGGTTGGCATTGGCGGTGGTCCAGGCGGTGGTCACTCGCGCCGCGTTGCTCGCGGTCATCGTCGTCTCGCCGGCGTTGTACATCTGGTTGCCGTTCCCGCCGGTCGGCGTTTCCCAGGCATTCGCGGGAGCGGCGCCGGCGGGGAGGGCAGGGAGCAGCAGAGTCATCCCGAGCACCGCGGCCAGGAGCGCGACCGTGCGGCGAAGGCGCACGTGCGGTGTCCGGAACGCCGTGGTCGGTCGGCTCTGAACTGAGATCACGTGGCGCTCCCTGGCTCGTCGATGGCGGCGCGTCGGATCCGACCACGGCCGGCGTCGGCGGGGAGCGCGTTATGGCACTGAATCGGCCTGATTCATCCGACCGGGTGTCCTCGCTCCGCGTGGAACGAGTCAGATCCCGCGTCCGCGAGTGGCGATGGACCGGGCCAGGGCCTCGAGCTGGCCCGAGTCCTCCTTGCGGATCGCCGCCCGGATCACCGGGCCGAGGAGCGCCCAGACGCCGGAGGTCCGGACGTCGGCCGTGAGGGTTGCGCGGCTGCCGGAGCCGGTCGGTTCGACGGCGTAGGCGTAGTCGGCGGTCACGCCGCCCTGCTGCGAGCGCAGGGTGATCGAGCGGCCCGGGTCCAACGCGACGATCTCGCTGCGGCGGTCCTTGCCTCGCGCGCGGAAGACCAACGTCGTCCCGACGGCGGTCGGCCCCTCGGCGCGGATCGACTCCACCCCGAGCCACTCGGCTGCCCGGTCCCAGTCGGTCAACTGCTCCCACACGGTGCCGGGCGGGCTGTCCAGCTCCCGCGACACGGTGAACGCCTGCGTCATCGCTCCTCCTCGCCCCCCGGTCGGACGGTCAGCGTGGCGGCGTCGACGGCGGTGCGTCTTGGACGGACTTCACCCGTCGTCCTCGGGGACGAAGCCCGGCGCCTGCTCCTCCGGCTGCAGGAAGCGGCGCTGCGCCCGGACGTAGGCCGACGGCGGGACGCCGGTGTGCCGCGTGACGTCGCGGACCAGGTGGGACTGGTCGTACCAGCCGAGGTCGGCGGCCAGCTTGGTCCACAGGACGTCGTCCTGGACGTCGATCTGTTCGAGCAGCCGCCGAACGCGCAGCACCCGGGCGAGTGCCCGCGGCGGCATGCCGACGACGCGGGTGAACTCGCGGTCCAGGTAGCCGTGCGAGATGCCCAGCTCGTCGGCGATCTCGCCCACGGGGCGCGCCGGCGTCGCCTCGAGGGCGGCGACCACTCCCTCGCAGCGGTCCAGAGCCCGGTCCGACTCGTCCAGTCCGGCCGCGAGCTCGGCCTCGGTGCGGTCCAGCGTGCTGCCGTCGTCGGCGGACAGCAGGTCCTCGCGCAGCCGGCGGCCGGCGGGCCAGGCCTCCAGCAGGTCGACGACGCGGCCGCGCAGCGCCGCGGGGTGCACGCCGAACACGGCGCGGCAGCCGATCGGCGTCGTCACGATCCCGACGCAGTCGGTGCGCCCGGTGGGCTCGTTGACCAGCGGCCGGTCGTGCGGGCCGATCAGGAAGCCGGTGTGCGCCAGGAAGGGCGGTCCACCGGACGGCGTCTGTTGGATCGGGGGGCCGAGCACGATGCCGGCGACGGTCGAGCCGGTGGGGGCGATCTTCTCGCGGGTGTAGGGGATCTGCCCCCGGGCGTGCCACACCGACTCGACGTAGCGCCCGAGGCGCCCGGCGGGCCGGCGCTCGGTGAACTCGAAGTCCACGGCGGCAGGGTAGGGCCGACATCCCTCGACCGGGCGCTGTGCTCGGGCGGGCCAGCAGGCAGGATTAGCGGCATGACCCATGTCCCCGTGCCGTCCTCCGGAGTCCTCGGCGCCGCCGGCCGGGTGGGCGAACCGGGCCCGCTGCGCAGCGCCGACCTGCGGCTGGCCGGCGGTCCGCTGCCGATCCTCGGCACCGCGCGGATCTACACCTGCGGCATCACGCCCTACGACGTCACGCACCTGGGCCACGCGGCCACGTTCGTGTGGGCCGACGCCCTCCGCGGCGTGCTGGCGACGGCGGGCGTCGAGGTGACGATCGCCCGCAACGTCACCGACGTCGACGACGTGCTCACCCGCGCCGCCGAGGCGCACGGCAAGTACTACGACGAGTTCGCGCTCAGCCAGGAGTTCCTCTTCGAGCGCGACATGGAGGCGCTGCACGTCCACCGGCCGACGATGGTGCCGCGGGCCCGCTCCTACGTGCCGCACGTGCTCCAGCTCGCCGCGGCGCTGCTCGTGGCCGGCCGCGCGTACGAGCGCGAGGGCTTCGTCTTCTTCCGTGGGGCCCGCGTGCACGAGCGGGCGGGTCTGGACCGCGCGACCGCCCTGGAGCTCGCGGCGGCGTTCGGCGACGAGCCCGACGACCCGATGCGCGACGACCCGCTCGACGTCCCCGTCTGGCGGCCGTCGAGCGAGCGCGACCCGGCGTGGCCGAGCCCGTGGGGCTGGGGCCGGCCCGGCTGGCACGCCGAGTGCGCCGCCATGGCCGCCGCCACGCTCGGCTCGTCGGTCGACGTGCTGGTGGGCGGCGAGGACCTGACGTTCCCGCACCACGCCTACCAGGCCGCGATGGTCGAGGCGGCGGTGGCGGTGGGGCCGTTCGCCCGGCGGATGCTGCACGTCGGGGCCGTGCACCAGGACGGCGCCAAGATGTCGAAGTCGATCGGCAACCTGACCCTGGTCGCCGACCTGCTGGAGAAGGCGCCGTCCGCGGCGGTCCGGCTGATGCTGCTCGACCGGCCCTGGTTCAAGTCGTGGGAGTACCGGCCGGAGGACCTCGAGACCGCGCAGCACAAGCTGCACGACCTCTACGCGGCGGCGTCGCGGCCCGGCTTCGCGGAAGCCGCGCAGAAGGAAGTCGCCGCAGCCCTGCTGAACGACCTGGACGTGCCGCGGGCCCTGGAGGTCGCGACCGAGGGCGGGGGAGCGGCCGGCCGGCTGCTCATCCGCGTGCTCTCCCTGGGCTGAGCACGACTCCTATCCCGGCGATCATGGCGTGGGAACCACCTTTTCGCGCCCGGATGTGGTTCGGGCGCCATGATCGCGGCAGAGAAGGGGCGGGTCAGGAGCCGTCGGCGACCAGTTCGGTGTCGACGCCGATCTTGCCGACCTTCGACGCCCCGCCCGGGCTGCCGAGGGGGGCGTCGCGGCCGGGGAGTGGCTCGATGAAGAAGCGGCGGTTGTCGGCGATGTGCGGCTCGTTCTCCTCGCTCACCCGCCGGTCCTGAGCGATCGCCTCGACCGGGCACACCGGCTCGCAGGCGCCGCAGTCGATGCACTCCTTGGGATTGATGTAGAGCTTCCGGTCGCCCTCGTAGATGCAGTCGACCGGGCACTCCTCCACGCACGACATGTCCGTGGTGTCGATGCACTCGGAGCCGATGACGTAGGGCACGGGATGTCTCCTCGTGTGGGGGCTCAGTGCGCGGCGGTCGCGCCGATGCCGGCGGGGTCGTCGCTGCTGTGCCCGGGGAACAGCGGCTGGTCGGGGTCGAGGTAGGTGGCGGCGTTGTTGACCGCGGTCGCGGACTCCCCGAAACCTACGGCGATCAGCCGCACCTTGCCCGGGTACTCGGTGATGTCGCCGGCCGAGTACACGCCGGGCACGGACGTGCGCATCGCGGTGTCGACCATGATCTTGCGGTCGACGATCTCGATGCCCCAGGTCTCGAGCGGGCCGATGTCGGCGGTGAACCCGAGCGCGGCGATGACCGAGTTCGCCTTGTGCGGCGTCACGGCGCCGTCCTTGTGCTTGACGTGGACGGTGTGCAGCCGGTCGTCCCCCTCGAGAGAGTCGACCTGCGCGTCGGTGACGATCACGGTCGAGCCCTTCTCCATGTCGGCGACGCTCGCCGCGTGCGCCCGGAAGTGCTTGCGCCGGTGCACCACGGTGACCGACGAGGCGAGGCCGTCGAGGGCGAGCGCCCAGTCGACGGCGCTGTCGCCGCCGCCGACGATGACGACGTCCTGGTCGGCGTGGGCGGCGAGCTCCTTGACGACGTAGGTGAGCCCGCGGCCCTCCCACTGCGCGCCGCCGGGCAGCGGGCGGGGCGTGAAGGTGCCGATGCCCCCGGTGATGACGACGGTGCCGGTCGTGATCCGGGTGCCCTTGTCGGTGGTGACGACGAGCCGCTCGCCGGCCCGCGGGCGGTGCCCGGCCTCGTTGGTGAGGTGCTCGGCGCGCTCACCCAGCACGTAGACCGGGTCGAACCGAGCGGCCTGCTCCACGAGACCGGCCACCAGGTCGCGACCCTTGATGCCCGGGAAGCCGGCGACGTCGTAGACCATCTTCTCCGGGTACAGCGCCGTCACCTGGCCACCGGGCTCCGGCAGGCTGTCGACGATGGCCGTGCGCAGGCCGCGGAAGCCCGCGTAGTAGGCGGCGTAGAGCCCGGCCGGACCGGCCCCGACGACCAGCAGGTCGACGTCGACCTGCCGTCCGCCGTTCGCGCCGGCCTCGGGAAGCAAGGTTTCCGTCGCGGTCATGCGGGTCCTCCAGTGGTCGGTGCCAGGTCGGGGGTCGCCGAGCCGGCGAGGCGCTCGAGGGCCAGTTCGCGGACGCGGAAACGCTGCAGCTTGCCGGTCGCGGTGGTCGGCAGCTCGTCGAACACCAGGACGTTGCGCGGGCGCTTGAAGGCGGCCAGGCCCTCGCGGCAGAACGCCACCAGGTCCTCGGCCGTCACCGCTGAGCCAGGCAGCAGCACGGTGCAGGCCACCGGCTTGTCCAGCCCGGAGTCGTCGGGCACGGACACGACGACGACCTGCGTGACGTCGGGGTGCTGGCGCAGCCGCTCCTCCACCTCGGTGGGGGAGACCCAGATGCCACCGGCCTTGATGATGTCGTCGGTCCGGCCCAGCGAGCTGTAGTAGCCGTCCTCGCTGCGGACGTAGGTGTCTCCGGTGCGCACCCAGTGCCCCTGGAAGACCAGGCGCGTGGTCTCCATCCGGCAGTAGTAGCCGGTCGCTGCCGAGCTGCCGCGCACGAACAGGTTCCCGGGGGTCCCGTCGGGCACGGGGGCTCCGTCGTCGTCGACGATCTTGGCGTCGTAGCCGGCGACGATCTCGCCGGTGGCACCGGCGCGGGTGCGGCCGGGGCGGCCGCTGATGAAGATGTGCAGCATCTCCGTCGAGCCGATGCCGTCGAGCATCTCGACGCCGAACGTCGAGGTGAAGCGCTCGAACAGCGCCGCCGGGAACGCCTCGCCCGCCGAGACGCAGGCCCGCACGCCGGTGAAGGCGTCCTGCGGCAGCCCGGCCGCGAGCAGCGCCGCGAAGTACGTCGGCCCGCCGAAGAACAGCGTCGGCCGCAGGTCGCGCAACACGCGCAGCGTGCCGGCCGGGCTGGGACGGGACCGGTCGAGGACGGTGCTCGCGCCCGACCGAGAACGGGAACGTCATGGTGTTGCCCAGGCCGTAGGCGAAGAAGAACTTGGCGACCGAGAACGTGACGTCGTCCGGGCCGATGGCCAGCACGTCCTGGGCATACGTGTCGGCGGTGTCGCGCAGCGAGCCGTGCCGGTGCATCGCGCCCTTGGGCGTGCCCGTGGTGCCGGACGTGTAGAGCCAGAAGGCGGGGGAGTCGGCCACCGTCGGGTACGGCGTGGCGGTCCGCTCGAGGAAGTCCGCGCCGGCGGTCAGGAACGAGTCCCAGTCGCGGACGCGGGTGCCCTCGACGTCGGGCAGCGCGGCACCCACCGTCGGTGAGGACGACGACGTCGGCGAGATCGGGCAGGCCGCCCACGGCGGGCGCCAGCTCGGCGAACTCCGAGCTGAGCGCCACGAGGCGGGCGCGGCTGTCGCGCGCCAGCACGGCGATGTCCTTGGGCTTGAGCATCGTGCTGACCGGCACCGGCACGGCACCGATCCGCAGCCCGGCGAGGAACGCCGTCAGCAGTTCGGGGCTGTCGCCCATGCACAGGATCAGCCGTTCCTCGGGGCGCACGCCCGAGGCGATCAGGGCCGCGGCGAACCGGCGGATCTCCTGGTCGAGCTCGCCGTAGCTGACGGTGCGCACGCTGCCGTCGAGGTCGATCGCGGTGATCGCGCGCCGCTCCGGGGTGGCGACGGCGTGCCGGGTGACGAGCCACTCGGCGGCGTTGAAGAGCTCCGGCCCGGGAGGCGCCGGCTGTGCGGGTGCTGCGGCTGAGGTGTCGACGGTGGCCACGCTGCCCGTCCCTTCTCGAGGCAGCGGAGTCGCTGGGTGACGGAGACCATCACCCAGCGACTCCGATGGGGTTAGAACCGGACGTAGTCGTACTCGACGGGCAGGGAGTTGATCCCGACCGACGGCGGGGAGATCCAGCCCGCGAACTCACCGGCCTCGTAGTGCGGCACCATCAGCTCGGCCACCTGCGCCCGGTCCTCGGGGCTCGGCAGGTAGTCGCCGACCGTCCGCTCCCACGTGGCGTCGTCGACGATCTCGCCGGTGGGCGTGACGTGGTGCCCGGCGAACGAGCCGACCTTGCGGTTGAACGCCTGGTGAGGCAGGAACAGCCGCTCCTCGAGGCCGGCGTCCTCCAGCTCCTGGTTCCAGCGCTTGACGCCGTTGGCGCAGTCGGCGACGTACTCGTTGCGCAGGTCGAGGTTGAGCGCGGTCAGCATCGGCACGGTCTTCGTGCTCATCCGGCCGTTCTCGATGATCGGCACGTCCATCGTCTGGTCGTGCAGCTGGTGGTCGTCCTTGCGGCGGGTCTCCATCCAGCGGCCCTTGAGGCCGGCCGTGTAGTACGACGCGACGTTCGAGGACGTCTCGGAGCCGAAGAGGTCCATCGACACCGAGAACTGGAAGTTGAGGTACTTCTGGATGACCGACAGCGGGATGCCGCCGTACTGCCAGATGTCGTCGGTGCCGTGCTGCTTCATCAGCTCGGCGGTCCGCTGCACCGTCCGCTGCACGCCGGTCGTGCCGACGAACATGTGGTGCGCCTCTTCCTTGAGCATGAACTCGCAGGTGCGCGCCAGCGGGTCGAAGCCGCTCTCCTTCAGCGTCCCGAGCTGGTACTTGCCGTCCCGGTCGGTGAAGTAGGTGAACATGAAGAACGACAGCCAGTCCGTCGTCTCCTCGTTGAACGCCCCGAGGATGCGCGGGGAGTCGAAGTCGCCGGAGTTGCGCTTGAGCAGCTGCTCGGCCTCCTCGCGGCCGTCCTTCCCGAAGTAGGCCTGCAGCAGGTAGACCATCGCCCAGAGGTGACGGCCCTCCTCGACGTTGACCTGGAACAGGTTGCGCATGTCGTACAGCGACGGCGCGGTCATGCCGAGGTGTCGCTGCTGCTCGACGGAGGCGGGCTCGGTGTCGCCCTGGACGACGATCAGCCGGCGCAGGTCGGACCGGTGCTCACCGGGGACCTCCTGCCAGGCCGGCTCGCCCTTCTTGTCGCCGAAGTTGACCTTGCGGTCCGGGTCCGCCTCGGCCAGGAAGATGCCCCAGCGGTAGTCCTCCATCGGCACGCGGTCGAAGTGCGCCCAGCCGTCGCGGCCGACCGCGATCGCGGTGCGCAGGTACACGTCGTGCGTCGGGATCGACGGGCCGAGGTTCTTCCACCAGTCGAGGAACTTCGGCTGCCAGGCCTCCAAGGCCCGCTGGAGCTTCCGGTCGCCGGCCAGGTTGACGTTGTTCGGGATCTTCTCGCTGTAGTCGATCTTCGACAGCGGGCCGGTGGGCGTGGGGGCCTCGCCGGTGACCGTGCCGGACTCTGGGGTGCTCTCAGTCGTGGTCATAGGTCAGACCCGCTTCCTGTCGTAGTCGGCCCGCTGACCGGTGCCGTACCGGCGCAGTGCTCCTTCGGGGCCAGCGGCGTTGGGCCGCTGGAAGATCCAGTTCTGCCAGGCGGTGAGCCGGCCGAAGACCTTGGTCTCCGGGGTCTCCTGGCCGGCGAAGCGGAGGTTGGCCTCCATGCCGGTCAGCGCGTCGGGGGAGAAGCTCTTGCGCTCCTCGACGACGAGGCGGATCTCGTCCTCCCAGTCGATGTCGTCCGGCGCGCTGGTGACCAGGCCGAGCTCGAGGGCCTCGGCGGCGTCGATGTCCCGGCCGACGGCGGCCTCCGCGGCGGCCAGCTCGTCGGCGCTGCCGAGGAAGCGGACCTGCATGCGGGTGAGGTCGTTGCCCATCGGCAGCAGGCCGGTGTTGAACTCGTCGAGCCGGATCACGGCGGGCGGCTTCGGGTCGTCGTCCTCCTCGAACTGGCCCTCGAGCATGAACGAGCGGTCGGCTGCGAAGGCGATCTCGGCGAGCAGGCCGGCGAAGCAGCTGCCCGGCTCGATCAGGGCGAACAGGCTCCGGGACGTCGTGTCGAGCCGCTTCACCGTGCGCTTGTAGAAGCCGATGGTCTCGTTGACCAGCCAGTCCTCGCGGTTGGCCAGCAGGAACTCGTCGTAGGCGGCGACGGTGGCCGGGTCGCCCTCCGTGCGCAGCAGCCACGTGCCCGACCGACAGCTCGTTGGTGCGCAGCCGCAGGATCGCGTCGTCGAGCTCGCGGGTGGTGGCCAGCAGCCAGGACTGGTCGCCCTCCTGGTGCAGCTCCTCGACGCTGCCCGGCACGGCGGTCGGGCCGAGGACGGTGACCGTGGCGGTGCCCGACTCCCGGTCGAGGACCACGCGCACGTGCTCGTAGCGGGTCGTGTCGCCGTCGACCTCACGCTTCAAGGGGGTGAGCTGCACGCCCTGCGCGCCGGCGCCGGGTCGGGACGACGTCGCGGCGGCCTCGGCCGCGCGGCGGGCGATCTCCTCGGGGAACTCGCGGGCCTTCGCGATGCCGTCGACGAGCCGCCACTTGACGGCGCGCTCGCCGCGGATGCCCTCGGAGGTGGTCGAGAAGACGTCGGCGAGGTCACGCCGGACGCCACGCTTGTCGACGACGCGGGTGAGGCCGCCGGTGCCGGGCAGCACGCCGAGCAGCGGGACCTCGGGCAGCGATACCGCCGAGGAGTTGTCGTCGATGAGCACGATCTCGTCGCACGCCAGCGCCAGCTCGTAGCCGCCGCCCGCGGCGGTGCCGTTGACCGCGGCGATCGAGCGGAGGCCGGAGTGGGCCGAGGCGTCCTCGATGCCGTTGCGGGTCTCGTTGGTGAACTTGCAGAAGTTCACCTTCCAGCTGTGCGCCGACGCGGCGAGCATCTTGATGTTGGCGCCCGCGCAGAACATGCGGTCCTTGGCGCTGGTGACGACCAGGGCCTTCGCCTCGGGGTGCTCGAACCGGACCCGCTGGACCGCGTCGTGCAGCTCGATGTCGACGCCGAGGTCGTAGCTGTTCATCTTCAGCTCGTAGCCCGGGACGATGCCGCCGTCCTCGGCGACGTCCAGCGTGAGCGTGGCCACCTCGCCGTCGACGGACAGCGTCCAGTGCTTGTACTGCTCGGGCGAGGTGTCGAAGGAGACCTCGGCCTGAGCCGGGGCCGTGGCCTCCGTGCCTCCAGCGGCCGGGCGCTCGTCGAGGGTGGTCACGGTGCCTCCAGGGGGTGTGCTGATGCGGTGTCCCGCGGGCTTACGGGACCCATCCTGACGTGCTACAGACAGATGCGCAAGTGGTGCGACTAGTGTAGATTAGGGCCATCCCGCCCGGAGCGCCGTCGGTGGCGCGCGGGCCCGCCCGAGTGCGAGGAGCCGGCATGACCGAGACCGATGCGCGGACCGATCGACTGACCTGGGTCAAGGACGAGGACCCCCGCTGGGATCCCGACCGGGAGCGGGTTTTCGCGACCGTGCCGGACGGCGTCTTCCGGGCGGAAGCCCGCACGCCGGGGGAGCGGCTGTCGAGTGACTGGTGGCGCGTCGAGGACGGCGGCCGCGTGGTCGGCTACGGCTGGCTCGACGACGTCTGGGGCGACGCCGAGATCCTGCTCGCCGTCGAGGAGGGCGCCCGCGGCACCGGGGCGGGTGCCTTCGCCCTCGCCCGCCTCGAGGAGGAGGCGGCCGCCCGCGGGCTGAACTACGTGCTCAATGTGGTGCGCGACACACATCCCGACCGTACCGCCGTCACCGAGTGGTTCCTCGCGCACGGGTTCAGCGGGACCGAGGACGGCCGGCTCCGGAAGCGGGTCGGCGACGCGAGCCGGGACATCGGCCAGCACCAGGACGGCGCGCCCGGGCACCGGCCGGGCGGAGCTGCCCGACGAGGGGCGCCAGGCCGCCTACACCGCCGAGCGCGAGCGGGCGCTGGCCCGGCCACGCGTGGACACCGGCGACGCCGGCGGCTCCGACCTGGGGCCGGGCGCCGAGGAGAGCGGCGGCTACGTCGACCCGGAGAACCACCGGTTCTGACTGGGTGGGCCCTGTTGACGGCTGCTCGCCAGCGGGCGCGCCCACCGGATCTGCCGTTGAGGGGACTTCGCTCGACCAAACGGCCCACGTCAGGGTCGGGCGAAGGACCAGACGGGGCGCACGGTGGTCTCGCTCGCCTTCAGATCCAGTCGAGCGAGCAGCGGATGCAGCACGTCCTGTACGAAACGCTGGCCGTCGGACTCCATGCGCCAGACGCCGGCGACCACGAAACCGCCGTCACCCGGATAGACGAAGTGGGACATCAGTCCATCCGGCGGACCGCCGCTCTGCATCATGGCCTCCCCTACCCGGACGTCCAGCTCGTTGAACTGGTCCTGGGAAGCGGGCGTCACGGTGAACTCAAGGAGAACGGCCACCATCGCATCCTCCCTGGACTCCGATGAGAGCGACAGGGTCGGCCGGACCCTGCCACGGGGTGTCCGCTCAGGCGCGTTCTGCGCGGTTCCCAGGCCGCTCAGTCATGCCGCGAGCGCGGCTGGGCATCGGCGGGACCCGGAACCGGAACGACGCCGGAAGACGTCCACCACGGTTCGCGGGTCATCCGGGTGCTTCCAGCATGAGCCGAACAGTGGGCGCAGATGCACCATTCTCCGATCCCGGAACGCGACTCCAGCGCTGACTCGTCGGCGGGCCACGTCGACCCGGAGAGCCACCGCTTCTGATCCCCGGAGACGGTGCGCGTCCCCGTGTTCTCGTCGCCTCTGCCGGCCCTAGGATCTCCGGCTCGCGGCGGCCCGCACGGCGGCCACGAAGTCGGCGGGTCGGTCGATGTGCGCGAGGTGACCAGCACCGGGGATCCGGATGGTGGCGATGTTCGGTCGGCGCCGCGCGAGGCGGGCCTGCAGACCAGCCATCCACGCGGAGCTCTCGTCTCCGAGGATCCATGTGATGGGTACAGGGATGGCGACGACCGCGCGAACCCGGATGTGCTCGTGCATGACGCCGAACGGGTGCGGGTCCCATTCGGCGAGGACCGGCTCGGCGTTCGCCTGCAGGTTGCTGCGGACCTCGTCGGACGCCAGGTCGTACGTGTTGCCGCCGGAACGCAGTGCGGAGCCGAAGCGGTAGAACACCTCGGCGGCCTCCAGGCGTCTGCCGCGCAGCTGCGTGAGCTTGAGCCGCAGGGCGGTGGCCAGCACGTGGCGGTCGGCGTGCCGCATGCCATGGAACGGTGCCTCGACGATGGCCAGCGAGGAGAACAGCTCGGGGTGGTCCACGGCGGTCGCGAGGGCGATGTTGCCGCCGGAGCTCCAGCCGACGACGGTGGCGGGCTGCCCGGCGACCTGTTCGAGCACCGCGGTCAGGTCGCGGGCGTGGACCCGGTGGTCCCGGACAGGCTTGTGCAACGACTGGCCGTATCCGCGCCGGTCATAGGCGATGACCCGGTGCTCTGCGGCCAAGTCGTTCACCACGCCGTCCCACGTGGTCAGGTCTGTGGCTGAGCCGTGGATCAGGACCAGCGGTGGGCCGTCGCCGGCAGTGCGGTAGTTCAGCTGGGCCCCGGGGACTGCGAGTGCAGGCATGTCGCTCCTTGGTCGGCGGCGCGGCCGAGGACGGCCGCTTGGCTCACGCCTCGGCCACGCAGGTGTTGTGGCACTCGCCGAGGCCCGCGATCGCCGTGGTGACCACCTGGCCCGGCTGGAGGTAGCGGGGCGGCGTGCGGGCGTGGCCGACGCCGCCGGGCGTACCCGTGGCGATGACGTCACCCGGTCGCAGGGTGACCATCGTGGAGACGTACTCGACCAGGGTCACCGGGTCGAAGAGCAGGTCGCCGGTGGTGTCCTTCTGGACCGTCTCACCGTCGATCTTGGTGCTGATCTCCAGCGTGGGCCGGACTCCGCCGGGCAGCTCCTCGGGCGTGACGAGGTACGGGCCCAGGGGAGTGGTGGCCTCCCAGTTCTTGCCCTGCAACCACTCGCGGGTGCGGAACTGCCAGTCGCGGCACGTGATGTCGTTGAGCACGGCGAAGCCGGCGATGGCGCGTTCCGCGTCCTCGCCGCGCGCCCGGCGGACCGGTGCGCCGATGACGACGCGCGAGTTCGCACTCCCAGTCGAACGCCTCGGTCTCCGGCGGCCTCACGATGTCGTCGTTGGCCCCGATGAGGGTGTCGGCGAACTTGCTGAACAGCGTCGGATGACTCGGGCAGGTCCCGGCCCATCTCGAGGATGTGCGTTCGGTAGTTCAGCCCGACGCAGACGATCTTGCTGGGGCGCCGGTACGACCGGGGCGAAGGCTGCGCCGCGCACCTGCGACACCGGCTCCATGGCCGCTGCGGCGCGCTCCTCCCAGCCCGGGGCGGTCAGGAACTCGCCGAGGTCCGCGGCGCCCAGGTCGACCAGCTGCTCGTCGTCGACCCGGACGGCGCGGGTCCGGCCGTCCAGGGTGCGGATGGTCGCCAGCTTCACCGGGCGTCCCCGTCCACCTGCACGCGGTCCAGGTGCAGGGCTTCGAAGATCGGGGTGTCGCTGAACCGGAAGAGGTCCAGGGCCCCGGAGTCGGAGTCGGAGGTGCCGGCCTCCGACCGGACCGACAGCGGCTCCCACGAGGGGACGACGAACAGGTCGCCGCGCGCCACTCGCCAGGAGGTCTCGCCGACGGTCACGGTGCCGCTGCCGTCGAAGACCTGGAACACCGAGGAGCCGGCCTCGCGGCGCGGTGCCGTCTCGGTGCCCCGGCTCGATGCGGTGCATCTCTGCCCGGATCGTGGGCAGGACGTCGCCGCCGGTGGTCGGGTTGGTGTAGCGGACGGCCGCGTGGCCGGGCTCCACCACCCCGGGAGAACCCTCGGTCTCCAGCTCCAGCTGGTCGGTGAGCGCGGCATCGGTGTCGACCCACCGGTAGTTGAGCAGAGGCGTGCCGGGCGTCGCGCCGGTCACGGATACCGGGCGCAGACCGGGATGGCCCCACAGTCGCTGCGAGCGCGACCGCTCCGGGGTGGTCTTCTCCTGGTCGGTGATGTGCTCCCGGCCGAACTCGAAGAACTGCGACTCGGTGGTGTACTGGAACGGGATGTCCAGCCCGTCGATCCAGGCCATCGGCCGGTTGGCGGCGTTGTGGTGGGCGTGCCAGTTCCAGCCCGCCTGGGGCAGGAAATCGCCGCGGTTCATCGGCACCGGGTCGCGGCCGACGACGGTCCACACGCCCTCGCCCTCGACGACGAACCGGAAGGCGTGCTGGGTGTGCCGGTGCTCAGGGGCGTCCTCACCCGGCATCAGGTACTGGATCGCGGCCCACAGCGTGGGGGTGGCGTAGGGCTTGCCGCCGAGGGCCGGGTTGGCGAGGGCGATCGCACGCCGCTCGCCGCCGCGCCCCACGGGGACCAGGTGGCCGGCCTGGTCGGCCAGCTGCAGCAGGTTCTGCCAGCGCCACACGTGCGGCACGGCGCGGGATCGCGGGTGCATCGGCATGAGATCGCCGATCTCGGTCCACAGGGGGACCAGCAACTCCTTCTCGAAGCCGCGGTACAGCTCCTCCAGCGCCGGCGTCGGGGTGGGCTGGTCCGGCGCGTCCACCGCGGTCAGGGAGACGGGCGAGGCGAGGTGCTGGGTCATGACAGGACGTCCTCTCGTGCGGCGAGGCGCTGGGCGATGTCCTCGCGCAGTGCCTTCTTGTCGATCTTTCCGACCTTGGTGGTGCGCAGCTCGTCGACGATCTCGAGGTGCTCGGGCCACTTGTAGGTGGCGACGCCGGCGGCGGACATCGACTGCCGGACGTCCTCGAGGGTCAGGGCTGGTGCCGGGCTTGAGCACGGCGAACAGGCACACCCGCTCGCCCAGCGTGGCGTCGGGCATGGAGACGGCCGCGACGGAGGCGACCTGGGGCAGTTGGTAGGCGAGGTTCTCGACCTCCTCGGCGCTGATCTTCTCGCCGCCGCGGTTGATCATGTCCTTGTCCCGGCCCTCCACGACGAGGTTGCCGTCCGGGCGGCGGCGCACGATGTCGCCGCTGCGGTACCAGCCGTCAGCGGTGAAGGCGCGAGCGTTCTGCTCGGCCGCCCGGTAGTAGCCGCGGGGCGTGTACGGGCCGCGGGTGAGCAGCGCACCCGGCGTGCCGTCGGGGACGTCCTGGTCGAGCTCGTCGACGACGCGCACCTCGTCGCCCTCGCTCATCGGCCGGCCCTGCGTCGTGCAGATGACGTCCTCGGGGTCGTCGAGACGGGTGTAGTTGAGCAGCCCCTCGGCCATGCCGAAGACCTGCTGCAGGGTGCAGCCCAGGACCGGCCCCACCGTGCGGGCGACCTCGTCGGCCAGCCGGGCACCCCCGACCTGGAGCAGGTGCAGGGAGGCGAGGTCCTGGGCGCCTGCCTCGGCGGCGTGGGCGAGCCAGCGCTGGGCGACCGCCGGCACCGCCGCGGTGACGGTGACCCCCTCGGCGGCGATCGTGGCGAACGCCCGCTCGGGCTCGGGCGAGGGCAGCATGACCACCCGTCCGCCGGTGAGCAGCACGCCGAGGATGCCCGGGCAGGCCAGCGGGAAGTTGTGCGACGCGGGCAGCGACACGAGGTAGACCGAGTCGGCGTCCGAGGCCGCAGAGCTCGGCGCTGGCACGGGCGTTGTAGGCGTAGTCGTCGTGGGTGCGGGCGATCAGCTTCGGCAGGCCGGTGGTGCCGCCGGAGAGCAGGAAGACGGCGACCGACCGGCTCGACGGCTGGTCGGCGTCCCACCGCGTGCGAGCAGCGGCGGCGTCGGCGGGCTCGGCACACAGCTCGGTGAGGTCGACGTGGTCCGGGCGCGACCGTCTCACCGACCACCAGGACGTGCTCGACGGTGTCCGATCCGGCGCGGAGCTCCTCGGCCATCTCGGCGTGGTCGAATCCGCGCAACGTGGCCGGCACCGCGAGCGCCGCGGACTCGCTGTGCGCGGCCAGGTAGCTCAGCTCGTGCTGGCGGTGCGCGGGCAGGGCCATGACCGGCACGATCCCGGCGCGCAGGCACGCCAGGGTCAGGACGACGAACTCCCAGCAGTTGGGCAGCTGGACGACGATGCGGTCATCCCGCTCCAGTCCGAGGTCGTCGACCAGGCGGGCGGCCAGCGCGTCGGCCCGGGCGGTCAGCGAGCGGTAGGTGAGCCGCACGTCCCCGTCGACGAGTGCGATGGCGTCGGGGTGCGCGTCGGCGACGGTCATGAGTTCGGCGCCCAGCGCCGATCCTCGCCACCACCCCCGCTCGACGTAGCCCCGCGCGACCTCCTCGGGCCACGGGACGACCCCCGCGGCGGTCGGGGTGGCGGTACGGATGCGGGTCATGGACGGGCCTCCTTACCCAGGGTCAGCACGGCATCGAGCGCGAGCAGCCCGTCGGCGGTCACGCGCAGCGGGTTGATCTCCACGTCGTCGATCTCGGGATGGGCGACGAGCAGGTCGCCCAGAGCGGCCAGGACCCGGCCCAGGGCCGGTGCGGTCGGCGACCGGTCCGCCGCGGAATCCGGCCAGGAGGGCGCGGCCGGTCAAAGCGTCGGCGAGCGCACCGCCGTCCTGCACGCTCAACGGGGCGGGGGTCACCGCGACATCGGCCAGCGCCTCGGCGACCACGCCGCCCAGGCCGACCAGCACGATCGGCCCGAAGACGGGGTCCCGGGAGGCGCCCACGATGAGGTCGATGCCCGGCGGGCGCCATCGACTCCACGAGGAACCGTGCGGCCCCGATCGCCTCGAGCGCGTCGAGGGCGGCGTCGAGAGCGGCGGCGTCGCGGACGCCCAGGTGCACGCCGCCCACGTCGGACTTGTGGGTGACCTCGGCGTCGAGCAGCTTGACCGCGAGCGGGCCCGGCAGCTCGGCCAGCGCCCGGTGCGCCTCTGCCCGGTCCGAGCAGGCCCGCCGGGGCGGCGTCGCGATGCCCAGCTGCCCGAGCAGTGTCTTGGCCTCGTCCTCGTCGAGATCACGACTCGGCACGGTCACCCGCAACGGCGGACGAGCGCCATCGCTGCCTCTGCGGGCCCGGGCGCGGGCGTCCTCGACCAGGGCCGCGACCGCGACGGTCAGCGCCGAGGGGCCGCCGAGGGCCGGAACGCCGAGCTTGCGCAGCGCCTGCCGCTGTGGCGTCACCTGGTCGGGCGGACCGCCCAGCCCAACGACCACCGGCCCGGCGCCGGCGCCGAGCGCGCTCTCCACGGCCGCCGGGAGGTCGAGGGCATCGGGCTCCGAGAGGGCGTACACGCTGACGAGGTCCACGGCCGGGTCAGCCGCGACGGTGGCCAGCACGGCGCCGAACCCCGGGTCGGGACGGCCGGTGTCCACAGGGTTGGCCTGGTAGGTCAGCGGTGGGAGCAGCTGCCCGAGCGCGGCCCGGGTCGCGCTCCCCGAGCGGCGGGACCGCCACTCCGCGCCCCCGCAGCCCGTCGACGTGCAGCAGGCCCGGGCCGGCCTGGGCCGTGACCACGCCGATCCCGGGGGCGGCGAGTGGCGGGAGCCGCACCGCCGACAGCGCGGTGACCGCGTCCACGAGTTCCCGCTCGTCGTCGACGAGCACCGCGCCGGCGGCGCGCAGCGCGGCCCGGGTGGTGCGCCAGGAGGTGGCCAGGGCGCCGGTGTGCGACCGGGCGAACTCGGCGACGTCGTTACGACCGACCACGAGCGCAGCGACGGGGACGCGCTCGGTGAGCGCCCGGATCGCAGCGGTGAGCGCCGGGCCGTCGGCGACCGACTCGACGTGCAGTGCCACCGCTGCGGTGGACCGGTCCTCGGCCAGGTGGGTGAGCACGTCGGCGGCCGTGACGTCGATGGCGTTGCCCAGCCCGACCGCGAGCGAGACGCCGACGTCGGCCTCGGCGAGCAGGAAGGACAAGGCGTGGTTGACCCCACCGCTGGCCGCGACCACCGCCACCGGGCCGGGCGGGACCGCGCCGGCGCCGGGCACGAAGCTCGCGGTGAGGCTGCGCGCAGGGGCGAAGAAGCCGGAGGTGTTCGGGCCGAGGAGGGCGACGCCGGCCGCCCGCGCGGCCGCCATCAGCTCCTCCTGGTACCCCACCCCGGCGCCGCCGGCCTCGGCGTAGCCGCCGGAGCAGACCAGGGCCGCCCGCACCCCGGCCCGGGCGGCGTCGGTCAGTGCCTGGGCGGACACGGCCGCGGGGACGCAGAGCACCGCCAGGTCGATCGGGTCCGCCGAGGCCGCGGCGGCGTCGGCCACCGTGGCGAACCGTCGGGCGGCCGGGTCGGCGTCGCGGGCGTTGACCCCGACGACCGTGCCCGGGAACCGGCTCAGCGAGCGGGCCATGACCGCGCCGAGCTTCCCGGGGTCACGAGAGGCGCCGACGACGGCGATCCCGCGGGGCGCGAACAGCGCGTCGAGCCGGCTCATGCGGTTCCCTCCTCGACCGGGCGCGCTGACCAGGTCGGTGCGACCGGACAGGACGGCGGTCACCGCGACGTCCCGCGCCAGCGCGGGATCGACCTCCTCGACCAGCAGGCTCGCGGTGCCGTGCTCCAGCCGTGCCGCCTCGCAGAGCAGGCGACGAGTCAGTGCCGTGCCGCCGCCGACGGCGACCAGCGCGGCTCCCGCGGCTGCGCCCTTCGCCACCGCGTCCACGGCGGTGGGCATCTCGTCCTCGCTGTCGGGGGCGGCCACCCAGAGGCCCCAGGGGCTCCCGCGTCGGGCGGTCCTGGCCGGAGGGGGAGCGGCCCGCCGGGCAGGTGGACCGCGTCCGTCGTCGACCACCACGACCCGCCCGTCCAGCCGCTGACCGGCGACCTCGAGCGGGGCTGTCGAGCGGCTCGGCGCCGTGGACGTCTCGCCAGCGCTCGTGGACGTCGGCGACGAACTCCGGCGTCGCGGCGGCGCAGCTTCGACGTCGGTCATGCTGCGGGAGAAGAAGTGGTAGGCGAACTGCCACGGCTCGGAAGGCGTCGTGGTAGCGGCCGAAGTGCTCCCACCAGGACAGGCTCGGCCGCGCGGAGTTCTGGATCTTCGCGACCTGGCGGCTGCGCGGCCGCCTCGTAGGCGGCGAGCGCGGCGTCGAGGTCGTCCCGCGTGCTCGTCGAGCGCGGCCACCAGCGCGACGGCGTCCTCCATGGCCATCTTGGTGCCGGAGCCGACCGAGAAGTGGGCGGTGTGCGCGGCGTCGCCGAGCAGGGCGACGCGGTGCCGCCGACCCGGTGCCGCCACCGTCGGGCGCGGCGGGTGCGGAAGTTGCCCCACCGGGAGTTGTTGACCAGCAGCGGGTGCCCGTCGATCTGCTCGGCGAACAGCTCCTCCAGGTAGGCCTTGGTCTTCACGTCGCTCGGGCCGGGCGGCTGCGTGACGTCGAACTCGTCGAGCCCGGCCGCGCGCCAGGACTCCTCGTCGGTCTCGACGATGAAGGTGGAGACGCCGCTGCCGATCGGGTAGCCGTGCACCGCGAAGACGCCGTGCGGCCCGCGCTCGTGCACGAAGGTCAGGCCCTCGAACAGGTACGTCGGTGCCGAACCAGATGAACTTGGCCGTGGCGGTCTCGGCCGAGGGCCGAACACGTCGGCGAGCCGGTCGCGGAGGCGGGAGTTGGCGCCGTCGGCGGCGACCACCAGGTCGTAGCCCGACGCCAGCAGGTCGTCGGGCTCGACCTCGGTGGAGAAGCGCAGGTCGACGCCGGCCTCGCGGCGCGCCGTTGCAGCAGACGGAGCAGTGTCTTGCGCTCGATGGCCGCCATCCCGTTGCCGGCGCAGCGGAACCGCTCGCCCTTGAGCCGGACCTCGATCGCGTCCCAGTGCACGCCGTGCTCGGTGAGCGCGTCACGGAGACCGGATCGGCCTCGTGGATCCCGGCCAGCGTGGCGTCGGAGAACACCACGCCGAAGCCGAACGTGTCCTCGGCGCGGTTCCGCTCGAAGAGCGTCACCTCACGTCCGGCGTCGTGGTCTTCGCGAGAGTGGCGGCGAACAGGCCGCCCGGCCCGCCCCCCAGAACCGCGATGCGCATCGTGCGGCCCTCAGGGCTGTCAGAGGTGCGCTCGGCGACGGTGAGGTCGCGTATGCGCTATTATGTCACTTGCGCCTGTCGTCGATAGGATGACATAAATATGCGAGTGAGGTGTCGGCCCGCGTGGGGTCCGTTGCCCCCATCGGGTGCATGTCGCTCAACCGGTGGCGCCGGGGCGGTGTGCTGGTCGGAGAATCTCGAGACGTGGCGAGACCGGTAGCTGTGCGTGCCGATGGGAGCTGGATGAAACCGCGGTCAGTCGTCTTCGACCTGTTCGGGGACCACCTGCGCTACCACGGCGGTGCGGCAAGGACCCAGGCACTGGTCGACCTACTCGAGGTGTTCGACGTCGGGGAGCCGACCGCTCGCATCGTCCTGGCGCGCATGCCAAGGAGGGGTGGTTCGAGACCCGACGGGAGGGTCGTCAGGTCGTCTACACGCTGACCGACAAGGCCTGGCAGTTGCTGGACGAGGGGCGCACCAGGATCTTCGAGCGCGCCCAACCGGCGTGGGACGGGCAGTGGCGCATGGTCATCTACGCAGTCCCCGAGCAGGATCGAGCCGAGCGCGAGAGGCTGCGGCGCACGCTGTCCTGGCTGGGGTTCGGGCCGTTGGCGACAGCGACGTGGATGAGCCCGCACGAGCGGCTCGACGACGTCGAACGCGCGCTGCCGGACACATCGGCCCGGCTGGATCTCCTGACCTGTCGCTCCCGCGACCGGGCGACCGACCTCGACATGGTCGAGCGCTGCTGGGACCTGAAGGCGCTCGGCCGCGACTACGAGGACTTCGTCGCCCGCCTGCAGTCGTTGCCTGCGAGGCCCGACCTCGCCGCGCTGCCCGGGCGGAGGCACTGCGGCTGCGGATCGAGCTCGTGTCGAGCTACCGGCACTTC
>CAWAQI010000012.1:0-249785 GCA_963784165.1 uncultured Actinomycetota bacterium
GCGCGGCGTCTCGCGACGCTGAGTACGGCGGCGACCCGCGCGGGAATTTCAGGTCCTCGGCGTGTCGGAATGTCAGGTAGCCGCGAGGGTAGGCGGACTCGGTGACTTCCCCCGCACAGCGAGCTCCACGGCCGAGCAGCCTGGCCGACGTCCTCGACGTGGTGTTGGACAAGGGCATCGTGATCGACGCCTACGTCCGCGTCTCCGTCATCGGCATCGAACTGCTGACCATCGACGCCCGCATCGTGATTGCGAGCGTCGACACCTACCTGCGCTTCGCGGAGGCGGTGAGCCGGCTCGAGCTCGCGCCGGCGGCAGAACCGAAGGGCCTACCCCAGCTGATGGATCAGGGGATCGAGGGCGCGGCCAAGGCGGTCACGAAGAAGAAGCTCAGTCGCCCCGCCGAGCGCGTCACAGGCTTCGTGGAGAAGGTCACCGGCCGAGCCGGCTAGGCCGCATCCAGGTGCGACGATTCGCCACAGGCGACCTGCTCGCCCCACTCACGCGACGCTGAGCGGGAGCGGCACCCCGACCAGGCTGCGGCGCACGATCGGCAGGTCGGCGGCGAGCTGCCGCAGGACCTGGGCCGAGGGCGCCGTCGGGTCGCGGCGGACCACCGGCACGCCGTCGTCCCCCGCGATCCGCAGCGCGACGTCGAGCGGAACCTGCGCGAGCAGCGGCGCGCCCATCTCGTCGGCGAGCTGCTGTCCCCCGCCGGAGCCGAACAGCGCCGTCCCGTGGCCGCAGGCCTCGCAGACGAGCGACGACATGTTCTCGACGACCCCGGCGATCGGCATCCGTGCGTCCTTGGCCATCCGCCCGACCCGGCTGGCGACCGTCCGCGCGGCCGGCTGCGGGGTGGTGACGGCGAGCAGCGCGGCGGTGGGCACCAGCTCGAGCAGGGACAGCGTGATGTCGCCGGTACCGGGCGGGAGGTCCAGCAACAGGACGTCGAGGTCGCCCCAGTGGACGTCGGCGAGGAACTGCTCGAGCGCCTTGTGCAGCATCGGCCCGCGCCAGACCACCGGCTCGTCCTCGGGCACCAGGAAGCCGGTGCTCATCAGCCGGACGCCGTGCGCCTCGACCGGGAACATGATCCCGCTCAGCGCGACCGGCGCCCGTCGCGTGCCGAACAGGTGGGGCACCGAGTAGCCCCAGACGTCGGCGTCGAGCAGGCCGACGGCCAGGCCCTGGTCGGCGAGGGCGACGGCGAGGTTCGCCGTCACCGACGACTTGCCGACGCCGCCCTTGCCGCTGGCCACCGCGTAGATCCGCGGCGCGGGCGTCGGGACGCCGGTGCGGCCGCCGCGGAGCTGCAACGACAGGTCGCGGCGGGCCCGCTCGTCGAGGGCCCCGAAGGCGACCTCGACAGCGGCATCCGGGGCGACCGAGTGGACGGCGGCGGTGACGGCGGCGCCGAACGTCTCCCGCAGCGGGCAGGTCGGCGTCGTCAGCCGGACCTCCACGCGCACGCGGCCGCCGGACACCGACACCTCCCCCAGCATGCCGAGGTCGGCGATCGGCCGGTGGATCTCCGGGTCCTCGACCCGGCCGACGGCGTCGCGGACCAGCTCCAGGTCGATCGAGGGATCGCGCCGGAAAGCTCATGCCGGAACGCCCGTCGCTTCGGCTTGACCGGCCGCATGAGGAACTCCGGGCGGCGCTGGCCGTCGGGCCCGAGCGTGGGCCGCGTCTTGGCCAGCCACTCGGCGTAGACCTCGCGCGACTTGTTCGTGTCGACGACGACGTCGGCGTACCGGTCCCCCGGGTGCGCCGGCTCGAGCGTCACCTTCTGCAGCCAGCAGTGCGCGCCGGACCACGGGTCGGGCTGCACCGGGAAGGTCAGGTTCTGGTGCACGCCGGGGTCGTCCCAGAAGATCCGGTCGCTGTCCTTGTCCGCGGAGGAGAAGGGCTTCACCCCCTGCTTCTGCCGCATCGACCAGACGCCGTCCGAGTGGTCGAGGTCGACGAGGCCGGTGACCCACCGGCTGCCCTCGCCGTCCCGGAGCCGCCACCGGCCCATGTGGTGCGACAGCGCCACGACGCCGGGCCGGATGCCCTCGGTCGCCCAGACCTTGACGACGAAGTGCCCGATGCGGGTCGAGACCCGGACGAGCGCGCCGGTCGTCAGCCCGAGCCGGGCGGCGTCCTTCCCGTTCATCCAGAGCGGATGGGTGTTGCTGAGCTCGTTGAGGTACTTGGCGTTGCCCGAGCGGGTGTGGATGAGCGTGGGCAGCCGGAAGGTCGGCACGAGCACGAACTCGCCGCGGTCGGAGTCGATCTGGCGGCGGCTGACGTGGCTCTCGATGTAGGTCGGCGTCGCGTACTCCGGCCAGCCCCAGTCGCGCATCGCGGTGCTGTAGACCTCGAGCTTGCGGGACGGCGTCAGCCAGCCGAACGTGCGCGAGCCGTCGGCGTGCTCGAGGCCGACCGACCCGGCCTCGCCGACCAGCGGCGGCGCGGAGTCGAGGGTCACCGGCTTGCGCAGGACGCCGTCGGCGTCGGGCACCGCGCCGTCCAGCTCGACGTCGGTGAGCGGCCGCTCGTCGACGCGGTAGACGTCGGAGGCCACCTCCACGACGCCGAACTTGCGCATGTACTGCAGCGGCGACATACCGAGCGCGGCCGCCTTCTCCGGCAGGCCGGGCACCTGGTTCTCGAAGATCCACCGGTAGTACTCGTCGACGGTGACCTTCTCGCCGGGCCGGTAGGGCGACTCGAAGTACTTCCGGATGCCGAGCGAGCCGTCGGGGTCGATCCGCCACGACAGCTCGAACCAGTACTCGTTCTCCTCCCACACCTCGCCGGGGTTGGACTCGCGGGTGTCGGCGACCGGGCGGCCCAGCTTCTCGGCGGCGACCCGGGCGACCGGCTGGCGGAACCCGAGCCACTTGCCGGCGTGCGTCTCGTAGGAGTGGGTGTCGTGCCGCTCGAGCGAGTGGCCCATCGGCAGCACGTAGTCGGCGAACTCCGCCGTCTCGCTCCAGGTCGGCGTCAGGGCGACGTGCAGGCCGACCATCGACTCGTCGGTCAGCGCCTCCATCCACGTGAAGCCGTCCGGGTTGGTCCAGATCGGGTTGTAGACGCGGCTGAAGTAGACGTCGAGCTTTCCGCGGCCGTCCTTCAGGAAGTGCGGCAGCAGGATCGACATCTCGTTGGTCGACATCGGGTACTCGGCCGGCCAGGTCAGCTCGTTCCACGAGTCGACGGCGGGCGGCATGTTCGGCCCGTGCGGGATGAACTTGTCCCAGCCGTTGGGACTCGTCCCGCCCTTGGTGCCGATGCTCCCGGTCAGCGCCAGCACGAACCACAGCGCCCGGGAGACCGCCCAGCCGCCGTAGTTGCCGGCCGCCGCCGACCGCCACACGTGCGCGGAGAGCCGGCCCTCGCACTGGGCGACGAG
Organism: uncultured Actinomycetota bacterium; assembly: GCA_963784165.1. Classification (GTDB taxonomy): domain Bacteria; phylum Actinomycetota; class Actinomycetes; order Mycobacteriales; family Geodermatophilaceae; genus Blastococcus_B. The sequence goes on from CAWAQI010000012.1 coordinate 3,404, forward strand.
CCGCGCCATCTCCTCGATCCGCTCCACCGGGATCTGGGCCTCGGCCGCCGCGAACTCGAAGGTGTACTGCGCGTAGTCCTCGGTCAGCAGCTCGAGGAAGGTCGCGAAGTCGCGCGGGGCGTCCGGGTGGACGTTGTCCAGGTAGACGTCCCAGTTGAACCAGCGTTCGAGGTAGCCGGCATCGATCTGCTGCGTGCGCAGCAGGTAGGACGCGATCGACAGCAGGATCGCGGCCTCGCTGCCGGGCCACGGCGCGATCCAGAGGTTCGCGTGCGACGCGGTGTTCGACATCCGCGGGTCGACGACGATCAGCTGCGCGCCGTCGAGCTTGCCCTCCATGATCCGCTGGGCGTGCGGGTTGAAGTAGTGCCCGGTCTCCAGGTGGCTGGACAGCAGCAGGATGACCTTGGCGTGCGCGTAGTCCGGCGACGGCCGGTCGAAGCCGCCCCACAGCGTCTGGCCGAAGCGGGCGCCCGAGGAGCAGATGTTGGTGTGGCTGTTGTGCCCGTCGACGCCCCAGGCCATGAGGAAGCGCTCGGCGAAGCCGTCCTCGCCGGGGCGGCCCACGTGGTACATGACCTCGTTGCCGCGGCCCTCGGTGATCGCCGTCCGGATCCGGCCGGCGATGTCGTCGAGCGCGGTGTCCCAGCTCACCTGCTCCCACTGGCCGGCACCGCGCGGCACCGACGCGGCGCAGCGGGTGCAGGATCCGCTCGGGGTCGTTGATCTGGTTGATCGTGGCCGGGCCCTTGGCGCAGTTCCGCCCACGGGACCCGGGGTGCGCCGGGTTGCCCTCGACCTTGCGGATGGACAGGTCGCTCTTGTCCACGTAGGCCAGCAGCCCGCACGCCGACTCGCAGTTGAAGCACGTCGTCGGCACGAGCATGAACTCGCGGGTGACCTTGCGCGGATGCGCCTTGGCGTCGCTGACGACGACGGAGTCCCACTGCTCCGGCGGCGGGAAGTTGCGCAGGTTCTCGTGGGTGCGCGCGCCCGGGGAGGTACGGCTCGGCGGTCATGCCGGCTCCTTCACGAGAGGGGGACGTCCTGGCCGGCGCGCACGAACACGCTCTCGTACGCGAGCAGGACGACCTGGACGAGCAGACCGGCCACGGCCGCGGCGGCCAGCAGCCCGCCGTTCCAGCTGAGGAACGCCGCGCCGGCGGCGAGCACGCCGAGCCCGACGGCCGCCGTCCAGAACAGCCGGGCGTAGCGGCCGTGGGTGACCATGTGCGCCGCGGCGGCCGCGTGCCGCGTGGCGTGCCGGCCGCCGTACTCGACGGCGAGGACGACGACGTGCGCCGCCGTGGCCAGCGCCAGCGTGCGGACGACGAGCTCGGCGCCCTCGACGTCGGTGAACGGCAGCGCGAGCGCCAGCACCCCCGCGCCGACCATGAGCGCCTGCACCTGCAGGTGCCAGAACAGCAGCGGCGTCTGCCAGAGGTCGCGGCCCTCGGCCTGGCCGAAGAGGAAGCCCGTGTAGCCGGCCGCCATCACCGCGGCCGGGATCGCCACCCAGGCGAGCACGTCCAGCGCCGTCCCGGCGTCGAACAGCTCCAGCTCACCGGCCAGGCCGGCGAGGAACCACAGCCCCGCGACGCCGGCGTAGACGGCGAGCGCGACCGCGCCCCAGAACAGCCACGAGGTCGGGTTGGGCTTGAGGAACAGGTAGAGGAAGCGCTCCGGGCGCTTGAGGTCCCAGACCAGCAGGACGCCGGTGGCGGCGAGGGTGACCAGGGCGATCGCGGGGGCCACGACCGTGCCCAGGATGCCGAGGTCGGTGCCGAGGATCGTCGCGAGCGCGGCCACCAGCAGGACGCCGGCGGAGATGCCCTTGGTCCAGAGGTAGGTGGTGACCTTCCACCCCCACGGCCGGGGGTGGGCGGTGTTGTACGTCGTGCGGGCGCCACCGACGGCCTCGTGCCGGGTGTCCTGCGCGACCTCGAGGCGGTGCGCGTCGGGGTGCGACCAGATGTAGGTGTCGTCGACCGGGGCGTCGAGCGGCTCGAGCACCGCGCGGTCGGCGCCCAGGTAGAAGACGTTGGGGCCGGTGTTCTGCTCGGGCGAGCGGACGGTGGTCGCGTTGCCGTTGATCAGCCGGCTGATGCCCGAGGTCGGGTCGTCGACGTCGCCGACCCAGATCGAGTGCGTCGGGCAGACGACGACGCAGGCCGGCTCCAGGTCGTCGTCGATGCGGTGCGCGCAGAAGTTGCACTTGGCCGCGGTGTGCGTGTCCTCGTCGATGTAGATCGCGTCGTACGGGCACGCCTGCATGCAGCTCTTGCAGCCGATGCAGCGGTCGCGGTCGAAGTCGACGATGCCGTCGTCGCGCTTGTAGAGCGACTTGGTGGGGCAGATCTTCACGCAGGGCGCGTCGGTGCAGTGGTTGCACCGCATCACCCCGAACTCCCGGGTGGTGGCGGGGAACTCGCCCTTCTCCACGTACTTCAGCCAGGTGCGGAACTGACCGACGGGCACCTCGTGCTCGGTCTTGCAGGCGACGGTGCAGGCATGGCAGCCGATGCAGGTGCGCTGGTCGATCGCGAACCCGTATTGCACCCGGCACCCCCTGCGCGGACTTCGCGGCCGCTGATCCGACGGACACTACGGTCTCGGTGCAAACGTTCGCAAGGGTTGTCCGGACAACACGCCGCGACGCGTTCCACCCCAAGGATCACCGACTCCCGGGATGCTGACACGGCTGTGCTCGACGGGGCCGGCGCAGCGCCGGGAGGGCGAGGTCATGCAGCTGGACAACACCGAGGTCGTGGGCGAGGTCATCAAGCGACTGCGCCGCGCCGAGGGCCAGCTGGCCGGGGTGATCCGGATGCTCGAGGCGGGCCGCGACTGCGCCGACGTCGTCACCCAGCTCGCGGCGGTGTCCCGCGCGCTGGACAAGGCCGGGTTCGCGATCATCTCCACCGGGCTGGAGCAGTGCATCCTGCGCGGCGAGGCCGGCGACTCGATCAACCGGACCCGCCTGGAGAAGCTCTTCCTGTCCCTCGCCTGACCGCGGTGAGATCAGGCGGCGCCGGACGCCCAGGCGTGGCTGGTCTCGACGACGGCGGTCACGACGGCGAGTTCGGCGTCGTCCCGCGGGCCGTAGACCATCACGAAACCGGGCGACAGCCGCACTCCGGCCCACGGGTGCGGGACCGCCCAGCCTTGCCGGATCGCATCAGCCGCGAGCGCGGGCGGCAGCGCCAGGTGCAGCGAGCCGTCGTAGCCCGGATGGAGGTGGGCGAACTCGCGCGCGGCCGGCACGAGGAAGGCGTCGTCCGGCCCGCGGAGAGGCGAGGGAAGGACGAAGCCGCGCGCACCGGGCACGGAGATCGCCGACGGCCCGGCGGTGACACCGGCGAGACCGGTCACGTGCGCGAACAGGCGTTCCTGCAGCCCGCCCGGGGCGTTGTCCGAGGTCTGCTGCTGGGGGATGTGATGGCTGATCGCCGGCCGCGGACCCCGCCGCTCGGGCAGGACCCCGCCGGGCAGTCGGAACCATGCGGTCGGGCCGGGCGTCGCCGGACCCTGCCGGTGGGCCAGGAAGGACAACCGGTCCTGCAGCCAGGCGGCCAGGTCACGGACGGCGGCGGCGCTGATCGCATGACCGACCGGGTCGCGGCGACCGCTGGTGGGTGCGCCGGACTCGTCGTGCAGGTAGTTCCAGGTGCGGTCGAGCAGCTCGCGCGGGATCACCTGGTCCTGCTCGCCCTGGGCCACGAAGACCGGGACGCCGACGAGGCGGCCGGTGGTCGTCGGCACACCGGCGTCGAACGGGAGCGTGCCGGAGAGGACCGCACCGCCGGCGTACCGGGACGGGTCGTCGAGCAGCAGCCCCCCGGCGAACGCGGCGCCGCCGCTGAAGCCGACCAGGACGACGGGGCGCCCCGCGGGGGCGACCTCGTCCAGCCAGCCGCGGAACCAGTCCATGGTCGCGCGGAGGGACTCGGCGACCGGGCGACCGATGCCGCGGTTGGCGAACCAGGCGAACCCGCCGCCCTCGGCGATGGGCGCGCGCACCGCCGCGAACGCGGGGCCGGGCGCCAACAGGTCGGCGAGGCCCAGGATGCCCGTCTCGTCAGCGCCGCGGCCGTGCAGCAGCACGACCAGGGGCGCGTCGGGGTCGGTGCTCCCGGCCGTGGCGACGACGGGCGCCGCGAACGTCGTCGTCACGGCGTCTGCTCCACCGAGCCGGGGACGATGCGACCCGCCGTCCCGACGCCGGACCAGCGAGCGACCTCCGCACCCAGGTCCAGCCGGTCGACGGGCGCGGCGTTCTCGTACTCGCCCCAGTCCGCCCGGGGCAGCATCCACATGACCTCGAACTCGTTGCCGTCCGGATCGACGCCGTAGACGCTCTTGGTCGCGCCGTGGCTGGACTCACCGGTGAAGGCGTCCAGCCCGGCGAGGGTCATCCGGGCCTGCTCGAGCTCGTCGATCGTGTCGACCTGCCAGGCGAGGTGGTACAGCCCCACGGTGCCGCGCTGCCGGGGCGGCGCACCCTTCCCGATGCCGAACAGGCCCAGGTCGTGGTGGTTGCCCGACCGGGGCAGCCGGAGGAAGGCCGCATCGGCCCGGAGCTCCCGGGCGACGATCTCCATGCCGAACGCCCCGGTCCAGAAGCGCAGCGCGCGCTCCAGATCGGACACGAACAGCACGGCGTGGTTGAGGCGGACAGCGGCGATCGTCATGGCGTTCTCCTCGGGAGCTCCGGACAACCGGGGTCAGGCGGCGGTGGGGCCGACGAGCTGGAAGTGGTTCTGCCACACCCAGCCGTTGCCGGCGTTCAGGCTGATGTTGAGGAAGGCGAGCTCCTCGAGCGTGCGGGCGTATCGCAGGCTCCCGGCGTCGAGCGACGCGAAGCCGAGGGACGAGGCGAGCTCGGCGACGGTGCTCTTCGCCGTCGCGTCGTCGCCGGCGACCAGGACGGTCAGCGGGTCGCCCTGCTCGGCAGGGGTGGCGTAGCGGCTGGCGAAGACCGTGTTGAACGCCTTGACCACGGGGGTGCTGCCGGCGGCCTGCTGCACGGCCTCGGCGCCCGAGATGCCCTCGATGGCGAGGCCGTCGAAGGTGGCGTTGAGCGGGTTGGTCGCGTCGACGATCACGGCGCCCGGGGCGGCAGCAGCCGCGTCGGCCGCGACGGCGGGGGCCTCGGCGGCGGGTACGGCCAGGACGACGACCTGCGCGCCCTGCGCGGCGGCGGGAACGCTGTCGGCCGACTGCGCGCCGATCTCGGCAGCCACGGCCTGTGCCTTCTCGGGGTGAGCGGCGGTGACGACGACGTCGTGGCCCGCGGCGACGGCGGCCCGGCCGAGGCCGCCACCCACGTTGCCCGCGCCGATGATGGCGATACGCATCTCGATCTCCTCGCAATAGTTGACTGCTCAGATGTTGAGCACGAAGGGAACACTAGGCCCAGATAGTTGCGCTGTCAACTAATGACGCGGTAACTTTCTCCCATGGCCCCGATCTCCTCGAGCGACGACGCACTCATCAGCACGTTCGGGCGCCTGGTCGAGGTTCAAGGCCGTCTGGAGCGCCGGCTCGGCGGAGATCTCGAGGCGCGGTTCGCGCTCCCCCATGCGTGGTTCGAGGTGCTGGTGCGGCTGTCCCGCTCCGAGCAGGGGCAGCTGACCATGGGCGCGCTCGCGGAGCAGGTGACGTTGACGACCGGCGGCGTGACACGGCTGGTCGACCGGATGGAGGCCGCCGGACTGGTCGAACGGCTCCCCTGCCGCACCGACCGGCGGGTGTCCTACGCCGGGATCACCGAGGCCGGCCGCGCGAAGCTCGAGGACGCCGCCGCGGCGCACGCGGCGAACCTGCGCGGGGTGTTCGAGGGGTTCAGCGCGAAGGAGCTCGCCACGCTCGACACCCTGCTCGACCGGCTGCGTGCCGCGGATCGGCGGGCGTAGAAGTCGACCACTATCTGCTCGGCTGCGGAACTGCGCGAGGGGCACGCTCGTCCTTCCGTGCGGGGTGACCGGCAAGCCGGGGCACCCGAGCACGGCGCAGCCGGACAGGCGACGATCAGGGGCAGCACACGCTGACCGACCGGGAGGACGTTCCGTGGCGGGTGGACTCGTAGCCCTGTTCGACGACGTGGCGGTGCTGGCGCGCGCCGCGGCCGCCTCCGTCGACGACATCGGGGCGGCTGCCGGACGCGCCAGCGTGAAGGCGGCGGGTGTCGTCGTCGATGACACCGCCGTCACGCCGCAGTACGTCCACGGCCTGGCCGCCGAGCGGGAGCTGCCGATCATCCGGAAGATCGCGATCGGATCGCTGCGCAACAAGCTGCTGATCATCCTGCCCGCGATCCTGTTGCTCAGTCAGTTCCTGCCGTTCCTCCTCACCCCGATCCTCATGATCGGAGGCGCCTACCTCTGCTACGAGGGCGCGGAGAAGGTCTGGCACAAGCTCAGCGGCCACCACGACGACCACGGCCCCGCCGAAGAGGTGATGCCGGACGAGAAGACGATCGTCTCGGGGGCCGTGCGCACCGACTTCATCCTGTCGGCCGAGATCATGGTCATCTCGCTCAACGAGGTGGCCAGCGAGGCGTTCGTGGCGCGGGCGATCATCCTCGTGATCGTCGCGATCGGGATCACGGTTCTCGTGTACGGCGTCGTCGGCCTCATCGTGAAGATGGACGACGTCGGGCTGTCCCTGTCCCAGCGCTCCGGCAAGGCGGTGTCGCGGTTCGGCCACGGGCTGGTCAAGGCGATGCCGCGACTGCTCACCGCCCTGACCGTGGTCGGGACAGCCGCGATGCTCTGGGTCGGTGGCCACATCATCCTGGTCGGCTCCGACGAGCTGGGCCTGCACGCCATCTACGGCGCCGTGCACCACCTGGAGGAGCTGGCGCACGACGCCACCGGCGCCCTCGGCGGAGTCGTCGGCTGGCTGGTCAACACCTTCGCCAGCGCCCTGCTCGGACTCCTCGTCGGCGGCCTGATCGTGCTCGTCCTGAGCCTCACGCTGCACCGGCGCAAGGCCGCGTCCGCCGAGGAGCCCGAGGCCCACTAGCCGCACCGATCGTGCAACCTCGCCCGATCGGGCGACTCCAATCATGGAGTGACTACATCGATACTCTCCGTAGAGAGACCTGAAACCACCAGGTCTCGCGGAGCATCCGCGGAGTCCAGATGCCCGGCATCCCTGGAACCGACTACCCCGAGGTGCGCACGGTCGTCGATCTGCTGCTGTGCAGTCGGCCGGACGCGATGATCAGCTGGGTCGAGGCAGCACACAGCACCGAGCTGGTGCTGGCCCCGGCGGAGGACCGGACGCGGCACGCGCGCCGCCTCGCGGTCGGCGAACGCATGGACGTCATCTGGCGGGGGCCCGACAATCTGCTGTCGCTGCCGGCCGAGCTCGTCGCCGTCGAGAGCGGCGCGGACCCCGTCTGGCACCTTCGCCCGCTCGGTCCCGCGATCCGAGGGCAGCGCCGCGCCTCGGTCCGCGCCCCGATGATCACACCGGTGCTGTTCGAGGGGGTCTGCGGGACCGGTGCCCGGGACGACGCTGGACGTGAGCGAGGGCGGCCTGCGGGTCCTGCTGGACGCCCCGAGCGGCGACGAACCCACCGCCGAACCGCCGGACGGCGCACTCGTGCCCGGCTCGGTCGTCCCGCTGGTGCTCACCCTGGCCGACGTGGACCTCCCCTGCCGGGCCGAGGTGCTGCGGCGCACCCGCCGTGACGACCGGTGGGAGCTGAACCTCCGATTCGTCGGCATGCACGAGAACACCCAGGACTTCATCCGGCGGCACGTGTTCGAACGGCTGCGCACCCTGCGCGCCCGCGGGGTGCTCTGACTCGCGATCTCGCGGCGCCTCAGGCGCGGGCGGCCTCCGCGAGCGCGACCAGTGCCTGCTCGAAGCACTCCTGCGGCGGCTGGACGAGACCCGCCCCGACCTGGCCGGTGCCGGCGACCCGGCCCGCCATGCCGGTGTTGATCTGCGGCAGCCAGCCGGTGCGCGCCACCTTCAGGACGTCGATCCCCGTCGGCGAGCCCCGGAAGCCCATGATCGGGATGGCCATCGCGGGGTTCTCGGTCAGCGTCAGCTGGTACATGCGCTCCGTCGTCGCCAGGGCGTCGGGCACGCTGCCGCCGACGAACCGGACGATCGCCGGCGCCGCCGCCATCGCGAACCCGCCGACGCCGTAGGTCTCCATGATCGCGGAGTCGCCGATGTCGGGGTTGGCGTCCTCGGGGCCGTAGTCGCCGAGGAAGAGGCCGACCGGGGTCTGCGCCGGGCCGGTGAACCAGCGGTCGCCGGTGCCGGCGGTCTGGATGCCGAACTCGGTGCCGTTGCGCGACATCACCGTGAGCATCGTCGAGCCCGGCACGTCGCGGGCGGCGTCGAGCGCGAGCTTCGCCGTCGGCATGCCGAGGTTGAGGTAGAAGTGCTCGTTCCCGCCGGCGAACTTGAGCACCGCGGCGATGTCGGACGACGGCGCGTCGACGGCGACGATCAACGGGGACAGCTCGCGCAGCGCCATGAGCGACCCGGCGCGGTTGCGGTTGTGCCCCTCGTCGCCCATCTGCAGCATCTGGGCGAGGATCCCCTTGACGTCGATCGGGTCGTTGCCCGCGTCGATCGATCCCCGCACGGCCTTCGACAGGATCGGGCCGAGCACGTCGCGCATCCAGCGCAGCCGCTCCTGCACCTCGTCGTTGAAGGCGCCCATGCGCAGCACCTTGCCGAGGCCCTCGTTGAGGTTGCAGTAGGCCTTGCCGCCGGAGACCGGGTCCTCGACGCACCACATCCACATCGACGGCGACGTCACGCCGGCCATCGGTCCGACGGTGCGGTGGTGGTGGCACGGGTCGAGCGTGACCTCGCCGGCGGCCAGGATCCGCTCGGCGTCCTCGACGTCGGTCGCCCAGCCCTCGAACAGGCAGGCGCCGATCAGCGCACCCCGCATCGGGCCGGAGGCGTTCTCCCAGAGCAGCGGCGGGCCGGAGTGCAGCAGCATCCGGTCGCCGATGTCGAGCACCTCGCGGGCCGGCCGGACGTCGACCAGCACGGAACCCGCGGCGAGCAGGCGCTCCACCGCCGTCCGGTTGGCCGCCGCCCGGCGCGGGTCGAGCGCGAGTGCGGCGAGGTCGGCGGGCTCGCCGAAGCCCGGCGGCCGCCAGTCGACGTCGTGCACCTCGGCGCCCTGGGCGCGCAGCGCGTCGGAGAAGACGTCGACGCCCGCGGCGACGATCGTCGGGGGCGCGGTGAGGATCCCGCCCAGGGTCATGAGCTTGCTCCCAGCAGGTCGAGGGCGTACCGCGTGGCGGCGGAGTTGGAGGCGAAGACATGCGCGCCGGCGGCGGCGAGGGCGTCGGCCTGCCGGCTCCAGCCCTGCGGGTCGCCCTCGGTGCCGACCAGCGCGACGACGACGGGCAGCGAGCGCTTGGCCCGGGCGGCGGTCAGCGCGGGCACGAGCGCCCCGGCCGGATCCGGGTCGGCGCCGTAGCCGAGGACGACGTCGAGCAGCAGGACCGCGGGCTCGTCCGAGTCGGCCAGCGCCTCCAGCGCCTCGAGGCGCAGCGTCGGGTCGATCATCGGGTGCGCGCGGCCCACGGTCAGGGCGTCGTCCCCGAAGTCGATGACGACGTGACCCGAGGCGGACAGGTCCGTCCCGAGGTCGAGTTCCGGCTTCAGCGGGATGTTCGAGCGGATGCCGCCGAGCACCGGGGCGGCCAGCAGCATCGCCTCGTCGGCCAGCGTCCCGCCGGAGAACAGGCCCTTCAGGGCCGCGCCCGGAACCGGGGCTTCGGCAGGTCCCGGGCGCGACGGCCAGGCCGGCACGTCGACGCCCATGTCGCCCAGCAGCGCCTCGACGGCGGCCGTCAGGTCGGGCGTCTCGGGCGAGAGGACGGCGGAACGGACCGGCACCGAGAGTTCGGCCGCGGCGGCCTCGACGGATTGCTGGACCGCCGGCGCCGGGGGCTTGGACACCAGCAGGATCCGCTCGGTGGCGGGGTCGGCGTCCAGGGCCGCGAGCGCGTCGAGGGTGGCGAGGCCGCCGACCTCGGCCTTCAGGTCGCGGCCCCCGACGCCGAGGACGTGCGAGACGCCGACGCCGGCCATGTCGAGCAGGCACGAGACCTGCTGGGCGCCGGTGCCGCTGGCCGCCACCATCCCGACCGGTCCCGGCCGGACGACGTTCGCGAAGCCGAGCGCGACGCCGGAGACGATCGCCGTGCCGCAGTCGGGGCCCATCACGAGGACGCCGGCGTCGTGCGCCGCCCGCTTGAGCGCCACCTCGTCCTCGACCGAGACGCCGTCGGAGAAGACGAGCACGCTCCGGCCGGCGGCGATGGCGTCGGCGGCCTCGGCGACGGCGTACTGGCCGGGCACCGAGACGATCGCGAGCGCCGAGTCCACCTGGAGCTCGGCCAGGCCGCCACCGATGGTCCGCTGCGGGATCGCGTCGGCCGAGCCGGTCGAGCGCTCGCGCTCTGCCAGGGCCACTTCCACGGCCGCGACGGCGGCGGCGAGCGCCTCGTCGTCCTCGGCACCGACCCCGATCAGCAGCTGATCGGGGGAGGCGCCCTCGTCCGGGGCCAGGCCCATGTTGGTGGCGAGCTCCAGGTTGAGCGGCGTCGCCATCGCGACGATCACCCCGGTCACCCCCGGCAGCGCGGACACGCTGCGGGAGACCTGCATGAGCTTCACCGAGTCGGCGTAGACGCCGGATCGCAAGGTCACCGACCGGGTGCCGGGTGGTGCGGACGGGGCTCCCGAGGGCGGTGAGACGGTCACCCGACGAACCGTACTCAGCGATGTCTCAGCGGTGAAGTATCGGCATCTCACCGCAATAACGATTTAGCAGTGAGGTACTTCCGCCCGGGCCGTTCTGGTGCGACATTGGCGCCTCCCCGGTGGGGCTGACGCCTGTCGACCGCCGCCGGTTCAGGTCAGAGGAGGCACTCACATGGCGTTGGGTCTTGGCTGGAAGCTCTACGGGGACGGAAGTACCCCGCCGCTGGGCGAGGCGGTAGCCCCGGACGAGCGGTTGTCCTGGCCGCGCACCATCGGTATCGGTGCGCAGCACGTCGTCGCCATGTTCGGCGCGACCTTCGTCTTCCCGCTGATCATGGGCCTGGACCCGAACCTGGCGATCATGATGAGCGGCATCGCGACGATCGTCTTCCTGCTCATCGTGCAGGGGAAGGTCCCGAGCTACCTGGGCACCAGCGCCTCGTTCGTGGGCGGCGTCGTCGCGATCCGCGCGCAGGGCGGTGACTCGAGCGACGTCGTCGGCTCGATCCTGATCGCCGGTGTGGTCCTGGCGCTCGTCGGCCTGCTGATCCACTTCGCCGGTGTGCAGGTGGTCAACAAGGTGCTGCCCCCGGCCGTGACGGGTGCCGTCGTCATGCTGATCGGGTTCAACCTGGCCCCGGTCGCCGCCGGCATCTACTGGCCGCAGGACCAGTGGGTCGCCCTGGCCACGATGTCCTTCGTCATCGTCGCCTCGCTGGCGCTGCGCGGCTTCCTCGCCCGTATCGCCATCCTTCTCGGCCTGATCTTCGGCTACCTGCTGTCGGTGCTGCTCGACGTGACAACCGGTCCCATCACCTCGGTGCTCGGGGGAGCGACCGAGGCGACGGAGCACGACCGGATCAACTTCGACAGCGTCGCCGCGGCCGACTGGTTCGGGTTCCCGACCTTCACCGCGCCCAGCTTCTCGCTGAACTTCAGCCTGCTGGTGCTGCCCGCCGTCATCGCGCTGGTCGCGGAGAACGCCGGGCACGTCAAGGCGGTCGCCGAGATGACCAAGCGCGACCTGGACCCGGTCATCGGCCGCGCGGTGTTCGCCGACGGCGTCGGCACGGTCATCGCGAGCTCGGTCGGCGGTTCCCCGACGACGACCTACGCCGAGAACATCGGCGTCATGGCCGCCACCCGGGTGTACTCGACCGCGGCGTACTACGTGGCCGCGATCGTGGCGATCCTGCTCGGCCTGGTCCCCAAGTTCGGCGCCCTGATCAACATCGTCCCGGGCGGCGTCCTGGGCGGGATCACCGTCGTCCTCTACGGGATGATCGGCCTGCTCGGCGCGAAGATCTGGAAGGAGAACCGCGTCGACTTCGCCAACCCGATCAACCTGGTCCCGCTGGCAGCGGGCATCATCATCGGTATCGGCAACGTGACGCTCACCTTCACCGACAACTTCTCCCTCACGGGGATCGCGCTCGGATCGATCGTCGCCGTCGTCGCGTGGCACGTGGCACGCGCCGTGGCGCCGGCCGACATGAAGGCTGCTCTCCTCCGGGAGGGCCGGCACCCGATCGCAGGCACCACGTTCGGACACATCCACGGTGCCGAGTTCGGGGAGGAGAGTCCCGATCCGTCGTCGGTCGACGAAGTCGGCCGAGCCCGGGACATCCCTGGCCGCCACACCCATGGAGAGGGCAACCACAACCGGTGAAACCAGCTCCCTTCCGTTACGCCGACCCCGGCACCCTGGACGAGGCCCTCGCGGTCCTGTCCGACGAGGGTGAGGGCGCCAAGGTGCTCGCCGGTGGCCAGTCGCTGCTCCCGCTGCTCTCCATGCGGCTCGCGGCGCCGGCCACGCTGGTGGACATCAACCGGGTGCCCGGTCTCGACACCATCGAGGCCACCGGGGACGGCGTGACGGTGGGAGCGCTCGTCCGGCACAACGCACTGCTCCACGACGACGCCGCCGCCCGGGTCCAGCCGCTGCTGGCCCGGGCGACGGCGAACGTCGCGCACCCGGCCATTCGCAACCGGGGCACCACCGTCGGCTCGATCGCGCACGCCGACCCCTCCGGCGAGATGACCTCCGTCCTCGCCCTCACCGACGGCTCCGTCACCGTCGCCACGCCCTCCGGTGTCGAGACCGTCGAGTGGCGCGACTTCTTCGTCGGCCCGCTGGAGACCTCGGTCCACGGCCCCGCCGTCGTCACCTCCGCCTTCTTCCCGGCGCTGCCCGCCCGCTCGGGCACCGCGTTCGCCGAGGTCGCCCGCCGCAAGGGCGACTACGCGGTCTGCGGCGCCGGCGTCGTCGTCACGCTGGACGCCGACCGCCGCGTCGACGCGCGTCCGTGCCGCCTACGTCTCGGTCGGCCTGGTCCCCGAGGTGCACGACCTGACCGAGGCCGTCGCCGGGTCGCCGGTCGACGCCGCCGACTGGGCCGCCGCGGGCGCCCTGGCGCGCACACTGGTCGACCCGGACACCGACATCCACGCCAGCGCCGATTACCGGCGGCTGCTGGTGGGCGTACTCACGGAGCGAACTTTGCGGGAGGCTGCCCTGGAGGCGGCGGAGAGGGCGGCATGACCAGCGTCGACACCGAGCGGACCATCACCGTCACCGTGAACGGTGTTCCACGTGAAGCGACGGTGCCGGTGCGGCGACTGCTCTCCGACGCGCTCCGCCACGACCTCGGCCTGACCGGCACGCACGTCGGTTGCGAGCACGGCGTGTGCGGGGCGTGCACCGTGCTGGTGGACGGCGACCCGATGCGCTCCTGCCTGATGCTCGCCGTCCAGGTCGACGGGCATTCGGTGACCACCGTGGAGGGGCTCGCGCGCGACGACCACCAGGGCGGGCAGGTGCTGCACCCGGTGCAGGAGGCCTTCCGCGAGTGCCACGCGCTGCAGTGCGGCTTCTGCACGCCCGGCTTCCTGATGACGATCGCTGCGGGGCTGGACAAGCGGGACAACTCGGCCGACCTCACCGAGGAGGAGGTCGACGACATGGTCGGCGGCAACCTCTGCCGGTGCACCGGCTACGCCAACATCAAGAAGGCCGTGCACCACGCCAACGCCGCGATGCGGGACGCCCATGAGGGCCAAAATGGCCATTTTGGCCCCTCCTGGCGGTGCCCGATGACGACGAAGCTGTTCGGTGAGCCGGTCCGCCGGCGCGAGGACGCCCGGCTGATCATCGGCAAGGGCCGCTACCTCGACGACATCGGGCACAACGCCCTGGCCGCCGCGTTCGTGCGGTCGCCGCACGCGCACGCCCGGATCACCGACATCGACATCGAGGGCTGCCTCGACGTCGAGGGCCTGGTCGCGATCTACACCTACGAGGACCTCACCGGCCCGATGGCCGAGCCGCTGCCGGTGCTCATCCCCCACCCGCAGCTCACCGCGCCGCGCACCGGCTACCCGCTGGCCAACGGCATCGTCCGGCACGTCGGCGAGCCGATCGCCATGGTCATCGCCACCGACCGCTACATCGCCGAGGACGCCGCCGAGCGGATCCTGGTCAGCTACGAGGAACTGCCGGTCGTCGTCGGCGTGGACGCCGCGCAGGCCGCGACGGCGACCGTCCACGACGACGTCCCGGACAACGTGGCCGCCCGGCACCACCAGGAGACCGGCGACGTCGAGCCGGTGCTCGCCGCCTCCCCGCACACGCTGGAGTTCACCCAGTACATCGAGCGCAGCGCCTGCATGCCCATGGAGGGCAAGGGCGTGCACGCGAAGTGGGACGCCGACGACTCCTCGCTGCGGGTCTACACGAGCACCCAGGCCTCGACGTCGGTGCGCGCGGCCATCGCGGCCAAGCTCGAGCTCTCGCTGGACAAGGTCGAGGTCATCGCGCCGGACGTCGGCGGCGGCTTCGGCGTGAAGATCGTGCACCCCTGGCCCGAAGAGCTGCTGATCCCGATGGCGGCGATCGCGCTGCAGACCGAGGTGAAGTGGACCGAGGACCGCCGCGAGCACTTCATCTCCTCGGCGCACGAGCGGCAGCAGCGCCAGGAGATCCGGGTCGGCTACAACGACGAGGGCCGGATCACGGCGCTCGACGTCCACATCTGGCACGACAACGGCGCGTACACGCCCTACGGGATCATCGTGCCGATCGTGACGGCGACCCAGCTGGTCGGGCCGTACGTGATCCCGGTGTACCGGGTGATCGTGGAGTCGGTCTACACGAACACCGTCATCGTGACGCCGTACCGCGGCGCCGGGCGGCCGCAGGGCTGCTACGCGATGGAACGGACGATGGACCGCATCGCCGACGCGCTGGACCTCGACCGGTCCGTCGTCCGCGAGCGGAACCTGATCCAGCCCGACCAGTACCCCTACGACCACCACCTGACGTTCCAGGACGGCCGGCCGGTCATCTACGACTCCGGCGACTACCCGGGGCTGATGGACAAGCTGCGGACGCTCGTCGGCTGGTCGGAGGCCTCGCGGCTCCGGGACGAGGCCGCGGAGCGCGGGAAGCTGCTCGGCATCGGCATGGCCATGTACGTGGAGGGCACCGGCCCCGGCCCGTACGAGGGCGGCCACGTGCAGGTGCTCGGCAGCGGCAAGGTGCTGGTCTCGACCGGGCTGACCTCGCAGGGGCAGGGGCACGAGACGGCGTTCGCGCAGATCGTCGCCACCGAGCTCGGGGTGCCGATCGAGGACATCGAGGTGACCACCGGCGACACCCGCCGCTTCGGCTACGCCGTCGGCACGTTCGCCTCGCGGGCCGCGGTGATGAGCGGCAACGCGATCGCGCTGGCGGCGCGGGGCGTGAAGGAGAAGGCGCTGCGGATCGCGGCCGACGTCCTGGAGGCCGACTCGGCGACCTCGAGATCGAGGAGGGCGTCGTCCAGGTTCGCGGCGTGCCGGGGTCGTCGATCCCGCTGCGGACGGTCGCCGTCCTCTCCAACCCGCTGCGGTACGCGTTCGACGAGGCCGCCAAGCAGGCGACCCAGTTCGCGCGGCCGGGCTCGGACGACAAGCCGCCGGTGGCGGTCGGCGATGCGCCGGGCCTGGAGCACCGCGACTACTACTCGCCGATCCGGTCGACGTTCGCGTCGGGCGCGCACGCGGCGATCGTCGAGATCGACCCGGCGACGTGGGAGATCAAGATCGTGAAGTACGCGGTCGTGCACGACTGCGGCAACGTGGTGAACCCGATGATCGTCGAGGGCCAGGTGCACGGCGGCGTCGCGCAGGGCGTGGGCGGGGCGCTGTACGAGCGGATGGCCTACGACTCGGACGGGCAGCTGCAGAACGCCTCGTTCATGGACTTCCTGATGCCGTACGCGTCCGAGGTGCCCGACATCGACATCGACCACCAGGAGACGCCGTCGCCGCTGAACCCGCTGGGGATCAAGGGCGCCGGCGAGGCCGGCGTCATCCCGGGGACGGCGGCGATCGCCTCGGCGATCGAGGACGCGGTGGGACGGCGGATCGCGGCGATGCCCATCTCCCCCACGCAGCTGTACGACCTGATGCGAGACGACTCTTCCGAACGGACCGCGGCCGATGGGCGCCGCGCTGGAACAGGAGCGATGGCGTGAACCTCGACGGATCTGCGGTGCTGCATGCCGACCCGGAGAAGGTGTGGTCGGTGATCACCGATCCCGCGGTGCTGGCGCGGACGATCCCGGGCTGCGAGACGCTCGAGCAGGTCGGCGACGACGAGTACAAGATGAACGTCACCGTCGGCGTGGGTGCCATCCGCGGGACGTACGCCGGCGAGGTGCGCCTGGCGGACAAGCAGCACCCGAAGTCGTACGTGATGCACGCGTCGGGCGCGGGTGGTCCCGGCAACGTGCGCGCGAAGGTGCTGATCAACCTGGAGCCGTCGGCCGAGGGGACGACGCTGACCTACTCGGCGGACGCCGTCGTCGGTGGGGCTGTGGCCGGCGTGGGTCAGCGGATGATGACCGGCGTCGCGAAGCGGATGGCCGGCCAGTTCTTCAAGGCGATCGACAACGAGCTGACCGGTGCGGTCATCCCGATCTCGACGGCGCCGTCGGCCGCGGCTGCGGGCGATGCCGCGCTGGCGGGCGCCGGTGCTGCGCCGGCCGAGGCGCCGCGCGTCTTCGCCGGCAAGGCGGCCGCCGCTGCCGGTCCGGCGGCGGGCCCGACCTGCAGTCGGCCATGCTCGGCGCCGCAGCAGGCGTGCTGGTGACCCTGATCAGCATCCTGATCGGCTACCGCCTGGGCCGCCGCAAGGACTGAACGCAGGGCTCAGGCGGGGTCGTTCGGGCCGTCGCCGCGGCGGAGCAGCAGCAGGAGGCTGGCCGCGAGCACCCATGCGTTGATCATCAGGAATCCCACGATGCCCGGCGGAATCGAGGGCTCCCGCACCCGCCTTCGCCGAAGATGCGTACGGCGCTGAACACCAGCACGACTGCCACGGCCCCGGACGCAGACCGAGCCACGTGGGGAACGCCTGGCTCGTCCCGATCGCGGCAGCAGCTCCGAGGAACATCGCCACAGCGGCGGGTAGGGCGGACAAGCCCGCCCAGTCGGCGAGCCGCACGAGCGCCGGCAGCGCCCCGTCGTCATCCGCGGTCGCTGCCTTCAGGAGCGCCAGGTGGAAGGCCTCGGACACGAGGAGGATCGCGGCGAAGATCGCACCGCCCACGACGAAGAGTCCGGCGAACATGCCGCCGCCTCCCTCGGACCGGCGCAGCCGGCTCCAGACTGCCGGCCAGGAAGATCAGGAAGAAGCCGACCCCGGCGAGGGTGAAGAAGGCCGACACCTCGTGGCCGAGGTGGTCGTCCTCGATCCTGCCGCCGATCACCCCGGCGACCGTGTCCGCGGCCGGCGTCTGCGGCGTGAGAAGGCCCAGCAGGAGCAGGACGACGAAGACCACCCCCGCAGCCCCACCGATCAGGTCCCACAGACGAACGGTGTCGCCGTCCAGGGTCTGGTCAGGTGCGCCCATGGGCGCAGTGTGATCCGGAGGCGCGCGTGCTGGAGCGTTCCGCAGCACGAGTTCAGCGGACGAGAAAGGAGGGCGCCCGTCATCGGTGCCTACGCAACGACCAGTGCACCCGCGCCCGGCCCCGCTAGTCCACGCGGCAAGCCCCGTAGGCAACAAGGTCAGTGACGACGCAGTCGGCCCCGCCCCTCCTGCGGAACCGGGCACCAATCGAGGCGGTCGACGTTGAGGAGTACATCGGTCCGGGACGGCGCCGCGCTCCCAGCCGACAGCGACGTGTTCGGCGCATCATGGGGTCAGGGACCTCGAGGAGGCACAGGCGATGGGGGAACTTCAGCCCCGGATGCGAGCGGGTGACAGGGACCGCCAGCGGGTCGTCGAGCAGCTCGGCAAGCACTTCGGCGAGGGCCGGCTGACCGTGCCTGAGTTCGACGAGCGGGTCGTGCGGGCGCACGCGTCCGTCTATCTCGACGAGCTCCCCGCGCTGACTGCCGACCTTCCCCGCGATCCGGAGCCGCAGCGCCGTCCGACCAGGTTGCCGGGGCGAGTGCCCTCCGAGGTGCTCGTACTCCTCATCGCGTTGCTGCTCGCGTGGTCGATGGTGGCGGCCGTGGTCTACGGCGCCCCGCCGTTGTTCGCCCTCTTCCTCCTGTTCCTGTTCCTGCGGCACAGGCGGTGGAGCCGGCGCTGGTGAGTGCGCCCTGGCGTCCATGATCAGAACGCACTGAGGGCTGCCCCCGGGTCCGGAGGCAGCCCTCGATGTGTGGTGATCTTGCTCGGGTCATTGCACCGCACGGCGGCGGGTGACGATCGTGCCGATCACCGTGGTGACCACGACCCAGCCGACCAGCGTCAGCGCGTGGCTCGTCGTGCCGTTCCCGATCGCCAGCTGGAGCACCGCGTCGGTCGGGTCGAGCTTCGCCGCGATCTCCGGCTCGATCAGCCGCAGTGCCGGCATCCCGCCCAGGACCGTCAGGTAGAGAGTGGTCAGCGCCGCCGGGGTGTTGGCCATCGCCGCTCCGACGCCGGCACCGATCACCGCGAAGGCGGCGCCGGCAGCCACTGCGACCGCCATGGCCATCGGCGCGCCGTCCCACGACGGTTCGCCGACCGGTCCGACGGAGAGCACCGCCGCCGAGGCGGCGATCGCGATCGCCGACGATCACGGCACCCATCAGCGCGACGGCGGCGACCTTGGCCGCCACCACCTTGCTGCGGTTCGGCACCTGCAGGAACGTCGTCTGCACCGTGCGGTGGGACCACTCGCCGGCTGTCGCGAGCACGCCGAGCGGGATGAGCACCAGGGCGGTGACGAGGCCCATGGCCCCGATCGGGCCGACGACCTCGGGCAGCTTCTCGCCGGTGAACGACAGCAGCGTGGTGGCCACAGGGGCGATCGTGACGCCGGCGAGGGCGACCGCCTTGCCGGAGCGGGTGGACAGGGACTTGCGGATCTCCAGGCCCACCAGGGAGACGGCGGAGGGTCCGGTGGACCGGACGGGCGGGCGGGCGTGGGTCAGGATGTCGGTCATTGCAGGCTCCTTCAGAGCAGTACGGGTGGGGGATGTCGACGCCGCGGCGGTCATGCCGCGGTGGTGAGCTGGAAGAAGAGGTCCTCGAGGCCGCGCTCCGTCGGGCGGAGCTCGGTGAGCACGTGGCCACCGGCGGCGGCGAGGGCGAACACCTGCGCGGGGTCGGCGCCCGAGATGACCAGGGCGCCGTCCGGAGCCGGCTCGACGGAGTGGCCGGCGGCCGACAGGTCCCGGGCCAGCGAGTACGGATCCGCTGCACGGACCGTCGTCCCGTCGCCACCGAGCAGCGAGGCGACCGAACCGTCGGCCACGATCCGGCCGTTGCCGATCACCAGCAGCCGGTCGACCGTGTGCTCGACCTCGTTGAGCAGGTGCGACGACAGGAGCACCGTGCCGCCGCGGGCTGCGTGGCCGCGGAGCAGGTCGCGCATCCACCGGATGCCCTCGGGGTCGAGACCGTTGGCCGGCTCGTCGAAGATGAGCACCGGCGGGTCCGCGAGCAGCGCCCCGGCGATCCCGAGCCGCTGACGCATGCCCAGCGAGTAGCCGCCGATCCGGCGACGTCCGGCGTCGGTGAGCCCGACCAGCTCGAGCACCTCGTCCACCCGCGACTCGGCGACACCGATGGCCGTCGCCATGAGCCGCAGGTGCGTGCGTCCGGTCCGTCCGGGGTGCACCGCCGAGGCGTCGAGCAGGGTGCCGACGACGGCGCCCGGGTTGGGCAGCTCCGCGTAGAGCTTGCCGTCGACCAGCGCCGATCCCGCCGTGGGAGCGACCAGGCTGGTCATCATCCGCATCGTCGTCGTCTTGCCGGCGCCGTTCGGGCCCAGGAAGCCGGTGACGGTGCCCGGCTCGAGGGTGAAGGACACGTCGTTGACGACGGTCCGCTCGCCGTACTTCTTGGTCAATCCGCTGACCGTGATCATGATGGCCTCCGTAGCCGACCGGCTCGTCCGGTCTCGATGCACACAGAGAACAGCGGGAAGGTCCCTGTCCGCGTCGCCCGTCGGCAGCGAACCCGCTGGTCGAAGGGCTAGACCCCGTCATCCGAAAGTTGACTCAGCTCGCTACGTTCGGGCGACACGGGACCGGCCGGAAGCGCCCTACGCTCGCCGCCATGGGGATCCGCGCACGCCTGTGGCCGGGCCTCAGCACGCGCGGGATCTGGCTCGAAGCCGTCATCGCCGCTGTTCGGCACCGTCCTGGTCGGCGTCAACGTCGGGACGTCGGACGTCCGCGTGGCTTGCCGGTCCGGCGGCGTGTTCGTCGGCACCGGGATCCTCGGCATCCTGCTTCTGCTCTTCCGCCGGCGTGCCCCGCTGATCCCCTTCGCCGCGAGCGTCGTCCTGGCTGCCGGCTCGTCAGCCGTGGCCATCGGCGTCCTGCTCACCTGCTACGCCGTGGCCCGGTACATCGCCGACTGGCGGATCCGGATCGCGGCAGGCGTCGTGGCCGCCGTCGCCGTGACCCAGGCCTGGACCATCGACTCCGCCAACGAGGCGTTCGCGTCGCTCGGCGGTGCCGCGCTCGTCGTGCTGCTCCCCGGCGCGGTCGGCGCCTGGGCCCGGACCCGTGCGGACCTCCTCGCCGCGCTCACCGAACGGGCCGAGCGCGCGGAGGCCGAGCGCGAGCTGATGGCCCGCGAGGCCGTGCTCAGCGAGCGCACCCGGATCGCACGCGAGATGCACGACGCCGTCGGCCACCGGGTGAGCCTGATGGTGCTGCAGGCCGGCGCGATCGAGATGGCCGCGGCCGACGCAGCCAAGGTCGAGCAGCTGGCGTGCAACGTCCAGTCCGCCGGCCGGGAGGCGCTCGACGAGCTCCGCCAGATGGTCGGCGTGCTGCGCGGCGGCGACGTCGACGAGGACGCGCCGCTCGGTCCGCAGCCCGGCCTGGACGATCTCGACCAATTGGTCGCCGAGGCACGCAAGGCCGGGATGACCGTCGACCTCATCGCCGGCACGGGCGGCGCGGCGCCGACCGATCCCGCCGTCGGACGCGCCGCCTACCGGATCGTGCAGGAGGCACTCACCAACGCCGGCAAGCACGCGCCCGGCGCCGCGGTGTGCGTGACCGTCGACCAATCGGGCGGCGACCTCGTCGTCCGGGTGGTCAACGGACCGCCGACGACGGCGCCGCTGCAGCGAGGTGCCCGGCGGCGGCTACGGGCTCGTGGGGTTGGGTGAGCGGGTGCGCACCCTCGGCGGCCGGCTGACGGCGGAGCCGCGGCTGGACGGCGGCTTCGGCGTGGAGGCGGTGCTGCCCGCGTGACCGAGCCGATCAAGGTCCTGCTCGTGGACGACGAGGAGCTCGTCCGGTTCGGCCTGCGCACGGTGCTCGAGGCGTCCGGGGACTTCACCGTCGTCGGCGAGGCCGGGGACGGCGCCGCGGGCGTGAAGGCCGCGCGGGATCTGCGCCCCGACGTCGTGCTGATCGACATCCGGATGCCGGTCATGGACGGGCTGACCGCGACCAAGCAGATCCTCGCGCAGCCGGATCCGCCGCAGGTCGCCGTCCTGACGACGTTCCACGTGGACGACTACGTGTACGCCGCGCTCGCCGCCGGCGCCGCGGGCTTCCTGCTCAAGGACACCCCGCCGCGGGAGATCGCCGCCGCCGTGCGCGCGGTCGCCGACGGCACCGCCACCCTCTCGCCGAAGGTGACCGCGGGGCTGATCGAGTCGTACGTGGACAAGAAGGCGGCGCCGCGCAAGGCCCAGGCATTGCGCAGGCTGCGCGAGCTGTCCGAACGGGAGCTCGAGGTGCTCCGGCTGCTCGGCACCGGCGAGTCCAACGCCGACCTGGCCAAGCAGCTCTTCGTCAGCGAGGCGACGGTGAAGACCTACGTCTCCCGGCTGCTCGCCAAGCTGGACCTGGCCAACCGCACGCAGGCGGCGATCCTCGCCCACGAGGCCGGCCTGCTCGACGGCTGACCGATCACTTCTGATCGCTGGCTCCTGTCTCCCCTGCGTGTCGATCAAGAACCTGGACGCCATCACGCTGTTCGTCGACGACCTGCCGAGCACGTCGGCCTTCTACCGCGACGTCTTCGGTCTGCCTCTCGTCCACCAGGACGACGACTCCGCGGCCTTCGACTTCGGCAACACGATCATCAACCTGCTGCGCCGCTCGGCAGCCCACGAGCTCATCGAGCCGGCCGCGGTCGGGGCCACAGACGCCGGATCGCGGATGCAACTGACCACGGGGGTCGAGGACGTCGACGCGACCTGCGCGGAACTGGCCCAGCACGGGGTCCGGCTGCTCAACGGGCCGGTGGACCGACCGTGGGGCCTGCGGACCGCGGCCTTCTCCGATCCCGCCGGCCACGTCTGGGAGATCGCCGCCGCGGTGCGTCCTCCGCAGGACGGAGCTTGATCGTTGTGCGCTTGAGCGACCGATCGTGAGCGGCGGATTGGGCCCGGAAAGTGCACAACGGCGGCGCACACGACGACACTGGGGGCATGGCCTGGACCCCGGACGACATCCCCGACCTCACCGGACGGGTCGCCGTGGTGACCGGGGCCAACGGCGGGCTCGGGCTCGTCACCACCCACGAACTCGCGGCCAAGGGCGCGCACGTCGTCATGGCCGCCCGCGACCAGGAGAAGGCCCGGATCGCCGAAGGGCAGGTCCGCGCCCGCAACCCCGAGGCGTCGGTCGAGGTCGTGCCGCTCGACCTCGGGTCGCTCGCGTCCGTCGCCGAGGCGGCGAAGGCGATCCTCGCGAACCACGAGCGCATCGACCTGCTCGTCAACAACGCCGGCGTGATGGCGATGCCGGAACGCCGCACCGACGACGGCTTCGAGATGCAGTTCGGCGTCGACCACCTCGGCCACTTCGCGTTCACCGCCCACCTGCTGCCCGCCCTGCTCCGCGCCGAGCGGGCTCGCGTCGTCACCGTCACCAGCGTCGCCCGATTCCGCGGCCGCGGCCTGAACAAGAACAACCCGCACCTCGACGGCGTCTACCGGCCGTGGCGGGCCTACGCCCAGGCCAAACAGGCCAACTACCACTTCGGGCTCGGCCTGCAGCAGCAGTTCGAGAAGGCCGGCGTCAGCGCGCAGAGCCTGATCGCGCACCCCGGCCTGACGAACACCGACCTGCAGTCACGGTCCGTGCGGGAAGGCGGAGGCGGCTTCGGCGCCGCGCTGTCCGAGGTGATGGCGAAGCGCGGCGGCATGTCACCGGCCGTGGGCGCTCGCATCCAGCTCCGGGCCGCCACCGATCCCGGCGCGAAGGGCGGTGAGCTCTACGCCCCGATGTTCACGTCCAACGGGCCGCCGGTCCGCCGTCCCATCCTGCGCCGGTGGGACCTGCAGAAGCGGATCGACGAGCTGTGGGAGGTCTCCGAGCGCGAGACCGGCGTGGTCCTCGACGTCGGCGCGGTGGCGGGCTAGGCCCGGGGCTCCGCCTTGAGCGCGACCGCCGTCAGCACCTCGTAGCGGATGGCTGAGCTGCCCGGCCGGACGATCAGCCAGTAGCGGTCGAAGCGGGAACGGGTGGCGTCGTCGGTGGCCTGCACCCGCGTCTCGGAGCTGAGGTGCGTGCCGCCCATCGCCGGCGTGAGCCGGAAGTCCATCGCGACCTTGACCCACCCGGCCTCGGCGAACTCCCGCACGCCGTCGGCGTCCAGGACCGGGGGCGGCTCGCCGCCGGTCAGCCGCCACGCCTGGAGCACTCCCCCGAAGACGACGGACGACGGCGGCTCCGACGACAGCACCGGGATCGGGACCGCGTCGAGGAACGACCGGTCGACCCTGGCGCTGTGCTTGCCCGTCAGCAGCAGCGGCAACGCCCGGATCCCGCCCAGCACCAGCGTGACCGGCAGCGACCGCAGCTTGAGCCGGTGCAACTCCTCCCAGACGACGGTGCGCGGGGCGTCGATCACCCGTGACTGCCGGGTGACGTGGTCTGCCTCGGGCACGACGTCGTCCAGGTTCATGCGGCTACTCCCCGACTGCCCGGAGGCCTCGGCGCCGGGGCCGGACGGCCTCCTCGAACGCGGCCCGGGGGTGCGTGCTCGCCTCCAGCGAGGCCAGCTCGCGGCCCAGCAGGAAGTTCAGCACCCAGTTGACCAGCACTCGCCACTTCCTCTCCCACCCGGGCACCGCCAGCACGTGGTACCCGCGGTGCATCAGCCAGGCCGGGAAGCCGCGCACGGCGATCGGTCCCGACTGGAAGACCCCGCTGCCCAGTCCGAGTGTGGCCACCGAACCCAGGTCGTGGTGAACGTAGTCGCGCGGGGGGCGTCCGCGCAGGTCGGCGAGAGGTTCTCCGCCAGCAGCCGGCCCTGGCGGACGGCGTGCTGCGCGTTCGGCACGGTGTACCCGTCGACCCCGCCACCGCTGAGGTCCGGGACGGCGGCGACGTCGCCGGCACCCCACGCATCGGGGACGACGCCGCCGTGCTCGTCGACCACCCGCAGGTCGGCCCGCACCCGGAGCCGGTTGCGCGCGTCCACCGGCAGGTCCGTGTCGAGCAGCAGCGGGCTCGGCTTGACCCCTGCCGTCCACAGGATGATGTCGGACTCGATCGTCTCCCCGGTGGAGAGCTCGACCACGCCGTCGACGGCCGAGGTGACCGTCGTGTTCAGGTGGATCCGGGCGCCCCGCTCCGTCAGGTGGTCGATCACCCACCGGCTGGACGCGAGCGAGACCTCGGGCAGGATCCGCCCGGACAGCTCGACCAGGTGGAAGTGCAGGTCCTCGCGGCGCACCTCGGGGTAGCGGCGGAGCAGCGCGGTGGCGAAGGACAGCAGCTCGCCGAACGCCTCCACGCCCGCGAACCCGGCACCGATCACCACCACGGTGAGCAGCCGGTCGCGCTGCGGGCCGGGCGGCAGGCCCGCCGCCTCGTCGAAGTGGGTCAGCAGCTGGTCGCGGAGCGCCGCGGCCTCCTCCACCGTCTTCAGCCCGATGGCCTCCTCGGCGATGCCGGGTACCGGCGGTGCCGAGGGGACGGCGCCCGCGGTCACCGCGAGGACGTCGTAGGACAGCCGCTCGACCGCGCCGGCATTCGTGACGACGGTCGCCGTCCTGGCCGCGTGGTCGATCGAGCTGACCTTGCCGGCGATCACCCGCGTCCGGCGCAGGTGCCGCCGGAGCGGGATGACCGCGTGCCGCGGGTCGACGGCTCCGGCGGCCACCTCGGGCAGGAACGGCTGGTAGGTCATGTAGGGCCGCGGGTCGACGACGGTCACCTCGGCCTCGCCGCGGCGGAGCTTCTTCTCGAGCTTCCAGGCGGTGTAGAAGCCGGCGTAGCCGCCACCGCTGATCAGGATCCGGCGCATCGGGATCTCCTCAGGAGGTGCCGGCGCCGACCGGGCGCCGGAGGGTGGTCAGGGCGAGGAACAGGAGCGCGACGGGTAGTGCCACGGAGCCGACGAGCAGAGCGGTGAGCAGGCCGGCCTCGAGCGCGGTCGCGCCGTGCAGGTGGCCGAGGTGGAACAGCAGGTGCGGCGCCGCGAAGGCCAGGTACGCCAGCAGCGCCACGACCACGATCCGCAGCTCCATCCACACCGCGGCCGCGGCCAGCACGAGGGCGAGCCCGAGCGTCGCACCGCCGAAGTCGCGGAGGAAGTGCTCGCTGTACGGCGGGGTCAGGTCGACCGTCGGCACGTCGCGGTAGAAGCTCTCGGGGAACAGCAGCGTCCATGCGCCGAGCACCAGCTCGACCGCCGCGAGGGCGGCCAGGCCGGCGCGGATCGTCATCCAGGGGGCGGTGGCGGTGTTCAGGGTCGGTTCGTCGTCACGCACTACAGACCGGACGGGTCTCCCGTTCGTGACAGCTGCCGGTCGAGGTAGCCGAGCTTCTCCGGGTTGACCACCAGGCGCAGACCGGAGACGACGACGCCGTCGGTCTCGACGAACCAGACGGCGGCGAGCGCCCCGTCGCGGCGGGAGACGATCGCCGTCTCCCCGTTGACCTCGAGCAGCACGGAGTCGAAGCCGACGCCGAACTTGGGAATCAGTCCGGCCAGGTAGCGAGCGACCTTCTCCCGGCCCTCGACCACGCGCCGGGCGGCGGACACCACGCCGCCGCCGTCGGACGCCGAGACGACGTCGTCGGCGAGCATGGTCTCCAGGCTCTCGACGTCGCCGTCGCGCGCGGCAGCGAAGAACCGCTGCACCAGGTCCATCCACGTCTTCGGGTCGACGGTCCGTTTCTCGTCGAGCGCCACGTGCCGCCGGGCGCGCGAGTGCAACTGGCGGGCGTTGGCCTCCGACGTCCCGATCAGCTCGGCCACCTCCCGAGCGCTGTAGCCGAACGCCTCGCGCAGCACGTAGGCCGCGCGCTCGGCCGGCGTCAGGCGCTCCAGCAGCGCGAGCAGGGCGAAGGAGACGCTCTCCCGCTGGACGGCGTCGTCGAGCGGCCCGAGCGCACCGTCCGCGGTGAGCACCGGCTCGGGCAGCCACGGCCCGACGTAGACCTCCCGCCGGGCGCGGGCCGAGTCCAGCGCGGTCAGGCAGAGGTTGGTGACCATGCGGACCAGGAACGCCTCCGGCGACCGGACGGCCGACCGGTCGACGGTCTGCCAGCGCAGCCAGGCGTCCTGGAGGACGTCCTCGGCGTCGGTGGCCGACCCGAGCATCCGGTAGGCGACCCCGAACAGCCGCGGGCGCAGGGCCTGGAACTCGGCGAGCCCGGACGAGGGATCGTCGGTCAACGGCGCGACCTCAGCCGAGCGCGGCGTAGACGGCGCGGATGTAGGCCTCGCTGCGCTCCGACCCGAGCGAGGCCCGACGACATCCGGTTCATCATGTAGGTGATCGTCAGCCGCCGGTCGAGGTCCATCACGGCCATCGAGCCGCCCCAGCCACCCCAGAACGCGACCCGCCCCTCCGGCAGGTACGGCACGGACGGCGTCGGGGTCAGGGCGTAGCCGATGCCGAACCGGAACGGCGCCTCGAGCACCAGATCCACGCCGTCGGCCTGGACGTCGAAGACGCGGTCGATCGTCTTCGGCGAGAGCAGGTATCCCGCCGCCGAGGGTCAGCGTGCGCATCACCTGCAGGACGCCGCGAGCGTTCGAGTGGCCGTTCAGCGCACCGAGGTCGGCGGCCCGCCACTCCGGCGTCGCCGTCGCCTTCACGGACATGGTCGGCGCGGTGAAGGTGCGCACCGCGATCGAAGCCGGGTCCACGATCGGGGTCGACCTCGCCGCGCGGCGGCGCGACGAGCGGGGCGACGCGGCGCCAGTCGTCCAGGCGGGCGCCGATCTGGAGGTCCGCCCGGAGCGGCCGGGCGATCTCCTCGTCCACGAACCGCTGGAACGTCATCCCGGTGATCCGCCGGATCAGCTCGCCGACGAGGAACCCCTGGTCGGCCGCGTGGTAACCCGACGCCGTGCCGGGCTCCCACCACGGCCGCTGCAGCGCCAGGCGCTCGGTGGCGCTCTCCCAGTCGTACATGTCGCGCGATCGAGAACGGCGGCTCCCAGGCCGGGACGCCGGAGGTGTGCGACATGACGTGCCGCACCAGGACGTCCTTCTTGCCCTTCGCGGAGAACTCCGGCCAGTAGTCGCCGACCGGCGCGTCGAGGTCCAGTTCGCCCTGCTCGACCAGCATCAGCGCCGCCAGCGAGAGCACGCACTTCGTCGTCGACCAGACGTTGACGATCGTGTCCTCGGTCCACGGGGTCGTCCGCGCCTCGTCCCGGTAGCCGCCCCACAGGTCGACGACGGTCTCCCCGTCCAGGTCGACGGCGACCGAGGCCCCGAGCTCGTCGGCGTCGAGGTGCTGCGCCAGCGCCGCCCGGACCCCGTCGAAGCGGTCGTCGCAGCTGCCGTGCACCTCGGCCATGGGATCCCCTCGTCGCCGGTGCGACCCCGGTGTCGCTCCGCCCCGGCGATCCCACCACGGCCACCGGAGGCCGACAACGCGGTGCAACGTGCTCCTCGGAGCCCGGTCCCCGACGATGAGCCGATGCCGAGCACCCCGGACACCACCGACCCGCTCGCCGACTGGGCGCCACGCGCCGTTCAGCGCCGCCGGCATCACCCACGAGGTCTACACGCGCGGCCGCGGTCCCGGTGTGGTGCTCCTGCCGGAGATCCCCGGCCTGACCCCGCAGGTGATGGGCCTGGCGAACCATCTCGTGGCCGCGGGCTTCACCGTCGCCGTCCCGTCGCTGTTCGGCACGCCCGGCCGGGCGCCGACCCCGGGGTACGCCGCCGCGACGATCGCCAAGGCGTGCATCACCCGCGAGTTCGCGGCCTTCGCCCGGCGGGCCGACCGCCCGATCGCCGAGTACGTCCGCGCGCTGGCCCGGCACCTGCACGACCGCGCCGGCGGACCCGGGGTCGGCGTCATCGGCATGTGCTTCACCGGCGGGTTCGCGCTGGCCGCTGCCGTCGAACCCGCCGTCCTGGCGCCCGTCGCGAGCCAGCCGTCGGTGCCGTTCCCGATCGGGGGCGCCCGGAAGCGGGACCTCTGCATGTCCGACGCGGACCGCGACGTCGTCGCCGGACGCGTCGCGCAGGGGCTCTGCCTCGTCGGGCTCCGGTTCCCGCAGGACGGCGCCGCTCCGGGGGACCGATTCGCCGCCCTGCATGCAACGTTCGGCGACGGCTGGCGGGTCATCCCGCTCGGCACCGGCGACCGGAACCCGCCCGGCGCGGGGCCGTTCGCCCACAACGTGCTGACCTACAAGGACGTCGAGCAGCCGGGACACCCCACGAACGAGGCCCGCCGGCAGGTCGTCGCGTTCCTGCAGGAGCGTCTCGCTGGGCTGACTCACCGGTCGCGCGAGCGGGCGACGAGCGCCGTCAGAACCTGCTCGAGCAGCGCGGTCGGCAGCGGCTCGGAGTGCTTCAGGTGCATGGCGTCCTTCGCCCCGCGGTACCGCTCGGCCTCGGCGGCGACGTCGGGCGGCAGCTCCGGCAGCGGGTACAGCGCGATGTGCTTCTTCCACGCGGCCAGGTGCACCACCGAGCGGCCGTCGAGGGTGAAGGTCGGCATGGCGTAGGAGATCCGCTCCTCGGCGTCGGGGACGACGCGGTGCACGAGCGCCCGCAGCTCGGACATCCGGGCACGGACGTCGTCCGGCAGCCCGTCGAGGTACTCGTCCACCGTTGCGACAGCCATCGCGTGCCTCCCGAGGTCCGACGTCGAGGTGCAGACGGTGCCACGACGCCGGACTCATCGGAGGAGGAGGTGCGACCGCCGGCTCAGCTGTCGAAGGCGGAGATGACGCCGCGGCCGTCCGTCGTCAGCCGGATCTCCATCCAGCCGTCACCGCCGCGCAGTTTCCGCTCCGAGGTCGAGACGACGTCGTAGGTGCTCGAGAACAACTGCGTGACGACGTTCGCGGAGTCCACGTAGCGGCCGCAGACCTCGGCGGTGCCGATGAGGACCGCGTACCTGCCGCGGGAGCCGTCGATCCGGATGGAGGCGTGGGCGGGTTCGCACACCCCGGGCTCCGGCAGGGTTCCGTCCAGCGGCTGGAGAACCGCTCGGAACGTGCCGTTGAACGGGGCTCCGCTGACCGAGCCGTTCGTGACGACGATGTCGCCGGCCGACACCGTGAAGGTGCCGGAGCCGTCGAGGTTGACCGCGGGCTTCGGGGCGGCCTGGGCCGAGGTCACCGGGGCGAGCGCCAGGGCGGCGGCGAGGCCGGTGGTCACGAGGGCGGCGCGCTTGTTCATCTCGATCTCCTGTCGGGGTGGAGGTGGGTGCCCTCAACCTGCGACCGGGTGCTTGAGCCGAACCTGACGCGCGCTTGCCGTGAAGTGGTCGTCCCGGTTGAGACCGCTCACCCGTGCGGCGGACTCCCCGGTAACGCAACCGTCTCGACCGGGGTCAGGACGGCGATCCGCGAGTTAGGTTGCCGCCGATGATCAGGAGGCGCTGGCCGCCCTCGTGGCCGTGGCGGTGGCCCTCCCGTCGTCGGCGCTCGTGCTCCGGGCACTGGACCCGGTGCCCGAGCTCCAGCCCGACCCGCTGTTCGCCGTCCCGTGGGGCGACCTGGGTGCGGTGCTGGCCGGCGTCGTCCTCGTCACCGTCGGTGGCGCCGCGCTCGTCGGGCGGACGGCGCGACGGGACACCGGCGGCCAGGTGCTCCGCGACGCCGCCTGACGACGCATTCGGCTCAGACGGCGCGGACCTGCCGCGTCGCCGCCGACAGGTAGGGCTCGATCGACTGCATCACCTTCGCCTGGGGGTGGGCGCCGACGACGGTGGTGACGAGCTCGCCCCGCACGAACAGCGCCAGCGTCGGCATGCCGAGCACGTTGTAGCGCTGCGTCGTCTGCGGGTTGACGTCGACGTCGAGGGCGACGACCCGCAGCCGGTCGGCGTTCTCGGCGGCGATCTGCGCCAGGACCGGCGCGATCATCTTGCAGGGCGGGCACCAGTCGGCGGTGAAGTCGACGAGGACCGGGGTGGTGCTCGCGAGGACGTCGTCGGCGAACGTGGCGTCGGTGGTGCTGGGCAGGGTGCCGGCCATCTGAGGCTCCTTCTCGATGAGGACTATCGGTTGATCTCGGCGACGAGCCGATCCCGCGGACCGGCCTCCTCACCGCACTCGCACACCAGCCGAGCGGTGACCCTGCCACCGCAGCCCCCGTGCCGGTAGATGACCTGCGCCGAGCTGCCGAGATGCCGGTCCCCCCAGTCGGACATGGCCGCGAGGAGGGGCAGCAGGTCGACGCCGGCATCGGTGAGCAGGTACTCGGTGCGTGCCCGGCTGCCGGGCACCTGGTAGGGCCGGGTGTCCAGCACTCCCGCCTCGATCAGGCGGTGCAGCCGGTCGGAGAGCACCGTGCGCGGAGCCCCCGTCGCGGTCGGCCAGCTCGTCGAATCGGCGCAGGCCGAGCGAGACCTCGCGGACGACGAGCAGGGCCCATCGCTCGCCCAGGAGCGAGAGGACGCCGGCCAGTCCGTCGGTCACAGTGCTGAGTATGGACCCAGGACTCAGCCTCGTCAACGGTCCATGACGAGCCGGTTCACTCCGGGCCGACGTAGCCGGTCTCGACGTCGCCGGCCCGCTCGTAGGCCGCCATCACCGCGCCGCTGGGCGTGGTCTTCGAGCTGATCAGCCGCCAGCTCCGCGGGATCGTGCCCTCGCCGAAGAGCCGCTTGCCCTGGCCGAGGGCGACCGGGAAGACGATCAGCCGGAGCTCGTCGATCAGGTCCTCGGCCAGCAGGGTCTGGATGAGCCCGGCCGAGCCGTGCACCTGCAGCTCGCCGCCGTCCTTCTCCTTGAGGGCGCGGATCGCGCCGGGGACGTCGTCGCCGAGCAGGTCGGCGGTCTCCCACTCGACGGACGTGAGCGTGCGCGACGCGACGTGCTTGGGCTTGAAGTTCAGCCCCTGCGACACCGGGTCGTCGGAGATCATCTTCGGCCAGGAGGCGTAGAAGATGTCGTACGTGGTCCGGCCGAGGAGGAAGTCCTCCGCGCCGACGAACCACTCGGTGACCTGCTCGCCCATGGCCTCGTCGAAGAAGGGCACCAACCAGCCCTCGTAGGAGAAGCCGCCGGAGGGGTCCTCTCCGGCGCCACCGGGTGCCTGCATGACCCCGTCGAGAGTGACGAACGTGGTGACGACGAGCTTGCGCATGACTGCTCCTCCGCAGGTGGCGGCCGCTCCGGTCGAGCGATCCTGATGTAGAGACGTCGAACGGCGGCACCCCTCATCGACATCGGCGGCCGACTTTTCTCAAGAGCCGGAGCTGCGAGGTCGATGAGGATCCATGGGCAGGAAGCGATCGGACGCCGAGCAGCAGATCGCCGACCTGCTGCAGACGGCGAAGAAGTCGCTGCGCCTGTCCGTCGCGTTCCTCAGCCGGCTCGACGGCACCACCCAGCACCTCGAGGTGGTGGAGAGCTCGGTGCCGTTCCTGTTCCAGGAGGGCTACCAGCAGAAGCAGGAGCTGACCCTCTGCCAGGCGGTGCTCGACAAGAAGCTGCCCGCGGTCATCCCGAACCTCAAGGACTTCCCCGAGGCGATGAAGCTGCCGGCGGCGCGCATGCCGCGGCTGCGCAGCTACGTCTCGGTGCCGGTCGTGCTCAGCGACGGCGAGCTGTACGGCACCTTCTGCGCCGCCGGCCTGACGTCGGACAAGGACCTGACCAAGCGCGACAAGGCGCTGATGGACGTCCTCGCCTCCGCCGCCGCGGTCATCATCGAGCCCGAGGTCCGCTCGCAGGCCCGGCGCACCGAGATCGAGGGGCGGCTGGCGCCGGTCATCGCCGCGGGCGGTCCCGTCGTCGCCCTGCAGCCGATCGTCGACCTCGCCACCGGTGCCCGGGTGGGCGCCGAGGCCCTGAGTCGCTTCCCCGCCGAGTGGGGCATGGCGCCCGACGTCTGCTTCGCGGAGGCGCACAGCGTCGGTCTCGGGCACGTGCTCGAGCTGCTGGCCCTCGAGCGGGCCGCCGAGCACCTGGACCGTGTCGGCGGCTACGTCGCCATGAACGTCTCGCCGGCCACCCTGCTCACGCCCGAGTGCGGCGACCTGCTCGGCCGGCTGCCGCTCCCCCGCGTGCTGCTCGAGCTCTCCGAGCACGACCCGGTCGACGACTACGCCGCCCTGCAGGACGCCCTGGCCCCGCACCGGGCGAACGGACTGCGGCTGGCCATCGACGACGTCGGCGCCGGCTTCTCGTCGCTGCGGCACATCGTCGTCACGTCGCCGGACGTGATCAAGATCGACCGGAGCATCGTCTCCGGGCTGAACAGCGATCCGGTGCTGTCCAAGCTGGTGCAGTCGCTCGTGGAGTTCGGCCACGGCTGCCGGGTGCGGGTGGTCGCCGAGGGCGTCGAGACCGACGGCGAGGCCGCGGCCCTGCGCTCGCTCGGCGTCGACTACGGCCAGGGCTGGCACTACGGCCGGCCCGGCCCGCCCGAGGCGCTGAGCGCGATCGCCGACCCCCGGATCCCGGCCCAGCGAGCGCCCCAGCCCGCCTGACCTGCGCCGATTGCGCCAGAGAGCACGCGATCGCCCCGGGGTGATGCGTGCTTCGTCGCGCATTCGCAGGGAATCAGGCGGCCAGCGCGACCTCGCGCTCGGCCAGTCCGACCAGCCGGGCATAGCGACCGTCACGCGCCATCAGGGCGTCATGGCTGCCCCGTTCCACCACGCGTCCGGCGTCGAGCACCGCGATCTCGTCGGCGTCGCGCACCGTCGACAGCCGGTGGGCGATCGTGATCGTCGTCCGGCCGCGGCTCGCCTCGTCCAGCGCCGCCTGCACCGCCCGCTCGGTCGCGGTGTCCAGCGCACTGGTCGCCTCGTCGAGCACCAGCACGCGAGGGTCGCGGAGCAGGGTCCGGGCGATCGCCAGCCGCTGCTTCTCCCCACCGGAGAACCGGTGCCCGCGCGCGCCCACCACGGTGTCGTAGCCGTCGGGCAGCGCCGCGATGACGTCGTGCACCTGGGCCCTCCGCGCCGCGGTCTCCATCTCGGCGTCGGTGGCGTCGGGCTTCGCGTGCCGCAGGTTCTCGCGGATGGTCCCGTGCAGCAGGTAGGTCTCCTGGGAGACGACGCCGACGACGCGGGCCAGGTCGGCCAGCGTCATGTCCCGGACGTCGACGCCGTCGATCAGCACCCGGCCGGACGTCGGGTCGTTGAGCCGCGCGACCAGGGACGCCAGCGTGCTCTTGCCCGAGCCGGTCTGGCCGACCAGCGCCAGCGTGGCGCCCGCCGGAACGGTCAGGTGGACGTCGGTCAGCGCGGGCCGGGGGCCGTCGGGATAGGCGAAGCCGACGTGCTCGAAGCGGACCTCGCCCAGCACCGCGGCCGGCTCCACCGGGGTGGGGGCGACCGGGTCGTCGATGTCGACGGGCAGGTCGAGGTACTCGAACACGCGGCTGAACAGCGCCATCGAGCTGGTGAGGGAGACCGACAGGTCGAGCAGCCCCATCAGCGGGCGGAACAGCGTGGCCTGCAGGGCGGTGAAGGCGACCAGCGTGCCGATCGTCATGCCCCCGGACGTCGCCGGCAGCCCGGCGGCCAGGTAGATCAGCGCGGGGATGCCCGCGAACACGATGCTCATCGTCGCCATGCGCCACCGGCCGGCCAGCTGCGAGCGCACCTCGAGGGCCACGAGGTCGTCGGAGGTCGCCGTGAACCGTCGGGACTGGGCCGGGCCGGCGCCGAGGGTCTTGCCCAGCAGCACGCCGCTGATCGACAGGCCCTCCTCGACCTGGGAGTGCAGGTCGGCGAGGTGCCGCTGCCGCCGTGCGGTGATCGTGCGCCGCATCCGCGCCACCCGGCGGGTGAGCAGGACGGCGGGGGGCAGCACGAGCAGCGAGAGCAGGGACAGGCGCCAGCTCAGGGCCGCCATGGCGACGACGGTGCCGATGACGGTCGTCGCGTTGGAGGCGGCCGACGTGGCGGTCGAGGTGACCACCGACTGCATGCCGCCGATGTCGTTGGTCAGCCGCGACTGGACCTCACCGCCGCGGGTGCGGGTGAAGAAGCCGAGCGACTGCCGCTGCAGGTGGCCGAACACCGCCGTCCGCAGGCCGTGCATGACCCGCTGGCCGACCGTGGTGGACAGCCAGGTCTGGACGACGCCGAACACCGCCGTGACGACGGTGACGGCGAGCATCCCGCCGACGGCCCAGAGCAGCAGGCCGAGGTCCTGGCGGGGCAGCGCCTCGTCGATGACCAGGCGGACCAGGAACGGAGTGGCGAGCGCGACGGCCGACGACGCGACGATCAGCGCCACCACCACGCCGAGCTGCCAGCGATAAGGACGGAAGAGCGCGGCGACCCGGCTCCACCGGACGGGCGAGCGCGCCAGCTGCTCGCGGTCGGCGGGATCGGGACGACGGCCGGAGCGGCCGCCCCCTTCTCTCGTGGTCTCGTCGATGCGGACCACCTCCTCGGAATCGATAGTGAGGTTACCTCACGGTGTGGTAACCACGCGATCTGCCGCTAGCATTCCCACCGTGAGCGACGAGGTGGCGCAGCTCAGCGACCTGGTGATGCGGGTGGCCCGCACGCAGCGCCGTCGCTGGCGCGAGGTGCTGGCCCCGTGGGACCTCTCCCCGCACCAGGCGCGCGCGCTCGCCGTGGTCTGCGGGAGCGACGGCGTGCGCCTGTCCGACCTCGCCGAGACCCTGCACATCGCCCCGCGGTCGGCGACCGAGGTGGCCGACGGGCTGCAGCAGCGCGGCCTGGTCGAGCGCGCACCCGACCCGGCCGACCGGCGGGCGGTGCTCCTGCGGCCCACCGCCGAGGGACGACGGATCCGCGCCGAGGTCGACCGCGCCCGCACGGCCGACTCGGACCAGCTGTTCGCGCGGCTCTCCGCCGACGACCGCGGCACGCTGACCCGGCTGCTCCGGACCCTCGCCGACGAGTCCGCCTGATGAACGCGACACGGCGACAGGTGCTCGCCTTCCGCGTCCACGCCCAGCAGCTCGACCGGGCCTCGGGGTCGCTGGACGAGACCGCCGTCCTCGACCTCGGCGTGCAGGACACCGGCCCCGACGGGGCGCGGTGGGCCCTGGCCCTCCGCGGCGTCGACGTCGGCACCGTCGACGACCGCACCCTCGCCATGGCGTGGACCGTCCGCGGCGCACCGCACCTGTACCGGCGCAGCGACCTCCCCGGCGTCCTGGCCGCCACCGCCCCCTTCTCCGACGCCGACGCCGGCAAGCGGATCTACGACGCCGCCAAGCCGTTGAAGGCCGCAGGGATCGGCAACGTGGAGGCACTCGACGCCATCGCCGGGGCGATGCGCTCGGTCGTCACCGCGCCCATGGTCAAGGGCGAGGTCTCGACGGCGGTCACGGCCCTGATGGACGAGCCCTACAAGCGCCGGTGCGTGCCGTGCGACGCGATCCACCTGTGGGAGATGCCCTTCCGGTTGGCCGCGCTGCGCGCCGGTCTCGAACTGCAGCCCGGCACCTCGCCGCCGGTCCTCCAGCCGGTGCCCGGGCTCGCGCCCGCGCCGACGGCGCCCGAACGGCTCGACGTCGTCCGCGGCTACCTGCGCCTGCTCGGCCCGGCCACGCCGAAGCTCGTCGCCGGCTACCTCGACGCCCCGGTCAAGGACGTGGAGGCGCACTGGCCGGAGGACGCCGTCGAGGTCGCGGTGGACGGCGAGGCGCGCTGGCTCCTGGCCGAGGACGCCGACCGGCTCGTCCGCGACGGGTCGCCGGCAGTCACCCGCCTGCTCGGCCCGTTCGACCTGTTCCTCCAGGCCCGCGACCGGTCACTGCTCGTCGGCGACCCGGCGCACGCGAAGGCCCTGTGGCCGACGATCGGGCGGCCGGGAGCCGTGCTGGACCGCGGCGAGATCGTCGGGACGTGGCGGCCGCGCAAGTCCGGCTCCGCGCTGACGGTCACCGTCGACCTCTGGTCATCGCCGACCGGCGCCCTGAGCCGGCGGATCACCGAGCAGGCGGACCGGCTCGCCGCCTTCCGCGGGGTCCGGCTGAAGGCGGTCGACGGCGCGGAATAGCCGCCCGTCTCGATCGCTTTTCCGCATTCTTTCTGCTGCGTTTCCCCGGTGGAGACCAGTGGCCGCATTCACACAATTCGGAGCGGCGAAGCACTCAAGGTCGCGACTAGCGTTGTCGTTCTCAAAGACGTCACTGCCAGCAATAGCGACATTTCTGTCGTAGAGAAGAGTTCTCCCGATGACCACGTTCTCCCTCAAGCGGTCCCGACTGCGCGCGGCGCTGACCTCGCGCGGATCGCGAGCCGTCGACTTCTACTTCGACGCCGACGCCTACGACCGGCGCATGCCCACGACCGACCGCCGAGTCCCCGTCGAGAGCCTGATCCTCGCCTACCGGATCTGACTTCCACCGCCGAAATGGCGACTGGATCACACTTTTCGTGTGGCCCACGCCATTCCGGTGGTCGACCTCACAAGGATTCTTGTCGATGTCGACCACCACTGACGCATAACGTCAATGGCAGCAAGGAAGAAGACTTTGGCACCACACCTGGAGACGACCCCGTGACCACCTTTGCCCCGTCCGCCGCCCGCCGCGCCGCGGCTCCCACGCTCCGCCACCCGGCCACCGCCGGTCGCCTGACGACCTGGATGCGGGAGTGGAATCACGCATTCCGGGCCGCGGCTGCCAACCCGCGCCGCGAGGGCATCGACCCCACCGTTCTCGCGCTCTTCGGCCGCGACTGATCTGAGGCGGGCCCCGCTCCGCCGAATGTCCTGACCGGGCCCCCGCCGGTCTTCCCCCGGGGGATATCTCACCGCTAAGGTTTCGGCTCATGAGTGAGCGCCGGGTCCGCATCGGCATCGACACCGGCGGGACGTTCACCGACGTCGTCGCCGTGGACGAGGACACCGGCCAGATCAGGACGACGAAGACGCCGTCGACCCCCGCCGACCCGGCCGAGGGCTTCCTCAACGGCGTCCGCAAGGTCCTCGGCCTCATGGACCTGTCCGGCGAGGCGATCACCGCCGTCAGCCACGGCACGACCGTCGCCACGAACCAGCTGCTCGAGGGCAAGCTGGACCGCATCGGGTTCATCACCACCGAGGGCTACGAGTCGGTCCTCGAGATCGCCCGCCAGTCGGTGCCCGACGGCTACGGGAACAGCTACTTCTGGGTCAAGCCGCCGCGGATCGTCCCGGCCGACCTGGTCCGCACCGTCCGCGGCCGGCTCGACCACCAGGGCACCGAGGTCCGGCCCTTCGACGAGGACGACGCCCGCGCTGCCGCCCGCTTCTTCAAGGACGCCGGCATCACGACCGTCGGCGTCTGCTTCCTGCACGCCTACGCGAACGACGCCCACGAGCTCCGCATGCTCGAGATCCTCGAGGCCGAGCACCCGGGCTGCGTCGTCTCGATCAGCTCCGAGGTGCTGCGGGAGTACCGCGAGTACGAGCGGTCGGTCACCACGCTCGTCGACGCCGCGGTCAAGCCCAAGGTCGCCGCGTACGTGACCAACATCCGCACCCGGCTCGACGAGATCGCCCCGCACGTGCCCTTCTACGTGATGAAGAGCAACGGCGGCGTGCTCTCGGCGGGCGAGGTGGTGCACCAGCCGATCACCACGATGCTGTCAGGCCCCGCCGCCGGGGCGCTGGGCGCCGCACTCATCGCCGGCACCGCCGGGTTCGACCGCGTCCTCACCTGCGACGGCGGCGGCACGTCGACCGACGTCACCGTCGTCATCGACGGCGAGCCGACGCTCACCACCGAGGGCTCGGTCGGCGAGTACCCGTCGAAGATCCCGATGATCGACGTCGTCACCGTCGGGGCGGGCGGCGGCTCGATCGCCTGGCTCTCCCCCGAGGGCACGCTCAAGGTGGGGCCGAAGTCGGCCGGCGCCGACCCCGGCCCCATGTGCTACCCGAACGGCGGCGACCAGCCGACCGTCACCGACGCCCACGTCACCCTCGGCCGGATCCCCCCGCACCTGCTCGGCGGCGAGATCCCGCTGTCGGTCGACGCCGCGCGCGACGGGCTCGAGCAGCTCGGCGGCAAGCTGGACATCTCCCTGGAGCGCACCGCCACCGGGATCCTGGAGATCTCGGCCTGGAACCAGGCCAACGCGCTGCGCCAGGTCACGGTCGCCAGGGGCCTCGACGTCCGCGACTTCACCCTGACCACGTTCGGCGGCTCCGGGTCGCTGCTGGCCTGCCGCCTGATGGACATCCTCGGACTCCCCCGCACCCTCGTGCCGCCGAACCCGGGCAACGTCAGCGCCTTCGGGCTGCTCACCGTCGACGTGCGCAACGACTACGTGCAGACCGTCGTCTCCAAGCACCTCGACCTCGACCTCGCGCGCGTGCAGTCGGTGTTCGGCGACCTCGAGGCCCAGGCGCAGACCGCCCTGGACGGCGAAGGGTTCGACCGCGACCACCAGCGCATGCAGCGCACCGCCGACCTGCGCTACGTGGGCCAGGCGTTCGAGGTGCGGGTACCCGTGGCCGACGGCGAGCTGGACCGCGGCGCGGCAGAGGACGTCGCGCAGGCCTTCCACGCCGCCCACCGGCAGCTGTACGGCTACGACTTCGCCGACGACCCGCGCCAGGCCGTCGAGTGGGTCAAC
This sequence comes from uncultured Actinomycetota bacterium, assembly GCA_963784165.1. Taxonomy (GTDB): domain Bacteria; phylum Actinomycetota; class Actinomycetes; order Mycobacteriales; family Geodermatophilaceae; genus Blastococcus_B. Next base: position 42,570 of record CAWAQI010000012.1, read on the forward strand.
CTCCGGGTCAGCGGGATCGGGCCGATCCGGCGTCCGGACATGGTGGAGCTGGGCGGGAAGGACGGCGGTACGGACCGGGCCGTCACAGGATCCCGGCGGGTCTTCTTCGACGACTGGATCGACACCCCGACGTACAACCGGCTCGACCTCGCCCCCGGTGACGTGGTGAGCGGGCCGGCGATCATCGAGGAGTTCGGCTCGACCGTCCCGGTGCACCCCGGCTTCGCGGCGACCGTCGACGCCTACGGCAACCTGCTGCTGACGAAGGAGTCGGACCGATGACCGAGAACGGCCAGAAGATCGAGGCCGACCCGGTCCTCGTCGAGATCGTCGCCGGCACGCTGGCCGCGATCGAGAAGGAGGTCGAGACCTCCATCGGCCGCACGTCGCGCTCGCCGATGATCCGCGACGCCCACGACTTCCGGGCCGGCATCCACGACCGGAAGCTGCGCAAGCTCACGGGTCGCTCGTACTCGGCGCTGGTGCACCCGGTGGTGCGCGACTACCCGATCGCGACGATGAACGTCGGGGACGTCTTCTTCCACAACGACGTCTACCTGTCCGAAGGCGGGATCGGCCACCTGCCCGACCTGTGCGTGACGGTGCCGGTGTTCGCGGCGAACACCGACGACGGGCGAGCCGGAGGTCGTGGCCTTCATCCAGGCGTTCGGCCACCACGACGACATCGGCGGCGCGGTGCCCGGCTCGATGCCGTCGGCGGCCACCAGCGTCTACGAGGAGGGCCTGATGGTCCCTCCGATCAAGCTGTGGGACCGCGGCGTGCCCAACGAGAGCGCGCTGAAGATCATGACCCGCAACTCGCGGATGCCCGACTCGCTGGCCGCCGACCTCGACGCCGAGTGCTCCGCCTGCCTGGCCGGTGCCCGCCGGCTGGGCGAGCTGTTCGACCGGTACGGCGTCGCCGCGGTCGAGGCCTGCTTCGACGCGATCCTGGCCAACTCCACCGAGGTGTACCGGCGGGAGATCCTCAGCCAGATCCCGGACGGCACCTACGTCTGGGAGGACTACGCCGAGCACGACGGCGTCGAGGAGCCCCAGCTCCACCGCCAGCGGATCACGCTGACGATGGACTCGTCGCGCGAGACGCCGCTGATCATCGACTTCACCGGCACCGGCCCGCAGGCCAAGGGCCCGATCAACCACTGCGGCGACTACGCCGACGGCAACTTCCTGAAGAAGTGGCTGGCGCCGATCCTGCGCAACCTCGCCGAGACGCCCGAGCGGATGGCGCAGCTCGACGTCAACGAGGGCGTCGTCCCGCTGATCGAGATGCGCTTCCCGGAGAAGGGCACGCTGCTCACGCCGATCTTCCCGGCGCCGACCAACGCCCGGACGTTCGTGATCCTGCGGCTGCTCGGCGTGCTCGCCGGGGTGCTGGCCAAGGCCACCGGCGGCCGGATGCCGGCCGACCAGGAGACGATCCGCTACACCGGCGTCTACGGCACCGACTTCGACGGGCAGTCCTACCTGATGCGCGAGGTGCTCGGCGGCGGCTCGGGTGGCCGGTTCTACGCCGACGGCGAGGACACCATCCACGTCGTCCCGGACTCCCGGAACCTGCCCACCGAGTTCACCGAGGGCCGCTTCCCGCTGCGGGTCGAGCGGCTCGGCCTGGCCCTGGACTCCGGCGGTGCCGGGCGCTACCGCGGCGGCTGCGGGTACGAGAAGCACATCCGAGTGCTGCGCGACGCCCACTTCATGTCGATCGCCGACCGCTCGATCCTCGCCTGCTGGGGCGTGAAGGGCGGCAAGGCCGGCCGCCCCTTCCAGGTCACCGTCGACCCGGGCGGGCCGAACGAGCACGAGGTGGACGCGCTGGCCGACGCCGAGCCGCTGAAGGCCGGCACCGTCGTCCGGATCCGGACGACGGGCGGCGGCGGCTGGGGCGATCCGCTGGACCGCCCCGTCGACGAGGTGCTCCGCGACATCGCCTGGCGGAAGGTCTCGGTCGAGGGCGCCCGGGCGGACTACGGCGTCGTCGTCGGGGACGACGGCACGGCGGACGACGCGGCGACCGAGCGACTCCGGCAGGAGCTGCGGGACGCCCGCACCGGCGAGGAGCCGTTCTTCGACCGTGGTCCCGGCTACGCGACGCTGTCCGGCGGGGCCACGTTCAACGAGTTCGACGTCCTCTAGGAGTGGATCCGTGCGGGTTACCTGCACGGATCCACCCCGTCAGGGCATGCTGGCCGCCCCACTCCCGACAGGGGCGAGACGACGATGTCCTGGACGGCCCGGATCGCGGCTCCGACCGCGCTCGTCGCCGTCCTCGTCCTGACCGGCGGACCGGCCGCTGCCGACCCGACGCCGACGGTTCCGCCGGACGTCGCCGCGCAGTTCGCCGGGGACGCCGTGCGTCGGGCCCAGCTCGCCGCTGAGCCGGGATCGGGTGCGGACTCACCGGACGTCCGCGCGGGCACCGTGCACCAGCTGTTCCGGTTCTCCGACGACTACGTCGCCGGCACGCCCACCGGCGAACCCGTCGTCCCCGCCGACTCGTGGGTCGCGAGCCTGCTGCACGGCGACGAGGTACGCGGCGTGCTGTGGGTGTGGAAGCCCGAGGGCGGCCCGGCTGAGTGGCAGGGATACGCCGACGACCTGGAGCTGGGCGCCACGCTCGAGGAGCTCGGGCCGGACCAGGTGCTGATCGAGGACCCCACCATCGGCGGCTGGTACGCGCTGGACGGCGGGACGATTCGCGCGCTCAATCACTGGGCCGCGGACGAGCTCCCCGAGCCCACCGACATCGCGGCGTACCAGCCGGTGGTCGCCGAGCGGGTGGCGCTCGCGATCGCCTCGGAGGAGGAGATGGCCTCGGGGGAGAACCGGCGCCAGGTCATCGCAATGGTGGGGGTCGTCGGCATCTTCGCCGTCCTGTTCGGCGGCCTCGTCCTGGTGGACCGCCGCCGCCGGACGGGCCGCGCAGCACCGTCGAGCTGACGGCCGACCGCCGTACGGGAACCCATGGACGAGGCACTACGGACCGTGGCCTACTGATAGCGGACTTGGGGGTTCCATGAGGGGACGCTTCTGCCCGGATGCAGGCCGATGATGCTCCTCGCCGCCGAGGCAACGGCCGAGGCGAGCGCGCTGCAACTATGGGGCGCGGGCTTCTTCGGCGCCGTGGTGGGCTGGTTCGTCTACTTCGTGAACCGGCACCGCACGGAGGACGTCAAGCTGACCGACGTCGCGGCCTTGCTCGGTGCCATCGCCGGCGCGGCGGTGCTGGCGCTGTTCCCCGCGGGCACCGATCTCTTCGCCGCGTACGGCATCGGCCTGGCCGCCGGCTTCTTCGGCTACTTCCTGCTGCTCGTGGTCCTCGTATGGCGATCCAAGAAGCTCGGCGTCGACTGGCTCCTCGACGGCCGGGCACCCGCACTCGAGGACGGAGAGGTGCAGTCGCAAGGCCATCCGCTCGGAGCAAGGCTCAACCGGCATCAACACGTGACGTTCCGATGGAACCCCTCCGCCTCGCCGCAGTCCTCCTGGACGTAGCGGTCCGATTCCTCCGCCGGGGCGGCGGCCGATCACCGGACGACCGGCTCGTCGCAGAGATGTGGGAGACCGTGCGCGCGCGGCTGAGGGACGCCGGTGTCTCGCCGTTCACCCTGGACGCCCTGGCCGAAGGCGACCCCGCTGCGCGTTCGCTCGTCGAAAGAACCCTCGCCGGGTGCTGGGCGACGATCTGCGTTTCGCCGACCGGATCGCTGGGGAGCTGCGGCGCCTCGCACCGCACGGCCCGGTGACGGATCCGGGCCGTCCCGCTCCTGGACGCCCGCCGCCGGTCCGCGGCCCGGCGACCCAGCCCGGCTTCTCCACCCGTGGTCCAGCGCCCGCACCGACCCGCCACCCCCGATGGCGGCGTTCCCCGCCGACGTCCGCCGCCCGTGCGGGGCCCGAGCACCGGCAGCGGCTTCCCTGCTCCCGTCCAGCCGCCTCCGACGTATGCGCAGCCCACACCGGGGCTGACGTCTCCCGGCGACGACGAGGCTCCGCCCCCGGCCGCCGTCGACAACACCACCCGGGTACAACCGCAACTGCCGAGACCGGGGGGATGGCCATGGGGTCCGGTTCTCGGCGGACGAGAGCGCCCTCGGGACCACCCCGCACCACCGTCCTCTCCCCCCGCCCCCGATCCACCGCACCGCCTGATCAGCACAGGGATCGCCGCGGCAGGTGCTGCGCCCCGGCCGTTGTCGCCGCGCACCGTGCTGGCGGCGGACCGCGACTACCGCTACTGGTTCTCGATCGGGCCGCTCCCCGCCCCGTTCCGCGTCGACGTCGGCCTCGCGCAGGCGCTGCCGCCGGTCGACCCGCCGCCCGGAACCCTGCTGCGCGTGATCCTGTTCCCGTTCGCCGGTGGCCTCCTGGTGGATCCGGCCGCCGACGAGGGTGAGCTGCAGTTCCGTCCTGACGGCTCCCTCGTCGTCTGCCGGCAACCGGACGGCGGCCCCCCGGATCCCGAGCGCCTGTTCTTCCCCATCCGGACCCCGGCGCACCCGGGCAGCTACCGGCTGCGCGTGAGCATCTACCTGGGCGCCCGCCTCCTCCAGTCACGCGTGCTGGAGGCTCGTGTGGGTCGGTGGCAGCACCCCGCCGTGCGGCAGGCGATCTCATCGACGACCGACTACACCGTCGCCGACACGCTGGCCCCCGACACCCTGGCCGAGATGCGACCCCCCAGGGTGAGCGTCCTGGTGAACGACGGGACCGGAGGCGGTCACGACTTCCGGTTCGTCGGGGCCACCTCCCTGACCGGCACGGCAACCGTCGATGCCGATGCACTTCACAGCCTGCTCGCGTCTGCCCGACGCGCCCTCGGCGCCGCCTCCTGGGGCACCGCGGAGGAGTGGCACGACGGTGACCAGGACCGCTACGCCGTCCCCCGGGCACCCGCGGACATGGCGAGCGACCTCATCGCCCTGGCTCGGGCCGGGTACCGGATCTGGCATGCCCTCGCGCATGCGTTGGCCCAGGTCGTCGACGGCCAGCCGGCCGCGACCGGGGGTCGGGAGCGGGTGGACGAGCTCACCGCGCTGCTCCTCCGGTCGGGCACGCTCGAACTCGCATCCCGGCAGTCGCTTCGGCTCGCCGTCCCGAGCGCGCTGATCTACGACTACCCGCTGGACTCGAACCGGACCACCCTGCAGTTCTGCCGGACGGCGGCCGCTGCGCTCGCCGCACGCGCCCCCGACCTCACGGCCGAGCCCTGCTTCGACGGCCGCTGCCCCGACTACCACCGCCTCGACGTGGTCTGCCCGGGCGGCTTCTGGGGATACCGGCACGAGATCGGTGTGCCGCTGTCCCTGGGCTCCGCCGGAAGCGGCGGAGCCACCGACATGACATCGCGGATTCCGGGGGGCGACGACCCGGTGTTCGTCGTGGGATCCACCACCGACCCCCAGTTCACCCGCCGCCTCCAGCACCTGTCCCGGTTGCGGATGCTGCACAACCCGCTGACCTGGCAGCTGGGCGAGGAACGGGACGCCGTCCTGGACCTGCTGCATCGCTCGGCCCCCCACGTCGTCTACTTCCTCTGCCACGGCGTCGAGAAGGACGGGCTGCCGGGGCTGGTGGTCGGCGACCCGCGGCGCCCGTACGCCATCACGCCGGACAACCTCGCGGCGTACCGGATCGCCTGGCCGGCGACCCGGCCGCTCGTGGTCCTCAACGGGTGCCGCACGTCCGCCTTGGACCCGACCAAACCGCTGAACTTCGTCGAGGCCTTCCTGCGGGACGCGCACGCCTCCGGCGTGATCGGGACCGAGGTGACCGTCTTCGAGCCGTTGGCATGCGCCTTCGCCGAGGAGGTGCTGCACCGCTTCGTCGGGGACGACGTCACGCTCGGTCGCGCAGTGCGGGAATCACGGCTCGCGCTGCTCCGGCAGGGCAACCCCCTCGGGCTGGCGTACGTCCCGTACGCACCCACCGAACTGCGGATGGTGTGATCCGACCGGGCCACGTCCCCGACGAACCCTCAGGCGGCCGAGGGCGCGGCTGCCCGGGCCTCGGCAGGTGCGCCCAGTCGCCGGGCGAGCAGCGACGCCGCGACGCCGATCACCACGAGCCGGAACGCCTCCGGTGCCGGCACGAACGCGAACAGTCCGCCCACGGCGACCAGCACGCCGAGCCAGGTCGGCACCAGACTGCGCCCGGATCAGCGCGATCCCGGTCCAGATCCAGCCGACGGTGAAGACGACGTACGAGGCGATGTAGCCGACGACGACGCTCTGCAGCCCGCTGTCGAGCACCTCGGGCGCCTCGGCGGCCAGGGCGGGCAGCACGAACAGCGCCGCCCACGCCCCGCCGGCCACGAGCACGGTGCCGACGACGGCGAGCGCCGCCCCGGGCACGGGACGACCGGCGTCGCGCAGTCGGGCCAGCGCGGCGACGGCGGCTGCGCCGATGCCGAGCAGGGCGACGAGCAGCAGGCCGGACGACGCCGTCGCCAGCGGGCGAGGTGTCGAGACCGGCCTCGCCTTCGGTGACCAGGCCGACCACCAGCAGGACCAGCGCGACGAGGGCCGCGGGACCGGCCACGATCCCCAGCGGGCGCAGCAGCGATGCGAGTTCCATGTCTCCTCCTGTGCGGGTGCGGCCCGAGCGGGCCGATGTCGCAGACGTTGCCGGGACGACCGCCGCGCGGTCGCCGTCCGGGCGGGCGAACCGTCTCCTCCGCTCGGAGGAGGGAACCGGTGCCGGAGGAGGTGGTGCGCGCCGCCGGTCAGACGGCACCCTGGCGCCGTCGCACCCCGACGAGGAGCAAGGAGAGGCAGTGACCGTGGCCGCCGTGCGGGGAGCGTCGCTGCAGCCGCTCCTCGACGTCGCCGTCCCCGCGCTGCTCGCGGTGCTGAGTGTCATCCAGCTGCTCACCGACCAGCCCCGGCCGCACGCCGCCCTGGTGACCGTCTGTGCGCTGGCCGCCGTCCTCCCGCTGGCGGTGCGCCGCAGGGCCCCGCTGCCGGTGACCGCGGTGGTCTCGGCCGGAGTGGTGGGGCAGGTGGCGGCCTCCGAGGGCGTGCCGGCGACCTTCGCCTCGTTCGTCGCGGTGATGATCTGCGTCTACACGCTGTTCCGGCGGAGCGGTCCCTGGGCGATCGCGGCCGGCATCAGCTGATCCTCGTGGCGGTGGCCCTCACTGCCGTGCTGGAGACGCGGACGGTCCCGTTCGAGCCGTTCGAGATCGTCTATCCGCTGTTCTACTTCGGGGTGGCCGGTGGGCTCGGCGCCTTCGTGCGGCAACGCGCGCTCCGCCTCTCCGCCGTCGAGGGTCGCGCGGCCGCGCTGGAGACCGAGCTGGAGCGCGAAGCCCAGCTCGCCGCCGCCGAGGAACGCGCCCGGATCGCACGGGAACTGCACGACGTCGTCGCGCACGGGCTGAGCCTGATGGTGGTGCAGGCCGAGGCGGCCGAGGAGATGCTGGAGCGCTCGCCCGAGGCCGCGGTCGCACCGGTCCGGCGCGTGCAGGAGACGGGGCGGGAGGCCCTCGGTGAGATGCGCCGGCTGCTCGGGGTGCTGCGGACGGCCGAGGGGAGCGCCGACTCCCCTGCCACCGCGCCGCAGCCCTCGCTCCGCCGGCTGCCGGAGCTCGTCCGCGAGGCCGCCGACGTCGGACTGCGGGTCGAGATCACCTCCGAGGGTGTCGCCACCGACCTGCCCCTGGGAGTCGAGCTCGCGGCCTACCGGATCGTCCAGGAGGCGCTGACCAACACGCGGCGGCACGCACACGCCACACGCGCGGCCGTCCGCCTCACCCGCGAGCCCGGCGCGCTGCGCATCGAGGTCACCGACGACGGGCGCGGCCCCAGCGGCGGCCGGCCCGGTCACGGCCTGATCGGGATGCGCGAGCGGGCCGCCCTGTACGGCGGCACGCTCGAGACGGGACCCGGCCGGAACGGCGGCTTCCGGGTCGCCGCGGTGCTGCCGGTGGGGGACGCTGCGCCGTGACGGTCCGGGTGCTGATCGCCGACGACCAGGCCATGGTCCGCGAGGGACTGCGGATGATCCTCGACGCGCAGGACGACATCGAGGTCGTGGCCGAGGCCGGTGACGGGCAGGGCGCCCTGCGGGCCGCCGCCGAGCACCGTCCCGACGTCGTCCTCATGGACATCCGCATGCCGGTCATGGACGGCCTGCAGGCCACCGAGCGACTGCTGCGCGGCGGACGGCCCGGTCCGCGCGTCCTGGTGCTGACGACGTTTGGCGAGGACGAGTACCTCTACGCGGCGATGCGGGCCGGCGCGAGCGGGTTCCTGCTCAAGGACTCACCGCGGGCGGCGCTGCTGCATGCCGTCCGCACCGTCGCCGACGGCTCGGCGCTGCTCGACCCGGCCCTGACGCGCCGGCTCATCGAGGAATGGGTGCGCCGTCCACCACCGGGCGCCGGCGTGCCCGAACCGCTGCAACGGCTGACCCCGCGCGAGCTCGACGTGTTCACCGGCCTCGCGCGGGGGCGGTCCAACGCCGAGATCGCCGCGGACCTCGTGCTCTCCGAGACGACCGTCAAGAGCCATGTGGCGCACCTGCTCGCCAAGCTCGACCTGCGGGACCGGGTGCAGGCCGTCGTCCTCGGCTACGAGTGCGGCCTGGTGCGACCCGGCACCAGCTAGCGAGGTCACAGGAAGAGGTCCTCCAGCGGGTAGTTCTCCGGGTTCGCGCAGACGTCCGGGGCGGCGGTCGTCGTGTAGCTCTGCCCGAGGATGTCGGCGTCCACGCGGCAGGTGAGCCACTCGTACGGCGCGAAGGTGACGCCTCGTCCACTGGCGTCGTCGTCACCGGCCCGTTGCCCTTCTGCGCTCGGGTGGTCGTCGTCTCCACCTGGTCGGTAAGCTGCACAGTGCCGGAGTGGATCGGCCGAGCCCGGAGACGACCCGAGGATGCTGCTACCGTAGTGCCAGTCGACGTCACGGTGTCACCGATCGTCGTCGTGCAGGACTTGACGCCGTGGCTCTGGCTGAAGCTGCCGCCGTGCCCGGTCGCAGGTCTTCTGGCTGATCTCCGGCGCGGCCGCCGCAGCGGGTGAACACACCACGAGCGCCATGCTGACGACGGCACCGACGATGATCGACCTGCGCATGGCTGCCTCCTCCGTTCCCGGGCCGCGTGCGCGGCTGTCCGGGTACCGGGGAATCGTCGGGGTGCGGTGAGGCCCCGCACATCGGCCACGCGGCGGATCGGGATCCGCCATCCGGGCGATTCCGGAGCGACGTCCGGTTGATCAGCCAGGCAACTCGACGTTCCGCGGGCGGCGCCACCACCGCCGGCGAGGCCGGGCCGGCGGCGGGACGGCGGCGGGCTCCGGCGCCGGCTCGGGACGCGTGCGCAACCAGGCCGTCACCAGTTCCTCGACGTCGGCGAGTCCGGGAACGGGCGACCACCGGCTCTCCTGCGGACGGCGCCAGAACTGCTGCACCCGCTCGTTGAAGTCCTCGGCCAGGGCCCGGACCGCGGCCTCCGTCGGCAGGGCCTCGGCCCGCCGGGGCAGGTCCTCCCGCTCCTTCCGCAGGGCCAGGCCGGGCGGCAGCATGCCGAAGACGTCGAGGTTCTCCTTGCGCGCCTTCGCCACGACCCACTCGTAGGCAGTCTCGTCGGCGGACCATTCGGCAACGGCTTGCCGGCTCCGGCGAGACCGTCGAACTCGCCGCGGGCCTGCGCCTGCGTGATCTGCTGGTCGACCCAGGTCTCGAACGACATGCCGGGTGGCTTGCGCTGGGTCATGCGGTCTTCCCTCCATCCGTCCCAGGCACCATCGTGACACCGAGCGACGACCGAGGAGTGCTGCGTGCAGATCGACATCATCGAGACCGAGGGTCTCGGCGACCGCAGCTACCTGGTCTCCGACGGGGGGATCGGCGTCGCGATCGACCCGCAGCGCGACATCGACCGCGTCCAGGAAGTGGCGGCCACGCGCGGCGTCGTCGTCACCACCGTGCTCGAGACGCACCTGCACAACGACTACGTCACCGGCGGGCTCGAGCTGGCCCGCACGGTCGGTGGGCAGTACGTCGTGCCGGCCGGGGACGACGTCCGCTACGAGCGCCACCCCGCCCACGACGACGAGGTCGTCGAAGCCGGGCCGATGCGCTTCCGCGTCCTGCACACCCCGGGGCACACGCACCACCACGTCAGCTACGTGCTGAGCGACGCCGGCGGCGCGGTGCGGGCGGTGTTCACCGGCGGGTCGATGCTCTACGGGGCGACCGGGCGGACCGACCTGCTCGGCCCGGAGCACACGCGGACGCTCGCGCACGCGCAGTTCCACTCGGTGCGCCGGCTCGCCCGCGAGCTGCCGCCGGGGACGCCGGTGTTCCCCACCCACGGGTTCGGCAGCTTCTGCTCCGCGACGCCGACCAGCGGCACCGAGTCGACCATGGGGGAGCAGGTCCCGCGTCAATCCCGCGCTCACGCGGGACGAGCAGTCCTTCGTCGACGAGCTGATCGACGGGCTGGGCGCCTATCCCGCCTACTACGCGCACATGGGACCGGCCAACGCCGAGGGCCCGGCGCCGGTCGACCTCTCCCTGCCGCGGCTCGTGGACGCCGAGGAGCTCGCCGGCCGGATCGCGGCCGGGGAATGGGTCGTGGACCTCCGCACCCGGCGGGCGTTCGCCGCGGGCCACCTGCCGGGCACGCTGAACTTCGAGCTGTCCACCAACTTCGTCACCTACCTCGGCTGGCTCTACGACTGGGGCGCGCCGCTGACGCTGATCGGGGCGACCGAGGCCGACGTCGCCGACGCCCGCCGGGAACTGGTCCGGATCGGCGTGGACCGGCTGGCCGGAGCGGCGACCGTTCCCACCGACGGCGCCTGGCCGGGGGAGCTCGGTTCCTACCCGGTGCGGGACTTCGCCGCCCTCGCCGCGGCCCTGCGGAACGGCGGCGCCGTCGTCCTCGACACCCGGCGCGACGACGAGCGCGCCGCCGGGGGCGTCCGGGGCTCGCTGCACGTGCCGATCCACGAGCTGGCCGCGCGCCTCGACGAGATCCCCGACGGCGAGGTGTGGGTGTACTGCGGCTCCGGCTACCGGGCCTCCGTCGCCGCGTCGGTGCTGGCCCGCACGGGCCGCCGTCCCGTGCTGGTGGACGGCGGGTACGACGACGAGGGCACCGGGTCCCGCGCGCACGGACTGCACGCCGAACAGCCCTGACCAGCCCGGACGGCGGCCGGGATCGCCGTGAGGCACGGCACCGGCACGATCGGGTGACGGCGCTCCCGGAGGTGCTGCAGCGGCAGGACGGACCCAGCAGGCTGTCCCGGTGCCCTCGACCCCCCGGAGCCTCCCTGGCGCGCGCGGCCTGCCCGGCCTGCCGCCGGAGCTGGCCGGGCCCGTCGCGGTCGAGCTGGCCAAGCCGGTCAAGGAGATCCCCCGGCCGTCCGCGCTGCCGGGTGGCTGCGTCTACGAGCCGAAGTGGGACGGCTACCGGCTGGTCGTCGTCCGCACCGCGAGCAGCACCCGGCTGTGGTCGAAGCAGGGCCGGGACCTGACCGACCGGTTCCCCGACATCGCCGCCGCCGCGCTCGCGCAGGTTCCGGCCGGCACGGTGCTCGACGGCGAGGTCGTCGTCTGGAACGGCACGCGGCTGGACTTCGGGCTGCTGCAGCAGCGCATGGTGAGCGCGGTCGGCCGGATCGGCGGGCTGGTGGCGACGCACCCGGCCTCGTACGTGGCCTTCGACCTGCTGGCCGGGAGCGGCGAGGACCTGCGCGGGCAGCGGCTCGTCCGCCGCCGCGCGGCACTGGAGGAGGTCGCGACCCGGTGGGCCCCGCCGATGCAGCTCTCGCCGTCGACCACGGACCCCGACGAGGCGCGGCAGTGGTTCGAGGACTTCCGGGCGGCCGGGGTGGAGGGCCTGGTCGCCAAGGGGGCCAACACCCGGTACGCGCCGGGCCGCCGCGAGTGGCTGAAGGTGAAGTCCTGGGAGACGACCGAGGTCGTCGCCGGTGGGGTCATCGGCACGCTGGAGAACCCGAGCCAGCTGGTCGCCGGCCGGTACCGGGACGGCGAACTGGTCGTCGTCGGGCGGACCAGCCCGCTCTCCCCCGCCCAGTCGGCCGAGCTGGCTGCCGTCCTGGCGCCGGCCGGGCGCGACCATCCCTGGCCGGACCGGATCGGCACCGGCCGCTTCGGTGGCGGCCGCCTGTCGGTGCCCCTGACCCGGGTCGCGCCCGAGGTCGTCGTCGAGGTCAGCGCCGACGCCGCACTGCAGGCCGGCGTCTTCCGCCACCCGCTGCGCTACGTCCGGGTGCGTCGGGACCTCCAGCCCCACGACGTGCCGCCGATCGCCTGAGTGGCGGCGACCGGCGGCACGGGGAGACCGGGGCGCGCCTCCCCATCCCCTGGCGCGCCCCGGTCCGTCTCGAGGGGTGCGACCTCAGCGCATCGTGAGGCCGCGCCGGTTGAGCACCCGCCGCTCGATCGGGGCGAACACCAGCAGCTCGATCGCGATGCCGACGAAGAGGATCAGCGCGATCGACGTGATGACCAGCGACATCTGGGACAGCTCGCGTCCCTGGTTGAGCAGCTGGCCGAGGCCCTGGCCGAGCGCCGGCGAGTAGGTGATCAGCTCGGCGGCCATGAGCGACCGCCAGGCGAACGCCCAGCCCTGCCGGAGCCCGCCGAGGTATCCGGGCAGCGCCGCCGGCAGCAGCACGTACCGCGTTCTCGCCAGCGCCGAGAGGCCCAGCACCCGACCGACGCGGTCGAACAGCGGCGGCACCTGCTTCATGCCGGTCAGCAGCCCGTTCGCGATCGACGGCACCGCACCGAGCAGCACGACGGTGTAGATGGCGGCGTTGGTCAGGCCGAACCAGATGATCGCCGCCGGCACCCACGCGACCGAGGGCAGGCTCTGCAGCCCGCTCACGATCGGCCCGATGGCGGCGCGCAGCCAGCGCGACCACCACATGGCGAGCCCCAGCAGCGTGCCGATCACCAGGGAGAGCGCGAAACCGAACGCGCCCCGGCTCAGGCTGATCCAGATCGCCTCGAAGGCGCGACCGTCCTGCACCGTCGCGGTGAACGTCTCCCACACGTGGGCGGGCGACGGCAGGGCGTACGGCGGCTTGATCTCGGCGAGGAAGGCCAGCTGCCACACCACGACGAGGAGTGCCAGGAACACGATCGGGGGCAGCACCGTCCGCACGAAGATCCGGCCCGGCCCCGGCTTCGGCGGCAGCTGGGCCGTCGACTCCAGGGCGTCGAGCCCGGCGACGACCGACCGGTCCTCCTGCGGGACCGGCTCGGGTGCGCCTCTGGTGCGGAGCGCAGCCGCTGCAGGTCACTGGCCATGGCTTCTGATCTCCTTGTGCAGCTCGCGGGTGATCTCGCCCGCCAGCGAGCTGACCTCGGGCGACTCGATCGTCCGGGGCTGGGGGATGTCGACCCGCCACTCGCGGACCACCCGACCCGGCCGGGAGCCCATGAGGACCACCCGCTGACCGAGCACGGCCGCCTCGCGCACGTTGTGCGTGACGAAGACGACCGACAGGTTCTGCTCGGCCCAGACCCGGGTGAGCTCGTGGTGCAGCACGTCACGGGTGATGGCGTCCAGCGCCGCGAACGGCTCGTCCATGAGCAGCACGGAGCTGTCCTGGGCGAGCGAGCGGGCCAGCGCCACGCGCTGCCGCATGCCGCCGGAGAGCTCGTGCACGCGCTTGCGCTCCTGGCCCTCCAGGTTGACCAGGGCCAGCAGCCGCTGGGCCTCCGTGCGCCGCTCGGCCCGGCCGACCCCGCGGGCCCGCAGGGCGAGCTCCACGTTGCCCGCCGCGGTCAGCCACGGCAGCAGCGCCGGCTCCTGGAACATCAGGGCCGGCCGCTCCGCGGAGACCTCGATGGTCCCGCTCGTCGGCTCGGTGAGCCCGGCGATCAGGTTGAGCAGCGTCGACTTGCCGCACCCCGAGGCGCCGAGCAGGCAGACGAACTCTCCGGGCTCGACCGTCAGGTCGACGCCGTCGAGCACGGGTGCGCTGGTGCGGTCGAACACCTGGGAGACGCCCTCGATCCGGACTGCAGCCCGCGAGGGGGCGCGGTCGAGCCGCGCCCCCTCCGGCTGCACCGGGACCTCGGCGGTCACCGGTACTGCACTCATGCTGTCCTCCCCCGAATCCGGGATGTCATTCCTCGCCGAGACCGCCGGCCGAGACCGGGTCGAGGCCGAGGTCCTCCAGCACCGCGTTGAGCAGCCGGAGGTCGTAGATGCCCTCGAGGTCGACCAGCGTCTCGGTCGTGCCGGCGTCGAAGCCGTCCTGCGCGGACTTCTCGAGCGCCGAGGAGATCGGGTCGTAGGTGACGGTCAGGCTCTCGAACGCCCGGTCGATGATCTCGGCGTCGAGCGGCGAGCTGCCGGCCGCCTCGAGGCCCGCGTTCACGGACTCCTTGGCAGCGTCGAGGTCGTCGTTGACGAACTGCACGGCGGCCACCTCACCCCGCAGCAGCGCCTCGACGGTCCCCGGGTACTCCTCCAGGAACTCCGTGCGCACGATGAGGTTCGTGGTCGTGAACTCGCCGTTCGGCCACAGGTCGGCCTCGTCGACCAGGACGTGCGCCCCGGCCTCGATCACCAGGCGCGAGGCCCACGGCTCGGGCAGCCAGGCGCCGTCGAGGTCGCCGCTCTGGAACAGGCTGAGCGTGTCGGCGTTGGGGGTCGGCGCGACGGTGACGTCGCCGCCGCCCTCGATGCTGTTCTCCAGGCCCTCCTCGGTCAGCCAGGTGCGCAGCGCGACGTCCTGGGTGTTGCCGAGCTGGGGGGTCGCGAGGGTGGTCCCGACCAGGTCCTCGGGGGAGTCGATGCCGTCGCGGACGACGAGCTGCGCGCCGCCGGAGGCCGCACCGGAGATGATCCGGATGGCGTCCCCGCCGCTCTGGCCGTAGGCGTTGATCGACGGGCTGGGGCCGATGAAGGACGCGTCCAGGGCGCCGGCGAAGATCGCCTCGACGACGTCCGGCCCGGCGTTGAACACCTGGGTCGTGAGCTTGGTGTCGCCGAGCTCGTCCTCGAAGAAGCCCTCCTGGACGCCGATCACGGCGGCCGCGTGGGTGACGTTGGCGAAGTAGCCGAGGCGGAGCTCGTCCGCCGTGGCGCCGCCGAGCTCGCTGGCGTTCGTGTCGGAGCCGCTGTCGGTGTCGTCGGACGCCTCCGCGCCGCCGCAGGCCGCGGCGGCCAGGACGAGGGGGGCGATGGCGAGGCCGGCAAGTGACCGGCGCAGCCAGTAGTTCTGGGTGGTGCTCATGGGTCCTCCTGGGTGGGGCTGCGGCCACTGCTGACCGCAAGGGCTCGGTCGGTTCGCCCGGCCCGCCCCCTGGGGAGCGGACCGACCGCACCGGCCGTGCAATTTCGGTGGGGAGACGCTAAAGGAGCACTATGTCTATCGCGTCAGTCGAGATAGTAGGTTGACCACATGGGGTGAGACACCGATGCGTGTCGCACATCACCGTGCACAGCCGCTCACGCAGCGTGCATTACGGAGGGGTTTCAGGGCTCCTGCGGCACCCGGCCGCGCGCGACGAGCAGGCGGCGGAGGAGGGCGGCGAGCTGGTCCCGGTCCGCGGCGGACAAGCCGTCGAGCAGCTGCCGTTCGGTCTCGAGGTGGTCGGGCAGGACCGTGTCGAGCGCCGCCATGCCGGCCGCGGTCAGCGTGACGACGACGGCGCGCCCGTCGGCCTCGCTGCGCTCACGGGTGATCAGCCCGCGCTCCTCGAGCCGGTCGAGCCGCTGGGTGATGGCGCCCGAGGTCACCAGCGCCGTCCGCATCAGCGCCGTCGGCGTCAGCTGGTACGGCGGGCCCGCCCGGCGGAGCGCGGCGAGGACGTCGAAGGACGGCGCATCGAGGCCGTGCCGCGCGAAGGTGGCCCGCTGGGCGAGGAACACCTCGCGCTGCAGCTGGGTGATCCGGCCGACGATCCCCATCGGCGAGCAGTCCAGGTCGGGCCGCTCCCGCCCCCACTGCTCGAGGATCTGGTCGACAGCGTCCTCCACGTCACTCACCGTCGTTCCCGGGTCGCGATGGTCAGGTCGGCGAGGTGGTCGGCGAAGCTGCGCGGCGGCCGACCCAGCAGGGCCGTCAGGACCCGGGGGCTGCCGGTGAAGCCGTGGGCGCGGTAGTGGTCGAACATCCGGCGGCGGCAGTGCGCCGCGTAGTCCTCGATCGGCGGGACCGGCCCGTCGGGGACGTCGTCGACAGGCGTGACCGTCCGCCCGAGGTGCCCGGCCAGGAGTTCGGCGAGGCGCCCGGCGGTCAGGGACTCCGGTCCGGCCGCCTCGAAGGTGCCGCCGTCCAGCCCGTCCTCGGTGAGCAGCACGGCCGCGGCGTCGGCGACGTCCCGTACGTCGACCAGCGACTGGCCGTGGTCGAGGCCCCACGCCGAGGCGAACCGGCCCGTGGCGGCGACCCCGGGCAGGGCGCCGTCGAGGTTGTCGGCGTAGGCGCAGGGCTGCAGCACCCGCCACGCCAGGCCCGAGGAATCCAGGTGCTCCTCCACGCGGTCCTTGGCCGCGTGGTGCGGCATCGAGCGCGCCTGCGGCCGGAGCACGGAGTGGTACACGACGCGGCCGACGCCGGCGGTCCGGGCGGCGTCGAGCAGCGCCGTCGCCCCGGCGGTCTCCCGCGGGTCGAAGTTGGGCCACATGAGGTACAGCGCCTCGGCGTCGGCGAGCAGCGGCGCGACGGTCCCGGCGTCGGCCAGGTCGGCGACGGCGACCGCCGCGCCGAGGTCGTCCAGGACCGGCCGCGGCCGGTCGGAGGAGACGACGGCCCGCACCGGACGGCCCTGCGCGCGCAGCGACCGGACGACCGCGGTCCCGGTCCGGCCGCCCGCCGCCGTCACCACGATCACCCGGATACCTCAACAGTGAGACATTCCGCCGTCAAGGCGAGCGACGGCTTCGTGGAACATCCGTTACCGGATCGGGCCCCTACCGGCTGGTCGCGAGGGTGGTCAGCATCAGCGCAGGCGGCTGCTCAGGCGGACGGTCAGCCCGTCGGGGCCTGGGAGCACGTCGACGTGGTCCCAGAGCTTGCGGGCCAGCCACAGCCCCATGCCGCCGTTGGACAGGTCGAAGCCGTGCGCGGGCAGGTAGCCGGAGAACGGGTCGCCCCAGGACGTGCCACGGTCGGAGATCGTGCAGACGATCTGCGTGCCGTCGCTCCACACCCGGGCGGCGATCGGTGGGGTGCCGTGCCGGAAGGCGTTGGCCGCGATCTCGGCCACCGCGAGGTGCAGGTCCTCGCGCTGCTCCCGGTCGGCCACGCTCACGGCGAGCACGGCGCCGATCTGGTGCCGCAGACCGGGCAGGCTGGGGGCGTTCTCGACGACGAACAGCGGATCGCCGTCCTCGGCCGGCGCGCGGGGCAGCGGCAGCGCCGGGACGTAGGCGACCGGGTCCTGGAACGCGTCGTTGACGTCCCATCGCGTGCCGCGGACCAGCAGCGGATGGGTGGCGGCTGCGCTCTCGATCACCTGCGGCGAGAGGCGGCGCTCGTCATAGATGCAGATCGCCCCCACCGGGGCCTCGCCCATCAGCCGGTTGAACACCGCCTCGAAGCGCTGGCCCTCCCGCCAGTCCGCGGGATCGGACCCGAAGTCGATGTCGGCGAGGACGCGCAGCCGCCCGGAGCCCATGCCGGACGCGCGGTCCACGAAGCGGCGGCACATCGTCAGGGCATCGGGAGCACGAGAGCCGAGGAGGCTCATCCGCGGCTCGGACTCCACCAGCGTGGCCTGCTCGCCGAGTGCCTCGCAGATCAGCGCCGTCGTCTCGTCGGGGCAGGCGAGGGCGACGAGGTCACCGGCCCGCAGGCCGGCCTCGAGGAACGGCAGCGCCGTGGCCAGCAGGTCCGCATCGGAGGCGACGACGGAGGCGGCATGCCCGTGACCGGCCGTCGCGAACGCCGGCCTCGTGCCCTGCGCAGGCGAGGTCGGGGACGAACGGTGCGAAGCCGTACTGTCCACCCGCTCCTCTACCTGGTCGGGGCCGGGAGACCTCCGGCCGGGCATGACATTCTGCGACACGTGACCTAGGACCCTGTCACCGGGGCGGATTCCCTGGCATCCCCGGAACGGGTGGGCGCTCCCCCGCCGAGACCGTCCGCGAGCCCGGCCAGCCGCAGGATGCGCTCCGGCGGTGAACCGGGCGCCGTCAGCACGCGGAACGGTCGGCCCGCGGCCGCGGCCCGCGCCTGGACCTCCAGCACCATGCCGATGCCCGCGCTGGCGAGGTAGCGCGTGGGGCGGAGATCGAGGACGACGGGGACGCCGGGGCTCAGTTCCCCGAGCCGGCGCCCCAGGTCCACGCCCAGCGGCCCGGCCGTGGCGACGTCGAGGTCGCCTTCGACGGCGAGCCGCACACCGTCGGCGTCCGCGGTCTCGACGAGGCGCGCGGAGCCGTCGTCGACGACCGTCGGGGGCGCGACGGCCGGGCGCGCAGGGCGTTCGCCAGAGGGGGCCTCCGTCCCCGGAGGGAACCGGAACCGGACCCGGGTGCCGGACCCGGTCGGCGCATCGGCGCCGTGGATGACCTGGACGTCCTGCGCCAGCGCGGAGATCAGTTCCAGGCCCCGCCCGCGGAACCCGCGGTCGGCCGGGGGCGGCCGCCACGTACCGGTGTCGGTGACCTCGACGTCGATGCTGCCGTCGGGCGCGCGCACCACCCGGTACTCGCACTCGCCGGCGCCGCCGCCCGAGTAGGCGTGCTCGACCGCGTTGGCCAGGGCCTCGCCCAGCGCCAGCTGGAGGTCCTCGATGGTGTCGACGCCCAGGCCGGCGGCGGTCGACCAGGCCGCGACGGCCCGGCGGGCACCGGCGAGCTGCGCGGGGTCCGCCGGCAGCAGCGGCGTCCAGGGGGCCCGGCAGGAGGCGGGCGGCGATGACGGCGACGTCGTCGGGCTGGTCGGTGTCGGCGAGGACCTCGGCCAGCAACCGGTCGGTGAGCCGCACCGGATCGGACGACGCGTGCCGGACGGCGACCTCGAGCACCCGGGCGAGTCCGTCGTCCAGCAGCTCACCCCGCCGCTCGACCAGACCGTCGGTGTACAGCAGCAGGGTGGCGCCGGGCTCGATCGCGATCGAGCCCTCGGTGTACGGCGCCCGGCCGGCTGCGCCCAGCACGGTGCCGGAGCCCGCGTCCTCCAGGTAGCGGCCCTTGCCGTCGGCCGTCACCAGCAGGGGCGGCGGATGGCCGGCGCGGGCCCAGGTCACGGTGCCGGCGGTCCCGTCGACGATCAGGCAGGCGGCGGTGGACGCGAGCGCGCCCGGGAGCCGCGCCGCGAAACGGTCCAGCAGCTCCAGGGCCTCGGCCGGCTCGCAGCCCTGCAGGAGGGCGGTCGACAGGGCGCTGCGCAACTGACCCATGACGGCCGCGGCTGCCGGACCCTGGCCCACGACGTCGCCGACGGCGATGGCCACGCGGTCGTCCACGAGGTGGACCACGTCGTACCAGTCACCACCGGCCTGGGTGCCCTCGGCACCGGGGAGGTAGTGGGCGGCCAGCGCGAGCCGCTCGAGGTCGGGCAGCCGGGCGGGCAGCAGGCTGCGCTGCAGCGTCTCGGCGATGCCCTGCTCGGCCCGATAGAGCCGGGCACGGTCGAGGGCCTGTGCACACTGCTCGGCGACAGCGAGCAGCATCGCCCGCTCGTCGGCGGGGAAGCGCTGGACGGTGGTGAACGCCAGCGCGATCACGCCGACCACCCGGCCGGCCACGATCAGGGGCAGCGCGACGTTGCCGGCCAGGCCGTAGGCCTTGATCGAGGCGACCAGCTCGGGCGGCAGCTCCCGCTCGAGCGGGGGCAGCTGCCCGACGTCCTCGATCCACACGGCACGGCGCTCGACGACGGCCGTGGCGGCGATGACCGGCGCCGTGAGCGGGAGCGCGGCCCACAGCCGGTGACTCTCCTCGGTCCCGCCGCTGATGGTGAGCGCGGCGAGCGCTCGGTGCGAGGCGTCGACCTCGTAGACCGCCACCCGGCTCTCCGGCCCGGTGAGCTGTCGGATGTGCTCGGCGGCGACGACGGCCACCTCGACCGGGGTCGTCGCGGCCGACAGTTCCGCCGTGGCGCGCTGCAGCAGCGCCAGCCGGCGGGCGGCCGCGCGCTCGTCCGCCAGCAGCATCGCGTTGTCGACGGCGAGGGCCGCGCGGGCGGCCATCTCCTCGGCGAGCCCGCGGTCGTCCTCGTGGAACGGCGGCGAGTCCCCGCGGCGGCCCAGGCCCAGCACCGCCAGGACACGACCCCGGACGATCATCGGGACGGCCATCGCCGACCCCACGGCCACCGGAGAACCGCCCACGGGGTCCACCGCCATCAGGTGGTCGTCGGGCAGTTGCGCGGCGAGCACCGACCGCCCGGTCGCCAGCGCGGTCGATGCCACCCCGCCGTTCGGGTCCACCGCGGCGAGGGCGTCCTCGGTCTCGGCGTCGGGCCCCGCCAGCCCGGCGGTCCGGAGCCGGCCGTCGTCGCCGACCAGGGCCACGCCGCAGAACTCGGCCAGCCGGCTCTTCACGATCAGCCGGGCCAGAGCCGTCAGCTGCTCCTCGACCCCGGTCTCGAGGTCGAGCGCCGCCCCCACCTCGGCGAGCAGCGTCTGCCGCTCGGTCTCGAGGAAGCGGGCGTTGATGTCGGTGCAGCTGCCGACGTATCCGGCGAAGCTCTTGCCCGTGCCGATCGGGACGGCCCGCTCCAGCAGCCAGTGGAAGGCGCCGTCGCTGCGCTGCAGCCGGAACTCGACCTCCCAGCCCTCGCGCCCCTCCGCCGCCCGCGCCACCGTCTCGCGGTAGCGGAGCTCGTCCTCGGGGTGCAGCCGGTCCTCCCAGCCGCGGTCGAGCTCCTCGCCGACCGGACGCCCGGTGAACTGCGCCCAGCCCTGGTTCACGAACACCCGGCGGCCGTCGGGGTCGGCCACCCAGATCAGCGCCGGGGCGAGGTCCGCCATCGCGGTGAACTGCTCCTCGGCGGCGCGACGTGCGCGGCCGAGGCTGAGGTGGGCCCTGACCCGAGCCAGCAGCTCCTGCGCGGAGAAGGGCTTGACCAGGTAGTCGTCGGCGCCCGCGGCCAGTCCCTCGACCGCGGCCTGCTGCCCCGCCCGCGCCGACAGCAGCACGACCGGCACGCGGGAGGTGCGCTCGTCACCGCGTAGGGCCGCCAGGAGCTGCATGCCGTCGAGGCCCGGCATCATCACGTCGCTGACGACGAGGTCGGGAGGATCGGACAGCGCAGCCTCCAGCGCGGCCCGCCCGTCGGAGACGCTTGCCACGCTGTAGTGAGGCGCGAGGAGCCGCTGCAGGTACTCGCGCATGTCGGCGTTGTCGTCGGCGACCAGCACCCGTCCGCCTCCGGACAGCGCGACGGCGGCTGACGGGGCGACGGTGGCCGCCATCGCCGTCCCGGCGTCGGAACCGGGGAGCCAGCGCAGGGCCTCGGTGACGAACGGGACGGCCCCGGCCGACACGGTCGGCCCGTCGTGTGACGGCGGGGCCAGGCGGTCGGCCGGCAGGTGCGCCGAGCCGAACGGGAGGGTCACCGTGAAGGTGGTGCCGACGTCCGGCGTGCTCTCGGCGTCGATCGTGCCGCCGTGGAAGGTCACCAGCTCGCGCACCATCGCCAGGCCGATGCCACTGCCCTCGCCGGACCGGCTGCGTGCGTTGGCGACCCGGTGGAACCGCTCGAACAGCCGCGGCAGCTCCCCGGCCGGGATGCCGGTACCGGTGTCGCTCACGGTGAGCTGGGCGCAGCCGTCGACCTCGCGGAGGCGGACGGTGATGCCGCCGGTGAAGGTGAACTTGAGCGCGTTGGAGAGCAGGTTGAGGACGACCTTCTCCCACATGTCCCGGTCGATGTGCACCGGCTGGTCCAGCGGCGGGCAGTCGACCACGAAGTCCAGCCCCGCCCGGTCGACGGCGGACCGGAAGACGCTGGCCAGCTCCGCGGTGGCCTCGGCGAGGTCGACCGGCTCGAACCGGGCGTCGATGCGGCCGGCCTGCAGGCGGGAGAAGTCGAGCAGGGTGTTGACGAGCTTGCCCAGGCGCAGCGCGTTGCGCTCGATGACCTCGAGCTCCTCGCGGACCCGCGGATCGGCGTCGAGCCCGGGGGTGGACCGCAGCTCGGCGATGGGCCCCATGATCAGCGTCAGCGGGGTCCGGAACTCGTGGCTGACGTTGCTGAAGAAGTCGGTCTTGGCCCGGTCGAGCTCGGCGAGGGCCTCCGCGCGGCGGCGCTCGGCCTCGTAGTTGGCCGCGTTGCTCAGCCCGGACGCGATCTGGTTGGCCACCAGGTCGACGAAGCCCCGGTAGGCGTCGTCCCAGCGGCGGTGCGGGTTCAACCCGACGACGAGGAACCCGGTGACCGGTCCGTGCTCCTGGGCCGAGGCGGCGATCGGCACCGCGACCGCCTGGGTCGGCGGCTGCTGCCACGTCCCGGTGGGCAGGGCGGGGAAGCGGTCGGCCAGGTCCTCGACGAGCACCTGCTCGCCCGCGAGCAGTCGGGCGGTGGGCCACACCGGGTCCGGGTCGTCGGCCGGCACGACCGACCGGGGCGGCGGCCGAGCCCGCGGCGATCCCGGCGACGCAGCCGAGGCGGGCGGTGCCGGAGGAGTCGAACAGGTAGGTGGCGCTGAAGGGGAGGTCGGCGAGGTTCCGCCCGAGCTGCTCGGTGACGGCGGCGAGCACGTCGGGCTCGGTCCGTGTGCCGGCGACCGCCGCGGCCAGATCGCGGAGGTTCGCCATGCGCCGCTCGCCCACGACGCGCTCGGTGTTCTCCGTGACGACGCAGAGCATCCCGGTCGTGCGGCCCTCGTCGTCGTCGACCGGGCTGTAGGAGAAGGTGTGGTAGGTCTCCTCGGCGTAGCCGCTGCGCTCCAGGAACAGCAGCAGGTCCTCGTCCCAGGTGGCCACGCCGGTGTCGAGCACCGACCGGATGCGCGGGCCGATGTCGTCCCAGATCTCGGCCCACATCTCGTCGGCCGGGCGGCCGAGCGCCCACGGGTGCTTCGCCTGCAGCGTGTCCCGCATGTAGGCGTCGTTGTAGAACGCGATGAGGTCCGGGCCCCACGCCGCCCACATCGAGAACCGCGACGTGAGCACGATCCGGACCAGGTTCCGCAGCGCCGACGGCCAGGTCTCGGGGGCGCCCAGCGGGGTGTCCGCCCAGTTGCGGGCGCTCATCTCCCGGCCGAGTTCGCCGCCGTTGACGAACGGCGATCGGAGCGGCGACGGATCGGTCACCGTGGCATCACCCGATGGAGCTTAGGTGGCATATCTGGGGGACTGCCCGAGGGCGGTCAGACCGGGCGAGCCGGTTCCGCGACGCGACCGCCGCAGGACGCGGAACCCAGCCAGGTGTGCGGCGCGCCCTGGTAGCACCAGCCCAGGCGGGGCCGGCGGGCACTCACCCACAGGGCCGGCACCCGCTTGTCCCCCGCCCGCGAACCGAGCAGCGAGAAGCAGTTGCGGGAGCGGAGCAGGCCGGGATCGGCGACGAGCATCGACACGCCCTCCGCGATCGTCAGCGGCGAGCGGCGCGCGGCGGTGATCCGGGGAAGCGCCTCCGACGGCGGCAGGTCGAAGGTGTCGGGGCCCGGGTCGACGTCCAGCAACAGATAGGGCGTGCTCGGCACCTCGAGCTCGGGCAGCGGCCGGAACCGGGCCAGGTCGTCGGGCTCCATCGTCGTGAAGCCGGTGCCGCCGACCATGTGCACCGTCGCCAGCACGTCGACGACCGGCAGGTCGGGGATCACGACGACGAACGGGATGCGGTTCCCGTGGGTGCCGGCTTCGGGCAACTCGTCCCGCAGCGGCTCGAGCCAGGCCCGGAAGCAGGCGTCGGCGAGGTCGCGACGCTCGGCCATCCCCGTCTGGGCGAGCGCGTCCACCTGGCGGTCGAACTCGAGCTCCGCCTCGGTCGGAGCGGCGATCAGCGGTAGTGCGGACATCGGGGCACCTCTCGGCGTGGCCCGGCCGGCGTGCACCGCCAGTGGGGTCGGGCGACGTGTCGGCGACCCGTCAGGATCCCCCTGGCCGCCGGCCCGACAGCATAGCCAGTGTTTCGCGGTCCGGTCCTCCCCCGGCGGAGATCTCGTCGGCGTCCAGCGCGCCGCAGTCGAGGCCCCGCACGAGCACCGCGGCCAGCGCCCGCGCGGTGGCGGGCTCGTCCAGCACGCCGCTGTCGGTCCGGTCGAGGTAGGCCGTCAGCCGCGCGACGGCAGCGGGCATCGCGCCGCGGTAGAAGGCATAGGTGGCGGCGTACCGGGTGACCAGCTGGGCCGGGTGCAGGTCCCAGCCCTGGTAGAAGCCGCGTTCGAGCGCCCGGCGGACCAGCCCCGCGTGCAGCCGCCAGGCGGCGTGCACCTGCTCGCGGTCGCCGACCGGCAGCACGTTGGTGGAGCCGTCGACCGCCCGGACGCCGGTGCCGGCGACGGCGACCTGGAGCACCTGCTTGGCGAAGTCGGCTGCGGGGTGGTCCGAGGACTGGTGGGCCGCGGCGATGCCGAGCGCCGCGCTGTAGTCGTAGGTGCCGTAGTGCAGGCCGGTGAGGCGGGGGCCGGCCGCGTGCACGATCGCGGCGGCCGTGACGACGCCGTCCGGACCGATCACCGCCTGCGGGGTCTCGATCTGCACCTCCAGGTCCACCGCGATGCCGTTGGCCTTCTCGAGCGCGTCGAGCACGGGGCGGAAGGCGTGCACCTGCTCGACGTCGGTCACCTTCGGCAGCGTGACCACGACGCGGGAGCTCTCGTCCTTCGCGGCTCCCGGGGGCGGCGGGGTCTTCGGGACCGGCAGGTCGGACAGGGCGGTGAGGAAGAGGTCGAGGCTGCGGACGCCGCGGTGCCGTTGGCCCAGCTCGAGCGACTTGGCCCGGATGCCGAACCAGGGCGGGGCGATCCCGGCGACCACGTCGGCGGCCATCGCGGCGGCCGCCCTGCGGACGTCGTCGTCCTCGACGTCGACGCTCCCGCGGTAGCCGTCCTCGGCGTCGACCCGGAGGTCCTCGACCGGCTGGGTGGCCAGCTTGGCCCGCACCCGTGGCAGCACCTGGTCGGCGATCGCCGGGTCCAGGCCGAGGTCGGGCAGGCCGTGCTCGTCGAGCGCGGCCAGCGCGTCCTCGCCCCAGCGCTGGGCCAGGCCGGGCACGACGGCGTCGGCGGGCACGTAGCAGGTGTGCACGGGCTGCCGGCCGGGCCGCTCGCCCGGGAACCGCGCGAGGCGAGCGGCGTCGACCCCGGCCAGTCGGTGGTCGAGCTCCTCGTAGATCTCCTCCGAGAGTCGCATCAGTCGATGAGCTCGTAGGCCGGCAAGGTCAGGAAGTCCGGGAACTCGTCGGCGAGCGCCACCTGCTCGAACAGCTGCCGGGCGTCGTCGAGCCGCTCGAGCTCGCCGATCCCCGCCACCTCCTCGTCGATGACCCGGCGCACCAGTTCCTCGGTCACCGTGTCTCCCGTGTCGAGCACGACACCGGCGTTGATCCACTGCCACACCTGCGAGCGGCTGATCTCCGCCGTCGCGGCGTCCTCCATGAGGTTGTGGATGCCGACGGCGCCGTTGCCGCCCAGCCAGGCCGCGAGGTAGCGGATCGCCACCTCGACGTTCGTCCGCAGGCCGGCCAGGGTGCGGTCGCCGGGTACGGAGGCGACGTCGAGCAGCTGCTCCGGGGTCGCCTGCACCTCGGGCCGCTGCTTCCCCAGCTGGTTCGGCCGGTCACCGAGCACGCCGTCGAAGATCTCCCGGCAGACCGGCACGAGGTCGGGGTGGGCGACCCACGATCCGTCGAAGCCGTCGCCCGCCTCGCGGGTCTTGTCGTCGCGGACCTTGGCCAGCGCCCGCTCGTTGACCTCGGGGTCGCGCCGGCTCGGGATGAACGCAGCCATGCCGCCGATCGCGTGCGCGCCGCGGCGGTGGCAGACGGCGACGAGCTGGTCCGTGTAGGCCCGCATCATCGGCGCGGTCATCGTCACCGCGGCCCGGTCGGGGAGCACGAACTCGGCCCCGGCGTCGCGGAAGGTCTTGATCACGCTGAACAGGTAGTCCCAGCGGCCGGCGTTGAGCCCGGTGGCATGCGGTCCGAGCTCGTAGAGCATCTCCTCCATCTCGAAGGCCGCCGGGATGGTCTCGATCAGCATCGTGGCCCGAACGGTGCCGACGGGGAGGCCCAGGACCTCCTCGGCGCGGTCGAACACCTCGGCCCACAGCCGCGCCTCGAGGTGGCTCTCCATCTTCGGCAGGTAGAAGTACGGGCCGCTGCCGCGCAGGATCTGCTCGGCCGCGTTGTGGAACAGGTACAGGCCCGCGTCGACGAGGGCGCCGACCGCCGGGGCGCCGTCCACCAGCAGGTGCCGCTCGGGCAGGTGCCAGCCGCGGGGGCGCGGCACGATCGTCGGCAGCGCGCCGTCGTCCCGCAGCCGGTACTCCTTGCCGTCCGGGCTGGTGAACGACAGGGTCCGCCGGACGGCGTCGTAGAGCACCACCTGCCCGCCGACGACGTTGCGCCAGTGCGGGGTGTTGGCGTCCTCGAGGTCGGCCAGCCAGACGTTCGCGCCGCAGTTCAGCGCGTTGATCGCCATCTTCGGCTCGGTGGGGCCGGTGATCTCCACGCGTCGGTCGACCAGGCCGGGCGGGGGCGGTGGAACGTGCCAGCCGTCGGCACGGACGTGCGCCGTGTCCTCGCGGAAGTCGATCCGGCGCGCGGCGGCGATCTCCGTCCGGCGGGCAGCCCGGGCGGCGAGGAGCTCGTCGCGTCGGGGACCGAACCGGGTCTGCAGGTCGGCCACGAACTCCAGCGCCGCCGGCGTGAGGATCTCCTCGCCACGCTCGACCGCCGGACCTTCCACGCGCACGTCCACCATCGCGGACCTCCTCGTCCTGCTCGGGCTGGCATCCTCTCACCGTGGCCGCCATCGACGAGTTCAACGACGAACCGGCTGACCAGGCCGTCCAGACCCTGCGCGCCTGCAATGCCGCGCCCCGCTTCGCCGCCGAGCTGGTCGCCGGCCGCCCGTACCGGGACGCCGAGACCCTCGTGGCCCGCGCCGAGGAGGTCGCGCGGGCGCTCCCGTGGGAGGACGTCGCCGTCGCGCTCGCGGCGCACCCACGGATCGGGGACCGCGTCGAGGGGTCCTCGACCGAGGCCCAGTCGTCGCGGAAGGAGCAGAGCTCGATGGCCGACGCCGACGACGAGACCCGGCGCGCGCTGCTGGACGGCAACCGCGCGTACGAGGAGCGCTTCGACCACGTCTTCCTGATCCGCGCCTCGGGCCGCTCCCCCGACGAGATGCTGGCCGAGCTGCGGCGCCGGCTCGACAACGACGAGGACACCGAGCGGGCCGAGGTCACCGAGCAGCTGGCCCAGATCACCGCGCTGCGGGTCCGCGGGCTGGTGTCGTGAGCGAGCTTGCGAGCTACGCGGGGGTAGGGCAGCGTCGCGAATCGACCGACGAGCGCCAGCGAGGAGGACGGATGAGCGTCTCCACGCACGTGCTGGACGCGGTCGAGGGGCGGCCCGCGGCGGGCGTCGCCGTCCGCCTGTTCGCCGGCGAGAGCCTGGTGGCCGAGGGCGTCACCGACCACGACGGCCGCTGCCGGCTGACCGAGGAGGCGACGGCGCCGGGCCCGCACCGCCTCGTCTTCGCCACCGGCCCGTGGTTCGCCGAGCAGGACCGCGAGGCGTTCTGGCCGGAGGTGGTGCTCACCTTCGCCGTCCAGGAGCCCGCGGAGCACCACCACGTACCGCTGCTGCTCAGCCCGTTCGCCTACTCGACCTACCGGGGGAGCTGATGGGAATCCGCCTCGGACGCAACCAGTACGGCAAGGCGGAGGTCCGCGTCGTCGCGGTCGACCGCAGCAGCCCACGGCACACGCTGCACGACCTGAACGTCAGTTCGAGCCTGCGCGGCGACTTCGCCGCCGCGCACACCGCCGGCGACAACAGCCACGTGCTCGCCACCGACACCCAGAAGAACACCGTGTTCGCCTTCGCCCGCGACGGCGTCGGCTCGCCCGAGGCGTTCGGCCTGCGCCTGGCCCGCCACTTCGCCGACGCCTACGACTGGATCACCGGCGCGCGGATCGGCATCGAGTCCTACGGCTGGGACCGCATCCCGACCGGCGGGCAACCGCACGACCACGCGTTCTCGCGGAACGGGAGCGAGGTGCGGACGGCGGTGGTCGTCGTCGACGGCGACGAGACGCACGTGCTCGCCGGGCTGACCGGCCTCGTGGTGCTCAAGACCACCGGCTCCGAGTTCTGGGGCTTCCCCCGCGACGCGTACACGACCCTCGCCGAGACCCGGGAACGGATCCTCGCCACCGCGGTCACGGCCCGCTGGCGCTACACCTCGACCGACCTCGACTGGGACGCCGTCGTTCGCCGCCGTGCGCACCGCCCTGCTGGAGGCGTTCGCGAGCACCCACTCGCTGGCCCTGCAGCAGTCGCTGTACGCGATGGGATAGGCCGCGCTGGAGGCGAGCCCCGAGGTCGCGGAGATCCGGCTGTCGCTGCCGAACAAGCACCACTTCCTGCAGGACCTGTCGGCGTTCGGGCTGGGGAATCCCCCGGTAAGGACGAGATCTGGTCTACCACGCCGACGACCGGCCCTACGGCCTCATCGAGGGCACCGTCGAGCGGGACGACGTCCCGCCGGCGCCGGCAGCCTGGGAGGGCACGCCCGGGTTCTGCTAGCCGGCGGACTCGATCCCGAGGCCGCCCAGCACCGTCACCACGTGCAGCCGCACGTCGGCGCCGACCTCGTCCCGGGCTCGGACGACCGGGCCGTCCGCCCCGATCCCGCCGATTCCGCGGAAGCGCCACCACACCCGCCAGCCCGGCGGAACCTGCACGGCCATACCGCCCATGACGGCGCGGACGGTGACGTCGATGCCGCCCGGGACGCGGGGGAGCGCCGTCAGGTCCAGGACGCCGCCGGCCATGACCAGGTCGATCCGCACCCGCGACAGGCTCGGGTTGGTCGGCCGCAGCTCGACCGGGCCGAGGGACTGGAGCCGGCGGATGCTGGTCGAGGTCTCGTCACCCTGGTTCTTCCGGCGGCCGAGCAGCCGGACTGCGCCGCCCACGATCAGCTGGAACGTCCACCAGGCCGCCAGCCAGCGCAGCACCTTCCGGACGACCGGCGGGACCGAACGTGACGTCCGCATGACGTCCACCCTGCCTGCTGAGGGGCCGAAATGGCCATTTTGGCCCCTCAAGGCCCCGGGAAAGACAGCGGCGGCGGCGGGAAGCCCCCCGCCGCCGCCGCTCCTGCGGTCGCTCCGATAGCGCGTCAGTACCGGAATCTCGCGACCGAGCTGTGGAGTGAGGTCGCCATCCGGGCGACCTCGTCGATGGCGGCCTGCGCATCGGTCATGGCCGCCGTGGTGGAGCTGGTGGCCGTGGCCACCGCGCCGATGTTCTCCGCGATCTGCTGCGCCGACATGGCTGCCTCGGCGACGTTGCGGTTCATCTCCGTCGTCGTCGCCGTCTGCTCCTCGACGGCGGCGGCGATGGTGCTCTGCGAGTCGTTGATCCGGCCGATGATCGAGGAGATCTCCCCGATCGCGCGCACGGCGCCCTCGGTGTCGGCCTGGATGGTCTCGACGCGCTTCGCGATGTCCTCGGTGGCCTTGGCGGTCTCCTGGGCCAGCTCCTTGACCTCGTTGGCGACGACCGCGAAGCCCTTGCCCGCCTCGCCGGCCCGCGCGGCCTCGATGGTCGCGTTCAGGGCCAGGAGGTTGGTCTGCTCGGCGATGCTCGTGATCACCTTCACCACGCTGGCGATCTCCAGCGAGGACTCGCCCAGCTTGGCCACGGTCTGCGTGGTGGTGTCGGCGGCCTCCACGGCCTGCGCGGCCACGTGGGAGACCTCGGCGGCGTTCTGGGCGATCTCGCGGATCGAGGAGCCCATCTGCTCCGAGCCGGCCGACACCGTCTGCACGTTGTCGGAGACCTGGCCGGCCGCGCTGGCGACGATGTCGCTCTGCGCGGAGGACTCGTCGGCCAGCCGGGCCATGTCCTGGGCGCTGGCGGAGAGCTCCTCTGTGGCCGAGGCAAGGGTGGTGGAGCTGTCGCCGATCGCCGTCAGGACGGCGCGCATGTTGGCCATCGAGGCCTCGAGCGACGCAGCCATCCGGCCGACCTCGTCCCTGCTCACCACGCCCGCCGAGCCGCGCAGGTCGCCGTCGGCCATCTGGTCGAGCACCGCGCCGACCTTCCGCAGCGGGCGGACGACCGACGAGGTGACGATCCAGCCGAGGACGGCGAGCACCAGCACGCCGACACCGGCGACGATCAGCGCGAGCGTGATGGCGGTCGCCCGCTGGGTCTCCGAGTGGGCGGCGCCGGCCACGGCGTAGGTCTCGACGGCCTCGCCGAGCGTCGGCATCTCGTCCTCGAGCACGCTGAACGCGGTGGCGAAGTCGGCGTAGGCGGCGCGGGCGGCCGCGGGGTTGCGCCCGGCCGTCGCGACGATCTGCTGTGCGGAGGCGAGGTAGGACTCGACGGCCGGGGTGATGTCCTCGACGGCGGCGTTGACCTCGGGGCTGAGGTCCTCGGCGACCATCTCGGCGAGGAGGTCGCGGAACAGCTGGTCGTGCTCGCCCAGGTCGATGACCGCGCTCTGGTACAGCTGACCCTGGCCCTGGCTCACCAGCGCCTGGAGCACGTCACCGCGCACGGCGTCGTGCATCATGTCGGCGAGCAGCGCGTCCTCGGTGCCCTCGGCGCTGGCCAGCAGCTCGTCCGCCGTCTCGCCCGGTGCCGTTGAGGGCCTGGACCGTGATGAAGGCGAACACCGCGAGGACGATCGCCCCGACCGCGACGAGGGTGGCGAGCTTCATCCCCAGCGGACGGTCGGACCACAGCGTGCGCACCATCGGGCGTCTCCACGGGAATCGCGAGGACCTGCGCCTCGCCGGTGACGCTGTCTTCGGTCGTGGATGGAGCGACTACAGCGGAACTTCCTGGAAAGTTTCAGACTGCCTCGTTCCGTTACCTGTGGAACGGTTCAACCGCAGGTCAGAGGGCGAAATCGTGGTCGATCGGTAGGACCGTCAGACCCGCGAACCGGCCACCGGCGGGCCCACCGTTCGGTCAGGCCGCTCGGGCGGCCGGGATCCCACCCGGCGGTGGCTGGCGCAGCAGCCACGTGGGGTTGCCGGTGGCGACAAGGGCGCCGTCGCGCCGCACCTGTGGGCGGACGAAGCAGGACGTCGCGGTGTCGACGGAGGTCGAGACCGTTCCGGTGGAACCGAACGCGGATGTCGGCCAGCTGTGCACGACGACTCGTCGCGGGGTCCTGGCCGGTGAAGTCGACCGGGCCACGCACCAGCTCCACCGTGCAGTTGGCCGGCAGGCTTGCCGCCCAGACTGCGATCGTCCGCGAGTTCAGCCCCGGAGACGGCGGCCTTGCCCATCGGCACCGCGTCGTCGACCAGGGTGTCCAGCTGCAGCCCGGGAATTCGGCCGGCGTGGAAGGAGTAGGCGCGGCCCGAGCGCAGCGCCGTCGCCAGGTCGACCTGGCTGCTATGACGCCGCCCAGAGGCCGGTCAGGATGTCCGTTGTTGAGGCTCCGCCAGTCCTGGCCCGAGTGGTCGTCGCTCACCCCGTTGCCGGTCAGCCAGCGTGCCCGCCGCGAGAACGTGTCCCACAGGGCCAGGTGCTGGCTGAAGGGCTGGAAGCCGCGCGTCGTGTAGCCGACCTCGAGGACGTCGCAGCCGACGAAGTCGTCGGCCAGGCGCATCGCGAAGCGCTCCCGCCGCACGCGGTCCTGCTCGGCGGGCGAGAGCAGCGGGCCCGACGAGAACCCCATCGGGTGGTTCCACGACACCACACCACCGCGGGCGTGCGCCCGAGCGACCATGTCGCGGTAGTAGGTGCGCCAGTTGGCCAGGGTGACGTCGGCCTTGAGCGCCCACTCCGGCGGTGCGCCGAAGAGGTTGCAGTGCGCGATCTCCTCGGGCCCGAGGCTGACCTCCTCCGACGGGATACCGACCACCGGGTAGCGGGCCGAGTAGGCCGCGGCGAGCGCCTCCTGCGCGGCCCGGACCCCGGCGGCAGTCGTGCCGCGGCCGAGTGACGGTCACGGAGTTGAGACGCACGTCGGCGACCACCCCGCGGCGCGGGCTGGTGCACTGGAAGGCCAGCAGCCAACTGCAGTGGTCGACCGCCTGCATCGTCGGCCAGATCGCCCGGATGTCGGTCTCGGGCGTGAGCGTCACCGTCGTCCCGTTCGCCGGCATCGGCCGCCGGACGACGCCGACGAGCCCGCCGCCCTCGGTGAACCGCGCGGCCGTGGCACCGCGGAGAAAGCGGTACCGCAGCGAGTACTGGCCCGCCGGGCGACCGCCCTGGGCGGGGTGCAGCGAGAGGGTCAGCACCATCTCGTACCGCGCCCCGGCGTCGAGCCGGCTGGTGCCGAACACGTGCGTGAACACCTGGCCCTGGATGCCGGTCCGGAAGGTGTTGAACGCCGTCGGCCGCTCCTCCATCGTCAGCCGCTGGGTGGCCGCCGTGGAGCCCGACGCCTCGATCAGCACGCGGATAGGTCCGGCGGCGGAGAAGGTGGACGCGCGCTGCTGCCAGGCGCCGGTGGTGGAGGGCAACCACGTCCCGTTGAGCCGACCCATGTAGCCCAGGGCGCGGGCCCGGAAGTCGTGATCGGTCTGGTACAGCACGTCCGCCCCGGCCGCGGCGGCGTTGGCGTACTGCTGCTCCCAGGAGCCGGGCCCCTCGCTGTACACGGCGTGCACGTGCATGGCCGCGTTCAGCGGATCGCGTGCCGGTGAAGCTCTGCAGGCTGACCGGCGCTGCGCCGGCCGCGCTCGGGCGGCCCAGCACCACCGCGCCCAGGGCGACCGCGGCGCCCCCTTGGAGCACCGCCCGGCGGCTGACCGGACGCTCGCTGCTCGCTGTCGACGACGACGCCTCGTCCCCGCACATCCCGGCTCCTCGTTGCCCGCTGCAACCAGCGCTCGCTCACGGTGGCACCGGGACCTCGCGGTGCCCAGAGTCCTCCGACCCCGCCGCGTTCCGGGTCTCGCGGGTCTCCGGCGTCAGCGGGTGGAGACCGTCACCGTGAACTTCGGGGTCTGGGCCATCTGGCGGGTGGGCCCGACGAGCCGTGCGAGCACCGGCTTGTAGCGCAGCGCGGAGTTGTAGACCGTCCACAGTTCGCCGCCGGGCCGCAGGACCCGGGCGGCCGCGGCGAACAGCCGGTCGGCCGCGGTGGTCACGACGGCGGCGCCGACGTGGAACGGCGGATTGCAGACGACGAGGTCGACGCTGCCGTCGGGCAGGGACGACGCGGCGTCGTCCCGGACGACCCGGATGCGCTGCTCGAGGCCGTTGGCGGCGGCGGTGGCCCGGGCGGAGGCGACCGCGGCGGCGGACTGGTCGACGGCGAGCACGTCGAGGGCGGGCCGGGCGCGGGCGAGCGCGGCGGCCAGGATCCCGGTGCCGCAGCCCAGGTCGAGCGCCGTGACGGCGGCCGGCGCCATCCGGTCCAGGGAGCCCAGCAGCGCCCGCGTGCCGAGGTCGATCCGGGCGCCGGCGAAGGCCGCGCCGTGCGCGCAGACGGTGAGCCCGATGTCGGGGTGCTCGACCCGCTGCGGGAAGGACGACGGGCCCGGCTGCGGCCCGCGGGCCACCAGCAGCCGCGATTTCTGGCGGGCCAGGGTGGCCGTGACGTCGCCGAACGAGGCGCCGAGGACGTCGTTCATGGCGTGGGTCATGTGCTTGACCCGGGCACCGACCAGCACGGTGACGTCGGGTGCGGCGGAGGACGCCACCACCTCGGCGATCTCCCGCAGCGCCTCCAGCGCCTTGGGCGCCTTCACCAGCACCACCCGGGCGCCCGCTGCGAGCTCCGGCCCCAGCGGCAGCGAGCGGTGGCTCGACAGCCCGACCCGCTCGGCGTTGCGCGCCAGGGCCAGCTCCCCCACCAGCAGGTCCTGGGCGACCCGCACGTCGGAGGCCCCGAACCGCGCCTGCAGCCCCAGGGCCAGCGCGCCGTAGGAGTCGTCGACCACCGCGACCTCGCCCGGGCCGCACGCGCGCACCAGGTCGGCCGCCTCGTCGAGCAGCAACCGATCGGTGGCGTCGACGGCGACGAGCTCCGGCGACTCGACGTCCGGATCCCGGCGCAACAGGTCCAGCACGTCGCCTGCGGTCATCGAGGGGTCGCGGCGACCAGGTCGACCACGACGCGGGCGAGCTGCGGTCCGGCGTCCTCCTGGAGGAAGTGACCGCCGGACAGGGTGGTGTGCGGCATGCCCTGTGCGCCCGGAACCCGCTGCTGGAACGCACGGTCACCACCGGCGGTGACCGGGTCGCCGTCGGAGAACGCGGTGAGGAAGGGCTTCTCCCAGGACGCGAGCACCTCCCAGGCCGCCCGGTTGGCCGCGCTGGCCGGGTCGTCGGGGCGGGTCGGCACGAGCGCGGGGAACGCCCGCGCGCCCGCCTTGTAGCTGTCGTCGGGGAAGGGGGCGTCGTAGGCGGCCACCACCTCCGGCGGGAGCGGCGCCGTCGTGGCCCCGGCCACCACCCGTCCGACGTCGAACTGCGGGCTCTCGGTGGCGAACCGCTGCCAGCGGAGGAACGCGTCAGTGACGGGGTGGTCGCCCGTCGGCAGGAACGTGTTGGCGACGACGACCCGGCTGAACCGGTCCGGGTGCTCGGCGACCAGCCGCAGCCCGATCAACCCGCCCCAGTCCTGGCCGACCAGCGTGAGGTCGGTGAGCCCGAGACCGTCGAAGAGCGCCTGCCGCATCCACTCCACGTGCCGGGCATAGCTGTAGTCGGCCAGGTCGGCCGGCTTGTCGGAGCGGCCGAAGCCGACGAGGTCCGGCGCCACCACGCGGAGACCCGCAGCGGTGAGCACCGGGATCATGCTGCGGTAGAGGAAGGACCACGACGGCTCGCCGTGCAGCAGGAGGACGACCTCGCCGTCGGCAGGCCCCTCGTCGACGACGGCGACCCGCAGCGCGTCGCCGTCCTCGCTGTCGAACGTCACGTACACCGGCGTGTACGGGAAGTCCGGGATCGCGGCGAAGCGCTCGTCGGGCGTTCTCAAGACCTGCACGAGGTCAGTCTTCCCTGCCGGTGACGTACTGGAGCGGCCACCCTTCAGGGTCCCGCGCCGAGCGTGCGAGGCGTGGGGGGAAGGGTGGTCCTTCTATTCAGACGCCCGGCAGGCCGACGGGGCAGGAGACCCCGGTGGAGTTGATCGGGCAGTAGCCGTTCGGCACCTTGTACAGGTACTGCTGGTGGTAGTCCTCGGCGTAGTAGAACTCGCCGAGCGGCGCGATCTCGGTGGTGATCTCGCCGTACCCGGCCGCCTTCAGCCGCTCCTGGTACTGGTCGCGGCTGGCCCGGGCCGCGGCCTCCTGCTCCGGTGTCCCGTAGAGGATCGCCGAGCGGTACTGGGTGCCGATGTCGTTGCCCTGCCGCATGCCCTGGGTGGGGTCGTGGTCCTCCCAGAACAGCTTCAGCAGCTGCTCGTAGGACGTGATCGTGGGGTCGAACACGACCAGCACGGCCTCGGTGTGCCCGGTCCGCGCCGAGCAGACCTCCTCGTACGTCGGGTTCGGGGTGTAGCCGCCGGCGTAGCCCGCCGCCGTGGACCACACGCCCGGCGCCTCCCAGAACACCTTCTCCACGCCCCAGAAGCAGCCGGCGCCGAAGACGGCGGTCTGCATGCCCTCGGGGAACGGCGGCTGGATGCGGTTGCCGTTGACGGCATGGACCTCGGGCACGTGGGGGAGCGGGTCGGGACGGCCGGGGAGCGCGTCCGCGGCCGGGACCGGCTGGGTCTTGAACCGGGAGAACAACATGCTCCGAGCCTAGGCCCGCCGGGCAACCGGGTGGGGCGCTCCGCGCACCGGCGAATGTCGACTGCATCCGGATCACCGTCGACGACCGAAGACCAGGGGAGACACCCGGAATCGGTGACCGAGAGAACGAGGAGCGTGCGTGGCCCAGCCGATCGTCGAGGTCCATCCCACGCAGCGCCGCCTCCGCGGTATCGCCGTCTTCTGCCACGGCGGGCGGGCGACCGGCCAGGAGCCCCCGCGCAGCGGCGCCCTGTCCCTGGTCCGCATGCGCGAGTTCGAACGGTTCGTCCGGCGGACCGCCGGCGACCGGGGCATCACGACCCAACTGGTGCGCTATCGCGTGGCCGGGTGGAACGGAGCGGCCGCCGACGCCTACGCGGACGTCCGCTGGACGCTCGACCGGATCAGGGACGAGCACGGTCCCGACGTGCCCGTGGTCCTGGTCGGCCATTCGATGGGCGGCCGGGCGGCGCTCCGGGCCGGCGCCGACCCGCAGGTGGCGGCGGTGTGCGCCCTGGCGCCCTGGACCCCGCCCGGCGAGCCGGTGAACCACCTGCAGGGGCGCACCGTCACCGTCCTGCACGGCCGGGGAGACCGGTGGGTACCGGCGGCCCTCTCGGCGGACTTCGCCCTGCGCGCTGCGCGGGCCGGCGCCCACGTCGCCCGCTTCACGACGGCCGGCGGCCATTCGATGCTCCGCGGCGCGGTGCGCTGGCACCGGTTCGCCCGGGACACGGTCCTCGGCGCGACGGGGATCGAACCGATGCGCCCCGACATCGCGAATGCCCTGGCGAGACCTGTTCCCGAGGGCATCGCCGTCCCGCTGTAGCACCGCCCTGCTCCGCGAGGAGCTCTCCGACTGCACAGAGAGGACCACGACATGCCCGTCCTGTCCCGGATGCTCGGCATCACCACCATCGCGACCGGCGTGCTGGAGCTGGCCAAGCCCGACCTGTGGGCCGGGCCGACCGGCCTCGGCCCCCCGTCACCGGCGCTGCGCGCCTGGCACCACACGCTCGGCGCCCGCGACGTGGTGTCCGGCCTGGCGATGACCTTCGCCCCGGCCGGCCCGGCGCTGCGGGCGGCGACCCTGTTCCGGATCGTCTCCGACGCCACCGATGCGTTCGCGTTCGGGATCAACGCGCCCGACGCGGCCCGGAAGGGCAAGGCGCGTCGGTGCGGCGCTCGGCTACGCCGCGCTCAACGCGCTCTCGCTGCGCTGGGCCGGCCGGTGACCGCCGCCGCTCTGCGCCGGCCGACCGCCGCCGTCGTCGGCTCCGGCGTCGCCGGGCTGACCGCCGCCTACCTGCTCCAGCGCACCCACCACGTCACGCTGTTCGAGGCCGACGACCGGCTCGGCGGGCACGCGCACACCCACGACATCCCGACGCCGGACGGCCGCCTTCTCCCCGTCGACAGCGGCTTCATCGTCCACAACGAGCGGACCTACCCGAACCTGCTGCGGCTCTTCCGCGAGCTCGACGTCGCGACCCAGCCCACCGAGATGAGCATGTCGATCACCTGCGAGGGCTGCGGGCTCGAGTACGCCGGCGCACGCGGCCTCGCGGGGCTGTTCGCCCAGCCGCGCCGGGCGGGCGACCCGGCCTACCTCCGCATGCTCGGCGAGGTCCGCCGGTTCCACGCGCACGCCCGCCGGCTGCTCGATCACGCCGACGCCGCACCCGGCTCGGACGTCGACGGCCTCACCCTGGGCACGTTCCTCGCCCTGGGCGGCTACTCGGACTACTTCGTCCGGCACTTCATGATCCCGGTGGTCGCGTGCGTCTGGTCGTCGGGCACCGGCACCGCGCTGCAGTACCCGGCCGCCTACCTGTTCCGGTTCCTGGACAACCACGGGATGCTCTCGGTGACCGGTTCCCCGCAGTGGCGAACGGTCGTGGGCGGATCGCGCAGCTACGTGGAGCGGGCGGCCAAGGGCCTGGGTGCGGTCGAGACCGGTGCGGGCATCCGCACGCTGACCCGGCACCTCGACGGGGTGGAGCTGATCGACGACGACGGCCAGCGCCACGGTGCCGACGTCGTCGTCGTCGCCACCCACCCGGACCAGGCCCTGCGGCTGCTCGGGGATCCCACCGACGCCGAGCGGCAGGTGCTCGGCGCCTTCGAGTACTCGCGCAACGAGACGCTGCTGCACACCGACTCCACGGTGCTGCCTGCGGCGCGGCGGGCCCGGGCCTCGTGGAACTACCGCATGACCTGTGCCCGCCCGGTCGAGCAGGTCCAGGTCAGCTACTGGATGAACCGCCTGCACGCCATGGACGAGCCGGTCGACTACCTGGTCACGCTCAACGGCGGCGACCGCATCGATCCGGACTCCGTGCTGCGCCGCATGGTCTACGAGCACCCGATCTACACGGGAACCTCGGTGGCGGCGCAGCGGCGCCTGCCCGGGCTGAACACCGGCCGCACCGCCTTCGCCGGCGCGTACCACGGCTGGGGCTTCCACGAGGACGGCTGCGCCGCCGGCGTCCGCGCGGCCGGGACGTTCGGTGCGAGTTGGTGACCGTCGCGGCGCCTCGCCTCCCGCGCGTCGCCGACGACCGGTGGACACCGGTGGCGACGCCGGCCCTCTACGACGTCTCGATCCGGCACACCCGCACGCATCCGCTGCGCCACGGCTTCGAGTACGGCGCTGACCTGTGGCTCGTCGACCTCGACGACGTCGCGGCCGGGCGGCTGGCCCAGGACGGCCGGCTGCCGCGCTGGCTGCGCGCGCAGGTCCGGTTCGAGGCGGCCGACCACCTCGGCGACCCGGCCCGGTCGATCAAGGACAACGTGGCCGAGTTCGCGCGGCTCCACGGGGTGGACGACGTCGCACGGGTGCTCATGCTGGCCTCGCCCCGCAGCGGGCCGGGCCGCCGGGTCAGCCACGTCTTCAACCCGCTGTCGACGCACTGGTGCTACCGCGCCGACGGCTCGCTGGCCTGCCTGGTCGCCGAGGTGCACAACACCTACGGGGAGCGGCACGCCTACCTGCTGCGACCGGACGACGCCGGCCGGGCAGCGGCGGACAAGACGTTCTACGTCTCCCCGTTCTTCGCCGTCTCCGGCCGCTACCGCATGCGGTTCTCCGCACCGGGGGATCGGCTGCTCATCGCGATGGCACTCACCGACGGCGACCGCACGCCGTTCACCGCGACCGTGCGCGGCTCGGCGCGGGCGGCGACGGTCCGCGCCGTGCGCGCCGCCACCCTGCGCCGCCCGATGACGGCGCTCCGCGTCAGCGCACTCATCCGCTACCAGGGGGCCAAGCTGTGGCTGCGAGGGTTGCCGGTCCACGTGCGGACGCCGCACGATGCCCCCGCCGGAGTCGTCGGCACCACCGGACGCACGCCCGACGGGACGAGGGACCAGCGCGAGAACAGGACCGGGTCATGACCACCGTGCAGCGAACCGCACGCGCCACCCAGGCACGTTTCCCCGTGCCTCGCCCCGACGAGTCCCATTGGCCCGGCCTGGCCACGCCCCCGAGCGTGCCCGTCCACGCCCGGATCGCGGAGGCCATGTTCCGCCGCGCGGTCGCGACGCTGCCGGTGCGGGTCGTCCTGCCCGGCGGACGGGTCCTCGGCTGCGGTGGCAAGCACGCACCGGTCATGCGGCTGGTCCGGCCGGCCAACGTGTTCGCCCGGCTCGGCGCCGACGTGAAGATCGGTTTCGGCGAGGCCTACATGACCGGCGACTGGACCACCGGTCCGGGCACGGATCTCGCCGACCTGCTCGCGCCGTTCGCCGCCCGCATGTCCCAGCTGGTCCACCCGGTGCTGCAGCGCCTGCGGCACGTCGTGGAGCGCACCCAGCCGGCGCACGAGGAGAACACCCCGGAGAACAGCCGCGGCAACATCGCGCGGCACTACGACCTGTCCAACGAGCTCTTCGAGACCTTCCTCGACGAGACGATGACCTACTCGTCGGGCTGGTTCGAGCCGGGCGACGACCTCGCCGCGGCCCAGCGGCGCAAGATCGACGGGATCCTCGACCTGGCCCGCGTCCGTGCAGGCATGCACGTGCTGGAGATCGGCTCGGGATGGGGTGCGCTCGCCATCCGGGCGGCACACGAGCGCGGTGCCCGCGTCACGACGTTGACGCTGTCCAC
Organism: uncultured Actinomycetota bacterium; assembly: GCA_963784165.1. Lineage (GTDB taxonomy): Bacteria > Actinomycetota > Actinomycetes > Mycobacteriales > Geodermatophilaceae > Blastococcus_B. The sequence goes on from CAWAQI010000012.1 coordinate 82,501, forward strand.
CGAGCAGCAGGCGCTGGCCCGGCAGCGCGCGGACGACGCGGGTGTCGGCCACCTCGTCGACGTCCGGCTGCAGGACTACCGCGACGCGACCGGTAGCTACGACGCGATCGTGTCGGTGGAGATGATCGAGGCGGTCGGCGAGCGCTACTGGCCGACGTACTTCGGCGCCCTGGACGGACTGCTGGCGCCCGGCGGACGGGTGGGCCTGCAGGCGATCACCATGGCCCACGACCGGATGCTGGCCACGCGCCGCAGCTACAGCTGGATCCACAAGTACGTGTTCCCCGGCGGGATCATCCCGTCGGTGCGGGCGATCACCGAGACCCTGGCCGGCCACACCTCGCTGTCGATCGTCGAGCGCCGCGACCTGGGCCCGCACTACGCCCACACCCTCGCCCTGTGGCGGGAGCGCTTCCTCGCCAACTGGGGCCGGCTGGAGGGTTCGTTCGACGACACCTTCCGGCGGATGTGGGAGTTCTACCTCGCCTACTGCGAGGCCGGCTTCCGCGTCGGCTACCTCGGTGTCAGCCAGCTGGGGCTGGCCCGCCATCCGTTCTCGGGGGCGTGAGCATGCGGATCGACGGCGCGCGCGTCTGGATCACCGGCGCGTCGAGTGGCATCGGCGCCGCGCTGGCCCGGGAGCTCGCCGACCGGGGTGCGGTGGTGGCGATCAGCGCCCGCAACGAGGAGAAGCTGCACGAGGTGGCAGCCGGCCGGATGCACGTCGAACCGGTCGACGTCACCGACCGGGCAGCGACCGTGGCCGCTGCCGCCTCGGTGCGAGCCGCGTTGGGAGGCCTGGACGTCGCGGTGCTCAACGCCGGCACCTGGTCGCGCTTCCGGGTGGAGGAGTGGGACAGCGAGGCGTTCGCCGAGCACCTGCAGACCAATCTCATGGGCACCGTGCACGCGCTCGAGGGCGTCGTGCCCGCGATGCTCGAGCAGGGTTCCGGCCGGATCATCGGGACCGCGTCCGTCGCCGGCTACCGCGGCCTGCCGGGTGCGGAGGCCTACGGCTCGACCAAGGCGGCGCTGATCCACCTGTTCGAAGCGCTGCGCGGCTCGCTCGGGCCCCGCGGCATCGTCGTGCAGACCCTGTCCCCGGGCTTCGTCCGCACGCCGATGACCGACCGCAACAGCTTCCCGATGCCGTTCCTCATCTCGCCGGAAGCCGCGGCGCGGGCGATCGCCGCCGGGATCGAGAAGGACAAGGCGGAGGTCGTCTTCCCGCTGCCGATGATGCTGGTGATGAAGACCGCCCGTCTGGTGCCGGTGCGGGCGTGGACGGCGGCGACCGCCGCGATGACCCGGCGCGGGATGGGCCGGCGGGCACTGAGCTTCTGCTGGCACTCTCCCTGCGGTTCTTGGCACCCCGGGGCCTCGTGCTCGCACGGCCGGCATCCCTAGCGTCGGCGGTCATGATCGACGACTGGTCCACCAGCCCGGCCGACGCCGCGGTCCACTTCACCCGGCGGCTCGCCGTCGAGACCGACGTCAGCGACGTGCACGCCGCCCTCGACGGCGGAGACCCCGGCTTCGTCCTGCTCGACAGCCGCAGCGCCGAGGCGTGGGCGCAGGGACACGTCCCGGGGGCGGTGCACCTGCCGGGTCGCGAGATCCCGGCCCGCGCCGTCGCCGAACTGGACCGGTCCGTCCCGGTCGTCACCTACTGCTGGGGGCCGGGCTGCAACGGGGCCACCCGGGCGGCCCTGGCGCTGGCGCTGCTCGGGTTCCGGGTCCGCGAGATGCTCGGCGGCTTCGAGTACTGGGCGCGCGAGGGGCTGCCGGTCGAGAGCGCCGACGGCGTGCAGCGCGCGGCGCCGGACCCGTTGACCGCCCCGGCGGCCGCGCTCAGCTGCGGATGCTGAGGGAGCGGCCCGGATCCGGCGCCGGGTCGTCGGCCAGCCGGGCCCACAGCAGCTCGTCGTGCTTCACCCCGTCGCCGTACCGGTAGGAGCGCCGTAGCCGACCCTCCAGCGTGAAGCCGGCCTTCTCCGCCACGCGGCCCGAGGCGGTGTTCTCGACCGCGTGGCACAGCTCGATCCGGTCGACCGGAAGCGTCGCGAACGCCCAGCGGCACGCCGCGTCGACGGCCACGGCGGCCACCCCCTGTCCCCGGGCGGCCGGCGCGGTCCAGTAGCCGATCTCCGCGTCGCTCTGCACCGGGTCGATGGAGTGCAGCGATACCGAGGCGAGCACACCGCCCGCGCCGTCGACGACCGCCCAGGAGGCGTGGTCGCCGCCGCTCCAGTCGGCCCGCCGCGCGACGAACGTCGCGGCGTCGGCGCGGGACGCGACGCCTCCGCCGTTCCAGAGCCGGATCTCCTCGTCCTGCAGGGCCGCCCAGACCGCGTCGGCGTCGTCCGGCCGCCACGGCCGGAGCAGGAGCGGACCGGCGCTCAGTTCCACCGGCGAGAGCGCGATGCATGCCGCCGATCGTGCCGGACGGCACGGATCAGACCGGGATGGAGACCCCGACGCCGCCGCGGGTCTGCGCGCCGTAGCGCTCGATCTCCCGGTCGAGGTCGAGGGGAGCGGTCATCGCGGCGCCCTCGGTGACCTCGGGGGTGATCAGGTCGGCCGGCAGCAGCCAGGAGACCTCGAACTCGAGGCCGTCGGGGTCCTGCGCGTACAGCGCCTTGGTGGTCGCGTGGTCGGAGGCGCCGACCAGGGCACCCGCCTGGAGCAGGGCGTCGCGGATCCGGGCCAGCTCGGCGAGGGTGTCGACCTCCCACGCCAGGTGGTAGAGCCCGACCGTGCGGCGTCCGGCCTCGGAGGCACCGGCGCCGGAGCCGATCGCGAACAGGCCGAGGTCGTGGTCGTTGGTCGAGCCCTCCGCCTGGAGGAAGACAGCCCGGCCGGGGATCTCCATCTTCGTGCGGAAGCCGAGCACGTCCCGGTAGAAGGCCGAGCTGCGCTCGACGTCGCGGACGTAGAGGACGGCGTGGTTGAGACGCTGGACGGGCATGGCGGACTCCTCGGAACGGCGTGGACGCTTCACCATGGTCCAAGATGCATGAAGCGTCAAGTATTCCGCCGGTTCTGCATGCCGCCACTTCGCCGATCTCGTCGCCAAGGGTCCCGGGATGCGACCACATCGCCGATCTGGCCGGTTCGCCGGTCTCGATGCCGAGGCACGGACGGCATGGGGCTACGCTCGGCGGCACAACAGAAGAAACCGACAGGGGAGCGCCTCGGCGCTGAGAGTGCGGGAAACCGCAGACCCTCGAACCTGATCCGGGTCATGCCGGCGCAGGGAGTCTGGAGGAATCATGGCCGAGCAGGCCGTCCGTCCGTCGTCCGACCGTCCCGGAGCGCAGCCGAGCAGCCGCTGGCGCACCGTCGACATCGTGGTCACCGCCGTCCTCGGCGTCGCCTTCGGCATCGTGTTCTGGGCCTGGGGCCTGCTGTGGGCCGGGGCGGGGGCCGCGTTCACCGCGTTCCCGCCGGCGCAGGCCGTCATGTACGGGGTCTGGCTGCTGCCCGCTGTGCTGGCGCCGCTGATCGTCCGCAAGCCGGGTGCGGCGCTGTTCGCGGAGCTGCTCGCGGCCATCGTGTCGGCGCTGCTCGGCTCCGCCTGGGGCACCCTCGTGCTGGTCTACGGGCTGCTGCAGGGGCTGGCCGGCGAGGTCGGCTTCGCCGCGTTCCGCTACCGCCGCTTCGGCTGGCCGCAGGCGCTGCTGGCCGCCGCGTGCGCCGGGGCCATGGCGGCCGTGCTCGACCTGGTCAACTACTACCCCGACTGGTCCGGCACCTGGAAGGTCACCTACCTGGTCCTCGTGGTGGTCAGCACCGCGGTCGTCGCCGGCGTCGGCGGGCTCGTGCTGGCCCGGGCGCTGGGCGCCAGCGGCGCGCTGTCGTCGTTCGGGTCCGGCCGCACCCGGGTCTGACCACGGCTCCCGGACCGGCCGGCCCGCACGGCCCGGCCGCGGTACGGCTCACCGGCTGGGGTTTCCGGCACGCGAGCCGCCACGCCTGGGCCGTGCGGGACGTCGACCTGGCGATCGCGCCCGGCGAGCGGGTGCTGCTCACCGGCGCCTCCGGCGCGGGCAAGTCCACGCTGCTGCACGCGCTGGCAGGGCTGCTCGGGCCGGACACCGGTGAGTCCGAGGGCACGGCGGCGGTCGACGGCCGGCTCCCCCACCTCGCCCGCGCTCGCACCGCGATCGTCTTCCAGGACCCCGACTCCCAGCTGGTGATGACCCGCGTCGGCGACGACGTCGCGTTCGGGCTGGAGAACGTCGGGACTCCGCCGGAGGAGATCTGGCCGGCCGTGGACCGGGCGCTCGCCGCGGTGGCGTTCCCGTACGGGCACGACCGCGCCACCGCGGCCCTCTCCGGCGGGGAGAAGCAGCGCCTCGTCCTCGCCGGGGCGCTGGCCACGCGCCCCGGCCTGCTGCTGCTCGACGAACCGACCGCGCAGCTCGATCCGACCGGCGCGGCACTGGTGCGCGAGGCCGTCACCCGCGCCGTGGCCGACCGCGGGACGACGCTGGTCGTCGTCGACCACGACGCCGAGCAGTGGCTGCCGCTCGTCGACCGGGTCGTCGAGCTGCTCCCGGACGGCGGCGCGCGCGAGCACGGCCCGGGATGGTCCCCCGCCCCGCTGCGGCTGCCCGCCCGCGTTCCGCACGCCGCGGGGCCGCTCCTGCTCCACGCCGACGCGGCCGGCTACACCCACCGCGGCAGCACCGTCCCCTCCCTCAGGCCCACCGACGTCGCCCTGCACGCGGGCCGCACCCTCGCCGTCACCGGGCCGAACGGCACGGGCAAGTCGACCCTCGCGCTGCTGCTCGCCGGCCTGCGCGGGCCGACGACGGGCCGGATCGCAGCGGCGCCCGCGCTCACCGCGGGGCTGCGCCGGCCGCAGCGGCCACCCCACCGATGGCCCGCCGACGACCTGGTGTGCCGGATCGGCACCGTCTTCCAGCAGCCCGAGCACCAGTTCCTCACCGGCCGGGTGCGCGACGAGCTCGCGCTCGGCCCGCTGCGCGCCGGCTCCGGCGACGCCGTGGCCCACCGACTGGCCGACCAGCTGCTCGAACGGCTCGGCCTGGCCGCCCTCGCCGAGGCCAACCCGTTCACGCTGTCCGGCGGGCAGCAGCGGCGGCTGTCGGTGGCCACCGCCCTGGCCACCCGCCCGGCCGTCGTCGTCCTCGACGAGCCGACGTTCGGGCAGGACCGGGACACCTGGGCGGAGCTGGTGGCGCTGCTCGCCGAGCAGCAGGACGAGGGGCGCGCCCTCGTCCTGGTCACCCACGACGCCGCCGTCGTCGGCGCCCTGGCCGACGACGTGCTGGAGCTGCGGGCCGCCGGGGAGCCGGTAGCCGCATGACGCTCCCCCTGGCGCTCGGCCCGGTCCGCCCGGTGCCCCTCTCGGCGATCAACCCGGTCGCCCAGCTGGGCGCCATCGCCGTCCTGCTGCCGGTCCTGCTGATCAGCGGCGACCTGGTGACGCCGTCGGTCGTGCTCGCCGCGGAGCTGTGCCTCCTGCCCGCGGCGGGGCTGGCCGCGCCCCGGGCGCTGCTGGCCCGCACCTGGCCGCTGCTGCTCGGCGCCGCCGGGGTGGCGTGGGTGAACGTCGCGTTCGGCGACGACGGCAGCGGGTGGCTCTCCGCGCTCGGTCTCGCCGTCCGCGTCCTGGCCCTCGCCCTGCCGGGCATCCTGCTGGTCGCCTCCACCGACCCCGTGCGGCTGGCCGACGCCCTGACGCTGCACTGGCGGGTGTCCACGCGGTTCGCCTACGGCGCCCTCGCCGCGCTGCGGCTGGTGCCGCTGCTGGCCACCGAGTGGCAGACCATCCGGCTGGCCCGGCGAGCCCGCGGCGTGGAGGCCGGCCGCAACCCCCTGGCGCACCTCCGGCTGTTCGCCGGGACGGCGTTCGCGCTCCTCGTCGGGGCCGTGCGCCGGGGATCACGCCTCGCGACGGCGATGGACGCCCGGGGCTTCGACTCCGGCATCCCGCGCACCAACGCCCGGGGTTCGCGGCTGCGGCTGCGCGACGCCGCGTTCGTGGCCGGCGCGGTCGCCGTGTGCGCCGCCGCCGTCGTGCTGAGCGTGGCCACGGGCAGTTGGGCGCCGGTCTTCAGCTGACCGGTCCCCCAGCGGCTACCGTGCCGCGGTGGCCACCTCCACCCGCTACGTCGTCCTGCTCCGCGGGATCAACCTCGGCAAGGCGCGGCAGGTCGCGATGCCGCGGCTCCGCGAGGTCCTGACCGAGCGCGGCCACCTGGAGGTCCGCACGCACCTGCGCAGCGGCAACGTGATCCTCGACAGCACCCTCGGCGAGAAGAAGCTGGCGGCCGACGTGCGCAGCGTGATCGAGGCCGAGTTCGGCTTCGAGGTCCCGGTCGTCGTCCGCACCGGCACAGAGATCGCGGCCGTCGTCACCGGCGACCCCTTCGCCACCGAGGCGACCGATCCGGCGCGCTACCTGGTCACCTTCCTGCCCGAAGCGCCGCCGAAGGACAAGGTCGACGCCCTGCCGAAGGCCGACGTGGGCGACTACCTGGTCCGCGGCCGCGAGCTCTACCTCTGGCTGCCCGACGGCATCCAGGACACGCCTCTCGCGTCGTGGAAGTGGGACCAACTGCTCGGCGTGCCCGGAACCGCACGGAACTGGAACACCGTGACGAAGCTGGCCGAGCTCGCGAACTGAGGGCACCCTTCCCTCGGATGGGGTGAGCCTCGTCGCATCACGTTTGGGCGGCCCCGCTGCGGCCCATACGAGATTGTTCGGCCTGCCCGTCCGGGAGGGGCCGTGACGATGGAGGGACGACGGGTGACAGGACACGCGGCCGGGCCGGCGTGGCCGTCCGCGTCCCCGCCGCCGGCGACCTCGCTGCTCTCCTGGGAGCTGCACGACGTCGTCGAGCTGCCCCGCGTACGGGCCGAGCTCCGCCGGCACCCCGCGACCACCGCTCCCGCCGACGATCCCCGCCTCACCGACGTCCACGACCAGTTGGTCCTGGCCCTGGACGAGATGGCCTCCAACGCGCTCCGGCACGGCGGCGGGCGGGTGCGCGCGGCCGTCGGCCAGACCGAGGACGCGTTCCTGGTCGAGGTGACCGACCAGGCGGTCGCGTCGCCGCCGGCCCCGGCGGTCGGCCGCGACCCGAGCGAGGGTGGCCTGGGGCTCTACCTCATCGCCGAGATGGCGATCCGCCACGGCTGGTACGTGCGCGAGGGCACGAAGCACGTCTGGGCTCTGCTCCCCCGCACCTGACACCACGGCAGTCCGCTTGCCGCCCCGCACCTGAGGTTCGGGCGGCTACTCCGCGGGCACTCCCGGCGGCAGCCGCCGCGGACCCGCCTCGCGCGGGCGTGGCCGGTCCTGCAGGTGCAGCCGGATCGCCACCAGAGCCACGTCGTCCTGCAGACCCTGCGGCCGGAGCCGGTCGATCACCGCGTCGCACAGGTCGTCGAGCGGGACGTCGGCGAGCTCGGCGAGCACCGCCTTCAACCTCGCCATGCCCTCGTCCAGGGGCAGGTCCCGGTCCTCGACCAATCCGTCGGTGTAGAGCAGCAGCGTGGCGCCGCGCTGCACCGTCAGGACGCTCTCCGTCCGGCGGCAGCGGGGGTCGACACCCAGCATGAGCTCGGCGCGGGCTCCGGCCAGCTCCTCGATCCGGCCGTCGTGGTGGATGACCAGTGGCGGCGGGTGCCCGGCGTTCGACCAGCGGATGCGCGTCAGGCCGGCGGCGCGCTCACCGCGGGTCTGCTCGATCCGGGCGATCGCCGCCGTCGCCATCGTGCCCATGCCGAGGCCCTCGATCGCGGCGTCGAGATCGGTGAGGACGGCGGCCGGGCCCATGCCCTCCCGGTAGGCGATGCCGCGCAGCATCCCGCGCAGCTGGCCCATCGCCGCCGCGGCCTCGGTGTCGTGACCCACGACGTCACCGATGACGAGCATCGTCGCCCCGGTCGGCTGCAGGAACGCGTCGTACCAGTCGCCGCCGACCTGGGCGACCTCCACCGCCGGCTGGTAGCGCACGACGATCTCGGCGTGGTCGGGCTCCGGCGGCGCCGTCAGCAGGCTGCGCTGGAGAGCCTCGGCGAGCCCGCGCTGCTGCTCGTAGAGACGGCGGTTGTCCAGGGCGAGCGCGACCCGGTCGGCGACGTCCTTCGCCGTCGCGATCTCGTCGGCGTCGGCCGGAGCCCGGTCGGCGGACCGGTAGATGCTCAGCGCCCCGAGGGTCCGGCCCCGGGCCGCCAGCGGCATCGTGATCGCCGTCCGCGGCGCGAGAGCCCAGAAGACGTCGCGCACCTCCCCGGGCGGCAGCATCGGGCCGACGACCGCCCCGACGTCGTCGACGGTCCTGAGCTGGCCCGACGCCAGGGCGCGCAGCACCGGAGCGTGCGACTGCAGGGACGCGAGCCGGAGCCCGGCGTAGCGGGCGACCATCGCCCGGGTCCGCAGGTTCGACGTGCCAGCTCGCGACGTCGCGCATGCGGCCGTCCTCGTCGACCAGGCTGGCGATCACCCAGTCGCCGAGCACGGGCACCAGGGCCTCGGCCACCCGCTGCAGGGCAGCATCCTCCGAGAAGCCCTCCGAGGACCCGTCGGCCGACCGCTCGGTCATGACCGCCGACACCTCGGCGATCAGCGCCAGCCGCCGGGTGGCCCGGCGGGCGAACTCCTCGGCCACCCGGCGCTCGGTGATGTCGAGGAAGGACACCGACAGCCCGTCGGGCGTCGGCCAGGCGCGCACCTCGAACCACGCCTCGAGCGGCTCCGGGTAGTACGCCTCGAAGACCTGCTCCTCGCCCGTGACCACGGCCGCGCGGTAGTGGTCCTCGAAAGCGCTGCCGACCGCCGCGGGGAACAGCACCCAGATCGACCCGCCCAGGGCGTCGTCCCGCGTGGTGCCCAGGACGCGCTCGGCCTCGGCGTTGAGGTAGCTGAACCGCCACTCGGTGATCGAGGGAGAAGAACGCCGCCTTCATCGCCTCGAGCACCCGGGAGAGGCGCGCGTCGCCCTCCCGCTGCAGCGTGGTGTCGTAGCCGACGCCGAGCAGCCGGACGGAGGTGCCGGCGGCGTCGGTCAGCGCCCGGCCGCGGCCCTGGACCCAGCGCATCGACCCGTCCGGCAGGACGATGCGGTACTCCGCGACGTACTCGCCGCCGGTCTCGATCGCCGTCTGCAGCGCCTCGCCGACGCGCTCCCGGTCGTCCGGGTGGCAGCGGCGCCGAGGAAGGCGTCGATGGTCTGGTCGAAGCCCTCGCGGTCGTAGCCGAAGATCGTGGAGCAGCCGCTCGTCCCAGCTCAGCCGGCCGGTGACCAGGTCCCAGTCGAAGCTGCCGATCCCGGCCGCGTCCACGGCGAGCTCGACGCGGAGCCGGTCGGTCTCCAGGGCGCGGGCCAGCACGTCCGTTCCGCGACCCCAGATCGGGGTCCCGCGGGGCTCGGGCGCGCTCACTGACGGTTCCTTTCCAGGTGGGCAGTCCGGGACACACGGACGCCCCAGCATTCCCGGCGCGACCGGCCCGCCCCGGAGCGGGGTCGCAGCGGCGGATCAGCGGCCGACGGCGTAGCCCTGCATGCCGCGCGCGTTCGCCGCGGCGCGGAGGATGCCCGTCTCGGGGTCCCGGCTCACCGCCGACAGCCGCCCGAGGGTCCAGGGGCCGGCGACGGTGACGTCGTGCCCTCGGCGGCGGAGCTCGGCGACCACGGCGTCCCCGAGACGCGACTCGACCACGACCTCGGCCGCCGTGGACTCGCGCGGGTAGAACGACGACGGGAACGCCGTGGTGTGCCAGGCGGGCGCGTCGATCGCCGCCTGCAGGTCCAGTCCCTCGTGGACGTGCCGCAGCCAGAAGCACAGCTGCCACTGCTCCTGCTGGTCGCCGCCGGGCGTGCCGAAGGCGAGGGTGGGGACGCCGCCGCGCAGGGCGAGGGACGGCGTGAGCGTGGTGCGGGGCCGCTTGCCGGGGGCCAGCGAGTTGGGCAGGCCGCGCTCGAGCCAGAACATCTGGGCGCGGGTGCCGAGGGGGAATCCGAGGGCCGGGATCACCGGCGAGCTCTGCAACCAGCCACCGGACGGTGTGGCCGAGACGAGGTTGCCCCAGCGGTCGACGACGTCGACGTGGCAGGTGTCGCCGCGGGTGGTGCCGTGCGGGTCGACGGTCGGTTCGCCGATACCGGCGCCCGTCTGCGGGCCGGCCGCGAGGGAGGCGCCGGAGGCGATGAAGGCGGGGAGCCGTGGCGGGCGCCCACCCGGTGAACCCGGCCGCAGCATCGCTGCTGGCCGTGTCCCCGATGAGCGCCCGCCGCTCGGCGGCGTAGGTGGACGAGAGGAGGTCGTCCACCGGCACGTTCTCCACGTCCCCGTACCAGGCCTCGCGGTCGGCCATCGCCAGCTTCGTCGCCTCGACGCTCGCATGCACCACCTCGGCGGTGTCAGCGTCTTCGGAGACGGAGGCGAACCGATCGCGGCGCCTGCCCGTCGGTACGTCGTCCAGCATCGTGATCGCCTGGAGCAGCGCCGGACCTTGCGACCACGGCCCGGCCTTCGCGAGCGTCCACCCGTTCCGGTCCAGGGTGACCGGTGCCTCGTACGTCGGCGTCCAGCCGGCCAGGTCCTGCCCGGTCAGAAATCCGGGGTGCGGGCGACCGGAGTCGTCCATCACCGGATACCGGGCGAACCTGTCGATCTCCTCGGCGACGAATCCGGAGTACCAGGCGGACAGTGCCGCATCGATCTGCGCCTCCCGGGAGGGTCCGCGCGCTGCGTCGAGCAGACGGCGGTAGGTCGAGGCGAGAACACGATTGCGAAAAAGTCTGCCGGCGGCCGGTGGGGCACCGTCGGAGGAGAGCCAGGTGGCGGCCGAAGTGGGCCAATGGGTGCGGAAGTGCTCGGAGACCGAGGCGACGGTCGCGGTCACCCGGGGAAGGAGAGGGTGACCGTTCTCGGCGTACTCGATGGCGTAACGGAGGACGGCGTCCAACGGCTGGGTGCCGTGGTCGCGCAGCAGCGTCAGCCAGGCGCCGAAGGCGCCGGGGACCGTCGCTGCGAGGAGGCCGGTGCCGGGCACGAGATCCAGGCCGAACTGCTCGAAGGCCTCGATCGTCGCGGCGGCGGGGGCGACCCCCTGACCGGACAGGACGACGGACCCGCCCGTGCCTCCCGGCCCAGCGCCCTGGCCGCCCCCTGCCCCGGTCGCGAAGAGGATGGGGACCTCTCCGCCGGGGCCGTTGAGGTGCGGCTCGACGACCTGGAGGGCCAGCCCGGTGGCGACGGCGGCGTCGAATGCGTTGCCGCCGGCCTCGAGGGTCGCCATGCCGGCCGCGGAGGCCAGCCAGTGGGTGGAGGCGACCATGCCGAAGGTGCCGGCGAGCTCGGGCCGGGTGGTGAACACCTGGTCACCGTAGGCGCGGGCGAAGGGGCCCGCGGGGTGGTGGGAGAGTGCGCCGCAGCGGGGGAAGACGCCGCGGGCGGAATCGTGGGCGCGATCGTGGGCGGGGTCGCCGACGGAATGGTGGGGGTGCTGGGCATCTCCCGCAGCACGACGGGGGGATTGGCCTGCTGCGCGGTCAGGCGCACGGCCGGGCGTCCCCAGGCGAGGTACTCGCCTGCGTCGCCGGCGCCCCAGAGCGCCAACCGGCGGACGAGACCGCGGCGGGGAGCCCGGGCGACCGGGGCGCACCGCCAGGCCAGGTACTCGCCGTCGGGACCGGCGCCCCAGAGCGCGATCCGGCGGATCAGGGACCCGACGGGGCCCACCGGCTCGGCGATGGGCGCGGGTCGCACCGGCACTGCCGGCCGGACGGACCCGTTCGTCTCGGGACGGGAGGCCGGCGCCATCGGGATCGGGCGCAGCGGCCGGGCGCGCACCGATCCCGCGCGGGCCGCGGTGGTGCGGTGGGGGCGCCGGACGGGACCGCCGTCGGCCCGGTCGAGCACGTCGATCAGACCGGCCAGGGACTGGCCCGACTGGCGCCCGGACAGGTCGGCGGGGATGCGGACGGGAGCCGGGCCGGGCTCGTCGCTGTACATCTCGCCTCCTGCCCACGTAGTGGTCCGCAGCCGGGGAAGGTGCTGCGGACAAGGGAGAAGGTAGGGATCGGACGCGCCCTCCTCGGCTCCCTGCGACATGCGCTGGAGGGCGCGTGACCGAACCGTTGCGGACGCCTCCCGGAGGGGTCGACGACCCGTCCTCCGGTCCGTGGTCTTGTCGACAAGCCGTGCCCGCGGAGCGTGGAAATCCGTGGTCAGCGGCGCGGTGACCCCCGCGGCTCTCCGAGATCCCGGCGTGTCGGACAGGATGCCCCCGTGACCCCGACCCCCCTGGTGATCGACACCGACCCCGGCATCGACGACGCGCTGGCCATCCTGCTGGCGACGGCCAGCCCGGAGGTCGACCTGCGCCTGGTGACCACGGTGCACGGCAACGTGGAGCTGGCCCAGACGACCGAGAACGCGCTGCGGGTGCTGCACCTCGCGGGGCGCTCCGACGTCCCCGTGGCCGCCGGCGCCCGGTCGTCGCTGGTGCACCCGCAGCCGGAGCGGGCCGGACACGTCCACGGCACGGCCGGCCTGGGCGGCGTGGAGCTACCCCCGTCGCCCGCGCCGGTCGACCCCCGACCGGCCGTTGTCGCCATGGCCGAGCTGCTGACCAGCAGTCCCGAACCGGTCACCGTCGCCACGATCGGGCCGCTGACCAACCTGGCCCTGTTGCTCGGCGTCTACCCCGACGCGGCGGCGCGGATCGGACGGTTGGTGGTCATGGGTGGTTCCGCCGCCCGTGGCGGCAACGTGACCGCCGCCGCCGAGTTCAACATCTGGGCCGACCCGGAGGCGGCGCAGGCGGTGCTCGACGCCGGTCTGCCGACGACCCTGGTCGGGCTCGACGTCACCCTGCCGACGGTGCTCGACGAGGAGGAGATCGCCCGCTTCGCGTCCGCCGGGCCGATCGGCGCGCAGGCGGCGGCCATCCTCCAGCAGTACCTCGACCACGCCCGCAGCTCCTACGGCACCACCGGCGTGGTGGTGCACGACGCGCTGGCCCTCACCGAGGCGATCGCCCCGGGCACGCTGGGCACCGTGCGCCGCGACGTCGTCGTCGACACGACACTCGGCGCCGGCCGGGGGCAGACGCTGGTGGACCGCCGGACCGTGTCGTCGCGATCGACCGCCGTGTCGGTGGCCGAGACCGTGGACAGCCCGGCGGCGATCGAGTTCCTGGTCAGCCGCCTCGCGAGCCTCGACCTGGCGCCGGCCTGAGCGGCGTCCCGGCCCGGGCGGTTCAGCGCTGGCGGCCCTGGACCGAGTCCACGATGCCCGCCGCGATGTCCCGCAGCTTGCGGTTGTAGCGCTGCGAGGCCTCGCGGAGGATCTCGAAGGCCACGTCGGCGTCGACCTTGCGCTGGGCCATGAGCACGCCCTTGGCCTGCTCGATGACTGCCCGGGACTCCATCGCCAGACGCATGTTGCGGGCCTGCTCGCCGAGCTGCCAGTGCGCGTCGGCGTTGGACACGGCGATCGCGACGTACTCGGCCACCTCCAACCCGGCCGCGAGGGACTCGGGATTGTCGAACGCCGAGGGCACGGTCGAGTAGTTGTTCAGCGCGCCGATCGACGAGCCCTGGTACGGCAGCGGGACCGACAGCGAGCTGCGGACGGGCGTGGTGCTGCGCACGTGGGCGACGTAGTCCGGCCACCGCTCCTCGGTCTGCATGTCGTCGACCCGCAGGAGGACGCCGCCCCGCCCGGCGTCGATGCACGGCCCGTATCCGTGCTCGTACTGCAGCTCGTCCGCGTCCAGGGCCATCTGCCCGTGGTGCGCGGCGGTGAAGGCCTTCTCGTTGCGGATCAGCGTGATCGAGGACGCCTCGGCTCCCGGTATCCCCTGCGCCGCGATGCGGGTGACGTCCGACAACACGTCGGTGAGGGTCCGGTCGACCAGGACGACCTTCGTGAGTTCCCGCAGCCAGTTCTGCACCGGCACATTGTGCCCCGCCCGGTCCGCTGAACCGGCCCCCCTTCGCGCGCCGCCGCCGCATCGGTCAGGATGGGACTCGGTCGGGACACGAGGCCCCGGCCTCGCCTGCGATGCAGTCGCGAGGGGGTGCGATGGCCGACGAGTCGGCCCTGGACGCGTGGCCATGCGTGCCGGTGCCCTCCGTGCCGGGGGATGTCTGGCACTGGCAGCTCGAGACGATGCACGTCGTCTCCCGCGTCCGCTCCGACCTCCGGGCCCGCATCGCCCACCCGTCGGTCTCCACCGGTTCGACCGAGGACGCGCGCGACGGCCTGCTGCTCGTCTTCGAGGAGCTGGCCTCCAACGCGCTGCGGCACGGCGGCGGCGACGTGCGGGCCCTGGTCGTCGCGGGGCCGGGCGGCTGGCTGCTCGACCTGAGCGACGAGGCGCCCGAGCGCCCGCCGGTGCCGGCCGTGGACCGCGACCCCGCGCTCGGGGGGATGGGGCTGCACCTGGTCGCCCAGCTGTCGAACGAGTTCGGCTGGGAGAAGCGCCCCGGCCGCAAGCACGTCTGGGCGCGGCTGCCCTCCGGGCGCGAGGGCAGCGCCGGTGGCCGCCACCGCGACCGGCTGCCCGAGCCGCGGGCGCCCGGCATCCACCTGGATTAGAGAAAGGACCCCCTGCCCCCCACCGCTCGCAAGCTCGCGGCGGGCCCCTGCAGGGGGCCTAACGGCCGGCGGCGGTCACGGCCGCGCAGAACGCGGTCGCCTCGCTCCGGAGCTCGGCCATCGGTGCCAGCACCTCGTCCTCCGCGACGTCCGCGATGGCGGCCTCGAGCCGGCGTTCCGCCGTCCGCGCCCGCCGACGCGCCCGCAGCGCGACCAGGGGCCGCGCCACCACCGCCAGCAGGAGTCCGGCCAGCAGGCCGCCGATGAGCAGCAGCGTGGGCAGCGGCACGCCCTCCACCCGCGGCAGCGGGACGACGTCGTCGAGCTGGAAGAACCCCAGCAGGACCAGCGCCAGCAGCCACAGCGCACCGACGAGCGCGACGACGGCGAGCAGCCACTGCAGGCCGCCGACCGCCCGTTGCCACAGCGGAATGCGGTCGGGACCGAGCTCGGTCGCGGCGACGGCCCGGTCGAGCCGGTCGGCGAGCCGCTCCTCCGAGACCTCGACGGTGCGCCGCAGCTCGTCCCGCCAGGCCTGGGAGAGGCCCGCGCCCGTCGCATCGCGCGCCTGGCGGAGCGCCGTCTGCACCGCGGCCCGTTCGACCGACCCGGCCGACGGCAGGGAGGTGCGGGAGCGCTCGTTCCCCAGGTGGAGCCGGGCGAGCGGATCGGGCCGGAGCTTCCGCGTCCAGCGCAGCAGCGGCCAGCCGGTCACCGCGGTGCCGGACCGGACGGTCGAGCGTTCGACCGCGGCGGTCACCACCGGCACGCCGGCCGCCGCCGACAGCGCGCCGACCAGGCTCTCGCGTTCCCGGCGGCCGACCTCACCCGCTCCGGCGTCCTCCTCCGGGCAGTGCCGCCGGAGCGCGGCGGCCGCGCCGCGGACGTCGGCCGTCAACCGGTCCGTGGCCGCCCGTCGGGCGGCGACGCGGTGCACCAGTTCGCCGCGCAGCTCGGCCACCCCCGCGCCGGTTCGGCCCGAGGCCGCGAGCAGCGGGGTCCGGTCCAGCCCCTCGCGGTCGAGCAGGGTGCGCAGATCGGCCAGGCACGCCGCCGCTGACGCGGCATCGAGCCGGTCCACCTGGTTCAGCACGACGAGCAGCACCCCGGCGTGACCGGCGAGCGGCACGAGGTAGCGGTCGTGCACCGCGGCGTCGGCGTACTTCTCCGGGTCCAGCACCCACACCAGCACGTCGACCAGCGCGACCAGGCGGTCGACCTCGAGCCGGTGCTCCAGGCGCACGCTGTCGTGGTCGGGCAGGTCGAGCAGGACGAGGCCGTCCAGCGCCGGCTCGGGCGGGTGCCGGTGCCGGCGCGGGACCTCGAGCCAGTCGAGGAGCCGGTCGGTCTCGGCGACGGCGGTCGGGTCCGCCGGCCCCCACACGGTGGCGTGGGCGACGCCGGTGGTCGGCCGCCGCACCCCGGGGACGCTCACCTCCGCGCCGCTCAGCGCGTTGAACAGCGTCGACTTGCCGCTGCCGGTCGCCCCGGCGAGTGCCACGACCGTGGCGTCGCCCAGCGCGGCTCGGGCCCCCGCCTTGGCCAGCAACGCCCGGGCCTGCCCGACCTCGGGCACCTCGAGCCGCCCTTCCGCGAGCTCGACGGCCTCCCGCAGCGCGGCGAGCCGCTCGGTCAGTGGGGTGTCGCGCCGCCTCACGACGCTGACGCTCGCCGGGCCGCCGCCAGCGCGGCCACGGCCTGCCGCAGCCCGTCCGCGGCCCCCGGCGCCGGTGCCGCAGCGCCCAGCCGGATGTCGAAGCGGTCCTGCTCCCACCGGAACAGCGCGTCCGCGCGGGCCACCAGGTCCTCCCGCGCCCGCGCGGCGAGCGAACGGACGGCGGAGTCCCCGAAGACGGCCTCCATCACCCGCTGGCCCACGGCGGTGGTGCCACCGGCCACCGCGATCTCCGCGCCCGTCAGACCACCGGTCTGCGCGAACACCCCGACCATGACCGCCGCGCCCGCGCCGTTGACGCCCCAGGAGAGCGCGCGGGCCTGGGTGCGCTTGTCGGCGCCCTCGCTGCGGACCAGGTCGAGCACCGCGCCCTGCCAGTCGCGCACCTGCGCGGCGGCCACCTCCGGGAAGTCCGGCGACACCTGCTCGAGCTCGCGCTCCGCGCCGGCCACCAGGGCCGCTCCCCCGGGCAACGCCCGCCACGCGATGACCGTGCGCTCGGCGGCGTGGTCGGCCTCGGCCCGCAACAGCCGCTCCACGCTGTTCTCGACCGCTCCCTGCACCTGCACCGCGGGTGCCGGCCGTCCGGTCAGCGCTCCGGCGACGCGGTCGCGGACCCGGCCCACCCGGTCCTGCAGCGAGCGCATCCACTCGCCCGTGCCGACGAACTCCTGCCACCGGGCCAGCACCTCGCCCCGCAGCAGGGAGCCGTTCCGGACGCCGTCGTCGACCCCCGCGCGGGCCGCGTCGTAGGCGGCCTGCGCGGCCGCGTGCAGCGCGGCGGCCGCCGCGTCCTGCGCCTCGACCGCGAAAGCGATGTGCGCCACGCGTTCGGTCAGGCTGTCCAGGGCGCCGGTCAGCGTCTGGCGGACGACGGCGGCGCGGGCCCCCTGGTCGGCCGCCAGCGCGTGCAGCCAGGCCCGCAGCGGCGCCACCTGGTCCTCCGGCAGCAGCCCGCCCTCGCGCAGCGGACGCTCCTCGATGACGAACAGGCGCGCGCCCGAGAGCCCCGCCCGCTGGAGCATCCCGCCCAGGTCGGCGGCCACCTCGGCGGTCGCCTCGGGCGGGACCCGGTCGAGCACGACGGCGAGCGCGGTGCCGCGCTCCTGCGCCGTCCGCAGCAGGTCCCAGGGGACGGCGTCGGCGTAGCGGGCCGCCGTCGTCACGAACACCCACAGGTCGGCCGCGGCGAGCAGCTGCCCGGCCAGGTCGCGGTTGGCCTCGACGACGGAGTCCACGTCCGGGGCGTCGAGCAGGGCGAGGCCGGGGGGCAGGTCCTCGCGGACCACCAGCTGCACCGTCCCGGGGCCGCCCGGCCCACCGGTGACGCGCGGCAGGTGCGGCAGCACGCGCTCGCCGGAGAACGCGGCGACGTCGGCGGCGGCGCAGACCAGGACGGGGGAGCGGGTGGTGGGCCGGAGCACGCCGGACGTGGTGACCGGTACCCCGACGAGGCTGTTCACGAGCGTGGACTTGCCGGCACCGGTCGACCCGCCGACGACCGTGAGCAGCGGGGCTCCCAGGTCGCGCAGCCGGGGCAGCAGGTAGTCGTCGATCTGATCGACCACGCCGCGGGCGGCGCGCCACGCGGCGTCCCGGTCGGCGGTGGCCAGGCCCAGCGGCACGACCGCGAGCTGGTCCCGCAGCGCGGACAGCGCGTCGGGGAGCGGGAGCAGCGGCGCGGTCACACCCCGTCTTCTGCCCCGGCGGGCCGATGGTTACCCCCGGCCGTGTCGCGGGCTAGCGCCTGAGGTCGCCCGACGCGTCGTCGGCCATGCGGGCGCGCTCCTCGCGCAGCGCCTGGAAGACCCGGCGGCGGATCTTGTCCTGGTCGCGTTCCTCGATCGAGATGAACCGGATCGACATGAGCCAGACGGCGCCCTTGGCCTGGGTGCGCACCACCTCGGCCTTGGCGGTGATCGCACCCTCCTCGAGGCGGATCACCAGGTCGAGCCGGTTGCCGGAGTCCGGTGGGATCCCGTAGCCGTCGAAATTGGCCCGGAGTCCGGCCTCGGAGAGGTCGACGGTCTCGCCCTTGAGGTCGTTGCCGACGTACTTCGCCGTGACGGGCACGTTCACGCGCCCGCGGACCGCCTTGCGGCGCTGGCTGTGCTCGGCCGGCCCGGTGGCACGCATGCGCCAGCGGGTGATGACACCCTGCTGCTCGATGTCCGTGACCTCGGCGGGCAGCGCGCGCTGGCCGTCGGCGTTCTTCCAGAACACCTCCACGGCGTCACCGGGCTTGACGACGACCTGCTCGACGAACTCCCCCACCGACGGCCGGACCACGACGACGTCGCCCTGGACGAACTCGACCCGGGAGCTCACCGCGATGCCACGGCCGATCAGCGTGATCTCGGCCTCGGTCTGCTCCTCCGGGTGGTCGACCCCGGGTTCGCTCATTCGTCCACTCCGTCCCTTCTCCGCAGCGCTCCGGCACCCGAAGATCTCGGAACCAGCCGCCCGTGAGGACGAACGCTAGTCGCCGAGCGCGGCTCCGAACACCGCGCCCGTGCCCGACGCGCCGCGTGGGGCACGACCGGGTGGTGCACCGTCAGCCTGCCGCAGCACCCACGGGCCGCTGCGGCGCCCCGACGGCATTGCGTGTGATCTTGGCCCGGTAGAGCTGCGCGTCGGCGCGCGACATGAGCTCCAGCGGGTACGCCTGCTCCGCGGACACGGCCGCGACACCGAGGGACAGGCTCAGTTCGCCGGGCACGAAACCCGCCGGCACGAGGGCCGCCGTCTCGACGCGCAACCGCTCGGCGAGCTCCACCGCCCGGTCCACGTCGGCGCCCGGCATCAGGACGGCGAGCTCGTCGCCGCCCAGCCGCGCGACGACGTCGTCGCCCCGGACCCGGGCGGTCAGCAGCCGCGCCACCTCGCGGAGGACCTCGTCCCCGCCGGCGTGCCCGTGCCGGTCGTTCACCGTCTTGAAGTGGTCGATGTCGAGCAGCACGACGGCGACCGAGCTGCCGTCCTGACGGGCCGTGCTGCACGCCGACGCCAGCTCCGCGTCCCACCGGCGGCGGTTGGCCAGGCCGGTCAGCGGGTCCTCGTGGCTGAGCCGCTCGAGCTGCGACAGCAGGATGCCGGTCCGCAGCTGCTCCCGCTCCAGTCGGACGCGGGTGATCAGCTCGCTGGTGTTCAGCGCGTAGCGGCGCAGGTGCGCCAGCGTGGCGATGACCGATGCGGTGCCCATGAACACGATGACCGCCACGAGGTCGTCGATGCGCATCGCCCGGTCGTCGAGGAGCCCGAACCCGGCGAGCGCGAGCGCCGAGACGCCGACGAGGGCCACCGTCCAGCGGGGGCGCGCGACCAGGATGCAGCCGCTGCCGTAGACGGCGAGCGTGAAGCCGAGCAGGTGGTACGGGGCGTCGGTGGTGCGGGTGATCATCCAGGCGATCTCGATCTGGACGATCGCCAGGACGGCGAACGTCAGCAGCTCCGGGAACCGGCGGCCGAGAGGCAGCCGCCAGAGCGCGTACATGGCCAGCAGGATCGGGACGTCGCACAGCAGCCGGACGATCAGGAACAGCGCCGCCAGCTCCGGCACGGCCAGCCTGTCGACGACGGTCCAGGCCGGCACGGCCAGGACGGCGACCCAGCCGATCAGCAGGCCGGCGGTCCGTGCCCGATCGACCAGCTCGTCGCGCAGCCCGGGCACCAACGCGGTCAGCTCGCGCAGCGTCGAGCGCGGCGAGAGGCCGCCGGCCGTCGGCGGCGCGGCGGCCCACCGCAGGGGGCAGCACGTCACCCCGGCGGAGCACCGCGACGAAGCGCGCGAGGACGGTCGTCAGCACACTCCTCCATCGGCACGGCCGTCGGTGTCCATGAGCCCGCGCACACACACCGACCCTTGCGGGTGACATCGGCATTCCTGCTGGTCACACCGCCGGAACCGATATTACGGTACCGCGACGCACCGATACCGCTCAGCTGTTGCGGCGCGCCGTGAACGAGCTGACGAAATCGCGCAGGCTCCGGGTGGGCCGCAGCCACGCGCCGCCCGCCGGGAGCGCGTCGAGGCGGACCCGGTCCAGCGGTGCCGAGAAGGCGCCCGGGACGTCCTCGATGTCGATGAACTCGAGCAGGTCGGAGGTGATGGCGTAGCCGGCGACCTCGCTGAACGCCACGACGACGACGTGCGTCCCGCGGCGGACGAGATCCTCCAACGGCTCGGCGAAGTTGCGCCCGTCGCCGGAGAAGACGATCAGCCGACGGAGGCGGTGCGAGTGCTCGCGGACGGCGATGTGGTCGAGCATCGCCTGGTCGATGTCGTCGTCCGGCTGCGACTTGGGGCGGGCGAAGACCGCGTAGCCGAACCCGCGCAGCGCCTCCACCCAGCGCTGCAGGGAGCCGACGACGGGCGGGATGTTGGCGAAGACGCAGGCCTCGACGTCGGGTGCGTCCGGCGCGCCCGGGTCCCCGGCGCCGTCGACGAACCACGCGGCGATGGCGTCGAACCTCGGCCGGGACGCCGCGGTCGGCCGGGCGCCGATCACCGTCGACAGGGTCATGTCGATGTTCGGCGCGTCCCAGATCAGCAGGTCGAGGGCCGGCCGCACCCGGCCGTCGTCCTCGGGCCGATCGGACCGACGTCCGGATCGAGCAGGGACACGCTGCCGGCAGGGGCCTCAGGGCTCACGGACACACGAGCAGTCTGCCGCGCCGGCTCCGATGGCGTGTGCCGTGGCGGGCCCGCGGGTGCGGTCGCGCGGCGCACCAGGCGTCGGCGCGGGCAGGGTCACGACCCGGCGGTCACCGCGTGCGCGGACACCGCCTGGGCGCAGACGTCGCCCCCGGCGGCCATGACGCGACGCACCCATCCGGGGATCTCGTCACCGGCCATGGGGTGCCCGAGCAGCCAGCCCTGCGCCAGGTCGCAGCCGGCGGCCCGCACCATCGCGAGGTGCTCGGGGGTCTCGACGCCCTCGGCGACCGACCGGATCCCGAGCGTGCGCGTGAGGCCGACGATCGCGGTCAGCACCGCCCCGGTCTCCCCCGAGACGGCGCGCTCGGCCGCGTTGAGCAGCGAGCGGTCGATCTTCAGCGTGCCGATGGGCAGGGCGAACAGCTGGGCCAGCGACGACCAGCCCGTGCCGAAGTCGTCGATCGCCACCCGGACGCCGAAGTTGCGCAGGACGGTCAGCTGGTCCTCCGCGCGCGTCGGGTCCTCGGCCACGCTCGTCTCGGTCAGCTCGAGCACGAGCTGGTCCGGCGGCAGGCCGGACTCGCGGAGGGCGACCCGCACGTCGCGGACCAGCGTCTCGGCGGAGAAGTGGCGGGCGCTGACGTTCACCGACATCCGCAGCGGCAGCCCCTGCGCGGCCCACTCGGCGGCCCGGCGGGTGGTCTCGCACAGCAGCCAGCGGGTGATCGGGATGACCTGCCCGGTCTCCTCGGCGACGGCGAGGAACGCGTCCGGCGGGAGGAGGCCGCGCTCGGGGTGCTGCCAGCGCACCAGGGCCTCGACGCCCTCGATCGCGCCGGTGTCCAGCCGCACCACCGGCTGGTAGTGGACGACGAGCTGGTCGATCGCGTCCTCGCGCAGCCGGCTGGCCACCTCCAGCCGCCAGCGCGCCGCCTCCCGCAGCGCCGGCGAGAACAGGTGCACGCGCTCGCGGCCGGAGCTCTTGGCGGCGAACATCGCGGCGTCGGCGTCGCTGAGCAGGTGGTGCGAGGTGACGACGTCCGGCCGCGAGACGGCGACGCCGATGCTGGCCGACAGCGGCACGCCGATGCCGGTGGCGGTGAACGGCAGCGAGAACGTCGTCTGCAGCCGGAACGCCAGCGACATCGCCTCCGTGCGGTCGCACCCCTCGGCCAGGACGACGAACTGGTCGCCGCCGAGCCGCGAGACGGAGTCGCCGGGCCGGACCTGCTCGCGCAGCCGCTCGGCCACCTGGCAGAGCAGCAGGTCGCCGAGCTCGTGCCCGAGGGAGTCGTTGACCATCTTGAAGCCGTCGAGGTCGAGGACCAGCAGCGCGACCCCGGCCCCCTCGGCCGGACGGCGGTCGAGGGCGTCGGCGATCAGCCGCAGGAGCAGGCTGCGGTTGGGCAGCCCGGTCAGGTCGTCGTGGTCGGCCTGCCAGGCCAGGGCCTCTTCGCTGAGCACACGGTCGGTCACGTCGATGTGGCTGACGACGACGCGGCGGGTGCCCTCGACGCGGGAGGCCTGCAACCGGAACCAGCGCTTGTGTTCGCCGAGCCGGGACGAGTAGTCGTGGTCGAAGACGCCTTCGGCGCACGTCCCTTCGCGGAGCTTGTCGAGGCCCTTCACGATCGTGGAGTGGTCCTCGGGGTCCAGCCCGCGGGACATGCAGTCCAGGTACGCGTCGCCCACCCCGCCCGGAACGACCCCGGTGAACCGGAGCAGCTCGCCGTTCGCGGCCCACGCCTTGTTCGCCGAGAGGATGCGGTCGTCCTCGTCGACGATCACGGTGGCGGCGGGAAGGGAGTCGATGACGGAGGTGAGCTCCGCCCGTTCCGCCTCCAGGCGCTGCGCGGCGCGCACCCGCTCGTCGACGTCGCGGACGAAGACGGCGATCCCGATGACGTCGGGGTAGACCCGGATCTCGAACCAGTGGTTCCAGGGCTCGTGCAGGTATTCGACGATGCGCGGCTCCTGGGTGCGCAGCACCTCGGCCATCGTCTGCTCGAGGATCGTGCCGACGCCGGTCGGGAAGGCCTCCTGGAAGCTGCGCCCGAGCATGTCGGCCGAACCGCGGCCCATCATGTGCTCGGCCGCGGTGTTCGCGAAGGTGATCTGCCAGTCGTGGTCGAGGTGGAAGACGGCGTCCGGAACGCTGTCCACGGGGTCGGCCCGCACCGTCGTCCGGTCGTGGTCGTCTGGTCGCACCTTGCCCGCTTTCCTGTTCCCCCGGCGTCGGCCGCCGCGTTCTCGACGATGCGACGCCTCGGCCGATGTGGCCCGATCGGCGTCCTCCCGAGCCGACCTCCCGAGGGTAGACGCAACCGCCGCGAGTTACACGGGTGTGATTGAGGACCTCTCGACGATCTCGCGCGTCGCGACGCCGGAGGGCAGCGTACCGAGGACGGCGGCCCAGTCCCCGCCCAGGCGGGAGGCGCAGAAGGCGTCCGCGACCGCCGCCGGGGCGTGGCGGAGGAGCAGCGAGCCCTGCAGGCACAGGGCCAGCAGGCCGGCCACGCGGCGGGCCCGCAGGGGCAGTCCGTCGGGATCGCCGAGCTCGGCGTGCAGGCGCTTGACGGCGTCGTCGAACCGGCTGTCGGCCCCGCGGGCCAGTTCGATCTCGGCGCTGACCGCGGCCAGGGTGTCCGACGACCGGCCCATGGCCCGCAGGACGTCGAGGGCGATCACGTTGCCCGAGCCCTCCCAGATCGAGTTCAGCGGCGCCTGGCGGTAGAGCCGGGGCAGGCCGGAGTCCTCGACGTAGCCGTTGCCGCCGAGCACCTCCATCGCCTCGGCGACGACGCCCGGCGTGCGCTTGCACACCCAGAACTTCGCCGCCGCCCCCGCCAGCCGGAGGAAGGCCGACTCGCCGGCGTCCAGGGCCGCCGCCAGCCGGATGGCCAGCGCCGTGGCCGCCTCGCTCTCGACCGCGAGGTCGGCCAGCACGTTCTGCATCAGCGGCTGGTCGACGAGCAGCGCGCCGAAGGCCCGCCGGTGCGCGGCGTGGTGCGCTGCCTGGGTGAGCGCGGCGCGGATCGTCGACGCCGAGCCCAGCACGCAGTCCAGGCGGGTGGTGTTGACCATCTCGATGATCGCCGGGACGCCGCGGCCGGGCTCACCCACGAGCCAGCCCGTCGTCCCGTCGAACTCCACCTCGCTGGAGGCGTTGGAGCGGTCACCGAGCTTGTCCTTGAGCCGCTGCACGCGGAAGACGTTGCGGCTGCCGTCGGGCAGCACCCGCGGGACGAGGAAGCAGGAGACGCCCTCCTCCAGCTGCGCGAGGACGAGGAACAGGTCGCTCATCGGCGCGGAGGTGAACCACTTGTGGCCGGTCAGCGCGTACGTGCCGTCGGGCCGGGCGACCGCTCGCGTCGTGTTCGCCCGGACGTCGGAGCCGCCCTGCTTCTCGGTCATCCCCATGCCGGCGATGAGCCCCCGCTTGCCCGTCGGCTCGGCCAGGCCGAACTGGTAGGTGGTGCTGGTCAGGCCGGGCTCGTAGCGGGCGGCGAGCTCGGGGGCGCGGCGCAGCGCGGGGACGACGGCGTACGTCATCGTCGTCGGGCAGGCGTGGCCCATCTCGACCTGCGTCCAGCCCAGGTAGCCGACGGCGCGGCGGACGTGCGCGTGCGGGCTCGGGTCGGTCCACGGCGCACCGGCCAGGCCGTGCTCGACGGCGGTGCGCATGAGGTCGTGCCAGGCGGGGTGGAACTCCACCTCGTCGATCCGGTGCCCGTACCGGTCGTGGGTGCGCAGCTTCGGCGGGTTCTCGTTGGCCACGCGGCCCCACTCCTGCGCCTGCTCGCTGCCGGCGAGCCGGCCCAGGTCGCGCAGCGAGTCCAGGGTGGCCGCGTCGGCGTGGCGGACGCAGGCCTCGGCCAGGGCGGCATCCCCGGCGATCGGGTCGTGCCCGACCAGCGGCGGGACCTGGTTGGTGACCTCGTGCGTGACGCTCATGGGCCGACGCTAACCCGGCGGCCAGCAGGGCCAAAATGGCCATTGCGGCCCTACGCGGGTGGACCGCCGACGAGCAGTTCACGCAGCAGGTGCATCGCCATCGTGACGGACCGTTCCCGCACCGCCGTCCGGGAACCCGGCAGCCGCAGCGACCGCTCGAGGGCACCGTCGGGCCCCAGCACGCACACGTGCACGGTGCCGACCGGCTTCTCCGGTGTCCCGCCGCCCGGCCCGGCGACGCCGGTGATCCCGACGCCGATCTCGGCGCCGAAGCGACTGCGGGCGCCGTCGGCGAGCGCCTCGGCGACCGGGGCGCTCACCGCCCCGTGCTCGGCCAGCAGCTCCGCCGGGACACCGACGAGCTGCTCCTTGGCCGAGTTGGCGTAGGCCGTGATGCCGCCGAGCACGTAGGCCGACGAGCCTGGACGGGCGGTCAGCCGGGCGGCGAGCAGGCCGCCCGTGCAGGACTCGGCGGTCGCGACGGTGTGGCCGTCGGCGAGCGCGGCACCGACCAGCTCGTCGAGCGTGGGCCCGGTGGAGAACAGCGCGTCGCCGTGCCGATCGGTCATCGCCGCGAGGAGGCGGTCGTAGGCGGGCTGGGCGTCGGGCGCGAAGCGGGTGACGATCTCGAGCTCGCCCTCGCGCATGCAGGTGGTGATCTCCAGGCCGGCCACCTCGGGTTCGACCTCGCGCAGGGTGACGGCGAGCTGCGCCTCGAGGACGCGCCACAGCCGCACGGTCTCCTGTCGCAGCTCGCTGCTGCCCGCGAGTGCGCGGCGGACCGGTTCCGTGGCCAGGGCGGCCGCCCACATGCCGCGGAGCTCGGGCGGAGGTCCCGGCAGCACCAGGACGACGGGCCCGTCCCGGCCCTCCGCGGGTGGGACGACGAGGCCGGGCGCGGTGCCCACCGGCTCGAGCACGACGGCCCCGGCCGGCACCAGCGCCTGCTTGCGCACCCCGGCCGCCACGGCCTCCGGTGACGCGGACCAGCCGCGGCGCGAGGTGAGCCGCTCGACGATCGTGGCGATGCGCTGCTCGAGGTCCGGATCGAGCGCCGACGGCCGACCCTGGAAGCGGCCGACCACCTCCGCGGTGAGGTCGTCGGCGGTCGGCCCCAGGCCGCCGGTGGTGATGAGCAGCGGGACGCCGGTGCCGGCGAGGAAGTCGAGCGCGCTGACCAGGTCGTCGGGTCGGTCGCCGACGACGACGATGTGCCCGACGTCGACGCCGAGACCCCGCAACTCCTCGGCCAGCCACGGCCCGTTGCGGTCGGCCACCCGGCCGGTGAGCACCTCGGTGCCCGTGACGACGATCCCGGCCCGCACGCTCACCCTGGTGACCCTAGGTGCTGGCAGGAGCGCCTCGGTCCGGGCGGTCGTGGCCGGGGCGCCTGCCGGGTCCGCCGAGCGGCCGCGGCTACCGTGCCGGTACGGACGAGGCCCTCTCCCGGGGCCGGGAGGCGCACGAGGAGGACCCGTGAGCACGTCGTCGGACCAGCAACCGCTCGACGGCCCCCCGAGCCCGGGGCAGCCGTCGACCCAGGAGATTCCGATCGTCCAGCCGGCCGTGGCGCGACCGGTGACCGGCGGCGCCCACCTGCCTCCGCCCGGGGCCGCCGGCCCCCAGACCCGGCCCGGCGCACCCGCCCCGATGCAGCCCACCGGACCGGTCGACTTCGTCCCCGGACTGCCGGGCGCAGGCATCCTGCCGCCACCACCCCCGGCTGCCGCGCCACCAGCCGCTGCCACCCCGGCTCCGGCTCCCGAACCGGGCCCCGAGGCGCCGGGCTGGCCGCACAGCCTGGAGCCGGAACCGGCTCCTCCCGCGAAGCGGATCGTGTCGAGCCGGCCCGCCGACCGGCGCGCCCTCGTCGGCCTCGGCCTGGCCGCGCTGGCGGTCGTGCTGCTCGAGGTCGGGCTGCTGCTCCCCTTCGGCACCGAGTCCCTCTGGTCCACGGTGACGTTGTGGTCGGCCTTCGCGACCCTGTCGGCGCTGCTGGCCCTGCTGGCGTTCGCCGCCTTCTACCCGGCGGGCAACCGGCTTCGCTCCAGCGCCGTCTGGCGGATCGCCGCTGCGGGACTGGTCGGCCTGTCGGTGTTCTGGGTGCTCGTCGTGCTGCCGGGCGTGGCCAGCGATCGCGGCTTCGTCCTCACGGCGGCGCTGGGATGCCTGGGCGCGGCGTTGTGGATCGGGCCGCGCCGGAAGGACTGACCAACGGGCGGCTCAGCCGTGCCCGTTGCCGTTCCCGTTCCCCTGGCCGTTCCCGTGGCCGTTTCCCTGGCCGTTCGCCTTCCTTGCCGTTGCCGTTGCCGTTGCCGTTGCCCGGGTTCCCGTCGTTCCCGGAGCCGGCCGACGCTCCCGCGCCGTCCGGTTCGGTCGTGCCGCCGACGACGGCCGGTCGAGGAGCCGGGACCGGCGCCGCCGTGTCCGCGGTGGTCGCCTGCTCCTCCGGAGCCGGGGCGGCGGGCTCGAGGTCGGGCTCGGTGGCATAGGCGACCGTGACCAGATCCCCCGGGCGGAGGGTTCCGGCGGGGCTGACCCCCGTCACCTGGCCGGCCGGGGCGAGAACGCTCGGGTGCGCCATCAGATCGACCCGCAGGCCCAGCGCACGCAGCTCTGCCTCCACCTCGTCGACGGGTCGCCCCACGTAGTCGCCCGCGACCAGGGCGATCCCGGCCGTCGCCCCGGTCCCCGTCTCCGTAGCGGCGGCGGCCGCCGGCGGCGACCCGACCGGCGCTCCCACCCACTGGACGCCGGCGACGGCGATGCCGGCTCCCGCGACCAGCGCGGCCACCGGTACCAGCAGGCGCCGCAGTCGCCGCCGGGGTCCCGGACCGTCGTCGCCGCGGAAGCCGAGGCCGGCCAGGCCGAAGGCGTGCGTCTCGGTGTCGACGGGCAGCGGCGGCAGCGGTCGGCCGGCCTGCACGTCCTCGATGGCGTCGCGGAAGGCGGCGCCGTCGGGGTACCGCTCGGCCGGGTGCTTGAGCAGGGCACGGCCGATCAGCGTGCGCACGTCGTCGGGGACGCCGGACGGCAACGGGTCCGGCTCCTCGCGGAGCTGCATCAGCGCGATCGCGACAGCGTTGTCGCCCTCGAAGGCGCGTCGGCCGGCCAGGCACTCGTAGCCGATCAGCCCGAGCGCGTACACGTCGCCGGCCGGGCGCGCCTTCTCGCCGGCCGCCTGCTCCGGCGGCAGGTAGTGCGGCGTGCCCACGACCTGCCCGGTCAGCGTGAGCGGCACGCTCGACGCCGACCACGCGATCCCGAAGTCGGTGATCCGGACGACGCCGTCGTCCCCGAGCAGCACGTTGCCGGGCTTGACGTCGCGGTGGACCACGCCGGCGGCGTGCGCGACGGCGAGCGCTGCGGCGGTCTGCCGGAGGATGTCGAGCGTCCGCGCCACGTCGAGCCGGCGCTCGCGCTCGATCACCGCCGAGAGCGGCTCCCCCTCGACGAGTTCCATGACCAGGTAGGTGACGGCCTCACCGGTCTCGTCGGGTGCCGCGGACTCGCCGTAGTCGAAGAGCGTGGCGATGTTCCGGTGGACCAGCCCGGCGCTGAGGTGCGCCTCGGCGCGGAAGCGGGACAGGAATGTCTGGTCGCCGCTGTACTCGCTGCGCAGCACCTTCACCGCGACCGGACGGTCGAGCAGGACGTCACGGGCCCGCCAGACCTGGCCCATCCCGCCGGTGGCCAGGAGGGAGAGCAGCCGGTAGCGCCCGCCGAGCACACGCGTGGAGTCGGTCACCGGTTCCCTCTCGTCCGACCCCGTGCCGTTTCAGCGTCGCATCCGTTCCGGATCCGCACACGTCGGAACGAGCGCGGTCACTCGGTCGTGACGGGATCCTCGGCCACAGTGGCGGGCGATGACACCGATGTCGAGGTCTCGGTCGACGTCGACTCCGACGAGGTGGTCTCGCTCGTGGTCGTGGTGGTGGTGGGCGCCGTGCTGGTCGGCTCCGACGTACCGGTGTCCGTGGGTTCACCGGGCAGTTCACCGGTGTCGCCGTCGTCGGTAGCGGGATCCGTGACGGTCGCCTCGCCGGTCGGGGTGGCGCCGCCGGACGTCGCGTCGGCCGGGTCCACCGCCGAGCCGGTCACGCCCGCCCCGTCGTCCGAGGTCCGTCCGGTGCCGGGACGCACCGCGTAGCTGACGACGACGGTGTCGTCGGGCTCGAGCACGCCGTCGGGGTCGACGTCGGTGACCGTGTCCGGGGCGATGTCCGGGTTGGGCACCTGCCGGCGCTCGACGTCGAGCCCGAGCGCGGTCAGCTCGTCGACGACGTCGTCCACCGGGCGGCCGATGTAGTCGTCGGCGTCGATGGTGACGGTCGTGCCGGTCTGCTCCTGCAGGTCCGCGGCCTCCGCCGGCGCGCCAGGAGAGTTCCCGGCCAGCGCCTGGAAGAGCGCCGCGGCGATCCCCGCCCCGGCGAGCAGGCCGAGCAGGGGCAGCAGGACCATCGCCAGCCGGCCGCGCCGCCGCGGGGCGGGCGGCCGGACGACGGAGTGGGTCGACGGCCCGGTGCGCGGGCCGTCCGGCCCGACCGGCCGCGGGCCGGTCCCGGTGGACGACGACGAACGCTGCGGGGGCGCCGGTGCGGCCACCCGGGCGACGGCGACCGTCTGCGGCGCCTTGGGCAGCGGGCGCCCCTCCAGCACGGCCTCGATCGCCTCGACGAACGCGCCGCCGTCGGCGTACCGGGCGGCCGGGTCCTTCAGCAGCGCCCGGCAGATCAGGTCCCGGACCTCCTCGGGCAGCGTGCCCGGCAGCGGTTCGGGCTCCTGCTGCACCTGCTTCAGCGCGATCGTGACGGCGTTGTCGCCCTCGAAGGCGGGATGCCCGACGAGGCACTCGTAGCCGATCAGGCCGAGCGCGTACACGTCGCTGGCCGGGGTGGCGTGCTTGCCCTCGGCCTGCTCGGGGGAGAGGTACTGCGGGGTGCCGATGACCTGGCCGGTGCGGGTCAGTGCCACGCTGCGCGCCGACCAGGCGATGCCGAAGTCGGTGATCTTCACGCCGCCGTCGGGCCGGACCATGATGTTCCCGGGCTTCACGTCCCGGTGGACCATGCCCGAGCGGTGCGCCTCGGCCAGCGCGAACGCGGTCTGCCGCAGGAGCGAGAGCGTGGTGGCGGTGTCCAGGCGACCCTCGCGCGCGAGCAGGGCCGAGAGCGGCTCGCCCTCCACCAGCTCCATCACGAGGTAGGCCAGCGTCTCGCCGGTGCCGTCCTGCGCGGTGGCCTCGCCGTAGTCGAAGACGGCGGCGGTGTTGGGGTGGTTCAACGAGGCGGCGTGCTGGGCCTCGGCGCGGAACCGGGCCACGAACGTCGGGTCGCCGGTGTACTCGCTGCGGAGCACCTTGACGGCCACCGGCCGGTGCAGGGCGATGTCCTCCGCCCGCCACACCTGGCCCATGCCGCCGGCGGCGATCAACCGGTCCAGTTCGTACCGGTCGCCCAGGCACCGACGACCTGGTTCGACCACGGAGGTCACTCCTCGTCCTGTTCGGCCCGGCTGCAAGCGGGCCGCCACGTTGCTGCCGCGCGGGGACCCGTCTCGGTCATCCCCCAGTACTTCGATGTCCATTCCGGCCCGGCCCTACACATCCGATGCCGTCCGCTTCCTCAGCCGACCGTCTCGACGAGCGGCCCCGGGGGCGCCGGCTCGGAGCCGGTGGCGGTCGTCTCCTCGGTCGTCTGCTCGGTCGTCGTCCCGTCGACGGGCTCCGACGGCGGATCGACCGGTGGGTCGATCGGCTCCTCGACCGGTGGCTCCTCCGTCCCGTACCCGGGCTCCTCGCCGGGCGGCGGCTCCACGGGAGGCTCCTCGGGGGCGGGCTCCTCGGGCTCGACCGGCGGCGTCACCACCGGCGGCGGCGTGATCACCGGCGGCGGTGGTGGCGGCGCCGTGGGGCCCTGCGGGGTCGCGACGACGACCGGAGCGGGCGGGGGTGCGGGCACCGGCCCGGCGACGTACTCGAGATCACCGCCGGACCACACGGGGCTCGACAGCACGGTGGCGACCATGAGCGAGGTCGGCTGGACCGGGACGGCCGGGGAGATGGCGGCAGCCGGCTGCAGCAGGGTCGGGCGCTCCACGTCGTTCGCGCGCACCCGCAGGGCTGCAGCGACGGGGTCCTCGTCGCCGTCGTCGTCGGTCGCGTCGACGGCGCTGGGCACGTCCGCGCTCCGGTCGTCGCGGGCACGGTCGAGACCCTGGAAGGTGAGCGCGGCCAGCCCCGCACCGGCGACGAGGCCGGACACCGGCACGGCGACCCAGATCTGGAAGCGGCTCCCCCTGCCCCGGTTCCCGGTCATCGCCCTCGCAGCTTCCTCTGCCGGAGACGGTGTGCCGCTCCTGTCCTCGCGTGACGGCTCATGGTTCACCGCGAGCGACGATCTGCGTGCCGACCGATCACGGCGGCCCTCGAGGCCGGAACTCCCCGGCGTGCCGGTTGCACCGCGTAGGCGGAGGAGCACGCGTTCCGCGGCCGAGGACCGGCGTGACAAGGTGCTCCTCGACAGCCCGACGGCGAAGCGATGCGGCCGGCGGCACCCGGAGCGGCAGCAGGAGAGGCAGGGCGAGCATGTCCGAGAGCGTCACCAGGACCGATGCCGATGGGGTCGCCACCATCACCCTGCTCAAGGCGGGGCTGTCCTCGGCGATGCGCAAGGAACTGCTCGCCGTCGTGCAGGACGTCGCCACGGACGAGTCGGTGCGCGCGGTGCTGGTGACCGGCACCGGTCGGGCCTTCTGCGTGGGTCAGGACCTCGCCGAGCACGTGGAGTCGCTCCGCGGCAACGCGGCGACGTCCCTCTCGGTGGTGGAGGACGAGTACAACCCGTTGGTGCTCGCGCTGGCGGGTCTGCGGGTGCCGGTCGTCGTCGGCATCAACGGCGCCTGCGCCGGTGCCGGGCTGGGGATCGCGCTGGCCGGGGACCTCCGGGTCGCCGCGGCGGGCGCGAAGTTCACGACGGCGTTCACCGGGATCGGGCTGTCCAGCGACTCGGCGCTCGCGGCGCGGCTGGTGCACAGCGTGGGCCACTCACGGGCGACCCAGCTGCTGCTGCTGCCCGAGCCCTTCCTCGCGGAGACCGCTGAGCAGTGGGGGCTCGTGCACCGGGTGGTCGCCCCGGAGGACGTGCTCGCCGAGGCCTCGGCCCTGGCGGCGCGGCTGGCGTCGGGCCCGACGGCGGCCTACCGGGCGGTGAAGACGGTCCTCGCCTCGGCGGCGACCGACTCCCTCGAGGACACCCTGGCCCTCGAGGGCCGGCTGCAGACGCGCCTCGGACAGACCGCCGACCACCGCGAGGCCGTCGAGGCGTTCCTGGCGAAGCGCGCGCCGGAGTTCACCGGCCGCTGACCGCGGCTGGAAGGGCAGCACAGCCGGTAGAGCCCGGGGCTTGCACCTGTCGTCGGGGCGAGTTGCCCCACCCGACGACAGGGCGTCAGTGGGATTGCCGAGGCGTCAGCGGCTGAGGGTCACGCAGGCCGGGCAGACGTCGCGGGCGACCACCGGCCACGGCTCCGCGGCGGAGACGCGGGCCAGCGAGCCGCAGAGGGTGAGCTCGCAGGCGTCGTCGACCTCGGTCGGCGAGCGGTGGAGTTCGACGGCGTGCCACAGGGCAGCGGTCGGGCCGTGGGCGCGGCTGCGGGCCGCGGCGAAGACGGTGCTCTGCACGATCATGGGTGGAGAGTCGGCATCCGGAGCCCGGCTGGTTACGGCCTCCGGGGACGGCTTCCCCCCGAGGGGTGAGACCCGGCCGACTCCCCGCGCCCCGGCCGGCACCGGCAGGATGCGGGAGATGGAACTGATCAAGCACGGGCACGCGTGCGTCGTCCTGGCCGACGGCGACCGCCGGATCGTGATCGACCCCGGCGTGTTCACCGATCCGGCCGCCTTCGAGGGCGCCGACGCGGTGCTCGTGACCCACGAGCACGCGGATCACTTCGAGCCCGTCCGGCTGCGGGCGGCCCTGGACGCCGATCCGGCTCTCGAGGTGTGGACCAACCGCTCGGTGGCCGCTGCGCTGGAGGGCCTCGGCGACCGGGTGCACGTCGTGGGAGCGGGCGACGCGATCGAGGTGGCCGGGTTCGACGTCCACGTGCACGGCGAACTGCACGCGCAGATCCATCCGGAGATCCCGCGGATCGCCAACGTCGGCTTCCTGGTCGCGGGCCAGGTCTTCCACCCCGGCGACGCGCTGACGGTGCCGGACGAACCGGTGTCGACGCTCCTGCTGCCTCTGCACGCGCCCTGGTCGAAGGTGGGCGAGCTGATCGACTACGTGCGCGCCGTGGACGCCGACCAGGCGTACGCGATCCACGACGGACTGCTCAACGACGCCGGTCTCGGCGTCGTGAGCGGCCTGCTGGGCGAGCGCGGGCCGGGCACACCCACCCCGTTCGGCCGGTTGGCCCCGGGGGACGCGGTCGAGCTCTGAGGCTCTCGGCGTCCCCCGGGTGCCGGCTCAGCGAACTGCGCGGTTGGACCGACCCGCCATGCCGGCGTAGGCGCCGACGAGTACGACCGCCGCGATGACGGCGAGGATGAATCCGAGCACGTTCAGCTCGAAGATGTTGGTGCTGTCGTTGATCAGGCCGCCGATGAGGCCGCCGATGATCGCGCCGACGATGCCCAGCACGACCGTCATGACCATGCTGATGCTCTGCTTGCCCGGGACGATCAGACGGGCGAGGACGCCGATGATGGCGCCCACGACGATGAGACCGAGGATCTGGAACACGAGTGTCTCCTTCTTCCGCCGACGCAGCCCCCATCCCGGCCATGGGGCCGAGTGCACGCGTCGATCACGACGGGAACCTGTACCCGCGGAACGAGAACTGATGCGTTTGTAACCCGATCGTGGCCGAACGGGCTCCGCAGGTCAGCGCGCGGCGGACGCCTGGTCGAGGTGTTCCGGGACCTTGAGCAGCTCGGCGTCGACGGTCTCCTGCACCATGCGCTGGGCGGCCGAGCGCTGGATCCGCCGCACGATCCGGTTGCCCCCGTCGGCCTCGAGTACGACGGTCATCGTCACGCGGGTGCCGCCGTCGTCGGCGTCGGCCAGCTCGATCCGCGTCGTCCACGTCTCGGTCGTGAGCACGAGCCTGGTCGCGACGAGCTTCCGCGGCGTCCACTCCAGGATCTGACCGCGCGGAGCGCCGGCCGGCGGCGCGGCGCCGTCGAGTCGTCCCGGCGCGCAGACGAACTCGGTGCCTTTGCCGATCCGTCCGTCGCCGACCACGTACGAGACGTCGCAGACCGCGCAGTAGGGCTCGAGCACGGCCAGCGCCTGCCAGACCTCGGCGCGCGACTGGGGGACGACGCGGGTGCCGCTCGCGGTGGTCACTCAGCGGCCGCCCACGGAGACCTCGAACTCCACCTGGCTGACGTCCGGCCGGAGCCGGGAGAAGCTGTGCACCAGCGGATGGTCGGTGCTGTCCCGGACCGTCGTGCGGACCACCAGCAGCGGCGACCCGGCGACGACGTGCAGGAGCTCGGCCTCCTCGTGGTCGGCCGTGCCCACGTCGACGACGATCCGCGCGTGCGCCAGGTCGGCGGAGTACTCGCGGCGGAGGAACTCATACAGCGAGCCCGTGCTGAAGTCGGCCTCGGCGGAGGCCGGGTACACGGCCGCCGGCAGGTAGCTGTGCGCCACGTGGTTCGGCTGGCCGTCGACGCTGCGCAGCCGCTCGAGCTCGACCACGGGGTCGGTGGTGGCCAGCCCGAGCTCCGCGGCCACCGCCGACGGGGCCGGGATGATCCGCTGGGCGACCACGGTCGTGCCGACCTGGGCGCCCTGCTCGGTCATCACGGAGTTGAAGCCGGCGATGCGGTGCACGAAGCTCTCGCGGTACTCGTGCCGGATGGCCGGTCGCGTGACGTAGGTGCCGCGACCCTGCTCCCGGACGAGGTGGCCGTCGGCGACCAGGCCGTCGATCGCGCGGCGCAGCGTGATGCGGCTGACGCCGTACTCGGCGCACAGGACCGGCTCGGGCGGGAGCAGCGAGCGCTCGGGGAGAGCGGTCACCCGGCGGCGCAGGTGCTCACGGACCGAGAGGTACTTCGGTCCGGTCGTCGGCGTCACCACGCCGCAAAGGTACTGCCCCGATGAGACGTCTGTTCGTCATGTCGTATGAGACGTCCGTCGCGCTCGGACGCCAGACGCAACGCGCTGTTCACCCGTTCGAACGGAACATCATGACGTCATGACGTATCGTCGGACGCTCCGACCAATGAGGGAGCAGCCGGTGCGCATCGGAATTCTCACCGGCGGGGGCGACTGTCCCGGCCTGAACGCCGTCATCCGATCCGTCGTCCGCACGGCGACGAACCACTACGACAGCGAGGTCCTCGGCTTCCGGGACGGCTGGCGCGGACTGCTGGAGGACCGGACCACCCCGCTCGACATCGCGGCGGTGGACGGGCTCCTGACGCGCGGTGGCACGACGCTCGGCTCCGCGCGGGTCGCGCCGGAACGGCTGGAGGCCGGCCTGGCGGAGATGAAGGGCGTGCTGGCGGCGCACGGCATCGACGTCCTCATCCCGATCGGCGGCGAGGGGACGCTCACCGCGGCCCACCTGCTGTCCCGCGCGGGTGTGCCGGTCGTCGGCATCCCGAAGACGATCGACAACGACATCGCCGAGACCGACCTGACGTTCGGCTTCGACACCGCCGTCAGCATCGCCACCGAGATGATCGACCGGCTGCACACCACCGCCGAGTCGCACCAGCGGGTGCTCCTGGTCGAGGTCATGGGCCGGCACGCGGGCTGGATCGCGCTGCACGCCGGCCTCGCCGCGGGTGCGCACGTGACGCTGGTGCCCGAGGAGCCGTTCGACGTCGCCGAGGTGGCGCGGCTCGTCGAGGCCCGGTTCGAGCGCGGCGACAGCCACGTCATCGGGGTCGTCGCCGAGGGCGCGCACCCGCTGCCCGGGACCATGAGCATCCGCGACGGCGGCGTCGACGAGTACGGCCACCGCCGGTTCACCGGCGTCGCCCAGCAGCTCGGCGAGGAGCTCGAGCGGCGGACCGGCAAGGAGGTGCGGACGACGGTGCTCGGCCACGTCCAGCGCGGTGGGACCCCGACCTCGTTCGACCGCGTGCTGGCGACCCGGTTCGGCGTGCACGCCACCATCGCCGCCCACGAGGGCGCCACCGGAACGATGGTGGCGCTGCGCGGCACCGAGATCGAGCTGGTCCCGCTGGCCACGGCGGTGGCCCGGCTGAAGACCGTGACCCCGGCACGTCTCGCCGAGACCGGCGCGTTCACCGGCTGACGCAGTTCCGGCACAGGATCGACCGTGTCGCGGCCGTGCATGTGGCCCGCAGACCTCGGAACGCCTCAAGATGTTCGCCGTGAGCGACACGGGGGACTGGCGGAGCCGGAAGTGGGCGAGCACGCACCGGCGGATCTTCGACACCGCGATGCGGCTGTTCCAGGAGCAGGGTTTCGACCGCGTCAACGTCGGCCAGCTGGCGGCCGCAGCCGAGGTGTCGGTGCCGACGTTCTACGCGCACTTCCCCAGCAAGGAACACATCGTCATGCAGCTGCCGACGGCGGAGCAGATGGCGGCCCTCCTCGCCACCCAGCCGGCGGACCTTCCCGTGGGCGAGCGGCTCGCGGGTGGCCGCCCCGGCGTGTTCTTCGCGCAGTGGACGCCGCGAGGACCGGGCGGACACGCTCGCCCGCTGGAAGGTCATCGCCGCGACACCGTCGCTGCGCAACCGCGCCGCCGAGTTCGAGCGGACGACCGCCGGGCATGGTGGCCGGCGCCCTGCCGACCGGAGCCCGGCGGGTCGCTGCAGCCCGCCGAGGCCGTCGTCGTCGACGCGCACCTGGCTGCCTTCACCCGCGGGCTGCTGGCGTGGGCGGACTCCGACGGCCAGGAGGACCTGCAGAAGCTGGTCGACGAGGCGATCTCCGCCCTGCACCAGGGCGGCGCGGTCTGACCGGGCTCAGGACGGCGAGCGCAGCTCCACGACGGTGACCTCCGGCCGGGCGCCGACCCGGACCGGCGGACCCCAGTAGCCGGCGCCCCGGGTGACGTAGAGCTGGGTGTCGCCGTGCCGGCTCAGGCCCTCGACGGCCGGCTGGTCCAGCCGGATCACGTAGTCGAAGGGCCACAGCTGGCCGCCGTGGGTGTGCCCGGACAGCTGCAGGTCGACGCCGGCCGCGACCGCCTGCTCGAGCATCACCGGCTGATGGGCCAGCAGGACGACGGGGGTGGCGTCGTCGCGTCCGTCGAGCGCGGCGTCGAGGTTCGCGCCGTGACCGGGCACGCCCGAGGACGCCGCGGTGCGGTCGTCGATGCCGGCGAGGTCGAAGGCGGCCGTGCCGCGGGTGAGGCTGACCCGCTCGTTGCGCAGGACGTCGACGCCGAGGGTGGGCAGGTGCCGTAGCCAGGCGCGCGTGTCGACGAAGTACTCGTGGTTGCCGGTGACGAAGTAGACGCCCTGCTCGCTGACCAGGTCGGCGAGCGGGGCGACGTCCTCGCGCAGTTCCTCGACGCCCCCGTCGACCAGGTCGCCGATGATGGCCACGACGTCGGGCTGCTGCGCGTTGACGATCTCGACCAGCCGCTCGAACCGGCGCCCGCCGTAGGTGGCCGACAGGTGCCCGTCGGAGAACGTGACGATCCGGAAGCCGTCGAGGGCCGGGTCGAGGCCGCGCAGGGTGATCGGCACGCGCTCGACCACCGGCGCCGCGTTCGCGAAGTAGGTGCCGGTGCCCACGGTGCCGACCGCGACCACGCCGGCCGTGGCCGCGAGACCGCGGGCGAGGAAGAGCCGCCGATGACGGGTCGCGGGTTCCGCGGCCCGTGCGTCCCGGTGGCCGGACCTGCGTCCTGCGCGGCCCGTCGGCCCCTCGCGCCGCATCGGGCGCGGCGCTCGGCACCGCGTTCCCGCGCTCGCGCAGCGTTGCTGCGGAGGCGCAGCACGAGGCGCACCGGCTCGAGGGCGAGGAGGGTCAGGAACAGGTAGAAGGCCAGCGCCAGCCAGAGGTAGGCGACCCAGTCCAGCGGGGCGGCCGCGTCCGGGGGCAGGGTGCGGCGCAGGCCGACCGCGGCGGCGGGCAGGAGCGCGAGCACGACCGTCAGCAGCGTGAGCCGGCGCCGGGTGCGGCCGGGAACCGTCGTGGAGCGCACCATGCGCCACCAGATGTAGCCGTGCAGCAGGACCAGCGCGAGCAGCACGACGGTCAGGAAGCCCAGGAGGCCGACGATGGACAGGGCGGCCTCCGGAGCAGGATCGGGCGCGGGGACGGTGCGTCCGCCCCGAGGGTTCGACGACGGACAGTCTCCCCGCGTTCCCTGTCAGGACCCTCTCAGGTGCGCAGCGCCGCCCGGAGCGTCGGCAGCAGATCCGGTTCCAGGTCGGCGAAGGCTGCCCGGGCACTCTCGGCGCGGGCCTGCTCGAGTCCGTGCAAGTGGCCGAACGTGAAGGCGTTCTCGCCCGCCGCCGCGGCCTCGATGGCCAGCCGACGGCACACGTCCCGCGTGACGACGGTGTCCTGCAGCGTCCCCAGCGTCGTCTGCACGCGCTTGGCGGCCTTGACCAGCTTCTTGGGCGGCTTCCCGGGCCCGAGTTCGCCGACCTCGGCGGTGTAGCGCAGCCGCTTGCCCGCCTTCCGCACCTCGTGGAGGGCTACGTCGCGCGCGTCGCCGTCCGCGCGCTCCGCCGTCCGGACGCGGCGGAGCAGCCGTTCCCCGGCCTTGCGCACGGCGGCGAGGAACACCGGCCGCGCCGGGTCGCCGGCGGAGGACGCGAATGGCGGTTCGTCGAGCAGGGCATGCAGGGCGTCGAGCAGCCGCAGGTACCGCTCGCTGGTGAGCGTGGCGAGCGCCTGCTCGCGGCCGGCCGCCGCCGACCGGATGGCCGTCTGCTGCAGGCGCGCAGCGACGGGACCGAGGACGAGTTCCGGCGGCTGCTCCGACACCAGCTCGCGGAGGTGGGCCAGGGCGACCTCGTCGTCGCGGGCCTGGCCCAGCTCCCCGCCCAGCCAGGAGAGCTCCGTGCGGAGCGGCTCGGTGGCCGCGCGGTCCAGCACCGGTCGGAAGGCCGCCAGGATGCTGCGCAGCCGCCGGGCGGCCACCCGCAGCTGGTGGACGGCGTCGGGTGCGTCGATGCGCAGGTCGACGTCGGCCGCCTGCAATGCCGCGACCTGGCCACGGACGGCGGCCAGGACGACCTCGCCGGCGGTCGACTCCTGGGGCTCGGTGGCCGGTGCGGCAGGGAGCCGGGACGACAGCACCCGGCCGAGCTTCGACGACGAGTCCGACGCGCGAGCGCCCGCGGCGACCAGCCACTCCCCGACCGGCGCCAGCAGCGCCTCGTCGCCGTCGAGGAGCTCGACCTCCACCTCCCGCCAGGCCTGCAGCTCCGCCGCGCCATCGGGACCGGAGGCGCTGGCGGTGACCGTGTCGTCGGCGACCTCGGCCAGGGGCCGGCCCTCGCCGTCGCGGAGCACGGTGACGACGCGGTGGTTGCGCAGGGTCGCCACGGGCGCGGTGGGCGCACCCCGGAGGATGCCGCGGACCGGGTCGAGCAGGGCGGGAGGCGGGTTCTCGACCGCGCGGCCCAGCGGCGCGTGCAGCTCCCTGCGCGCCCCGCCCTCCCCCGGGCAGCTTGAGGTGCCAACCGGCGTCAGAGCCGCCGGTGCGTCGGCGCAGGGTGATCCGCGCGCGAGCCAGCCGGAGATCCGCGGTGTCGTGGTAGACCGCCTCGAGAGAGTGCTCGACCGGCGGATCGGTCGCGGCGATCCCCGCAGCCGCGAGGTCCGCCGGGTCGGGGAGCACGAACCCGCCGTCGACGTCGAACTTCCGCTCGACCTCGACGTGCCCGCTGGTCACGGTGTCTCCCGCTGGCTCCGGGCTCCCTCTGCGCGGGAACCGCGTCGCCGACGGTAGGCCAGGAGCCGGTCGTGTGATGGCTACGGTGTCGCGATGCCCGCCAGGATGTCCCGTTTCCTGGTGGCGGGGGTGGCGCTGCCCTGGGGCGTGCTGGCCGTGCTGCGGCTCGCCGGCGCCGAGCGCGGGTTCCCGCTGGTCCCGGCGATGGCGTTCGCCCCGCAGGCCGCGGCGACGGCGGTGCTGCCGGTCGCGGCCGCCGTCGCGGTGGGTTCGCGCCGGGGCGCGATGGCTGCGGCCGCGGCTGGATTGGCGCTGGCGGGCCCGGTCCTCGGTGTGCGACGTCGGGTGCGGACCTCCGACCCGGCGCCGGACGGCGAGCGGCTGCGGATCGCCACGGTGAGCCTGCGGCTGGGCCGGGTGCGGCCGGAGCCGGTGCTCGATCTCGTCCGCCGGTACGACGTCGACGTCCTCTCGGTGCAGGAGCTCACCCCACGGGCCGAGCGGCGGCTGCTCGCCGCCGGGCTGGCCGAGCTGCTCCCCCACGGGCACGTGATCCCGGCGCGCGCGGGCTCGGTGCCGTCGGCCTCCGGGGCCGTCTGGAGCCGCCGGCCGATCGCGGGAACCGGCGTCGTTCCCGGCAGCTTCGAGCAGCCCTCGGTCCGGCTGGCCCGCGCGGGCGGCCCGGACGTCGAGATCGTGGCCGTGCACAGCATGCCGCCGGCGGTGTCCCCGGCCCAGGTGCGCTCCTGGACCGCCGATCTGGCCGCGCTGCCGGCCCCGGACACGGACGTGCTGCGCGTGCTCGCCGGCGACTTCAACGCGACCCTCGACCACGCGGCGCTCCGCGCCGTCCTCGCCCGCGGGTACGTCGACGCCGCCCGCGCGACCGGTCGGGCCGGCGCCTGGACCTGGCGGCCGCTGCGCGCACCGCTGCCCCGGCTGACGCTCGACCACGTGCTCGTGGACCCGCGGATCGGGGTGTCGGCGCTCGCGATCGCCGCCGTCCGCGGCAGCGACCACCGGGCGCTGATCGCCGACCTGGTCCTGCCCCGCTGCCCCTGCTGACCGGGGCCGATGTTCGGACCCGGCGCCCACGGGGCACCGACTCGGGAACGGCGCTCACCGCGGTGCGCCCTCAGGAGGGAGCCGACCCATGTTGACCGAACGCGAGGTGTCCGCCTCGATCGGCGGAACTGCCTACAGCAGCACCGGCGACAAGATCGGGACCGTCGAGCACTTCTTCGTCGACGACCGGACCGGCGCGCCCTCCTGGGTCGCCGTGACGACCGGCCTGTTCGGGACCCGGCACTCGATCGTGCCGGCCACCGAGGCCAGCTTCGCCGACGGCGCCCTGCGCGTGCCGGTGTCGGTCGACGAGGTGAAGAGCGCGCCCCACCTTCAGGGCGACCATCTCGCTCCCGACGACGAGGCCCGCCTCCGCCGGCACTACGGCCTGGACAGCGTCGTCGGCGGCACTCCGGCGTGGACGCCGACCGCGGAGGGCCTGGTACCGCCCGGCGCCGGGGACGACGTCGACGACCGGACCGGGGCCGACACGGTGGTCATGACCGGCACGGACGCCCCGCTGCCGCGCCCCGCCGGCGGCGTACGGGGCGCAGCCTCCGGCTCCGACCCCGGCTCCGGCTCCCGGCTCCGGACATGGCTCCGGACATGGCTCCGGGCACGGACGGCGGCATGGTGCGCAACGAGGAGCAGCTGCGGGTCGGGACCGAGCGGGTCGCCGCCACCCGGGTGCGGCTGGTCAAGTACGTGGTGACCGAGGAGGTCCAGATCACCGTGCCGATCCGGCGCGAGGAGATCCGGGTCGAGGAGGTCCCGATCGACGCCGTGGACGACGGCGTCGGCGAGTCACTGACCGGGGCGGAGGACAGCTACGGAGC
Organism: uncultured Actinomycetota bacterium; assembly: GCA_963784165.1. Classification (GTDB taxonomy): domain Bacteria; phylum Actinomycetota; class Actinomycetes; order Mycobacteriales; family Geodermatophilaceae; genus Blastococcus_B. Next base: position 124,133 of record CAWAQI010000012.1, read on the forward strand.
GCACAGCGCGCCGCGCTCGAGCACGGACACCGCCGGTGGCCTGCCCGACGAGATCGTCCTGCACACCGAGCGACCGGTCGTGAGCGTCGAGGTGGTCCCCCGCGAGCGGGTCCGGCTGCGCACCGAGCTGGTGCAGGGTCAGGAGACGGTGACCCAGCAGGTGCAGCGGGAGGAGATCGTCGTCGACCAGACGTCGGCGCCGGGGATCACCCCCAGGTGAGCACGAGCTGCGGCCGGTTGGCGACCGTGCCGTTCTCCCGCGCGGACCACAGCTGCCAGATGCCGCCACCGCCTTCGATGCGGTCGCGCACGAGGAAGCCGCTGTTGGTGCCCGCGTAGAACGCGGTCACCATCGAGGTGACCGTCCACTGCTGCCATCCGACGGATCCGAGCGAGGCACTGCCGACGGCGACGCCGGTCGTCGCCGGGAAGTTGTTCCAGTTGGTGGCGGCCTCGGACCAGGTCCCTGCCGGGTCGACGCGGTAGACGTCGATCGTGCGGCCGGCGGTCGGTCCACTGGCGTAGAGCCGCAGGGTGGCCGCGGTGATGTCGCAGTGGCTCGCCAGGGCGGGAAGGGTGAAGCGCAGGAGCACCCGCCCGTTGGCGGACGCCCCCGACCCCACCCCGATGTCGGTGCTCGACCCGTAGATCGTCGTCGGGTTGGTCTGGTACCCGGTGGTGTCCGCGCTCGCGGTCAGCGTCGTCCCCCCGGCGGACGTGCAGAAGTTGGTCGACGCCGTCACCTGGTTGCTCGTGTCCCCGGTCTGCGCGGTGAACGCGGCGCTGGTCGTGGCCTGGGTCAGCGCCACGGTGAGGCCGGCCGCCAGGACCACGGCGGCGCCCTGCCAGAGGCGGCCCCTGGATCGACGGGCGGTCATGCGTCGTCCCGGGTTTCCCAGGAGAAGCCGAAGACGGCCGAGAGGCCGGCGGCGGCCGGGTCGTCCTGGACGGCGACGGTGAACCGGAAGTGGCGGCTCTCGCCCGAGCCCGCGGGGTCCCAGGTGGGTGCGCCCGTGGCGTAGCCGGGGTGCGCCGCGACGAACCCGGCGAGCGTGCCGGAGTACACCGTGCTCTCGGACACGAATCCGCTGCACGAGCCGAAGACGCCGACGTCGGCTGTGCCGACGTCGATGGTGAGATCCAGGTACGGCGCCAGGGGACCGTCGGTCGCGGCGGCGTAGAGCATCACCGGGCGCGGATCGACATCGCCGGCGTAGGTGACCTCGATGCAGCGCTCCTCGGCGACGCCGGGCGCGAGCGGCACGCCGTCGGCGAACATCGCGGTGCCGGCGTCGCTGTCGGTGAGCTCGACGACCTCGACGACGGGGTCGGGCTCCGGCTCCGGCGTCGGGTTCGACGGGGGGCTCGGTCGGCTCGGAAGGAGCCGGGGACGTCGGGGACGACGGCGACCGGGGCGTCCAGTCGCCGTCGCCGTCCGCCGGGGGCTCGGTCTGGCCGATCGGCACGTAGTTGGTGACGGCCTCGTTCTCCTCGACGAAGGCCGCCTGCGAGCCGCTGACGACCAGCAGCGCGACGAGGGTGAAGCTGAGCGCGAACGCCGACAGCTGGATGGCCAGGCCGTTGAGCGAGAACCGGCGGCGGCGCCGCTTCTTCTTCTTCTTCGGAGTCGGCGCTTCCTGCTTCGGCGCGGGGCGCTCCAGGAGCTCGGTGCTCACGTCCGGACCTCGGCCCCGTCGCGGGACCGGCCGGACTTCCGGCTGCGCTTCACCTCGTACATGAGCGCGTCGGCCTGGTTGAGCAGGCTGTCGAGGTCGCGCTCGCCCGGCTTGGCGTGCGCGGCACCGATGCTGACGCCGATGCGGGCCATGCCGGCCTCGAGGAGGAACGGCTTGCCGAGGTCGATCTCGATGCGGCGGCCGAGGCCGGCCAGGTCCTCGTCGGAGGCGCCCGGGGTGACGACGACGAACTCGTCACCACCCATGCGGCCGAGCACGCTGCCCTCGCGCATGGCGGCCTCGAGCCGCCGGGCGACCTTCTCGAGCAGCTCGTCGCCGGCCGCGTGGCCGAGGGTGTCGTTGACGCCCTTGAAGCCGTCGAGGTCGCAGAAGAGCACGCCGAGGTGGCCGGGGATCTGCTCGGCGGTCAGCACCAGACCGCGGCGGTTGAGCAGGCCGGTGAGCTGGTCGCGCGTGGCCTGCTCCTGGTAGGTCTGCTTGAGCCGCTCCAGCTCGTGCACGAGGACGGCGTTGGCGAGGCCGACGCGGGCCTGGGCGACGAGGAGCTCGAGGGCCTCGACGCGTCGGGCCACCTCCTCGGCCGGGCCGGTGACGCGGGCGGTGAAGGTGTACGTGTCGCCGCTGGGGAGCTCGAGCTCGCGGCTGAGCTGGACGGTCTCGTGCTCGTCGTCCTCGTCGGCCGGGGTCGACTGGGGGGCGGCGTCCGCGGCGTCCGTCGTCCCGACGGCCGTGCCGTCGCTGCCGGTGACACCGACTGCCGTCGCGCCGAGCTGCTCGGCGCCCGAGACCAGCTGCGCCAGGACGGCGCCGCGGTCGAGCGGGAAGATCTCCGCGGTGATGGCGGACAGGTCGCCCAGCAGGCGGGCGCGGTCGTCGGCCGCCTCGCGGGCAGTCCCGAGCTGACCGACCTGCGCGACGAGGTGCTCGGCGAGCATGGCCACGGGCATGGTCGCCAGCAGCAGGGTCGGCATCGCGATGACCAGGACGCTCAGGGCGTCGTCGGCGGCGGACTCGGGGAAGACGACGACGTAGGCGCCCAGCGCGACCGAGCTGATCGTCCACAGCCCGGCCAGACCGCTGAGACCGAACCAGAGCGCGGCCTCGAGGAACGGCAGCATGAGCAGGACGAGCGCGAAGGACCGCGGGGGCAGGCCGGCCATGGCCACGACCCCGAGGACGACGACGGCATCGGCGATGGTCCCGGCCGCGGCGAGCTTGGACCGGCGGCCCGAGCCGGCGCGGGCCGCGCGGCTGGTCAGGATGGCGACGGCGAGCAGGATGGCGGCCGCGCCACCGGCCAGCGGCAGGGCGACCTCACGCGCGATCCCGCCCTCGGACTGGCGGTAGCCGGCCCCGCCGACGAGCACGAGCGCGACGGCGACGAGCCGGATCTGGCCGAGAGCCCGCTCGGCGACGGAACGGCCGCGGTCCCGGCGCTCCTTCGGAGCCGACCGGCGGTCGTGCGTGGTCTGTCCGCGGCCGCTCATGACAGGCCTTCCAGGAGGGTGGTGGTCCGGCGCTGGGCGGCGGCGGTCTGCGCGTCGAGGCGCTCCAGCACGGTGGCGTGCAGCGTCGCGGGCAGCAGCCGTCGGCCGGCGGACGCCCGCCGGTCGTCCGGGCTGCCGGTGGACCGGCCGAGCAGCACCTCGGCGGGGTTGATCCGCCGGCCGGAGGCCCACGGGTCGAACGCCGGGTCGAAGGACCGCGGCGCGAGTCGGAGGATGACCAGCAGCACGACGGCGGCGCCGCCGAGCAGCACGTAGCGGCCCTGGGCGAGCCAGAGCGCGGGCCGGCCGACCCACGGGACGGCGAGCACGGCGGCACCCTCGATGTCCTCGACGTGCACGAAGGTGCTGTCCGGGACCGCGTTGGCGTCGCCACCGGTGCGGAAGGTGCCGTCGGGGAGCTGCTCGAGGATGCGGTGCAGCACGCGGCCGGTGTCGGGGCGGTCGTAGAGGACCACGGTGTTCGGCAGCAGCTCTTCCGGAGTGACCGGACGGATCATGACGACGTCGCCCGGCGTGACCAGGGGCGCCATCGAGCCGGAGGTCACCAGCGTGGGCGACCAGCCGAGGAAGCCCCAGGGCAGGGCGATCCACAGCGAGAGGCTGCTGGCCATCGAGATGATCAGCATGCTGATCGTGCCGGCGCCGTAGAGGACGGTGCGCTGCCAGGTCTTGCCCGCGGGGCGGCCGTTCTTCGGCGCCGATGCGGACGTGGTGGGGAACGCCGCCTTGTCAGCGGTGGTGACAGCCCTGCCGGGCCGGGGGGCCCGGCCGCGGCGGGTCAGCTGGTCCGCGTTTCCCATGAGAAGCCGAACGTCGAGGTGAGGCCTTCGGCGGCGGCGTTGTCCTGCACGGAGACGCGGAAGCGGAAGGTGCGGGTCTCGGGGCTGCCGGCCGGGTCCCAGGTGCTCAGGCCGGCCGCGTAGGTGCCGTGGCTGGAGGCGAACGCGGACAGCGTGCCGGTGTAGATGTTGGCCGACGGCGTGAAGCCGGTGCAGGTGCGGAACGCGTCGGCGGTGTCGGCGCCGATGTCGATGGTGAGGTTCAGGTACGGCGCCAGGGTGCCCGTGGGCGCAGCGTTCGCGTAGAGCAGCACCGCGGTGGGGTCGACCGTGCCGGTGTAGGTGACGTCGATGCACCGGTCGACGTCGGTGCCGGGCATCAGGCCCGTCACGTTGGCGAACATCGCCGTGCCGGCGTCGTTGTCGGTGAGGTCGACGGCCGCAGCGGTCACCTGGTTGGTGACGTTGTCGTTCTGGGCGACGAAGGCCGCCCGCGACGAGGTGACCACGAGCAGCGCGATGAGGATGAACGACAGCGCGACCGCGGCGAGCTGGAGGGCGAGCCCGTTGAGGGACCGCCGGCGCGGGCGCACGGCGGTGCCCGTCGACGCAGGTTCCTTCGATGCTCATGCATCCCGTATCGGGCACTCGTGCCTATTGCTTGAGCGACTCCAGCGGACTCCCTCCTACGAGGGAGGTCAGGCGTCAGTTCCGGCGGTCGGGAAGGAACTTCAGCCGCTCCCGCGTCGCGGTCACCTCGGCCGGGTCGACGTCGGCCAGCACGATCGTCTCGACGCCGGCCGCCGAGGCGAGCAGCTCCCCCATCGGGCTGACGATCCGGCTGTCGCCGACGTGCTCCGTGCCGTCGCCGGCGGTACCCACGCGGTTGCAGCCCACGACGTAGGCCTGGTTCTCGATCGCCCGGGCCAGCAGCAGGGTCTGCCAGTGGTGCCGGCGCGGGCTGGGCCAGTTGGCGGGCACGAGGTAGACGTCGGTCTCCGGTCCCGCCTGCCAGAACACGTTGGCGAACCGCAGGTCGTAGCAGACGAACGGGGTGACCCGGAGGTCGCCGATCTGCACGGTCACCGGCTTCTCCCCCGCGCGGAACCGCTCGTGCTCGCCGGCGTGCGTGAACGGGTGCAGCTTGCGATAGCGGTGCGTGGTGCCGTCCGGGCCGGCCAGCACGAAGGAGTTGTAGGGCAGTGTCGCAGTTCCCCCGCCCGCCCCACCCGCGTCGTCGGCGATCTCCGGGCAGGTGCCGCCCACCCAGACGCCGTGCTCAGCGGCCTGGTCGACCAGGAACCGCGACGACGGGCCGCCCTCGGGCTCCCCGATGCCCGGTGTCATGGAGAAGCCGGTGGAGAAGGTCTCGGTGAGCAGGACCAGCTCCGCGCCGGCGGCCACCGATCGCGCGACCTGCGGGGCGAGACGTTCGAAGTTGGCGTCCCGGTCCTCCCACACGATGTCGTGCTGCACCGCGGCGATCCTCACGTCAGTCTCCTCAATCGCCGCACGGCCTCCGCCAACACCTCGTCGCGCTTGCAGAAGGCGAAGCGGACCAGGTGCCGACCGAGGTGGGCGTGCGCGGGGTCGTAGAACACGCCGGTCGGGACGGCGACGACGCCGGCCCGCTCCGGGAGCGAGCGGCAGAACGCGAGGCCGTCGCCGTCGGGCTGCACCGACCGGACGTCGACCGTCGCGAAGTACGTGGCCTCCGGGGAGAACACGGGCAGGCCGCCCTCGCGCAGACCCTGGACCAGGACGTCGCGCCGGTACTCCAGGTCGCGCGCCGCCGTCTCGAAGTAGGTGTCCGGCATGGCGAGCCCGGCGGCGACCGCCGGCTGGAACGGTCCGCCGTTGACGTAGGTGAGGAACTGCTTGGCGGTGCGGACGGCGGTCACGAGCGGGGCGGGGCCGCAGATCCAGCCGATCTTCCAGCCGGTCACGTTGAAGGTCTTGCCGGCGCTGCTGACGACGAGGGTTCGTTCGCGCATGCCGGGCAGCGTGGCGATCGAGACGTGCCGGGCGTCGCCGAAGACCAGGTGCTCGTAGACCTCGTCGGTGAGGACGAGCAGGTCGTTCTCGATCGCGTGCGCCGCCAGGACGGCCAGTTCGTCGGCGGTGAAGACCTTGCCGGTCGGGTTGTGCGGGCTGTTGAGCAGCAGCAGCTTGGTGCGCGGGGTGATCGCCGCCCGCAGCTCGGCCGGGTCGAAGGTCCAGCGTCCGCCGTCGGGCCCGGGCGGCCGGAGCGGGACGGGGCGGGCGACCCCTCCGGCCATCGCGATGCCGGCGGCGTAGCAGTCGTACATCGGCTCGAAGAGCACGACCTCGTCGCCGGTGTCGAGCAGCGCGAGCAGCGCACCGGAGAGTGCCTCGGTCGCCCCGGCGGTGACCAGCACCTCGGTGTCGGGGTCGTACTGCGGACCGGCGAAGCGCTGCCGGTGCTCGCTGATCGCTCGTCGGAGTTCCGGGATGCCGGGGCCCGGCGGGTACTGGTCGGCCGCCGTGCCGATCGCGGCGCGGGCGACGTCGAGGACCTCGTCCGGGCCGGGGTAGTCGGGAAAGCCCTGCCCGAGGTTGACCGAGCCGGTGGCCACCGCCAGCGCGCTCATCTCGGCGAACACCGTCGTCCCGAAGCCCTGCAGCCGGGCGGTGAGGTGCGGCACCCGCGTCACGCCGCTCCCCCGTCCTCGAGACGGAAGCCGATCCGGCGCCCGGCGACGTCGATCTCCTCGAGGCGGACGTGCACCCGCGTGCCCGGGGTGAGTGCTGCGCCCTCGCACCGACCGCGGACCGCCAGCCCGTCGAGGGCGACGGTGCCCTTGCCGTTCTCGGCGTCCACGACCACGGCCGAGAAGACCTGCCCCTCGCGGCCGCGCAGCACCCAGGCCTCGACGGCGTCGACGGCGGCCCGCTCGACCTCGCGGGTCCGTCGGTCCGAGGCCGCCATGAGGGCCGGCAGCTCCGGAAGTGCCGCGCGCAGTTCGGGCGCCGGCTCGTGAATCGGCGCACAGGGCGAGGCAGACCTCGGTGCCGAAGCGGTCGACGAGCCGCCGCAGCGGGGCGGTGACATGGGCGTACGCGGCGGCGACGCCGCTGTGCATCGGCTGCTCGGGCGGGGCGCCGTCGAACGGGGTGTACGCAGCCCCGCGGAGCAGGGTGGCCGCCTCCTCGAGGAACGCGGCGTGCCCGGGTCGGCTGGGCACGAGCCCGGCGATCGCGGTCCCGGGCCCGGCGTCCGCCGGCCACTCCACGCCGAGCGCGGGGGCCAGGAGCCGCAGGCGGTGGACATCCTCGGGGCGGGCGGGCGGCAGCGTGCGCAGCAGTCCGACGCCGCCGTCGAGCATCAGTGCCGCAGCGCACCGGCCGGTGAGCAGCGAGATCTGCGCGTTCCAGCCCTCCACCGGAAGGTCGCCGCGCAGCGCGAGCGTCCAGCCGCCGTCCTTCGCGGCCACGACCTCCTGTTCGGGGGTGCCCAGCTCGATCGCCCCCCGTTCGAGGGCGCGCTGCTCGAGGAGCCGGCCGATCTCGGGCAGGAGGGCCAGCGGCTCGGGCAGCCCGCCGTCGACCGCCTGGGCCTGCACCGACGGGTAGTCCAGCTGCGCGCGGCTGCGGACGCGTGCCCGTCGCAGCTCGACGTGGACCGGCTCGCCGTCGGCATCGAGGTCGATCGTCCAGAGGACGGCCGGACGGAGCTCATCGGGGAGCAGGCTCGCGGCGCCCTCGCTGAGCGCGGGCGGGTGCAGCGGGGTGCGTCTGTCGGGGCTGTAGAGCGTCTGACCGCGGCGCCGCGCCTCGGCGTCGAGGAGGCTCCCGAGGGGGACGAACGCCCCGACGTCGGCGATCGCGTAGCTCACCCGGTAGCCGCCGTCGCGGGCGGCGAGGTGCACGGCCTGGTCGAGGTCCCGGCTGCCCACCGGGTCGAGCGTGACCAGCGGGATGTCGGTGGCGTCGAGTTCCGGGAGCGCCCGCTCGCGGGCGCGGCGGTCGGCCTCGGCGAGGACGTCGGCCGGAAAGGCCTCGGGGACGTCGAACTCCGCGCGGATGGCAGCGAAGTCGGGCTCCTCGGCGGCCGTCGAGGGCCAGCGGGGCACGCGCAGCGGACCGCGTACCTGCTCCCGTGCCGTCACCTCTGACTCCGTTCCCGTCGTTGCCGTGTGCGCGCCGTCGGTCGGCCCTGGCCGACCGTTCCACGTGGAACCGCGATCAGCCGATCCGGACCTCCTCCATGCCCTCGATCGAGACGATGTCTCCACGGCGCAGTTGTCGCCCGCGGCGATCCTCGGGCTCTCCGTTGACCCGGACGTCTCCGGCCAGCAGGACGTCCTTGACCTGCGCGCCGGTGGGCACGGCGTCGACGAGCTTGAGCAGCTGCCCCAGCCGGATGGTCTCCTCGCCGGAGCGGAGATCGACGGTGCGCACGACGCTCAGTCTGCGTCAGCCGGGACGAGCTCGTCGCCGATGCGCACCGTGCCCGGACTGCGAACGGCAGCACGCACCGCCAGGAGGCCGTCCCGCTCGCGGTGGATGGTCTTGAGCACCGACGTGTCGCGCGCGATGCCTCCGGGCTGAGGGCGGGTGGTCATCACGCAGCGCCCGATCTGTCGGCCGAACCGCAGCCGCACCTCGCCGAGGGTCGCCTCGCGTCCCTCCCACTGTTCCTCGCCCGCGCCGTCGAGCAGGACGTTCGCGCGGAAGCGCCGGCGGTCCCAGTTGCCGAGCGTGCCCGTGGACACCAGCGACAGCCGGATCCGCGGGCTGTCGTGGAACGGCCCGGGCGCCCCCTGCCAGAGTTCCCAGTCGTCGCTGTCCGGCGCCTCGTCGTCCACCGGGCTCTCGTAGGTCGGTCCCTCAGCACCCTCCGCGAGGGCGGTCGCCTGCCGCAGCTCGACCCGCCGGCCCAGCCAGTCGGAGAGAACGCCGTCGTCGTCGGTCACGGTGCCGTCGGGCAGCACCACCTCGACGCTCCCGTCGGCACGCAGCCGGCCCGACCCGAACAGCAGGTCGGGCATGCGTCGAGCGGTCAGGCCGAAACCTGTGTCGAGGTCGAACAGCGCCCACTGCCGGTCCCCGGCGACGCCGTCCGGGCCGATCTCCGCCGACTCGAGCCGTTCCCCCTGCAGCGACTTCACCGGATACCGCCACAGCTCGAGCACCCGCACGTCAGGCCGCCGTCCAGCCCAGCGTCCAGGTGCCCGCCCACTCGGTTCCGGGGTCGAGGACCACCACGTCGACGCCGTCGGCGAGCGCGTTCGGGGGGCAGGTCATCGGCTCCACCGCCAGGCTGCGGCGCCGCTGGCCGGCCGGCAGGGTGTCGCCGCTGTACACCTGCAGCCAGGGCCACGACCGGTCGACGGCGAGTTCGAGCGACCCGGCCGGCCCGCGCAGCCGGACGCGGGACCAGCCGTCGTCGTCGCGGGCCAGATCGGTCATCGGATCGTCGAAGACCCGGTCGCCGATCCGTCCGACGGCACCGTCGAGGTCGCGCCGCTCCCCGGTGGGCAGGCCACCGTCGTCGACGACCAGCAGCGTGCGGGCGGGCAGTTCCAGTTCGGCGTCCCCGATGTCCCCGTCCGCCGTCCCCCCGACGGCGAGGTACGGGTGCAGGCCGACGCCGAAGGGCGCGGCGTCGTCGCCGACGTTGCGCACCCGCACGGTCGACTCGAGCCGGTCGGGGGTCAGGACGTAGTCGATCGCGGCGGCCAGTCGGAACGGATAGCCGGACCGCTTCTCGACGACGGTGCCGACGGTCACCCGGTCGTCGGCCTCGTCCAGCACCTGCCAGGGCTGCGAGGAGACCAGGCCGTGGATCGCGGTCGGCTTGTCCACCGACGCGATGTCGAGCTGCAGGTCCCGGCCCTGCCAGGACCAGCGTCCGTCGCGGATGCGGTTGGGCCAGGGCAGCAGCACGCCGCCGCGGCGGCCCGACGGGATCGCGCCCGATTCGTAGCCGTCGAGGACGTCCCATGCGCCGACGGTGAGCGTGCGCAGGCCACCGCCGCGCAGGTCGACGGTCAGCTCGGCGGGGCCCGAGGTCACGCTGACCTCGGTCGGTTCGGTCGCCGGCCAGGCGTTCTGCGGCATGGGTCCTCCCGATCGTCCGGTGCGGTCACTCCACCACAGGCGGCTGTCGCGGTGGTCGCTCCCCCTCGCGTGCAGGTCAGGCGCTCGCGGCGCCGACATCGGACTCGGCCTCCCACAGCGGGTCCTGCTTGCTCCTCCACAGGGAGATGCGGACCAGTCCGGCAGCGAATCTCGCGAGATCATCGGGCGGGACGAGCTGCGCCAGACGGTCGGCGTCGGCCGGCAGGCCGGCGCGCTGGGCGCCCTCCAGGGCTCGGGCGTCGAGGAACGGGCGCACCCAGGGCCACACCGCCTGGACCTCGCGCAGGAAGACGGCGGCGCCGGTCGGTCCGATGCCGTTGAACTCCCGGACGAGAGCGCTCGCCCGCCCGACGTCCTCGTCGGCCGCCGCGGCCAGCCGGCGGAGGTCTCCGCCGTACTTCTCGAGGACGACGCCGGACAACTCCCGGAGTCGCGTGGCGGTGCGCTCGTCGTAGCGCCGGTATCCGCTCCGGCCCAGCGTGGCGATCACAGCCGATCGGGATGCATCGCGCATGCGTTGCGGAGTGGTCCAGCCGGCGCCTCGCAGCCCGGACGCCGCCGCGACGGCGACGCCCGCCCCGATGCGCGTGGAGAGCAGCAGGGCGAGCACCAGCAGCTGGAACAGGGCGGCCGGCTGATCGGCCAGCCGGATGCCGGCCTCGTCGGCGAACGTCCGGCCGTGACGCTCGAGCACGCGCTCGGCGACGGACTCGGGGGTGCGGTTCATGCGTGGATGCCTACCCCTCAAGACCCCCGATTCGCTGCCGGTCGTCCACAACCTCGGACGTTGTCCACAGATGTGCTGACCTGCGGTTTCTGTCAGACCTGCCGCCTATCCTTCGCTCATACGTTCGAGCCGCGGAGGGGTGGTGGGTGTCGTGTCGGAGCTGCGGTCGCTGCTCGACCAGTTCGCCGCCCTCGACCTGTCCACCCTCGACCCCGCCGAGCTCACCGACCCCGAACTGCTCGACGGGATCCCGCTGCTGCAGACCACGCTGAACCAGCTGGGCGCCCTGCAGACCCGGATGGCCACCACCTGCGACCGGCGCAACGCCCAGCACGCCGACGGCATGATGTCGATGAAGACCTGGCTGACCGGGCACTGCCGGATCGCCGGCCGGGACGCCACCGCCCTGCTCCGCGCCGGCCGCCGCCTCGACCTGCTGCCCGAGCTGGCCGCCGCCTACGCGGCGGGTGCGGTGACCGCCGCGCACGTGGAGGTGATCACCGCCGCCGTCACCCCCGCCCGGGTCGCCGTCGCCGCGAAGAACGGCATCGACCTGGCCACCACCGACGCCATCCTCACCCAGGCGGCCCGCACGCTGGGCCCGGAGGACACCGCCCAGGCGGTCCGCCGCTGGGTCGCCGGGATCGACCCCGACGGCACCCTGGACGACGCCGCCGGGCAGACCCGGATCTTCCGGATGGCCGTCTCCGCCGGCGGCCGCATCCACCTCTCCGGGCACCTGGACCCGGTCGGCGGGGAATACCTGCACGCCGCCCTCGAGGCCCTGATGAACGGCGACCGCCCGGCCGGGGACCTGCGCAGCCACGGCCAACGGCAGGGCGACGCCCTGGTCGAACTCGCCCGCCGCGCCCTGGCCGCCGGCGAGCTGCCCACCGTCCGCGGGGAACGCGCCCAGGTCCGGGTCACCATCGACTGGTTCGCCCTCTGCGCGCAACGCGGCGCCCCCGGGGTCACCGGCGGCGACCTGGCCTGGGCCGGGCCGATCTGTCCCGAGACCGCCCGCCGGCTGGCCTGCGACGCCGGCGTGCTCGCCATCTTCACCGACCCCGCCGGGCTGCCGCTGGACGTCGGCCGGGACCAGCGGGCCGCCACCGCCGCCATCCGCCGCGGCATCGAGGCCCGCGACGGGCACTGCGTCTTCACCGGCTGCACCGCCCCCGCCGCCTGGTGCGACATCCACCATGTCCAGCACTGGGCCCACGGCGGCCCGACCTCGTGCGAGAACGGCGCCCTGCTGTGCGAACGGCACCACACCGCCGTCCACGAAGGCCGCTTCTCCGTGGCCCGCGACCCCGGCACCACCGTCTGGCACACCTACCGCCCCGACGGCACCGAGATCCACATCCGCGCCAACTCGGGGATGCGGGCACCACCCTGACGCCCGAGGCGCCGGCCCGGGCGATCAGTCGGCCGGCGCCACGGGTCACCAACAGGTCAGCTCTTGTCGAGAACCCGCTCGTAGAACAGCGAGTGCTCCGCGTCCGCTGCGCCGACGTAGGCACCGAAGGCGGCGATCGGCCGATAGCCCGCGCGCTCGTAGAGCCCGATCGCCTCCGGCTGCCGCGGGCCCGTCTCCAGCCGGAGCGTCGACCACCCGCGCACCGCGGCGGCCGCCTCCAGCCCGGCCAGCAGCGCCTTCGACACCCCTCGCCCCCGCGCCTCCGGCACGACGTACATGCGCTTGAGCTCCGCCACGTCGTCGCCGAGCCGGCGCAGCGCGCCGCAGCCCACCGCGACGCCGTCCTCGTCGCGCGCCACCAGGACGACGCTGACGTCGGCTGCGGACGGCGGCGTGCCCGGCTCCCCCGCGCCGTCGTAGCGGTCCCGGAGCTCGACCTGCTGTGCGGCGGTCAATCGCTGGACGTCGGGGTCGTCCCAGGCCGCGGGCACGACGAGCGGACCGGTCACAGGGTGATGCCGTGCAGCAAGAGAGCGGCCAGCTCGCGATAGGCGGTCGCGTCGTCGAGACCGGTGGCCCGCTGGGTGTCGCCGCGACCGATACGGAACATCAGCGTCGTCACGGTGTCGGCGATCAGCGCCGGGTGCACCTCGCGGAACCGTCCCTGGGCGACGCCGTCGGCGATCAGGGACCGCACGCGGTCGGCGGCCGCGGCGGTGTTCCGCTCGTAGACCTCGCGACCGGGCGCGAAGGAGTCGAGGTCACGGTGGAAGGCCGGGCCGGCCGGGGCGAGCGCTCGCGCGACGGCGTTCAGGTAGGCGGTGACCCGCCGTGCCGGGTCGCCCTCGATGACGGTGTCGGCCTCGACGTCCGCGGTCGCCTTGCGGAAGAAGTGCTTCACCACGCGCAGGGCCAGTTGCTCCTTGCTCCCGGCCAGCGCGTAGAGCGTGCTCTTCGAGCACCGGAGCCGGAGGGCGAAGTCCTCGAGGGTGAACCGGGCGAAGCCCTCGGCCAGGAAGAGTGCTTCCAACTGGTCGAGCAGCTCCGCCTGACGGCGCGTGAGCGCGGCGTCGGCGGTGGACACGGTCGACGTCATGGCCCTCCTCCGCGGGGGAGTCCAGCATGACTCCGGCCTGACGACAGTACTGCGGTACCGTCCTCAGTACTGTCCCACCCCGTCGAGAAGGAGACCCGTGCCGGTCGACCGTGAACTGCCGACGCAGGAGGCCGCCGACCTGATCGCGCTCACCCGCGACCTGGCCGATGCCGAACTGGCCCCCCGCGCAGCCCAGTACGAGCGCGAGGAGCGCTTCCCCCGGGAGGTCTTCCGGAAGCTGGGCGAGGTCGGGCTGCTCGGACTGCCCTTCGCAGAAGAGGTCGGCGGGGGCGGGCAGCCGTACGCCGTCTACCTGCAGGTCGTCGAGGAGTTGGCGGCGCGGTGGGCCAGCGTCGCCCTCGGCGTCAGCGTGCACACCCTGTCCTGCAACCCGATCGCGCAGTTCGGCACCGACGAGCAGCGCCGCGACCTCCTGCCCGAGATGGTCGGCGGCTCGCTGATCGGCGCGTACTCCTTGTCGGAGGCGCACGCCGGCTCCGACGTCGCCTCCATGCGCGCCAGCGCCGAGCCGTCCGACGACGGGTGGCTGGCCCGCGGCGAGAAGGCATGGGTCACGCACGGCGGCCACGCGGACTTCTACACGACCTTCCTGCGCACCCCCGCCGACGGCGAGCGCGCCATCTCCTGCTTCCACCTGACCCCGGACCTGCCCGGCTTCAGCGCCGCCAAGCCCGAGGAGAAGATGGGTCTCACCGCCTCCACGACGGCGGCCCTGCGCCTCGACGACGTCCCGATCGCGGCCGACCGCCTCGTCGGTGAGCCCGGCCGTGGCATGGCCATCGCCCTGAGCGCCCTGGACGCCGGCCGCCTCGGGGTCAGCGCGGTCGCCGTGGGTCTGGCGCAGTCGGCTCTCGACGTCGCCGTCCGGTACGCCCGCGAGCGCGAGGCGTTCGGCCGGCCGATCGTCGAGCACCAGGGTCTGGCCTTCCTGCTCGCCGACATGGCGGCCGCCGTCGAGTCCGCCCGCGCCACCTACCTGGTCGCCGCCCGCCGCAAGGACGCCGGCAAGCCGTACTCGCGCCAGGCCAGCATCGCCAAGCTGGTGGCCACCGACGCCGCCATGAAGGTGACGACCGACGCCGTCCAGGTGCTCGGCGGCGCCGGCTACACCCGCGAGTTCCCGGTCGAGCGCTACATGCGCGAGGCGAAGGTCATGCAGATCTTCGAGGGCACCAACCAGATCCAGCGGATGGTCATCGGCCGCTCGCTCGCACAGGAGTCGGTGCCGGCCGCCGGCTGAGGGGTGCAGAGTGCCGTCATGGCTCGCTTCGCCGACGTCGAGGCCGAGGAACCCGAGTTCGCCGCCCGGATCCGTGCGGCCTTCGACGCGCACGCCCACAAGTTCCTGGCGACCCTGCGCCCCGACGGGTCGCCCCGGATCAGTGGCATCGAGATGCAGTTCGTCAGCGGTGAACCCTGGCTGGCCGGGATGCCACGGTCGGCGAAGTTCAACGACCTCCGCGGCGACCCGCGCTTCGCGCTGCACAGCGGCAGCGCAGAGGGTGACGCCTTCGACGGCGACGCGAAGATCTCAGGGCGCGCCACCGAGCTCACCGATGCCGACGAGCGGAAGGCCTACGGGGATGCAGCCGGGGTGGCGCCCGAGGACATGGGATTCGAACTGTTCCGCGTCGACCTCGACCAGGTCGTGGCCGTCCACCTCAACGACGAGAAGAACGCCCTCGTCATCGCCTCCTGGCGGCCGGGCCGCGGCCTGATCCGCACCCTGCGCGACTGACGCGGCGGCCGGTGGACGGCGGCCGGTGGACGGGGCCGGTCCACCGGTCGACGGACCCGCCCGGGACCGGTCGACGGAACCGGTCGGAGATCGCTGGACGACGGCCTCACGAGCGGCACACACTGGGATCCCACCCGAGGAGGAGCCCGATGCCCGAGCCGCACCTGCGCGCCGCCGACGCCGACCGTGCCGCGGTGGCCGACGTGCTCGGCGCCCACATGTCCGCGGGCCGGCTCACCGTCGCCGAGTTCGACGAGCGTCTGTCCCGGGCCTACGCGGCGAAGACCTACGGGGAGCTCGACGAGCTCACCGCGGACCTCCCGCCGCTCGCCGCGAGCACCCCGGCGCCGGTACCCGCGCCTCGGCAGGAGGCCGAGCCCCGTGCCACCGCCGGCTGCAGCACCCCGAGCCCGTGGGCCGGTGGCTGGGACCAGCGCCAGTCGTGGCGCGCGTGGCTGAGCACCAGCCTGATCGTGCTGACCATCTGGGCGGTCACGTCGCTGGCCAGCTGGGAGTTCCACTACTTCTGGCCGATCTGGGTCATCGGCCCGTGGGGTGCGGTGCTGCTGGCGCAGAGCGTCACCGGCGGCGGCCGGGAGCGCCGGCAGCTGCGCCGCTGAGCGCACGCCCCGCGACACACGAACGCCCCGGAGGTCGGGCCTCCGGGGCGCTTGTCGATCTGGTGGGCAAGGGGGGAGTTGAACCCCCACGTCCTTTCGGACACACGGACCTGAACCGTGCGCGTCTGCCATTCCGCCACTTGCCCTGGCGAGAGGCGAGAGTAACAGTGCGGAGCCGCAACCCGGTGCGGGGGTCGTCGTTGTCCGGGCGTCGTCAGCCGGACGTCCGCCGGCATGGACATCGAGGCGGTGACCGACGGAGGATCCCGTTGGTCGCCTCTCAAGATCCGTGCGGGGCGTCGCGAGTTCCATCGCGGTCCCCGGCGCACCGCCCGGCTACGATCACGGTTGGCACAACGGGATGGCCGGCGAGCGCAAAGGAGCGACTGTGGGTGTGCTGCAGCGCTTCGAGCGTCGACTCGAAGGCATGGTCGGCCTGGCGTTCGCCCGGATCTTCAAGGGCAAGGTGCACCCCGCCGAGATCGCCAAGGCCCTGCAGCGCGAAGCCGACGAGCAGCGATCCGTCCTCGGCGAGGGCCGCGTCCTGGCCCCGAACGTCTACGTCGTCCGCCTCGGGCCCACCGACTTCGAGCACCTCGGCCAGTGGTCCGACCAGCTCGCCTCCGAGCTCGCCGACATGGTGTCGGAGCACATCGACGACGAGGGCTACCAGGTCTTCGACCAGGTCTCGGTGCGCCTCGAGCGCGACAGCGACCTGCCCACCGGCGTCTTCGAGGTCAGCTCGCACGTCGCCGACCCGGCCCGCCCCACCTCGCGCGAGGACGTCGCGCTGGCGCCGCCGATGCCGCCGGCGCTGAACGGCCATCCCCCGCTTCCGCCCCTCCCGCCGCTGCGCGGCCGCGTCGCCTCCGACACCGGCAAGCAGGGTCCGCCGGCGATCGTCGGCCGGGCCGGTTCGAAGCCGGGCGTCACCCACGTGCTGGTCGTCGACGGCCCGGGCACCCGGCACGAGCTCACCACCGGGCGCAACGTGATCGGCCGCGGCACCGAGGCCGACATCCGGCTGCCCGACACCGGCGTCAGCCGCAAGCACGTCGACGTCGTCCTCGACGGTGGGACGGCGACGGTCGAGGACCTCGGCTCCACGAACGGCACGCTGGTCAACGGCCGGCGGGTCAGCCGACATGCCCTCTCCGACGGCGACGTCATCCGCATCGGCCACTCGGTGCTCGTCTACCGGCAGGACGGCGCGTGAGGAACCCAGAGAGGTTCCGTCGCAGCACGTTCCCGCAGGGCCCGTCGCTGGGGAGTGCCGCTGGGGTGGCGCGATGACCCCCGAGATCGTCGTCCAGATCTTCCGGTTCGGCTTCCTGCTGCTCCTGTGGCTGTTCATCTTCGCCGCGTTCCGCGTCGTGCGGGCCGACCTGTTCGGCGGTCGCGCCGGCCGGGTGGCGGCCGTGCCGCCGCGGGCCGCCGCGGTCAAGAAGCGCGGCCAGAAGGGTCCCCGCACCCTGGTCGTCACCGCGGGCCCGCTGACCGGCACCAAGATCACCCTCGGTGACCAGCCGATCCTCATCGGCCGGGCCGACGACTCGACTCTGGTCCTCACCGACGACTTCGCCAGCTCCCGGCACGCGCGCCTCACCAACCGTGGTGGACAGTGGTACGTCGAGGACCTGGGTTCCACCAACGGCACGTACCTCGACCAGCAGCGCGTCCAGGGCCCGCTGCTGGTCGCCCCCGGCCAGCCGATCCGCATCGGCCAGACCGCTCTGGAGCTGCGTTCATGAGTCTCGTGCTGCGCTACGCGGCGCGCTCCGATCGCGGCCTCATCCGCGGCAACAACCAGGACTCGGTCTACGCCGGGCCCCGGTTGCTGGCGGTTGCCGACGGCATGGGCGGGCACGCGGCCGGCGACGTCGCCAGCAAGGTCGTCATCGCCGCGCTGGAGCACCTCGACGACGACGCCCCGTCCGGCGACATGTTGCAGTCGATGCGCGAGGCCGTCTTCGAGGGCAGCGAGCACCTGCGCGAGGTCATCCGCGAGTCCCCGCAGCTCGAGGGCATGGGGACGACGCTCACCGCGATCCTCTTCGCCGGCGGCCGGCTGGCGCTCTGTCACGTGGGCGACTCCCGCGCCTATCTGCTGCGCGACGGCCAGCTCAGCCAGATCACGCACGACGACACGTTCGTGCAGACGCTGATCGACGACGGCCGGATCACGCCCGAGGAGGCCAACAGCCACCCTCAGCGCTCCCTGCTCCTGCGGGCCCTGAACGGCCAGGACGTCGACCCGGACCTCTCCATGCGCGAGGCCCGCGCCGGCGACCGCTATCTGCTCTGCTCCGACGGCCTGTCCGGCGTCGTGAGCGAGGAGACCCTCGCCGAAGCGCTGCTGGACCCCGACCCGCAGTCCACCGCGGACCGACTGATCGAGCTCGCGCTCCGCAGCGGCGGCCCCGACAACGTCACGGTGATCGTCGCCGACGTGATCGAGGACGGCGGCCGCGGCGGTGCCCTCATCGAGCCCGTCATCGACGGCGCCGCCGGCGGCAACGTCGGCCAGCGTCAGGTCGATGCCCGGTCGGCCGCCGGGCGCGCGGCCCTGGCCGATCCGCCGCCACCCCCGCCGCCCCCGACGACACCGCCGCCGGGCGGTGGCCCCTCCGCCCGCCGCCGCCCGCTGCGCCTCATCCTCGTGGCGGTAGCCGTTCTCGTCGTGCTCGTGGCGGGGGCGATCGGCACCTACGCCTGGTCCCTGCAGCACTGGTTCGTCGGGGTGGAGGGCGCGGGCAGCGACGAGCACGTGGCCGTCTTCCGCGGGCTCGACGTCTCGATCGTCGGCTTCGACCTGTTCGAGGTGGAGGAGAACACCGACCTCGCGGTCGCCGACCTCACCATGCAGGCCCGCAACCGGGTCCGCGGTGGCATCACCGCCGACAACGAGGCCGACGCGGCCCGCATCCTCGACGCCCTGCGCGACCAGCGCCTGCCCGTCTGCCCCAGCGGCGGGACGGGCAAGGCGGGTGGTGACGACGGGGCTACCAGCAGCGCACCCTCGTCCTCCGCGTCGCCGTCCACACCCACCCGGCCCACCGGAACCGGGGAGGGACCGACGACTGCGCCGAGCCGCACCCTGGGTTCGACGTCGCCGACCACGTCGACGCCGGAACGGACGACGTCGTCGTCCGAGCCGGGGGTGGACTGCCGGGAGGCCAAGTGACGGCCGGCCCCGCCACCGATCCGCGCGGGGCCGCAGCCGGGACGGCGCCACCGAAGCGCCGCGGCACCGAGGCCGCCCTGCTGGGTTTCGCCGTCCTCATCACCGTCGCCGCCCAGTGCATCGTCGACCTCACGATCACCGGGTCGCTGCGGCCCGAGATGGCCACCTTCAGCGTCTGGATCACCGCGCTCTGGGTGGTCGCCCATCTCGTCGTCCGCAAGTTCGCCCCGTACGCCGACCCGCTGATGCTCCCTGCCGTCGCGCTGCTGGTCGGGTTGGGCCTGGCGGTCATCCACCGCCTCGACCTCGCCGCCGAGCAGATCGACAGCGACATCACCCGCGAGGACGCCCCCGTCCAGCTCATCTGGGCGACGCTCGGCGTCATCCTGTTCGTGGCTTTCCTGATCGTCGTCCGCGACCACCGCGTGCTCTCCCGCTTCGCGTACACCCTCGCTCTCGTCGGCATGGCGCTGCTCGCGCTCCCCGCCGTGCTGCCGTCGTCGATCTCCGAGGTCAACGGCGCCAAGATCTGGATCCGGGTGGCCGGCTTCTCCATCCAGCCGGGCGAGTTCGCCAAGATCTGCCTGGTCGTCTTCTTCGCCGCCTATCTCAACGACAAGCGGGACGTCCTCGCCCTGGCCAGCCGCCGGGTGATGGGCCTCGAGCTCCCCCGCGGCCGCGACCTGGGCCCGGTGCTCATGGCCTGGGCGCTGTCGATCCTGGTCCTCGTCTTCGAGCGCGACCTGGGCAGCTCGCTGCTGCTGTTCGGCATCTTCGTGGTGATGCTCTACGTCGCCACCGAGCGCGCGAGCTGGCTGCTGATCGGCGTCGGCCTGTTCGCCGGTGGGGCGTTCATCGCCTACCAGATCTTCGGCCACGTCCAGCAGCGCGTCGACACCTGGCTCGACCCGTTCGCCTACCAGGACGGCGCCGGGCTACCAGCTGGTCCAGTCGCTGTTCGGGCTCGGGACCGGCGGGCTGTTCGGCACCGGCCTCGGCGGTGGGCGCCCCGACCAGGTGCCGGTCGCGAAGAGCGACTTCATCGCCTCGGCCATCGGCGAGGAGCTGGGGCTGTTCGGCCTGGTCGCCGTGATCGTCATCTACCTGATCCTCGTCGAGCGCGGGCTGCGCACCTCGCTGGTCGTCCGCGACGCGTTCGGCAAGATGCTCGCGGCCGGCCTATCGTTCGCCGTCGCGTGGCAGGTGTTCGTCGTCCTCGGCGGCGTCACCGGGCTGCTGCCACTGACCGGTCTGACCACGCCGTTCCTCGCGTACGGCGGCTCGTCGCTGGTCGCGAACTTCGTCCTGGTGGCGCTCCTGGTCCGGATCAGCGACGCCGCACGACGTCCGGCCACCCCGCAGTCGGCGCCGCCGCCGCGCCTCGGTGACGCGCCGACCGAGGTCGTGAAACAGTGAACGCCCCGCTCCGCCGGGTGGCGATCAGCGTGCTGGTGCTCTTCACGCTGCTGATCATCAACGTCAACTACATCCAGGTCGTCCGGTCCGACGAGCTGCGCAACAACAGGAGCAACACCCGGGTCCTGGCCGAGGAGTACGACCGGGAGCGCGGCGCGATCGTGGTCACGGGCAGCCCGGTTGCCGAGTCGGTGCCCACCGACGACCGGCTGGCCTACCTCCGCCAGTACCCGCAAGGACCGCTGTACGCGGCGGTCACCGGCTACTACTCGCTGATCTACGGCCAGACAGGCATCGAGGACGCCGAGAACGACCTGCTCGCGGGCTCGGACCCGCGGCTGTTCGTCCGCCGGATCGCCGACCTGTTCACCGGCCGCGACCCGGCCGGCGGCGACGTCGTCCTGACCCTGGACCCCACGGTGCAGCAGGCCTCCATGGCCGGCCTCGAGGGTGTCACCGGCGCCGTGGTCGCCCTCGACCCCTCCACCGGCGCGATCCTGGGCATGGCCAGCACGCCGACCTACGACCCCACGCAGCTGTCCAGCCACGACCCCGACGCGATCCGCGCGTACTGGGAGCAGCTGAACGCCGCCTCCCCTGATCCGCGGCTCAACCGCAGCATCGGCGACAACTACCCGCCCGGCTCGCTGTTCAAGGTGATCGTCTCGGCCGCCGCCCTGGAGACCGGCGACTACACCCCGCAGACCGAGATCCCCGCGCCGGACGTGCTGACGCTCCCGGGGACCAGCACCACGCTGGAGAACTTCAACGGCAGCATCTGCGACCCCGACGAGCGGCAGACGCTGATCCAGGCGCTGACGATCTCGTGCAACACCGCCTTCGCCCAGCTGGGCATCGACCTCGGCGAGGAGAGCGTCCGAGACATGGCCGAGGCGTTCGGTCTGGACGGCGAGAGCTTCGACATCCCGCTCCGCGTCGAGCCCAGCAGCATCGGCGACATCGAGAGCGAGGCCGCGCTGGGCCAGACCTCCATCGGCCAGCGCGACGTCCGCATGACCCCCCTGCAGGCCGCGATGGTGGCCGCGGCGGTCGCGAACGACGGCACGCTGATGCGGCCCTACCTCGTCGACCAGGTGCGGGCGCCCGACCTCTCGGTCCTCGACGAGACCGATCCCGAGGTGTTCAGCGAGCCGGTCTCCGAGGACATCGCCGGCCAGCTGACCGAGATGATGCTCAGCGTCGTCGACAACGGCTCGGGACGCGCCGCGCAGATCCCCGGCGTTCAGGTCGCCGGCAAGACGGGAACAGCACAGGTGCGGGAGGACGTTCCCGACCACAACTGGTTCATCGGCTTCGCACCCGCCGACGACCCGAAGATCGCCGTCGCAGTGTTCGTCGCCAACGGCGGCGGGACCGGCGGCGACGTGTCCGCACCGATCGCTCGTCAGGTTCTGCAGGCCTATCTGGAAGGGCAGGGAGGCTGAATGGCGCTCTCCACCGGCAGCCTGCTGGCCGACCGATACGAGATCACCGCCCCCATCGCCACCGGCGGGATGGGTGAGGTGTGGAAGGCACGCGACCGGGTCCTCGACCGGATCGTCGCGGCCAAGGTGCTCCGCAGCGAGTACACGGGTGATCCGAACTTCCTGGCACGGTTCCGCAACGAGGCCCGGCACACGGCCGCCCTGACCCATCCGAACATCGCGTCGGTCTACGACTACGGCGAGACCGTCGACGACTCCGGCCACCAGCAACTGGCGTTCCTGGTCATGGAGTTCGTCGAGGGGCAGCCGCTGGTCACGATCCTCCACGAGGAGGGCCAGCTCCCGGTCGACTGGACGCTGCACGTGCTCAGCCAGTCCGCCGACGGGCTGTCCGCCGCGCACCGGGCCGGGGTGGTGCACCGCGACATCAAGCCGGGCAACCTCATGGTCCGGCCGGACGGCGTGGTCAAGCTGACCGACTTCGGCATCGCGCAGGCCCGCGACGCCGCCCCGCTGACCCGCACCGGCATGGTCGTCGGCACCGCCCAGTACCTCTCCCCGGAGCAGGCCCAGGGCATGGAGGTCACGGCCGCCTCCGACGTCTACTCCCTCGGCGTCGTCGCCTACGAGTGCCTGTCCGGCGCCCGGCCCTTCGACGGGGCCTCGCAGGTCGCGATCGCGCTGGCGCACATCAACCGGCCCCCACCACCGCTCCCCGCGCACGTGCCACCGTCGGTCCGGCTGCTGGTCGAGCGCGCACTGGCCAAGGACGCCGCCGACCGCTTCCCCGACGGCGGCGCGTTCGCCGAGGCGATCCGCCGCGTCGCCGCGGGCGGCTCGCTGACGGCCGGACCGACGACGGCGCCTGCACCGGCCGTCGGGGATCCGACGGCCGACGGACGCACCCAGGTCTTCGGTGCGGCAACCGGGGCGGCGCTCGCTGCCGCGGCAGCCGCCGGCGTGGCCGGTGCCGGCGTCGCGGGTGCGGCCACCGGTGGGCACGCCGCGCCGCCGACCGGTCCCGCCGGTCCGATGCCGCCGCTCCAGGCGCCGGAGGACGACGACTGGGGCGCCGAGGACGAGGAGCTCCCGCCCGACAACCGCAAGCGCGGCCTGCTCATCGCCGCGGCGTTGGTGGTCCTGCTCCTGCTCGCGGGCGGGGCGTGGTTCCTGTTCGGGCCCACGGGCGACGACGGCAAGAACGCCGGCAGCAGCACCGCTTCGACAACGCCGACGAGCACCGCCAGCGCGGTCACCATCGACCTGGCCGCCTACGTCGGGCGGAACGCCGACGAGGTGCAGGCCGAGCTCGAGGGGCTGGGCTTCACGGTGACGCGGGCCGACGCCTCCGCAGACGACGGTCGCCGAGGGCGCCGGCGATCGCGCGGGCGAGCGCTGGCGGTCGGCGAGGTCGCCGACATCCAGCCATCCGGCGAGAACGTGCCGACCAGCGCCACCGTGACGATCTACGCCGTCCCCGAGGCCGCGCCGGACCCCGGCCAGGAGACCGAGACCCAGTCGACCGAGACGAGCAGCAGCAGCGCCGAGACGACCTCCAGCGCGCCGACGACGACCTCGGAGGAGACGACGACCTCCGAGGAGACGACCACCTCGGAGTCGACCACCATCAGCGGTCGAGACCACGACAGACCCGGCTGCCGACAACCGACCCGCGTGCCGACGACGACCCCGCCGCTGAGGGCGCTGGTACGGATGGGACGGGGTGACGGCGCTGTCCTCGTCGGAGCCGAGAATCGGGGCCTGTGTTGGTTAGGCTCGGGATCGGCGCTGCCCCGGCCACGGGGCCGTGCATGGGCCGTGGGCCGGTCGGCTCCGCAGCCCGGCTGCTCTCCGCGGCCCGCGCCCGGACGACGCACCGCACCGCCCGAGAGGACCGTCGATGACCACGCCGCAGGTGCTCGGTGAGCGCTACGAGATCGGCGGAGTCCTGGGCCGCGGTGGCATGGCCGAGGTCCACCGCGGTCGCGACCTGCGGCTCGGCCGCGAGGTCGCCGTCAAGGTGCTGCGCAGCGACCTCGCTCGCGACCCGTCCTTCCAGGTCCGTTTCCGGCGCGAGGCGCAGGCGTCGGCCTCGCTGAACCACCCCGCGATCGTGGCGGTCTACGACACCGGCGAGGACCGCACCGCGCTGGGCGCGACCCCCTACATCGTCATGGAGTACGTCGAGGGCGAGACCCTGCGCGACGTCCTGCGCCGGGAGGGCCCGCTGGCCCCCGAGCGCGCCATGAGCCTCGCCGGCGACATCTGCGCGGCGCTGGACTTCAGCCACCGCAACGGCATCGTGCACCGCGACGTGAAGCCCGGGAACGTGATGATCACGCCCCAGGGCTCGGTCAAGGTCATGGACTTCGGCATCGCCCGCGCCGTCTCCGACTCGGCCGCCACGATGACCTCGACGGCCGCCGTCATAGGGACCGCCCAGTACCTCTCCCCCGAGCAGGCGCGCGGCGAGGGCGTCGACGCCCGGTCCGACGTGTACTCGCTCGGCTGCCTGCTCTACGAGCTCGTCACCGGAGCGCCGCCGTTCACCGGCGACTCCCCCGTCGCCGTGGCCTACCAGCACGTGCGCGAGGACCCGAAGCTTCCCTCGTCGATCAACCCGCGCGTCCCGGCCGAGCTCGACGCCATCCTGCTCAAGGCGATGAGCAAGAACCCGGCCAACCGCTACCAGTCGGCCGCCGACATGCGCAGCGACCTGCTGCGCGCGCTCGCCGGCCAGCGGGTCGAGGCGACTCCGGTCATGGGCGATGCCGAGAAGACCGCCATCATCGGTGGCCCGGTCACCGGCTACGGCTTCGACGACGGCGATGACGACTGGGCGGACGAGGACGAGGAGGCCCGGCGTCGCAAGCGCCGGATCATCACCATCGTCGCGATCCTCGCGGTCCTGCTCATCGGTGGTGCCATCGCCGCGTTCGCCCTGCTGGGCAACGACGAGGAGCCCACCGCGCCGACCGTGCAGCAGGTCGCCGTCCCCACGCTGGTCGGCCAGCAGCAGGCGGCCGCCGAGGCGGCGCTCGACCAGGCAGGTCTGGCGCTCGGCGAGGTCACCCCCCGCATCACCGAGAACGACGCCGAGGTCGGCACCGTCCTGGAGAGCAACCCGGCCAGCGGCGCGCAGGTGGACGAGGGTTCCGAGGTCGACCTCGTCGTCGGCGCTGCACCGGACACGCTCGCCATCCCCAACGTGGTCGGGCTGAACGAGGACCGGGCGCGCAGCACGCTCGAGGACGCCGGCTTCACGCAGCATCAACTCGCGCACGGCCGAGTCGCTGGAGGACGAGGGCACGGTCGTCTCGGTCGACCCCGCCGAGGGCGCAGCAGGCGTCCCCGTCGGCGCCGATCACGCTGGAGATCTCGACCGGCACGATCGCCATGCCGGACGTGACCGGCCAGGCGGAGGCGGCGGCCACGCAGGCGCTCGCCGACGTGGGCCTGACCAATGTCGCCACGGAAGAGGTCGAGTCCGACCAGCCCGCAGGCACCGTTCTCGGCAGCGACCCCGCGCCGAACAACCAGGTCGGTGCCGGCACGCGGATCACCCTCCAGGTGTCCGGCGGCGTCACGACGCTCACCGTCCCCGACGTCGTCGGTCTGACCGAGGCGGCCGCCCGCACCGCTCTGCGGAACGCCGGCTTCACCAACATCCACGAGCCAGCCGACGGAGAACGACGGATCGGTCGAGGAGGGGGAGGTGGCCGACACCAACCCCGGGCCGGAACAGCTCCGCGGCTCCGGACGACGCCGATCGTCCTGCTGATCGCGACCGGACCCGCCGGCGACGGCGGCCGACGACTAAGCGGTGGCGGCCGAGAGGCGGCGCACCGCGGCCCCCGCGGCCTCGACGACCGCGGGCTCGGGCGCCAGGCCGCACGTCTCGAGCCAGGTGGCGAGCATCCGGTGCCCGCCCTCGGTGAGCACCGACTCGGGGTGGAACTGCACGCCCTCGATCGGCAGCTCGCGGTGCCGCAGCGCCATGACGATCCCCGACGAGGTGTGCCCGGTGACCTCGAGCTCGGCCGGCACGGTGGCGGGGTCGACGGCGAGGGAGTGGTAGCGGGTCGCGGTGAACGGCGACGGGAGACCGGCCAGCACACCGGCGCCCTCGTGCAGGACCTCGCTGGTCTTGCCGTGCAGCAGCTCCGGCGCCCGGACGACGACGGCACCGAACGCCTCGGCGATCGCCTGGTGGCCCAGGCAGACGCCCAGCACCGGCGTGCCGGCCTCCGCGGCGGCGTGCACCATCGGGACGGTCACGCCCGCGCCGGACGGCGTCCCGGGGCCGGGGGAGAGCAGCACGCCGGCGACGTCGAGGTCGGCGAGCTCGTCGACGGTGACGGCGTCGTTGCGCCGCACGATGCACCGGACCCCGAGCTGACCGAGGTACTGGACCAGGTTGTAGACGAAGCTGTCGAAGTTGTCGACGACCAGGACCGGGCGGTCGGCGGGCTGGCTCACTGCGGTCTCCTGGTTTCGGTGCCGTGCGCCCGGGCGCCGTCAGTCGAGGCGGCTGGCGTACTCCATGTCGAGCGGCCCATGGTAGGCGGGCACCGTGATCTCGTTCTGCTCGATCACCTCGAAGGTCAGCCCGAAGGCCTGCACGGCCTGCTCGAAGACGGCGACCTGCGGCGATGCGGCCAGCTGTGCACGGGCCGCGTCGGTGTCGACGATCGCGGTGATGACGAACGGCGGGGAGTACGTGCGGCCCTGCAGCAGCAGGGTGTTGCCGACGCAGCGGACGGCGCTGGTGGCGATCAGCCGCTGGTCCATGACCGAGACGCCGTCGGCGGCGGCCGCCCACAGGGCGTTCACGACCGCCTGGACGTCGGACTGGTGGATGACCAGGTCGTCGGGTCGGGCATCGGTCGGCAGGCTCCCGTCGGGCCTCGAGGGGGCGTCGTCGAGGGTGATGACCAGGCCGGGGCCGCGGAGGGCGACGAGGGCCGCCGACAGCTCGCCCCCCTCCCCCTCGGCCTGGGCGGCAGCGACGTCGGTGTTCCGGCTGCCGGCCTGGGCGGTCAGCCGCTGCACCTGCGCCTCGAGGTCGGCGAGCTCGTCGAGCTGGAGGGACAGCGCCCGCTCCCGCTGGTCGATCAGCTGCGAGAGGTCGGCGACCTCACCGGCCCGCAGGTCGGTCCCCAGGGCGGTGCGCCCGGAGGTGGCGAACAGCAGCCCGGCCGCCATCGCGACGACGGGCACGAGCGCGGTCCAGGCCGACAGTCGGCGGCCACGGAACAGGGCACGCGCCACCGATATCTCCCCCCTCGGCTGCCGCCATCACCGTGGCAGCACACCGCCGTTGCTCCCGCAGTTTAGGCTGGGGGGAGTTTCCGGCCGGTGACGACGACCCGGCCCCCCGGAGGGAGTTCCAGCGGTGCCCAAGTCCAAGGTGCGCAAGAAGTCGGTCTACACGCCGCCCGAGGGTGTCCTGCAGTCCCGGGGTGGTCAGGCGCGGGCGGTCCAGCCCAGCCCGCGCTGGTACGCGTGGGTGATGATCGGCCTGATGCTCGTCGGGCTCCTGTGGATCGTCGTCTACTACGTCGCCGGCGACAAGATCCCGATCATGGTGTCGCTGGGTGCGTGGAACTTCGCGATCGGCTTCGGGGCCATGGTCGCCGGGCTGATCATGTCGATGCGCTGGCGCTAGCGACCGCCGCACCTCGAGGCCCTCGTCCCCCCGCTGGGGACGGGGGCCTCTGTCATTGGGTGCTCCGAAGCAGGGTGGGGATGCTGTGCACAGCGGATTGCTTCGTCCACAGGTCGACATGACGCTCCGCCCCCAGGGTTGTCCACCGCATGTGGAGAGACGGACCGGGTCCGGTGCCTCCTGACCTGCGAAAACACTTCTGCTGAGGCGGATGTGACGACACTGCCATGGGGGTAACTACACCCGTGTGAGTCTGTCCCCAGCTGTGTACCCAGCTGTGGATGTGTCGACAAGAGGTCCCCGGTGGGGGCTCCGTGTCGACACCGGATCAGCGGCTCCGCACCCCGTCTGACCTGGGTGGATGCGCTGAATCGGTGACGGATCGGTACCAGTCGGTGACGTCGTCGTCCCGGGGAACGCCACAGCCCCCGACCGATCCGGCCGGGGGCTGTGTGGAGAAGCGTCCTCAGGCGTCCTCAGGCGGCTGCCTCAGGCGTTCACGAGCTCCAGGATGGTCGCGTTGGCCATGCCGCCGCCCTCGCACATGGTCTGCAGGCCGTAGCGGGTGCCCGTGGCCTGCATCCGGTGGATCAGGGTGGTCATGATGCGGGCACCGGAGCCGCCCAGCGGGTGCCCGAGGGCGATCGCGCCGCCGTGCGGGTTCAACCGGTCGGAGTCGGACCCCTCGATGTCGGCCAGCCACGCCAGCGGCACCGGGGCGAAGGCCTCGTTGACCTCGTAGGCGCCGATGTCGCCGATGGACAGCCCGGACCGGGTCAGCGCCTTCTGCGTCGCGGGGATCGGCGCGGTGAGCATGATGACCGGGTCGGCGCCCGCCATCACGGTGGTGTGCACGCGGACGATCGGGCGCAGGCCCAGCTCGCGGGCCTTCTCGCTGGTGGTGACCAGCAGGGCCGCCGACCCGTCGGAGATCTGGCTGGCGTTGCCGGCGCTGATGACGCCGTCCTCCTTGAACGGGGTCTTCAGCGAGCCGAGCTTCTCCAGCGTGCCGCCGGGGCGGATGCCCTCGTCGGCGCTGACCACGGTGCCGTCGGGCGTGGTCACCGGCGCGATCTCCTCGTCGAAGGCGCCGTCGGCCTGCGCCTTGGCCGCCTTCTCGTGCGAGGCGAGCGAGAACTCGTCCAGCTGGGTGCGGGAGAAGCCCCACTGCTCGGCGATCATCTCCGCGCCGACACCCTGGTTGGGGAACACGCCCCCGTAGCGGGCGAGGAACGTCGGCCCCATCGGCGTCCCGGTGCCCTCGACGCCGTAGGTCGACCCCATGGGCACCCGGCTCATCGACTCCACGCCGCCGGCGACGATGACGTCGGCCTGGCCGCTGATGACCGTGGCGGCGGCGAAGGCGACCGCCTGCTGGGAGGAGCCGCACTGCCGGTCGATGGTCGTGCCGGTGACGGTCTCGGGCCAGCCCGCGGCCAGGGGCGCGTTGCGCCCGATGTTGAAGGTCTGCTCCCCCACCTGGCTCACGCAGCCCCAGAACACGTCCTCGACCAGACCGGGCTCGATGCCGGCCCGCTCGACCAGGGCGTTCAGCACGTGGGCGGACAGGTCGACGGCGTGGACCCCGGAGAGCCCCCCGCCGCGCTTGCCCACCGGTGTACGGACCGCGGCACAGATGACGGCATCACGCATGGGACCCACTCCTCGTCGACGTCGGGCTCTCCCGATCGTAGGACGTCCGAGCACACTGGCAGGCTGGGGGCGTGCAGTGGTCCCCGCGCCCGGCCGAGACCGTCGCGCTGGGCGCCATCGGTCTGGGCCTCGCCCTCGCCGTCCTGGTGGTGGACACGACCGGGCGGGTGCTGGTCGGTGCGGCAGCCCTGCTGGTCCTGGCCACCGTCGTCCGGGACGTCGTCGCCCGGCCCCGGCTGGCCGCCGGCCCCGACGGCGTCGACGTGCGCCTGTGGAAGGCCCGCCGGCACCTGCCGTGGCCGGGGTTGCAGGTCCGCGTCCGCGAGATGCGGCGGTTCGGCGTCCGGAGCCGGACCCTGGAACTGGACACGGCCGCCGGTCCGGACGACGACGGAGAGCTCCTGCTGCTGGGCCGCCGGGACCTCGGCGCCGACCCGGAGGAGGTCGCCCGGGCGCTCCGCGCGCTGGACCCCACGGCCCGCTGACCTAGAGGTTGATGACCACCAGAGTCGGGGCGGTGAGGGCGACCGCGAGCAGCAGGATCCCGAACGAGACCAGCGCGACGATCTGCACGGCCCGGCGACGCCGGGTGAGGAGGATCAGTCCGGCCGCGGCGGCACCGGCGATCAGGCCACCGAAGTGGCCCACCAGCGAGACGCCGGGCAGGAAGCTGATCAGCACGTTGATGGCCAGCAGGGTGAGCAGGCCACGCAGGTCCTGCCGGCGGGCGATCATCAGGACGCCGAGCGCACCGAGCAGGCCGTAGATGGCGGTGGAGGCACCGGCGACAGCGAACTCGGGGTTGCCGAACAGTTGGATGGCGACGGCGCCGCCCAGCGCCGAGAGCAGGTAGATGCCGAGGAACCGCACCCGGCCGAGCTGCCGTTCCAGCTCGGAGCCGAAGATCAGCAGCGCCAGCATGTTCATGACCAGGTGCACGATCCCGATGTGCAGGAACGCCGCCGTGACGACGCGCCACCACTCCCCGAGCAGGGTCACGCCGTACGGCCACTGCGAGAGCGCGTCGAAGACCGGCGACTCGTAGTTGTCCAGCGGCGAGTTGCCGACGGACACGGCCGAGAACGCGGAGACGAGGAACATCGCGACGTTGGCCGCGATGAGGCTCAGGGTGACCGCACCCCACCGGCGCCCCGCTGCTACCAGCCCGCCGCCCCGGGGGGCGCGGACCGTGGCCTGGCCCGCCCGGATGCACTCGGGGCACTGGAACCCGACCGAGGCCGGCGTCATGCACTCCGGACAGATCGGCCGCTCGCAGCGCACGCAGGCGATGCCGGTCGGCCGATCCGGGTGCCGGTAACAGGTGGTGGTCGGGGGCGCCGGCTGGTGCTCGGTCAGCTGCGCTGCACCTCGACCGACTCGATCACCACGTCGTCGACGGGCTTGTCGTTGCGGCCGGTGGGGACCGCCGCGATGCGGTCCACGACCTCGCGGGAGGGCTGGTCGGCCACCTCGCCGAAGATCGTGTGCTTGCGGTTCAGGTGCGGGGTCGGGCCCACGGTGATGAAGAACTGCGAGCCGTTGGTGCCCGGACCGGCGTTGGCCATGGCGAGCAGGTACGGCCGGTTGAAGGACTGCTCGGGGTGGAACTCGTCGCCGAACTGGTAGCCCGGGCCACCGAAGCCCTGCCCCAGCGGGTCCCCGCCCTGGATCATGAAGCCGGAGATGATCCGGTGGAAGATCGTCCCGTTGTACAGCGGGTCCGTCGTCTTCTGGCGGGTCTCGGGGTGGGTCCACTCCCGGCGGCCCTCGGCCAGGTCGGCGAAGTTCGCGACCGTCTTGGGCGCGTGGTCCGGGAAGAGGTCGACGGTGATGTCGCCGTGGTTGGTGTGCAGGACGGCGCGCCGAGCAGGCGAGTTCGAGTCAGTCACCCCTCCACTCTCCCACCGCGCCGCGGGTGAGGGGTTCCCGGGCCGGTCGGCCTAGGCGGGCGGGGAGTACAGCAGCCGGTTCGGGGACCCCGAGCCGGCGGCGCTCACCCGGCCGGTCGTGGCCAGCGACACGAGGCGGCTCGAGACCGTGGCAGGGGACCACCCCGGATTGCGCTGCAGCAGCAGCGCCGCGGCACCGGCGACGTGCGGCGTCGCCATCGACGTCCCGGAGATCGTCGCCGTGCTGCCGTCGAGCCAGTCCGAGGTGATGTCGACGCCGGGCGCGAACAGGTCCAGGCACGACCCGAAGTTCGAGAACGACGCCCGCCGGTCGGTGCGGTCGGTCGCGCCGACGGTGAGAGCGCCGGCCACCCGGGCCGGCGAGGTGCTGCAGGCGTTGACGGCGCTGTTGCCCGCGGCCACCGCGACGGTCACGCCGTCGGCGATCACGCGCGACACCGCGGCGTCCAGGCTGCTGCTCGCCGCCGCGCCCAGGCTGAGGTTCGCCACCGCCGGGCGGCCGGCCTGGTGGTGCGCGGCCACCCAGTCCAGCCCGGCGATGACGCCCGACAGCGGGCCGGATCCCGTGCAGTCCAGCACGCGGACCGGCACGAGGGTGACCTCCTTGGCCACCCCGTAGGTCTGACCGCCGATGGTGCCCGCGACGTGGGTGCCGTGCCCGTTGCAGTCCTGGGTGCCGTTGGTGTCGACGACCGTCGTCATGCCGAGGGCCAGGCCGTCCTCGAAGTCCGGCCCCGGGTCGATGCCGGTGTCGACGACGTAGGCCGTCACGCCGGCGCCCGCGCGCGGGTAGGTGTACGAGCCGCTCAGCGGCCGGGTGCGCTGGTCGATCCGGTCCAGACCCCACGGCGCGGGACGCTGGGTGGCGTCCGCCGTGATCCGGATGTCGGCCTCGATGGTGAGGACGGCGGGGTTCGCCCGCAGCGCCGCGATGGCCCGGTCGGGCAGTTCCGCAGCGAACCCGCGCAGCACGGTGCGGTAGACGTGCGAGACCGAGCCACCCTGCCCGGCGGCCCGCCGCGACTCCGCGACAGCGTCGGCGCCGGGCGCGAGTTGGACGACGACGGCCGTGCGGTGCTCGGCCGGAGCCGCGGCCGCAGGGCCGGCGACGCCGACCACCCCGAGGACCAGGAGCGCGATGGTGAGGAGGGCTCCGGGGCGGGGCGGCATGGCCGGGGATGCTACGGGCGGGTGTGGCTGTGCGGTAGCAAGGAGTGAGCGCGTTGCTGCCTGTTCGTGCGCCGCTCACTGATCCACGTGGAACAAGCGCTCAGAGACGCAGCAGCCCGCGCACGTCGAGGTTCCGGAAGCTGGCCTCGCCGTCCGTCACCTCCTGCAGCTTCTTCGCGAACTCGGAGGTGGCGGGGTGTTCGGAGTTGCGCATCGCCGAATCGAAGTCCGGGAAGGCGACGACCTCCACGTACGTGTCCGGACGGTCGCGGTCGGCGCCGACGACGGCCCAGCGCGCGGTGGCATCGCTCCCGATACGGTCCCGCCACTCGCCTGCCAGCGCCATGAACCGGTCCGGATCGCCGGCGTGGAACTCGATCAGCTGCAGGAAGGCGCCCTCCCCCAGCAGCAGCTCCTCCTCGTCGCGCAGCGACGCCCGGAGAGCGTCACGGAGTGAGGCGTCGTCGGTGTGCCCGTGGGCGGAGACGGCGTGCGCCGCTGCGACCTCGAGGACCTCGTCCTCCTCACCGCTGATCGTCACGGTGCAGTTCGTGTCGCTGGGCAGCATCCGGCAGTCGATCGTCTTCCTGGCCATCGCTGGCTCCTCCGGGCTCGGGACGAGGCACCCGGCGGCGACCGGGCTCCGGAGCCCGACCGTGGCCCGGCCGCCGCACCGGGTCCAGGGACGTAGGTCCCGGCCGTTGCTCCAGTCGCCGACGGTCCGTTCCGCTGCCGCTTCCCAGCGCGGCGACCGGGCGCGATGCTGGCCGTCCACGCACCCTGGCGCAGGGACGGTGCGGCATGACAGCCCGACGCTCCGGCCGATTCCTCATGCCGGTCATCGATGCCGGGGGCACCCTTCCCCCGGCACTCGGGTTGGCCGCGGAGCTGGTCCGCCGGGGGCACTCCGTCGACGTCCTCGCAGATCCGACGGCGGAGGCGTCTGCACGCTCCGCCGGGTGCAGCTTCAGCTCGTGGCAGTCAGCGCCCCGCGTCGACTCGATCGCCGAGCAGACCGCCCTGATCGCCGCGATGGAGAGCGGCGGACCCGGTCGGCAGTTCGCCGCCGCACGGGACCGGTTCCTCGTCGGGCCGGCCGCCGCGTACGCCGACGACGTGACCGCTGCGATCGCGGACGGGGCCCCCGACGCGCTGCTCGTCGAGGGGGCCATCCCCGGCATCCTCATCGGGGCCATCGCCAGCGGGCTGCCCACGGCCGCGCTCATGCCCAACATCTACCTGCGGCCGACCCCAGGCATGCCGGTCATGGCCTCGGGCTGGTCGCCCGGGGCGGGACCGTTGGGCCGGGCCAGGGACGCACTGGCGCTCGCCGTGCTGCGGATGGTCCTGGGCCGGTTGCGGCCCGGCCTCAACGCGGTGCTCGCAGCACACGGTCAACCGCCGGTCGCCGACATGTTCGAGCTGCTCGACCGGTGCACCGAGGTGCTGGTGATGACGAGTCCCACGTTCGACTTCTCGTCACCGCACATCCCGGCCAACGTCACCTTCGTCGGCCCGCAGCTCGACGACCCCGATTGGGCTGCCGGCGTCGACTGGCGGCCCGACGGTGACGATCCGCTCGTGCTGGTCGCCACCAGCTCGGTGTTCCAGGACCAGGCGGATCTGCTGCGCCGCGTGGCCGATGCGCTGGGCACCCTGCCCGTGCGCGGGTTGGTCACGACCGGGCGCGCGGTGGACCCCGCCGACATCCCGGCCCCGGCCAACGTGCGTGTCGTCCAGGCCGCTCCGCACCGCGCCGTCCTCGCCGAGACCGCCGTCGTCGTCACCCACGCCGGCCACGGCAGCGTGCTCAAGGCGCTGGCGGCCGGGGTGCCGTTGGTCTGCATGCCGATGGGCCGTGACCAGAAGGACAACACCGTGCGCGTGCTGCGTCTCGGCGCCGGACTCCGGGTGGACAAGTCCGCGCCGCCGGAGCGCATCGCCGCCGCGGTGCAGGCACTCCTCGAGGACACCGCCTACGCCGAGGCCGCGCGCCGGTTCGCCGGCACCCTGGCGGAGGAGATGCGGACCCGGCCGAGCGCCGCGGATCGAGCCGAGAATCTGCTCGCCACCGCAGAACGTCCTACGAGGGAGTGGAGACGAGGGGAATCGAACCCCTAACCCCCGCCTTGCAAAGGCGGTGCTCTGCCAATTGAGCTACGTCCCCGAGGGGTGCTGACCTGCGCCTGGCGGCCTGGGTCAGCGAGCGGTGGGGTTGCTGACGGCGTCCGGACCGCGCGTGGCCTCGTGCCACAGGTCCGCCTCGGCACGGCCGCCGGCACGCTTCCGGACGGCGGCGACCGCCCCGGCTGCGACGGCCACCAGCGCCAGCTTCTTCAGCACGCGGACACCTCCTGGAGCGGGTCAGCGCCGGAAGCTCCGGCACACGGGTGGGCCTGGGAGGACTTGAACCTCCGGCCTCATCCTTATCAGGGATGCGCTCTAACCGTCTGAGCTACAGGCCCGTGAACCTCGAACAGCGTACCTGTCCGTGGTGGCGTGGTTGACGCCGGTATGTCCTTCGCTAATCGCGCTCGGACAGCGTGATCTCGAGGCCGCCGACGAGGTCGGAGCAGAGGTTGTAGATGAACGTGCCGACCGTGCAGAGCGCGGTGAGCAGCACGATGTTGATCGCGCCGATGATCGCGGCGCCGCCGAACACGACACCCGGCGTGATGACGTCGCCGGTCGCCTCGTTGCCGGACACGCTGCCGACCTGGCCGAAGAGATCGTTGAGGGTCTCGAAGACGCCGAGGGCGTTGAGCACGCCGTAGAGCACGCCGACCGCGACCATCCAGATGAAGAACAGTGCGATCGACAGAACGAGCGAGATCTTCAGCGCCGACCAGGTGTCGATGTGCCGGAGCTGCAAGCGGGCGCGACGGGGGCCGCGGCCGCCGTCACGTCCCGACCGGCCCCTGCCGCGAGCCTTCTCCGCCGCCTTGCGGTCGGCCTTGGACTTGCCGTCGCTGGGGGCTTCCGCCGGCAGCGAGCCGACGAGCGAGGACGCGCCGCCCGCCGGCTGCGTCGGCACGGCGCCGGTGCCCGGCGCGCGCGACGCGGCGGCGCCGGGGATCGACTGGGTCGACGAGACGGGGAGCGGCTGGCCGGCCACGGGCTCCTGCGGCACGGCTCCGTCGCCGCGCGCTCCCGTGCGCACCGAACTCGGCGTCCGGTCGCTCATGCGCGTCTCCCGTTCCCCAGCGGCTGGTGCCGCTCGCTCGTGACCGGGCCGGTCAGCCGCTGGTGACGGCCGTCCCGATCCGGTCGGATCCGAGACCCAGACTAGGCCGAGGGCTCGTCATTGTCCGTCGTACGGGCGATTGCCACGATGCTCACGTCCTCCGGCAAGTTCATGAGCTTGACACCCATCGTGGCGCGGTCCTTGTTGTGCCGCACCCCGTTGACCGGCGTGCGGATCACGCCGCCGCTCGAGGTGATCGCGTAGAGCTCGTCGCCCAGGGTGACCGCCAGGGCTCCGACCAGTGCGCCCTTGCGGGCCTTCGGGTCGGCGGTGAGCACGCCCTTGCCGCCGCGGCCCTGGTTCGGATAGTTCTCGATGCCGGTTCGCTTGGCGAAGCCGCGCTCGGTGGCGACGAGCACGTCGACGCCTTCCTGCACCACCATCATCGACAGCAGCCGGTCGTCCTCGGACAGCGAGATCCCGCGGACACCCTCGGTCGCCCGGCCCATCGGCCGCAGCGCGACGTCGTCGGCGGTGAACCGGATCGACATCGCCTTGCGGGTGACCAGCAGCAGGTCCTGCTCGGACTCGATGAGCACGGCCCCGACCAGCTCGTCGTTCTCGCGCAGGTTGATCGCGATGACGCCGCCCTGGCGCGGGGAGTCGAAGTCGGTCAGCCGGGTCTTCTTCACCTGGCCGCGCGCGGTGGCCAGCGCGAGGTACGGGGCGACGCCGTAGTCCTTGATCTGCATGACCTGGGCGATCTTCTCGTCCGGCTGGAAGGCCAGGATGTTCGCCACGTGCTGGCCCCGCGCCGTGCGGTTGGCCTCGGGGAGCTCGTAGGCCTTGGACCGGTAGACGCGGCCCTTGTTGGTGAAGAACAGGATCCAGTCGTGGGTGGAGCCCACGAAGAAGTGGTCGACGATGTCGTCCTGCTTGAGGGCCGCCCCCATCACGCCCTTGCCGCCGCGGCGCTGCGAGCGGTAGAGGTCGCTCTTCGTCCGCTTCGCGTAGCCGGTGCGGGTGATGGTGACGACGACCTCCTCCTCCGCGATGAGGTCCTCCATCGAGACGTCGCCGTCGTTGGCGACGAACTGCGTGCGGCGGTCGTCGCCGTACTTCTCGACGATCTCGGCCAGCTCGTCGTGGATGATCTGCCGCTGCCGCTCGGGGGAAGCGAGGATCGCCTGCAGTTCGGCGATCTCCAGCTCGATCTCGGCCAGCTGGTCGAGGATCCGCTGGCGCTCGAGGGCGGCCAGCCGGCGCAGCTGCATGTCGAGGATCGCGGTCGCCTGGATCTCGTCGACGTCGAGCAGCTCCATCAGCCCGCCGCGGGCGGCGTCGGCGGACTCGCTGCTCCGGATGAGCGCGATGACGGCGTCGAGCTGGTCGAGGGCCTTCGCGTAGCCGCGCAGCAGGTGGGCGCGCTCCTCGGCCTTGCGGAGGCGGTACCGGGTGCGCCGCTGGATGACCTCGATCTGGTGGTTGACGTAGAGCCGGACCAGCTCGTCGAGGCGCAGCGTCCGCGGGACGCCGTCGACGATCGAGAGCATGTTGCAGCCGAACGTCGTCTGCAGCTGGGTGTGCTTGTAGAGGTTGTTCAGCACGACCTTGGCGACGGCGTCACGGCGCAGCGTGATGACCAGCCGGCGGCCGACCCGGTCGCTGGACTCGTCGGCGATCTCGCTGATGCCCTGGAGGCGGCCCTCCTTGACCGCATCGGCGATCGCCTCGGCCAGGTTGTCCGGGTTGACCTGGTACGGCAGCTCGGTGACGACGAGCTGCACGCGGCCCCGGGCGTCCTCCTCGACGGTGACGACGGCCCGCATCTTCACCGAACCGCGACCGGTCCGGTAGGCGTCGTCGATGCCCTCGCGCCCGACGATGAGCCCGTGGGTCGGGAAGTCGGGGCCCTTGACCCGCTCCATGCAGGCGGTGAGGGCTTCCTCGGGCTCCGCGTCGGGGTGGTCGAGCATCCAGAAGACGGCGGCAGCCACCTCGCGCAGGTTGTGCGGGGGCATGTTGGTGGCCATGCCGACCGCGATGCCGGCCGAGCCGTTGATCAGCAGGTTCGGGATGCGCCCCGGCAGGACCAGCGGCTCCTGGTTCTTGCCGTCATAATTGGGCTGGAAATCGACAGTTTCCTCGTCGATATTGGCGAGCATTTCCATTGCCAAAGGCGTCAATCGCGCTTCGGTATATCTCATGGCGGCTGCCGGATCATTTCCGGGAGAACCGAAATTCCCTTGGCCGTCAATCAATGGATAACGCATCGACCAGGGCTGGGCCAGCCGCACGAGGGCGTCGTAGATCGCGGTGTCGCCGTGCGGGTGGTAGTTACCCATGACCTCACCGACGACGCGCGCGCACTTCACGTACGAGCGGTCGGGGCGGAAGCCCTGGTCGTACATCGCGAACAGCACGCGGCGGTGCACCGGCTTGAGGCCGTCGCGGACCTCGGGCAGCGCTCGGCCGACGATGACCGACATCGCGTAGTCGATGTAGCTGCGCTGCATCTCCTGCTGGAGGTCGACCGGCTCGATCCGGTCGCGCGGCGGGGTCTCGGTCACGGTTCAGATCTCCACAGGTCGGTGCACATCGGTGGACAAAGTCCCAGGTCAAGCAAGCCGTCGGCGCGTCGGCCGACGATCAGACGTCCAGGAATCGGACGTCCTTGGCGTTGCGGGTGATGAAGCTGCGGCGGGCCTCGACGTCCTCGCCCATGAGGATGCTGAACAGCTCGTCGGCGGTCGCGGCGTCCTCGAGGGTCACCTGCAGCAGGATGCGGGTCTCGGGGTCCATGGTCGTCTCCCACAGCTCCTTGGCGTTCATCTCGCCGAGGCCCTTGAACCGCTGGATCGAGTCGTCCTTGACCTTCCGGCCGGACTCGGCGGCCAGCCGGATGGCCGCTTCCTTCTCGCGGTCGGTGTAGACGTACTCGTCGCCGTGCTTGCCGCCCCACTTGATCTTGTACAGCGGCGGCTGGGCGAGGTAGACGTGGCCGGCCTCGACCAGGGGGCGCATGAAGCGGAACAGCAGCGTGAGCAGCAGGGTCCGGATGTGCTGGCCGTCGACGTCGGCGTCCGCCATCAGGATGATCTTGTGATACCGCAGCTTCGACAGGTCGAACTCGTCGTGGATGCCGGTGCCGAAGGCCGTGATCATCGACTGGACCTCGTTGTTCTTGAGGACCCGGTCGATGCGCGCCTTCTCGACGTTGATGATCTTGCCGCGGATCGGCAGGATCGCCTGGAACATCGAGTCGCGGCCCGACTTGGCCGAACCACCGGCCGAGTCGCCCTCGACGATGTAGACCTCGGAGTTGCGCGGGTCGGTCGAGCGGCAGTCGGCGAGCTTGCCCGGCAGCGAGTTGTTCGACAGCAGGTTCTTGCGGGCCAGCTTGCGGGCGTCCTGCGCCGCGCGACGGGCCCGGGCGGCCGAGGACGCCTTGGTGATGATCGTCTTCGCCTCGGTCGGGTTGGACTCGAACCAGTGCGTGATCGACTCGTTGCAGACCCGCTGGACGAAGCCCTTGACCTCGGTGTTGCCGAGCTTGGTCTTGGTCTGGCCCTCGAACTGCGGGTCGCCGAGCTTCACCGAGACGATCGCGGCAAGACCCTCGCGGATGTCCTCACCGGTGAGCTTCTCGTCCTTCTCCTTGAGGATCTTCTTGTCCACGGCGTACCGGTTGACGATCGAGGTCAGCGCCGCGCGGAAGCCCTCCTCGTGGGTGCCACCCTCGTGCGTGTTGATCGTGTTGGCGAACGTGTAGACCGACTCGGAGTAGGCGTCGGACCACTGCATCGCGACGTCGAGGCTCATCCGCATGTCGTTCTTGCCGACGCCGTCGGCGGAGAAGCTGACCACGGACTTGTGGATCGGGGACTTCTTCGCGTTGATGTGCTTGACGTAGTCCTCGAGACCGCCGTCGTACCGGTAGGTGATCTCGGTGGCCTCGAACGCCTTGTCCACCGCGCCGGCCTCCGGCGCCACCTCGGCCAGGGTGATCTCCTCGGCCAGACCGGTCTCGGCCTTGCTCTGACCGGGGCGCTCGTCGCGCAGCACGATCGTCAGGCCCTTGTTGAGGAAGGCCATCTCCTGGAGCCGGCGGCTGATCGTGTCGAACGAGTAGTGCGTCGTCTCGAAGATGTCACCGTCGGCCCAGAAGGTGATCTCGGTGCCCTGCTTCTTCGTGGGGCCGACCTTCTCGAGCGCGCCAGGCTTGGCCAGGTCGTAGGCCTGGTGCCACTCGGTGCTGTCGCGCCAGATACGGACCTCGAGCTTCTTCGACAGCGCGTTGACCACCGTGACGCCGACGCCGTGCAGACCACCGGAGACCGCGTAGCTCTTGCCGTCGAACTTGCCGCCCGCGTGCAGGATCGTCATGACGACCTCGACGGTCGGCCGCTTCTCGACCGGGTGCATGTCGACCGGGATGCCACGGCCGTTGTCCTCGACCCGCACGCCGCCGTCGGCGAGGAGGGTGACGCGCACGGTGTCGCAGTGCCCGGCCAGCGCCTCGTCGACGGAGTTGTCGACGACCTCCCACACCATGTGGTGCAGACCGCGCTCGCCGGTGGAGCCGATGTACATACCGGGGCGCTTGCGAACCGCCTCGAGGCCCTCGAGAACGGTGATCGAGCTGCCGGAGTAGGCGTTCTCGGCGGGACTGTCGGTCTTCGGTCGAGCGACCACGTGGGGCCTTCCTGTCGAGCAACCGGCACGCGGCTCACCGCACGTGGGCGGGGAGGTCGCGCAGGACGGCGCTGAGCCACTGAAAGAGGTCTTCAGAGGCGCAGAACGGCGCTGGGCCGGTTGCTGGCG
Source organism: uncultured Actinomycetota bacterium (assembly GCA_963784165.1). Classification (GTDB taxonomy): domain Bacteria; phylum Actinomycetota; class Actinomycetes; order Mycobacteriales; family Geodermatophilaceae; genus Blastococcus_B. The sequence goes on from CAWAQI010000012.1 coordinate 164,298, forward strand.
GTTTCTGTTGTCCAGGATACCGGGTGCACTGACAGGAATGCCGCCGTCCACGGCCCTGACGTGGTGTCTGCGCCTCTGGAACCTCGTCCGCCACCACCGGTGCTGCCCCGGGGGTCGACACGCCGGCCCCTCGGCGCCGCTCAGGGGGCGGGGCTCGATGACGGTCAGTTGCGAGGGCCCTTCGGGTGGTCACCGCTGAGCGCTGTGGGGTCCAGCTGCACCGGTCCCCGCCCGGCCCGACGGTTGACCAGCACCGTCACACCCCACAGCACGACGCCGATCGCGAGCAGGATCCCGGCGATCTTGTACTGGACGACCGGACGCCCGGCGAAGGGGGTCGCCAGGTAGGCGCAGGCGATCGCCCCGATGATCGGCAGGATCGTCGGCGTCCGGAAGTGGTGCTCGTCGATGGGCTTGCGGCGCAGCACCAGGACGGCGACGTTGACGACGGCGAAGACCATGAGCAGGAGCAGCGCCGTCGTGCCGCCGAGGTCGGGCACGGCCCCCACGAACGTGATGAGCCCGAAGGCCAGCGCCGTGGTGAACAGGATCGCGGTCACGGGGGTCCGCCGCGTGGGGTGCACGCGGGAGAGGAAGGGCGGCAGCACGCCCTCGCGGCCGAGGCCGTAGACCAGCCGGCTGGCCATCAGCATGTTGATCAGCGCGGTGTTGGCGACGGCGAACATCGTGATGACGCCGAACAGCCCGAGCGGGAACGCCGGCGCCCCGGCCTCCACGACCTGCAGGAGCGGCGTCTCGCCCTCGCTGAGCTGGTCGGGCGGCACCAGCGCGATCGCCGAGATCGAGACCAGCACGTAGATCAGGCCCGTGATGCCGAGGCCCAGCAGCAGCACCTTCGGGAAGATCCGCCGGGGCTCCTTGCACTCCTCGGCCATGTTGACCGAGTCCTCGAACCCGACCATGGCGAAGAACGCGAGGCCGGTGGCGGCGATGACGCCGGTGAGGACGGACTTGTCGCCGGTGTCGAACTCGGTGACCCGCGAGAAGTCGCCCTCGCCGATCCCGAGCGCCCACACGCCGATCCCGATGATGATGAGCAACCCGGTCAGCTCGACGCAGGTGAGCACCACGTTGGCCTTCACGCTCTCGCCGACGCCGCGGAAGTTGACCAGCGCGACCAGGGTCATGAAGCCGAGCCCGATCAGGGTGATGCCGATGCCCTCGCCGACGTCGAGGTCGAACACCGCGGCGGCGTTGGCGCTGAACGCGCGGGCCGCCGTCGAGGCCGAGGTGATGCCCGAGCTCATCACCGCGAAGGCGACGAGGAACGTCAGGAAGTGGATGCCGAAGGCCTTGTGCGTGTAGAGCGCGGCACCGGCCGCCTGCGGGTACTTGGTGACGAGCTCCAGGTAGCTGAACGCGGTGATCAGCGCGACCAGGAACGCGATGAGGAACGGCAGCCACACGACGCCGCCCACCTCGGCGGCGACCGTGCCGGTCAGCGCGTAGATCCCGGTGCCCAGGACGTCGCCGACGATGAAGAGCAGCAGCAGGCCGGGGCCCATCACTCGCTTCAGGCTGGGCTGCCCGCCGGGGGCGGCTTCTTCCTCGGTGTGCGCGGCGCTCGCCATGATCACGATGCTTGTCCTTCTCCGTCGCACCCGCGACTCGAGCGCGGCTCGCGATCCCGCCGGACACTGGCGCCCATGCCACTCGCGGAGGACCCCGGCCCGACGACCTGCCTGGTGACCGGCTCGACCGGCTACATCGGCGGGCGGCTGGTGCCCGAACTGCTCGACGCCGGCCACCGTGTGCGCGTGCTGACCCGGTCGCCGGAACGGCTGCGCGACCACCCATGGTCGGAGCGGGTCGAGATCGCCCGCGCCGACGCCGGCGACCCCGAGGCCGTCGCCGCCGCCTGCGCCGGGGTCGACGTCGTCTACTACCTGATCCACGCCCTCGGCAGCGGGCCGCGGTTCGAGGCGACCGACCGGCACACCGCCCAGGTGATGGCGCGGGCGGCGAAGGAGGCCGGCGTCGGCCGGCTGGTCTACCTCGGCGCGCTCGAGCCCGAGGGCGAGGAGCTGTCGCCGCACCTGCGCTCGCGGGTGGAGGTCGCCGAGATCCTGCTGGGTTCGGGGGTGCCCACCGCCGTGCTGCGCGCCGCCGTCGTCCTCGGGTCCGGCTCGGCCTCGTTCGAGATGCTCCGCTACCTCACCGAGCGGCTGCCGGTCATGGTCACGCCGCAGTGGGTGCACAGCCGGATCCAGCCGATCGCCGTCCGGGACGTGCTCCGCTACCTGGTCGGCTGCGCGACCCTGCCGTCCTCGGTGCACCGCTGCTTCGACGTCGGCGGCCCCGACGTCATGAGCTACGCCGAGATGATGCAGCGGTACGCCGCGGTCACCGGCCTGCCCCGGCGCCGGATCCTCCCGGTGCCGCTGTTCACCCCGTCGCTGTCGAGCCACTGGGTCGGCCTGATCACGCCGGTGCCGGCCGGGATCGCCCGGCCGCTGGTGGAGTCGCTGCGCAACACCGTCGTCTGCGGCGAGCACGACATCGCGCAGTACGTGCCCGATCCGCCCGGCGGCCTGCTCGGTTTCGACGACGCCGTCCGCCTGGCCGTGCAGCGCGTCAAGGACTCCGCCGTCGCGACCCGCTGGGCCTCGGCGTCCGTGCCCGGCGCCCCGTCCGATCCGCTGCCCACCGATCCGGACTGGGCCGGCGGCAGCCGCTACCTCGACGAACGCACCCGGACGACGACCGCACCGCCCGAGGCCGTGTGGCGTGTGGTGGAGGGGATCGGCGGGGAGACCGGCTGGTACTCCTTCCCGCTCGCGTGGCGGATCCGCGGATGGCTGGACCGCGCGGTCGGCGGCGTCGGACTCCGGCGGGGACGCCGGGACCCGCGCCGGCTCTACGTCGGCGACGCCCTCGACTTCTGGCGGGTCGAGGAGCGGCAGGAGGGTCGGCTGCTGCGGCTGCGCGCCGAGATGCGCCTGCCCGGCCTGGCCTGGCTGGAGTTCCACGTGGAACACCAGGACTCCGCGGACGGACGACAGAGCACGGTGCTGCGCCAGCGGGCCACCTTCGTCCCGCACGGGCTGGCCGGGCACCTGTACTGGTGGGCCATCGCCGCGTTCCACGGCGTCGTGTTCGGCGGGATGGTCCGCGGTGTCGTCCGTGCGGCCGAGCGGTCGGGGAGCCGGTTCAGACGAGCAGCTGAGCGGTCGCCAGCTCGCGGTAGAGCGGGCTCGAGTCCACCAGCTCGTCGTGCGTGCCGCGGGCGACGACCCGGCCGCCGTCGAGCACCACGATCTCGTCGCTGTCGAGCACGGTGGACAGCCGGTGCGCGACGACCAGCAGCGCCCGGTCCGCGGACGCCGCGGCCAGGGTGTCGCGCAGCAGCTGCTCGTTGCGGGCGTCGAGGCTGGCCGTCGGCTCGTCGAGCAGGAGCAGCGCCGGCCGGGCCAGCAGCGACCGGGCGATCGCCAGCCTCTGGCGCTCGCCACCGGAGAGCAGCACGCCCTCGTCGCCGACGAGGACGTCGAGGCCACGGGGTGACCGGCGGACGACGTCGGTCAGCCCGACGTCGGCCAGCACGGCCCACAACTCGGGGTCGGTGGCGTCGGGCCGGGTGAGCAGCAGGTTGTCGCGGATCGTCCCGGCCAGGACCGGCGCCTCCTGCTCGACGTAGCCGAGCTGGGCACGCAGCGCCGCTCGGGGCAGCTCGCGGACGTCGGTGCCCGCCCACCGGATCGCGCCACGCGACAGCGGGTAGAAGCCCTCGACCAGGGCCAGGATCGTCGACTTCCCCGCCCCCGACGGGCCCACCAGCGCGACCCGGCTGCCGACCGGGACCGTGAGAGAGACCCCGCGCAGCACCTCCGGCCCCTCGGCGTAGCCGAAGGAGACGTCGTCGAGCTCGAGCAGCGGGACGGCGTCGGCCGCTGCGGGACGGCGAGGGACGGGCAGCTGGGCGTCCCCACGCTCGGGGATGTGGTCGCGCTCGGGTGCCAGGGCGAGGATCTCCTGGATGCGGGCCAGGGCCCCGAGGCCGGTCTGCAACTGCGTCCAGGCACCGATCACCCGGCCCAGCGGCAGGACCAGCAGGAACAGGTACAGGATGAACGCGACCAGCTCCGCCACGCTGATCGAGCCGCTGGCCACCCGGTACCCGCCCACCCCGAGGACGGCGAGGAACGCGCCCTGGATGGCGATCGAGGCGATCGGCGACACCATCGCCTCGAGCCGGGCCACCCGGACTCCGGCCTCGTAGGAACGCCGGGCGCTCGCGCCGATCCCGGCCACCTCGCGCTCGGTCGCGCCACTCGCGCGGATGGTCCGCACCGCCGACAGCGCCCGTTCGACGGCCGCCGACATCGCGCCGACCTCCTCCTGCGCCTTCCGGGACAGCCGCCGCACCCCACGCGAGACCAGGACGGCGGAGGTGAGCCCGATCGAGACCGAGAGGACCGTGAGCAGCAGCAGCCAGACGTCGACCAGCGCCATCGCGATCAGCGCACCGACGCCGACGATGACCGAACCGGCCACCTCGACGACGCCGGACGTCACCGTCGCCCGCAGCAGGGTGGTGTCGGAACCGACCCGCGACATGAGATCGCCCGTCCGCCGCCGGTCGTACTCGGCGACCGGGAGCCGCAGCAGCCGGTCGGCCAGCGTGCGCCGGGTGGTCAGGACGACCCCCTCGGCGGTGCGCTGCAGCAGGTACGCCTGACCGGCGCCGAGCACCGCCGCTCCGACCAGGACCAGGACCAACGCCGCAACCGCGGCCGGCACCGACTCGCCGGCACCGACCGCGTCGATCACGCGGGACACCAGCAGCGGCTGGGCGAGGGCGGCGCCGGCGGCGACCAGCGACAGGCCCGACGCCAGGACGAGCGCCCGCTTGTGCGGACGCAGCAGTGGCAGCAGCTCGCGCAGGCCGGCCGACACGGCCGGTTCGGCGCCGGCCCCCTGGTTCTCGCTCAGCGGAGGGGCCCGGTCCTCAGCCGACGCCGAGGGCGCCGACCAGCGCGCTCAGCAGCCGGGCGTGGTGCTCGAGCAGCTCCGGACGGTGGCCGTCGGGGCGGACGGCGGCGACGTGGCCGGCCGCCGACCAGAACTCGTCGCCGTCGTCGGTGCCGAGCAGCAGCCCCTGCACGGTCGGGTCCTGGACGAGCCGCTGCAACTGCGGGGAGTCCTCGCCGGCCAGCAACGACCAGCGCAGGTCGAACGTCTCGTTCCCGCTCGGGACGGGCATCAGCCCGCCGACGCGGTGCTTCCAGAACCGGGCCGGGGACAACCGGAACCGGGGGACGGCGGCCAGCATCGGGACAGCGGTCACCGCGTACTGCGGGACGACGTAGCGGCCCGTCGCGTAGACGACGTCGAAGGCCACCATCTCCAGCTGCCCGTACCGGCCGCGGAGCACGCTGGCCGGTCGGTGGTCCTTGCTCAGCCGCATCATCGGCGCCGCGGCGATCAGCTCGGCGAGCGGCGCGTCGGCCGCTCCGCCGCCGTCGGAGATCGTCCAGCCGTGCTGGAGGGCCCAGCCCTGCGCGCCGACCAGGTCGCCCTCGTAGGTGAAGACCTCCTCGATGACGCCGGGCTTCCGTGGGGCCCGGGGTCCGAACAGGCCGCCGCCCGGTCGTCCGGGCCGCTCCTGCTGCTCGGGGGGCGCGGTCTGTTCCGAGGGGACCGGTTCCGACGCCCCCTGGCCGGCTGAACGTCCGTCGTCCCCGCCCAGGTGGGACGGCTCCTGCCAGCCGCTGCCGTCGTCGGGGCGGTCACCGAAGGGATCGCCCGAGGGGTCCCGGTCTCGCGGGCTGCTCATCGCTGCCTCTCGTCCGGGAGTCGTCGTCATCCGTACGTGTCGCGCGGCCCCCGCCCGCGCACCGAGCGCGGGCCCTTCTTCCAGCTCGGGGCCGTCGGTCCGACAACGCGCAACCGGGTCACGACGTTTCCGCCCACCTGCGCGTGCAGCTTGGCGAGGATCGACGGGGCCAGCAGCCGCAGCTGGGTGGCCCAGGCGGTGGACTCGGCGACGACGAGCAGTTCGCCCTCGGTCAGGGTCTGCGGACTGCAGTGCGCGGAGATCTCCGGGCCGACGAGCGCGTCCCACCGACCGAAGACCGACCCGACCTTGGTGTGCTGCGACCAGTCCTGATCGGTGACCAGCGCGTCGACCAGCTTGCCGAGGGGCTGCGGGTCGTCGGCACCGGGCCGGGGGCCGGTCCAGGTGCGGCGCGGACCGGCGATGCGCCGGCGGGTCGGCTGGGGACGGGCGGCCGACGCGGCGCGGGCGGCCTCGAGCGCGGCCCGGGCGATGTCGCTGGGTCGCGCCGGCCGCTCGTCGCTCACGCCGTCTCCCCTTCGTCGTCCGGACTCACTGTGTCCGCCCCGTCGGTGAGCACCGTGACCGCACCCTCGCCCACCTGGACGCGTGCCCCGCGGAGCTCGACCGGCACGTCCTCGAGGACCGCCGCGGTGATCAGTGTCTGCTCGGCCGAGCGGGCGACCGAGGCCAGCGCGGCACGGCGCTGGGCGTCGAGCGTGGCGAAGACGTCGTCCAGGATCAGGATGGGGTCCTCGCCCTCGCCCCTCAAGAGCGCGAACGTGGCCAGCTTGAGCGCGAGCGCCAGGGACCACGACTCCCCGTGGCTGGCGAAGCCCTTCGCCGGGGCGGGGCCGAGGTGGAGCACGAGGTCGTCGCGGTGCGGACCGACCAGGGTCATGCCGCGGTCCAGCTCGTCGCCCCGCCGCTCGGCGACCCGTTCGCGCATGGCGGCGGTGAGGTCGGCGGCCGACAGGAGCGCGAGGTCAGGGGCGAGCGCCGCGCCGTCCCCGGCCGCCGGCACCGTCGAGGAGTAGCCGAGCGCCGCGACGACGGCGCCCTCGCCGGCCACGTCGGCGTAGGCACGGGCCATGTGCGGCGCGAGGTCGGCGATCAGCTGCAGCCGCGCCGCCAGGAGCTGACCGCCGAGGTCGGTGAGGTGCCCGTCCCAGACGTCGAGGGTCTCGATGGCCTTGCCGCGCGCCAGCCGGGCGGTCTTGAGCAGGGCGTTGCGCTGCTTGAGCACGCGGTCGTAGTCGGCGCGCACCCCGGCCAGCCGCGGTGTCCGGGTGACCAGCAGCTCGTCGACGAACCGGCGGCGCTCGGTCGGGTCGCCGCGCACGAGGGCCAGGTCCTCGGGCGCGAAGAGCACGGTCCGCACCAGGCCCAGCAGCTCGCGCGGCCGCGGCAGCGGAGCCCGGTTGACCCGCACCCGGTTGGCCCGGCCGGGGTTGATCTCGATCTCGACGAGCAGTTCCCGGTCCCCGCGCCGCAGGGCCGCCCGCACCACCGCCTGGCCGTCGCCGTGGCGCACGAGCGGTGCGTCGGAAGAGACCCGGTGGCTGCCCATGGTGGCGAGGTAGCCGACCGCCTCGACGAGGTTGGTCTTGCCCTCGCCGTTGCGCCCGACGAACACGGTGGGCCCGGGGCGGAGGGCGAGGTCGACCCGCTCCCAGCTGCGGAACGAACCCAGCTGCAGGTGACGCAGGTACACCTCAGCCTCGGAAGCGACCAGGAGGCACGGACTTCACGCGGGCTTCTCGGCCTCCTGCTGCTGCACCGCCTGCACGGCGTGCCCGCCGAACTGGTTGCGCAGTGCCGCGACCGCCTTCATGGTCGGCGAGTCCTCCTGGCGCGAGGAGAAGCGCGCGAAGAGCGAGGCCGCGATGGTCGGCATCGGGACGGCGTTCTCGATGGCCTGCTCGACGGTCCACCGCCCCTCGCCGGAGTCCTCCGCGTAGCCGCGGATCTTCTCGAGCTCCGGGTCCTCGTGGAGGGCCCGCACCAGGAGGTCCAGCAGCCACGAGCGGATGACGGTGCCCTGGGTCCAGGAGGCGACGACGCCCGGCACGTCCTCGATGAGGTCGACCGCGGCGAGCAGCTCGTAGCCCTCGCCGTAGGCCTGCATCATCGCGTACTCGATGCCGTTGTGGACCATCTTGCTGAAGTGCCCGGCGCCCACCGGTCCGGCGTGCACGAACCCGGCCCCGGGCAGTTCCTGGCCGGACTCGTCCTTCGGGGCCGGCGGCTTCAGCGCGTCGAAGATCGGCTGGACCTTCGCGATGTCGTCCTTCGAGCCGCCGACCATCAGCGCGTAGCCGTTCTCCAGACCCCAGACGCCGCCGGAGACACCGGCGTCGACGTAGCCGAGGTCCTTCTCGCGGAACATGACGTCGTGCACCTGGTCGTCGGTGTACTTCGAGTTGCCCCCCTCGACGACGACGTCACCGGGGCTGAGCAGCTCGCTCAGCTCCTTGACGACCGCCTGGGTCGGCTCGCCCGAGGGCACCATCACCCAGACCACGCGCGGTGCGGACAGTGCCTCGACCAGCTCGGGCAGGCTGGTGACGTCCCGGTTCGGTGACGACCGGTCGAACCCCACGACCTCGTGACCGGCACGGCGCAGCCGCTCGGCCATGTTGCCGCCCATCTTGCCCAGACCGACCATCCCCAGCTGCACGACGGGGTCCTCTCTCTCGCAGTGAGTTGCTCTGGGAGGCCATCCTTCAGGGTCCCGCGCCGAGCTCGCGAGGCGTGGGGGGAAGGGTGGTCCTTTCGCTAGCCGGGGAGGCGCACCGGCATGATCAGGTAGCGGTAGCTGCCCGGACGCTGCGCCGGCCCTGCGGACTGCTCGTCGGTGCCCGGGTCCGCGACACCGGAGAGCACCGCCGGCTTGAGCGGACTGACGAAGTCCATCCGCGCGCGCTCGGTGTGCACGGCGGCCAGGCCGTCGAGCAGGAACGTCGGGTTGAAGCCGATCGTCAGCGGCTCGCCGTCGAACTCGACGTCACAACGCTCCTCGGCCTGCCCCTCGTCGTCGGTGCCCCCGGCCCGCAGGGTGACCTGCCCCGGCGTGAACTCGCAGCGCAGCGGCGTGCCGCGCTCGGCGACCAGGGCGACGCGCTTGGCGGCGTCGGTGAACAGGTGCACCGGCAGGTTCGCGAAGGCGTTGGACTCGGTCGGCATGATCGCCCGGTACTTGACGAACTCGGCGTCGAGCAGCCGGGTCGTGGTCTGCCGGTCCTTGCCGGAGAGGCCGAGGATGCCCTCGCCGGAGCCGCCCGACGACAGCGACAGCACGATCTCCGGGCCGCTGGCCAGCGTCTTCGCCGCGTCGGCGAGCGTCCGCGCCGGCACCAGGACGGCGGCCGACGTGCCGGGGGTCTCGGGGCGCCAGCCGAACTCGCGCACCGCCAGCCGGTAGCGGTCGGTCGCGGCCAGGGTGATCAGGTCGTCCTCGATCTCCAGGCGCACGCCGGTGAGCATGGGGAGGGTGTCGTCCCGGCCGGCGGCGACGGCGACCTGGCTGACCGCCTCGGCGAACACGTCGCTGTCGACGATGCCGGCCGACGACGGCATGGACGGCAGCGACGGGTAGTCCTCGACCGGCAGGGTCGGCAGGCTGAAGCGGGCGTTGCCGCAGGTGATCGAGAGCCGTGGCCCCTCGGCGACGAGGTCGACCGGGTGCGGCGGAAGCGCCCGGGTGATCTCCGCGAGCAGCCGTCCGGGCACGAGGACGCGGCCGGACTCCGTCGTCTGGACGTCGACCTCCGCCCGGGCGGACACCTCGTAGTCGAAGCCGGAGACCGACAGCGAGCTGCCCTCGGCCTCGAGCATGATCCCGGCCAGGACCGGGACCGACGGACGCGGCGGCAGGCTGCGCGCCGTCCAGGCGACGGCGTCGGCGAGCACCTCTCGTGCCACCCGGAACTTCATCTCTCGACCCACCCCTGCTCCGTGCCGCGGTACCCGGAGGAACGCCGGGACGGCGATCTCTCGGTACTGCGGTGCTGCGTATTCGTCTCAGTTCCGATCGCCGGCCCGTGGTCGCCCGGCGTCGGTGCGGTGCTCATCGTGCCTGTTGTCCTCTGCCTGAGGGAAACCCCTGTCCCCGCGAGGGTCCTCTGGGGCCGATGAATCGCTGTCCGAACCCCGGAAAACTGGCAGGTCCCCACCCAGAGTGTGGTTCAAGGATTCATCGAGATAACTACCTCATCCTCGTCATCACACGTGTGGAAGCTGGGGATCGGACCCCTTTGCGCTGCTCAGCGGCCGAATGGCCCTGTTGGCCCGCTGTGGGGCGACGACCGGTGTCCTGTTGTCGACATGTGGACGGATCGACCGCCGTGCACAACGGTTGCCGACCCTCCACCCCCTGTCCCCGTCCAGCCCCCTGTCTGTCCCCAGCGAATGCCCAGGTCGATCGGGCCGGTCGATGCGATATCGCGACCTTGGGCGCAGTTCGCCGGTGAACGTGCTGGTCAGAGAGGGGATTGACGTCCGGGCCGGACAGTTCGAAGCTAGGGGCCGCACATCAGCGGGCAGGCGCCGTTCAGGTCGCCCTGCGACCGCGGGAGCCACGATCTCCCCAACCTGTGCACATTCCTGGGGACAACTTCTCGACCTGTCGATGCAGGTCACTGTCCGCAGAGTCATGGCTACACGGCGACATGGGCAGCGGTTGTCCACCGTCGTCGGCAGCAGTCCTGTGGACAAGTCGACGGACGGGGTCCTTCTACTGCCTCGCGCGGCTCTTGATGCGTGCGGTGAGCTCGGTGACCTGGGTGTAGGTCGCGCGGCGCTCGCTCATCAGGTTGGTGATCTTCTTGACGGCGTGCATGACCGTGGTGTGGTCCTTGCCGCCGAACGAGGCACCGATCCGCGGCAGCGACAGCTCGGTGAGCTCGCGGCACAGGTACATGGCGATCTGCCGGGCGTTGACGAGGGTCCGGCTCCGGTTGGAGCCCTGCAGCTCCTCCATCGTCACGGAGAAGTACTCGGCGGTCGCGGCCATGATGATCGCCGCGGTGATCTGCGGCCCCTGCTCGTCGCTGATCAGGTCCTTGAGCACCAGCTCGGCCAGCGGGAGGTCGACCTGCTGCTTGTTCAGGCTGGCGAAGGCGGTGACGCGGATCAGCGCACCCTCGAGCTCGCGGATGTTGGTCTGCACCTTGCTCGCGATGAACTCCAGCACCGCGTCGGGCACCTGCAGCCGCTCGCCCCAGGCCTTCTTGCGCAGGATCGCGATGCGGGTCTCGAGGTCGGGCGCCTGGACGTCGGTGATCAGGCCCCACTCGAACCGGGTCCGCAGCCGGTCCTCCAGCGTCGTCAGCTTCTTGGGCGCGCGGTCGGAGGTGATGACGATCTGCTTGCTGGCGTTGTGCAGCGTGTTGAACGTGTGGAAGAACTCCTCCTGCGTCCGCTCGGCGCGCTCCAGGAACTGGATGTCGTCGATGAGCAGGAAGTCGATGTCCCGGTAGCGACGGCGGAAGTCCTCCGCGCGGCCGGAGTGCACGAGGTTGATGAACTCGTTCGTGAACTCCTCGGTGCTGACGTAGCGCACCTTCACGTTGGGGAACATCCGCGCGGCGTAGTGGCCGATCGCGTGCAGCAGGTGGGTCTTCCCGAGGCCGGACTCCCCGTAGATGAACAGCGGGTTGTAGGCGCGGGCCGGCGCCTCGGCCACGGCGACCGCCGCGGCGTGGGCGAAGCGGTTGCTGTTGCCGATGACGAAACTGTCGAAGACGTACTTGGGGTTCAGCCCCGGGTCCAGCCCGGCCGGGCGGCCGCCGTCGGGACGTCGTCCCCGCGGGGCGGGCCCGCCGCCGCCGGTGCCCCGCCGGTCGCCGGCGTCCAGGTCGAAGGGCAGGACGTCGCCGCTGCGCTCGTCCGCGCCACCCCAGTCGCGGCCCCCGCCCGGCTCCGAGGTCGCACCCCAGGTCGGCGTGCTCCAGTCCTCGGGGGCACCCCGGTCGACCGGACGGGGAGCGGGGGGATTGGGGACGGCGTGCAGCTCGCGCGGCTCGTCGGTCGGCCGGCCCGAGAGGCCCTCGGAGTCGCGGTCCCACGGTGGGGTGCCGACGGCGTCGGTCCGCACCCCGAACGCGCTGCGCCCGTCGTCGGCGCGGTCCCGGGTGGCCCGGTCCTCCTCGGCGCGCTGCGCCTCGGCGGCCGACCAGGGACGGCGGGTGGGTTCCTCGCCGCGCTCGTGGACCGGCGGTGAGGGAGGCGCGTCCTCCAGCTGGACGGCGACGCGGATGTCGCGTCCGAACTGCTCCGAGAGCGCCTCGGCCAGCACGCGACGCATGCGCGACTCGAGCACCGTCTGCGTGAATTCGTTCGGTGCCGCCAGCACCGCGGTGTCCTCGACCAGGCCCAGGGGCCGGGTCAGGTTGAGCATCGCGTTCTGCTGAGGGGACAGGCTGGCGGCCAGCCGCTCACGGATCTGGTCCCAGACCGTGGCCAGGTCCAGCGTGGCATCGGCCATGCGGCTCGTTCCTCCCGTTGCATCGTCCCCCGGCCGCTCCCGGACACAGTTGTGTCCACCGCCAGATCCTCCCGCTGTGGATACACGCACGCTCGCGATCCACACCGCTGTCCACAGGCTGTGCACGGCTGGCAAGGATCTGCACCGATTCCGTGCCGGCGGGCGCCGACCGGCATCGGTGCTGGTCAGAGGCCGTTCCGAGCGGGAGATCGGGCAGTTCGGCGGTCGGGTGACCGACGGGGTCGGCCCACGCGCCGTGACCCTGACGTCCGACGCGGAGCGACGGCGACGCTAACAGCCTCATCCACAGCCCGGCAACGATCCCCCGGTCCGGTTGGACGGCTCCGGGCGACCGAGCGCGTGTCGTTGGGCGAGTTGCGGGGGACCGATTGCGGCGCGTCGTCACAGGCCCCGCCGGTCGTGGGTGGACCATGAGCGGTCGGGATCCGGCCGATCTCCGGCAGCCCCGCGTCCTCGGCTATGCTGGTCGGAGTCCGCGGCCGGTTCCGCCCGTTCGCCCTGCTCTGCGCGGGGTGCCCGTGCGCGTGCCGGCCCGCAGGAACCAGCTTCCGGGGGTACCGGGGCCGCGGCCTTCCAGCCGTTCGCGCCGGAGCCCCCCGCGCGCTCGTCCGCCGATGGGTGCGCACCGTCGATGTCGTGTAGTGGGAGTACCTCGTGAGCAAGCGCACGTTCCAGCCGAACAACCGCCGGCGGTCCAAGACCCACGGCTTCCGGCTGCGGATGCGCACCCGCGCGGGCCGGGCGATCCTCGCCGGTCGCCGGCGCAAGGGTCGCGAGAAGCTCTCCGCCTGAGGTGTTGCCCGCGCAGGCACGCCTGCGCCGGCGTCCGGAGTTCACCGCGGTCGTCCGGTCCGGTCGGCGCGCCGGTCGGCCGACCATGGTTCTCCACTACCTGCCCGTCCGGGTCGCCACGGACTCGCCGTCCGGAGCCCGGGCCGGTTTCGTGGTCGGCAAGGGCGTCGGCAACTCGGTGGTCCGCCACCGCGTGACCCGGCGGCTCCGGGCCGTCGTGCGCGACGAGCTGCACCGCCTGCCCTCCACGGCGGACCTGGTCGTCCGCGCCCGGCCCGAGGCGGCGACGGCGCCGTTCGCCGTCCTGCACCGCGACCTCGCCGCGGGGCTGGACCGGTTGCTGTCCGACCGCCCGACGGTGAGCACCCCGTGACCGCCGGTCGGCGGCCACCGGTCCGCCGCGCCGTCCTCGGCGCCATCCGCTTCTACTCGCGGGCGATCAGCCCTGCTCTCCCACCCCGCTGCCGCTTCTACCCGACGTGCAGCGCCTACGCGGCCGAGGCGGTCGAGCTGCACGGCGCCGGCCGCGGCACCTGGCTCGCGCTGCGCCGGCTGGTCAAGTGCGCGCCCTGGCACCCGGGCGGCGTCGACCTCGTCCCCGGAACCGTGACGAGCGGCCGGTCGTCGAGCACTCCGGAGGCATCGGCGGCTGCCGGTGCCGAGCCGGGGACCTCGACCGCCGCTCCCGGTGATCCGACCACCGACCGAGCCACCCCGCCGGCCACGCGCCGGGCCCCGATGGAGGAGTCCTCCCTTGCTTGACTGGCTGTACACCGCCATCTCGTGGGTGATGAAGCAGTGGCACGCGCTGTTCTCCACCTTCCTGGACCCGGCGGCCGGCATCACCTGGGCCCTGTCGATCATGTTCCTGGTCGTCACCGTCCGGCTGATCCTGTTCCCGCTGTTCGTCAAGCAGGTGAAGTCGCAGCGGGCGATGCAGGAGCTCCAGCCGGAGATCCAGAAGCTGCGCAAGCAGTACGGCAGCGACCGCCAGGGCATGAGCCAGGCGATCATGGCGCTGCAGAAGGAGCGCGGGGTCAACCCGCTGGCCGGCTGCCTGCCGATCCTGCCGCAGATCCCGGTCTTCCTCGCGCTGTTCCACGTCCTGCGCCGCCTCGCGCCGGGAGTGCCGGGGCTCTACGGCTGGTCCGACGAGCTGACCGACCAGGCGGCGAAGGCCGAGCTGTTCGGCGCGCCGATCTCCTCGTCGTTCAACATGACCGGCGCCAAGGAAGAGGCCATCCTCGCCCTGCCCGGGGTGACCTACGCCAACATCCGCACCGTCGCGGTCATCCTGATCGTGGTCATGTGCATCACGACCTTCACCACGCAGCGCCAGATCATGAAGCGCTCCGGCCCCGTGGAGGGTCAGGCCGCGATGGTGCAGAGGGTCATGCTCTACGGGATGCCGCTGAGCCTTTTCGTCACCGGCTTCTTCTTCCCCATCGGTGTCCTCCTGTACTGGACGACCAACAACCTCTGGACCTTCGGCCAGCAGTTCTTCATCCTGCGGAAGCTGCCGCCGGTCGGATCCGACGCCCACAAGGCCAAGCTCGCGGCGGACAAGCCGGTCATCGACCCGAAGACGCTGGCGCCGAAGCCGGGCGCCAAGCCCGTCCGCACCAAGGGCGGCCGGCCCGTCCCGCCCAGCACGCCGGCGGACGGCGTGACCGACGGCGCGACCGACGGCACCGGGGCAACGGGTTCGACGGCGTCGGGCGCCGGATCCTCGAACGGCAGCGGCCCCGGCGCGGGCGCCGGTGGCGGAGCCGGCAACGGCTCGGGCAAGGCCTCGCCGGGCGGCCGTGCCCCCGGCGGCAAGGGCGGCTCCGGCCCGGCCAACCGTGGCAAACGAAAGCGCCGCTGACCCTCCCCCGACGTCGCCCCGCGACGTCCCGCCGGCTCCGCCGGCCACAGACCACCGGGCATGCCCCGGCCGCCGTTCCGAACTGGAGGAACCCCCTGTGAGTGCCCCGCAGCAGCAGTCCACCGACACCGAGGCGCCGGTCGCGCCCGGCACCGACCCCACCGACGACGACGCTGTGGCCCCTGAGGCGCAGGGTGCGGAGGAGGCGGCTGATGACGATGCCGCCGCGCGATTCCGCCGACGACGGCGACGGTGAGGACCTCCTGGTCAAGGAGGGTGACGTCGCCGGCGACTACCTCGAGCGTCTGCTGGACATCCTCGACGTGGACGGCGACATCGATCTCGACGTCGAGGGCGACCGTGCGTCGGTCGCGATCGTCGGTGGCCGGCTGAACGACCTGATCGGTCCCGACGGCGCCACCCTGGAGGCGCTGCAGGAGCTGACCCGGCTCGCCGTGGCCCAGTCCACCGGGGTCCGCAGCCGGCTGATGCTCGACGTCGGCGGGTTCCGCGCCAAGCGGCGCGCCGACCTGTCGTCGCTCGCCGGCGAGACGGCCAAGCGGGTCGCGCAGAGCGGCCAGCCCGAGCGCCTGAGCCCGATGAACCCGTTCGAGCGCAAGGTCGTCCACGACGTCATCGCCGGCGTTCCCGGTGTGCACAGCGAGTCGGAGGGCGAGGAGCCCAACCGCCGAGTCGTGGTCCTGCCCGACAAGTGAGTGGGCCCGCGAGCCCGGACGCCGCGGTCCCTCACCCCGCCGGCGGTCGCCGCGACCGTCTTCGGCGACGCATTGCCGCTGGCCGAGCGCTACGTGGCCCGGCTGGCCGGCGACGGCGTCGCCCGCGGCCTGATCGGCCCGCGGGAGGTGCCCCGGCTCTGGGAGCGGCACGTCCTGAACAGCGCGGCGATCGCCGAGGTGGTGCCCCCCGGCGCTCGCGTCGTCGACGTCGGCAGCGGCGCCGGGCTGCCCGGCATCCCGCTCGCGCTGGCGCGACCCGACATCACGCTGACGCTGGTGGAGCCCATGGCCCGCCGGATCGAGTTCCTGGAAGAGGCCGTCCGGGACCTGGCCCGCGATCAGGCGCGCGACGGGTTCCCCGCCTGGCGGGTCATCCGCGGTCGTGCTGAGGAGCGGGCAGTGGTCTCCGCCGTCGGACCGGTCGACGTCGTCACCGCACGCGCCGTCGCACCGCTCCCCCGGCTGGTCGGCTGGTGCCGCGGACTGCTGCGGCCGGGCACCCAACTCATCGCCCTCGTCGGCGCACGAGCCGTGGAGGAGTTGCCGGCCATGCTGCCCGAGCTCACCGCCGCGGGGATGCGGGACGTGCGTCCGCGGGCTGTCGGCGCGGACCTCGGCGACGCTGCCACTACCGTGGTGGTCATGACGCGTGGACAGCGGTGACGGACTCGCCTCGTCGAATGTTCGAACCCTGTTCCACGTGGAACCGGTACAGCAACCCGACTCCGTTTCACGTGGAACGGCAAAGACACCAGGTGCGCTGCAGGAAGGACCCGCGATGACCGACCCGGGCGAGCGGCTGCGCAGCAGTCTCGCTGACCAGTCGGCCGGTCCGTCGTCCGGTGGGATGGCTGACTTCGACAGCCCGATCGCGATGGAGGCGCTGCGCGCCACCCGCGTGCTGCACGCGGCGGACCAGGAGCCGTTCCCCGCACCGGGGCGGATCCGGGTCATCACGATCGCCAACCAGAAGGGCGGCGTCGGCAAGACCACCTCGACGGTGAACCTGGGCGTCGCCCTGGCGCTCTACGGCTTGCGGACCCTGGTCATCGACCTGGACCCCCAGGGCAACACCAGCACGGCGCTCGGTGTCGAGCACACGGTCGGGACGCCGTCGGTGTACGACGCCCTGGTCGGCGACAGCACGCTCACCGAGGTGGTCCACCCGACCACCGCCAGCCCGCTGCTCCGCTGCGTGCCCGCGACGATCGACCTCGCCGGCGCCGAGATCGAGCTCGTGTCCGTCGTCGCCCGCGAGCACCGGCTCCGCCGGGCGATCGAGGCCCACATCGCCGGCCTCGCGCCCGAGGAGCGACCGCACTACGTCCTCATCGACTGCCCGCCGTCGCTGGGCCTGCTGACGCTCAACGCGCTCGTGGCCGGCGACGAGGTGCTCATCCCGATCCAGTGCGAGTACTACGCGCTCGAGGGTCTCGGCCAGCTGCTCTCCAACATCGACCTCGTGCGCGCGCACCTGAACCCGGGCATCGCCGTCCGCACCATCCTGCTGACCATGTACGACGGGCGGACCAAGCTCGCCGACCAGGTGGCCGACGAGGTGCGCAACCACTTCGGCGAGCTGGTGCTGCAGGCGGTCATCCCCCGCAACGTCCGGGTCTCCGAGGCGCCGGGGTACGGCCAGTCGGTGCTCACCTACGACCCCGGCTCGCGCGGCTCGACGAGCTACGTGGAGGCCGCCCGGGAGCTCGCTCAGCGCGGGGTCGCGATGCGTCCGCTGGACCGTCCGACGACTCCCGGCGCCACCGCGCCCCCGCCGGTGGCGGCGATGAGCGTGGACTCCGGTCGGAGCCAGGACAGCCAGTGACCACGACCGTCCCCAAGGAGGACCAGTGACGAAGCGCGGCGGTCTCGGGCGTGGTCTGGCGGCCCTGATCCCGACCGGCCCTCCCCCGACGGAGGCGCCTCCGGCGGCTGCCTCGGCGCCCGCCGCGGAGCCGACCACGGACCGCACCGAGGAGGAGACCGCCTCCGGCTCGCCCGGAGCGGGGCGCCGTCGCCGGTCAGCCTGGTGCCTCCGCCGGCCGAGTCGCGGCCCGCGGCGACCGGGGCCCTGGGGGTGCCCGGCGCCCAACTGCTCGAGGTGTCGGTCGACGACGTCGCCCCCAACCCCAAGCAGCCCCGTCAGGTGTTCGACGACGAGGCGCTCGACGAGCTGACCTACTCGGTCAAGGAGTTCGGTCTCCTCCAGCCGATCGTCGTCCGGGAGAAGCCCGACTCCCCGGGGGGCGAGCCCAGCTACGAGCTCATCATGGGCGAGCGGCGGCTCCGGGCCGCCCGCGCGGCGGGACTCGACGTGGTCCCGGCGATCGTCCGCGACACCACCGACGACGCCCTGCTGCGCGACGCCCTGCTGGAGAACATCCACCGGGTCCAGCTCAACCCGCTCGAGGAGGCCGCGGCCTACCAGCAGCTGCTCGAGGAGTTCGGCGCCACCCACGAGGAGCTGGCCAGCCGCATCGGGCGCAGCCGCTCCCAGGTGACCAACACGATCCGGCTGCTGAAGCTGCCGGTGAAGGTGCAGACCCGCGTCGCGGCCGGGGTCATCTCGGCCGGGCACGCGCGTGCCCTCCTGGGTCTGGCCGACGCCCAGGCACAGGACGCGCTCGCGACCCGGATCGTCGCCGAGGGCATGTCGGTGCGCGCTACCGAGGAGGCGGTCGCCATGGCCGCCGCCGAGCACCCGGCCACCAAGCGGCGCACCCGGCGGATCTCCGCCCCCGGTGTCGAGGAGCTCGGCTCGCGGCTCTCCGACATGTTCGAGACCAAGGTCCAGATCCAGATCGGACGGTCGAAGGGGAAGATCGTCGTCGAGTTCGGATCGGTCGACGATCTGCAGCGCATCATCGGCGTCATGGCGCCGGAGATCACCGGGCGCCAGTAAGGACCCGTCCTCTCTGGACGGGGCCAGTTACGTCACGGACGATTCTCGGCGCGTCGGGCGAGCAACTGGGCGAGCACCTCGCCGAGTTCGTGACCGGCGGCCTCGACGGCCATCGGGAACATCGACGTCTCGGTGAGGCCCGGTGACACGTTCACCTCGAGGAAGTGGACCTCGCCGTCGGGCGCGACGATCGCGTCGGTGCGGGACAGGTCGGCCAGGCCGAGCTCCTCGTGCACCTGGACGGCGAGCGAGGCCGCCCGGGCCGCGATCTCGTCCGAGACCCGAGCCGGGGCGTGGTACTCGGTGAGGCCGGGCGTATAGCGCGACGTGTAGTCGAAGACGCCCGACTCCGGGACGATCTCGACCGCCGGCAGCGCCTGGGGGCCGTCGCCGAGGTCGATCACCGCCAGCGCGAGCTCGACCCCCTCGACGAAGCGCTCCACCATCACGGTGTCGCCGTAGGCGAAGCAGCTGACCATCGCGGCCGGCAGCTCCTCGAGCCGGCTGACCTTCTGCACGCCCAGGGCCGAGCCACCGGACGCCGGCTTGACCATCAGCGGCAGGCCGAGCCGGGCGACCATGAGGTCGAGGACGGCGCCGGCGCCGAGCTCGCGGAAGGTGCTGTGCGGCAGCGCCACCCAGTCCGGCGTCGAGAGACCGGCCGAGCGGACGACGGACTTCGCCGCGGGCTTGTCCCACGCGAGCCGGCAGGCAGCGGCCGGGGACCCGACGTAGGGAACGCCGGCCAGGTCCAGGACCGCGCGCAGCGCGCCGTCCTCCCCCGTGGCCCCGTGCAGGGCGATGAACACCGCGTCGGCGGGTGCGGCCGCCAGGCCGGGCAGGAGGTCGGCGTCGGCGTCGCGGATCTCCGCGTCGACGCCGGCTCGCACCAGCTCCTCCCACACCTGCGTGCCGGAGGAGAGGCTGACCTCGCGCTCGAAGGTCAGCCCGCCCGCCAGGACGACGGCGCGCAGCGGGTGCGGCTCCGTGCCGTGTGCCGCTGCCGGTGCTGCCGCTTCCGTCATGCCCGCCCGTCCTCGTAGGTGTCGCTGTTGGCCGGCCCGACGATCGTCCCTGAGTCGAAGCTGCGAGCCTCGTGGCCGGGGACCGGCCCGACTGCCCGGAACGTGCCGGTGTCGACCGCGTCGAAGGTGGAGTGCAGGTCCAGCTCGGCCTCGATGACGCGGGCCAGCCGGCGCACGCCCTCGCGGATCTGGTCCGGCTCGGGGTAGCAGTAGGACAACCGCATGTACTCGCGACCGTTGCCGTCGGCGAAGAAGCCGATGCCGGGCACGTAGGCGACGTGGGCGTTCACCGCACGGGGCTGCATGAGCTTGGCGTCGAGCCCGTGCGGCAGCTTCAGCCAGACGTAGAACCCGCCCTCGGGCCGGGTCCAGGCCGTGCCGGCGGGCATGAGCGTGGCCAGCGACTCCAGACAGGCGTCCCGACGCTCCCGGTACAGCTCGGTGAACAGCTTGATCTGCTCGCGCCAGGGCTGGGTGTCGAGGTACCGGGCGACGGCGTACTGGGTCAGCGACGGCGGGCAGAGCACCTGCGCCTCCGTGGCCAGCACCAGCTTCTCCCGGACGGCGAGCGGGGCGAGGACCCAGCCGACCCGAAGACCCGGGGAGAACGTCTTCGAGAACGACCCGAGGTAGATCACGCGCTGGCTGTTGCGGGCGCGCAGCGCGCGCAGCGGCTCGTGGTCGAAGCCCAGCAGGCCGTAGGGGTTGTCCTCGATGATCAGCAGGTCGTGCTTCTCGGCGAGGGCGACGATCGCCTCGCGACGGGGCTCCGAGAGCGTGACGCCGGCCGGGTTGTGGAAGTTGGGGACGGTGTAGAGGAACTTCACCCGGTCGCCGTTGGCGCGGCAGTCGACCAGCGCCTCCTCGAGCGCCTCGGGGATGAGCCCGTGCTCGTCCATGGGCACGTGCCGCACCCGCGCCTCGGCGGCCTGGAAGACCCCGAGCGCGCCGACGTAGGAGGGCCCCTCGGCGAGGATGACGTCACCGGGGTCGCAGAAGACGCGGGTGACGAGGTCGAGGCCCTGCTGGGAGCCGACGGTCACGACGACCTCGCTGGGCGAGGCGTCCCGGATGCCCTCGAGGGCCATGACGTCGCAGATGCGCTCACGCAGCCGCGGGTCGCCCTGGCCGGAGCCGTACTGCAGCGTCTGGGCCCCCATGCCGGAGACCAGCTCGCCGATCATCGAGCCCACCGCGTCGAGGGGCAGGGCGGTGACCGCGGGCATGCCTCCGGCCAGCGAGACGACCTCGGGCCGGCTGACGACGGAGAACAGAGCGCGGATCTCCGACGTCTTCATGCCGTGCGTCCGTGCTGCGTACCGGTCCGCCAGCGGGTCCAGCCGCGGGTGGCGCGGCACGACGTGGGGATGCGCACCTGAGGTCAGGTGGGTCCCCGGCTGACCGGACGGGTTGGGAGACACCTTGTCGAGTGTAGGGAGCCTTCGCCGGGTGCCGTCGCGCAACACGGCCAGGGGGACGGATCCGTCACACCGTCATGTCAGCGCAGGACGAAGGTTCCGGTGGGTGGATCGGCCTCGGCGGGCAGGTAGAGCCGCTGGACGGCGGCCAGGACGGCGTGCGCGATGGTGCTGCGCAGCCGGGCGTCGAGCAGCAGCAGCCGGTCCACCGGATGGGAGAGGTACCCGCAGTCGAGACGGACGGCGGGCATGCGCGTCATCCGCAGCAGGTCCCACACCTTGGGGTGCGAGCCGAGGTCGAGCATCCCGGTGCGCGCGATCACCTCGCGTCGGACCAGGCTGGCGAACTGCTCGCCCACGGTCGACGAGACGCCCGAGCCGGTGCCGTAGTAGTAGCTGGCCACCCCGCGGGCGTGCTCGGAGCTGTGGGCGTCCATGTGCAGGGAGACGAACAGGTCGGCGCGGGCGTCGTTCGCGAAGTCGGTCCGCTCGGCCGGCGAGGGGTTCTGGTGCCTCCCGCGGGTCAGGAAGACCTGCGCGCCTGCCGCCGCGAGCCGGCCCTCGATGCGCGACGCCAGGTCGAACACCAG
The DNA here is from genome assembly GCA_963784165.1 of uncultured Actinomycetota bacterium. GTDB lineage: Bacteria > Actinomycetota > Actinomycetes > Mycobacteriales > Geodermatophilaceae > Blastococcus_B. Next base: position 185,934 of record CAWAQI010000012.1, read on the forward strand.
GTCGGCCTCGGTGGTCTCCCCCTGGGCGAAGCCGGTCTCCAGACCGCCGTGGCCGGGGTCGACGACGATGCGCCGGCCGATGAGGTGCGGGCCGCTGTCGACGAACGAGGCGCTCTGGCGCAGCAGCTGCGGGCGGCCGCCGGTGACCTTCCGGCCCAGCTGGCGGAGCGCGCGCAGGGTGGCCGGGCCGCAGGTGCCGTCGGAGGTGAGCCCGTAGTCGCGCTGGAAGGCCCGCAGGCCCATCTCGGTCTCCGGTCCGAGGATGCCGTCGGCGCGGCCGGCGTCGTAGCCGAGCTCGAGCAGCCGCTCCTGCAGGCTCGTGACGTCGTCGCCACGCATCGGCCGCTCGGGGTCGTAGCGCAGCAGCCGGTCACCGAGCGACCAGCGCGCCTCCGACAGCGCCCGGTACGTCTCCTCCCCCACCCGACCGTCGACCGAGAGGCCGCGGACCTGCTGGAAGTGCCGGACGGCGACCTCGGTCGCCGCGTCGAACTCCGCGGACTCGAGGTCGCCGTCGGTCATCGGTACGTCGTCGGGGAGGAGGCCGAGGATGCGCAGCGAGACCTGGACGTCGGCCACGGCTGCTCCGCGGTCCCCGAGCCGGAGGGGATGCATGCTGTCTGTTCCCATCGTGTCGCCGATTGTCGTCCCCGACCCGCCGTCCGGCCCGTCGGGGTGCCCGGACGTGCCACGGGCCCGTCCCTCCGGCTGGAGGAACGGGCCCGTGGCGGGCCGCTCTGTCGAGCGGGCCGTCAGATGAAGTCGGCGAGGTCGCTGAGGATCGCGCCCTTCGGCTTGGCGCCGATGATGCTCTTCACCGGCTTGCCGCCCTGGAACACGGTCATCGTCGGGATCGACATGACCTGGTAGTCGCGGGCGATCTGCGGGTTCTCGTCGATGTTCAGCTTGGCGATCGTCAGCTTGTCGCCGTGCTCGGCGGCGATCTCCTCGAGCACCGGGGCGACCATCTTGCAGGGGCCGCACCACTCCGCCCAGAAGTCGACGAGCACGGGCTTGTCACTGCCCAGCACGTCGGCCGCGAAGCTGGAGTCGGTGACCTGAACGGTGTTGCCTGCCATGAAACGTTCTCCCTCTGGAGGTCTGGGGTTGTGCTCGTTGGGTCAACGGGCGGGGCAGTCGATTTATGCCCTCAGCGCTCGTCGAAGGTCTCGGCGAGCCAGCGCTCGGCGTCGATGCCCGCGGCCGCACCCGTGCCGGCGGCGGTGATGGCCTGCCGGTAGATGTGGTCGACGACGTCGCCGCAGGCGAAGACCCCGGGGATGTTGGTGCGGGTCGTGGGGTGCTCGACCTGGATGTAGCCGGCCTCGTCCACCTTCAGCTGGCCGGCGAACAGCTCGCTGCGGGGATCGTGGCCGATGGCGACGAACAGGCCGGTGACCGGGAGCTGCTCGGCGCCGCCGGTGGCGAGGTCGGTCAGCTCGACGGCCTCGACGGTGCTGTCGCCGATCACGTCGGTGACCTGCTTGCCCAGGGCCCAGCGGATCTTCTCGTTGTCCTGCGCGCGCTTCTGCATGATCTTCGAGGCGCGCAGTTCCTCGCGGCGGTGCACGACGGTGACGGTCTTGGCGAACCGGGTGAGGAAGGTGGCCTCCTCCATCGCGGAGTCCCCGCCGCCGACGACCACGATGTCCTGGTCGCGGAAGAAGAACCCGTCGCAGGTGGCGCAGGCCGAGACGCCGCGGCCGAGCAGCCGGGCCTCGTTGTCCAGGCCCAGGTACCGGTACTTCGAGCCGGTGGCCACGATGACGGCGTGCGCGAGGTGCTGCTCGTTGCCGACCATGACGACCTTCGGGTTCGCGGTCAGGTCGACCGCGGTGACGTCGCGCGGGACCAGCTCGGCACCGAAGCGCTCGGCCTGTCCGCGCATGTCGTCCATGAGCTGCGGGCCCTGGATGCCCTCCCGGAAACCGGGGAAGTTCTCGACCTCGGTGGTGGTCATCAGGGCGCCGCCGAACTGCGAGCCCTCGAAGACCAGCGGGTGCAGGTTCGCCCGCGCCGCGTAGACCGCGGCGGCGTACCCGGCCGGACCGGAACCGATGATGATCAGGTCGCGGACGCCGTCGTGCTCGGCCGGAGGGATCACCGGCTGGACGTGATCCGCCGTCACGGCGGGGCCTGGGGTCAGGTGCGGTGTCGTCACGGGCGGCACAACCTCCGGTCGTAGGGACGGCATTCCCGGCGGCCTCGTCCCGGGTCCCGCCGCGAGCTTGCCAGTGGTGGGGAGGACGCGGTCCTTCTTCAGCCTGCGGAGAGGATGCTGACCTCGGCGAGATCGGCGGAGAAGCCCTCGCCGCCCTCGACCAGGCCGGTGACCCACACCAGGACGTACCGGGCCGTGGTGGGCTCGTCGAAGGTGAACTCGGTCGTGCCCTCGACGGTGCCCGAGCCGGCGGTGGCGTAGCTGTCCAGCTGGCCGTCGGCGGAGTCGCCGGTGCGGATCTCGACGGTCGCACCCGGCGTGGTCGAGGTGACCGTGACGCCGGCGAGCTGCTGCTCGGAACCGAGGTCGTAGACCACGCCGACGCCGGGCTTGAGGTTGCCGAACGCCGGCGAGCCGCGGTAGTTCAGCGTCGACCACGACGTGGCCGGGTCGCCGTCGAAGGACAGCGGGACGTCGCCGTTGTTCTCGGGTTCGCCGTCGCCGAACGGGTCGAAGACGTCGGCGGCCGCCGGCGCGATCGGCTCGCCCGCGACCGGCCCCTCCTCGGCGGGGGAGCTGCTCGACGACGATCCGCCGCCGGAGGGGGTCGAGCCGACGGTGTCGTCGACCGATCCGGTCACCGAGAGCAGGGTGTTGCCGATCCACAGCGCCAGGCCGACGACGAGGGCCAGCGCGAGCAGCGGCAGGCCGATGACCAGCAGCCGATGGCGCGGCGTGGTCTCGGTCTCCTCGGTGGTGGGGCCGGCGTCGGTGTAGGGGCCGCGCTGGTACTCGTCGAGCTCGCGGTCGGAGAGGACGCCGAAGGGCTCGTAGCTCTCGTCGGCGTAGACGTCGTCGTAGGTCGAGGTGAAGCCGGAGTCGGCGTCGTAACGCGGCTGGTCGGCCGGCTGCTGGACGGGCGGGGGCGGAGGGACGGGAGCCGGCACGGCTCCCGCGTAGGCGCCGGCGCGCGGCGCCACCGTGGAGGCATCGATCGTGTCGCCGCCGAGGGCCTCCGGCGGGATCGGCCCGCCGTTGCCGACGGGGCGGACCGGCGGAACGGGCGGCATGGTCTGGGGGTCCATGCGCTCGGGACCGGGGGACACCGCCTCCGGCTCCTGGACGACGGTCTCCGGGGCGCGGCCGGGGATCGAACCGGCGGTCCCGGCTGCGGCGGCGGCCTTGCGGTCGCGCATCCGACGGCGCCAGCCGCCGTCGTTCTCCTCGGGGGCGCGCTGGGGCTGCGTGGTCACCGCGACGCCCGTCCGGGGGCGCTCCTTGAGCAGGGCGACCATGGCCGCGACGCTGGAGATGTGCTGACCGGGCTCGGCGGACTTGGCGCGCCGGACGAGGGCCAGCAGGTCGGACGAGCCGGTGAGCGGGCGGGGCCCCTGCTCCTCCCCGGTGTCCAGGCCGGTCAGGCAGACCTCGAGGAGGGTGCCCAGCGCCGCGATGTCGCCGTCGACGGTTCCGGTGGCGGCAGGGACGGCGCGCAGGCCGACGAGGCCGTTGGGACGCAGGACGACGTTGTCGGTGGTGAGCCCACCGACCGCGAGGCCGACCCGGTGCGCCTCGGCGACGCCCTCGGCGAGCCGGCGCAGCACGGTGCGGACGTCGCGCTCGGGCAGCGGGCCGCGGGCCAGCCGCTCGGTCAGCGTCTCGCCGTCGATCCACTCGTTGACGACGTAGGCCGCGCCACCGGGCGCGGTCGGGTCACCGGTGCCCTCGGAGGCGTCGTAGACCATGGCGAGGGCGGGCGTGGCCAGGCCACCGGCGGTCAGCGCGCGGGTGATCCAGGCGTGGGCCGCCGGGCCGGCGGGGGTGTGCACGCGGATGGCGACGTCGCGGTTGAGGACGCGGTCCTTGGCCCGCCAGCAGCGGATGACGCCGGTCGGTGTCGGTTCGTCGGGGCCCACCTGGTCCAGTGGCCGGTAGCGGTCGGGCAGGCCGGTGGTCGTCGACGTCATCGACACTGTCAACCCCTGTCCTGTACCTGCCGCCGAGGCGAGCGCTCCGACGTGGTGGCGTCTTCCGGTGTCCCGGTGCCCACCAGTACCCGGATCATCCGCGTCCCGAACGGGCCCTGACCGCGGCCAGGGGTTCCCGGATCTCCGGAACACGGGTGATCACGAACCCTGCGAGGGCCGTGCCGCCGATGACCACGGTACCGACCAGCACCGTCGCGAGCGACCCTGCGGTGGTCGTGCCGAACAGGTCGTCGGTGAGTCGTACCACCACCCACCCCACCAGCCCCGCCACCGTCGACGCGAGCGCCATCCGGGTCAGTGACATGAACGTCTCCCGGGTCTGCAGACCACCGAGCCGGCGGCGCAGGGCGACGTCCCCGAGCACCCAGCCGGCCACGTACGTGATGCTGGTGACGAGCATGAGTCCGGCGACGACGTACTCCGGCCCGACGACGGCGGGCACGGCGATCAGCAGCGGCACGCGGACGGCGACCATGCCCACCTGGATCAGCGTGGGCATGCGGGCGTCCTTCATGGCATAGAAGGCCCGCAGCTGCAGCAGGGTCACCGCCAGCGGCAGCAGCCCGAACGCCCCGACGGCCAGCGCGGTCCCGATGCCCTCGGCATCGGCGACAGAGGTGTTGCCGCGCGCGAAGAACAGGATGCCCAGATCGGGCCCCAGCACGATCAGGGCCGCGGTGACCGGGAGCAGGCCGAGCGCTGACAGGCGGGTGCCGAGGGAGAGGTCCCGCACGACGCCGGGCACGTCGTGCCGCGAGGCGGCGCGGCTCATCCGGGGCAGCAGCGCGGTCAGCAGCGCGACGCCGATGATCCCGTAGGGCATCTGGAACAGCAGGCTCGCGTAGCCGAAGGCGCTGGACCCGAGACCGCCCTCGCGTCCGGCCTCGTTGGCGATCCGGGTGGCCACGATGACGCCGACCTGGCTGACCGCGACGTAGCCGATGACCCAGAGGCCGAGCGTGCCCGCCTCGCGCAGACCGGTGTTCTTCAGGCCCCACCGCGGCCGCAGCGGCACGCCGGCCCTGCTCAGCAGCGGCAGCAGGACGACGGCCTGCACCACGATGCCGAGCAGCGTGCCGATCCCGAGCAGCCAGACCTGGGCGTCCGTGATCGTGGACGGCTCCATGTCGCCCGGGCCGCTGGCGGCGATGAACAGCAGTCCGGTGGCGATGACGACGACGTTGTTCAGGACCGGCGCCCAGGCGGGCGGGCCGAAGACGCCGCGCGAGTTCAGGACCGCCGTGGCCAGGGCGCCGACGCCGTAGAAGACGATCTCGAGCAGCAGGATCCGGGCCAGCCAGTTGGCCAGTTCCACCTGCTCCTCGTTGCCGCTGATGCCGTACAGCGAGGTGAGCAGCGGCGCCGCGAGGATCGCCACCCCGGTCACCACCACCAGTCCGGCGGTGGCGATCGTCGACAGCCGCTGGGCGTAGGCCACGCCGCCGTCGCGGTCCCGTTCCTGCGCGTGCACCAGCAGCGGAACGACCACCGAGGTCAGCACACCGCCGAGCAGCAGCTCGTAGACGATGTTCGGCAGCGTGTTCGCGGTGTTGTAGGCGTCGTTGACGAGCCCGACGCCGAGCGCCGCGGCCAGGACCATCGTGCGGAGCAGACCGGTGACCCGGGAGACGAGCGTGGCCACGGCCATCGTCCCGGCAGCGCGCAGGATGCCCCGGCTGGCGCCGGGTGTGCCCTCGCGCGTCCGCATCGAGTCCTGCTCGTCCTCGGCCTCGCCCGGTCGCTGGCCGCCCGGCACCGGCGGCAGCGACGTCATCACCTGCGTGTCGTCGGCCGTGGGCACCCACTGGGGGCGCGCAACCGGCGCCGGAACCGGTGGCAGCGGACGGGCGGGGGTGGCCGGGCCGGCCGGGACGAACGGCGGGACGGGCGGCGGCGCCTGCGGTGTCGGCGCCTGGGTCACCGGCGTCGGGACGGCGGGAGGCGGCGCGGGGGCGGGCGGCGCCGCGACCGGCGGACCACCGACCACGGTCGCGTCGTCCGGCAGGTCGACCTCGTCCGGGCGCCCGTCGTCGTCCACCGTGGCGAACGGCGCCGACGGCGGCGGTGCCGCCCGGTACGGCGGCGGGGGCAGGTTCGGGCCGCCGCCGCGCGACGGTCGCGCGGCCGTGGGCCGCGGAGGTGCCGGCTGCCGGCCCGGGCTGCCGGCCTGCTCGTCGTCGGTGCTCACACCGGGCTCCGGGCGGGCGGCTGGGCGCCGGCGGCACCCTCGGGCGCCCCGAGCGGCTCCGCGGCCGCGGCGCGGCGGCGGCGCAGCACGAACAGCACCAGCCGGCGGAGGAACAGCAGGCCGAGCAGGACGGCGGCGCCGATCGTGATGATCAGCGAGATCGGGCCGTAGGCGGTGCTCTTCACCTGCAGCTGGATCCGCTCGCCGAGCGGGCCACCGCCGGGGGTGGTCAGCGTCGCGCTGACCGCGAAACCACCGGACTGCTGGACCTCGGTGGGCACCTGGAGCGTGGTCCGCTCGCCCGGAGCGAGGGTCTGCGGGCCGATGTCGCCGATGGACAGGCCAGGGTTGCCGCGCACCTGGATGTCGAGCAGCACGTTGACGGCGAACGGCAGGTCGTTGCGGACGGTCAGCACGAGCGGGGCGTCGCTGGAGCCCAGGCTGTAGGTGCCGTCGGCCGGGGACAGCAGGGAGACCCGCTGCCGGAGTGCGTCCATCGTGGTGCGGAGGTCCTGCGCGGCCACGCGGAACCCCTCGGGATCGTCGCGCCAGGCGACCGACGTGGCCCGCGACACCGCCGCGTCGTAGGCCTGCAGCTCCGTCCCGGCGTTGCCGACCACGGCGCCGGCGAGGTCGTCGCGGGTGGCGACGGCCTTGGTGACGTCGGCCAGCCCTGCCGGATCGAGCAGGACGGCGTCCCGGGGCTCGGTCACCGCGCCTGCGTCGACGGCGGGGATGCCGAACAGGCCCGGGACGGTGCCCGGCCGCAGCCAGGGCAGCCCGGCGGAGTCGGCCATCATCGCGGCGACGCCGTCCGGGCCGGCGTCGACGTCGCGGGGCGGCGCGACCAGCACGGTGGGGGCGCTGCCGGCCGGCGCCTGCAGGGTGATGAGGGCCAGCTCGGCCAGGTAGCGCTGCTCGGCCAGTCGCGCGCCCCCGGGTGCCTGCTCGGCACCGCCGGCGACCGCACCGAGGGTGGCGTCGGCGACGAGGACGTCGAGGGGACCGTCGGGTGTCGTGGCCTGGGCGTGGGCGGTGGCCGTCGCCCCGTCCAGCCCGGCCGCCCGCCCCCCGCCCGTGAGGCCCTGGCTGGAGAGCACCACGCGCTCGGTGCCGTTCGCGCGCAGGGTGGCCAGGGTCGCGGTGCGCGCGATGCCGCCGGCCGGCCAGGCGATGTCGGTCCGCGGCTCGACCCCGAGGGCGTCGGTCAGGATCCGGGCGCCGAAACCGGTGCCGGCGTCGCCCGCGGTGTCGGCGCCGTCCTCGGCGGGCGTGCTCGGGGCAGCGGGCGAGCCCGCCGCGGGGCCGTCCTCCGCCTCGTCGCTCGCGCTGGGCGTGCCGGGCAGGCTGCGGACGAGGACGCCGCTCAGGCCGGCGGCGTCGAGCGCGTCCAGGTCGACGTCGCCGTACGGGAGCGCCATGACCGGGTGGGTCTCGGCCACCGCCCGCAACCGGTCGAGGAAGTCCACGGCCGCCTCGGTGCCCGCGCCGGCGTCGTCCGTGCCGCCGACGTCGTAGGGGCCGGCGGCCATGACCGTCAGCTCCTCCACGAGCGCGGGGTCGATGGCCAGGGTGACCGACACCGCCGGGGCGCCGTCCTCCCCGCCGCCGGAGGAGCCCGACAGGCGCTCGACGACCGCGAGCGCCCGGTCGAGCCGGCCGCCGTCGGCCACGCTCTCGGCCAGCCCGTCGTCGACGAAGCCGCCCGACGCATCGCGGTGGGTCCGCTCGGTCAGCGGCCACATCCAGGTCACCGCCGTCCGGACGGCGGGGAGCACCGACTGCTGGATGACGTACGTGGACAGCTCGCCGACCCGCCGCTGCTCACCGCCGATGGTGCCGTTGACGTTGAGCAGCACCGGGTAGACGCCGTCGGCGCCGATCTCCAGGTCCGCGGCCGGGACCGTGTAGTCGAAGTCCAGCTCGCCGCCCGGCTCCAGCTCGCCGCGGAGCTCCTGGAAGGCGGGCTCCACCGTGGTGGCGGGGTCCGGGTTGCCGGCGTCCGCGGCGAGCTCGGCGCGGGTGGTCATGAGGTCGCCGCGCTGCAGCCGGATGGCGAGATCGGTGATCGTGGTCTCGCCCGGGTTCGTGAGGCTCCCGGTCACCCGGACGGTCGTACCCGGCGTGAGCGTGCGGGGCTCGAACCGGCCGACGTCGATCTGGACCGGGCGGTCGGGGTTGGTCGCGTCGTCGTCGTCCCCCGGTGCGGCGAGCACCGGCAGGCCGCGCGGCAGCGGTGCGGCAGCGGCGGAGGGAGCGAGCAGGCCCAGCGCCGTGACGCCGAGCGCCGTGGCGAGCAGGGGGGCGACGGCGGCGCGCAGGAGCGCCGACCGCGTCACGCGGTGTCGGCCAGCAGTGCGGGCGCGCGCTCGACCAGTGCCCGTTCGTCGGCGTAGGCCAACCGGCCGCTCAGCTCGTCGAGGGGCACCCAGGCGACCTCGGTCACCTCGATGTCGGCGTCGGAGAGGGCGCCTCCGATCGCGCGGAGCAGGAAGTGGTGCACGGTCTTGTGCACGCGACGCCCGTCGGCGACGAACCAGAAGTCGATGATGCCCAGCGGGGCGACGACCTCGCCGATGATCCCGGTCTCCTCGGCGACCTCCCGGACAGCGGTGTCCTCGGGGGTCTCGCCCTCCTCGATGTGGCCCTTGGGCAGGGACCAGAGGAGGCGGCCGCGGCGGTCGGTGCGGCCGATGAGGGCGGCACGGGGCCCGTGCACAGGGTCCTCTGCCACCACCAGGCCCCCGGCGGAGGTCTCGTCGACCCGGCGCAGCCGGCGGCCGGGGCGTCCGCGACCGCCCGTCCCAGCCATGCCAGGAGGGTAGCGCGACCGGCGGCACTACCCTGGCTCGTCGTGTCCGCCACTCCCCCGAGTCGTCCTGCCGGGGACCCCGTTCCGCCGGCCGTCCAGGAGACGGTCCGGGCGCTGGTCGACCTGTCTCCGGTGCTCACCGAGCTCGGCCAGCGGTTCAGCGCGGCGGGTCACGAGGTGCACCTGGTGGGCGGTTCGGTGCGCGACGCGCTGCTGGCCGCGGGGAACGGCGGGGCCCGTGTTCCCGGGGACCTCGACGTCACGACGGACGCGACGCCGGAGCAGGTGCTCGAGCTGCTCCGCGGCTGGGCGAGTTCCACGTGGAACACCGGGATCGCATTCGGGACGGTCGGTGCCGAGGTGCGGGGCGTGCGGCTGGAGATCACCACGTTCCGGGCCGACCGCTACGACCGGGAGTCGCGCAATCCGGAGGTGGCCTGGGGCGCGTCGCTGACCGACGACCTGGTGCGCCGCGACTTCACGGTCAACGCCATGGCGGTGTCGCTCGGGCCCGACCGCACCGTCACCGATCCGTTCGGCGGTCTCGGTGACCTGCTCGCCCGGCGGCTGCGGACCCCGGGCTCCGCCGTCGACTCCTTCGCCGACGACCCGCTGCGGATGCTGCGCGCCGTCCGGTTCGTGGCCCAGCTCGGCCTCACGCCGGTCGACGAGGTCGTCCAGGCGATGACGGCGATGTCGGGCGAACTGGCGCGGATCACGCCCGAGCGCGTGCAGGTCGAGCTGTCGAAGACGGTGCTGCAGGACTCCCCGCGGCTCGCACTGGAGCTCTTCGTCGAGTCCGGCCTGGCCGACGTCGTCCTGCCGGAGCTGTCGGCGCTGCGGATGGAGATCGACGAGCACCACCAGCACAAGGACGTCTACGCCCACTCGCTGACCGTGCTCGAGCAGGCGATCGAGCTGGAGAAGGCGGATCGCGGAGGCGGAGTCTCCGGACCTGGTGCTCCGGCTGGCGGCGCTGCTGCACGACATCGGCAAGCCGGACACTCGCCGGCACGAGCCGCGCGGCCGGGTGTCGTTCCACCACCACGAGGTGGTCGGGGCGAAGCTGGTGAAGAAGCGGCTGACGAAGCTGCGCTACCCGAAGGACGTCGTCGAGGCGGTGTCGCGGCTGACCTTCCTGCACCTGCGGTTCCACGGCTACGGCCGCGGCGAGTGGACCGACTCGGCGGTGCGCCGCTACGTCACCGATGCCGGCGACCTGCTCCCCCGCCTGCACAAGCTGGTGCGCTCGGACTCGACGACCCGCAACAAGCGGCGGGCCGCGGCGCTGTCGGCCACGTACGACTCGCTCGAGCAGCGGATCGCGGAGCTGTCGGAGCAGGAGAACCTGGCGCGGGTGCGGCCGGACCTCGACGGCAACGCGATCATGGAGCTGCTCGGCCTGCAGCCCGGCCCGGACGTGGGAGACGCCTGGCGCTTCCTGAAGGAGCTGCGCCTCGAGCGCGGCCCGCTGTCCCGCGACGACGCCGAGGCCGAACTGCTCACGTGGTGGCGGAACCGGACCTGACCCGTTCCGTCCGGGGTTCAGGTGGGAAGCCTTCCTGCCGAGGTAGGAGGCGTGCAGGAACGGGAGACGACTCCGCCACGCGGGACACCGACACGCACCGGTCGTCGCGGTGCGTCCGCGATCGCACTGCTGGCGCTCACGGGGGTCGCCGCGGCTGTCGTCTGGGTTCCCGACCCCGCCTCGTGGACGGGATTCCAGGAGAGCCTCGAGTCCGCAGTCCCCTCCCCGGCGGCCGCGGCCCGCACCGCCCCCGCCCCGGCCGACCCGAGCACTCCGGACACGGCGCCGACCGCCGCGCAGCCCGCGCTCCTGCCGCTGCACCAGCCCACGCCGACCGGCGGGACCACCCGGCTCGGCACGGCGCCGCCTGCGCCCGTCGGCGGAGGGCCCCACGCCTTCGTGGCGTTCCAGTCCAACGGGGCGACGCCGATCGCGTACGACCCCTGCCGCGCCGTGCACTACGTCATCCGCCCCGACCAGATGCCGCCCGGCGGGGAACAGATGGTGCACGCCGCGGCGGCGCGGATCACCCAGGCGACCGGCCTGCAGTTCGTGTACGACGGCCCCAGCGACGAGCCGTTGACCGAGGACCGGGAGCCCTACCAGCCGGACCGGTACGGCGACCGCTGGGCGCCGGTCCTCGTCGCCTGGCAGACCGAGACGGAGAACCCGACGCTCGCCGGCGACGTCGTCGGCCGCGCCGGCAGCATGGCGGTGACCTCCGGCGTCACCGCCCACAGCTTCTTCGTCAGCGGCATCGTGGCCCTCGACGCGGGGCAGTTCCCGGACATCGTGGCGTGGCCGGGCCCGGAGGTCGCGCAAGCGATCGTCCTGCACGAGTTCGGCCACCTGGTCGGTCTGGACCACGTCGCGGACGAGAGCCAGCTCATGTACCCCGAGACCGTCCCCGGCATCACCGACTTCGGCGCAGGCGACCTGACCGGGCTCGCCCGCCTGGGCCGAGGGTCCTGCGCGCCCCACCTCTAGGAGCCCCGGCCCGCTCGTGACTCGGCGCTGCAGGCAGCATGGCGGCATGAGCAGCGACATCTGGCCCGTCGTCCATGCCGAGCGGCGGGCGCTCGCCGCCGACCTCGAGGGGCTGGCGCCGGAGCGGTGGCAGACGCGGTCGCTGTGCACCGACTGGAGCGTCCACGACGTCCTCGCGCACATGGTGGCGACCGCCACGGAGACTCCCCCGCGGTTCGTCGTCGGCCTGGTGACGTCGGGCTTCCGCCTCTCGAGGCACACCGCCAAGCGGATCGCCGAGGAGCGGGCCGGTGGGCCCGAGGCGACCCTCGCGGCGTTCCGGTCGGTCGAGACGGCGACCTCCGCTCCTCCCGGGCCGACGCTGAGCTGGCTCGGCGAGGCGCTGGTGCACGCCGAGGACATCCGCCGTCCGCTCGGGATCGCGCACGACTACCCGCTCGCCTCGGTCACCGCGGTGACCGAGTTCTACGCCGGGTCCAACATCCTCATCGGCGGCAAGCGCCGGGTCGAGGGGCTCACGCTGCGGGCCACCGACACCGACTGGTCGCACGGCAGCGGCCCGCTCGTCGAGGGGCCCGCGGTGGCGCTCATGCTGGCGACGACCGGGCGGAAGGACGCACTCGCCGACCTGACCGGTCCCGGCGTGGAGACCCTGCGCGCCCGCTGACCAGGGCCGCCCGAGGGCTCAGTGGCGGCGGGTGATGCGGGAGTAGGCGAGCGCCGTCAGCAGGTAGCCCACGATGACCACGAGCAGCGTCCCGTACGAGATCCCCGACGGCGGCAGCACGAACGCGCCCACGAGCAGCGCGACGACGTAGGTGACGTTGAACAGCGTGTCGTAGACCGAGAAGACCCGGCCGCGGAAGTCGTCGTCCACCGACTCCTGCAGGGTCGTGTCGACGCAGATCTTCACCGCCTGCGACACGAACCCCATGACGAGGCCCGCCGCGACCACGGTCTGCGGCACGAACGGCAGGAACAGCGCGGCCTGCGCCGTCCCACCGACCGCGAGGAGCCAGGTGACCCAGCGCGGCTTGCCGATGTGCCGCACCACCCACGGGGTGACGGCGGCCGCGAGCAGGGTGCCGACGGCTCCCGCTCCGACGACCTCGCCCAGGCCGACGAGGCCACCGGGGAACAGGCCGGCGTCCGCATCGAACGTGTTCCGGTACAGCAGCAGCGTCACCAGGGTGAGGCAACCGAAGCCGAAGCGGTGCAGCCCGATGGCCAGCAGGACCGCCACGGCCGGCGGGTGCGCCCACGCGTGCCGGGCCCCGGAGGCCATGCCGCGCAGCACGTCGCGCACGGACAGGACGGCACGCATGTGGTCGGGGCCCAGGTACGCGCGCCCGAACCCGGCGACGACGGCCGCGGCTCCCAGGTAGGGCAGTGCCGCCGCCAGGGTCACCCCGGCGTAGCCCATGTCGCCGGCGCCCACGACCTGCAGCAGGCCGAGTGCGGCACCGCCGCCGATCACCGTGGCCACCGACCCCGACGTCGTCGAGACCGCGTTCGCCGAGACCAGGGACGGCTGGTCGACGGTGTGCGGCAGGGACGCCGACAGGGCGGCGAGGATGAACCGGTTCACCGAGAAGACGGCCAGCCCCGCCACGTAGAAGCCGGTGCCTTCCACGCCCCCGAGCACCAGGGCCGCGACGACGGCGACCAGCCCCGCTCGCAGCACGTTCGCCCGCAGCAGCACCTGTCGGCGGCTCCAGCGGTCCAGCCAGACGCCGGCGAAGGGACCGACGAACGAGTACGGCAGCAGCAGGACGGCGAAGCCCGCCGCGACGTCGATCGGATCGGCCGCCCGCTGCGGGTTGAACAGCACCGTCCCTGCGAGCGCGGCCTGGAAGACGCCGTCGCCGAACTGGGCGAGCAGCCGGGTGCCCAGGAGCCGCCGGAAGTCCCGGCGCGGGAGCAGGTGGCGAATGCTCGTCTCGGTCGCGCTCCTGTCCCCCGCGCGCTGCATCCGGTCACCCTAAGCGGACGAGAGGCGTCCACACGGTCACCGCCGAGCCGGACGACCCGGTCCGGAATTGCGTTGCCGCAGGGCGGCGTGCTGGGTTGTCCACGGTGGCGGTCCGCCGACCTCCGCGGCGCGCCGGGTTGGGGCACACTGGCAGCGATGACCCCGGTGCCCGCGTCGCCCGATCCCGAGTCCGGACCGCCCACGCGGCCCGCGGTGGGTCGACGCCGCGCCCCGGCGGTCCCCGCACTCTCCACCGGCGCGCTCGACGACGTCCGTCCCGGCAGCCTGCTGGTCGCCATGCCCGCCCTGTCCGACCCCACGTTCGCCGGAACCGTCGTCTACGTGCTCGACCATTCCGAGAGCGGCACCCTCGGCGTCGTGCTCGGCCGGCCCAGCCAGGTCGACATCCGCGACGTGCTCCCCGGGTGGTGCGACCTGGCCGTCGAGCCGTGCGTGTTCCACGTGGGCGGGCCGTGCGAGACCGATACCGCGCTCTGCCTGGCCGTCGGACCTGCTGCCGCGCCCAGCGACGAGAGCGGACTGCGCCGGGTCGCCGGCGACGTCCACCTGGTCGATCTCGACCACGACCCCGCCGAGTTGCCGGAGCTCACCGGCGTGCGGGTGTTCGCCGGGTATGCCGGCTGGTCGGCGGGCCAGTTGGCCGGCGAGATCGTCGAGGGAGCCTGGGCCTGCGTGCCCGGCTCCGCCGACGACGTCCTGAGCGACCTGGCCGGGCCCGACCTCTGGCGCGCCGTGATGGGTCGGCAGACCGGGCGGCTGGCCGTGCTGTCCACCGCACCCGCCGATCCGACGGCCAACTAACGCGCGAAAATCGGCCCGGCGGGGAGGCGCGAACCGCCGGATTCTGGTAAGAACGTGCCCGGGAAAGGGCGGTCTGGGGAAGAGGCCGCCCTTTCCCGCTGTCTCGGTGCCCAGCAGGGCCCGCGCCGGCGAGCTTGCGCGCGGTGGGGGGCAGGGCGGTCCTTACCCAGGACCTCCGCGATCTCCGGATGGTCGGCCGCCTCTGCGGTCTCCTCGTCGGTCGGCAGCGCCACCGAGCGCGCCCCGTGGTCGGACAGCGTGACGGTCGCGTCGAACGCCCCGTCGAGCAGCGGCGTCGAGAACTGCACCAGCATGTCGTCCGCCGCCGACACGGCCACGCTCCGCCCGTCCCGCAGTCCGAAGACCGTGGTCAGCCGGCTGTCGATCGACCGCTGCCCCTGCCAGCTGTAGTCCGCGCCCAGGAACGACGCGGCGTCGTCCGACGACTCCGCGGACAACCGCAGGAGCAGGATCACCAGGACGTCGCTCAGGAGCGGCCCGCCGTCGTCCGCGGCGGTGGTGAGGTCGCGGTGCAGGTAGGTGGCGCCCCGCTCGCCCGCAGCGGCGAGGGCCTCCGGCAGGCCGGCGACGTCACCGGTCCACAGCCCGTCGGCGGTGAAGAACAGCGTGCGGACGTCGTCCTCGCGGTCGCTGCTGAAGCTGGTGACGGCCTGCGCGCGCCCGACGCCGTCCCGGAAGTCGACCTCGCCGGTCAGCGTGAGGACGACGCCGTCGCGGTAGGGCGCCGTGACGACGAAGTCGGCGCCGCCCTGCTGCTGGTTGCGGTGCAGCAGGTCGGCCAGGATCTCCGCCTCCGCCTGCGTGACGTCGCCCCCGACGACCCTCGTGGCCGCCTCGGCGTTGCAGCCGGTCAGCAGCGCGGTCGTCAGCGCGAGGACGACCAGCCGGGACCGCATGGGCTGCAGCGTAAGGAGCGGAGGCCCTGGAACCCCGGAGGACGTTGCCGAACAGTGTGCGCGGATGCGCAGGAATCGGCCGCGGTAGAACTGCGCATCCGCGCACACTCTCGCGCCGCGGGGACGCAGAAGGGCCCCGGTGGAGTCCACCGGGGCCCTTCTGGCGATGCGTCGCCTGCGTCAGCGCTCGATGTCGCCGCGGATGAAGGCCTCGACGGAGTCGCGGGCCTCGCTGTCGCTGTACTGCACCGGCGGGCTCTTCATGAAGTACGACGACGCCGACAGGATCGGGCCGCCGATGCCCCGGTCGAGCGCGATCTTCGCGGCCCGGACGGCGTCGATGATGATGCCGGCCGAGTTCGGGGAGTCCCAGACCTCGAGCTTGTACTCCAGGTTCAGCGGGACGTCGCCGAACGCACGGCCCTCCAGGCGGACGTAGGCCCACTTGCGGTCCGAGAGCCACGGCACGTGGTCCGACGGGCCGATGTGCACGTTGCCCGCACCCATGTCGCGGTCGACCTGCGAGGTGACCGACTGGGTCTTGGAGATCTTCTTGGACTCCAGGCGCTCGCGCTCGAGCATGTTCTTGAAGTCCATGTTGCCGCCGACGTTGAGCTGCATCGTGCGGTCGAGCTGCACGCCGCGGTCCTCGAACAGCTTGGCCAGCACCCGGTGGGTGATGGTCGCGCCGACCTGGCTCTTGATGTCGTCGCCGACGATCGGGACCCCGGCGGCGGTGAACTTGTCCGCCCACGCCTTGGTGCCGGCGATGAACACCGGGAGCGCGTTGACGAACGCGACGCCGGCGTCGAGGGCGCACTGCGCGTAGAACTCCGCGGCGTGCTGCGAGCCCACGGGCAGGTAGCAGACGAGGACGTCGGCGCCGGACTCCCGGAGCGCCGCGACGACGTCGACCGGCTCCTCGTCGGACTCCTCGATGATCTCCCGGTAGTACTTGCCCAGGCCGTCGAGGGTGGTGCCGCGCTGGACGGTGACGCCGAGCGGCGGGACGTCGGCGATCTTGATGGTGTTGTTCTCGCTGGCGACGATCGCCTCGGAGAGGTCGCGACCGACCTTCTTGGCGTCGACGTCGAACGCGGCGACGAACTGGACGTCGGAGACGTGGTACTCACCGAAGCGGACGTGCATCAGCCCCGGCACGGACGCCGTCTCGTCGGCGTTCTTGTAGTACTCGACGCCCTGGACGAGCGAGGCGGCGCAGTTTCCGACGCCGACGATGGCGACCTTGACGGTGCCCATGGACTCTCCTTCTGGTTCGGACCGCGAACGGTCGTTGTCCTGCGGACCGCGGACGGTCCTGCGTGCTGTGGCGACGCCCGGTGCGCCGGGCGCCGAGGTCAGGGTGGGGGTCGGGAGGGATGCGTGGGCGGGTCTTCCTGGGCGGCGCGGCGCTCGGTCTCGATCAGCTCGGAGAGCCAACGGACCTCGCGGTCGACCGATTCCAGGCCGTGCCGCTGGAGTTCGAGCGTGTAGCGGTCGAACCGTTCGCGCGTGCGGGCCAACGAGGAGCGCAGGCCCTCGCGCTGCCGCTCGACCGTGCGGCGTCGGCCCTCCAGGATGCGCAGCCGGACATCGGCCGCCGTGTGCCCGAAGAAGGCCAGCCGGACGCCGAACAGCCCGCCGTCGTCGTAGGCCTCCGGTCCGGTCTGGCCGACCAGTTCGTGGAAGCGCTCCTTGCCCTCCGCGG
This sequence comes from uncultured Actinomycetota bacterium, assembly GCA_963784165.1. Lineage (GTDB taxonomy): Bacteria > Actinomycetota > Actinomycetes > Mycobacteriales > Geodermatophilaceae > Blastococcus_B. The sequence goes on from CAWAQI010000012.1 coordinate 203,017, forward strand.
TGATCGTGTAGACGACCTTGCCGCGGCGGCCGGTGAGCGGTGGGGCGTCGGAGGGCAGCAGCGCGTGCGGGTCGGGCTCGGCGGTGCTGATGAGCCCGGCAGCGTGCATGCGCTTGAGCGCCGGGTAGAGCGAGCCGTAGGAGATGCTCCGCAGGCCGCCGTGCACCTCGGCGAGCTGCTTGCGCAGTTCGTAGCCGTGCATCGGTGACTGGTGGAGCAACCCGAGGATCGCGAACTCGAGCATCGCGCCTCGCCCCCCAGTCACTCGGTGCCTATCCTTCGATGTATCGAGACGATACATCGGACCGTGAGAGGCCGGAGAAAGGAGGGCAGCGGGGACGGTGTTGGCTGGAGTGACGGAAAGCCGCGGAACGGCGGGTGTCACCGCTCGAGCAACGCCCTGTCGGGCGCGTTCCTGCGTACATTGACGGCCGTGCCCGGACGTCGATCCGTCGTGGACTACTCGCTGCAGCGGCGAGCTGTGCTCGCCGACGTGTACGCGGGCCGCATGGGTCTGTTCGAGGTCTGCGACGCCAGTCCTTACCTCTCCCGGGCGGCGAAGTACCACGGCGAGGTGACGGATATCGCCTGCCCGGTCTGCCGCAAAGAACGCCTGACGCTGGTGAACTACGTGTACGGCGACCACCTCGGTCCCACCTCGGGCCAGGCCAAGACAGAGGCCGAACTCGTCCGGATGGACGCCATGCAGGAGGAGTTCACCGTGTACTCCGTCGAGGTCTGCCGCTCCTGCGGTTGGAACCACCTCGACGCCTCGTACGTCCTCGGTGCCGAACCGACTCCCGGGCGTTCGCCCCGGAAGAACCGGCGCCGGGCCGCCACGGAGTAGCTCCGGGCGCGGGTGCGCCGGGCTGCCACAGCTGAAGACACAAGACTGCGACCGGGTCCGACCCGTCGCCGACCACGACCTGCCAGAGAGGGGTTCTGCCGCGTGCCACCACACGACGAGAACTCACCCGTCGCGCCGCGCGCCGGCTCCGTCCGCCGTCCTCCCGCCACGCGTACCCGGAGCACCGGGGGCGGCGGCCGAGGATCGGACGGATCCAGCGGGGGGCGCGGCTCCGGAGGGTCCGGCGGCTCGCGCAAGCCCCAGCCCGGCAGCCGCGGCGGCCGCACCACCGCGTCCCGTTCGGGGTCCGGCTCCAACGGCCCGACCCGCGGTAGGCCGCCCGCCGGTCGCAGCGGCGCCCCGGCTCGCGGTGCCTCCGGGACCAAGGGCAAGGGCAAGGTCCGCACCAAGAAGCAGAAGCGTCGTCGTCGGCTGAAGATCGCCGGCGCGGTCATCGCCGGCATGTTCGTGCTGCTCGGCGTCTTCGTCGGCGTCGTCTACGCCAGCACCGAGGTGCCGAGCCCCGACTCGATCAGCAACGCGCAGACCACGATCCTGTACTACTCCGACGGCCGGACCGAGATGGCCCGGCTGGGTGACGAGAACCGCACCAACGTCACGCTGGCCGAGATCTCCGAGCCGGCCCAGAACGCGGTGCTGGCCGCGGAGAACCGCAGCTTCTACACCGACCCGGGCATCAGCTTCACCGGCATCATCCGGGCGGCCTGGAACAACGTGACCGGCGGCTCGACCCAGGGTGGCTCGACGATCACCCAGCAGTACGTCAAGAACGCCTTCCTGACGGCGGACCAGACGTTCAGCCGCAAGTTCCAGGAGCTGTTCCTGGCGATCAAGCTGGACAACAACTTCACCAAGGAACAGATCCTCGAGAACTACCTGAACACCATCTACTTCGGCCGTGGCGCCTACGGCATCGAGGCGGCGGCCAACACCTACTTCGGGGTGCACGCCTCCCAGCTCACCGCGCAGCAGGGCGCCGTCCTCGCCGTCCTGATCCGGAGCCCATCGCGCTACGACCCCGCGGAGAACGCCGAGGGCGCGCAGGACCGCTGGGGCCTCGTGCTCGACGCGATGGTCGAGGAGGGCTGGCTCACCGCCGAGGAGCGCGCGGCGTCCACGTACCCGGAGGTGCGGCCCAACGCCGGGCTCGTCGCTGGGCATCCCGACCGGTCCCGAGGGCCTCATCGTCCAGCGCGCGCTCGACGAGCTGCGCGGCAAGGGCTACACCGACCAGCAGCTCTACGCCGGTGGCCTGCGGATCACGACGACGGTGGAGAAGGGCTGGCAGGACATCGCGGTAGCAGACCGTCGCCGACGTCATGACCGGCGAGCCGGAGAACCTGCGGCAGGCGCTGGTGGCCATCGACCCGCGCACCGGCGCCGTCCGGGCGTACTACGGCGGCCCGTCGGGCACCGGCACCGACTACGCGCAGGCGCAGCGCCAGCCGGGTTCGTCGGTGAAGCCGTACGTGCTCGCCACCGCCCTCGAGCAGGGCATCGGCGTCGACGCCCGCCGCGACGGCAGCTCGCCGCAGACCTTCCCCGACCGGGATGCGCCCGTGCGCAACTCCGGCGGGGCGTCCTGCGCCTCCTGCACGCTCAAGGACGCCATGACGCAGTCGCTGAACACCACGTTCTACGGCCTGGCCTACGAGGTCGGTCCGGAGAACGTCGCGGACACCATCCGCTCGGTCGCCGGCATGCCCGACGTCTGGGAGGACGGCTTCCTCGAGGGCAGCACGACGCTGGCCAACGCCGACGGCGGCACCGGCTCGGCGATCGGCATCGGCGAGTACGAGATGCGCCCGATCGACCAGGCGCACGGGTTCGCCACGTTCGCCAACGGCGGCGTCGAGCGCGACCCGTTCTTCGTCACCAAGGTGACCGACAACGAGGGCGGCGTGCTGCTCGAGTACGGCGGCGACGGCGGCGAGCAGGTCATCGGTCCCGAGATCGCCAACGACGTCACGTACGCGCTCGAGGACGTCGCCGACTGGTCCGACCGGTCGCTCGACGACGGCCGCCCGGTCGGCAGCAAGACGGGTACGCAGGGTCTGGACGCGGAGAACAACTCCGACGCCTGGATGGTCGGTTACACGCCGTCGATCTCGACGGCGGTCTGGATGGGCACCGACGCCCGCGAGCCGATCATCAACATGGACGGCCGGATCATCTACGGCTCGGGTCTGCCCGGGGCGATCTGGCAGCGGTTCATGAGCGGGGTCCTCGCCGGTACGCCGGTCGAGGAACTGCCGACCTCGCCGTCGATCGAGGGCGACACCGGCGAGGGCGTCCCGGCCCCGACGACGTCGCAGGAGACGACCACGCAGCAGCAGACCACCACCCAGCAGCAGACGACGACCACCCCGCCGCCGCCGGTCGAGCCCGTCGACGCCGACGGCGACGGGGTGCCCGACGACTCACGATCCCGACGACAACGACCCCAACATCCCCAACGCCCCGGAGCCCGTCGACGCCGACGGCGACGGCGTCCCGGAGCGCGACGACCCCGACGACAACGATCCCAACGATCCCGAACACCGCGAGGCGCCGGGCACTCCGTCCATCCCGGGCAATGGGCAGGGCAACACGCAGGGCAACGGCGGCGGCTGACCCGGGTCACGGCAGACTGATGCCGTGACCCAGCCGCCCGACGACGGCGTCCCCACGGACCCCTCCGGCTCCCCGCCGGAGGGGTCCGTGCCGTTCGCGGGGGCGCCCGCCCGTACGGCGGCGCCGCCGCGGCTGGACCGCCTCGTCCCGACCTGGGTCGACGGGGTGGCCGCGCAGGCCAGCGAGCTGGTCGGTGGCCCGTGGGGCCGGCACGCGGTGACCGGCCGGGCGCTGTTCTGGACGCCGCTGCGGGTCTGCCTGCTGTTCACGACGCTGGTACTGGCGCTGGCCTGGGTCAAGCAGGCGCCGTGCGCCTCGGGCGACTGGACCGGCTTCGTCCAGTACACGCACTTCTGCTACTCCGACACGGTGCCGCTGTTCGGGCTGCACGGCCTGGCCGCGGGCGACGTCCCCTACCTGGACTCGCCCGTGGAGTACCCGGTGCTGACGGGCGGGTTCATGGCCGTCGCGGCCGGCCTGGCGGGGGCGTACGACGGCGCCGCCCGGTCGATCGGCCTGCTCCCCGACGTCCCGCCGGTGCAGAGCTACTACATCGTCACGTGTCTGCTGCTGTCGGTGTGCGCCCTGCTGGTCACGCGGGCCGTGCTGGGCCTCTCGGGCCGCCGGCCCTGGGACGCCGCGATGGCCGGGCTGTCGCCGCTGCTGCTCGTGCACGCGTTCACGAACTGGGACCTGTTCGCGGTCGCGCTGGCCACCCTGGGCATGTGGGCCTGGGCGCGCCGCCGACCGGTGCTCGCGGGCGTCCTGCTCGGCCTGGGGATCGCGGCCAAGCTCTATCCGGCGCTGATCCTGCTCGCCCTGTTCCTCCTGTGCCTGCGCGCGGGGCAGCTGCGGACCTGGTTCCGGACGGCGGCGACGGCGGTCGCGGCCTGGGCGGTGGTGAACGCCCCGATCGCCGTGCTCGCGTCGGAGAACTGGAGCCGCTTCTTCCGGCTCAACAGCAGCCGGCCGGCCGATCCCGACACGATCTGGAACCTGCTGCTGACCGCCACCGACCACCAGCTCTTCGACGGACCGCTCGGGCTGGGCGAGACGCCGTCGGTGCTCAACCTCGTCGTCGCCGTCGTCCTGGTGCTGATGGTGGCCGCGATCGGCTGGCTGTCGCTGGCGGCGCCGGTCCGTCCCCGCGTCGCACAGATCGCGTTCCTGCTGGTCGCCGGGTTCCTGCTGCTCAACAAGGTGTGGAGCCCGCAGTACTCGCTGTGGCTGCTCCCGCTGGCGGTGCTGGCCCGGCCGAAGTGGCGTTCGCTGCTGCTCTGGCAGGCGGCCGAGGCGCTGCTCTGGGTGCCCCGGATGCTCTGGTACCTCGGCACCGACAACCGCGGTGTCGACGTCGAGTGGTTCTTCCTGGGCGTCTTCGCCCGCGACGTGGCGGTGGTCGTGCTCATGGGGCTGGTCGTGCGCGACGTCCTGCGCCCGGACGGCGACGTCGTCCGGACCAGCTGGTGGGGCACCGACGACCCGGCCGGCGGAGTCCTCGACGGCGCACCGGACCGCGTGGTGCTGGCACCGCGTCGCCGGCGGGGGCCGCGAGCGAGGCACTCAGCCGGCGAGGGCCTCCCGCAGAGCCGTGATCTCCTCGGCATGGGCCGCGGCGTCCCCGGGGGTCTCGAGGACGACGGGGCAGCCGGCCGCACGCGCCACCTCGACGAGTAGCTCCATCGGGATCTCGCCCTCGGTGAGCGGCGCGTGCCGGTCGCGGCTGGACCCGTGCGGATCCCGGCTGTTGTTCAGGTGCACCAGGTCGATCCGGCCGGTGAGCGCCCGGACGTCGTCGACGACGGTCGTCAGGTCCCAGCCGGCGGCCCAGGCGTGGCAGGTGTCGAGCACGAACCCGGCGCCGAAATCGCCGATGGCCTCGAACAGCCGGCCGACCGCATCGAGGTCGCGGGCCATGGCGTTGCCACCACCGGCGGTGTTCTCGATGAGCAGCGGGAGCGGGAAGCCGCCGTCCTTCTGCTGGTAGGCGAACGTCTTGCGCCAGTTGTCGACGCCGACGGCGGGGTCGTCGGCGGCCAGGACGTGGCCGCCGTGGACCACCAGGCCGAAGGCGCCGATCGCCGCGGCGGCCGTGGCGTGCGCGGCGAGCAGCTTCCGGCCGGGGACGCGGATGCGGTTGTTCGTCGTCGCCACGTTGAGCATGTACGGCGCGTGGACGACGACCATGACGTCGGACGCGAGCAGGTCGGCCTGGTCCGGTCGCGGCTTGGGGTTCTTGTAGCTCTGCGGATCGGTCAGGAACACCTGGACGCCGTCGGCGTCCATCTCGGCCGCGCGGGCGAGCGGACCGCCGTCCAGGAGTTCGTTGTCGTCGGTCAGACCAGGGCCGATGTGGACACCGATCGGGTGAACCGTCACGGCTAACGACCCTAGTTCGGTCGCAGTTTCAGGTTTACCCGTATCGCTGGCGTCACATCATCGTTCTTGCAGCGTGACGGGGGTTACTCCCCAGTAGGGGAGAAACAGTCCTGTACGGCGACGCGGAGGTACGAGAGAACATGGCAAGCGGTCGGATCCGTCGGAGTGCGCGGCGCGGCATCGCCGTCGCGGTGCTCGCCTGGCTGGCGGTGGCGGCTTTCTCGGTCCTGATGGCGCCGAGCGCGAGCGCAGCCCCCAGCGCCACCGTGACCATCCAGAACGTCACACCCCCTGCGGTCAGCGTGGACCAGGGCGGGACGGTCACCTTCGTGAACGGCATCCCGGCGCAGAACAAGGGCGGCGTCTCGATCCCGCTGGTGGGGACCTTCACCGCGACGGTCTACACCGACGTGGCGGTCAACTTCTTCGGTGAGAACCGCACGCTGCAGCCCGGACAGTCCACGGCGTGGACGTTCAACGAGCCGGCGACCACCGGGACGATCACGTACACGTACCGCATCGTTCCGCAGTCGGGTCTCACCGCAGCCGTCGCCAACCAGGTCGTCAGCGCCGTCGCCGCCACGCTGCCGGCGCTTCCGGTTCCGGCGCCCTACGTCGTGCAGACGATCCTTCCCGACCTGCCGAACCTGCCGGGCGCGAACATCCCGCAGCTGCCCACGATCACGGTGCCGCTGCCGAGCGCGCCCGAGGTGGTCGACCCGAACAACCCGACCGTGCCCACGGACCCGACCGACCCGACGAACCCTGGTCAGACCCCGACCGGTCCGGCGCCGGAGGGCATCCCGGGGTCGCAGTACAACTACGACATCGGTGGGGGCACCCCGAACCTCAGCCCGGCGGACACCGCCGCGGCCGCGGCGTTCGACCCGGCCCGCTTCTTCGTCCCCGGTGAGAGCCTCGGCGGTGTCGACGGCGGCAGCGGTAGTGGTGAGGGTGCCGGCGGCACGACCGGCAACTACGACGGCGCCGCGGTGCCGGTGTTCGGCCAGCTGGCCGGGCTCGACAGCGCCGCGCTCGACGAGGAGGCCGCGGCCCAGTCCGAGGCCGCCGGCGGGAGCGCCCCGGCGCTGCCGGCCGCAGCCCTGGCCGCGGTGGTGGCCCTGGCCGCGGTGACCGCCGCGCTGGTCCGCACGCACCAGGCGCAGCGCGAGTCGCGCTAGCCGAATCGCCGTTTCCGGCTCCGCGGCCGCCGTCCTTTCGTCGGGGACGGCGGTCGCGGTCGATTGCGGGGTCTGCGCCAGCGCTGTCGGGGTGTTTCTCCCGCTACTGGGGTTCTGCAGCACCCCGGTAGCGCGAACTCGACCCCTGGAGGGGTGCCTGTGGACAGCCGGGACGGCGGCCGCACGGACGCTGGTAGCCTCTTCCCCAGCGCGTTCCGGCACTCGCTGGGGCGCGCGACGCGTGTACGACCCTCCTGCTGCAGATTCCCTGCAGCCGCTGAGACCAGAGGAGGTGGGGTTCTCCGTGCGTCATTACGAATTGATGGTCATCCTCGACCCCGAGCTCGAGGAGCGCACCATCGCTCCCTCGCTCGACCGGTTCCTGACCGTGATCACCAAGGCCGGTGGCTCGGTCGGCAAGGTCGACATCTGGGGCCGGCGTCGCCTGGCCTACGAGATCAAGAAGCAGATCGAGGGCATCTACGCCGTCATCGACATCGATGCCGAGCCCGCCGCGGTCTCCGAGCTGGACCGTCAGCTCAACCTGAACGAGTCCGTGCTGCGCACGAAGCTGATGCGGCCCGAGGTCCACTGACATGGCCGGCGAGACAGTCATCACCGTCGTCGGCAACCTCACCGCCGACCCGGAGCTGCGCTTCACGCCGTCGGGTGCCGCCGTCGCCAACTTCACCGTCGCGTCGACCCCGCGCACCTTCGACCGTCAGTCGCAGGAGTGGAAGGACGGCGAGGCGCTGTTCCTCCGCTGCAACGTGTGGCGGCAGGTCGCCGAGAACGTGGCCGAGTCCCTCACCCGGGGCTCGCGGGTCATCGTCAGCGGGCGGCTGAAGCAGCGCTCGTTCGACACCAAGGAAGGCGAGAAGCGCACCGTCATCGAGCTGGAGGTCGACGAGATCGGCCCCTCGCTGCGCTACGCCACGGCCAAGGTCACCCGCGCCTCGCGCGGTGAGGGCGGCGGCAACTTCGGTGGCGGCGGCGGAGGAGGCGGCTTCGGCTCCTCCGGCGGTGGTGGCGGTGGCGGCGGTGGCGGCGCGAGCGACCCCTGGTCGACGCCCGCCGGTCCGTCCGACGAACCGCCGTTCTGATCCTTCCTTTTCTTACTGATCTACCTGGAGAACTCCGGTGCCCAAGCCCCCTGTTCGCAAGCCCAAGAAGAAGGTCTGCCAGTTCTGCAAGGACAAGGCGACCTACGTCGACTACAAGGACACGACCCTGCTGCGGAAGTTCATCTCCGACCGCGGCAAGATCCGTGCCCGCCGCGTCAGCGGCAACTGCAGCCAGCACCAGCGGGACGTCGCGACGGCCGTGAAGAACAGCCGTGAGATGGCCCTGCTGCCCTACACCTCGACGGCGCGCTGATCATGAGCACGATGAAGCTGATCCTGACGCAGGAGGTCACCGGTCTCGGTACCTCCGGCGACACCGTCGAGGTCAAGGGCGGCTACGGCCGCAACTACCTCCTGCCCCGCGGGCTGGCCATCCAGGCCACCCGGGGTGCCGAGAAGCAGGTCGAGTCGCTCCGTCGGGCGCGGGCCGCCCGCGAGGTGGCCTCGCACGAGGACGCGCAGGCGCTCGCCGGTCGGCTGTCCGGTCTGACGGTTCGCGTGCCGGCTCGCGCCGGTGAGGGTGGCCGCCTGTTCGGGCGGGTCACCCCCGCCGACGTCGCCGCCGCCGTGACCGCCGCTGGTGGCCCGGAGCTCGACCGTCGTCGTATCGACCTCCCGAGCACCATCAAGACGACCGGGGAGCACACGATCACCGTGCGCGTGCACCCCGAGGTGAGCACCCAGCTGACCATCGAGGTCGTCCCCAGCTGAGCTGCCGCTCAGCACTCGTTCCGCCCGGGAGGGGCGTCGGACTGCGGTCCGGCGCCCCTTCCGGCAGTCAGGGGGACGTCCCGGGCCAGCGCCCGGGCGACCGCGCCATCGGTATGCCCGGCGGGGACGGCGTTGCCGAGCGCGGCGAGCAGAGCGGTGACGCCGAACAGCGCGACTGCGGTACCGGTCGTCGTCTCCGGCAGGCCCGAGGCAACTGCCAGGACCATCAATGCCGTCCCGCCGATGACGGCGTGCGTCCAGATGCCGGCCAGGGCGACCGACGTCCGCTGCTGGCCGACCGGGAGCAGCCAGACCTCGCCGATCTCGCAGAATCCGGTGGGGCGGCCGGGATGGAGTCGGAGGCCGAGCCGGCCAGGTTGCCCGCCCAGCGCGGTCAAGGCAGCCGCATGGGCCAATTCGTGCAGAAGGGTGAGGCAGGCCAGGGCCAGCGCCAGCCCGCCCAGGGAGAGCGGCGAGACGGGGCCGAGCAGGGCGCCCAGCAGGCGTCCGGACGTCACCGCGGCGACGAGCCCGACCATCGCGATGGCCACACCGGCCAGGAGCCCGGCCTTCCCGAAGGCCGAGCGAAAGACGGGCGCGCCCCGGCGCAGCAGCCGCACGGGCGCAGCGACGGAGACCTCCACCGACCGTGGCCGCGCCGCGTGAGCGCTGTCCTCGAGCAGACCGTGCGCTCGGGCCGAGGCGATCAGCTGCTCGGACGTGGTGCCGGCATCTGGCGCCTGCAGAGCGGCCCATTGGGCGTCCGTGAGCCGGACGAGACCCCCCGAAGGACGCCGGACGACGATGCGTCCCGCCGCGTCCGGAGTGGCCACGAGGCCCGCGGCAAGACGGGGCACGGGTGTCATCGCTGCTCCTTGCGGACGGCGGGCGTGATCGCGGCCGGGCTGGGCGTGGGGACCCTGCCCGACCGCGTTCGCGTGATCAGGTGAACGTGAAGATGAGGCCGACGACGACGAGGCCGACGAAGACCCCGGCGAAGAACGACGGGTCGGGGGCCTCCTCCGCGAGCTCCTCGACCTGCACGATCTCGTCCTGGTGTGCCATGTGGATTCACCTCCTCCGCAGCAACGGGGGGACACGTGGTGGAGCGGCTCAGGTGGCCAGGAGCAGCAACGCGGCCACGCCGGCGCCCACCGCGACGCCGATGAGGAAGGCCCACGGGTCGGGTGCCTCGTCCGCCAGGACTTCGAGGGTGCTGTCGACGGGCAGCTCAGGGGCGACGTCCATGCTGATCACCTCCCTCCCGGGCTCGACGGAACGGGCTCGGGGGAACCGCAGGTGGGGCAGTCCGGGCGCCGTCGCCACTCCATCGCCGGCGCGAGGCCTCCGGTGACCAGATCCATCCGCCAGAGCCGCCCGCAGCTGACCGGCTCGGCGATGCCGGTCAGGTAGCGCAGCGCTTCCATGCCGATCAGCCCACCGGCCATGGCGGCGGCCGGGGCGACCGCGGTGTTGGGCCAGTCCGCCAATGGCGCGGTGAGCGCGGCCAGACGGTCGGGCGTGATGTGCAGGAGGCACGCCAGGCAGCCGCTCAGCCGCGGCGCCACCGAGTAGTAGGCGACCGCGCAGCCCTGGATGCCGCCGGCCACGTAGGGGACACCAGCGGCCACGCAGGCGTCGTTCACCCACTGCTTGACAGCGGGCGGCTGGTCCACGAGGGCCAGCACGAGCTGGTGACCGGGCAGGAGGTCGGCGACGTCCTCGGGCCCCGTCAGGCGCCGCGACACGGGGACGAACTCCATGTGCGGGTTGAGCTGCCGCGCCCGCTCGGTGGCCACCGTCAGCTTGGGCCGGCCGAGGTCGCTCTCGGAGTACAGGAGCTGGCGGGACAGGTTGCGCAGCTCGACCGTGTCGTAGTCGACGGCTGTCACCCGTCCCACCCCGAGCCCGGCGAGGCTGGTCAGGACGCTCGAACCGACGCCGCCGAGCCCGAGCAGCAGGACCGAGGAGTCGAGGAGCGTGCTCTGCAGGTCGAACCGGCTGCGCTGCAGGGAGGCGAATGCTCCGAAGAACGCCAGATTGCTGCTGTAGCGCTCCCGCTGTCCGGAGCAGAGCTGGTCCCCGTGCGCGGCGTCCTCGACGAGGCGCAGCTGGTCCAGGACTGCGAGGGCAGAGGACAGCCGATCGGGAGAAAGGTCGCGGTCGGCCAGGAGGCCCGCGAGCTCGTCGGTCCGGTGCGTGCCGTCGGCCAGAGCGAGCAGCTGGTCGAGGACGCCGTCCGGATCCGGCGAGCGGACGAGCCGCGAGCCTTCGGCGAGGACTTCGAGCTGGCCGCCCTCACGGCGACGCAGATGATGCTTCGCCCGGGGGCGGGCGGTGCTCTGCACCGGGGTCGAGCTGGTGTCCGGCATGGCGACTCCCGTGATCCGGTCGAGCGAATGCCTGGGAGAGGCGGAACAGGGCGTTCTGGATACGGCGTACCGCTCGACGTTCGGCGAGCGTGCGTGGCGGCCCGCCGCGCACCCCCTGTGACTCGTGGTGCGGCGCGCTGAAATTTGTGGACAAGTTTCTTCCGTCCACAGCCGGTGGGCAGCCTTCGCGCAGGTGACGAGCGGGGGGACGGCGGGTGGCGCGGACGTGTCCCCCGATCTCTCCACATGTCGACACGCCTCCATCCACCGACTTGTCCACAAGTTGTGCAGATCGGCGTGCACACGGGTGTTGGACGCGCCCCCCTCCACCTTCCTAACGTCCTCCTCAGCTGCCGCCGGGCGCGCGGGAAATGTCGGTGCCCGGCGGTAGCAATACCCGAACACATGTTCGGTCCCGGCGGCGCCCGTCGATCTCCCGGCTTCCCCACGGAGTGGTGGTACGGGCGCGCCTGCAAGGAGATGGAGGAACGTCCGTGGCGGTGGCCGACGACTTCAGCCGACCGTCCGCGACGGCACCGGAATACGACCGGCAGCCGCCGCAGGACGTCGCAGCGGAGCAGTCGGTGCTCGGCGGCATGCTGCTGAGCAAGGACGCGATCGCCGACGTCGTCGAGGTGCTGCACGGCCCCGACTTCTACCGTCCGGCGCACCAGGTGATCTTCGACTGCATCCTCGACCTGTACGGGCGGGGTGAGCCGGCCGACGCGATCACCGTGGCCGCCGAGCTCAACCGCACCGACCAGCTGTCGAAGATGGGCGGCGCGGTCTACCTGCACACGCTGATCCAGTCGACGCCCACCGCCGCGAACGCCGGCTACTACGCGGCCATCGTCGCGGAGCAGGCCGTGCTGCGGCGTCTCGTGGAGGCCGGCACCCGCGTGGTGCAGCTCGGCTACGGCGCGGCCGGCGGGCGGGGCGACGTCGACGACATCGTCGACCGCGCGCAGCAGGAGATCTACGACGTCACCGAGAAGCGCATGAGCGAGGACTACTCGCGCCTCGAGGACATCCTGCAGCCGACCATGGACGAGCTGGACGCCATCGCGTCCCGCGGCGGCGTGAGCCGCGGTGTGCCCACCGGCATCCGCGACCTCGACGAGCTCACCAACGGCCTCCAGGCCGGCCAGATGATCGTCATCGCCGCTCGGCCCGGTGTCGGCAAGGCGCTCGCTCTCGACACCCCGATCGCCACCCCGACCGGCTGGACGACGATGGGCGAGGTCCAGGTCGGCGACCGGGTGATGGGCTCCGACGGTCGCCCGACGACGGTCGTCGCCGCGACCGACGTCATGACCGACCGGCCCTGCTACGAGGTGCACTTCTCCGACGGCTCGGTGATCGTGGCCGACGCCCAGCACCAGTGGCTGACGGAGACGCGGGCCAGCCGGCGGTCAGCCCAACAGGCGGCGATCGGATACAACCGCTATCGCAACCAGCGCACATTCGCCGACGTGCGGACGACGGAGGACATCGCGCGCACCGTCCGCTGTGCGACGAAGGACGCGCGGCTCAACCACTCGGTCACGAACGCCGCAGCCCTTGGAACTCCCCGCAGCCGACCTGCTCCTACCGCCGTACACCCTGGGTGTCTGGCTGGGAGACGGAACGTCGGCACAGGCGCAGTTCACCAGCGCCGACCCGGAGATCGCGATGTACATCGAGGCCGAAGGCCTCGTTGTCGTGCCGACCAATGTCGACCGGCGTTACGCCCTCCGTCTCCCGGCCCGCCCCGGCCTCGCGGAGCGGCCGTGCCCGATGTGCGGGGAGCTGTTCATCCCGAAGACCTCTCAGGTGCAGACCTGCGGGAAGGCTTGCGGCGCATCCCTCCGTCGCAGCGGTGGTGTCGGTCGCCAGGCTTCGTGCCCCGACTGCGGCGGTCCCTCGGCGGGCCTCGCGCAGTGCCAGAGCTGCCGGAACGAGCACGGAACGGTCAAGGCGCTGCTGCGGACGCTGGGCGTCCTGGACAACAAGCACATCCCGACCGAGTACCTGCGGGGCTCGGAGACCCAGCGGCGCGCGCTTCTGGCCGGTCTGCTCGACACGGACGGGACCGTCGCGCCCAGCGGCGTCGTGCAGTTCGCCGTCACCAGTCGCCGCCTGGCCGAGGACACCCGGGAGCTGATCGCCAGCCTCGGTTACCGGGTCAGGCTGACGACCAAGCGTGTACGCGGGCGCACCGAGGAGTCCTCTACCTGCTTCACGCTGACCTTCAGCACCGACGACGCGGTCTTCGCGCTCGAACGGAAGATGCTCCTGCACAAGGAGCGCGGCGCACGCTCGTTCACCGCACGCGGCAATCGGTTCATCACCGATGTCCGACCGATCGCGAGCGTTCCGGTGCGCTGCATCCAGGTGGCTGCCGACGACCACCTGTTCCTGGCCGGCCGGAGCTTCATCCCGACGCACAACTCGACCCTCGGGCTGGACATCGCGCGCTCGGCGTCGGTGAAGCACCACCTGCCGGCCGCGATCTTCTCGCTGGAAATGAGCAAGCACGAGATCACGATGCGTCTGCTCTCGGCCGAGGCGAAGGTGCCGCTGCACCACATGCGCGCCGGCTCGCTGTCCGACGAGGACTGGTCGAAGCTCGCCCGCCGCATGGGTGAGATCGCCGATGCGCCGCTCTACATCGACGACTCCCCGAACATGACGATGATGGAGATCCGGGCCAAGGCGCGGCGGCTCAAGCAGCGCAACGACCTCAAGCTCGTGGTCATCGACTACCTCCAGCTCATGACGTCCGGCAAGCGAGTCGAGAGCCGTCAGCAGGAAGTCTCGGAGTTCTCGCGTGCCCTGAAGCTGCTGGCGAAGGAGCTCGAGGTGCCGGTCATCGCGATGTAGCAGCTGAACCGTGGTTCAGAACAGCGGCAGGACAAAAAGCCGATGCTTTCCGACCTTCGCGAATCGGGCTCGATCGAACAGGATGCGGATATGGTCATGATGATTCACCGAGAAGACATGTATGAAAAGGAATCTCCGCGTGCCGGAGAGGCCGACATCATGCTGGTGAAGCACCGTAACGGCCCGACGGCGAACGTGACGGTGGCCTTCCAGGGCCACTACAGCCGCTTCGTGGACATGGCGAACTGACGTGACCACTGCGGATGCGTCCCCGAGCCGCGAGCGCCTGGGGCGGGTCGTCGAACTGCTGCGCGGCGTCGAGGACCCGCATATCCGCTGGACGGCGCACCGGACCGGCCGCCCGGTCCGCAATCGCCGCCATGCTCCGCTGCGCGCCATCGAGTCGCGGTGGTCGAGCACCGACGATCCCCACTCCGAGAGCGCATGAACGCCGAGAGGCCCAGAACCACGACGGTTCTGGGCCTCTCGGCATATCGGCGTGCCTGTGGATGAACACCGGCGCTGTCACACCCCGATGACAGCCTTGTCCCATGAAATTGCTGACGGCGACGCACCTGCGGCAGGGCGAACAAGATGGCGACTTCTGCCACGCGATCGAGGGCGAGCTGGTCCTGTTCGGGTTCGTCTGCGCGACGGACGAGAAGGACCCGGACGGCGGCTGTGGCTGCGGCCGGGCCTTCTCCGGAATGAGCTCGATGCGCGCCACGACGACGGCCCTCGTGCGCGACCTCGACGTCTCCGTCGACGACGTCCGGCTCGCCGTCGAGGGCTACCACGTCTCTTCCGGGCTGGGGCCTGACGTCATCGGAGGGCCGGAGTTCCAGGGAGCTCGTGACCGCGACCATGGACGACCTGGCGGAGATCGCACACATCCCGGCGGGCGCCGTCGTCGGTCGACGGCTCAACCACCTGATCTGGCGATCGGAGCCCAGCGAGTTCGTGGAGCAGTGAACGCGAGAGGCCCAGAACCATGACGGTTCTGGGCCTCTGCGCGTTCAACGCTCGGGGGAGCTGATCAGGCGGCGCGGGCCTGCAGCGCGCGGCGCACCTTCTTGCCGCCCGTCGTCATCTTGTAGAGCTTCGCGAGCTGGGCCGGGGCGTTCTTGACCGTGGTCTCCTCGAGCCAGCCGTTCGGCAGCGACAGCCGGAAGAACTTGTGCCACGCACTCGCGACCTGCTGCGGCATCGGGGCCGAGTGGTAGCGCAGCTCGTAGCGGTCGAAGATCGCCTTCACCCGCGGCGCGATCTCGGCGTACCGGTTGCTCGGCAGGTCGGGGAACAGGTGGTGCTCGATCTGGTGCGACAGGTTGCCGCTGAGGATGTGCATCGCCTTGGACCCGGAGATGTTGGCCGAGCCCAGCATCTGACGCAGGTACCACTCGCCGCGGGTCTCACCCTCGATCGAGCGCTTCTCGAAGGTCTGGACGCCCTCGGGGAAGTGCCCGCACATGATCACCGAGTGCGACCAGAGGTTGCGCACCACGTTGGCGGTGAAGTTGGCGGCCAGGGTCGGCACGAACGACGGCCCGGACAGCAGCGGGTGCAGCACGTAGTCCTTGGTCGCCTGCTTGCGGATCTTGCCGAGCACGGCCTTCACGCCGGCCCTGAACGCGGGGTCCTGCCGACGCTTCTTCGTGGCCAGGTTCTTGCCCAGCTCCAGGTCGTACGCGGCGATCCCGTACTCGAAGAAGCACGCGTTGACGAAGTTCCACAGCGGCTGGACCAGGTACAGCGGGTGCCACGGCTGGTCCTCGTCGACCCGCATGATCCCGTAGCCGAGGTCGTTGTCCTTGCCGATCACGTTCGTGTACGTGTGGTGCAGCTCGTTGTGCGAGTGCTTCCACTGCTCGGCCGGGCTGGCCATGTCCCACTCCCACGTCGTGGAGTGGATCTTCGGGTCGCGCATCCAGTCCCACTGGCCGTGCAGGATGTTGTGCCCGATCTCCATGTTCTCGAGGATCTTGGCCAGCGAGAGGCCGACCGTCCCGACGAACCAGGCCGGCGGGAACAGCGAGGCCAGCAGCACGGCCCGGCTACCGAGCTCCAGCTTGCGCTGGACGTCGATGACCTTCCGGATGTACTTCGCGTCGTTCTCGCCCAGGCTGTCGCGGATCTCCTGGCGGATGGTGTCGAGCTCCTTGCCGATGAGCTCGATGTCCTCGGCGGAGAGGTGGGCGATCGGGTTCTCGGACTTCTTCTGCAGGGCGGTCATGGCCGTCTCCTCTGGTCTGTGGAAGTCAGTGGTCGATGTCGCAGGCGCCGGCGGCGGCGCTCACGCAGGTCTGGATCAGGACGCCGTCCCCGGGTGCGGCGGTGGTGACCTCGCCGTTGCGGAGGTCCCGCACCGCGCCTTCGCGCAGGGGCAGCACGCAGCCGTAGCAGATGCCCATGCGGCACCCGCTCGGCATGAGGACGCCGGCGTCTTCCGCGGCGTCGAGGATCGGCGTCGCGCCGTCGGCGTCCAGCGTGGTGCCGGTCTTGGCGAACGTGACCGTGCCGCCCTCGCCGGTCACCAGCACGGTCGGACGGAAGCGCTCGGTGTAGAGCCGCTCGGCCAGACCGGCGGCCGCCCAGTGCTCCTCGAGCGCCTCGAGCATCCCGACCGGACCGCAGGCCCAGGTCGACCGCTCGGCGATGTCGGGCACGAGCGCGCAGATGGCGTCGGCGTCGAGCATCCCGGCGGTGTCGGTGTGCTGCTCGACCAGCCGGATCCGGCCGTCGGCGGCCAGGCCGCGCAGTTCCTCGGCGAAGATCACGTCGTCGGCAGTCGGCGCCGAGTGCACGAGGACGACGTCGCAACCGTCGTGCGCGCGGTTGCGCAGCATCCCCATCACCGGCGTGATGCCGGACCCGGCGGTGACGAACAGCGCCTTGGCCGGCCGCTGCGCCGGGAGGACGAACTCACCGGTGGCCTGGTCGAGCTGGATGATCGTGCCCGGCTGGGTCCGGTGGACGAGGTGGTTGCTGACCTTCCCGCCCGGGATGGCCTTCACCGTGATGCTGATGCAGCCGTCGGTGCGGGTCAGGTCGGAGGTCACCGAGTAGGCGCGCCACTGCCGGACGCCGTCGACGTCGATGCCGATGCGCACGTACTGACCGGGGGTGTGCGGGCGCCAGCCCCGGCCGGGACGGATGACGAGCGTCGCCGCGTCCCGGGTCTCCGGGTGCACCGCCTCGATGCGGCCGCGCAGGTCGGCGCCCGAGCGCAACGGGTCGATGAGGTCCAGGTAGTCGGTGGGCAGCAGCGGCGTGGTGACCCACTCGGCCAACTTGAGGACGCGGTCGCGCAACGCGACGCGTGACCGAGCCGGGGAAGGGCGCGGGATGGTCGACGTCATGCTTTGAGGATTGTCCAACTCAGCGCATAACTACCTGTGCTCTCGACGTGAATCGACGGGTATGTTCTGTTCCTAGCGAACAAAAACGAGGTGATGTGTGGCCATCGAAACGAGCGCGATTCCGCCCGGTGTTGCGACCGCAATACGCGCCGAACTGACCTCGATCGCCGCGGCGACGGTCGAGGAGATCATCGTCGAGGTCCCCAGCTACACCGAAGAGTTCACCGGGCACATGGGCCAGGTCATCGGCAACGCCGTCGAACTGGCGCTGGCCGGCTTCCTCGAGCTGGCGACGGCGCGCAGCGGCGCCGACCCGAGCACACCGATCCGGCCGGCGCTGGAGGGCGCCTACGAGCTGGGTCGCGGCGAGGCGCGCAGCGGCCGCTCGATGGACGCCCTGCTGGCCGCCTACCGGGTCGGCGCACGCGTCTCCTGGCGGCACATGAGCGCGAGCGCGGTGCGCGCCGGCCTCACCGTCGAGCAGCTCGCGCAGTTCGCCGAGCTGGTGTTCGCCTACATCGACCAGCTGTCGGCCTCCAGCGTCGCCGGGCACAGCGACGAGCTGGCCACCACCGGCCGGGTCCGCGAGCGCTATCTGGAGCGGCTGGCCGCGCAGCTGCTGTCCGGCGCTCCCGAGCCGGACCTGACGGCGATGGCCGAGCGGGCCGGCTGGGTCCCGCCGCGCACCCTCACCGCCGTCGTCCTGCCCGAGGAGAAGGTGCACGGCGCGCTCGTCTCGCTGGACGCGCGCACCCTGCGCTCCACCGAGGACGTGCCCGGGGACGACGAACTCGTCGTCCTGGTCGTGCCGGACGCCGACGGCCGTTCGCGGCCCGCGCTGCTGCGCTCGCTCGACGGGCGGGACGCCGTCGTCGGTCCTGCACGCCCCTGGACGGCGGCCGCCGAGTCCTACGCCCGCGCCTGCCGCGCCCTGCAGCTGGGCCTGGCGCCCGACGGATCCGCCCCGCTCGACACCGACGTCCGGCTGGCCGACCTCGTCCTGCGCGCCGACGACGGTGCCCTCGCCGATCTCCGCGCCCGGGCACTCGCACCGCTGGCCGACCTCAGCCCCGGCGCCCGCGAGAAGCTCACCGAGACGCTGCGCTCGTGGCTGCTGCACCACGGCCGCCGGGAGAAGATCGCCGAGGCGTTGTTCGTCCACCCGCAGACCGTGCGGTACCGGATGACCCAGTTGCGCGAGCTGTACGGCAAGGGCCTGGACGACCCGCGCACCGTGCTGGAGCTGACCATCGCGCTGGGAGCCGGGCCGGGCTGAGCGGCAGCGTTCTGTCGTACCCCTGGTCCACAGTGGCGGCATGACCGTCGATCTGGCCGCCGCGGCCGACTTCGTCGCCGGCTCCGCCCGCGTGCTCGACCGGCGCCGCTTCGACGTCCTGTTCGACGGGGGGAGCGTCGAGCCGCTGCTCGCGGCCGTCGACGGCTACCGGAACGCCGACGGCGGCTACGGCTGGGGGCTGGAGCCCGACCTGCGCTCGCGCACCAGCCAGCCCGGCGGTGCCCTGCACGCGTTCGAGGCGTTCGCCGACGCCGCGCCGGCCACGACACCGCGCGCGGTCGAGCTGTGCGAGTGGCTGGCGGAGGTCACGCTGCCCGACGGCGGGCTGCCCTTCGCACTGCCGGTGCCGGATCCGGCCGCCTGTGCGCCGTTCTGGGCGTCGGCCGACAGCAGCCGCTCCTCACTGCAGATCACCGCCATCGTCGCCACCGCCGCCTACCGCGTGGCCGCGGTGGACCCGGCGGTCGCCGCTCACCCCTGGCTCGCCCGGGCCACCGAGTACTGCCTCGCGACGCTCGACGCCATGGACACCGCTCCGCACGCCATGGAGCTGGCGTTCGCGGTCCGATGGCTCGACGCCGCTGCCGTCCGCAGCCCCGGCGCCGCGAACCTGTTCGACCGGATCCGCTCGTGGGTGCCCACTGACGGGGTGCTGCACGTCGACGGCGGGGCCGACGACGAGTTCATGCGGCCGCTGGACTTCGCACCCTCGCCCGGCGGACCGGCGCGGTCGTTGCTCGCGGACGGCGTCGTCGAGGCCGAGCTCGAACGCCTGGCCGCGGCACAGCAGCCCGACGGGGGCTGGGCGGTCGACTTCGACAGCTACTCCCCCGCCGCCACGCTCGAATGGCGTGGTTACCGGACCGTCGAGGCCCTCCAGCTCCTCCGCGACAACGGGGTCGTCTGACCACTCACATCCGAGCGACACCCGGCGTCCAGCCTCCGTACAGGCAGGGGGACGACGGTCGTACCGAGACAGCACGTGAAGCCACCGAGGAGATCGCCATGCAGCACACCACCGCCGCCGCGCACGGTTCCCGCGAGCGCATGGGCCCCCGGCCGTTCGTCCGGACGCCGGTGCCCGACCTCGACGGGCTCCCGGGTGTTCCCCGCCGCCTCCCCGCACGACTGCGCCGGCGGCCGACCGTGACGGTGCCGCCCGCGTAGAGCCGGCGCGGTCAGGCGGGTCGCAGGATCGCGACCAGGAACGTCGCGTCCGGCGTGAACGGCCGCAGGTCCCAGGTCGAGAGCAGCAGATCCGGCGCCCAGCCCGCCGCCTGGGCGTCGGACAGGAACTCGTCGAACGGATAGCCGCGCTCGCCACCGAAGCCGATCGCCGCCCGGCCGTCGTCGGCCACGTGGGCCCGCAGGCGGCGGAGCACCTCGCCGCGCGTCGAGGGCGCCAGGAACGTCATGACGTTGCCGGCGCACACGATGGCGTCGAAGGGCTCGGGAACGCCCGCCGCCGGCAGGTCCAGCTCGGCCAGGTCGCTCACCAGCCAGCGTGCCGCGGGGTGCACCTTCTCGGCTTCGGCGATCAGCACCGGGTCGACGTCGACCCCGACGACGTCGTGGCCGACCGAGGACAGGTGCCCCCCGATGCGTCCCTGGCCGCAGCCGGCGTCGAGCACGCGCGAGCTGCGCCCGAGCATGGCGTCGACCAGCCGGGCCTCGCCGAGCAGGTCCATCCCCTGGGCGGCGAGGTCCTTCCACCGCCGGATGTAGGCCGCGGAGTGGTTCGGATCCTCCTGGGTGATCCGCACCCACGCGCTCGGCTCCGTCATGGACTCACGATGTCATGGCCGTCGGGCGGCCCGGGCCGCCAGTCGGGCGGCTCGGCCGCGTGCAGCGCCGGGTCGTCCGCGGCCAGCGTCCGCACCGGCCCCGGCGCGGTGCGCGGGCCCTCGAACCGCACGGTCACCCGCCCGAGCCCGCGCCCCCACACCCAGCCCGGACCCAGTTCGTCGTGCCGCACGTCCTGCCCCGGCCACCACCGCTTCTCGACGTCGACCGGTGCCTCCGTCGACGGGGCGTGCACCTCCCGCACGGGTGTCGCGTCGTCCTCGGGTTCGTCCTCCTCGGCGAACAGGTCCCCCTGCGCGTAGACCGAGAGCCCGGAGACTCCGACACCGAGCAGCCGCAGCCCGCCGGAGGTCCCGGCCTCGCTGAGCAGCCGGCGGGCGGTGGCGGCGATCTGGCGGGCGTCGTCGGTGGGCTGCGGCAACGTCTGGGACCGGGTGATCGTCGTGAAGTCGTAGCGGCGCAGCTTGAGCGTCACCGTGCGCCCCGAGAAGGCGGACTTCCGCAGCCGCGTCCCGACCCGGGCCGCCATCGAGTCGATCTCCGCGTTGAGGACGGCGAGGTCGGTGAGGTCTCGCTCGAAGGTCTCCTCGTGCGACACCGACTTCGCCTCCCGGTCGGGGACCACCGGCCGGTCGTCCTCCGCCCGCGCGAGCGCGTAGAGCCCGCCGCCGTGCGCCCGGCCGGCCAGCGCGACCAGGTCGGTGAGCGAGCGGGCCGCCAGATCGCCGACCGTCTTCACGCCGATCTGGTGCAGGCGCTCCGCCGTCGCGGGGCCGACCCCGCCGAGCCGCGTCACCGGCAGGGGGTGCAGGACGTCGAGCTCGGTTCCCGGTGCGACGACGACCAGCCCGTCGGGCTTGTCCAGATCGGAGGCGATCTTCGCCATCAGCTTCGAGCTGCCGATCCCCACCGAGCCGGTCACGCCGCCGGTCGCCGCGGCGATCCGCTCCTTCAGCCGCCGGCCGAGCGCGGTGACGCCCTCCACCGACAGGTCATGGCCCTCACCGGCGGCGAGATCGACGTAGGCCTCGTCCAGCGACGCCGGCTCCACCAACGGGGACAGCTCGCGCAGCAGCGACATCACGACGTCGGAGGTGGCGCGGTAGGCGGCGAACCGACCGCCGAGGAACGCCGTGCCCGGCGGGCAGCGGCGTCGCGCCTCGCCGGTCGACATGGCCGACCGTGCGCCGTAGGCCCGCGCCTCGTAGGACGCCGTCGCGACGACGCCGCGCCCGCCGACCCCGCCCACGACGACCGGACGGCCGCGCAGGGACGGCTTGTCCCGCTGTTCGACGGCGGCGAAGAATGCGTCGAGGTCCAGGTGCAGGACGCTCGCCTCCCGCCGCATGTTCCGATCATCGCCCGCGGCGCCCGGGCAGCGGCCGGCCGGGAGGGGTGTTCCGTCGCGCGGGGGACTTCCTTGCCGATCTCGTGTCGGAACTGCGAAGGTTCCCGCGACCGGGAGGAGGGGATCGACGTGGACGCGGGGTGGCTGGGATGGCGGTGACGTTCCTCGTCATCGGCGGGATCGGCGCACTCGTCCTGGTCCTCTCCCTGCTGGTGGGCGAGATCGGCGGAGCCCTGCATCTGTCCGCCGACGCCGACGGGCCGTTCTCCGTCCCGGCGATCGCAGCCCTCGTCGGCGGGATCGGCTTCGGGGGCGCGGCCGCCGTCGCGGTGCTGCCGGAGTGGCCCGACGCCGTCACCGTGCTGATCGCGGTGGTGGTCGGCCTGGCCGTCGCGATCCCGCTCGCCTGGGCGGCGATCCGGCTCTCGCGGAGCCTGCAGAACATGCCGACCCAGGAGACCCTCACCCGCGACCACCTCGTGGGCGCCCAGGGCGTCGTCGTCTCGTCCGTGCCGTCCGCCGGATTCGGTGAGGTGCGGTTGGCGCTGGCCGGTCAGCAGCTCAAGTTCTCCGCCCGCAGCGACGTCCCGCTCCCCACGGGCACCCCGGTCTACGTGACCGAGGCGCTCAGCGACACCGCCGTCGAGGTCGTCTCGACGGCCCCCGATCCCCTGCCCTCGTCACAGCCCGACACCGGAGGCACCCCGTGACCCTGCTCCTCTCCATCGCCGGACTCGTCCTGCTGGTGTTCCTGCTGGTGATGTTCGTGCTCTCGCGGATCAAGGTGGCCGGGCCCAACCAGGCATTCATCGTCACCGGGCGGCAGGGCCGCCAGGTCACCGATTCCTCCGGCGTCATCTCCCGGGACGCGTCGGGCCAGAAGGTGGTCATGGGCGCGAGCGTCTTCGTGCTGCCGGTCGTGCAGAAGCTGCACACGATGGACCTCTCCAGCCGCCGCATCCCCGTCGGCATCCGCGGCGCGGTGAGCAAGCAGGGCGTCAAGTGCGACCTCGAGGGCGTCGCCATCGTCAAGGTCGGCGGCACCGAGCACTCCATCCGGGCCGCCGCCCAGCGGTTCCTGAACCAGCAGCAGGGCATCGACACCTTCACCTCGGAGGTGCTCGCCGGTGCGCTGCGCTCCATCGTCGGCCGGCTGACGATCGAGGAGATCATCCGGGACCGCGCCGCGTTCGCCTCCGCCGTCGCCGAGGAGGCCGAGTCCTCGCTGACCGGGCAGGGCCTGGTCCTCGACACGTTCCAGCTGCAGGACATCCAGGCCGAGGGCACGTACCTGGCCGACCTCGGCCGTCCCGAGGCGGCGCGGGTGCTCAAGGAGGCCAGCATCGCCGAGGCCCGCGCCCGGCAGGCCGCGCAGCAGGAGCAGCTGCTCGCCGACGAGGCGATCGCCGTCTCACAGCGGCAGCTCGCCCTCAAGCAGGCGGAGATCACGGCCGAGACCGACGCCGCCAAGGCCCGTGCGGCCGCCGCCGGCCCGCTGGCCCAGGCGGCCCAGGACCAGGCCGTCCTCCAGGAGCAGGAGAAGGTCGCCGAGCGGACGGCGGCGCTGACCGAGCGCCAGCTGGACACCCAGGTGCGCCGCCCGGCCGACGCCGAGCGGTACCGGGTCGAGCAGGAGGCCGAGGGCCGCAAGAACTCGGCGATCCTGACCGCCGAGGCGCAGCGCCAGGCGACCATCGCGGCGGCCCAGGCGGAGGCCGAGCAGGCCAGACTCTCCGGTGAGGGCGAGCGGGCCCGCCGGTCGGCGCTCGCCGAGGCCGATGCGATCGAGGGTGCCAAGCGCGGTGAGGCCGAGAAGCTGCGCCGGCAGGCCGTCGCCGACGCGGTCGAGCGCGAGGGGCAGGCCGAGGCCGCGGCGATCCTCGCCCGGGGTCACGGCCGAGGCGAAGTCGATGGACGCCCGGGCCGAGGCGTTCGCCACCTACGGCGAGGCCGCGATCCTCGACCTGCTGGTCAAGGTCCTGCCCGAGGTGGTCGGTCGCGGCCGCGGCACCGCTGTCCGCCGTCGAGACCATGACCGTCATCTCTGCGGACGGCGCCAATGCGCTGACCCGCTCGGTCGCCTCGAACGTGGCCCAGGGGCTGCAGCTGTCGGGCGACCTGACCGGCATCGACGTCACCGCGCTGTTGCGCCGGCTCGCCGGGGCCGCAGGCACTGCGGCGCCCAGCGTGGACGGCGCCACGCACGTGCCGATCGTGACCGTGGACGCGGACCCGACGTCGAGCAACGGCGCCCCCACCTGAGCCTCAGCCGTCGGTGAGCGCGGCCGCCGGCAGCCAGTCGGCGTCCAGCAGCTCGGCGATCTCCCGCAGGGACGACGTGTCGGCACCCGCGGCCGAACCGCTGACCGCGAGCCGCTCGACCATGACCCGGGCCACCTGCTCCTCCACGGTGTCCTCGGCGAAGGCGATCCGCCACGGTGAGCTGCGGCCGTCGCGGTGCGTGCGTCCGGTGACCTGCCGCGCCTGGATGCCGGAGAACCGGGGCTGGTGGAACAGGCCGACCCGCGGCAGCTCGGAGGCCGTGGTCCCGTCGGGCAGCTGCTCACCGGCGTGCAGGCTGATCGACGCCGTGACGGTGAAGACGCACACCATCGCCTCGCCGCGCTGGAAGCGCAGCCGCTCGGCCTCGACGTCGAAGCGGTCGCGACCGTAGATGCCGGCCACGGGGATGCCGGCGTCGAGCAGGGCCTCGCGGATCGGGTCGGCCGCCGTCTCGACGAACTCCACCGACACCGCGACCTGCCGCTCGGCCTCGACCTGGGCCTTCACCCAGTCGACGGTCGCCTGCACCCGGATCAGCCCGGCCTTCTGCCGGAACCGCAGCAGCGCCGCCCGCCCCTTCGCGCTCTGCCGTGACCTCCGGGCCAGCTGCATCTCGGCGCGGAACTCCGACCACTCCGAGTCGTAGGCGGCGCGCTCCGCGGGCGTCAGCGCGACCGGGGTGCCGGTCACCGACACCGGACCCCACGGCGCCGGCCGGTGCAGGGTGGCCGGCGGATCGGCGTCGGCCAGCCAGGACTGCAGGCGGGCGAGGTCGGCGCGGCGCTCGTCGGCGTCCTCCGACCACTGCCAGCCGTACCGGCCGCGTTCCACGTGGAACCCGAGCGCGGCCAGCCGCTTGGGGAGGTCGGCCCACTCGCGCAGCGGCTGCTCGTGCCGGACGGCGAACTGCGGCGCCAGGTACGGCAGCTCCAGCGGGCGTGTGCGCCGGGGTGGCGGTCGCGGCGAGCACGAACGGCGCGTCCTTGACCCGCGCGGCCCCGGACACGGCCTTCCAGTGCTTCCAGCGCTGGGTCGTGGTGTGCCGGACCATGTGCGCCTCGTCGGCGATGACGACGTCGAACCGCAGCTTCGACACCTTCGCCAGCCGGTCCCAGGTGGTGACGCACCAGCGCAGCCCGCCGTCGCCGAACCCGGCGATCGAGCGCGCCCAGTGCGGGATGGTGATCGCCGCGGGCCGGTCGGCGACCACGAGCACGGTGCGCACGTCGCGCTGCTCGGCGATCAGCCGGGCCGCGAGGATCGCGGTGCCGGTCTTGCCCACGCCGGGGTCGTCGCCCAGGAGGAAGACGCGGCCGCCGGCCGCCGCATGCGCGGCGACGACGTCGGCACCCTCCCACTGCTGGTCGCGCGGCGTCATCGGCCGGGCCATCGGCAGCGGCCGTGGCTTCTCGTTGAGCTCGTCCTCGAGGAAGCGCTCGAAGGTGTACGGCGGCGGGTCGTAGGGGGCCAGCTCGGCGGGCAGCTCGGCGCCGACCCAGACGTGCGCCTGCAGCCCTGCGTGCCAGACCGCGCCGGGCGCGGGCGCGCGGAACGGGACGGCCAGCACCCACACCCGCTCCCCGGGTCCCGCCGTCGGCAGCTCGGCCGCGGGCTTGGCGGCGCGGCTGGGCTTCGCGGGGGCGCGGCGGCGGGGCGCAGCGGCCGTGCTGCGGCTGGTGGCACGGGTCGTGCCGGCGGTCTTGCTCGTGGAGCGGCGTCGTCGTCCGGGCATGGGACCTCCCTGGGTCCGCCGACGGTAGATCGGACCGCCGACGGTTCCGGGGAGGCAGCCCGGAGCGTCGTGCCGGGTGGCCGCCCCACCCGCGCGGGTGGAACGGGGCGCGGACGGCGGCCCGCGCGGCTACGTTGGCGCCAGTGAAGGCATCGACGCGGACAATTCCCTGCTGGCGGCCCCTATTGGTCGCCGTGCTCGCGCTCGCGGCCCTCCTGGTTCCGGGAGCGCCCGATGCCCACGCCGCGAACCGCACGATCACCTACACGGTCACCGCCCAGGGCACGGTCTACGGCAACCTCGACCAGTTCGCGGCCGTCGCGGCGCAGACCTTCGCCGACTCCCGCGGCTGGAGCCTCGGCGGCACGCTCGCGTTCCAGCGGGTGTCCTCGGGCGGCGAGTTCACGCTGATCCTGGCATCGCCGTCGGTCGTCGGCGCCAACGCGGGCTGCGACAGCTACTACAGCTGCCGGGTCGGCCGGAACGTCTACATCAACGACGAGCGGTGGCGGACCGCGACGCCGTCCTGGCCGTACGGCGTCCCGCTCTACCAGCAGTACGTGATCATGCACGAGGTCGGCCACTGGCTCGGGCTCGGTCACTCGAACTGCCCGGCCAGCGGACGCAGCGCCCCCGTCATGCAGCAGCAGTCCATCGGGTTGCAGGGCTGCCGTTCCAACATGTGGCCGCTGATCGCCGAGCGGGTGCAGGTGGGGCGCACCACCGGCGTGCCGGTGAACTGGTCGGCGGTCGACCGCAAGTACATCGCCCTGGGCCAGGAGCGCAGCGTGCTCGGCGGGCCGACCTTCTGGGAGCAGCCCACCGGTGGGCGCCCCGGCCGGTACCAGTCCTTCCAGGCCGGCACGATCTCCTGGTCGTCGGCCACCGGTGCCTTCGAGACCCACGGCCAGATCGACGCGCGCTACCGCGCCACCGGTGGGTCCGGCGGTCCGCTGGCGTTCCCGACGACCGACACCCGGGTCACCGGCGACCAGCTCGGCCGGTTCAGCCGGTTCAACGGCAATGGCGGCGGGGCCATCTTCTGGTCGTCGGCCACCGGCGCGCAGGCCGTCTACGGCCCGATCTTCGCCCGCTGGGGGCAGATGTCCTACGAGCGCGGTCCGCTCGGGTACCCGACGAGCAGCGTCTACGAGGTCACCGGCGGTCAGCGCGTCGACTTCCAGGGCGGCTACATCCGCTGGGACCGCGCCACCGGGCAGACGACGGTCGGCTGACCCCTGGTGAGATGAGCGGGTGAGCGAGGACGAACGGCTGGCCGTACGCACCCTCGGGGACGCCGGTCCGTGGGTCGTCTTCGTGCACGGCCTGTTCGGCCAGGGCAAGAACTGGACGACGATCGCCAAGGGGCTGAGCGACCGGCATCGTGTCGCCCTGGTCGACCTGCCCAACCACGGCCACTCCCCGTGGACCGATCGCGTCGACTACCTCGACATGGCCGAGCTGCTGGCGACCGAGCTCGAGCACCTCGGCGAGCCGGTGACGCTGGTGGGCCACTCCATGGGCGGCAAGGTCGCGATGCAGGTGGCCCTGCGCCGGCCCGAGCTGCTCCGGGCGCTCGTCGTCGTCGACGTCGCCCCCGCCGACTACCCGGCGAAGGGCGGCCGGACCGACGATCCCGACGAGGAGGCGTCCCCGTTCGCGGCGTACATCGATGCGATGCGGGCGCTCGACCTCGACGCGCTGCAGTCGCGGGGCGACGCCGACGAGGCGCTGCGGGAGGCCGTCCCGAGCAGGATGGTCCGCAGCTTCCTGCTGCAGAGCCTCGTCCGCGAGGGCGTGGGCTCGGGGGACACCGGCTGGCGTTGGCGGCTGAACCTGGCAGCGCTCGACCGGGACCTCGGGGACCTCCGCGGCTTCCCCGAACCACCGCCCGGTGCCACGTACGACGGGCCGGTGCTCTGGATCGCCGGCGCCAACTCGACCTATGTCCTCCCCGAGGACCGTCCCCGCATGGACCAGCTGTTCCCCGCCACCCGGCTGGTGACGATCAAGAACGCCGGCCACTGGGTGCACTCCGAGCAGCCGGAGATCTTCACCGAGACCTTGCGCAGGTTCCTGGAACGGGTCGAGTCCGCCTAGTCAGTCCCGCGACCGACGGCGGAAGGCCTTCACCGCGAGCGGCGCGAAGACCGCGGTGAGCACGATCGACCAGCCCACCGACATCAGGATCGGGTGCTGCAGCGGCCACGCGGCGTCGGGCCCGGCCGGCGGGCCGTTCCCCCAGAGTTCGCGGCACGCCTGGGTCACCGCGGAGACCGGGTTCCATTCGGCGATCGTGCGGAGCCACGTCGGCATGCTCTCCGTCGGCGCGAACGTGTTGGCCACGAACGTCAGCGGGAACATCACCGTGAACATGAAGCCCTGGACGGCCTCGACGGTCCGCATCAGCGAGCCGACCCAGATGCCCAGCCAGATGAGGGCGAAGCCGAACAGCAGCAGCAGCGCGAAGGCGAGGACGCCGTCGGCGACCCCGTTGCGGATCCGCCAGCCGATGAGCAGACCGGTCAGCGCCATCACGACGATGCCGATGCTGGAGTGGATGAGGCTCGAGATGCTCCGGCCCACCAGGACCGCCGATCGCGGGACCGGCAGGGACTTGAAGCGGTCGACGAACCCCTTCTGCAGGTCGTTGGTCAGCCCCATGGCCACGATCGCGGAGGAGAACACCATGGTCTGCACCATGATCCCGGGGAGCAGGAACTCCTTGTAGTCGGTGCCCGGCACCGAGATCGCCCCGCCGAAGACGTAGGCGAACAGCAGCACGAACATCACCGACTGCACCGTGACGTCGAGCAGCATCTCCGGCATCCGCCGGATGTGCAGCAGGTTGCGCCACACGATGGTCGCCGACGCGCTGCAGCAGCGACGGCGGCGAGATGGGCGGCCGGGCGGTCTTCGGCCCCTGGGCGGTCTGGACGGCGGTCACGAAGCCACATCCCTCGTTGGTCAGCTCGTCTTCGTCCGCGGCCTCGGCCCGGTGGCCGGTCAGGTGGAGGAACACGTCGTCGAGGCTCGGCCGCGCGAGGCCCAGGTCGTCGAGCTCGATGCCGCTGGACTCGAAGACCCCGGCGATCCGGGTCATGTCGCCGAGGCCGCTCGCCTGCGCGGTCAGCCGGCGGCTGCCTCGCTCGACGTGGACCTCCGCGCAGCAGGAGTTCATCAGCTCCGCCGCCCGGTCGAGGTCCGCGGCATGGGTCAGGGTGACGACGACGCTGGCCCGGCCCGCCTGGTCCTTCAGCTGGGTGGGCGTGCCGGCGGCGATGACCTTGCCCTTGTCGACCACCACGATCTCGTCGGCCAGGTGGTCGGCCTCCTCCAGGTACTGCGTCGTGAGCACCAGCGTGGTGCCCTCGCTCGACGAGTTCCCGCAGCACCGCCCACAGCCCCGACCGGCTCTGCGGGTCCAGCCCGGTGGTGGGCTCGTCGAGGAACAGGATGGGCGGGGCGGCCAGCAGGCTGACCGCGAGGTCGAGCCGGCGGCGCATGCCGCCCGAGTACGTCTTCGCCATGCGGTCGGCCGGCAGTCGGTGAGGTCGAAGCGCTCGAGGAGCGTGTCCGTCGTCTCGCGGACGTACTTCTTGGGCAGCCCGTACAGGCTGCCGATCAGCTTGAGGTTCTCGCGCCCGGTGAGGATCTCGTCGACCGTCGCCGCCTGACCGGTGAGCCCCATGCTGCGGCGGACCTCGTTGGGGTGGGTCAGGATGTCGAACCCGGCGACCCGGCCCGTGCCGCTCGTCGGGACGCTCAGCGTGGTCAGCATCCGGACCAGGGTGGTCTTGCCGGCGCCGTTGGGTCCGAGCAGGCCGAGGACCGAGCCCTCGGGGACGACGAAGCTGACGCCGTCGACGGCGCGGGTGTCGCCGAAGTGCTTGACCAGGTCGATGGCCTCGACCGCGGCGGTGGTGGTGCTCATGCCGACACCCTCCTCCCGGCCACTGACAGTTCCAAGGCACTGCTGCTCAGCGGGCTCATGCGGACCAGGATGGAACCTCCACTCCACTTGAGGGCAAGCGAATTCTCGGTGACCGGGCCAAGATCGTCGCCATGACCGACCCCCGTGCCGGACAGCCCGCTGCCCCGGATGACCTGATCGACGTCGCCGCGCTCGTCACCGCCTACTACACGGTCGATCCCGATCCGGCCGAGCCGGCGCAGCAGGTCTCCTTCGGCACCTCGGGGCACCGCGGGTCGGCCTTCGACGCCGCGTTCAACGAGGCGCACATCCTCGCCACCACCCAGGCGATCTGCGAGTACCGGGCCGCGCAGGGCTACGACGGGCCGCTGTTCGTCGGCAAGGACACGCACGCGCTCTCCAGCCCGGCCTGGACGACGGCGCTGGAGGTCCTGGTCGCCAACGACGTGACCGTGCTGGTCGACGCCGGGGGCCGCTTCACGCCCACGCCGGCCGTCAGCCACGCGATCCTGCGGGCCAACCGGCAGCGGCAAGACCGCGGGGCTGGCGGACGGGATCGTCGTGACGCCGTCGCACAACCCGCCGCGCGACGGCGGCTTCAAGTACAACCCGCCCAGCGGCGGGCCGGCCGACACCGACGCCACGAAGGTCATCGCCGACCGGGCCAACCAGCTGCTGTTCGCGGGCCTCGAGGGCGTGCGCCGCGTGCCGTTCGAACGGGCACAGGAGTCGGTCGAGACCTACGACTTCCTCGGCACCTACGTCGACGACCTGCCCAGCGTGCTCGACCTGGACGCGATCCGGTCGGCCGGCGTCCGCATCGGCGCCGACCCGCTCGGCGGCGCGAGCGTGGACTACTGGGCGGCGATCGCCGAGCGGCACGGCCTCGACCTCGCCGTCGTCAATCCGCTGGTCGACCCGACGTGGCGGTTCATGACGCTGGACTGGGACGGCAAGATCCGCATGGACTGCTCGTCGCCCTCGGCCATGGCCTCGCTGGTCGGGCGCAAGGACGAGTTCCAGATCGCCACGGGCAACGACGCCGACGCCGACCGGCACGGCATCGTCACCCCCGACGGCGGGCTGATGAACCCGAACCACTTCCTGGCCGTCGCCATCGCCTACCTGCTCAGCCACCGCCCGGGGTGGGCCGCGGAGACCGCCGTCGGCAAGACGCTGGTGTCCAGCTCGCTCATCGACCGGGTCGTCGCCGACCTCGGCCGGCGGCTGCTGGAGGTGCCGGTCGGCTTCAAGTGGTTCGTGCCGGGCCTGCTCGACGGGTCGGTCGGGTTCGGCGGGGAGGAGTCCGCCGGGGCGTCCTTCCTCCGCCACGACGGCAGCGTCTGGACGACGGACAAGGACGGCATCCTCCTGGCCCTGCTCGCCTCGGAGATCCAGGCCGTGACGGGCCGGTCCCCCTCGGCGCTGCACCGGCAGCTGACCGACCACTTCGGGGAGTCGGCGTACGCCCGCATCGACGCCCCGGCGAACCGGGAGCAGAAGGCGGCGCTGGGCAGGCTCTCCCCCGACGACGTCGCCGCCACCGAACTGGCCGGCGAGCCGATCGTGGCCAAGCTGACGAGCGCGCCGGGCAACGACGCGGCCATCGGCGGTCTCAAGGTGGTCACCGAGAACGCCTGGTTCGCGGCCCGGCCGTCGGGCACCGAGGACGTCTACAAGGTGTACGCGGAGTCCTTCCGCGGCCCGGACCACCTCGCGCAGGTCCAGCAGGAGGCCCAGGCCGTCGTCTCCGCCGCACTCGGCGGCTGAGGGGCCAGGCAGGCACAGCTGTGGCGGAGGTCGCACCGGTCCGGTAGTTCGATACAGCGGTGTATCCAATACAGTTCTGCATCGTGACTGCCGGACCTGTGCTCGCCGACGGTGCCGACCGCCCCAAGCGGCGTCGGGCCGACACGGTGGAGCGCCTGCTCGACGCCGCACTGGAGACGTTCGCGGAGATCGGCTTCGCCGCCGCGAGCGTCGAGGACATCTGCCGCCGCGGCGGCTTCACGCGCGGCGCCTTCTACTCGAGCTTCCGCACCAAGGACGAGCTGTTCGGCGCACTGTTCGCCCGGGAGACCGCGCGCAACATCGCGCTCGCCGAGACGCAGCTGACCGGCATCGAGCAGGAGTCCGACCCGGTCACCGTCGGCGTCGAACGGTGCCTGTCCGCGTTCCGGGCCGACCGCACCTGGGTGCTCGTGCTCACCGAGTACCGCCTGCACGCCGCCCGCCACCCCGAGGCCGCCGCCGCGCTGCACGAGCACGTGACGGCGCTCAACGACCGGCTCACCGCACTGATCGAGACGGTCGCCGCGCGCGCCGGGCTCACGCTCACCCTCCCCGCCGGACAGCTGGCCCGCGCCGTCCTGGCCGTGCACGACGGCGTGGTGCTGTCCCAGGTGCCCCGGGCCGACCCCGCCACCGACGACCTCGAACGAACCGCGCTGCTGCTCCTGCTCCGCGCCGCCATCGCCTGACCCACACCCGCACACCTGCTGGAGAACCCTTCCCATGAGCTCCCTCCTCGCCCGGCTCGGCCGCGCCTCCTACCGCCGCCGCGGGCTCGTCTCGCTGGTGTGGCTGGTGATCCTGGGCGCGGTCGTCGGCCTGCTGGTCACCGCCGGCGGCTCGTTCGACGACCGCTTCACCATCCCGGGCTCGGAGTCGCAGGAGGCGCTCGACCGCCTCGACGCGGTCTCCCCCGCCTCCGGCGGCGTCAGCGCGCAGATCGTCTTCGTGGCGCCCGAGGGCTCGACCGTCGCCGACCCGGCCGTCGCGGGCGCGATCCAGCAGGTGGTGGCGGCCGCCGCGGAGTCGCCGCAGGTCGAGGGCGTGGTCAGCCCCTTCGACAGCCAGGCGGTCACCCCCGACCAGCGGGCCGCCCTGGCGCAGGTCAGCTTCGACGTGCCGCGCGAGGAGCTCGAGGAGGGCACCCTCGACGCGCTGCAGGAGACCACCGCGGCCGCCGAGCAGGCCGGGCTCGAGGTCGCCGTCGGCGGCAACGCCTTCGGGTCGACGGGCGTGCAGATCGGCGTCACCGAGTTCGTCGGCGTCGGCGTCGCCGTCCTGGTGCTCGTGCTGACGTTCGGCTCGCTGCTCGCGGCCGGGATGAACCTGCTGACGGCGCTCATCGGCATCGCCGTCGGGATGGGCGGCCTGCTGCTGGCGTCGAACGTCGTGACGCTCTCGTCGAGCGCACCGACGCTCGCTCTGATGATCGGCCTGGCGGTCGGCATCGACTACACGCTGTTCATCCTGTCCCGGCACCGGACCCAGCTGGCGACCGGCATGGATCCCGAGGAGTCCGCGGCGCGGGCCACCGGCACCGCCGGATCGGCTGTCGTGTTCGCCGGGCTCACCGTCGTCATCGCGCTGTCGGGGCTCGCCGTCGTCGGCATCCCGTTCCTGACCGTCATGGGCGTCGGTGCAGCCGGCACCGTGCTGGTCGCCGTGCTCGTCGCCCTCACCCTGCTGCCGGCGCTGCTCGGCTTCGCCGGCTCCCGCCTCGCGCCGAAGCCCGGCTCGCGGGCCGCGCGCCGCGAGCTCGCAGACGCCGCCGCCGACGACGCGCCCGCCGGCTCCGTGGGCACGTCGGCCGGTGCCCGCTGGACGCGGTTGATCACCCGGCGGCCCCTGCTCACCGTCGTCCTGGTGCTCGCCGGCCTGCTCGCGCTGGCGATCCCCGCGCCGCAGCTGCAGCTGGCGCTCCCGGACAACTCCACCGCCGCCCCGGACAGCCCCCAGCGGCAGGCCTACGACCTGGTCAGCGAGTACTTCGGCCCGGGGCTCAACGGTCCGCTCGTCGTCCTCGCCGAGGGCCTCGACCCGGCGACGGCGCAGCAGTCCGCCGGGGCGATGGCGGCGGCGATCGGAGGCACGCCGACCGGCACGCCCGGCGAGTTCGAGGGCGGTCTCGACGACGTGGCGTACGCCCAGCCGACCGTGCTGCCCGACGGGACGACGGCCCTGATCACCGTGATCCCCGACAGCGGCCCGCAGGAGGAGGCGACGAACGTCCTGGTCGCCGACCTGCGCGACCTGCGCCCCGACCTCGAGCGGCAGACCGGCGCGGACATCGCCGTCACCGGTCAGACGGCGGTCGCCATCGACGTCTCCGACCGGCTCGCCGACGCGCTGCTGCCGTTCGCGCTCGTCGTCGTCGGGCTGGCCCTGGTCCTGCTGCTGCTCGTCTTCCGCTCGATCCTGGTGCCGATCAAGGCCGCGCTCGGGTTCCTGCTCTCGGTGGCTGCGTCGTTCGGCGCCGTCGTCGCGGTCTTCCAGTGGGGCTGGCTGGGCGGTCTGTTCGGCGTGGAGGCGACCGGCCCGGTCATCAGCTTCCTGCCGGTGATCCTGATGGCGGTGCTGTTCGGACTGGCCATGGACTACGAGGTCTTCCTCGTCTCCCGCATGCGCGAGGAGTACGTGCACGGGGCCTCCCCGCGCGACGCCGTCGTCACCGGTGCCCGGCACGCGGCCCGTGTCGTGGTCGCCGCCGCACTGATCATGTTCTCGGTGTTCGCCAGCTTCGTGACGATCGATGACGTCATCGTCAAGGCGATCGCCCTGGGTCTGGCGGTCGGCATCGTCGTCGACGCGTTCGTCGTCCGGATGACCCTGGTGCCCGCCGTGCTGGCGCTGCTCGGCCGGTCCGCCTGGTGGCTGCCGCGCTGGCTGGACCGGATCCTGCCGGACCTGGACGTCGAGGGCGCCCGGCTGGGCGCCGCGCCCACTGCGGCGCCGAAGGAGCCGGCGACCGTCGGGCACTGACCCGACACCCGTCCCCAGGTCGGGTGAGACGAGGCGGGATCGGGCCGCCGGAACGGCAGACTGGTCGGCATGACCGGCATCCCGGAGGGGCACGACTGGGACGCGTACCCACCCGGTACCGCGCCCCAGTACTCCCCCGCGCCCGCCTACGGCCCGCCGCCGGGATATGCGGCGCCGGCCTACGGGCCGCCGCCCGGCTACGGGCCCCCGCCCGGCTACGGGCCGCCACCGGTCTATGGCCCGCCGCCGGGATACGGTCCCCCGCCCTACGGCTGGTTCCCGCTACCGCCGCTGGCCTGGCCCGACGGTCCGGGCCGGCCGACCGCCGCGACCACCGCGGCGGTGCTCGGGTTCGTCACGGCCGGGCTGACGATCCTGGTCTCGGGCGTTGACTTCATCGGCCTGCTGTACGGCGAGGACGACATCGTGTCGCTGCTGCTCGCCCTCGGGCTGCCGTGCGCCGCCGGCCAGATCGCCGGGGGCGTCCGCCTGCAGGCCCGCCGCTCGCCGGTGCTGCTCTTCGGCTCGGCGCTCGCCGCCGTCGCCGTCCTGCTCCTTGCCTTGCTGGCCGGTTCGGTCACGATCGACCGCTCCGGCGGCCTGGACGGGCTCGCGATGTTCGTGGCCCTCGCGCTCATCCTGCCGGGCCTGACGGCGATCTTCTCCTGGCTGCCGGTCGTGCGGGGCTGGACGGCGGCCGCGACCGGGCTGATGCCGCTCGTGCGCCGGGTCAGCCGCGCCGGGCGGTCTTGTCCGCGTACATGGCGTCGTCGGCCGCCCGGATGACCCGCTCGTAGACCTGCCGGGCTCCTCGCCGCCCGGCACGCACCCGATGCCGATGCTGATGCCGAGCGGGATCGACTGCGCGCCCAGTTCCAACGGCTCGGTGATGGTCGTCCGCAGCCGGGCCGCGAGCACCTCGGCGTCGGCGTCCTCGGTGTTCTCGCAGACGATGCTGAACTCGTCGCCGCCCAGGCGGGCCGCGGTGTCGCTGGCGCGCAGCACCGAGCGCAGCCTCTCGGCGAAGGAGACGAGCACGAGATCACCCATCGGGTGGCCGAGCTCGTCGTTGATCTTCTTGAAGCCGTCGAGGTCGATGATCAGCACGCAGGTCGGCGTGCGCTCGCGGTGTCCCCGCTCGAGCGCGTGCCAGAGGCGGTCCTGGAAGAGCAGCCGGTTGGCCAGGCCGGTCAGCGGGTCGTGCATCGAGCGGTGGACCAGCTGCGCCTCCAGCTCCTTCCGCTCGGTGATGTCCTCGACGATCATGACCAGGTGGGCGGGGTCGCCTCCGGGGGATCGGTCCACCGAGGAGGCGGTCACCTGCACCGGGATCTCGCTGCCGTCGGGTCGGGTCACGCGCGTCTCGTGGCGCATCGGGAGGTCCGGGGCCGCGAGCAGGGCGGCGTGCGCGTCCCGGGCGGCGGCCTCGAGGTCGGGCGGGATCTGGTCGAGCACCGACTGCCCGCACAGTTCGGCCGCCGAGCGGCCCAGCAGGCGCTCCAGGGCCGGGTTGACGTCGAGCAGCACGCCGGCGGGGGTGGTCAGCGCCACGCCCATCGGCGCGTTGGTGAAGGCGCTGTCCCGGTCGGCCGGCGGGGCGGCGTCGAACACCTCGATCACGTCCCACCTCCTTCGGCTCTCCGTCACTACCCAACGGTCGCACGGATCACGACACCCCATGCACCGGAACCGTTCCGGGTCGCATGATCCGCCGTGGAGCCCCCAGAGGCGCGTGGAGGCCCGAGAGGGAGGATGCAGCAGACCAGTGACACCGCCGGTTCCCGAGGAGGGCCCCATGTCCGAGTTCGACCTGGTGCTGCCGGCGGAGGTCGACGTCCGCGAGGTCGGCATGCGGGACGGCCTGCAGCTCGAGGCGCCCGTTCCGCTCGAGGCCAAGCTGGAGATGCTCGAGGCCCTCGTCGCCACCGGTGTGCGCCGGATCGAGGCGACGTCGTTCGTGTCGCCGAAGGCGGTTCCCGCGCTGGCCGACGCCGACGAGGTGGCACGCGAGCTGTCCCGCTGGGGCGGAGTGCACTGGTCGGCGCTGGTGGCCAACGCGCGCGGGGCCACCCGGTCCGTCGACGCCGGCGTGGCCAACCTGGAGTACGTCGTCTCCGCCTCCGACGGGCACAGCCGGGCCAACGCCGGCCGGTCCACCGCCGAGGCGGTCGGTGCGGTCGGCGAGATCGCGGCGCTGGCGCACGGGGCGGGCGGAACGCTCGAGGTCATCATCGCGACCGCCTGGGACTGCCCGTTCGACGGGCGCACCCCCATCACGCGCACGGTCGACGTCGCGCGGGCCTCGGTCACCGCCGGCGCCGACCAGCTCTGCCTGGGCGACACGATCGGGACGACCACCCCGCTGCGGGTCGTCCAGCTGCTCGACGCCGTCCGCCGCGCGTGTCCCGGCGTCGCCGTCGGCGTGCACTTCCACGACACGCGGGGCACCGGCCAGGCCAACGCGTTGGCCGCCGTCCAGGCCGGGGTCACCCAGCTGGACTCCTCGATCGGCGGCCTCGGCGGGTGCCCGTTCGCGCCGGGCGCCAGCGGCAACATCGCCACCGAGGAGCTCGTCTACATGCTCGAGGAGTCCGGGGTCCGCACCGGCCTGGATCTCGACGCCGTCCTCGCGGCCGCCCGGGTCACCGAGCAGGCGGTCGGGCACGAGCTGCCGAGCTCGCTGTACCGCGCCGGGGGACGTTCCGTGCCGCGCGGCGCGGCCGGCGCATGACCGGTTCCCTCGATCCGGAGGCGCTGCGCGAGGTGATGGGCCACTTCGCGTCCGGCGTCACGGTCGTCACCGCGGTGACCGACGGCGGCCCGATCGGCTTCACCTGCCAGTCGTTCAGCTCGCTCTCGCTCGATCCACCGCTGGTGGTCTTCGCGCCCGGCCGCTCCTCCCGCACGTGGCCGCAGCTCCGCGCGATCGGCCGCTTCTGCATCAACGTGCTGGCGGAGGGTCAGGACGCCGTCTCGCAGAACTTCGCCCGGTCCGGCGTGGACAAGTTCGCCGGTGTCCCGTGGCGGCCGAGCGCGCTCGGCTCACCGGTCCTCGACGACGTCGTCGCGTGGATCGACGCCGAGCTGTGGGCCGAGTACGACGGCGGCGACCACACCCTGGCGGTCGCCCGGGTCCTCGACCTCGGCGCCGACGAGCGCCGTCGTCCGCTGCTCTACCACCGCGGCGCGTACGGCCTCCTGCAGGAACGGTGACGGCGTGCGGCCGGCGCTCCGCGGGTAGGTGTCCGGCAGGAACGTCGGCGTCCGCCCGTTCGTCATCGGGACGAGCGGGGCGACCCGCCGATCACCGGGAGGAACTCCGATGGGACTGCTCGACCGGCTCTTCGGCCGCCGATCCTCCTCGGACCGCGGCTACCGCGAGGAGTACCGCCCCCAGTCGCGGTACGACCCGCCCACCACGCACGACGGGCAGCTGCCCGACGACCAGGCCATCGGGCGCTACCGGTATCTGCTGCGCACCGCGCCGCCCGACCAGATCGAGGCCGCGCACGCCGAGGCGTTCGCCCAGCTGACCCCCGACCAGCGGCAGCAGGTGCTCACCCAGCTGGCGGCGGCGGTGCCGGCGTCCGAACGGCCGCGCAGCGACGACCCGCAGTCCCTCGCCCGCGCGGCCACCCGTGCGGAGATGCGCCAGCCCGGCACGCTGGAGCGCGCCTTCGGTGGCGGGTACGCGCCGGGACCGGGCGGTGCCGGGCCGGGGTACGGCCGCGGGGGCTACGGCGGGGCTACGGCCCCGGGTACGGCGGCGGGTACGGCTACGGCGGCCCGAGCTTCGGCAGCATGATCGGCGGCAGCCTGCTCGGCACGATCGGCGGCCTGGTGATCGGCACGGCCGTCGCCGACGCCCTGTTCGACACCGGCCTCGGCGACGGCGGCCTGTTCGGCGGGGGCGACGAGGAGGCCTACGCCCAGGGCTACGAGGACGGCGAGGGAGCCGACGGCGGCGGCGACTACGGCGGCGACTACGGGGACAGCGGCGGAGACTTCGGGGGCGGGGACTTCGGCGGGGGCGACTTCGGCGGCGGGGACTTCTGAGGACGCAGCAGCAGCGCCAGGCCCAGGACCGGAAGGACCAGCGGCACGAAGAAGTAGCCGCGCCCGTACGCCGACCACACCGTCTCGTCGGGGAAGGCGGCGCGGTCGAGCAGCGACAGCGTGCCGACCACCAGCACGCCGATCAGCTCGATCGTGATCGCGGTCAGCGCGAGGCGTCGGCCACCCCGGCCGCCGCGCGCGAGCCCGACCGTCGCCACGATGTAGACGACGGCGGCGAAGGCCGACAGCAGGTAGGCCAGGGGCGCCTCGGAGAAGCGGGTGCTCAGCTGCACCGCCGCGCGGGCGCCGGCCGCGAGCGCGAAGACGCCGTACAGCGCGACCAGTGCCCGGGCCGGTCCGGTCCCGGTCGGCTGCTCGGCGGGCGCCACGTGCTGCTCAGCCACCGGTTGCCTCCCACAGCTTCAGCAGCCGCCACACCATGACGGCGACGGCCCCTCCGGCCACCGCGATGACCGTGCCCGCCCACCGGGTCGGCTCGGCGCGCGCCCAGAGCAGGCCGGCCACCGGCACGAGCAGCACGCCGACGAGGTAGCTCAGGAACGTCGCGACCTCGACGGGTCGCTGGCCGTCGATCAGGGCGATGCACACCAGCACCGTCTGGACGACGAGCAGCGCCTCGAGGACCAGGGCGCCGACCACGTGCACGAGGCCGATCCGCCGTCGGGCCAGCGTGGCGGCCAGACCCAGGAGCGCGAGTGCCAGCGCGACCACCGTCGTGACGACGACGAGGAGCGGACTCACCGGCGCGGATGGGGGGCGACGAGGGGCACCCCGTCATTCTCTCGTACCGCGTAGTAACCCCCGGCCGGGTGGCTCGTTCAACAGCGCAGACACCACCGTGATCCACATCGCCGTGAAACCGCGAGGAGTGCACATGAACCGGTCGATCCGCCGAGCGCTCGGGGTGGTGAGTGGGGCCGTCGTCGTCGGCGCGCTCGCCGCAACCCCTGCCGCAGCCGCGCCGTCCCCTGCCCCCGTCCAGGACTTCCTGGCCAGCCAGCTGACCACCCTGACCGGCGCCACGCCGACCACGCTGATGGTGCACGGCACCGACATCGCGGCCGCCCGTGCCGCCGTCGACGCCACGGGCATGCGCACGATCACCGAGTTCGAGAAGATCGGTGTCGTCGTCGCCTCCGGCACGGCCGACCAGATCGAGGCGGCCCGGACCCAGCCGGGCGTCACGTACCTCGAGGGCAACACCCCGATCGAGTTCTACGACCAGACCTCCAACCAGGCGACGCGCGGCGCGGAGGCCGCGAGCACCTTCACCGGGGCGAACGGCGCGGCACTCGACGGCAGCGGCGTCTCGGTGGCGGTCATCGACTCCGGCGTCGACCCGACCCACCCCGCGTTCCAGAACGAGGACGGCTCGAGCGCCGTCGTCGCCAACCTCAAGAGCGTCTGCCTGGACGAGTCGACGACCAGCACGGACTGCGTCGTCGAGGTGCCGAACGCCGTCGACACCGACACGATCTCCGGCGGCGGCCACGGCACCCACGTGAACGGCATCGTCGCCGGCCGGCCGACCACGCTGACCGACGGCACGCAGCTCTCCGGTGCCGCCCCCGGCGCCAGCCTGGTCTCGATCTCCACCGGCGCGGTGCTGCTCATCGTCGGCGCGGACTCGGCCCTGAACTGGGTGCTCGAGAACCACGACGCCCCGTGCGGCGACGGCGTCTCCGCGTCGGAGTGCCCGGCGATCAAGGTCACGAACAACAGCTACGGCCCGGTCGGCGGCGGTGAGTTCGACCCGAACTCCGCCACCGTGAAGCTGCAGCGGGCGCTGGCCGACGAAGGCGTCGTCACCGTGTGGGCCGCGGGCAACGACGGCGGCGACGGTTCCGAGTCGATGACCAACCCGTCCGGCCAGGACCCGACCGGCGGCATCATCTCGGTCGCCTCGTACTACGACCAGGACACCGGCACCCGGGACGGCGTCGTCAGCGAGTACTCCTCGCGCGGCGACTCGTCCGACCCCTCGACCTGGCCGGACCTCTCGGCCCCGGGCGAGAACATCACCAGTGCGTGCCGGCCGTACCTGCCGATCTGCTCCACCGGACTGGACCCGCACAACGGCCCCGGTCCCCTGGACATCGGTGCGTGGAACACGATCAGCGGCACCTCGATGGCCGCGCCGCACATCGCGGGCATCGTGGCCCAGCTGTTCCAGGCCGACCCGTCCGCGACGCCGGCCCAGATCGAGGCGGCGCTGAAGGGCACGACGTACCAGTACACCGACGGTGCGGCCTACACCTCGGTGGGCGGCTACTCGACCTCCTACGACAAGGGCACCGGCCTGGTCGACGTCGTCGAGGCGGTGCGGGCGCTGACCGGCGCTGACTACCACGCCCAGCTCCACTCCCTGGCGGGGGCGGTTCCCACGGACGGGAACCGCCCCCGCTGTTCGTCTGCTACATCTGCGTGAACTGCCTCACGACGCGCCGTGCTCACATCGCGGGGCCCTCCAGCCGCGGGTTAGATCAATGCGCATGTGCGGCCTCTGCGGCGAGATCACGTTCGACGGGACGATGGCCGACACGACCGCCGTGGCGCGGATGGTCGAGTGCCTGGTGCCCCGCGGCCCGGACGGCCAGGGCTCGTGGAGCGCGGGTCGCGTCGCGTTCGGCCACCGCCGGCTCTCGGTCATCGACCTGTCCCCGCACGGCGCGCAGCCGATGGTCGACAACGAGTTGGGGCTCACCGCCGCGTTCAACGGCTGCATCTACGACTACCAGGAACTGCGGGCCGAGCTCGAGGGCCACGGCTACCGCTTCTTCTCCACCAGCGACACCGAGGTGATCCTCAAGGGCTACCACCACTGGGGCACCGACGTCGTCTCGCACCTGCACGGGATGTTCGCGTTCGTGATCCACGAGCGCGACACCGGCCGGGTGGTCATGGCCCGCGACCGGCTGGGCATCAAGCCGCTGTATCTCGCCGAGACCCCGAACCGGCTGCGGTTCGCCTCCACGCTTCCGGCGCTCGTGCGGGCGGGCGACGTCGACACCTCGGTCGACCCCGTCGCGCTGCACCACTACCTCAGCTGGCACGCCGTCGTCCCGGCGCCGCGGACGATCCTGACCGGCGTCCGCAAGCTGCCGCCGGCCACGGTCCGCGTGATCGAGGCCGACGGCACGAGCCGCGAGCACCGCTACTGGCACGCCACGTACGAGCGGCGTCCGGAGCACGCGACCTGGTCCGCGCGGGACTGGGAGGACGCGATCGAGGAGGCGCTGCGGGTCGCCGTCCGGCGCCGGCTGGTGGCCGACATCCCGGTGGGCGTGCTCCTCTCCGGCGGTCTCGACTCCTCGCTGATCGTCGGGCTCCTCGCGCAGGAGGGGCAGACCGGGCTCGCGACCTACTCGATCGGCTTCGAAGCGGTCGCCGGCCGGGAGGGCGACGAGTTCGTCTACTCCGACGTGATCGCCGAGCGGTTCGCGACCGACCACCACCGGATCCGGGTGGCCTCCGACGAGCTCGCCGGGGCGCTCGGCCACGCCATCGGGGCGATGTCCGAGCCGATGGTCAGTCACGACGTCGTGGCGTTCGACCTGCTCAGCGAGCGGGTCAGCCAGACCATCCGGGTGGTGCAGTCCGGGCAGGGCGCCGACGAGGTGTTCGCCGGCTACCACTGGTACCCGCCGCTGGAGGGACTGGACCGCGAGGCGGCGATCGCCACGTACGCGCAGCGGTTCTTCGACCGCGACCACGCCGACATGGCCGGCGTCGTCTCCGACCGGTACGCGCTGGCCGACGACCCCAGTCTCGCGTTCGTCCGGGCCCACATGTCCGCGGCCGGCGCCGAGACCGCCGTCGATGCCGCCCTCCGGCTCGACAGCGAGATCATGCTGGTCGACGACCCGGTCAAGCGCGTGGACAACATGTCCATGGCGTGGGGCCTCGAGGCGCGCGTCCCCTTCCTCGACCACGACCTC
Organism: uncultured Actinomycetota bacterium; assembly: GCA_963784165.1. Classification (GTDB taxonomy): domain Bacteria; phylum Actinomycetota; class Actinomycetes; order Mycobacteriales; family Geodermatophilaceae; genus Blastococcus_B. The sequence goes on from CAWAQI010000012.1 coordinate 245,668, forward strand.
GTCGAGCTGGCCGCCGCCTGCCCGCCCGAGCTGAAGCTGGCCCAGGGCGGCAAGGGCGTCCTGAAGGAGATCGGCCGGCGGATCATCCCGCCGGAGGTGATCGACCGTCCCAAGGGCTACTTCCCGGTGCCGGCGATCACCCATCTCGAGGGCAAGGTGCTGGAACTGGTCCGGGACGCCGTCACCGGGGATGCGGCGCGCGAGCGGGGACTGTTCCGGCCCGAGTACGTGGCGGAGCTGCTCGACGACCCCAACGGCGGCCTCACCCCGCTGCAGGGGAACAAGCTCTGGCAGCTCGGTCTGCTCGAGCTCTGGCTGCAGGCCCACGGGGTCTGATCGATGACGCACCACGTCGCCGGGCATCGGCGCCGCACCGCCGTCCCGTCGACGCCGGACATCACCGGCCGGTCCTGGAAGCGGCCCTCCCAGCACCAGCGGCAGGGGATGGGTTCCGACGTCGTCCTGGACCTGGGCTGGGGCCGGCTGGCGTTCGGCCAGACCTTCGACGACCTCCGCGGGATCGTCGACGCGCTCCGGGCCGAGGAGTCCGGCCGGCGCGACATCTGCATCTATCCGCGCGATCCGCACGTGCTCGTGGGCCTCGCGCCCGACGAGCTGTTCATCGACCCGAGCTACACCTACCGCCTGGACCTGCACCGGTACCGCCCGCGGCCGGAGCTCATCCGCGGGGTCTTCGTCCGCACGGTCACCTCGCGCGACGAGATGGACGCGATCAACCGCATCTACGCGCGCAACGGCATGGTCACCGGCGACGCGACGACGATGTGGGCCAACCACCGCACCCGTTCGTTCACCTACCTGGTGGCCGAGGACCGGCGCACCGGGCGAGATCGTCGGCACGGTGACCGGCGTGGACCACCGGCTCGCCTTCGGGGACCCCGAGGGCGGGACCAGCCTGTGGTGCCTCGCGGTCCACGCGCAGGACGCGCCGCCGGGCACGGGGGAGGCGCTCGTGCGGGTGCTGGCCGAGCGGTACGTCGCGCGCGGTCGCTCCTACCTGGACCTCTCGGTGATGCACGACAACGAGGCCGCCATCGCGCTGTACGGGAAGCTCGGGTTCGCGCGGGTGGCCGCGGTCTGCGTCAAGCGCAAGAACCCGATCAACACCCCGCTGTTCGCGGCCCGCCCGCCGGGGCTCGAGACGCTCAACCCGTACGCGCGGATCATCGCCGAGGAGGCCCTGCGGCGCGGGATCCGGGTGGAGGTCACCGACGCGCAGAGCGGCGAGATGCGGCTGTCGGTGGGCGGCCGGACGGTGACCACGCTCGAGTCGCTGTCGGAGTTCACCACCGCCGTCGCGCTCAGCCGCTGCGACGACAAGCGGCTCACCCGCCGGATCATGGAGCGCGCCGGCGTGCGCGTGGCCCGGGGCGCCCTGGCGTGCGAGGGGGAGCTGGACGACGCACGGGCGCTGCTGCGCGACGTCGGCGAGGTCGTGGTCAAGCCGGCCCGGGGCGAGCAGGGGCGCGGGATCACCGTCGGGGTCACCGACGACGACGGGCTGGAGAAGGCCGTCGCCCTGGCGCTGCAGTACTGCCCCGACGTCCTGGTCGAGCAGCTGGTGCCGGGCGAGGACCTGCGGGTCGTCGTCATCGACCGGCAGGTGGTCGCCGCCGCCGTCCGCCGTCCCGCCGAGGTGGTCGGGGACGGCCGGCACCCGGTGAGTTCGCTGGTGGAGACGACGAGCCGCCGTCGCGAGCGGGCGACGGGCGGCGAGTCGCGCATCCCGGTCGACGCGATCACCGCCGAGGTGGTGGCGGAGGCCGGCTACGCGATGGACGACGTCCCGCCGGCCGGTCAGCGGATCCGGGTCCGGCGGACGGCGAACCTGCACACCGGCGGCACGATCGAGGACGTCACCGAGCAGTTGCACCCGGAGATCGCCGCGGCCGCCGTCCGGGCCGCCGAGGCGCTCGGCATCCCGGTCACCGGGATCGACTTCCTGGTCCCCGACGTCGAAGGGTCGGAGTACGTGTTCATCGAGGCCAACGAGCGGCCGGGGCTCGCCAACCACGAGCCGCAGCCGGTCGTGGAGCGCTTCGTGGACCTGCTCTTCCCGGAGACGCGGCGGCGCTAGAGGCCCAGCTCACGGCGGATCTCGTCGCTGTGCTCGCCCGGCTGGGGCACCCGGCCGACGGCGCCGGGGGTGGCCGAGAACCGGGGGGCGACGTCGGGCTGCAGCCGCCCGTCCACGTTCGACGAAGACGCCGCGCTCGGCGTTGTGCTCGTCGCGGGTGGCCTCGAGCAGCGACCACACGGGCGCGACGCAGGCGTCGGTGCCGGCGAAGACCGTCCACCACTCGTCGCGGGTCCGTGACGCGAAGACCTCGGTGAACCGCTCCCGCAGCGCGGGCCACTGGCGGGGGTCGCTCCGGTCGGGCAGCGTCTCGTCGCCGGCCAGCCCCAGACCCTCGAGCAGCGCCGCGTAGAACTGCTCCTCGAGGGCGCCCACGGCCACGAACTGCCCGTCGGCACAGCGGTAGACGTCGTAGAACGGTGCCCCGGTGTCGAGCAGGTTGACTCCGCGCTTGTCCCGCCAGACACCGGCGTCGAGCATCCCGTGGATCATCGTGGTCAGGACGGCGGTGCCGTCGACGATCGCCGCGTCGACCACCTGGCCCTGGCCCGTGGTGCGCGCGTGGAGCAGCGCCGCGACCGCGCCGAGCGCGAGGAACATCCCCCCGCCGCCGAAGTCGCCGAGCAGGTTCATCGGCGGCGCCGGGCGCTCGTCGGGACGGCCGCTCGCGCCGAGGGCCCCGGTCAGCGCGATGTAGCCGATGTCGTGGCCCGCGCTGGACGCCAGCGGTCCGGTCTGGCCCCAGCCGGTCATCCGCCCGTAGACCAGGGCCGGGTTCTCGGCCAGCAGCTCGTCGGGCCCGAGGCCGAGGCGTTCCATCACGCCCGGCCGGAACCCCTCGAGGAGGACGTCGGCGCGGCGGACCAGGGCCCGGACCACGCGCAGGTCGTCGTCGTCCTTGAGGTCGAGCGCGATCGACCGCTTGCCGCGGTCGAGCAGCGTCGTCGCGCCGAGGGCGCCCATCAGGCCGCCGCGCGTGCCGCGGCGGTCGATGCGGACGACGTCGGCGCCGAGGTCGGCCAGGAGCATCCCGCAGAACGGTCCCGGCCCCAGCCCGGCGAACTCGACGACCCGGACGCCTGCCAGCGGCCCACTCACCGTGGCGCCTCCCTCTCCCGCGGGTCACCGTCGTGCGACCCTTCCCCGCGCATGCTGCCGGACGGCGCCAGAGGAGGTCGGGCAGGGATGGCCTACCTGCTGGCCGCGCTCGGCGGCGCTCTCGGCGCGCTGGCCCGGTGGGGCGTCGCGACGGCGCTCCCGCACGATCCGGGTGGCTGGCCGTGGGCGACCCTGGTGGTGAACCTGACCGGCTGCCTGCTGATCGGCGTCCTCCTCGCGGTCCTGCTGAGCCGGTTCCCGGCGTCGAACGTGGGCGCGCCCGTTCCTCGCCGTCGGCGTCCTCGGCGGCTACACGACGTTCTCCACGTTCGCGGTCGAGGTCGTCCGGCTCGGGCGAGGCCGGGGCGGGGCTGATCGCGGCCGGCTATCTGCTGGCCTCCGTCCTCGGGGGCGTCGCGTGCGTCGTGCTCGGCCTGGTCGGCGCCCGCGCGGTGCTGCGGTCGGCGGAGACGGTGCTGGAGGACCTCGAGGCCGGCGAGGACCAGACGTGACCGCGCTGCTCGTCGTGGTCGGGGCGCTGGTCGGCGCTCCCCTCCGGCTGCTGGCCGACCGGGTCGCCGCGCGGCGCCGGGGACGCGGGAGCGTCGTCGGAACGCTGACGGTCAACGTCGCCGGGAGCGCGGTGCTCGGCGCGCTGCTGGGACTGCACGACGTCGATCCCGCGGTCGTGGCCCTGGTCGGCACCGGCTTCTGCGGCACGCTGACCACGTTCTCGACGTTCGGGTACGACATCGTCCGGCTGGTCGAGGAGCGGCTGGTCGGCCGCGCGCTGGCGTACCTCGCCGGTTCGCTGCTGCTGGGCGTCGGTGCCGCCGCGGCTGCCTACGTGGTGGCTGCCTCCATCTGACGGACCGCGGATGGGCCTGTGGACAGGGCTTTTCTGTCGGTGGTCGAACGTATG
>CAWAQI010000013.1:0-120421 GCA_963784165.1 uncultured Actinomycetota bacterium
GACGTAGAGGGCGAGATGCGGCCGGACGAAGTCGTGCAGCTCGTCGACGTCGTCCCCGATCGCGACCGGGACGCCCACGCTGATCTGCAGCTCGCCGAGCTCGGGGGCGCGCTTGGCCTTGCCGGCGGCGAGGGAGTCGCCCCAGACGGACGCCGCCTTCTCCGGCATGAACCAGATCGGCTCCCAGATCTCGGCGATCTCGGCCGCGAGCTGGACGTTCTTCGGGCCCAGCGCCGCCAGCATCACCGGGATGCGTTCGCGCACCGGCGTGTTGATCAGCTTGAGCGGCTTGCCCAGCCCGGTGCCCTGGTCCGCCGGGAGCGGGAGCGGGTACTTCGGCCCGGGGTGCTCGAGGCGCTCGCGGCGCCAGACCTTGCGGCAGATCTCCACGATCTCCCGCGTGCGTTGCAGAGGCGCGTCGTACGGGACACCGTGCCAGCCCTCGATGACCTGCGGCCCCGAGGCCCCGAGCCCGAGCGTGAACCGGCCGTCGGACACGAAGTCGAGCCCGGCCGCCGTCATCGCCGTGAGGGTGGGCGTCCGGCTGTACAGCGGGAAGATCGCGCTCATCAGCTCGACCCGCTCGGTCACCGCCGCCAGGTAGCCGAGCTGGCTCACCGCGTCGAACGTGTAGACCTCGGCCACCATGGCGATGTCGAGCCCGGCTGCCTCCAGGTCGCGGATCTCCTCCGCGGTCTGCTTGAAACCCCCGCCGTAGCTGACCTGGATCCCGATGCGCATTCGCGCAGGCTACCGGTGAGCGAGAGCGTCGCTCAGAGCGGCCGGACGGCCCCGATCACCTCGGTCACCACACGGACGCCGTCGACCTGCCCCGGCACCCGAGGCACGGCCCCCTCGTCGGCGAGGTCGACCTTCACCACGTAGGCGCCGGAACGGCGGGCGAGCCCGATGCCGACGACGTCGGGATCGGCGGACAGCCGCGCGGCCAGGGTGGTCTTCGCCGCACGAGCCAGCGCGCGCTCGGACACGGCGCGGTCGGTCATGCGCCCATGGTGCCCCGCCCGCGGTCCCGGCGACAGCCGGATCGGCTCAGCTCGATCCACTCCGCGTCCAGCAGGCGCAGCACCGTCGCCAGCGGATTGGCGAAGGTGACACCCGCGCCGCCGCTGCCGCCGGTGGTGCTGCCGGCGAACAGCAAGCCGAGCGGTGCGCGGTCACGCGACCGCCAGATCACCGACCCGCTGTCACCGCCGGCGCTGAACGCGCCGGACAGGCCCTCGATCTCCACCTGGTCGTCGAAGGTGTGCACCGCCTCGTCGTACTGCACGGCGACGCCGTCCACCTCGACCGCGCTGATCCGGCCGCGCGTGTGCCCGGTCGTGCGCCCGACCTTCTCGACCCCCTCACCGGGGTCGATCTCGAGGTGGTCGACGACGACGGCGCCGAGCGGCCCGCCCGGGAGATCGCCCGGCGCCGTGGGGACGTCGCCGTCGAGCGTCGCGACGGCGGCGTCGACGAGGTTGCGGGCCTCGGGGTGCAACCGCTCGAACGCGCGCAGGGTCGCGATCCGGTCGCCGGCGGTGCCCCGGTCGGCCGGGCCCGGCTGCAGGACGGCGTCACCGGCACTGGCGGCGTTGCTGGCGGCCAGGACGTGGTTGTTGGACAGGATCGCCAGGCCCGCGCCGGTGCGCACGAAGCCGCCGAGGGTGCCGGCCGACACGAGGGGGTGCGCCACCGAGAGGCCGGGGCGCAACGGCCGCACGCGCTGCTGGAGCGCCGCGGGGCTCCAGTGGGCACCGGGGGAGGAGAGGGGGCGCACCGGGCCGATCACGCGGACGTCGATCTCCTCGCGCACCCCGCGGCCGAAGTCGGGGAGCGCCTCCCGGTCGGACTCGCGCTCCAGGCGCACAGCCACGCGCACCCAGCCCGGCACGACCGGGGCCAGCCCGACGGCGATCCACATGCGCCGTGGCGCCTCGCCGGCGCGCTGGGCGGACGCGGAGGCCCCTAGGAGGCCGAGGATGCGGCTCTTCAATTCTCGTGCGTTGTCGGGATGCATGGCCGGCCCCCCATCGCGGTGCGTACCGCAAGTGCCACGGAGAGTAGGTCGGGGGTCCGACACGAAAACGCCGGTGTCGCCCGCAGGACGGACCCCGGGCGGGCATCTCCACCGGGTAGGGTGACGGCTCTCCGCCAGGCGTCACGGAGTGCAGTCGACCCCGGGAACAGATCCTCCGGGGCCGGCGTTGCCGCTCCTGAGTCCGCCTCGGCGGGCGGCGGCTGATGCCTGACCGTGTGTGTGAGGGACCCGGCTTTGACCGGTCTCCGGGGCACGGGTATCGTGGTCAGCCGTGCCCAGGGTGCCCTGGGCCTGCTCCCGTTCGCGGTGCGCCTGGATCCCCAGAGGCGCCGAGTCGCGAGGGGCAAGGGATCCCGGTCCGAAAGATTCGGCCGGTCCTCGGAAGGGCAACACGCCCGACCGCGTGGACCGGACGATCGGTCGCGGGCGGGATCCGGAAGCGGGCACCACCGAGCAGAGCACCAGTAGTCAGCAGGATTCGAAAGCACCACCCCAGCGCAGGTAGGAGATCCAGGCCACCCATGCCCACGATCAACCAGCTGGTCCGCAAGGGCCGCGAGGACAAGGTCGAGAAGACCAAGACTCCGGCGCTGAAGGGTTCGCCCCAGCGTCGCGGAGTCTGCACGCGCGTCTACACGACGACGCCGAAGAAGCCGAACTCGGCGCTGCGCAAGGTCGCCCGCGTCCGGCTGACCAGCGGCATCGAGGTGACCGCCTACATCCCGGGTGTCGGCCACAACCTGCAGGAGCACTCGATGGTGCTCGTGCGCGGTGGCCGTGTGAAGGACCTCCCCGGCGTGCGCTACAAGATCATCCGTGGCTCGCTGGACACCCAGGGTGTCCGCAACCGCAAGCAGGCCCGTAGCCGCTACGGCGCGAAGAAGGAGAAGAGCTAATGCCGCGCAAGGGCCCCGCGCCGAAGCGTCCGCTGGTCGCCGACCCGGTCTACCAGTCGCCGCTGGTCACCCAGCTGGTGAACAAGGTGCTCGTCGACGGCAAGCGCTCGGTCGCCGAGGCGATCGTCTACGGCGCCCTCGAGGGCGCCCGCGCCAAGAGCGACACCGACCCGGTCGTCACGCTCAAGCGCGCGCTGGACAACGTGAAGCCGGCCCTCGAGGTCCGCAGCCGCCGCGTCGGTGGTGCGACCTACCAGGTCCCGGTCGAGGTCCGTCCCTCGCGCAGCACCACGCTGGGCCTGCGCTGGCTGATCCAGTACAGCCGCGCCCGCCGCGAGAAGACGATGACCGAGCGCCTGATGAACGAGCTGCTCGACGCGAGCAACGGCCTCGGTGCCGCCGTCAAGCGGCGCGAGGACACGCACAAGATGGCCGAGTCGAACAAGGCCTTCGCGCACTACCGCTGGTAGTCGCACCCCGCCGGTGCACACGCCGGCACCCGCAGCCCGCGGGAAGCCCGGGCGATCCCCGGAACCCGCACGCGGACCCGAACGAAGAGGAGTAAGAGATGGCCTCCACGGCCCAGCTCGCCAAGACCCGCAACATCGGGATCATGGCGCACATCGACGCCGGCAAGACCACGACGACGGAGCGCATCCTCTTCTACACCGGTATCAACTACAAGATCGGTGAGGTCCACGACGGCGCGGCCACGATGGACTGGATGGAGCAGGAGCAGGAGCGCGGCATCACCATCACGTCGGCCGCGACGAAGTGCTCCTGGAACGGCTTCGACATCAACATCATCGACACCCCGGGGCACGTCGACTTCACCGTCGAGGTGGAGCGGTCCCTGCGGGTGCTCGACGGTGCCGTCGCCGTCTACGACGGTGTCGCCGGCGTCGAGCCGCAGACCGAGCAGGTCTGGCGGCAGGCGGAGAAGTACGGCGTCCCGCGCATGTGCTTCGTCAACAAGCTCGACCGCACCGGGGCGAACTTCTTCCGCTGCGTCGACATGATGGTCGAGCGCCTGGGCGCCAACCCGCTGGTGCTGCAGCTCCCGATCGGTGCCGAGGCCGACTTCATCGGCGTCGTCGACCTGGTCGCAGATGAAGGCCCTCACCTGGCGCGGCGAGACCAAGCTCGGTGAGGACTACGCGGTCGAGGAGATCCCGGCCGAGCTCGCCGACCAGGCCGCCGAGTACCGCGAGAAGCTCCTCGAGGGTGTCGCCGAGAACGACGACGCCATCATGGAGTCCTACCTCGGTGGCGAGGACATCTCGGTCGAGACGCTCAAGGCCGCCATCCGCAAGGCGACCATCGCCGGTCAGGTGAACCCGGTCGTCACCGGTTCCGCGTTCAAGAACAAGGGCGTCCAGCCCATGCTCGACGCAGTCACCGACTACCTGCCCAGCCCGCTGGACATCGAGGCGATCGTGGGCACCGCGCTCGACGGCGAGACCGAGGTCCTGCGGCACGCCGACGAGGACGAGCCGTTCTCGGCGCTGGCGTTCAAGATCCAGACCGACCAGCACCTGGGCAAGCTGACCTACATCCGCGTGTACTCCGGCAAGCTCGACGCCGGGTCCCCGGTGCTGAACAGCACCAAGGACCGCAAGGAGCGGGTCGGCAAGATCTACCAGATGCACGCCAACAAGCGCGAAGAGCGTGCGGGCGTGGGCGCCGGCGAGATCGTCGCCGTCAACGGCATGAAGCAGACGACGACGGGTGACACCCTCTGCGACCCGCAGAAGCCGGTGATCCTGGAGTCGATGACCTTCCCGGCGCCGGTCATCTCGGTGGCCATCGAGCCGAAGACCAAGAGCGACCAGGAGAAGCTGGGCACGGCCATCCAGAAGCTCGCCGAGGAGGACCCGACGTTCCAGGTCCGCCTCGACGAGGAGACCGGCCAGACCGTCATCTCCGGCATGGGCGAGCTCCACCTGGAGATCCTGGTCGACCGCATGCGCCGCGAGTTCAACGTCGAGGCCAACGTCGGCAAGCCGCAGGTCGCCTACCGCGAGACGATCCGCAAGGCCGTCGAGCGGTACGACTACACCCACAAGAAGCAGACCGGTGGGTCCGGCCAGTTCGCGAAGGTGCAGATCGCCCTCGAGCCGCTGGAGATGACCGCCGACTCGGCGACCTACGAGTTCGAGAACAAGGTCACCGGTGGTCGCATCCCGCGGGAGTACATCCCGTCGGTGGACCAGGGCATGCAGGACGCCATGCAGTACGGCATCCTCGCCGGCTATCCGATGGTCGGCGTCAAGGCGTCGCTCCTCGACGGCCAGTACCACGAGGTCGACTCCTCGGAGATGGCCTTCAAGATCGCCGGCTCGATCGCCTTCAAGGAGGCCGCGCGCAAGGCCAGTCCGGCCCTGCTCGAGCCGCTGATGGCGGTCGAGGTCGTCACCCCGGAAGAGAACATGGGCGACGTCATCGGCGACCTGAACTCCCGCCGCGGGACCATCCAGGCGATGGAGGAGCGCTCCGGCGCTCGCGTCGTCAAGGCCCTGGTGCCGCTGTCGGAGATGTTCGGCTACGTGGGCGACCTGCGCAGCCGCACCCAGGGACGGGCGAGCTACACGATGGTGTTCGACTCGTACGCCGAGGTCCCGCAGAACGTGGCCAAGGAGATCATCGCCAAGGCCACAGGCGAGTAACCGGTGCGCGGCACCTGCCGCGCACCCCGAGCACTGCCCACCCCAGAGCACGCGCACGACTGCGAAGACACGAGGAGAGGAACCCAGTGGCCAAGGCCAAGTTCGAGCGGACCAAGCCGCACGTCAACATCGGCACCATCGGGCACATCGACCATGGGAAGACGACGCTGACCGCGGCGATCACCAAGGTCCTGCACGACAAGTACCCGAACCTCAACGAGGCGTCGGCCTTCGACCAGATCGACAAGGCGCCCGAGGAGAAGGCTCGCGGCATCACGATCTCGATCGCGCACGTCGAGTACCAGACCGAGGCTCGGCACTACGCGCACGTCGACTGCCCCGGGCACGCCGACTACATCAAGAACATGATCACCGGTGCGGCGCAGATGGACGGCGCGATCCTCGTGGTCGCCGCCACCGACGGCCCGATGCCGCAGACCAAGGAGCACGTCCTCCTGGCCCGCCAGGTCGGCGTCCCCTACATCGTCGTCGCGCTCAACAAGGCCGACATGGTCGACGACGAGGAGATCCTGGAGCTCGTCGAGCTCGAGGTCCGCGAGCTGCTGTCCGAGTACGAGTTCCCGGGCGACGACCTCCCCGTCGTGCGCGTCTCGGCGCTGAAGGCGCTCGAGGGCGACAAGGAGTGGGGCGACAAGCTCATGGAGCTCATGGACGCGGTCGACACCGCGATCCCCGAGCCCGAGCGTGAGATCGACAAGCCGTTCCTCATGCCCGTCGAGGACGTCTTCACCATCACCGGCCGCGGCACCGTCGTGACCGGTCGCGTCGAGCGCGGCATCGTCAAGGTCTCCGAGGAGATCGAGATCGTCGGCATCCGCCCGACCTCGCACAAGACGACCGTCACCGGCGTCGAGATGTTCCGCAAGCTGCTCGACCAGGGTCAGGCCGGCGACAACGTGGGCCTGCTGCTGCGCGGCATCAAGCGCGAGGACGTCGAGCGCGGCCAGGTCGTCGTGAAGCCCGGTTCGATCACCCCGCACACCAACTTCGAGGGTTCGGTCTACATCCTCTCGAAGGACGAGGGTGGCCGTCACACGCCGTTCTTCAACAACTACCGTCCCCAGTTCTACTTCCGGACGACGGACGTGACCGGCGTGGTGACCCTGCCCGCCGGCACCGAGATGGTCATGCCCGGCGACAACACCGAGATGTCGGTCGAGCTGATCCAGCCGATCGCCATGGAGGAGGGCCTGCGCTTCGCCATCCGTGAGGGTGGCCGCACCGTGGGCGCCGGTCGCGTCGTCAAGATCAACAAGTAGTCCCCTGACGGGCGGCGGCCGCGAACCGGCCGCCGCCCGGCTACGGGTCAGCCGACCCACTCAGCTACAGACTTTCGATCGGCAGGAGCGAAGAACAGCGATGGCGGGACAGAAGATCCGCATCCGGCTGAAGGCCTACGACCACGAGGCGATCGACGCCTCGGCGCGACGCATCGTGGAGACGGTCACCAAGACCGGAGCGCGAGTGGTCGGCCCAGTGCCGCTGCCGACGGAGAAGAACGTGTACGCGGTGATCCGTTCGCCGCACAAGTACAAGGACTCGTTCGAGCACTTCGAGATGCGCACGCACAAGCGGCTCATCGACATCCTCGACCCGACGCCGAAGACGGTGGACGCGCTCATGCGCATCGACCTGCCGGCCTCGGTCGACGTCAACATTCAGTAAGGGCAGTCAGCAGACATGGCGAGCACATTTCGCGGTCTCCTCGGCGAGAAGCTGGGGATGACCCAGGTTTTCGACGAGAACAACCGCCTCGTGCCGGTGACCGTCGTCAAGGCGGGCCCGTGTGTGGTGACCCAGGTGCGCACCCCCGAGGTCGACGGCTACAGCGCCGTCCAGCTCGGGTTCGGTGAGATCGACCCGCGCAAGGTGAACAAGCCCGAGGGTGGGCACTTCACCAAGGCGGGCGTCACGCCGCGGCGGCACCTGGTGGAACTCCGCACCGAGGACGCCGGCGACTACTCGGTCGGCCAGGAGCTGACCGCCGACGTGTTCGACGGCGTGGCCAAGGTCGACGTCATCGGCACCAGCAAGGGCAAGGGCACCGCCGGCGTCATGAAGCGTCACGGCTTCAAGGGCCTCGGCGCGTCGCACGGCACCCAGCGCAAGCACCGGTCGCCCGGCTCCATCGGTGGCGCGTCCACCCCGGGCCGCGTGTTCAAGGGCCTGAAGATGGCCGGCCGCATGGGTCACGTGAAGACGACGACCCTGTCGCTGGTCGTGCACAAGGTCGACACGGAGCGCGGGCTGCTGCTCATCAAGGGCGCGGTTCCCGGTCCGAAGGGTGGCCTCCTCCTCGTCCGCAGCGCGGTCAAGGGCGGCCCCGTGGGGAGTGACAACAAGTGACCGCAGCAACTCAGACCCGGACCGACCGTCAGGTCGACGTCCGCACCCCGGCGGGGGAGACCTCCGGCAGCGTCACGCTGCCCGGTGAGCTCTTCGACGCCGACGCGAACGTCTCCCTGATGCACCAGGTCGTCGTGGCCCAGCTCGCGGCTGCCCGCCAGGGCACGCACGCGACGAAGACCCGCGGCAAGGTCAGCGGTGGTGGCGCCAAGCCGTACCGCCAGAAGGGCACCGGCCGCGCCCGTCAGGGCTCGACCCGCGCTCCGCAGTTCACCGGCGGTGGCACGGTCCACGGCCCGCAGCCGCGCAGCTACGACAAGCGGACCCCGAAGAAGATGAAGGCCGCCGCCCTGCGCGGTGCCCTCTCCGACCGGGCCCGCGAGGGTCGCGTGCACGTCGTCTCCGCCTTCGTCGACGGCGATGCGCCCAAGACCAAGGCCGCGATGGCGACGCTGAACGCGATCACCCAGGCCAAGCGCGTGCTCGTGGTGCTGGACCGGGACGACGTCCTCAACTGGGTCAGCCTGCGCAACCTGCCGCAGGTGCACCTGATCGAGGCCGGCCAGCTCAACACCTACGACGTGCTGATCGCCGACGAGGTCGTCTTCACCGAGACCGCGCTGACCGAGTACGTCGAGAGCCGGACCGCGGGTGCCTCGAGCACCGCGAAGCCGGACCTGGCCACCCACGTGACGCCGGGCGGCCTCCCGTCAATCGCCCCAGCCGTGGGTGAGGGCACCGTGGAGACAGCTCCCGCCGAGGGCGAGGGCACCGTCGAGACCGAGACCGCTGGCCCCGGCCAAGAAGGCGACCGCGAAGAAGGCCCCGGCCAAGAAGGCCGCAGCCGACGACGCGACGACGAGACGGACGCCGACGAGGCTCCGGCCAAGAAGGCGGCCGCGAAGAAGGCTCCGGCCAAGAAGGCCGCCGCCGAGACTCCGGCTGACGACGAGACCACCGAGGAGAAGGCATGACCGTCCGCGATCCCCGGGACGTCCTGCTCGCTCCGGTCATCTCCGAGAAGAGCTACGGCCTGCTCGACGAGAACCAGTACACGTTCGTGGTGCTGCCCGAGGCGAACAAGACCCAGATCAAGATCGCCGTGGAGCAGATCTTCAACGTGAAGGTCCTCGGCGTGAACACGATCAACCGTCAGGGCAAGCGCAAGCGCAGCCGGGGCACCCGCATGGGCAAGCGCAAGGACACCAAGCGCGCCATCGTGTCGCTCGCTCCCGGCGACCGCATCGAGATCTTCGGCGGCCCGGGCGCGTAAGCGCCCGGACTGACGGACCAGAGACACAAGACGAAGGACTCCAGTCAAATGGCGATCCGCAAGTACAAGCCGACGACGCCGGGCCGCAGAGGCGCAAGCGTTGCCGACTTCGCCGAGGTCACTCGTGACCACCCGGAGAAGTCGCTGGTCCGGCCGCTGCACGGCCGCGGTGGGCGCAACGTCCACGGCAAGGTGACCGCCCGCCACCAGGGTGGCGGACACAAGCGTGCCTACCGGCTGATCGACTTCCGCCGGGCGGACAAGGACGGCGTGCCGGCCAAGGTCGCGCACATCGAGTACGACCCGAACCGCACCTCGCGGATCGCGCTGCTGCACTACGCCGACGGCGAGAAGCGCTACATCATCGCTCCGGCCCGGCTCAAGCAGGGCGACACCGTCGAGTGCGGCCCCTCGGCCGACATCAAGCCGGGCAACAACCTGCCGCTGCGGAACATCCCCGTCGGCACCGTTGTTCACGCCATCGAGCTCCGCCCCGGTGGCGGCGCCAAGATCGCCCGCTCCGCAGGCACCAGCGTCCAGCTGGTCGCCCGTGAGGGTCGGCTCGCGCAGCTGCGCATGCCGTCGGGCGAGATCCGCAACGTCGACGTGCGCTGTCGCGCGACCGTCGGCGAGGTGGGCAACGCCGAGCAGTCGAACATCAACTGGGGCAAGGCCGGCCGCATGCGGTGGAAGGGCAAGCGCCCGACCGTCCGCGGTGTCGCCATGAACCCGGTGGACCACCCGCACGGTGGTGGTGAGGGCAAGACCTCCGGTGGTCGTCACCCGGTGAACCCGAAGGGCAAGCCGGAGGGCCGGACGCGCAAGCGGAAGGCCAGCGACTCCATGATCGTGCGCCGCCGGCGTACCAACAAGAAGCGCTGAGCGGGTAGAGGAGTTCGACAGACATGCCACGCAGCCTGAAGAAGGGCCCGTTCGTCGACGACCACCTGCTCAAGAAGGTGGACGTCCAGAACGAGAAGGGCACCAAGAACGTCATCCGCACCTGGTCGCGGCGCTCGACGATCATCCCCGACATGCTCGGGCACACGATCGCCGTGCACGACGGCCGCAAGCACGTCCCGGTCTTCGTGACCGAGGCGATGGTCGGGCACAAGCTCGGCGAGTTCGCGCCCACGCGCACCTTCCGTGGGCACATCAAGGACGACCGCCGGTCGCGGCGCGGCTGACCAGGTAGAGAGAGATTTCGATGACTTCCCAGTTGGGACAGGAGGCGCCGGTCGCCCGGGCTACGGCCCGGTTCGTCCGCGTGACCCCCATGAAGGCACGCCGGGTGGTGGACCTGATCCGCTACCTGCCCGCCGACGAAGCACTCGCTCTGCTGCGGTTCGCTCCGCAGAGCGCCAGCGAGCCGGTGGCCAAGGTCGTCGCCAGCGCGGTGGCCAACGCCGAGCACAACCTGCGGCTGGACCCTGCTGCCCTCGTGGTCAGCGCGGCCTACGTCGACGAGGGCCCGACGCTCAAGCGGATCCGTCCGCGTGCGCAGGGCCGGGCGTTCCGCATCAACAAGCGGACCAGCCACATCACCGTCGAGGTGAGCGAGGTCGCGTCCAGCGCCGAGCTCGCACAGAAGTCGCGCAAGGCGCGTCGGGACACCGGCCAGTCCGGCCCCGCGACCCAGCAGACCCAGTCGCCCAGCAGCACGACGCGGCGCAACACGAGGGGAGGGACCCGCTAGTGGGTCAGAAGGTCAACCCGCACGGGTTCCGGCTCGGCATCACCACCGACTACAAGTCCCGGTGGTACGCCGACAAGCTCTACGCGGACTACGTCAAGGAAGATGTCGCGATCCGCAAGCTCATGTCCAAGGGCATGGAGCGGGCCGGCATCTCCAAGGTCGAGATCGAGCGCACCCGTGACCGGGTCCGCGTCGACATCCACACCGCCCGGCCGGGCATCGTCATCGGCCGTCGCGGCGCCGAGGCCGACCGCATCCGCGGCGAGCTCGAGAAGCTCACCGGCAAGCAGGTGCAGCTGAACATCCTCGAGGTCAAGAACCCCGAGTCGGACGCGCAGCTGGTCGCCCAGGGCGTCGCCGAGCAGCTCTCCAGCCGGGTCAGCTTCCGTCGTGCCATGCGCAAGGCGATGCAGTCGGCGCAGCGCAGCCCGCAGGTCAAGGGCATCCGGGTGCAGTGCTCGGGCCGCCTCGGCGGCACCGAGATGAGCCGGTCGGAGTTCTACCGCGAGGGTCGGGTGCCCCTGCACACGCTCCGCGCGAACATCGACTACGGCATCTACGAGGCCCGGACCACCTTCGGCCGCATCGGCGTGAAGGTCTGGATCTACAAGGGCGACGTCAGCGGCTCGCGTGCCGAGCGCGAGGCCCTCGAGGCTCTCGCCGCCCGTCAGCAGCGTCGTGAGCGGGCCCAGCGCCCGCAGCGCCGCTCGGGTTCCTCCGGCACCACCGCCGGCGGCACCGAGGCCGGCCGCGCAGCTGCCGAGGCTCCGGCCACGGAGGCGTCTGCCGTCGAGACCGCCGCCGTCGAGACCCCGGTTGCCGAGACCCCTGCGGTCGAGACGCCCGCCGTCGAGACCCCCGCTGTCGAGACGCCTGCCGTCGAGACCGCCGCCGTCGAAGCCACCACCGAGACGACGGCCACCGAGAACACGGAGAGCTGACCCATGCTCATCCCACGGCGCGTCAAGCACCGCAAGCAGCACCACCCGAGCCGTTCGGGCAAGGCCAAGGGCGGCACGTCGATCAACTTCGGCGAGTACGCCATCCAGGCCCTCGAGCCGGCGTACGTGACGAACCGGCAGATCGAGTCGGCCCGTATCGCCATGACCCGGCACATCAAGCGTGGCGGAAAGGTGTGGATCTCGATCTACCCCGACCGTCCGCTGACCAAGAAGCCCGCCGAGACCCGCATGGGTTCCGGTAAGGGTTCGCCCGAGTGGTGGGTGGCCAACGTCAAGCCCGGCCGCGTGCTGTTCGAGCTGTCCGGTGTCGCCGAGCCCGTGGCCCGCGAGGCCATGCGCCGCGCGATCCACAAGCTGCCGATGAAGTGCCGCTTCATCACGCGTGAAGGAGAAGTGTGATGGCCGCCGGTCTGACCGCTCCCGAGCTGCGCGAGCTCTCTGCCGACGAGCTCGCCTCGCGGCTGCGTGAGCACAAGGAAGAACTGTTCAACCTGCGGTTCCAGGTGGCCACCGGCCAGCTGGACAACAACCGGCGACTGCAGACCGTCCGCCGCGACATCGCCCGGATCTACACGATCATGCGCGAGCGCGAGCTGGGTCTGTCCGTCGCCCCGAACGAGGGTGTGGCATGAGCGAGACCCAGGAGACGAGTCAGGCCGCCAGTGGGCCTGGCCTGGCCGGTCGCGGGTACCGCAAGGTCCGTGAGGGCCTCGTCGTCAGCGACAAGATGGAGAAGACCATCGTCGTCGAGGTCGAGGACCGCGTGAAGCACGGTCTCTACGGCAAGGTCATCCGGCGCACGAGCAAGCTCAAGGCGCACGACGAGCAGGGCGTCGCCGGCATCGGTGACCGCGTGCAGATCATGGAGACCCGGCCGACGTCGGCCACCAAGCGGTGGCGGCTGGTCGAGGTCGTCGAGAAGGCCAAGTAACTCAAGAGCGTGTCCGGTTGCGCGGGGTGTCCAGCCCCACGTACCGGCGCCCGCGCCGCTGCGGGTACCGTGGACGACTGGCCCGCTCTGGGCCGAAGCTTCCGCGGACCGGACGGCCGGGGTCGTGCACCAGCACAACCCACGGCCGTCCTGCCGTGAGCCGGGAGGCCGCCCGGTTCCGGGCCGGCCACCACAGCAGATCGAAGACATAGGAGTAGGGACGTGATCCAGCAGGAGTCGCGACTGCGAGTCGCCGACAACACCGGGGCAAAGGAGATCCTCTGCATCCGGGTGCTCGGCGGTTCCGGGCGACGCTACGCGGGCATCGGCGACGTCATCGTCGGCACCGTGAAGGACGCGCTGCCCGGTGCCGGCGTCAAGAAGGGCGATGTGGTCAAGGCCGTCATCGTCCGGACGGTGAAGGAGCGCCGTCGTCCTGACGGTTCCTACATCCGCTTCGACGAGAACGCCGCGGTCATCATCCGCGACAGCGGCGACCCGCGCGGGACGCGCATCTTCGGCCCTGTCGGCCGGGAGCTCCGCGACAAGCGCTTCATGCGGATCATCTCGCTCGCACCGGAGGTGTTGTGACCATGGCAGCCGACAAGAAGTCGACCGCCAAGACCCCGTCCATGAAGGTCAAGAAGGGCGACACCGTCGTCGTTCTGGCCGGCAAGGACAAGGGCGCCAAGGGCCGCGTCATCGCCGCGTACCCGAAGCTCCAGAAGGTGCTCGTGGAGGGTGTCGGCCGGATCAAGAAGCACACCCGGATCAGCACCAGCCAGCGCGGCGCGCAGCAGGGCGGGATCGTCACGCAGGAGGCGCCCATCCACGTGAGCAACGTGATGGTGATCGACTCCGAGGACAAGCCGACCCGGGTCGGCTACCGCAAGGACGAGGACGGCCGCAACATCCGGGTTTCGCGGCGCACCGGTAAGGACCTCTGAACCCCATGAGCGCACCCACTCGTGAGCTGCCCCGCAGGCTCGCGCACTACCGCGAGACCATCGCGCCGGCGCTGAAGTCGGAGTTCGGCTACGGCAACGTCATGCAGATCCCGCGGCTGACCAAGATCGTCGTCAACATGGGCGTCGGCGAGGCGACCCGTGACGCGAAGCTGATGGACGGCGCGGTCCGCGACCTCACCGCCATCACCGGTCAGAAGCCGGCCGTCGTCAAGGCCCGCAAGTCCATCGCGCAGTTCAAGCTGCGCGAGGGCATGCCGATCGGCGCGAAGGTCACCCTCCGCGGCGACCGGATGTGGGAGTTCCTCGACCGCCTGCTGTCGCTGGCCCTGCCGCGTATCCGCGACTTCCGTGGCCTGAACTCCAAGCAGTTCGACGGCCACGGCAACTACACGTTCGGTCTGACCGAGCAGTCCATGTTCCGCGAGATCGACGTCGACAAGATCGACCGGCAGCGCGGCATGGACATCACGCTGGTCACCACCGCCACGAACGACGACGAGGGCCGCGAGTTGCTCCGCCAGCTCGGCTTCCCCTTCGCCGGCCAGCCCGTCGTGACCACCATCCGCTGAGCCGGTAGGAGAAACCAATGGCCAAGAAGGCTCTGATCGAGAAGGCGAACCGCAAGCCGAAGTTCGCGGTCCGCGGCTACACCCGCTGCCAGCGCTGCGGTCGCCCGCACGCCGTCTTCCGCAAGTTCGGCCTCTGCCGGATCTGCCTGCGGGAGATGGCCCACGCCGGGGAGCTCCCGGGCGTGAGCAAGTCCTCCTGGTAGTCACCTGCCCCGGCCGCTCGCCGAGCGGCCGCACCATCGAGCACCACCGTTCGCCGAAAGGCCCGGCGCCAAGTCTCCGAGACCCAGCGCACGAGGAACCGCGGCGAGAGAGGCAACACACGCCATGACGATGACCGACCCGATCGCAGACATGCTGACGCGTGTGCGGAACGCCAACCAGGCGTACCACGACACCGCGGTCATGCCGTCCTCGAAGTTGAAGACGCACATCGCCGAGATCCTCCAGCAGGAGGGCTACATCGCCGGCTGGAGCGTCAACGACGTCGAGAAGGACGGCCACACCTTCAAGCAGCTGTCGATCGACCTGAAGTACGGCCCCAACCGCGAGCGGAGCATCGCCGGTGTTCGCCGCGTCTCCAAGCCCGGTCTGCGGGTCTACGCCAAGTCGACTGCGCTGCCCAAGGTCCTCGGCGGTCTCGGCGTGGCGATCATCTCGACCTCGACCGGGCTGCTGACGGACAAGCAGGCGAACAAGAAGGGCGTGGGTGGGGAAGTCCTCGCCTACGTCTGGTAAGGGAGCGAGCGAAGATGTCACGAATCGGACGACTCCCGATCCCCGTGCCCACCGGTGTGGACGTCGCGATCGACGGCCAGACGGTCAGCGTGAAGGGACCGAAGGGCTCCCTGAGCCACACGGTCGCCGCGCCGATCACGGTGGAGCGCGACGAGGACGGCACGCTGAAGGTTCAGCGTCCCAACGACGAGCGGCAGAGCCGGGCCCTGCACGGGCTCTCGCGCACGCTGATCGCCAACATGATCACCGGCGTCACCGAGGGGTACACCAAGACCCTCGAGATCGTCGGTGTCGGCTACCGCGTGCAGGCACGCGGTTCGGACCTCGAGTTCGCTCTGGGCTTCAGCCACCCCGTGCCGGTGAAGGCCCCCGAGGGGATCAGCTTCGCCGTCGAGTCGCCCACCCGCTTGCGGGTGACCGGCATCGACAAGCAGCAGGTGGGTGAGGTCGCGGCCAAGATCCGCAAGATCCGCAAGCCCGACCCGTACAAGGGCAAGGGCGTGCGGTACCAGGGCGAGGTCGTCAAGCGCAAGGTCGGGAAGACGGGCAAGTGATGGCACAGGCAGAGAAGTCAGCTCAGGGCCACAAGCCCGTCGGCACCGACGTCAGCACCGCGCGCCGCGTCTCGCGGCTGCGGCGCCACAACCGGCTGCGCAAGCGGGTCTCCGGCACGCCGGAGCGTCCGCGCCTGGTCGTCAAGCGCAGCTCGCGCCACATCCACGTGCAGCTCGTCGACGACACCGCCGGCCGCACGCTGGCCAGCGCGTCGTCCATGGACGCCAGCCTGCGCAGCGCCGAGGGCGACAAGTCCGCCCTGGCCCGCAAGGTCGGTGGCCTGATCGCCGAGCGTGCGACGGCGGCCGGCGTGAACGCCGTCGTCTTCGACCGTGGCGGCAACCGCTACGCCGGGCGCATCGCCGCTCTGGCCGAGGGTGCCCGCGAGGGCGGTCTCAACTTCTGATGATCACCGTTTTCCAGATCGAGAGGGACGTCTGATGCCAGGACCACAGCGACGCGGCGGCGGCGCCGGCGGCGGTAACGACCGCCGCGACCGCCGTGACGGCGGGCGGGGGCCCGGAGGCGCGCCCGCCGAGAAGAGCAACTACATCGAGCGCGTGGTTGCCATCAACCGCGTGTCCAAGGTCGTCAAGGGTGGTCGTCGCTTCAGCTTCACCGCCCTGGTGATCGTCGGTGACGGCGACGGCAAGGTCGGCGTCGGCTACGGCAAGGCCAAGGAGGTGCCCGCGGCGATCGCCAAGGGCGTCGAGGAGGCCAAGAAGCACTTCTACAACGTGCCGCGCATCGCCAGCACCATCCCGCACCCCGTGCAGGGTGAGGCGGCGGCGGGCGTCGTGCTGCTCAAGCCGGCCAGCCCCGGTACCGGCGTGATCGCCGGTGGCCCGGTGCGTGCCGTGCTGGAGTGCGCCGGCATCCACGACGTGCTCTCCAAGAGCCTCGGGTCCTCCAACCCGATCAACATCGTGCACGCGACGATGCAGGCCCTGAAGGACCTCGTCCGCCCCGAGGAGATCGCGGCTCGCCGCGGCCTGCCCCTCGAGGACGTCGCCCCGGCCGCCATGCTCCGTGCCCGCGCGGGCCAGGGAGTCTGAGATGGCACAGATCAAGGTCACCCAGATCAAGTCGGCGATCGGCACCAAGCCGAACCAGCGGCAGACGCTGCGTTCGCTCGGGCTCAAGCGGATCCACGACTCGGTCGTGCAGGAGGACCGTCCCGAGATCCGCGGGATGGTCGCGACGGTGCCGCACCTCGTGCGCGTCGAGGAAGTCTGAGGAAGGACTCGCTATGACACTGAAAGTTCACCACCTGCGTCCGGCCCCGGGCGCCCACACCGCCAAGACCCGCGTGGGTCGCGGTGAGGGCTCGAAGGGCAAGACTGCCGGTCGCGGCACCAAGGGCACCGGCGCGCGCGGCAACGTGTCCGCGCGCTTCGAGGGCGGCCAGACGCCGCTGCACATGCGGCTGCCCAAGCTGACCGGCTTCAAGAGCCCGAACAAGGTCGTCTTCCAGGTCGTGAACCTCGACCGGATCGCGGCGCTGTTCCCCCAGGGCGGTTCGATCAACCCCGACTCGCTGGCCGAGGCCGGCGCCGTCCGGCGCGGTCAGCCCGTCAAGGTGCTCGGCACCGGCGACCTCGGCGGCATCGAGGTCCACGTGCACGCGCACGCCTTCTCCTCGTCGGCCGCCGAGAAGATCGGCGCCGCGGGCGGTAGCACCACCCGCATCTAACTGCCGATGACCCCCGAGGTGGACGCCGCCTCGGGGGTCGTCTGCTGTCCGCGCCCGCACCGCTGACCGGTGCGGGCGGATTGCTAACCTCAACCGACCGATCAGGGGAGGGCACGTGCTGCAGGCGTTCGCCGCGGCGTTCCGGACGCCAGACCTCCGGCGCAAGCTGCTGTTCTCCCTGGCGATCATCGCCATCTACCGGCTCGGTGCGTCCGTTCCCGGTCCGGGCGTCTCGGTCCAGGCGATCAACTCCTGCCTCGAGCAGGCCCAGGCCTCCGACCAGCGGGACCTCTACTCGCTGGTCAACCTGTTCTCCGGCGGCGCGCTGCTCAAGCTGAGCGTGTTCGCGCTCGGGATCATGCCGTACATCACGGCGAGCATCATCGTGCAGCTGCTGGTGGTCGTGATCCCGCGCTTCGAGCAGCTGAAGAAGGAAGGGCAGTCGGGTCAGGCCAAGCTGACCCAGTACACCCGCTACCTGACGATCGCGCTGGCGGTCCTGCAGAGCACCGGCATCATCGCCCTGGCCCGCAGCGGTCAGCTCTTCCCGAACTGCTCCGAGACGATCATCCCGTCCGACTCGGTCTGGACGACGGTCGTGCTGGTCATCTCGCTGACCGCCGGCACCGCCATGATCATGTGGCTCGGCGAGCTGCTGACGGAGAAGGGGATCGGCAACGGCATGTCCGTGCTGATCTTCACCTCGATCGCCGCGCGCATCCCTGCCGAGGGCGGTTCGATCCTGCAGAGCCGCGGCGGCGTCGTCTTCACCGTGGTCTGCGTGTTCGCGCTGCTGATCATCGGCGCGGTCGTCTACGTCGAGCAGGCGCAGCGCCGCATCCCGGTGCAGTACGCCAAGCGCATGGTCGGTCGGCGCATGTACGGCGGCACCTCGACCTACCTGCCGCTCAAGGTGAACCAGGCCGGTGTCATCCCGGTCATCTTCGCCTCGTCGCTCCTCTACCTGCCCCAGCTGATCAGCCAGCTGCAGGGCAACGAGACCGGTGCGGTCCGGCAGTTCTTCGAGACCTACATCATCGACCAGAGCAGCCCCGTGCACGTCGCGCTCTACTTCGGGCTGATCGTCTTCTTCACGTACTTCTACGTGTCGATCACGTTCAACCCCGAGGAACGGGCCGACGACATGAAGCGCTACGGCGGCTTCATCCCCGGCATCCGTCCGGGCCGGCCCACCGCTGAGTACCTGCAGTACGTACTCTCCCGGATCACCCTGCCCGGATCGATCTACCTGGGAGTCGTGGCGGTCCTGCCGAACTTCTTCCTGTCGATCACCCAGCAGGGCCAGAACCAGAACTTCCCGTTCGGCGGGACTGCTGTGCTGATCATGGTGGGAGTGGGGTTGGAGACGGTGAAGCAGATCGAGACGCAGCTCAACCAGCGCAACTACGAAGGGTTCCTGAAGTAGTGCGCGTGGTGCTGCTGGGGCCGCCCGGAGCGGGCAAGGGAACCCAGGCACAGATCATCGCCGGCAGGCTGGGCGCGCCGGCGATCTCCACCGGGGACATCTTCCGCGCCAACGTCAGCGGGCACACCGAGCTGGGTCAGCAGGCCAAGGTGTACATGGACGCCGGCGACCTGGTCCCCGACGAGATCACCGTCGCCATGGTGAAGGACCGGCTCGCCGAGCCCGACGCCAAGGCCGCCTTCCTGCTCGACGGCTTCCCGCGCACGATCTCCCAGGCCGAGCAGCTCCGCGACTCGCTGGTCGAGATCGGTGGCCACCTCGACCACGTGCTCGAACTCGTCGTCGACGAGGACGAGCTGGTCCGCCGGCTCTCCGGCCGCCGCATGCTGGTCGACGGCAAGATGGTCCAGCGCGAGGACGACAAGCCCGAGACCGTCCGGCACCGCCTGGAGGTCTACCGGGAACAGACCGCACCGCTGTCCGGCTTCTACGAGCAGGAAGGCCTGCTCTCCCGCATCGACGCGATCGGTGAGGTCGAGGAGGTCACGGCTCGCGCCATGGCGGCGCTGGGCGCCGACGTCCCGGACGACGGCGCAGGGCCGGACGACGACGCCGAGCAGCGGGACGCAGGCTGAGAGAGCGGGACGGCGTATGTCCGCGGAGAAGTCGAGCGGGATCCTCGGCCGTCTCCCGCTCCTCGCGAAGTGGAGTGGACGCATGATCCAGATCAAGACCGCGCAGGAGATCGAACTCATGCGCGCGTCCGGGCTCGTCACCGCGGGCGCGATCAAGGCGGTGAAGGCGGCCGTCCGGCCCGGTGTCAGCACCGGTGAGCTGGACGCCGTCGCCGAGGACTACATCCGGTCGAAGGGCGGGGTGCCGAACTTCCTCGGCTACCACGGCTTCACCGGCACCATCTGCGCGTCGATCAACGACGAGATCGTGCACGGCATCCCGAGCCCCGAGCGTCGGCTCGCCGAGGGGGACAACATCTCCATCGACTGCGGCGCGATCCTGAAGGGCTGGCACAGCGATTCCGCCGTCACCGTCACGGTGGGGGAGGCGTCGCCCGAGGACGCCGCGCTGCTCGAGGTCACGGAGCGCTCGATGTGGGCCGGGCTCGCGCGGGCGATCGCCGGCGGCCGGCTGACCGACATCAGCCACGCCGTCGAAGAGGTCGTCACGGCCGAGTCGCACCCGTACGGGATCGTCGACCACTACGGCGGGCACGGCATCGGTACGGAGATGCACCAGGACCCGCACGTGCTCAACTACGGGCGGCGCCGGGCGCGGACCCAAGCTCGTGCCCGGCCTGGCGCTCGCCATCGAGCCGATGGTCACCATCGGCGACCCGGCCACCGTCGAGCTCGAGGACGGCTGGACCGTGGTCACCAAGGACGGGTCCCGGGCGGCCCACTTCGAGCACACCGTGGCCATCACGCCCGAGGGGCCCTGGGTCCTGACGGCCGAGGACGGCGGCGTATCGGGTCTGGCGCCCTACGGGGTCACGGCCCGGTCGTAGGCGCCCCGGAACGCGCCGAGCCTGCAGGGTGTGACCTAGGCCCGGTTGGAGAGGCGCGCCGGGCCGGGGTACAGTGTCCGATGGCGCTAGCGCCGTTCCTTCGTCGTGCTGTGGCCGCGTGACGGGGGACGCCCTCTGCGACAGCGCCAGTGCACCACCTGTTCTGCAATCAATCAGAGCGACCCACCGCGATCCTGCGTGGGCCGCGCCAGCTAGTCGGGAGGCCGTGTCGGGTATGGCGAAGAAGGACGGGGCCATCGAGGTCGAGGGTCGCGTCGTCGAGCCGCTGCCCAACGCGATGTTCCGGGTCGAGCTGCAGAACGGGCACCGGGTGCTCGCCCACATCAGCGGCAAGATGCGGCAGCACTACATCCGCATCCTGCCCGAGGACCGCGTCGTCGTGGAGCTCTCGCCCTACGACCTCACGCGCGGCCGCATCGTCTACCGCTACAAGTAAATTGCTCGGTCCGCGCACGCCTGAGGGTGGCGCGGGGCCGGCACACGATCTGAGGAATGAGGGGCGGCACCGGTGAAGGTCCAGCCGTCGGTGAAGAAGATCTGCGACAAGTGCAAGGTGATCCGCCGGCACGGCCGGGTCATGGTCATCTGCGACAACGCCCGGCACAAGCAGCGCCAGGGCTGAGGGAGTACCTGAACATGGCACGACTGGCTGGCGTCGACCTGCCCCGCGAGAAGCGGATGGAGATCGCGCTCACCTACATCTATGGCATCGGCAAGCACCACGCCAAGGAGACCCTGGCCGCGACGGGCGTCAGCCCGGACCTGCGCGCCAAGGACCTCACGGACGAGGACCTGCTGAAGCTGCGTGACTACATCGACGAGCACTTCCGCGTCGAGGGTGACCTGCGCCGCGAGGTGGCGAGCGACATCCGCCGCAAGGTGGAGATCGGTTGCTACCAGGGGCTGCGGCACCGCCGCGGTCTCCCGGTGCACGGTCAGCGCACGAAGACCAACGCGCGCTCGAGCAAGGGCCCGCGCAAGACCATCGCCGGCAAGAAGAAGGCCGGCAAGAAGTAGAAGGACCCCGGCGCCCCCCAGCCCTCGCTCCGCTCGGGCCGGGCCCCTGCGCCGGGGCCGTTCTATCCCTCTCTAGGCCACGAAGAGAAGGAATCCACAGACTCATGCCTCCCAGGGCTCGCGCCGCGGCCGGTGCCAAGAAGGTCCGCCGCAAGGAGAAGAAGAACGTCGCCCACGGCGCCGCTCACATCAAGAGCACGTTCAACAACACGATCGTGTCGATCACCGACCCGAACGGGAACGTCATCAGCTGGGCCTCCGCCGGTCACGTCGGCTTCAAGGGCTCCCGCAAGTCGACGCCGTTCGCCGCACAGATGGCTGCCGAGAGCGCTGCCCGCAAGGCGCAGGAGCACGGCATGCGCAAGGTCGACGTCTTCGTGAAGGGTCCCGGCTCCGGCCGCGAGACCGCGATCCGCTCCCTGCAGGCCACCGGCCTCGAGGTCGGACAGATCCAGGACGTGACGCCGCAGCCGCACAACGGCTGCCGCCCCAAGAAGCGCCGCCGGGTCTGACCGGTCACTGACGAGACGAAACAGGAGTATTTGACGTGGCCCGTTACACCGGAGCCGATTGCCGCCTCTGCCGGCGCGAGAAGATGAAGCTGTTCCTCAAGGGCAGCAAGTGCGAGTCCCCGAAGTGCCCGATCGAGATCCGGCCCTACCCGCCGGGCGAGCACGGCCGTGGCCGCACGAAGGACAGCGAGTACCTGCTGCAGCTGCGCGAGAAGCAGAAGGCCCGCCGCATCTACGGCGTGCTGGAGAAGCAGTTCCGCGGCTACTACGAAGAGGCCAACAAGAAGTCGGGCAAGACCGGTGAGGTCCTGCTGCAGATCCTCGAGTCCCGCCTCGACAACGTCGTCTACCGGGCCGGCTTCGCCGAGTCCCGCGACATGGCCCGCCAGCTGGTGCGCCACGGCCACATCCGGGTCAACGGCCGCAAGGTCGACATCCCGTCGTACCGGGTGACCGCGAACGACATCGTCGAGGTGGCCGAGAAGTCGCGCACGATGCTGCCGTTCGAGATCGCCCAGGCCCGCGCCGGCGAGCGCCCCGTGCCGGCCTGGCTCGAGGTCATCAGCAGCCAGCTCAAGGTCCTGGTCCACAGCATCCCGGCCCGCCAGGTGATCGACACCCCGGTCCAGGAGCAGTTGATCGTCGAGCTCTACTCCAAGTAGCAGCTCGCTGCACCACCCCGGCTCCGGCGGGCGGACCGATGTCCGCCGGGGCCTGCACCACCCCCCTCACGGCGTCATATGGCGGTCGCCGGAGGACCTGAAGGAGAACCATGCTCATCGCACAGCGCCCCACCCTGACCGAGGAAACGATCACCGAGTCGCGTTCGCGATTCGTCATCGAGCCCCTCGAGCCCGGTTTCGGCTACACGCTCGGCAACTCCCTGCGCCGCACGCTCCTCTCCTCGATCCCCGGCGCTGCTGTCACCAGCATCCGCATCGAGGGCACCCTGCACGAGTTCACGACCGTGCCGGGCGTCAAGGAGGACGTCACCGAGATCATCCTCAACCTCAAGGGCCTGGTCGTCAGCTCCGACTCCGACGAGCCGGTGACCATGTACCTGCGCAAGCAGGGCCCCGGTGAGGTGACCGCCGCGGACATCGCGCCGCCGGCCGGTGTCGAGGTGCACAACCCCGAGCTGCACATCGCGACCCTCAACGGCAAGGGCCGCCTGGAGATCGAGCTGGTCGTCGAGCGCGGCCGCGGCTACGTCCCGGCCCCGCAGAACAAGCAGCCGGGCCAGGAGATCGGCCGGATCCCCGTCGACTCGATCTACTCGCCCGTGCTCAAGGTGACCTACGCGGTCGAGGCGACCCGTGTCGAGCAGCGCACCGACTTCGACCGCCTCGTGGTCGACGTCGAGACCAAGCCGTCGATCGTCCCCAGGGACGCCATCGCCAGCGCCGGCTCGACCCTGGTCGAGCTGTTCGGCCTGCTCCGCGAGCTGAACATCGACGCCGAGGGCATCGAGGTCGGGCCCAGCCCGGCCGAGGCCGCCGACATCGCGAACTTCTCGATGCCGATCGAGGACATGGACCTCACCGTCCGGTCCTACAACTGCCTCAAGCGCGAGGGCGTGCACACCGTCGGTGAGCTCGTCACCCGCTCGGAGGCCGACCTGCTCGACATCCGCAACTTCGGGGCCAAGTCGATCGACGAGGTCAAGATGAAGCTGGCGGCCATGGGCCTCGCGCTCAAGGACAGCCCGCCCGGATTCATCCCGACGTCGGTCGAGAGCTACGACGAGGGCTACGAGACCGACGCCTACCAGGGCTCGGCCGACTACGCCGACGTCGAGTACAGCGACGTCTCCTACCAGGAGACCGAGCAGCTCTGACGCTGTCGTGGGCCGGACCCCCCGCCGTCCGGCCCACACCGGCGCCCCGCCACACTGGACGACGAAGGAACCGCAGCCGCGCCACCGCCCGGCCGCCTGAGGAAGGACCGACATGCCCACCCCCACCAAGGGCCCCCGTCTCGGCGGGTCCCCCGCGCACGAGCGGCTGATGCTGGCCAACCTGGCCACGTCGCTGTTCGAGCACGGGCGGATCACCACCACCGAGGCGAAGGCGAAGCGGCTGCGTCCGCTGGCCGAGAAGCTGGTGACCTTCGCCAAGCGCGGTGACCTGCACGCTCGTCGCCAGGTGATGACGACCATCCGCGACAAGGACGTCGTCCACACGCTGTTCGCCGAGATCGGTCCCCGGTACGAGAACCGGCCCGGTGGCTACACCCGCATCACCAAGGTGGGCCCCCGCAAGGGCGACAACGCCCCCATGGCGGTCATCGAGCTGGTCGAGGCCCTGACGGTCTCGCAGCAGGCGGTCGGCGAGGCCGAGCGCGCCCGCGGCACCCGCTTCGCCTCGGGCGCCGGCGCCGCTTCGGCCGCCGGTGAGGTCACCGCCGACGAGCTCGAGTCGGCCGACTCGGCCGACAGCGCGGACTCGGCGGACAGCGCCGACTCCGCCGACACCCCGGACGAGTCCGCCGAGGCGCAGGAGGTCGTCACCGACGTCTTCGTGCCCGACGGCGAGCGCCAGGACGACGGCGACGTCACCCCGGAGCCGACCGCCGAGAACGGCGTCGTCGTCGAGGGCGACAACGTGTCCCCGGAGCTGGCGGACGCCGCCGCCGCCGAGATCAACGCCGCCGAATCCGGCGACGCCGCCTCTGCCGGGCTCAACGCCCCCGGCGGCGAGTCTGCTCCGGACCCCAAGTAGTCCGCTGAGCACCACCCAGCACCGCGACGAGCCCGTCACCGACACCGGTGGCGGGCTCGTCCGTCTCCGTCTGTCGATCAGCTACGACGGAACCGACTTCTCCGGCTGGGCACGGCAACCCGCCCGGCGGACCGTGCAGGACACCCTCGAGCAGGCGCTGGCCACCGTGCTGCGCGTGCCGGCCGACCTCACCGTCGCCGGGCGCACCGATGCCGGCGTGCACGCGACCGGACAGGTCGCGCACTGCGACGTGCCCACGGCGATCTGGGAGGAGCAGCGCGACCGGCTCGTCCGCCGGCTGCGCGGCGTCCTGCCGGCCGACGTGGCCGTCCGGGAGGTCGAGCAGGCGCATCCCGACTTCGACGCCCGGTTCGCTGCCCTGGCGCGGCACTACGTCTACCGGCTCACCGACGCCCCCTGGGGTCCGTCGCCGCTCCGCCGGACCGACGTCGCCGCCTGGCCGCGCAGGCTCGACGCCGACGCGATGGCCGCTGCCGCGGCCCGCATGCTCGGGGAGCACGACTTCGCCGCCTTCTGCCGCCGCCGGGAGGGCGCGACGACGATCCGCACCCTGCTCGCGCTGGACGTCGTCCGGAACGGTGACCTCGTGGAGATCGCCGCGTCGGCCGACGCGTTCTGCCACTCGATGGTGCGCAGCCTCGTCGGGGCCCTGCTGGCGGTCGGCGAGGGCCGGCGGCCGGTGGAGTGGCCGGCGTCGCTGCTGACCCGGACCGAGCGCGCGAGCGAGGTGCCGGTCGCCCCGGCCGGGGGGCTGACCCTCGTGGCGGTGGACTATCCGTCCGACGCGGAGCTCGCAGCGCGCACGCAGGTCACCCGCGCTCGCCGGGCGTGACCGTCAGCGCCGCCGTCATCGCCGCCTCGATCGGCGTCGATCCGGCGACGACCTCCAGCACCTGACCAGGACGCGGGGCGTCCAGCAGCGACAGCATCACGTCCGCGACGTCGTCCCGCGAGATCTCGCGGAACGGCAGTCCCTGGCCGACGTCCACCCGGCCGGTGCCCGGCTCGTCGGTCAGCCGGCCGGGCCGCAGCACGGTCATGTCGACCGCCGGGCGGTTGCGGACGCCGTCCTCCGCGGCCAGCTTCGCGCGGAGGTAGTCGACGAAGTCGTCGTCCTCGCCCTCGGGCGTCGCACCGTCGGCGACCGACTCGACGCCCATGGACGACATCAGCAGGTAGGGCCGGACCGCCGCCTGCTCCGCGGCGTCGGCGAGCAGCACGGCGGCCGCCCGGTCGGCCGCGTAGCGGTGCGCGCCACGGTCGCCGCCCGCCGGCTCCGCGCCCACGCCGGCTGCGAAGACGACGGCGTCGGCGTCGACGACGAAGGCGGCCAGGTCGTCCACCCGCGCGTGCTCGAGATCGAGGACGACGGTGTCGAGGCGCTCGGCGACGAGGTCCGCCTCGGCCTCCGGGGTGGGCACGAGACCGACGACGGCGTCACCTCGCGCGCACAGCCGCTGGGCGAGGCGACGCGCCACCCGCCCGTGCACTCCGGCGATCACGACCCGCATGTAGGCGGACGCTACTCCCGCGGGTGGGCGGCGACGGCCTCGTCCACGGGCGTCGGCCCGCTGACCAGCTCGAGGACGGCGCGGTCGCGCGGCTGGTCCAGCAGCGCCACGAGGACTGCGGCCACGTCGTCGCGGGGCACTGCCGCCCGCTCGACCGACGGCGCGAGCGTGACCCGGCCGGTGCCGGGATCGTCGGTCAGCGACCCCGGCCGCAGGACCGTGACGCGCAGGCCCTCGCGCGCGAGCAGGTTCTCCTCGGCCGCACGCTTGGCCCGCAAGTAGGCGACGAACACCTCGTCGACGCCGGCGGGCGTGGCGCCGTCCGCCACGAGGTCCACGCCCACGGAGGAGACCAGCAGGTAGTTCGGCACCCCGGCCCACTCGGCGGCGTCGGCCAGCAGGACGGCGGCGGCGCGGTCGACGGTGTCCTTGCGGGCGGCGCCGCTGCCCGGGCCCGCGCCCGCGGCGAAGACGACGGCGTCGGCCCCGGCGACCGCCGCGGAGACGTCGTCCACGGTCGCCGATTCGAGATCCAGGACGACCGCCTCCATCCCGTCCGCGACGACGTCGCCCTCGTGGTCCGGGTTGCGGACGATCCCGACGACGGTGTCGCCGCGGGCGGACAGCAGGCGGCCGAGGCGTCGGGCGATCTGCCCGTGGGCTCCGGCGAGGACGATGCGCACGGGCGGGCCCTACCCCTCTCCCGGACTCCTGAACAGTGGCCAGACCGACGGCTCGGCCGGCGTCGGCGCCGGGCGCGGCGGGGGAGGCGGTGGCGGTGGCGGCGGCGTCGGTCGGGCAGGTTCCGGGTCACCGGCGGCCGATCGGGCCCGGGCCAGGTCGGCGGGGGTGTCGCAGTCCAGCCATGGCGGCGGCCGGCCCGGCTCGACGCTCGGCCGCAGCCGGCGCGGCGAGAGAGGTGCGAGGACCTTCCGCAGCGACGTCGGGCCGCTGGCACCGGCCACGGCGGCACGGAGGGCGGCGGTGCGCCAGAGGCCGAGCAGCCACTGCTCGCGGCCGCCGTCGTCGACGACGAGGACCCCGTCGCCGTCCATCGCCGCCCGCAGCTGGGTGATCAGCGCTGCGGTGAGGAACGGGAGGTCCCCGGCGAGCAGGGCGACCAGGTCGGTGGAGACCTCGGCGAGGCCGGCCCGCAGGGCCGCGACCGGCCCGCCCCCCGGCGGCTCCTCCCGGACGATCAGGACGTCGTCGGGCACCGGCTGCCGGGGGCCGACCACGATCCGGTCGGTCGCGTCGGCGACCGCGGCGAGGACTGCGGCGAGCATGGTCCGACCGCCGACCTCGAGCTGCGGCTTGGCCCGACCGCCCAGCCGCGCGGCCCGTCCACCGGCCAGGACGACGGCGGTGTAGGGCCCCATGCGTGCACCGTACGGCGCAGTACCGTTCTCGGCGTGGGACGTGTCACGAGCCGGACGCCGGTGTTGCGGATCCGCGGCTCGCTGCACTCGACCAGGCCCGACACGGTGGCTGCCGAGGAGCCGCTGGAGATCCGGCTGTCCGGCGCCGCGCTGGCCGTCACCATGCGCACGCCGGGCGACGACTTCGACCTCGTGCACGGGTTCCTCGCCACGGAGGGCGTCATCGCCGGCCCCGAGGACGTCGCCGCGTTGCGGTACTGCGACTCGGTCGACGCCGACGGCCGGAACACCTACAACGTCGTCGACGTCGACCTGGCTCCGGGCGTGCATGCCCCTGACACGGCTCTCGACCGGAATTTCCTCACCTCCAGCGCCTGCGGCGTCTGCGGGAAGGCCAGCATCGACGCGATCCGCACCCGCACCCGGCACGACGTCGCCGCGGACGCCGTGCGCCTCCCGCTGGACGTGCTGCTCGGACTGCCCGACCGGCTCCGCGCCGCCCAGCAGCTGTTCGAGCGGACCGGCGGCCTGCACGCGGCCGGCCTGTTCACCGCGGCCGGCGACCTGGTGGCCGTCCGCGAGGACGTGGGGCGGCACAACGCCGTCGACAAGGTCATCGGCGACGCCGTCCGCGGCGGCCGGGTGCCGCTGACCGGTCAGGTGCTCGTGGTGAGCGGACGGGCGAGCTTCGAGCTCACCCAGAAGGCGGCGATGGCCGGCATCCCGGTGCTGGCCGCGGTCTCCGCGCCGTCGTCCCTGGCCGTCGAGCTCGCTGCCGACGTCGGCATCACGCTGGTCGGCTTCCTCCGCGGCGACGGCTGCAACGTCTACACGTGCCAGGAGCGGGTGTTGCTGACGACGTCCTGACGGGAGCCGCCTGCGATGGCGGTCCGGCGGACGGGGCCGGAGGCTCCTCCGCCGGTGCCGCGGACGCGCTCGACGCAGCCGGGGGACGGCCATTGGTCGCGGTGCGACGCGGAGCGTCGCGATGTGCTCAGTCGACCCGGATGTCGAGGTGCTCCTGCTGCGGGTGCCGGCGTCGGGCCAGCGCGGCGGGACGTAGGGGTCGGCCTTCTGGAAGGCGAGCTCGCGCATCCCCGGCTCCCGGCCGATCACCACCCAGGCGCCGTCGGTGTCCTCGTTGATCCGCATCCCGAGGATCTCGCCGTAGAACGTCGCGAGCAGCCGCGGATCGGGGCAGTCGAGGACCGTCTTCTCAAGCCGGCCGATCATGATCGCCCCCGCGCAGCTGGCTGACGATGTGCGGCAGCAGCGGCCCGAGGACGGCCAGCGCGTCCCGGACGCCGCCGGTCGACCCCGGCAGGTTCACGATCAGCGTCCGGCCGGCGGTCCCCGCCAGGCCGCGGGACAGCACCGAGGTCGGCACCCCGTTCTCGACGCCGTAGCGCCGGACGGCCTCGGCCAGCCCCGGCGCCTCGCGCTCGAGGACCCGGCCGGTGGCCTCCGGGGTGACGTCGGTGGGGGAGAGGCCGGTGCCGCCGGTGGTGAGGACGACGTCGACGCCCGCGTCGACGGCCTCGCGCAGCGCCGTCTCCAGCTGGTCGGCGTCGTCCGGGAGGACCTGCGGACCGTCGACGGCGAACCCCAGCGCGGTGAGCCCGTCGGCCAGCACGCGGCCGCTGCGGTCCTCGTAGACGCCGGAGGACGCGCGGTTGGACGCGGTGACGACGACGGCACGGGCGTTCGACGGGAGCTCGGTCATCGCACCCAGTCCCCGCTCTTGCCGCCGCTCTTGGCCAGCAGGCGCACGTCGGTGATGGACGCCCGGGGGTCGACCGCCTTGACCATGTCGATCATCGTCAGGCCGGCCACCGCGACCGAGGTGAGCGCCTCCATCTCGACGCCGGTGCGGTCGGCGGTGCGGGCGGTCGCGGTGATCTCGACCGCCTCGTCGGTCACCTCGAGGTCGACCGTGACGCCGTGCAGCGCGATCGGGTGGCAGAGCGGGACGAGGTCCGGGGTCCGCTTGGCCCCGGCGATGCCCGCGATCCGGGCGACCGCGACGGCGTCCCCCTTCGGTACGCCCGTGCCGCGCAGCAGGGCGACCACCTCGGGGCTGACCAGCACCCGGCCGGCGGCCGTGGCGACGCGGGTGGTGACCGCCTTCTGGCTGACGTCGACCATCCGGGCGGCCCCGGTCTCGTCGACGTGGGTCAACCGCGGTTCGGTCACTGGAGCGCTCCTTCGATCAGCACGACGTCGACCTCGGCGCCGGCGGGCAGTTCGGTGACGTCCTCGGGGACGACGACCAGGCAGTTGGCGCGGGCGAGGTGCGCGACCAGGTGCGAGCCGGGGCCTCCGACCTGGGAGACGAGGCCGCCGCCGTACCGGCCGCGCAGGAACTGCCGCTTGCCCTCGGGGGAGCGCAGCGG
Source organism: uncultured Actinomycetota bacterium (assembly GCA_963784165.1). Classification (GTDB taxonomy): domain Bacteria; phylum Actinomycetota; class Actinomycetes; order Mycobacteriales; family Geodermatophilaceae; genus Blastococcus_B. Next base: position 29,878 of record CAWAQI010000013.1, read on the forward strand.
ATCGGTCAGCCGGGCGGGCACGTGCAGCCGGTCGGGGGAGGCGTGGCCCAGTGCGCGGCGCAGGGCCGGGCGCACGAAGACCTCGAAGGAGACGAACGAGCTGACGGGGTTGCCGGGCAGCGTCACCACCGGCACGCCGTCGACCGTGCCGGCGCCCTGCGGCCCACCCGGCTGCATCGCGACCTTGGCGAACTCGACGGTGCCGAGCGTGCCGAACGCGTCCTTGACGACCTCGAACGCCCCCGCGCTCACGCCGCCGCTGGTGATCAGCAGGTCGGCGCCCTCGAGCTCGGCCCGCACGGTGCCGAGGAACTGGTCGACGTCGTCCGGGACGAAGTGCAGCCGGCGGGCCTCACCCCCGGCGTCCTCGACCGCGGCCACCAGCAGCGCGGAGTTGGACTCGTAGATCTGGCCCGGCAGCAGGGGGTTCCCCGGGGCGACGAGCTCGCTGCCGGTGGACAGCACCAGGACCCGCGGCCGGCGTCGGACGGGCAGTTCCTCGAGCCCGACGGCGGCGGCGAGCCCGAGCTGCGCCGCGCCCAGCGGGGTGCCGGCGGTGAGCGCCACCGAGCCCTGGGCGATGTCCTCGCCGGCCGTCCGCAGGTGGGTGCCGGCGGCGGGGGCGTCGCGGATCTCGACGATCTCGGTGCCGGCGTCGGTGAGCTCGACGGGGATCACCACGTCGGCGCCGGGCGGGAGCGGGGCGCCGGTCATGATCCGGTGCACCGTGCCCGGGGCGAGCGGGACGACGTCGGTGCGGCCGGCCGGGATGTCCTCGGCGACCGGCAACCGGACGGGCGCCTCGGCCGCGCCGGCCACCTCCGACCACCGGGCCGCGTAGCCGTCCATGGCGGAGTTGTCGAAGGTGGGCAGCGCGACGGCCGCCGTCACGTCGCGGGCCAGGACCCGGCCGTGCGCGGCCGCCAGCGGGACCGTCTCCTCCGCGAGCGGCGCGACGAGGGCCGCGACGACCGCCTGGTGTTCCTCGACCGTGCGCACGCGCTCATCCTGGCCGGAAGCTATCGTCCCGGCTCGGGCGGGGCCGTGGACGGAGGGGTTGGCGTGGCATCGGAGATCGACCGGATGCTCGAGGCGAACGAGCAGTGGGTCCAGCGGTTCCCCGGCAGCAAGCCGGTGCGCCCGGCGCGGGCCGTGGCGGTGGTCGCCTGCATGGACTCGCGCATGCCGCTGTTCCAGATGCTCGGGCTCGAGGTCGGCGACGCCCACGTGATCCGCAACGCCGGTGGCGTCATCACCGAGGACACGATCCGGTCGCTGACCATCTCCCAGCACCTGCTCGGCACGCGGGAGATCGTCCTGGTGCACCACTCCGAATGCGGTCTCCAGGCGACCGACGACATCTCGTTCGCCGACCTGCGTCGAGCAGGCGGTCGGACGCCGGCCGCCCTGGGCGGCGCGCGCGTTCACCGACGTGGAGGACGACGTCCGGGAGTCGATGCGACTGATCCGCGAGAGCCCGTACCTGCTCTCGCGCGAGGTGCGCGGCACGGTCTACGACGTCGGGACGGGGCACCTGCGCGAGGTAAGGCCCTGCTGCCCCACCGCTCGACGCTCGCGGCGGGCCCCTGCAGCAGGGCCAGGGCCGGGCGTAGCTCCCGCTGGTATCGTGGTCGGCTGGCGCGCGCAAGCCGGCTGGTGCTGCGCGTGTCGCCCCGTCTCCCGTACTCGGTGAGGCGATCCCACCAGCCTTCCCGACGACGACGGAGGACACGAGCGCCGTGCGCACGTACACACCCAAGCCCGGCGAGGTCGCCCGGGCCTGGCACGTCATCGACGCCACTGATGTGGTGCTCGGTCGACTCGCCAGCCAGACCGCGCAGCTCCTGCGCGGCAAGCACAAGCCCCAGTACGCCCCGCACATGGACGTCGGTGACTTCGTCGTCATCGTCAACGCCGGCAAGGTCGCCCTCACGGGCTCCAAGCGCGACGACAAGGTCGCCTACCGGCACTCCGGCCACCCGGGCGGTCTCAAGACGATCAACGTCGGCGACCAGCTGCGCAGCCACCCCGACCGCGTCATCGAGCGCGCGATCAAGGGGATGCTGCCGCACAACACCCTCGGCCGGCAGATGCTCAAGAAGCTCAAGGTCTACGCAGGCCCCGAGCACCCCCACGCTGCCCAGCAGCCCCAGACCTTCGAGATCAAGCAGGTGGCCCAGTGACCAGCGCACTGACCGTGACCGACGCCGACGGGCGTCCCATCCAGACCGTCGGCCGACGCAAGGAAGCCATCGTCCGCGTGCGGCTCCTGCCCGGCACCGGCCAGTTCAAGCTCAACGGCCGCACCCTCGAGGACTACTTCCCGAACAAGGTGCACCAGCAGCTCATCCGTGAGCCGTTCGTGACCCTCGAGAAGGCCGAGCAGTACGACGTCGTCGCTCTGCTGAAGGGCGGCGGTGTCACGGGTCAGGCCGGCGCGCTGCGCCTCGGCATCGCCCGCGCCCTCATCGAGATCGAGGCCGACGACCGTCCGGCCCTGAAGAAGGCCGGCTTCCTCACCCGTGACCCGCGGGTCAAGGAGCGCAAGAAGTACGGGCTCAAGAAGGCCCGCAAGGCGCCTCAGTACTCCAAGCGCTGACCGGTACGCGTCCGTTGGGTCGCCTGTTCGGGACCGACGGCGTCCGGGGTCGGGCCAACTCCGACCTCACGCCGGAGCTGGCCCTCTCGGTGGCGCGTGCCGCCGCCGGGGTCCTCGCCGACCGCGACGGGACCGAGCGTCCCGTCGCGGTCGTCGGCCGTGATCCCCGCGCCAGCGGGGAGATGCTGGAGGCGGCGGTCGTCGCCGGCCTGACCAGCGCCGGCGCCGAGGTGCTGCGCGCCGGCGTTCTGCCGACCCCCGCGCTGGCCCACCTCACCGCCGCGACCGACGCCGACCTCGGCGTCATGATCTCGGCGAGCCACAACCCGATGCCCGACAACGGCATCAAGCTGTTCAGCCGCGGCGGTCACAAGCTGCCCGACGCCCTCGAGGCCGCGATCGAGCGCACCGTCGAACGGGGCGACTCCGCGGAGCACCGGCCCACCGGGGCCGGCATCGGGCGGGTCCGGGATCTGCCCCACGCGACCGAGGACTACGTCGCGCACCTGCTCTCCACGCTCGAGCGACCCCTGACCGGGCTGACGGTCGTCGTCGACGGTGCGCACGGCGCCGCGTCGGCGAGCGCCCCCGAGGTCTACCGGCAGGCCGGGGCCACGGTGCACGCGATCGGCTGCGCAGCCCGACGGCTGGAACATCAACGACGGCATCGGCTCCACGCACCTGGGCCCGCTGATCGAGGCCGTGCGCGCCCACGGTGCCGACCTCGGCCTCGCCCACGACGGCGACGCCGACCGCTGCCTCGCGGTGACCGCCGAGGGCGAGGTCATCGACGGCGACGCGATCCTGGCGATCTGCGCGCTGGCGCTGCACGAGCGCGGGGCGCTCAAGGACGACACCGTCGTCGCCACCGTCATGAGCAACCTCGGGTTCCACCACACCATGCGCGACGCCGGGATCGCCGTGCACACGACCGCGGTGGGCGACCGGTACGTGCTGGAGGCCCTGCGGGCGCGCGGGCTCTCGCTCGGCGGTGAGCAGAGCGGGCACCTGGTCTTCCTCGAGCACGCGACCACCGGCGACGGGCTGCTGACCGGTCTCGCCCTGATGTCCCGCATGAGCGGCACCGGGTCCTCGCTGGCCGAACTCGCGTCCGTCGTCCGCCGGCTGCCGCAGATCCTGATCAACGTGCCGGTCCGCGACCGGATCGCCGTCTCCGAGAGCGACGAGGTCGCCGACGCCGTCAACGCGGTGGAGGAGGAGCTCGGCGACACCGGCCGGGTCCTGCTGCGCCCCTCCGGCACGGAGCAGCTCGTGCGCGTGATGGTCGAGGCGCCCACGCAGGAGCCAGGCCGACACCGTGGCCCACCGCCTGGCCGAGGTCGTCGCGAAGGTCAGCTGAGACGCCACCGGTCATCGCTCGGAGGTGACGAGACGGTCGCCGTCGGAGCCGGGAGGCCGCCGACCTGGCCCCGGTACCCTCGGTGAAATGTGCGGCATCGTGGGTTATGTCGGTCCCAAGGACGCCCGTGAGGTCGTCATCGAGGGCCTGCGCCGGCTCGAGTACCGCGGGTACGACTCGGCGGGCGTCGCGGTCCTCGCCGACGGCGAACTGAGCACGGCGAAGAAGGCCGGCAAGCTCGCCAACCTGGAGAAGGTCCTCGCCGAGCACCCCCTGCCGGCGGCCACGATCGGCATCGGGCACACCCGCTGGGCGACCCACGGCGGCCCGACCGACCGCAACGCCCACCCGCACGTCTCCGCCGACGGCTCGGTGGCCGTGATCCACAACGGGATCATCGAGAACTTCGCCGAGCTGCGCGCCGAGATCGAGGCCACCGGCGTCGAGTTCACCTCCGACACCGACACCGAGGTGGCCGCGCACCTGCTGGCCGCCGTCTACGCCGAGCTCCCCGACGGCCCCGGCCGGCTGGCCGAGGCGATGCGCCGCGTCAGCCGCCGTCTCGAGGGGGCCTTCACGCTGGTCGCGACGCACGCCGCCGAACCGGACACGCTGGTCGCCGCCCGGCGCAGCAGCCCGCTGGTGGTCGGCGTCGGCGACGGCGAGTACTTCCTGGGCTCCGACGTCGCCGCCTTCATCGCGCACACCCGCGAGGCCCGGGAGCTCGGCCAGGACCAGGTCGTCGAGATCGACCGCACCCGCGGGCTGACCGTCACCGACTTCGCCGGCGAGCCGGTCGAGCCGACGGCCTACACCGTCGACTGGGACGCCGCGGCCGCCGAGAAGGGCGGCTACGACTGGTTCATGCTCAAGGAGATCGCCGAGCAGCCGCAGGCGGTCGCCGACACCCTGCTCGGCCGCCTCGGCCGGCACGGGGAGCTGATGCTCGACGAGGTCCGGCTGTCCGACCAGGAGCTGCGCGACGTCGACAAGATCTTCGTCGTCGCCTGCGGCACCGCGTACCACGCGGGCCTGATCGCCAAGTACGCCATCGAGCACTGGACCCGCATCCCGGTCGAGGTCGAGGTCGCCAGCGAGTTCCGCTACCGCGACCCGGTGCTCGACCGGTCGACGCTGGTCGTCGTCATCAGCCAGTCCGGCGAGACCATGGACACGCTGATGGCGCTGCGGCACGCCCGCGAGCAGCGGGCCAAGCGTCCTGGCCATCTGCAACGCCAACGGCTCGACGATCCCGCGCGAGTCCGACGCCGTCCTCTACACGCACGCCGGGCCGGAGATCGCCGTCGCCTCCACCAAGGGCTTCCTGACCCAGCTGGTGGCCTGCTACCTCGTCGGGCTGTTCCTCGCCCAGGTGCGCGGCATCAAGTACGAGGACGAGGTCGCCTCGATCGTCGCCGACCTGCGCCGCCTGCCCGAGGCCGTGGCCGAGGTGCTCGGCGCCATGGAGCCGGTGCGCGAGCTGGCCCGCTCGCTCGCCGACCAGGAGACGATCCTCTTCCTGGGCCGGCACGTCGGTTTCCCGGTGGCGCTCGAGGGCGCGCTGAAGCTCAAGGAGCTGGCCTACATCCACGCGGAGGGCTTCGCCGCCGGCGAGCTCAAGCACGGGCCCGATCGCCGTCGTCGACCAGGGCACGCCGGTCATCGTCGTGGTGCCCTCGCCGCGCAGCCGCGAGTCGGTGCACGGCAAGGTCGTCTCCAACATCCAGGAGGTCCGTGCCCGCGGGGCCCGGACGATCGTGATCGCGGAGGAAGGCGACGAGGCCGTCGTCCCGTACGCCGACCACATCATCCGGGTGCCGCGCACGCCGACCCTGCTGTCCCCGGTCGTGACGACGGTGCCGCTGCAGGTGCTCGCCTGCGAGATCGCCTCCACCCGCGGCCTCGACGTCGACCAGCCGCGCAACCTCGCGAAGTCCGTCACCGTCGAATGAAGGCCCCCGGGCCGCTCCAGCGTGCAGGCTGGCCCCGGTGCTGCTGGCGGCGGCCCTCGTGGGGCTGCCGCTGGCAGGCTGCAGCAGCTTCGCCGACGAGCCGGCCTGCCCGACGCTGCCCCCGGGCGCCGAGGTGTCCCCGCTGCCCCCGGGCGACGAGGTGTCCCCGCTGCCGTCGCCGACGCCGTGCGACGACACGGGCGACGACGGCTCCTAGCCGGCGGAACGGTAGGCACGGCAGACTGGGCCGGTGATCATCGGGGTCGGGATCGACGTCGTGCCGGTCGAGCGCTTCGCGGAGTCGCTCGTGCGCACGCCGGGCCTGCGTGACCGGCTGTTCACCGAGGCCGAGCAGTACACGCCGTCGGGCAACCCGCGCACCGGGGAGTCGCTGGCGGCGCGGTTCGCGGCCAAGGAGGCGCTGGCCAAGGCGCTCGGTGCGCCGGGCGACCTGCACTGGCACGACGCCGAGGTGACCGTCGGCGAGCACGGCCGGCCACACCTCGAGGTCCGAGGCAGCGTGGCCGGGCGCGCGGCGCAGCTCGGGGTCACGTCGTGGCACATCTCCCTCAGCCACGACGGCGGGGTCGCGTCGGCGGTCGTCGTCGCGGAGGGCTTCGCCCGCGGGGACGACGGTTGATCGGCCTCCACACGGCGGCGGAGGTGCGGGCCGCCGAGGAGCCGCTGCTCGCCGCCGGACCCGAGGGCGCGCTCATGCAGCAGGCCGCCACCGGACTGGCCACCGTCAGCGCCCGACTGCTGCACGGCGTCTACGGCCGCCGCGTCGCCCTCCTCGTCGGCACGGGCAACAACGGCGGGGACGCCCTGTTCGCCGGTGCCCAGCTCGCCCGGCGCGGCGCCCGCGTCGCCGCCGTCCTGCTGGACCCCGAGCGTGCGCACGCGGCCGGTCTGGCCGCCCTGCGCCGCGAGGGCGGACGGGTGCTGCCCGTCGGCAGTGCAGAGGCCTTCGACTGGATCGCCCGCGCCGACCTGGTGCTCGACGGCATGCTCGGCATCGGCGGTCGGGGCGGGCTGCGCCCCGATGCCGCCGACCTCGCCCGCGCCGCCGCCGACGGCGCGGGGGTCACGGTCGCCATCGACGTACCCAGCGGCGTCGACGCGTCGACCGGCGCCGTCGACGGACCGGCGTTCCCGGCCATGCACACCGTGACCTTCGGCGCCGTGAAGCTCGGCCTGGTCGTGGGGGAGGGCCGCGGCTACGCCGGCGAGGTGCATCTCATCGACATCGGGCTGGCTCCGCACCTGCCGCCGGCCACCGCGTTCCGGCTCACCGACGCCGACGTCGCCGGGCGGCTGGTCCCGCCGACGCCCGGCGACGACAAGTACTCGCAGGGCGTCGTCGGCATCGTGGCCGGCTCGGCGACCTATCCCGGGGCCGGGGTGCTGTGCACCGGCGCGGCCCTGCGCACCCGACCGGGGCTGGTCCGCTACGCGGGGACGGCGGCCGACGGCGTGCGGGCCGCGTGGCCCGAGGCGATCGTCACCGACGGCCGGCCCGCCGACGCCGGACGGGTGCAGGCCTGGGTCGTCGGCCCCGGCATGGGCACCGACGACGACGCCCGGAGCGTGCTCGCCGAGGTGCTGAGCACCGATCTCCCGGTGATCGTCGACGCCGACGGGCTGACGATGCTGGCGAAGCAGCCGGATCTCGTCCGCGACCGCACGGCCGCCACCGTCCTGACGCCGCACGACCGCGAGTTCGCCCGCTTCGGCGCCGAGCCCGACGGCGACCGCGTCGGCGCCGCCCGCCGCCTGGCCGCCGACCTCGGCTGCGTCGTCCTGCTCAAGGGCGACGCCACCGTCGTCGCCGATGCCGACGGAACAGCGTTCGTCAACGGCACGGGCACGCCGTGGCTCGCGACCGCGGGCACCGGCGACGTGCTGTCCGGGATCACCGGCGCGCTGCTGGCCACCGACCTCCCCGCCGTGGAAGCGGCCGCCGTCGCGGCCCACCTCCACGGCCGGACCGGCCAGCTCGCCGCCGAACGCGGACCGCTGATCGCCGGCGACCTGGTCCGCCGCCTGCCCGAGGCGATCGCGCGGGTGCGCGGGATCCCGGGCGTCGTCCTGGGAGACTCGGGGTCGTGACCAATCCACCGGCCCGCGCCGAGGTGGTGGTGGACCTCGATGCCATCGCCGCCAACACCGCCGTCCTCCGGGAGCACGTCGGCCGCCCGCTGATGGCCGTCGTGAAGGCCGACGGGTACGGCCACGGCCTGGTGCCGGCGGCCCGCGCCGTCCTCGCCGGAGGCGCGGACTTCCTCGGCGTCGCCGTCCTCGACGAGGCCCTGGCACTGCGCGCCGCGGGCGTCACCGCGCCCGTCCTGGCCTGGCTGCACGGCCCGGGGACCGACTTCGCCGCCGCTCTCACTGCCGACATCGAGGTCTCGGTGAATGCCGAGTGGGGCCTGGCCGAGGTGCTCGATGCCGTCCGAACCACCGGGACGACGGCGCGCGTGCACCTCAAGGCCGACACCGGCCTCTCCCGCGGCGGCGCGACCCCCGGGGACTGGCCGGGCCTGGTCGAGGCGGCGGCCCGCGCGCAGGCCGACGGCGAGATCGCGGTGGTCGGCCTGTGGAGCCACATGGCCTACGCCGACGCCCCGACCCACCCGACGATCGGTGCCCAGGTCCGCGTCTTCGAGGAGGCCGTCGCGATCGCGCGCACGGCCGGGTTGACCGACGCACAGCTGCATCTGGCCAACTCCGCGGCCACCGTGGCCCTGCCGGACACCTGGTACGACTTCGTCCGGCCGGGCGTCGCGCTGTACGGGCTCGACCCCCTGGCCGGGGATCCCGCGGCGCACGGACTGCGGCCCGCCATGACGGTCCGCGCCCCCGTGGCCCTGACCAAGCGGGTGCCGGCCGGCGTGGGCGTCTCCTACGGCCACACCTACTTCCCCGAGCGGGAGACGACCCTCGCGCTGGTGCCGGTCGGCTACGCCGACGGCGTCCCGCGCGCGGCCGGCAACCGAGCCCCGGTGCTGGCCGGCGGCGAGCAGCGGGTGATCGCCGGCCGGGTGTGCATGGACCAGTTCGTCCTCGACGTCGGCGACGCCGTCGTGCGCCCGGGCGACGAGGTCGTGCTGTGGGGCGCCGGCGACCGCGGTGAGCCCACCGCCCAGGACTGGGCCGATGCCGTCGACACCATCCACTACGAGCTGGTGACCCGGGTCGGCGGCCGGTTCGCCCGCCGGTACGTCGGCTCGGCGGGGGCGGTCTGATGGCTCGCACACCACGACCGAAGCCGGCCAAGCCCTCGAAGCCGCCGCACGGCAAGGGGCACACCGCCGGCGTCGTCGGTGCCGTGGTCGGCCTGGCCGCAGCGGGGACGGCGGTCGGCGTCGCTGTCAGCCGGATCGCCGCGCGCCGCGTGCAGGCGGCACAGCTCGGGAAGGCCGGCGAGCTGGCCGCCGAACTCGTCGCCGCCCACCTGCGGCAGGACGACCCCCTCGGGACGGCCGCACGCCAGGCCGACCGCAGCGCGCTCGTGCAGACCGACGACGGCGTCCTGCTGGCGGTCGAGGAGATCGGGCCGCCGGACGCGCCGCTGACCGTCGTCTTCGTGCACGGCTACACGCTGTCCATGGCGTCGTGGACGTTCCAGCGCCGCACCCTGGCCGCCGAGCTGGCCACGGCCAACGGCCACCGCCCCGACGCCCGGCTGGTGTTCTACGACCAGCGGGGGCACGGCGCCTCCGGCCGTGGCGACGCCGACCACTCGACCATCGAGCAGCTGGCCCGCGACCTGGAGGCGGTGCTCGAGGCCCGGGTCCCGCGCGGACCCGTGGTGCTCGTCGGCCACTCGATGGGCGGCATGACGATCATGGGCCTGGCGGCGCTGCGGCCGGACCTGTTCGGCTCGAAGGTGGTCGCCGCGGCGTTGCTCTCGACGTCGAGCGGCAACCTCGCCGACCTCAGCTTCGGCATGCCCGAACTGCTGACCCGCGTCCGGACGGCGTTCTTCCCGGTGGCCGCGTGGACGATGCGCCGTCGACCGGTCTTCGCCGAACGCACCCGGCGCGATGGCCGCGGAGCTCGTCTCGACGATCACCCGGTCGCTGTCGTTCGCGTCGGCCGACGTCGACCCGGCGCTCGGCCACTACGTCGACGCCATGATCGCGGGCACGCCGGTCGACGTGATCGCGGAGTTCTACCCGGCGCTGGCCGGCCTCGACGAGACCGGATCGCTCGAGCCGCTGCGGAGCATCCCCACGCTCGTGCTGACCGGGGACGAGGACAAGCTGATCCCCAAGGAGCACAGCGACCTGATCATGGAGCGGCTCGAGGGGAGCGGCGCCGAGCTCGTCGTCGTCCCCGAGGCCGGGCACATGGTGCTGCTCGAGAAGCCCGCCGAGGTCACCGAGGCGCTCAGCACCCTGCTGCGCAAGGCGGGCGCCGGGGCACCGGCCCGGCGCTAGAAGCCGCCCCCGTCGCCGCCGCCTCCCCCGCCGTCGAAGCCGCCGCCTCCGTCGAAGGCACCTCCGAGGTAGATGCCGCCTGCGGCCCCATGGGCGCCTGCCCAGTAGGCGGCCAGTTCGGGGTTGTCGCAGCATCTCGCGGCGGCTCGGACGGCGCCTGCGAGGGATGACCGGCGGCGTCGTGTCCGGCGGCTCGAAGATCGCCGCCCGGAGCTTCGCGTCTCCCATGGCCGACCGGCCACCCAGGGCCACCCGTGTCGCCTCCGAGTCCCCGAGCGACCGGTCGGAGTACTCCTGGAGCACCCGCCGTCCGGCGCGGGTCGGCGCCAGCCCCTGGCGGGGGCCGCGTTTCGGCGGGAGGACGGCGCCCATCCGCCCGAGGAGGCCGGCGCGCTGCAGGTTGCGGCCGACGTCGAGCAGCCGTTCGTCCTCGAGCAGCCGCCAGCGGATCGTGTCGACCGAGCGGTGTCCCTTGGGGCCCACGACGTCCAGGACGGCGGCCTCGACCGGGTGCCGGCGGGACAGGTCGGCGGTGGCCAGCTGGCCGGGGGCGTGCACCCGGATCCGGCCGCTGCGCACCAGCGCGACGATGGCGGTGTCGACCACGCGGTCGCGGCCGCCGGCGAGGTAGGCGACGTCGTAGAGGTCGAGGTCAGGAGTGGTCATGGCCGTCCGCCCTTCCCGTGTCAGGCATGCCTAGGTTCCGCCGGTGCTGCCGTAGAACGTGCCCTCCAGGCCGGTCGGGGCACCCGAGTTGCCGGTCGCGCGGGCACGGAAGGCCGCCAACCTCGGATCGCTGTGGTCGATGTCGTGGCGTGAATGCCGTGGCCCGTCCGGGCCGAGGGTGGTGACCGGCCGCTCGAAGATGGCCGTCCGCAGCTTCTGGTCGGTCATCGCGGCCCGGCCGCCGAGCGCCACGCGGACCGCCTCGGGGTCGCCGAGCGCGGGGTGGTCGCCCAGGTCGCGCAGGACCCGGTGACCGGCACGGGTGGGCGCGAGCGCGCGCCGGTCGTGGTGCAGGACCGATGCGGCGGCGCTGAGCCGGCCGAGCAGCCCGGCCTTGTGCAGGCGCCGGCCGATGTCGAGCAGCCGGTCGTCCTCGACCAGCCGCCAGCAGATCGTGTCGATCGAGCGGTGCCCGGTCGGTCCGACGGCGTCGAGGACGGCGGCCTCGACCGGGTGCCGGCGCGACAGGTCCGCCGTGGCGAGCTGGCCGGGGGAGTGCACCCGGAGCCGACCCCCGCGCACGAGCGCGACGATCGCCGTCTCGACCGCCCGGTTCGGCCCGCCGGCGAGGAACGCGATGTCGTAGACGTCGAGCTCGGGAGCTGTCATGGCCGGTCCCTCTCGGAGAGAAACGGACGATGCGGGCTCACGGTCCCACCCGACGGGGCTCGGCGGAAGGGCCCGCTGATCCCGCCGTTAGGGTGCTGGCGTGGCCGCTCCCCGTCCGCCCCGGCTGGACGCGCCGGCCGAGGAAGTGGCCCGCATCGCCGCCGCGGCACCCGACTGGGAGACCCTCGCCGCCGCGGCCCGGCCCTGCGTCGCCTGTCCCGAGCTGGCCGCGACCCGCCAGCACGTCGTCGTCGGTGATGTGCCGATCGGTGGCCGCCCTCGGTTCGCGCTGGTCGGCGAGGCGCCGGGGGCCACGGAGGACGAGACCGGGCGGCCGTTCGTGGGCAGGTCGGGGGCGCTGCTCGACCTGCTGCTCGCCGAGGCCGGGCTGGTCGCGGGCCGAGGCCGCCGTCCTCAACGTGGTGAAGTGCCGTCCGCCGGGCAACCGGACGCCGAAGGCGCCCGAGGTGGCCCGGTGCAGCGGGTGGCTGCGGCGCCAGCTGGAGCTGCTCGACCCGCCGGTCGTCGTCGCGCTCGGGCTCTCGTCGGCGAAGTGGTTCCTCGGGCCGCGGACCGTCCTCGCCCAGGTGCGCGGTCGGCCGCACGCGATCGACGGCAGAGCGGTCTGGGCCACGTACCACCCCTCGGCCGCGATCCGGTTCGGCCCGAACGGTGCGCCGCGCGCCGGGCTCCTCGCCGACCTCACCGCCGTCGCGGGGACCCTGACGTGAGGCGCGAGCACGTCCTGCCGACGCCGGCCGATACGCACGGGCTCGGGGTCGCCCTGGCCGAGTTGTTCCGGCCGGGCGACCTGGTGGTGCTGGTCGGGCCGCTCGGTGCCGGCAAGACCGCGCTGACCCAGGGGATCGGCGCCGGCCTCGGCGTCGGGGAACCGGTCACCTCGCCGACGTTCGTCATCGCCCGCGTGCACAAGGGCGGCCGGGTGCCGCTGGTGCACGTCGACGCCTACCGGCTCGGCAGCGTGGCCGACGTCGACGACCTGGACCTGGACATGTCCGCCGCCGACTCGGTGACCGTCGTCGAGTGGGGACAGGGCCTGGTGGAGCAGTTGGCCGACGAGCACCTCGAGGTGCGCCTCGACCGCCGGGACGACGACGTCCGGGTCGTGCAGCTCGTGCCGCACGGGCCGGGGTGGACCGAGCGGCTGGCCGCGTGACGCCGCGCGTGCAGGTCCTGCAGCTCGACGCGGCCACCCTGCGTGCGCTCGCCGAGGGAGACCTCACCGCCGCGGACCGGACCTCGCCGGTGCCGCTGACGCCCTATCTCGCCGGGTCGACTGCCGGAGCGCGTGGACCCGCCGCGCACACCAGGTCGTCGAGGATCCGGCCAGCGCCGCGTGGATCACCGGCGTCGTCTGGGATCCGGACCGGCGCCTCGCCGTCGGCCGGGCCGGGTACCACGGGCCGCCGGACGACGCGCGGCATGGTCGAGGTCGGCTACTCGATCGATCCGCAGTACCGGCGTCAGGGCTACGCGCGGGCCGCGCTCCGCGCGCTGGTCGACCGCGCCACCGCGGAGCCGGGGGTGACGACGGTGCGGGCCTCGGTCAGCCCCGACAACGTCGCCTCCCGCGACCTCGTCCTGTCCGAGGGGTTCATCGCCGTCGGCGAGCAGATCGACGAGGAGGACGGGCTCGAGATCGTCTACGAGGTCGCGGTCGGCTCGTCGTCCCAGACCAGCGGCGTCGACGTCCCGGACAGCCAGTCGCGGCGCAGCACTCCGTAACCGATCGAGGCAACGGGCGGGCCGCCGTCCACCGGCCAGGCCTCCCGGTAGTGCGCTTCCTTCAGGAAACCTGCGCGCCGGAACGTCCGGCGCATCGCGAGGTTGTCCTCCCGCGTCTGGCCCTCGAAGCGATCGGTCTGCGGCCGGGTGGCGAAGACGTGATCGGTCAGCGCCCGCAGGGCCGCCACGCCCCGGCCGCGGCCGCGGGCTCCCGCGGCGAGCCGGAGGTCGAACAGCGGGGTGTCGTCGGTCAGGTCCTGGAGGACGGCGAGGCCGATCCGGACGCCGTCCTCGACGAGCCAGAAGGTGTCGTGGTCGTCGTCGTCGAAGGCGCCCCGGTCGATCGCGGCCGTGACCGTGGCGACGGTCGGCCGGCGCCGCACGTGGAACGGCCACTCGTGGCCGGTGAGGAAGGCGACCACCGCCTCGCGGTCCGCACCGCGGACGTCGGCGGGCTGCAGCTCGACCGTCACGCGGGCGACGGTAACCGCACGCCTACCCTGGTTCCTCGTGCTCGTCCTCGCTCTCGACACCGCCACCCCGACGTTGGTCGCCGGGCTCGCGCGGTGGACGCCGACCGACGGCGCGCAGGTCCTCGCCGAACGCAGCGTCCCGTCGGGCACGAAGCACGCCGAACTGCTGACGCCCGCCATCGCCGGGGTCCTCGCCGACGCCGGACTCGCGATGGCCGACGTCGAGGCCGTCGTCACCGGGCTGGGACCGGGGCCCTTCACCGGGCTGCGGGTCGGCGTCGTCACGGCGGCCGCGCTGGCGGACGCACGCGGGCTGCCCGTCGTGGGCGTCTGCTCGCTGGACGCCGTCGGCTCGGGGGCGCGGACCGTGGTCACCGACGCCCGTCGCAAGGAGGTCTACTGGGCCGCCTACGACGAAGCCGGAGAGCGCGTCGACGGGCCGGGCGTCGTGCGTCCCGAGGAGCTGGACCGCCGGGGGCCGTTCGTCGGCGACCCGAGATTCGCCGAGCGCCTGGGTGCCCCGGTGGAGCCGGCGGACGTGACCACGGCCGGCCTGCTCCGCGCCGCCGCGCCGCAGCTCGCCGACCCGTCCTCCGCCGCCCCGCTGATCCCGCTCTACCTGCGCCGTCCCGACGCGACCCCGCCGGCCGCGATCAAGGCGGTGTCACAGGCATGACCGTCCGGCTGCGGCCGATGACGCTCGCCGACCTGCCCGCGGTGATGGTCCTGGAGGACGAGCTCTTCGCGCCCGACACCTGGACCGAGGCGATGTACCGCGACGAGCTGTCCCGGCCCGACACCCGGCACTACGTCGTGGCCGAGGACGACGGCGACGGCAGCCCGGTGGTCATCGGCTACGCGGGCCTGATCGCCTACGACGACGAGGCGCACGTGGCCACGCTCGGCGTCGCGGCCGAGCGGCAGGGGGAAGGCTTCGGCGCGCGGCTGCTGGACGCGTTGCTCGCCGAGGCCGACCGTCGGACGTCCGTGGTGCTGCTCGAGGTCCGGGCGGAGAACGACGTCGCGCTGGGTCTGTACAAGCGGCGGGGGTTCGTCGAGATCGGCCGGCGCCGGGGCTACTACCAACCGAGCGGTGAGGACGCGCTCGTGATGAAGCGGGAGACATTGTGAGCGGACAGGGGTGTGAGCATCGCAGCGAGGAACGAGCGAGGAGCGGAGCGCCCCGCGGGAGCGAACCGTGGGCGCTGTGACGGAGCCGCTGGTTCTGGGGTTCGAGACGTCGTGCGACGAGACCGGTGTCGGTCTGGTCCGCGGGCGCACGCTGCTGGCCGACGCCCTGGCGACGTCGATGGCCGAGCACGAGCGCTTCGGCGGCGTCGTCCCGGAGATCGCGTCGCGGGCGCACCTCGAGGCGATGGTCCCGACCGTGCACCGCGCGCTGGCCGACGCCGGCGCGACCCTCGACGACGTCGACGCCGTCGCGGTGACCTCGGGACCGGGGCTCACCGGCGCGCTGCTGGTCGGAGTCGCCGCCGCCAAGGCGTACGCGCTGGCGCTGGGCAAGCCGCTGTACGGGGTCAACCATCTGGCCGCGCACGTGGCGGTGGACGAACTGCAGCACGGACCGCTCGCCGAGCCGTCCATCGCGCTGCTGGTGTCGGGCGGGCACAGCTCGCTGCTGCTCGTGCCCGACCTGAGCCGGGACGTCGAGTCGCTGGGCCGCACCGTCGACGACGCGGCGGGGGAGGCCTTCGACAAGGTCGCCCGCGTGCTCGGCCTGCCGTTCCCGGGTGGCCCGCCGATCGACAAGGCCGCGCGCGAGGGCGACGCCGCGGCGATCGCCTTCCCGCGCGGGCTCACCGGCCCCCGCGACGCGCCCTACGACTTCTCGTTCTCCGGGCTGAAGACCGCCGTCGCCCGGTGGGTCGAAGCGCGCCAGCGGGCGGGGGAGCCGGTGCCGGTGGCCGACGTCGCCGCCTCGTTCCAGGAGGCGGTGGCCGACGTCCTGACCGCCAAGGCCGTCCGCGCGTGCCGCGACCACGGCGTCGGCCACCTCGTGCTCGGCGGCGGCGTGGCCGCCAACTCGCGGCTGCGCGCGCTGGCCGAGGAGCGCTGCGCCGCCGCCGGGCATCGTCCTGCGGGTGCCGAGCCCGCGCCTGTGCACCGACAACGGCGCGATGGTGGCGGCGCTGGGCTCCCGGCTGGTCGCGGCCGGCATCGCGCCGTCGGATCCGGAGCTCGGCGCCGACAGCTCGCTGCCGATCGAGGTCGAGCTTGCGAGGGGTGAGGAGGACGGGGTCCTTCTTCACGCCGTAGCGCACACCAGGACGGTCGGGGCGCCGGCGACCCGGGTGACCACGACGACGGCGGAGCCGCTCCCGGGGCCTCTCAGCTGCCGGGCCAGCGTCTCGGGCTCGATCGGCGAGCCGCGCTTCTTGACGACGACCCGGCCCACGCCCCGCGCCCGCAGCAGCGCCTTCAGCTTCTTGAGGTTGAACGGCAGCACGTCATCGATCCGGTACGAGCTGACCCACGGCGAATCGGCGGCCGCGTCGGAGGTCAGGTAGGCGATCGTCGGATCGACCAGCGTGCCGCCGAGTTCGGCGGCGGCGAGCGACACGAGGCCCGACCGGATGACGGCGGGATCGGGCTCGTGCAGCCACGCCCGCACGGGGGCGACGTCGGCCGGACCGGGATCGGCGTCCGCGGTCAGCTCCGTGAGGACGCCGTCGCGCACGACGGTCGCCCGGCGCCACGTCGTCGACAGGCCGCGGCCCCACAGCAGCGCCTCGACGATCGATCCGCCGACCGACACCCACTCGGCCTCGATCCCGTCGGGCACGCGGTCGTGGTCGAGGCCCGGGGCCACCTTCACCACCGACGTCGGCACCCGGTCGAGCAGTGTCGCGACCGTCGACCAGGGCGGCGACCACCGGTCGGGGTCGAGCTGCCGCCGTCCCCCGCCCGCCGGGCCGGGTCGAGGGTGGCCGCGTCGCAGCCCGCGACCGAGCCATCGGCGGCCGCGACCAGGTCGACGACGTCCGCGTCGAGCACCTCCACCCGATCGGCGACGCCGAGCGCCTCGGCGTTCGCCGCCGTCAGAGCGCGGGCGACCGGGTCCCGGTCGACGGCGACGACCGAGGCGCCGGCGCGGGCGAGGGCCACCGTGTCCGTCCCGGCCGCGCAGCCGAGGTCCGCAGCCCGCGTCGCCCCGCCGGCCAGGAGGCGAGCCGCGCGACGCTCGGCGAGCGCGGGTCGGCCCGCCTGCTCGAGGGCGTCCGCGGTCAGGAAGAGGACGTCGGCGTCGGCACCGAACACCGGCCGCGCCCGCGCACGGAGGCGCGCCAGCTCCCAGGCCGGGCCGGCGTGCTCCGCGCCGACCTCGGCCCGCAGCCGCGCCAGCCCGGGGAGCAGGTCGGTACCGTCGGCGAGCAGTCGGCCGGCCAGCGCCGTCGCCGCCGCACCCTCCGGCCCGCGCAGCCACGCCAACTGGGCGAGGGCGTCGGAGGCCGGGGCGTCGGGCACGACCGAGAGCCTGCCGGACTCCCGGCGTCACTCACCTCGGGGACCCGGTTGAGCGGCTGGCACTCTCGTGGGTAGAGTGCCAATCGACACGGGCTGACGCCTGACCCCCGCGACGGCAGATCCGTCAGAACCCGTGCCACAGCATCAGCAGTACGCACCACCACAGTCATAGTTCCCACCCGTCCGACACCGAAGGGGGCGTCACCGACGTGACGACCGCTACCAAGGTCAGCATCAAGCCGCTGGAGGACCGGGTCGTGGTCCAGGCCAACGAGGCCGAGACCACCACCGCCTCCGGTCTGGTCATCCCGGACACCGCCAAGGAGAAGCCGCAGGAGGGCACGGTCATCGCCGTGGGCCCCGGCCGCATCGACGACAACGGCAACCGCGTTCCGCTCGACGTGAACGTGGGTGACGTCGTCATCTACTCCAAGTACGGCGGCACCGAGGTCAAGTACGGCGGCGAGGAGTACCTCGTGCTCTCCGCCCGCGACCTGCTCGCCGTCGTGGAGAAGTGACCTCTCCCCGCTAGCACCACCGCACTCTCCGACCGCCCCGGGCGACCCGATCTCGGGTCCCGGGGCGGTCGACTTTTCCTGCATTTCCTGATCGAGAGGTCCAGCATGGCCAAGATCATCAAGTTCAACGAGGACGCCCGGCGCTCCCTCGAGCGCGGCGTCGACAAGCTGGCCGACGCGGTCAAGGTGACCCTCGGCCCGCGCGGCCGCAACGTCGTCATCGACAAGAAGTTCGGCGCCCCGACGATCACCAACGACGGCGTCACGATCGCCCGCGAGGTCGAGCTCGACGACCCGTACGAGAACCTCGGCGCGCAGCTCGCCAAGAGCGTCGCCACCAAGACCAACGACGTCGCCGGTGACGGCACCACGACCGCGACCGTGCTGGCCCAGGCGCTGGTCCACGAGGGCATGCGCAACGTCGCTGCGGGTGCGAACCCGCTGGCCCTCGGCCGCGGCATGCGCGCCGCCGTCGAGGCTGTCCAGGCCGCGCTCGACGAGGCCGCCACCCCGGTCGACGAGCGTGCCGACATCGCCGGCGTCGCCACCATCTCCGCCCAGGACTCCGTCATCGGCGACCTGATCGGCGAGGCGATGGAGCGCGTGGGCAAGGACGGTGTGATCACCGTCGAGGAGAGCAACACCATGTCCACCGAACTGGACGTCACCGAGGGACTCCAGTTCGACAAGGGCTACCTGTCGCCGTACTTCGTCACCGACCAGGAGGCCATGGAGGCCGTCCTGGACGACACCCTGGTCCTGCTGGTCAGCGGCAAGGTCGGCGCGCTGGCCGACCTGCTCCCGCTGCTGGAGAAGGTGCTCTCGACCGGCGGCCGCCCGCTGCTGATCGTGGCCGAGGACGTCGAGGGCGAGGCGCTGTCGACGCTCGTCGTGAACTCCATCCGCAAGACCATCAAGGTCGTCGCGGTGAAGTCGCCGTTCTTCGGCGACCGGCGCAAGGCGTTCATGACCGACCTCGCCGTCGTCACCGGCGGCCAGGTGGTCAGCGAGGACGTCGGCCTCAAGCTCGACCAGGTCGGCCTCGAGGTGCTCGGCACCGCGCGGCGGGTCACCGTCACCAAGGACGACACCACGCTCGTCGACGGCGGCGGCACCAAGGACGCCATCGGCGACCGGATCGCGCAGATCCGGCGCGAGATCGAGGCCACGGACTCCGACTGGGACCGCGAGAAGCTGCAGGAGCGCCTCGCCAAGCTCGCCGGTGGCATCGGTGTCATCCGCGTCGGCGCGGCCACCGAGGTGGAGCTCAAGGAGCGCAAGCACCGCATCGAGGACGCCATCGCGGCCACCCGCGCGGCGGTCGAGGAGGGCGTGATCCCCGGCGGCGGTTCGGCGCTGGTGCACGCGGCGGCCGCGATCGACGGTCTGTCGCTGGAGGGCGACGAGCTCACCGGCGCCCGCGCCGTCCGCGCGGCGCTGGACGCCCCGCTGGCCCGCATCGCCGAGAACGCCGGCTACGAGGGTCGCGTCGTCGTCAGCAAGGTGCGCGAGCTCGGCGCCGGCAACGGCTTCAACGCCGAGACCGGGGAGTACGGCGACCTGGCCAAGCAGGGCGTCATCGACCCGGTGAAGGTCACCAAGGCCGCGCTCGGCAACGCCGCCTCCATCGCGGCGATGGTGCTGACCACGGACTCGGCGGTCGTCGAGAAGCCGGCCGAGGAGGAGCACAGCCACGGCGGCGGGCACCACACCCACGGCCACTCGCACGGCGGGCACGGCCACAGCCACTGAACTGCCCCGATGATCAGGTGACCTGATCGTCGGGGGTCCTGGCTCAGCGTCGATCGTGATCCAGGACCCCACGCGGTGAGCCAGGAGGCTCCAGGAACACGAAGAGGGCGGGTCCGGATTTCTCCGGACCCGCCCTCTTCGGCGTGTGTGGGGGTCGTCAGACCCCGGCAGCGACGGCTGCGACAGCGTGGCTGGGCTCCGCGGCGATCAGCCGGGCCCGCTCCTCCTCGCTCATGCCGCCCCAGACCCCGTAGGGCTCGCGGACCGACAACGCGTGCTTCAGGCACGCGTCGATGACGGGGCACCGCGCGCAGACCGCCTTCGCCGCGGTCTGCCGCCTGGCACGGGCAGGACCGCGTTCACCGTCCGGGTGGAAGAACAGAGACGTGTTCTCACCACGGCACGCCCCATGCAGCTGCCAGTCCCACACCTCGGCAACGGGCGTCGGGAGTCTGCGGATATCTGCCATGGTTCCTCCAGGACTCGGTGAGCCGGAGGGGGCTGTCCGGCTGCAGGTGGCCCGGTGCCCTTCGCCCTGCATGGTCAAACACGCAGTGATCGCAACTTTTCGGCGAAATTTTCTTGCGACCCCCCGCCGGACCGGCCCTCACCCCCCGGGGTGAGGGCTTCTGTCGCATGGCCGCGGAGTCGATCAAGGTGGTTCTCGGACGCGCCGAATCCGGAGGGGGAAAACCGGATCGGAGAGCGCGAACATAGCGCGGAGGCGGGCGCTCCCCGACAAGGGAGCCCCGCCCGAGCGACACCCGACCGGGCGTAGCCCGGACGGATCACGACCCCGGGTGTGCCCGGGTGACCCGAGGAGACGCACTTGATCGACGACAGGATGCGCGGGCCCGTGAACGGGGCCACCGTCTGGGTGTACGACGAGCGCCGTCGGGTCCGGGACGACGTCGCGTCGCGCCTCGTGGCCCTGCCGTTCGTGGGCCGGGTCGAGGTCGTGGGTGACGCCGCCTCGCTGATGTCGCGGCTGGCCCAGCGGTCGCCCGACGTCCTGCTCGTCGGCACCCAGCGTGCCGTCGACACCGGGCTGTCCGCGGCCACCCAGGCGCTGCGGGCCTACCCGGGCCTCAACGTGCTCGTGCTGGGTGCCCCCGACGACGCCGACAGCGTGCGCGCCGCCGTCGCCTTCGGTGCCCGCGGCTACCTGCGCTGGGACGCCAGCCCGATCGAGATGGGCCTCGGCCTGTCCCGCGTCGGCCTGCGCGCCGACGGCGTGCGCATCCCGCAGCAGAACGCCGGCGTGCCCGCCTGGAGCGGTGCCGCTCCGCTGGCCGGTTCCGCGCCGACGACGGTCCGCGCCGCGGTCCGGGAGACCACGCCCACGGTGACGCTGTCGATGCGCGAGATGCAGGTGCTCACCGGCATGAGCCAGGGCAAGAGCAACGCCCAGATCGGCCGCGAGCTCTACCTCTCCGAGGACACCATCAAGACCCACGCGCGGCGGCTCTTCCGCAAGCTCGGCGCCAAGGACCGCGCCGAGGCCGTGGCCCACGGCTTCCGCCGCGGGATGATGAACTGACAATAGATCACCACGCACTGAGGGCTGTCTCCGATCCGTCGGAGACAGCCCTCAGTGCGTTCTGATCACGGCTGGTCGTCGCGGGCGGAGTGCTTGCCGGTGGGCTCGTCGCGCTCGGCCATCGCGGCCACACCGTCGGCGTAGCCGCTGGCGTAGTCCCAGCTGACGTAGTCGTCGGGGTCCGGGTCGAACGGCGGCTCGTGCCGGCCGGTCTGGCCCTCGTCGAGCAGCTGACGCAGGTTGGACTGCATGAGCGCCCAGTCGACGTGGTGCTCCTCGTCGCAGTCGGGGCAGTCCACGACGATGCCCTTGATGCCGGTCGGCTCGAGGAGGGTGCGGAAGACCTCCAGCTCGGCCAGGTCGTCGAGGACACCGGCCCGCTCCTCCATCGTCAGCGGCGGTGGTGCGTCGGCCGGCCCGAAGTCGGGTCCAGAGGCTTCGTCGAACGGAGTCACGGCACCACGGTAGTAGCCCGACAGGGATCACATCGACCGATTCCCTGCGCCGCCTAGGATCGGACGCAACCCCCGCGCGCCCATCGAGGGCGCCGGTCCCGATCGAAGGGGTGGCGGCTCCCAATGCAGCCCGACGACTACCAGGCTGGGGCCTCGGCCCCCGAGCTGCCGGCGAAGTTCGCCGCGCTCGGCCTCACCTACGACGACGTCCTGCTCATCCCGGGCGCGTCGGACGTCGTCCCGGCCGAGGTGGACACCAGCTCCCGGTTGACCCGGCGCATCCGTATCGCCGTCCCCCTGCTGTCCAGCGCCATGGACACGGTCACCGAGGCGCGCATGGCGATCGCGATGGCCCGCGTCGGCGGCGTCGGCATCCTGCACCGCAACCTCGCCGCCGAGGAGCAGGCCGGCCAGGTCGACCTCGTGAAGCGCTCCGAGGCGGGCATGGTCACCAACCCGGTCACCGTGCTGCCGGACAACACCCTCGCCGAGGTCGACGCGCTGTCCTCCCGCTACCGGATCTCCGGCGCTCCCGTCGTCGACGGCGACGGCGTCCTCGTCGGCATCGTCACCAACCGCGACATGCGGTTCGAGACCGACCAGCACCGGCTCGTCCGCGACGTCATGACGCCGATGCCGCTGGTGACCGCCCCCGTGGGCGTCGACCCCGACACCGCGCTCTCGCTGCTGTCCAAGCACAAGATCGAGAAGCTGCCGATCGTCGACGACGGCGGGCGGCTCCGCGGCCTCATCACGGTCAAGGACTTCGTCAAGCGCGACCAGTACCCCAACGCCACCAAGGACGCCGACGGCCGCCTCGTGGTCGGGGCGGCGCTCGGGGTCGGCGAGGACGCCTACAAGCGTGCCGGGCTGCTGGTCGACGCGGGTGTCGACGTGCTCGTCGTCGACACCGCGCACGGTCACCAGCGCGCGGTGCTCGACATGGTCGCCCGCGTGCAGCAGGACTTCGGTGGCGACAGCGGCATCGAGGTGGTCGGCGGCAACGTCGCCACCCGCGCCGGGGCGCAGGCGCTCATCGACGCCGGCGTCGACGCCGTGAAGGTCGGCGTCGGACCGGGCTCCATCTGCACGACCCGCGTGGTCGCCGGTGTCGGCGTCCCGCAGGTGAGCGCGATCTACGAGGCCTGGCTCGCGGCCGCGCCGGCCGGTGTGCCGGTCATCGCCGACGGCGGTCTGCAGTACTCCGGCGACATCGCGAAGGCCCTCGTCGCCGGCGCGGACACGGTCATGATCGGCGGCCTGTTCGCCGGCGTCGAGGAGGCGCCGGGCGAGCTCGTCTTCATGAACGGCAAGCAGTACAAGACCTACCGCGGCATGGGTTCGCTCGGCGCGATGCAGAAGCGCGGCAACCAGTCGTTCAGCCGCGACCGCTACTTCGCCGACGACGTGCTCTCCGACGACAAGCTCGTGCCCGAGGGCATCGAGGGCCAGGTGCCCTACCGCGGCGCGTTGTCCGGCGTCGCCCACCAACTCGTCGGCGGCCTGCGCGCCTCCATGGGCTACGCGGGCGCGGCGACGATCGCCGAGCTCAAGGAGCGCGGTCAGCTGACCCGCATCACGTCGGCCGGGTTGGTCGAGAGCCACCCGCATGACATCCAGATGACCGTCGAAGCCCCGAATTACCGCGGACGGTGAACCACGTGAGTGCACGCGACACCGTGGAGATCGGTCTCAACCGATTCGCCCGCCGCGGTTACGACCTCGACGAGGTCTCGATCGTCCCGTCCCGCCGCACCCGCGACGTCGACGACGTCTCGACCGCCTGGCAGATCGACGCCTTCCGGTTCGACATCCCGCTGGTCACCAGCCCGTCGGACGCCGTCATCAGCCCGGCCACGGCGATCGCCGTGGGCCAGGCCGGCGGACTCGGCGTGCTCAACGCCGAGGGGCTCTGGACGCGGTACGAGGACCCGACGCCGGTGTTCCGGCGGCTGCGGGAGGCCGGCGCCGGCGGCGCCCCGCCGGTCGCCCTGCTGCAGGAGATCTACTGCGAGCCGGTGCAGCCGGACCTGATCACCGCGCGGATCAAGGAGATGTCGAACGCCGGCGTCACGACGGCGGTCCGCATCTCGCCGCAGCACACGCTGCAGTACGCCCCGGCCGTGCTCGCGGCGGGCGTCGACCTGATGGTCATCCAGGGCACGATCGTGTCCGCCGAGCACGTGACGACCCAGGGCGATGCGCTCAACCTCAAGGACTTCATCGCCGACCTCGACGTCCCGGTGATCGTGGGCGGTGCGGCGAACTACCAGACCGCGCTGCACCTGATGCGCACCGGAGCGGCCGGCGTCATCGTCGGGGTCGGGGCCGACAGCTTCAGCACCGGCGACGCCGTCATGGGCATCCGCGTCCCGTTGGCCAGCGCCATCGCCGATGCCGCGGCCGCGCGCCGCGACTACCTCGACGAGACCGGTGGGCGCTACGTGCACGTCATCGCCAACGGCCGGATCGAGACCAGCGGCTCCATCGCCCGCGCGCTGGCCTGCGGCGCCGACGCCGTCCAGATCGGTGAGCCGCTGCGCGTCGCCGCCGAGGCGCCCGGCGGCGGCATCTGGTGGGACTCCGTCGCGGCGCACCCCCGCCTCCCGCGCGGTGGGGCATCGGCGCCGGTCGAGCCGCTCGCTCCGCTGGAGCAGGTGCTGCTCGGCCCGGCCGCGACCTCCGACGGCCGCACGAACCTGTTCGGCGCGCTGCGGCGCACGATGGCGAAGACCGGCTACCGGGACCTCAAGGAGTTCCAGCGGGTGGACCTGGTCATCGGCGGCTACGACGCGGCGTCCACCGACGGCCGGGTGGGCTGATGGATTTCCCGACCGTCCTCGTCGTCGACTTCGGTGCGCAGTACGCGCAGCTGATCGCCCGGCGGATCCGCGAGGCGGGGGTCTACTCCGAGATCGTCTCCTCCGAGGTCCCGGTCGACGAGGTGCTGGCCCGCAAGCCGGCGGCGATCGTCCTCTCCGGCGGGCCGTCGAGCGTCTACGCGCCCGGTGCACCGCAGGTCGACCCGGCGCTCTTCGAGGCCGGCGTCCCGGCGTTCGGCATCTGCTACGGCTTCCAGGCGATGGCCCAGAGCCTGGGCGGCGCGGTCGCCCACACCGGCGACCGCGAGTACGGCGGCACGCCGCTCACGGTCACGACCGGGGGGCGGCTGTTCGGTTCGCTCCCGTCGCAGCAGTCGGTCTGGATGAGCCACGGGGACGCCGTCTCGCAGGCCCCGCCCGGGTTCACCGTGACCGCGACGTCGACCGGCGCCCCGGTGGCCGCCTTCGAGGACGTCGACCGCAAGCTCGCCGGGGTGCAGTTCCACCCCGAGGTGCGGCACACCTCGCACGGGCAGTCGGTGCTCGAGCACTTCCTCTTCGACATCGCCGGCCTCGAGCCGACCTGGACGATGGCCAACGTCGTCGAGGAGCAGGTCGAGCGGATCCGGGCGCAGGTCGGGAACGGCCACGCCCTGTGCGCGCTCTCCGGGGGCGTCGACTCCGCCGTCGCCGCGGCGCTCGTGCAGCAGGCGATCGGCGACCGGCTCACCTGTGTCTACGTCGACCACGGGCTGATGCGCGAGGGCGAGACCGAGCAGATCGAGCGGGACTTCGTCGCCGTCACGGGGGTGGACCTGCGCGTGGTCGACGCCCGCGAGCAGTTCCTCACCGCCCTGGCCGGGGTGTCCGACCCCGAGGAGAAGCGCAAGATCATCGGCCGGGAGTTCATCCGGGTCTTCGAGCAGGCCGCGCTCGACGTCGTCGGCGACGTCAAGGCGCACGGCGAGACCGTCGACTTCCTCGTGCAGGGCACGCTCTATCCCGACGTCGTCGAGTCCGGCGGGGGCTCCGGGACGGCGAACATCAAGAGCCACCACAACGTCGGCGGCCTGCCCGAGGACCTCCAGTTCACCCTGGTGGAGCCGCTGCGGACGCTGTTCAAGGACGAGGTCCGCGAGGTCGGCATCCAGCTCGGGCTGCCCGAGGCGATGGTCTGGCGCCAGCCGTTCCCCGGCCCCGGGCTCGGCATCCGGATCGTCGGCGAGGTGACGCAGGAGCGCCTCGACGTGCTCCGGAAGGCCGACGCGATCGTCCGCGCCGAGCTGACCGCCGCCGGGCTGGACCGCGAGATCTGGCAGTGCCCGGTCGTGCTGCTGGCCGACGTCCGCTCGGTGGGCGTACAGGGCGACGGGCGCACCTACGGGCACCCGATCGTGCTGCGGCCGGTGTCGAGCGAGGACGCGATGACCGCCGACTGGACGCGGCTGCCCTACGACCTGCTGGCGAAGATCTCCACCCGCATCACCAACGAGGTGCGCGAGGTCAACCGCGTGACGCTCGACGTCACGAGCAAGCCGCCCGGCACCATCGAGTGGGAATGAGCTCCAGCCCTCATGCTCGCGTAGACGAGGGTGAGGCCGGGGCGCGCCGCGGGTGTCGACGTCGGTGACCGTCAGCAGGTCGCCCTCGATCGTCACCTCGAACCCGCGCTCAGCATCTGCGTGACGAGCGAGTCCTGCTCCGCCAACGCCGGGTCGCAGACCGTGGGGTCGTACTCGTAGCCGGCCAGGATCACCGAGTCGCCGTGGGTGGTCCAGGTGCCGGTCATGGTCTGGCAGCCGGTGGAGAAGGTCGCCGTGCCGTCCTCGCGCAGCTCGAGCACCGCCGGCTCGCCGACCGTGGACGACGCGGTGCCGCCCTGGGCGATGGTCTCCAGCACCCACCGCGTGCCGACCAGCTCGGCCTCGGGCACCGGCGGCACCGGGGTGAAGCGCAGCTCCCCGGCATCGCTGGTGAGCACCAGTTCCATGGGGTCGACCGTGACCGAGAGTCCAGCGCCGTTCAGGACGCCGTGGAACGCCGTCTCGGCCGCCGCGACGTCGTCCATGCACCCGACGAGCGTGGAGGCGAGGTCCTCGAGCACGAGCTGGTCGCCGTCGAGCCGGTACGTGCCGCCGAACCCGTTGCAGAACGAGGTGCCGCCGACCCGCCGGCCGTCGAACTCGATCGTTCCCCGGGCCTGGGCGGGAATGACGATCTCCTCGCCCTCGAACGTGCCGGACCGCATCCCCCAGACGCCGGCGAGCTCGTCGGCCGGCGCCTCCTCCTCGGCCGTCGGGCCCAGGACCTGCGTCGCGGTAGACCAGGCCCCGGCCGTCGTCGATCAGGAGGGTGAGCCGGTCCTCCTCGATGGTCGGGGTGAAGCCGCCGCCGAGGACCGCGAGCTCGTGCTCGTCCTGGGCGTGGGCCTCCGGCGGGCAGTCCCGGTTCTCGCCGGCCGCCTCGGGGAGCTGGATCCGGTCACCGGTCGGTTGCCAGCGACCGGTGAGCGTCGTGCAGGCGGTCGTCGCGGTCAGCGTGCCGTCGTCCTCGAACCGGAGGGTCGAGCCGCCCAGGACCGAGCTCGCGGCCTCGCCGTCGAGGAGCGTCTCGAGCACCCAGTCCGTCCCGACCAGCTGGCTCGTCGGGACCGGCGCCACCGGGCTGAACCGCAGCTCGACGTCGTCGCCGGTGAGCAGCAGGTCGTCGCCGTCGCGGGCGACGCGGGTCACCGCGGCCAGGGCGGTCACGAAAGCGGTCTCCGCGGCCATGATCTCGGGCTCGCAGGCCATCTCGGTGCCGCCGATGCCGTCGAACCGCAGAGCGTCGCCGTCGAGGGTGTACGTGCTGAAGTAGTGGTTGCAGAACGACTGGCCACCGGCCTCGGCGCCGTCGAAGGTCAGGGTCGCGCGGCTGCCCTCGGGTTGCGGCAGCGGGTCCCCCGCTGAGGTCCCGGAGACGAGCTCCCACTCACCGGCGACGTCCACCGCCGGCGAACCGCCCCCGGACGCCGCGGCGCAGCCGGCCAGGAGCAGCACCGTCAGCAGCAACGCGGCGCGTGCCATGGCACCGAGCGTGAGCCGCGCGCCCTTGCCGGGCGCAACGCATCGGGCCTGGTCGTTACGCGAACGAGCCCGGGGAGCGGGTGCTCCCCGGGCTCGTTCCGCCCGCTCCGTCCGGTCAGCGCTTGCGGCGCGCCCTCCCGAGTTCTCTCTTCAGCAGGACCACTCCGGCGCCGATGAGCACCAGCCACAGGAGGCCGCCGTCACCGAACAGTCCGAACGGCAGGTCCAGGCCGCTCATGAGCACGATGGCCAGGACGACGAAGAAGATGCCCGGGACCAGCGCGACCCGGTCGGTCTTCGGCTGCGCGGGCGCCGGCGGGTCCTCGGTCTCCAGCGGGGTGATGGTCTGCCAGTCCCGCAGCTGCGCTTCCTGCCAGGCGGTCGGGGTCGTCGGGAACTCGCTGTAGTCAGGCACGGTCTACCTCCACGTCTCCGATGCCGGCATTCACGTTGAGCACGATCTCGGGCTCGCCGTCGCCCACCCAGGAGCCCGAGCCCTCGCCCTCGAAGAAGCCGTCGCTGCGGCCCTCTTCGCCGAAGACCTCGACCGAGCCGATGCCCGAGTCGATGTTCACGCGGACGTCGGCGTCGCGGGGGACGATGATCGTGACGTCGCCGACCCCGGCATCCACGCGGGTCTCGGATGGCCGTGTCGAGGTCGCTCACGTCGACGTCGGACAGGTCGAGCCGCATGTCGCCGATGCCGCCGTGGTACTCGGTCTGCACCGCGTCCGCCATGCCGGGCATGTAGAACCGGTCGCCTATGTCGTCGTCGGAGTGCCGCCAGGGCTCGTTGGCCGCGGCGATCAGCGCCAGCGAGAGGACGACGCCCAGCGCGATCAGGCCGCCGCGGCCGGTCCGTCCCTGTGCGCGGGATGCGGCGATGAGTCCCAGGCCCACGACGAGGAGCGCGGAGCCGATGAAGGCCCGCGGGCCGAGGTCGGCACCGGTGAGCCGGTCGATCATGACGAGGACGCCGATGACGATCAGCAGGGCGGCCATCGTGATGCCGGGGACGGGGGAGCGCGGTCCGGCCGGCCGCTTCGGGGCACGGACGGCGCGGCCCGTGGCCGTGCTCGTCGCGGCTCCGGGGGGACCGGCCGGCATGAGCAGCCACAGCAACAGGTAGACGAGGACGCCGGTGCCACCGGCGAAGGCGAGCGCGACGAAGCCGACGCGCCAGAGCAGCGGGTCGATGCCGCTGTACTCCGCCAGCCCGCCGTTGACGCCACCGAGGATCTTGTCGGTGCGGCTGCGGCGCAGCTGGGGACGGGCCGGCGGCCCCGCGGGGGGAGGCGGGGGCTGCCAGGCCGGTGGAGGGTCCACGGGGGGAGCGGGGGGCGGTGCCGATGTCATGCCACGAGCGTGCCGAGCCACGGCCGCCGAAACCATCAGGGAACGCCCCCATCCGACCCTGGTTCGTCGGCGCCTGATCTTCCAGGGTGATCACCGGTGTCATGACAGGGGGCGACGGTGCGACCATCGTTACCGTGACCAGCCCTGCGACCACCGGCCCGGCCCCCGGGCCGCCCGCGCCGGCCGACCCGCCCACGGCCCGGCCGCCGTTGGTGCGCCCGCGGGGCGGCCGCCTGCTGGCCGGGGTCGCGGTCGGGACGGCGGCGCACCTGCGCCAGGACCCGCTCATCGTGCGGGTCGCCTTCGCCGTCCTGGCCACCGCGGGCATCGGCGTCGTCGCGTACGGGGCGCTCTGGCTGATGATGCCGGTCGCGCCCCCCGGTACCGAGGACCCGACGCCCGTCGTCGGCCCTCGGCCCACCGGCAAGCGGCAGTGGCTGGGTCTGATCGTCATCGCGTTCGTCGCCGTCGTGCTGCTCGGCCAGCTCTCCACGTGGGGCGGCGGCGACGTCGTCCTGCCGCTGGTCCTGGTCGCCGCCGGCCTGGCCGTCATCTGGCGGCAGCTGGACACCGACCGCACGCTCGCCCTCCCCGGGGTCCGCTGGGCACTGGCCGGAGGCGTCGTCCTCGCCGCCGGTGGTGTCGTGCTGTTGCTGGCCACGACCGGCCAGCTCGCCGACGCCCGCGACGGTTTCGCCGCGACGCTCGTGATCCTCACCGGCCTGGTGCTCGCCACGGCGCCGATCTGGCGCCGGCTGCTCGCGTCCCGCGCCGAGGAGCGCTCGGCGCGGGTCCGCTCGGAGGAACGGGCCGCCGTCGCGGCGCACCTGCACGACTCCGTGCTGCAGACGCTGGCACTGATCCAGCGGCACGCCGACGAGCCGCAGGCGGTCAGCCGGCTGGCCCGTGGGCAGGAGCGCGAGCTGCGCGCCTGGCTCTACGACCCCGCGGCCGTCCGCGAGGGCGGCACGTGGGCCGGGCTCGTCGCCGGCATGGTGGCGGAGGTCGAGGCCGACCACTCGCTGATCGTGGACCCGGTCGTGGTCGGCGACGCGCCGGTCGACGACGCGCTGGCCGGTCTCGGCGCGGCCACCCGCGAGGCGCTGGTCAACGCCGCCAAGCACTCCGGTGCCACGGCCGTCGACCTCTACACCGAGGTCACGCCGGAGCGCGTGTCGGTGTTCGTCCGCGACCGCGGCAAGGGCTTCGATCCGGCGACGGTGTCCGACGACCGTCGTGGTCTCCGGGACTCGGTGCACGGCCGGCTGACCCGGCTCGGCGGGACGGCGGAGATCCGCTCCGCCCCAGGTGAAGGGACCGAGGTGGAGCTGGTGCTGCCGAGGACGGCCGCGTGACCGCGGTCGGAAAGAGGCCCCGCGTCTTCGTCGTGGACGACCACGCGATGGTCCGTGCCGGCGTCCGCGCCGAGCTCGGCGACGACGTGACGTTCGTCGGCGAGGCCGCCGACGTGCCGGCCGCCGTCGACGGCATCCGCGTGACCGAGCCCGACGTCGTCCTCCTGGACGTCCACCTGCCCGGCGGGGGAGGGCGGGCGGTGCTCGAGACGCTGCGCACCGAGCTCCCCGACGTCCGCTGGCTCGCGCTCTCGGTGTCCGACGCGGCGGAGGACGTCATCGCCGTCATCCGCGCGGGCGCCCGCGGCTACGTCACCAAGACGATCTCCGGCCCCGATCTGGTCGACGCCGTGCGCCGGGTGGCCGACGGTGACGTCGTCTTCAGCCCGCGGCTGGCCGGCTTCGTGCTCGACGCCTTCTCGGCCGGAGGCCCTGCTGCCGAGAAGGTCCCGGAGGAGGCGACCGACCCCGGGCTGGACCTGCTCAGCGCGCGCGAGCGCGAGGTGATGCAGCTGCTCGCCCGCGGCTACACCTATCGGGAGATCGGCTCGCGGCTGTTCATCTCGGTGAAGACCGTGGAGTCGCACGCCTCGAACGTGCTGCGCAAGCTGCAGCTGTCCAACCGCAACGAGCTGACCCGCTGGGCGGCGACGAACCGCCTGCTCTGAAGAAGGACCCCCTCACCTTCGCTGCTCAGGGCGAGCCTCCGAGGCCTTAGACTCGACGAACGCCCGGGCCTCGTCGACCAGCGGCGCCCAGTCCGTCGACGGGCCGACGACCACCCAGCCGTTCATCGGGCGCCCCGCCATCGGTTCGAACGGCTCGGCCTCGCCCGCGGCGACGAGTCTTGGAGACGTCGGCAGTCCTGTCGCGCCGAGTGGGCCCCGGAGGGGTCCGCGCAGGCGTGACGCAGCGGCTCGGCGCACCTGGGGACGGCACGTGGCCGCGGTGTCGTCCGGAGGACGACAGATCACGCCGTGTGCACCACGTGGAAGGCCTCGGCCATGCGGCCCTCCGGCAGGCCGAAGCGCTGCGCGGTCATCCGCATCCAGCCGCTCACGAAGCCCTCGAGATCGGGGTGGTGGCTCACCTGGGTCACGTGGCGCTTCAGCGCGGCGAACTTCTGCGCGGCGGTCTCGGTGACGTCGACGGCGTGGTCGGCCCGCGGGCTGGCGCCCAGCCACACCTCCGACACCGTCCAGGCCTCGAGCCCCTCCTCCTCGAGCAGTTCGGGGAACGCGAACGGGTTGCGGGCGTCGGGGTAGACCGCCCGGAGCGTCGCCTCGCCGACGGTCATGTGGTCGGGATGACTGGCCGCGACGCGCTCCCACCACCGCTCCGGCGAGCTGGTGAGGATCCGCTGCGGCCGCACCTGCCGGATCACCCGGCTGATGTCGCGCCGCAGGTCCAGCGTGAGCTCCAGCCGCCCGTCGGGATAGCCCAGGAAACGGACGTCGGTGACCCCGACCTCGGCGGCGGCCGCCTGCTGCTCCGCCCGCCGCAGGGCCGGCATCTGCTCGCGCGGCGTCTCGTCGAACCCGCCCGCGTCGCCGTCGGTGACGATGCAGTAGGTGACCTCGGTGCCGGCCGCGGTCATCGTGGCGACCGTGCCCGCGCTGCCGAAGTCGACGTCGTCGGGATGGGCCAGCACGCACAGGGCGCGCTCGACGTGCTCGGCCGGCTTCGGTGGTGGGGGCATGGTCACCCGCGGGAGCCTAGAAGACGGGGCCGACGAGTCCGGCCAGCTTCTCCGGGTTGACCATCACCAGCACCTGCTCGACCCGGCCGTCCACCACCACCAGCGAGACCGCGCCGAACGGCTCGTCGCCGGACCACCCGACGATGGCGGGGGAGCCGTTGACGTCGGCGACCACCATCCGCAGGTCGGGGAAGTCCCGCAGGCCCTTCGCGGCGGCCCCGTGCAGGAACCGGGCCACCTTCTCCGCGCCGGTGATCGGCCGCAGCGCCGCCGAGGCCTGCCCGCCGCCGTCGCTGAGCAGCACGACGCCGGGGGAGAGGACGGCGAGCAGCGCGTCGACGTCCCCACCGGCGACCGCGGCGAGGAACCGGTCGGTGACCTCCTGCTGCGCCCGCCGGTCGGTGTCGAACCGCGGGCGCCGCGCCTCCACGTGCTCGCGCGCCCGGTGGGCCAGCTGGCGGACGGCGGTGCTCGGTGCGGCCGAGGACGCCGGCGACCTCCGCGGTCGACATCCCGAAGACCTCGCGCAGCACGAACACCGCCCGCTCGACCGGCGACAGCGTCTCCAGCACCACGAGCAGGGCGAGCGAGACCCGTTCGCCCAGCTCGACGGCGTCGTCCGGCTCGGGTTCCGGAGGGCCGGAGGCGACCGGACCGCCGGCGGTCAGCAGCGGCTCCGGCAGCCACGGCCCGACGTAGCTCTCCCGCCGGGCCCGCGCCGAGCCCAGCCGGTCCAGCGCCAGCCGGGTGGTGATCTGCACGAGGTAGGCGCGCTCGTCGACGACGTCGTCCCGGTCGGCCGCCGACCAGCGCAGCCACGCGTCCTGGACGACGTCCTCGGCGTCGGCGACGCTGCCCAGCATCTGGTAGGCGACGCCGAACAGCAGCCGCCGGTGCCGGTCGAACGGCGCCAGGTGAGCGGTCACGACGCCGCGGGGATCTCGCAGCGGTCCTTGAAGCCCTGGCTGGTCAGCCCGAGGGAGCTGTTGAACCGCGACCGGACGTTCTCCACGGCCACCATCATGGTCAGCTCGACCAGCGCCGCGTCGTCCAGCTGGCGCCGCAGGCCGGTCACCATCTCGTCGGTGACCTCGGGCGGCGTCGCGGTGACCGCCTCGGCGTAGGCCATGACCTGGCGCTCCAGCTCGGTGTAGACGTCGCTGTCGCGCCAGCGCGGGACGTCGTGCATCTTGCGCGGGTCGATGCCGCGGTTCGTCGTCTCCCAGTAGCCGAAGTCCA
The DNA here is from genome assembly GCA_963784165.1 of uncultured Actinomycetota bacterium. Lineage (GTDB taxonomy): Bacteria > Actinomycetota > Actinomycetes > Mycobacteriales > Geodermatophilaceae > Blastococcus_B. The sequence goes on from CAWAQI010000013.1 coordinate 63,072, forward strand.
CGCACCACGAGCAGCCGATCGACACGGCCGAGGCCATGACGGCCAACGCCTTGAGCGTCGGGTCCAGCCGCTTCCAGCGCGCCAGCGACATCTCGAACCGGAGGTCGGTGGACAGCACCTGCATGTTGTGGGCCATCGCCGGCAGCGGGTCGGGCACGACGCCGTAGGTGCGGCGGGCGTACCACTCGGCGAGGCGGTAGAGCGCGGTGCGGGGCGGGTCGAGCGAGATGCGGGTCATGTCGACGTCCTCTCCATTCGATGGATTCGCAATGGAGACGACGCAGCCCGCCGGGATGTGACACGAGGGTGCGGGGCCGGTCGGATCGCCGTCCACGATCCGACCGGCCCCGCCGACCGAGCGCGTCCCCGTTCCTCCTGCGGAGAGGCGCACCGGTCGCAGTCCGGGCACGGGCTGTCGAGGATCCGCGGGATCAGGGCGGAGCGGAATCACGTCCCGTGCCGGGACGATCAGGGCGCCTAGAAGCAGAGGAGCGGGTCGTTGGTGGAGTTCGAACCCTCGTCGAGGTCGTAGACGCACTCCTGCTTGACCATCGCCTGCGCGTCCCCGGAGGGCAGCGCCGCGGCGAGGCCGCCGGCGAGCGCGGCGAACGTGAGCACCAGGACGGCGAGCCGCCGGCGCGGCGAGCCCATGGTCACCAGGGCGGGGCCGGTGTCCCGGATCTGCAACGCGACGTCGGTGGGCAGGCGGTACGCGAACGGGAAGTCAGCGGCGTGCTGGGGCATGGTCCTCACGTCTCCGGTCGTCGAGGGATGACGACGGGAGGAGCGACCGGCTACCCCGCTGGATACACCGCGCTGGTCAACCCGGCGGCCGCCGGCTCAGAGGCGGCCGCGCCCCAGGCGGAGCAGCATCATGCCCAGCGCCGTGCCCTCCGGGCCGAGGGCGTCGCCGAAGCGGGCCAGCACCTGCTGCTCCCGGGAGAGCGAGAGGCGGGTGCCGCCGGACGCGGCGCGCAGCGAGCCGATCTCCTGGGAGATGGCGAGCCGGCGCTGCACCAGGGCGATGATCTCGGCGTCGCACGCGTCGATCTCGTCGCGCAGCGCGGGGATCCGGTCCGCCGGATCGGAGTCGGCAGCGGGGGTGGGGACGGTGGGGGCGCTCATCTGGGTGTCCTTCGGTGTTCTGGTGGCCGTCGGACCCCTGGAACGAGAAACGCCCCGGGCTCCTCGGGCCCGGGGCGTCTGTTGCGGCGTGTGCTCAGCCAGCGGTGACGGACACCGGATCCCGGTGACCGTAGAAAAAGCTGACCGTGGCGAGCACGTGGAGGAGTCTGCCACACGGTCCCCCCGCGAGGCCACGACCGACGCTGGGACGGGTGTGGCGCAGGTGGACGGCGGCGGGGGGCTGTCCCCCGTCCGGCTTACAGTGATGTGGTCATGAGCAGCGTCCAGGAAGCCCTCAGCGGTGCCCAGCCCCTCCCAGGAACCGAGGCCCTCCAGCGCACCGCGAAGGGGCAGGTCGGGCGCGAGCTCGACCGCATGCTCGCCGGGCTCAACGGCCCGCAGCGTCAGGCCGTCGTCCACGAGGGCGGCCCGCTGCTGATCGTGGCCGGTGCCGGATCGGGCAAGACGCGGGTGCTCACGCACCGCATCGCCTACCTGCTCGGCGCCCGGCACTCTTCTCCGGGAGAGATCCTCGCGATCACCTTCACCAACAAGGCCGCCGGCGAGATGAAGGAGCGGGTGGCTGCTCTCGTCGGCCCGCGCGCCCGGGCCATGTGGGTGTCGACGTTCCACTCGATGTGCGTGCGCATCCTGCGCGCCGAGGCCGCCAAGCTGAACCTGAAGTCGTCGTTCACGATCTACGACCAGGGCGACTCGGTCCGGCTGATGACGATGGTCGCCCGCGACCTCGACCTCGACGCCAAGCGCTATCCCGGGCGCAGCCTCGCCGCGCAGGTGTCCAACCTGAAGAACGAGCTGATCGACGAGGAGGGCTACGTCCCGCAGACGGCACCGGAGAAGGTGCTCGCGGAGGCGTACAAGCTCTACCAGCAGCGGCTGCGCCAGGCGCACGCCATGGACTTCGACGACCTGATCATGAACACCGTGCACCTGCTGCAGGTGTTCCCCGACGTCGCCGAGCACTACCGCCGCCGGTTCCGGCACGTCCTCGTCGACGAGTACCAGGACACCAACCACGCCCAGTACATGCTGGTGCGCGAGCTGGTGGGCACCGGCGAGGGCCCCGTGCCCGATGGCCGAGCTCTGCGTCGTGGGTGACGCCGACCAGTCGATCTACGCCTTCCGCGGCGCCACGATCCGCAACATCGACGAGTTCGAGCGCGACTACCCCGACGCGACGACGATCCTGCTCGAGCAGAACTACCGCTCCACCCAGCGGATCCTCAAGGCCGCGAACACGGTCATCGCCAAGAACACCGGCCGCCGGCCCGAAGAACCTCTGGACCGACTCCGGCGACGGCGAGCTGATCGAGGGCTACGTCGCCGACAACGAGCACGACGAGGCCGCGTGGGTCGCCGAGCAGATCGACGCGCTGGTCGACGAGGGCACGGTCCAGCCCAAGGACATCGCGGTCTTCTACCGCACCAACAACGCCTCCCGTGTGTTCGAGGAGGTGTTCATCCGCGTCGGCATGCCCTACAAGGTCGTCGGCGGGGTGCGCTTCTACGAGCGCAAGGAGGTCCGCGACGCGCTGGCCTACCTGAAGGTGGTGGCCAACCCGACCGACATCGTGAGCCTGCGCCGGGTCATCAACACCCCGAAGCGCGGCATCGGCGAGCGGGCGGAGGCCTGCATCGAGAACTTCGCCGACCGCGAGCGGATCCCGTTCGCCTCGGCCCTGCGCCGCTGCTCCGAGGTGGGCGAGCTCGCGACCCGCTCGCTCAAGGCGATCCAGGAGTTCGTCGCGCTGCTCGAGGAGTTCGAGCAGCTGGTCGAGACCGGTTCGGGCCCGGCGGCGTTGCTGGAGAGCATCCTCGACCGCACCGGCTACCTCACCGAGCTGCAGGCGAGCACCGACCCGCAGGACGAGGGGCGGGTCGACAACCTCAACGAACTGATCTCGGTCGCCGCGGAGTTCGAGGCGGCCAGCCCGGGCGGCACGGTCACCGAGTTCCTCGAGCAGGTCTCGCTGGTGGCCGACGCCGACCAGATCCCGGTCACCGGCGACGACGCCGGCGTCGTCACGCTCATGACGCTGCACACCGCCAAGGGCCTGGAGTTCCCGGTCGTCTTCCTCACCGCGCTGGAGGACGGCGTCTTCCCGCACCTGCGCGCCCTCGGCGACCCGCGGGAGCTGGAGGAGGAGCGCCGGCTGGCCTACGTGGGCATCACCCGCGCCCAGCAGCGGCTGTTCCTCTCCCGGGCGCAGGTGCGCACCAGCTGGGGGCAGCCGGCCTACAACCCGCCGTCCCGGTTCCTCGACGAGATCCCGCCGGAGACCGTGCACTGGGCGCGGCTCGAGCCCGCCCCCGCGAAGTCCAACTACTCGTCGGCGCAGTCCCGGGTGGCCGCGACCGGCCTGTCCACCGGCGGGCTGCGCGGAGGCCTGGGCAACCGGGCGGTCATCTCCGTCGACGTCGGCGACCGGGTCAGCCACGACGCCTTCGGTCTCGGCACCGTCGTCGAGGTCACCGGCGCGGGCGACAAGGCCCAGGCCACGGTCGACTTCGGCTCCGGCGGCACCAAGCGCCTGGTCCTGCGCTACGCGCCGCTGGTCAAGCTGTGATGCGGCCCGGTCGCGCCGGATCGTGAGCATGTAGCAGCCGTGGACGACGTTGCGCGTCTGCAGGAACGCGACGTCGGGGTCCGCCAGGAGGCGGGCGGCGGCCTCCTCCTGACCGGTGCCGGGGCGCACGACCTCGCCACCGACGATGGCGCCCGAGCGGTCGTAGGCACGGAAGACCTGGGTCCGGCGGCGGAACTCCTCGGGGTAGCCGGCGCCGTCGGGCCGCTGCACCCGTCCGCGTGCAGGAAGACCGGTCCGGTCTCGCGGTACGCGCCCTGCGGGCCGTCGGGGGTCACCGCGACGAGCGCGAGGCGTTCCCCGGGCCGGCTGTCACGCAGGCAGCAGCGCAGCGGTCGTCCGCCGTCGTCGTCGACGAAGGTGCGGGAGGCCTCGGCCGCGAGAGCGGCGGGGAGGGGCTCGTAGCGCAGCGGACCGGGTACGGAGCATCGGTGCTGGTCATGGCCTCGAGCCTGACCGCTCGGAGGAGGCGACGCTGGCGGGTTTCGGCCGCCGCGTGCGGGGCTCAGATGTGGACGCCGCGCTCGGCGAGGTACTCCTGCGGATCGATCGGACGCCCGTTCTCGCCGCCGCGGTGGATCTCGTAGTGCAGGTGCGGGCCGGTCGAGTAGCCCTCGTTGCCCACCTGGGCGATCTCGTCGCCCGCGTGGACGATGTCGCCGGCCTCGACGTCGTAGTAGCGCATGTGGCCGTAGATGTGCACGTCGCCGTCGGCGTCCTGGATGTAGACCGCGTTGCCGAAGCCGGACGCGCTCCCGGCGCGGATGACGACGCCGTCGACGGCGGAGTAGATGGGCGTGCCCAGCGGCGCGGCCATGTCGAGGCCGTAGTGCATCTGGCCCCAGCGCATGCAGTAGCAGGTGGTGAGCCGGAACTCGGTGACCGGTACGACGGTCTTCGGTTCACGGGCGGCTCGGGAGGCGGCCAGCTCGCTCAGCCGTGCCTGCGCCTCGGCCTGGGTGAGGCCCTGGCGGACGTCGGTGTCGTCCATGCCGCCGCTGATCCCGAGGTCGGAGGCGACGCCGAGGCCGTAGTCGGAGGCATCGGCGTTGATCACCTGCGGACCGCTGCCGAGCACGCTCGGCAGGCCGGCGAGCACTGCGCCGGCGACGAGGGCGGCGAGCCACAGCGGACCGCGACGGCCGGGCGGGTGGGGGAGTCGGCGGGCGGCGCGCGGTGCGGCGGGTGCATCCGCGTCGGCGCCGACAGCCTCCGTGGTCACGACCTCGGAGAGATCGACCTCGGTGGTCGGCGCCTGCGGCGCGGAGCGCCGGGGTCGATCGAGGACCGGGAGCGCACTGATGAGTGCCACGGCGCACCTTCCCGGTCTGGCGCTGTCCGTCGGGCGCCCGGAGGCGGTCCGTCGGGGGAGCGACGGCGGCTGAGGGCGCCTGGCGGCGTCCGCCGGTGACTACCGGCGCCGTGATCGGACCGTAACGTTGCGTCAGGACTCCACCAAGCACCACACCGGTCGTGTCGCGATCTTTACAAGGCGTGATGTCGACACGGCGCGTGCATTCGGCACATTTCGGGCATGGCGGAATTCGGCGGCCCCCTGCAGGGCCCGGCCCGAGCGTGCGAGGGTCGGGGGCAGGGGTCCTTTGTCAGGCCGCCTGGATCACCGAAGGTGGCGCGGTGCGGCGGCCCGCGAGGGTGGCGGCGACCTCGTCGACGACGCCACGGTGCATCGGCAGCGACATGTGGCCGACGCCGCGGACGAGCACGTTGCGGGCGCCCAGATCGGGGTGCTCGCAGCGGCCGGAGGCGGTCGGCAGGACGATCTGGTCGAGGTCGCTGTAGATGGCGGTGACCTGCGTGCCGCAGTCCGGCAACGGCTCGGCGAGCTCCTGCAGGACCGCGGAGCCCGGACGGAGCTGGCGGATCATCGGCGTCGGTACGACGTGCGCGAGCACCGAGCCCTGGTGTGGCGTGCCGAGGGTCACCAGTGACTCCATCCGCCGGTCACCGCCCTGGCGCTGCAGGTGGTACCGGGCGATCAGCCCGCCCAGGCTGTGCCCGACGACGTGCACCCGCTCGTGCCCGGTCTGCTCGCACACCCGCTCGATGTGGGCGCCCAGGTCGGCCGCGCAACGGGCGATGTCCGAGGACAGCGGGCTGTAGTTCCACGAACAGACCTGCGTGAACCCGCGCCGACGCAGGCTGCGGCGCATCACGGCGAAGATCGAGCGGTTGTCGATGAGGCCGTGCACGAGGACGACGGGGATGCGCGCCGCGAGCGGGTCGGCGGCGAACAGGGCGCGAGCGCTGGGCGGCTGGCCGCCGGGCCGCTTGCGACCGTCCGGACGCAGTTCCTCGGTCCGCGTGCCCAGCGGATACATGAGCAGGTGCGCGGCGACCCAGGCCAGTTCGGTGAGTCCGCCGGTCAGAATGGTGCTGCAGAACGCCCGCAGACCACCTCGTGGCGTTCCGTCGGGCACCGCCGTCATGTGCGACTCTGGACCAGAGCCAGCGTCGATCGCTCGACCCACCGCCGTTACCTCCCCGTGTCTTCCTTCGGCGCCGGCGCCGGGTTCGGCCTCGCAGATGGACGGAGCACTTGTTGTGCTCCGTTCACGCGAAGGTAATGCCCCTGTGTGGCAGGCGTCACACACGCCTGACTGTTCATCGGCTGATCGACGCCCGTTCGTGACCAGACTGCTGAAGGGGGAACCGTGTCCGCCCGCGACGCCCGAACCGGGCCCGCCCGCGACCGCGCTGCAGCACAGGGGCGACGCCAGACGGCGTCGACCCGCGCCCAGCGGCAGGGTTCCGACAACGTCCGGTCGTCCGCGCGCCGCGCGCAGGGCGGCAAGAAGGGCGGCAAGGGCGGGGGCAAGGCCTCGGCCGTCCCGGTTCCCGGCGAAGGCCTCGTCATGGGACCGGTGCCGGTCCTCGCCCGCGTGGCCGGCCTCCTGCTCGTGCTGGCCGGCGTGGCCGGGGCCGCCGCCGTCCTGCCCACCTACCTCACGGTCGACGGGACCGCGCTCACCCAGGCGACGGGCGTCGGTGGGGTGCTGGCCGGGGTTCTCGTCCCGATCGCCCACATCGCCGTCGGGGCGTTCCTGCTGCGTGGCGCCGTCCCCAAGTTCGGGCTGGCCTACGCCGGGGTCGCAGCGGCCTTGGCCCTCGGCCAGCTGCTGATCGAGATCTACCGCGGCAGCACGTCCACCGCGCGTCCGGGCGTGGAGGTGCTGGCCGGGGTGAAGGTCCTCACCAGCGACATCGAGATCGGGCCCGGCTGGATCCTCGGTGTCGTGGGGATCGCCCTCACGGTGGTCGCCGGGATCGTCGCCGCGGTCGCCTGGGGCCGCACGGTGATGGACGACGGCGGCTCGTTCGATCCCGCCCGGCCCGGCGTGGCCGGCGCGGCGACCCTGCTGGGCGTGCTGAGCGTGCTGAGCCTCTCGCTGCCTGCGGCCGACGTGCCCGACGAGATCGTCACCGACCCGGTCACCGGCCTGCAGACCGTCGTGACCCGGGAGGGCCCGCAGGCGCTGCTGGAACGCCCCGGGCTCGCCCTGCTCGGCGGGCTGCTCCTCGCCGGCGCCCTGGTGCTCTGCTCGGTGATCGCCCCGTCGCTGCGCCCGCGGCTGGCCGCCGTCGGCGGGCTGCTCGCCATCGCCGTCACCGTGCTGGCGGCCGGGTTGACCGGCCTGCGGGACGCCGCGTCGCCGGACCTCGAGTGGACCCTGCCGGGCGCCGGGCTCGTGCTGGCCGGGATCGGTTACGCCGTCCTCACGGTGGTGGCCTGGCGCGTGCGCCGTCCCTCCGCCCTACGCTGACCGCCATGGCCGACGAACGCATCCGGGTGGTCATCGCCAAACCCGGCCTGGACGGACACGACCGCGGCGCGAAAGTGGTCGCCCGAGCGCTGCGCGACGCCGGCATGGAGGTCGTCTACACCGGCCTGCACCAGACGCCGGAGCAGATCGTGGAGACGGTGGTCCAGGAGGACGCCGACGCCGTCGGCCTCTCCGTGCTCTCCGGCGCCCACATGACCCTCTTCGCGCGCCTCGCGGAGCTCATGCGCGAGCGGGAGGTGGACGACGTCGTCGTGTTCGGCGGCGGGATCATCCCCGACGAGGACATCCCGGAGCTCGAGCGCCTGGGCGTCACCAAGGTGTTCACCCCCGGCGCGACCACCACGGACATCGTCGACTGGGTCCGGTCGAACGTCGGCGCCCCCGCCGAGGCCTAACCGGTCACCGGCAGCGTCAGCTGCTGGACGTTCGTGCCGCCGGTGGTCAGGGTGACCGCCTGCCGCACGTTCGAGCCGCGGTAGGCCATGTCCCCGCCGGCCAGCACGACGGCCAGCTGGTGCCCGGCCTCGAAGCGGTGCACGATCGCCGGCAGCTCGATCGTGAACGGCTGACCCGGGTTGGACACGCGGGCGGGGGAGATGAGCCGATAGGGCAGCTCGATCGCCGCGCCGTCCGGGCCCAGGTCGTAGAGCTTGGCGTAGACGACCAGTTGGGTGTCGGGGTTGGCCGCGACGACCGTGGGGGCGGTCAGCTGCACCGTGAGCCGGGGCGAACCGACGACGGTCACCGCGCTGGGGAGCGGGTCGGTCGCGAATCGGATGGCCTGGGTCGGCGGGTCGAAGACGGGCCCTGAGTTCTGGTCGACGCCCGACGTCTCGGTGTAGTTCGGGACCGATCGGCGCGGCGCTCTCGTATCCGGTGGTGCCGGGGACGACGGTGGCGCGGCTGCTGACGAGGCGGCCGTCCGTACCCGGCACGGTCGGGCCGGAGAGGTACAGCGTCCGCGTGCTGCCGACCGGGTAGGAGGGCGCCGTCGCGTAGGCCTGCCGGATGTTGCCCGTCGCCTCGAAGACCCAGTCCCGGTAGTACTGGAAGTTCAGCGGGGGCCGGGTGCCGATGCCGCGCACGTAGAAGTCGAACCAGGCCAGCGCCTGCCGGCCCTGCAGCGACTGCTCCGGGTGCCGCAGGTTCAGCTCGCCGGGCTGGGGGCTCGGAGTCGCTGTGGCCCCAGGACTGCCAGACCAGGGCCACCGGCGTGCCCTGCCGCTTGAGCGCGGTGTAGGTCGCGATCGACTCCTGCAGGTTGAACAGGGTGTCCGCCTGGCCCTGCCCGATGAGCGTGGGCACCCGCACCTGGCGCATGTAGCTGGCCACCGAGTTCGAGCGGAGGAACTGGAGCGACGCCTGGGAGGGGTAGCCCTGCGTGCCGACCTCCAGGAGCGCCTGGCACACGGGCGGGTCGAAGTTCGCGCAGCCCTCGGTCACGAAGGCCTGGAAGCCGGCCGGGTCGTCCACCGGTGACGGGACGTCCTCGCCGCCGTTCGCGACCCCGACGGTCGTGAACAGGGCCGCCCACTGGTACTTGAAGACGCCGGTCCGCGCCGAGGTGACCGAGCCGCTGCGCGCGGTGTTCTGCGGCAGGGCGCTGTTCTCCGGGGCCAGCGAGTAGGAGAGGTCGTTCCAGGTGATCAGCGGGATGATCGCGTCCAGCCGGTCGGTGCCCTTGCCGCGCTCGAACGCGGCCGCGGCGAACTGGATCTGGCCGCCGTAGGAGCCACCGGTCATGCCGACGGCGGGGTCGTAGCGCGTGCCGGTCGTGGCGTCCTCGCGGATGACCTGGTTGATCCGCACCGTGGCGCCGCTGTCGTCGTCGACGGCCTGGATCGACGGGTCCCCGCCGAGGAAGCGCATCAGCTGGCTGGCCGCGTTGCCGTCGTGCTCCCGGTCGTCGAGCGTGATCGGGCAGGTGTCGCCGTCGACGAAGCCGATGCCGGTGTAGGAGAGCGTCACGTAGCCGTGCTCGCCGAAGCCCTGGGCGAGGTCGGCCTGGTCCTCCTTGGTGCCGCCGAAGCCGTTGGTGACCAGCAGCGCCGGGCGCCCGGCGCGAGGACGTCACGCCGGCCGGCACGTAGAGGTCGGCGTCGATCTTGCAGGTCCGGTGCTCGGGCCCGAGGTTCGTGACCGTGATGGTGAGGTCCCGGGGGGTGATGTCGGCCGCGGACGCGGAAGGCGCCAGCGCGACCATCCCGCCCGCGGCCAGCGTGGCGCTCAGCAGGACCGTTGCGGCTCGTCGCACCGGGGGCTCCTCGTCGTCGAGGTGGGGCGTGCGGACACGTGCGGGCAGTGTGAGGGGCCCGATGGAGTGACGCATCTTGTGATGCGTCCCACCCGGCCCCCACCCCTACAACGCCCGGGGACGCGGTCCGGTTACGGGCGGGCTACGGTGCCTGTTCGTGGATCTCTTCGAATACCAGGCCCGTGACCTCCTGGCCTCGCACGGTGTGCCCGTGCTTCCCGGCGGCGTCGCCGAGACCCCCGAGGAGGCGGAGGCGATCGCCCGCGAGATCTCCGCACCGGTCGTCGTCAAGGCGCAGGTGAAGGTCGGCGGGCGCGGCAAGGCCGGCGGCGTGAAGCTCGCCGACAACCCTGAGGACGCCAAGGCGCGCGCGCAGGACATCCTCGGCCTCGACATCAAGGGCCACATCACGCACCGCGTGATGGTGGCGCAGGCCAGCGACATCGCGGAGGAGTACTACTTCTCCTACCTGCTCGACCGGTCCAACCGCACCTTCCTGGCCATGGCCTCGAAGGAGGGCGGCATGGACATCGAGCAGCTCGCGGTCGAGCGGCCCGAGGCGCTGGCGAAGATCCCGGTCGACGCGAGCAAGGGCGTCGACGAGGCCAAGGCGGCCGAGATCGTCGACGCGGCCAACTTCCCCGCCGAGGTGCGCGACCAGGTCATCGCGATCGCCGTGCAGCTCTGGGAGGTGTTCACCCAGGAGGACGCCACGCTGGTCGAGATCAACCCGCTGGCCAAGGCGCCCGACGGCACCGTCCTCGCGCTCGACGCGAAGGTCACCCTCGACGAGAACGCGGGTTTCCGGCAGGCCGAGCACGCCGCGCTGGAGGACTCCGCGGCCGCCGACCCGCTGGAGGCCGCGGCCAAGGAGAAGGACCTGAACTACGTCAAGCTCGAGGGCGAGGTCGGCATCATCGGCAACGGCGCCGGCCTGGTCATGAGCACCCTCGACGTCGTCGCCTACGCCGGTGAGGAGTTCGGCGGCGTCAAGCCGGCGAACTTCCTCGACATCGGTGGCGGCGCCTCGGCCGAGGTCATGGGGAACGGGCTGCACATCATCCTGTCCGACCCCGCCGTGAAGAGCGTCTTCGTCAACGTCTTCGGCGGCATCACCGCCTGCGACGCCGTCGCCAACGGCATCGTCTCGGCCCTGGAGCACCTCGGTGACGAGGCGACGAAACCGCTGGTCGTCCGCCTCGACGGCAACAACGTCGAGGAGGGCCGCCGGATCCTCGCCGAGGCCAACCATCCGCTGGTGACCGTGGTCGACACGATGGACGGCGCCGCGCGCCGGGCCGCCGAGCTCGCCGCCGCCTGACCGCCCCCGACACCGACAGGACTCCAGACAGATGTCGATCTTCCTCAACGAGAACAGCAAGGTCATCGTCCAGGGCATGACCGGTTCCGAGGGGCGCAAGCACACCCAGCGCATGCTCTCCTCGGGCACCGCCATCGTCGGCGGCGTCAACCCGAAGAAGGCCGGTGAGACCGTCGATTTCGACGGCGCCAGCGTGCCGGTGTTCGGCGGCGTCGCCGAGGCCATGAAGGAGACCGGCGCCGACGTCAGCGTCATCTTCGTGCCGCCGCCGTTCGCCAAGGCCGCCGTCCTGGAGGCCATCGACGCCCAGATCGGGCTCGCCGTCGTCATCACCGAGGGCATCCCGGTGCACGACTCCACCTACTTCTGGGCGCACGCCCAGGGCAGCGCCACCCGGATCATCGGCCCGAACTGCCCCGGCCTGATCAGCCCCGGGCGGTCCAACGCGGGCATCATCCCGGCGAACATCACCCAGGCCGGCAAGATCGGCCTGGTCAGCAAGTCGGGCACGCTGACCTACCAGATGATGTACGAGCTCCGGGACATCGGTTTCTCCACCGCCGTCGGCATCGGCGGCGACCCGGTCATCGGCACCACGCACATCGACTGCCTCCAGGCGTTCCAGGACGACCCGGAGACCGAGGCGATCGTGATGATCGGTGAGATCGGTGGCGACGCCGAGGAGCGGGCCGCCGACTTCGTCAAGGCCAACGTCACCAAGCCGGTCGTCGGCTACGTCGCCGGGTTCACCGCCCCCGAGGGCAAGACGATGGGCCACGCCGGAGCGATCGTGTCCGGCTCGTCCGGGACCGCGCAGGCCAAGAAGGAGGCCCTCGAGGCCGCCGGCGTGCGCGTCGGCAAGACGCCCTCGGAGACCGCGCAGCTCATGCGCGAGATCGTCGCCTAGCTCCGATCCGCCGTCTGCACCGCTGCCCGCCGCCCCCCGACCGGGGGACGCCGGGCGGCGGCGTCTCGGGGGCATGGGTGATCATCACGGTCGAACGACATGCGGCGCGCCGTGGTTGCGGCCAGGCAGCAAGGCGACCACGATGCGCTGCGCGTACCCGACCCTCCTAGGGAGCCTGCGATGACGTCCGGCCAGCCTCCACAGCCGCCCTTCGGCGGCCCGCCTCCCGGCGGTCAGCCGCCGCCCGGCGGCCAGCAGCCCGGGTACGGCCAGCAGCCGCCCTACGGCCAGCCGGCCCCGGGCCAGCCGCCGTACGGCCAGCCGCAGCAGCCCTACGGCCAGCAGCCCTACGGACAGCAGCCGGGCTACGGCCAGCCCGGTCGCAGCCCAACCCGTACGGTCCGCCCGCGGGCTCCGGCGGCGGCTTCTCGGTGGACTTCAAGAAGCTCAAGGTGGCCGACTACGTCATCGCGGGCGGCACCATCGTCTACCTGATCCTCGGGGCGCTGCCGTGGTTCTCGTACGACGACGAGTATTTCGGCAGCGACATCTTCGGTGTCGACTACAGCTTCAGCGGGTTCACGGGTAGCAACCTGGTCAGCTTTGCGTTCGTGCTGTTGTTGCTGGCCACCGTCTGGGCGCTGCTGCCGGCTTTCACCGACTTCAAGGTGGGCTTCCCGCGCGGGTGGGTCACGGTCGGCCTCACCGCCTTGGCGTTCCTGCTCACACTGTTTGCCTGGATCAGCACGTTGCAGGATGAGTACGACTTCTCGATCGTCGCGCTGCTCGCGGTCATCGTGGCGGCGGCGATCCTGCTGTTCGCTTTCCTGTCGCTGCTGCCCGAGCTGCGCAACCGGCCGGCGCTGCCCGGTGGTCTGGCCGGCGCCGCCCAGTGGGCCAACCAGCAGGCACCGGGCCCCGGCCAGCAGTTCGGCCAGTCGGGTCAGGGCCAGCCGATGCCCCCGCACCAGGGGCAGCAGACGGGCCCGCACCAGCCGCAGCAGCAGTACGGCCAGCCGATGCCGCCGCCGCAGCAGCCGGGGCAGTACAGCCCGCCCCCGCCGCCGCCCGGACCGCCGGGGTCGTCGTACGGGCAGCCGGGTGGGTCCAGCGCGTCGGGCCAGGGCCCGGGGATGCCGCCCCGTCCGGACGGCTCCGTCTGACCGATCCGTCTGACCGATCCGTCATAGCGCCGCCGGGAGCCCTGGGCTCCCGGCGGCGCTGTCGTCTCGGTCTCCCTCGGCGCGTGCGCGGACGATCCGGCGCGCGTTTGCGACAGTGGTGACGTGGTCTCGCTGCTGGCACGTCTGCCCCGTCGCGGGGGAGCCGGCGGCGAGCGGGGTCACCTCCCCCTGGTCTGGCTCTGCGTCGCGGCAGCGGTGGCCGTCTCGGTCGTCGGCCTCGCCGGCCTGGCGCTCGCCGTCGGCGTCGTCTCCACCCTGGACCCGACCGGCGGGCTGAGCGTCGGCGGCTCGATCGCGTTGGCCGGCCGGCTGTGGCTGCTGGCACAGGGTGCCGAGATCGACGTCGGATCCGGGCCGGTCGTCCTGGCGCCGTTGCTGCTGACGCTGCTCGTCGCCTGGGGAATCTCCAGAGCGGGACGCGGTGTCGTCCGCCTGAACGACCTCACGACCACCCGCGACGTCGCCCGGAGCGCGGCCTTGCTCGCCGGCGTCCACGCCCTGCTGACCCTGCTGCTCGCATTCGTGCTCGACGCACCCGCGGCCGGGATCGGGTACCTCCGCACCGTGGTGGGGTGCGTGCTGCTCGCGGTCGTCGCCGCCGGCTGGGGGACGGCGCGGGAGTCCGGCCTCTTCGACGACGTCCTCGACCGCCTCCCAGGCCCGACGCGGCCGATGCTGCGCGGCGCGTTGGCCGGGATGTTCACCCTGCTCGCGCTGTGCACGGCGGTCGTGGCGATCGCCCTGGCCTCCGACGCCCGTGGGTACGCGGCGCTGTCCGGCTCCCTGGGCGGCGCCGGAGCCGGAGCGCTCGGCCTCATGGGCCTCGCCGTGCTGCTGCTGCCGAACGCCGCGGCGGCCGTGCTGGGTCTCGCCGCCGGTCCCGGCTTCCTCGTCGGCTCGGGCACCCTCGTCTCGGTGCACGGCGTGACCCTCGGCGCCGTCCCTGCGTTGCCGCTGCTCGCGGCCCTGCCGGACACGCAGGCCGTGCCGCTGATCGGGTTCGTGTCGCAGGCCATCCCGGCCCTGGCCGGGCTCGTGGCCGGCGGTGCGGTCGGCCGCTGGTTCACCGACCGGGACGGCGGCTCGGTCGTGGCCGGCCTGACCGGCATCGGCGCCGGCGCGCTCATGGGCGTCGGCAGCGCCGTGCTGGTGTTCGTGGCCGGCGGTTCGCTCGGCGACGGAGCACTGGCCGAGGTCGGGGCGCCGGCCCTGACCACCGGTATCGCGGTGGCCGCGCAGAGCGGGATCGCGGCGGCGGTCGCGGCCACCGTGACCCGCTGGCGCCGGCTGCCCTGAGCGGGTCCTTATAGGGTCGCGGTCGTGCCCGCGCCCGAGTCGACCCCGCGGGGCCGCGTCGTCGTGCTGCTGTCCGGCACCGGGTCGCTCTGCGCCGCCCTGCTCGCCGCGACCGACGACCCCGGCTACCCGGCGGACGTGGTCGCCGTGGGCGCCGACCGCGACGCCGCGGGCCTCGAGCACGCCCGTGCCCGCGGCATCCCGACGTTCGTCTGCCGGCTGGGCGACCACGCCGATCGGGCCGCGTGGGACCAAGCGCTCGCCGACGCCATCGCGGAGCACGAGCCCGACCTGGTGGTCTCGGCCGGCTTCATGAAGATCGTCGGGCCGGCCGTGCTCGGAGCGTTCGGCGGCCGGCTGATCAACACCCACCCGGCCCTGCTGCCGGCGTTCCCGGGGGCGCACGCCGTGCGCGACGCCCTCGCCGCCGGCGTCGACGTCACCGGTACGACGGTGCACCTGGTCGACGCGGGAGTGGACACCGGTCCGGTGCTGGCCCAGCGCGAGGTCGCCGTCCGGCCCGGGGACGACGAGGCGAGCCTGCACGAGCGGATCAAGGACGTGGAGCGCGAGCTCCTGGTGCAGACGGTGGCCGAGCTCGTGCCCGCCGTCCCGAAGAGGAAGAGCTACCGATGAGCGACCGCATCCCCGTCCGCAGGGCCCTGCTGGGTGTGTACGACAAGTCCGGCATCGAGGAGCTGGCCCGCGGCCTGGCCGCCGCCGGCGTGGAGCTGGTGAGCACGGGCGCCACCGCCCGGCGGATCGCCGACGCCGGGGTGCCCGTGACACCGGTCGAGCAGGTCACCGGCTTCCCGGAGTGCCTGGACGGCCGGGTGAAGACGCTGCACCCGGCGGTGCACGCCGGCATCCTCGCCGACCGCCGCAAGCCCGAGCACGTGGCGCAGCTCGAGGAGCTCGGGGTCGCGCCGTTCGACCTCGTCGTCGTGAACCTCTACCCCTTCACCGAGACCGTCGCCTCCGGTGCCAGCCCCGACGAGTGCGTCGAGCAGATCGACATCGGCGGCCCGGCGATGGTCCGTGCCGCGGCGAAGAACCACCCGTCGGTCGCCGTCGTCGTCGACCCGGCCCGCTACGACGAGGTGCTGGCCGCCGTGGGCGAGGGCGGCTTCACGCTGGCCGAGCGGCAGAAGCTGGCGACCGCGGCTTTCCGGCACACGGCGTCCTACGACATCGCCGTCGCGTCGTGGATGGGCAGCGTGCTCGCGCCCGAGGAGGACACCGTCTTCCCCGCCTGGGTGGGGGCGAGCTGGGAGCGCGCCGACGTGCTGCGCTACGGCGAGAACCCGCACCAGGCCGCGGCGCTCTACACCGGCTTCATCCCCGGGCTCGCGCACGCGCAGCAACTGCACGGCAAGGAGATGTCCTACAACAACTACCTCGACACCGACGCCGCCTGGCGGGCCGCCCACGACCACAACGACCCCTGCGTCGCGATCATCAAGCACGCCAACCCGTGCGGGATCGCCGTCGGCTCCGACATCGCCTCGGCGCACCGGAAGGCGCACGCCTGCGACCCGCTCTCGGCGTTCGGGGGCGTGATCGCGGCCAACCGCGAGGTCGACCTGACCATGGCCGAGCAGGTGGCCGAGGTGTTCACCGAGGTGGTCGTGGCGCCGTCGTTCACCGACGACGCACTGGCCACGCTGACGGCGAAGAAGAACATCCGGCTGCTGCGCCTGCCGCACGTCCCCGGTCCGGGGGCGGAGATGCGGCCGGTGAGCGGCGGACTGCTGCTGCAGGTCAAGGACCGGATCGACGCCCCCGGCGACGACCCGACCACCTGGACCCTGGCCACCGGTGAGCCGCTGGACGCCGCCGGCCTCGACGACCTCGTGTTCGCCTGGCGCTCCGTGCGGGCCGTGAAGAGCAACGCGATCCTGCTCGCGCACGACAAGGCGACCGTCGGCGTCGGCATGGGCCAGGTCAACCGGGTGGACTCCGCCCGCCTGGCCGTGGCGCGTGCGGGGGAGCGGGCCGCGGGATCGGTGGCCGCCTCCGACGCCTTCTTCCCGTTCGCCGACGGGCTCCAGGTGCTGCTCGACGCCGACGTGCGGGCCGTCGTCCAGCCGGGCGGTTCGGTGCGGGACGAGGAGGTCGTGGCGGCCGCCGCCGCGGCCGGGGTGCCGCTCTACCTGACCGGCACGCGCCACTTCGCGCATTGAACGCATCGATGCGCCACTCGTCGCGACCGCACCTGGGCCCGCCGGAGGCCGGCGCCGAGATCGAGGGCGTCGATTTCGCCCGCGTCGACTGGTGGGGAGCCGAGCTCGACGGCGTGACCTTCACCCGCTGCCGGTTCGACGACGCGGGTCTCGAGGAGCTGGTCACGCGGCGGTGCGTGTTCGACGCGTGCGTGCTGACCGGCGTGCGGCTGGGCGGCTCGAGGCACCTCGGGTCGGCGTTCCTGTCCTGCCGGTTCGACCGCGCACGCCTGTTCGACGTCACCTGGGAGGGCTGCAAGCTGACCGGCTCGCAGTTCCCGGGCGCCGAGCTGCGCCCGATGACGTCGACGGACAGCGACTGGAGCTGGACGTCGCTGCGCGGGGCCGACCTCTCGGCCCTGTCGCTGTCGGGCCAGCGGTTCCGCGAGGCCGACCTGACCGACGCCGACCTGCGCGGGACCGACCTGAGCCACGCCGACCTCGACCGGGCGCGGCTGCAGAACGCCAAGCTCCGTGGCGCCGACCTCCGCGGAGCGTCGACCGAGGAGGTCAACTGGCGCTCGTTCGAGCTCACCGGGGTGCGGATCGACCTGATCCAGGCGGTCCAGTTCGCCCGCACCCACGGGGCGGTCGTCGGGGACTGATCAGGCCTCCGCGACGACCTCGACGAGGACCAGGTCGTTCCGGGCCACGCCAGACTCCTGTTGCGCCGGCACGTTCTGCTCGACGGATCGCCGGAAGCTCTCCGCCTGCTCGCGTGTGTCGAACACGATCCACGTCAGGTTGGCCGACGAGTCGACCACGTCGCGCGACCAGAATCCCCGGACGAACCCCGGCAATTGCCGGACCCCGGCGACGATCCCGGTCAGCGCGTCCGCCTGCTGGTTCGCCTTCGACGGATCGAGGATCCAGCGCCCGGCGACGGCGTACACGGCGTCAGGTCAGGCCGGGCGACGTCGTGACCTTCGGGCCGGACAGCAGGGCCTTGAGGCTGCCGAGGAGGCCGAGCACCGGGACGGCGATGGCGAACCAGAACCCGAGGTCGAACTCGCCGAAGTCCCAGCCCGAGCGGGCCAGCGGCACCAGCACCGCCGCAGCGGCGCACAGGCTGATGATCAGGGCCAGGAAGCCCAGGAACCGGTGGGTCTTCGCCGGCACGAACATCAGCAGACCGAAGAGGAACAGCAGGCCCCCGCCGAGCACGATCGTGAGCGGCTGCCAGAAGCCGGTGCTGAACACCTCGCCGATGCCGTCGCCCAGGGTGTCGAAGCCACGGCGGACGAGGTCCAGGCCGGACTCGTCCTCGCCGCTGAGCCAGTTCAGGAACAGGCTGACCGCGGCGGCGACGCCCGCCAGCACCAGCATCAGCGCGGCGAACGCGTCGGGACGGCGCAGCGCGATCGGCGCCGTCGAGTACTTCGGCGTCGTGTAGTAGTTCTCGGGGGTACCCACGGGGCCGTGCGCTCCGGAGCTGACTCCGTGCGTTCCACCTGCTCCGACGGCGGTGCCGCCGTGTGGCGGGGTCGGTTCTCTCTCGGTCATCTGCACTCCTCGGCGATCGGCGGGCGCGGGGAGGTCGCCACCTCGTGCGGAGCCTAGGACCGCAGCGCCGGTCGCGGGAGTTCCTCGGGCACACTGTCCCGCGTGCCCGCGACGATCCTGGACGGCAAGGCGACCGCGGCGGCGATCCGCACCGAGCTGACCGAGCGCGTCACCGCGCTCGCCGAGGCCGGTCGCCGTCCCGGTCTGGGCACCCTGCTGGTGGGCGACGATCCGGGCAGCCGCTGGTACGTCAACGCCAAGCACTCCGACTGCGCGCAGGTCGGCATCGCCAGCATCCAGCGGGAGCTGCCGGCCACCGCCACGGAGCGGGACGTGCTCGAGGTGGTCGAGGAGCTCAACGCCGACCCCTCGTGCACCGGGTACATCGTCCAGCTGCCGCTGCCTGCCCAGGTCGCGGAGTCCGTCGTCCTCGAGGCCATGGACCCGGCCAAGGACGCCGACGGGCTCCACCCGGTGAACCTCGGGCGGCTCGTGCTCAACGTGCGCGGCCCGCTGCCGTGCACGCCGGTCGGCATCGTCGAGCTGCTCCGCCGCTACGACGTGCCGATCGGCGGTGCCGAGGTGGTCGTGATCGGCCGCGGCATCACCGTCGGCCGCCCGCTGGGGCTGCTGCTCACCCGTCGCTCGGAGAACGCGACGGTGACCCTGTGCCACACGGGCACCCGCGACCTGGCGGCGCACGTGCGCAACGCCGACATCGTGGTGGCCGCGGCCGGCGTCCCCGGGCTGGTCACGGCCGCGATGGTGAAGCCGGGCGCCGCCGTCCTCGACGTCGGCGTCAGCCGGGTCGACGGCAAGATCGCCGGCGACGTCGCCCTCGACGTCCGCGAGGTGGCCGGCCACGTCGCGCCCAACCCTGGCGGGGTCGGCCCCATGACCCGCGCGATGCTGCTGGCCAACGTGGTCGCCGCCGCCGAGCAGCAGGCCGCGACCGAGGCACTGTCCGCCTGAGCATGACCCGACCGCCGCTCTACGTCCGCCGGCCCTTCCTCGCGGGGCTGGTCCGGCAGCTGCCCCTGCTGGCCGTGCTGATCGCGGTGGGCGTCGGGCTGGTGCTGGTCACCTTCGAGCACTGGCGGCGCGGCCTCGTCGTCATCGGCATCACGCTGCTGGCCGCGGCGGCGCTGCGGCTGTTCCTGCCCGTGCGCCGGGTCGGCTTCCTCGCCGTCCGGAGCCGGCCCGTGGACGTCGTCCTGATGGCCGGGTGCGGGGTGGCGCTGACGGTGATCGCGCTGGCCATCCCGGCGGCCTGACCCGATCAGGCGGGCCCATCCGAGCCCCCGATAGGTTGGAGGCCATGGCAGAGAAGTCGCGGAACGGCAAGGTCACCGTCGTCGGCGCTGGTTTCTACGGCTCCACCACTGCGCTCCGACTGGCCGAGTACGACATCTTCGAGACCGTCGTCCTCACCGACATCGTCGAGGGCAAGCCCGAGGGCATCGCGCTGGACATGAACCAGTCCCGCCCCATCGAGGGCTTCGAGACGCAGATCGTCGGCGTCGGCGGGGGCTCCTACGACGGCACCGAGAACTCCGACGTCGTCGTCATCACCGCGGGCCTCCCGCGCAAGCCCGGCATGAGCCGGATGGACCTCATCGAGACCAACGCGAAGATCGTCCGCGACGTCTCCGAGAACATCGCCCGCACCTCGCCCGACGCCGTGATCATCGTCGTCTCCAACCCGCTGGACGAGATGACCGCGCTGGCGCAGCTGGCCACCGGCTTCCCGAAGCAGCGCGTGATGGGGCAGGCCGGCATGCTCGACACGGCCCGCTTCACCAACAACGTGGCCGAGGAGCTCGGCGTCCCGGTCGGCTCGGTGCAGACGCTGACGCTCGGCTCGCACGGCGACACGATGGTCCCGGTGCCCTCGCGCTGCACCGTCGACGGCAAGCCGCTGTCCGACGTGCTGGCGCAGGACCGCATCGACCACCTGGTCGACCGCACCCGCAACGGCGGGGCCGAGGTCGTGGCGCTGCTCAAGACCGGGTCGGCGTACTACGCGCCGTCGGCCGCCGCCGCCCGCATGGCGCGCGCCGTGATGGAGGACTCCGGCGCGGTCATGCCGGTCTGCGCCTGGGTCGACGGCGAGTACGGCATCAACGGTGTGTACCTGGGCGTCGAGGCCGAGATCGGCCGCGAAGGCGTCAAGCGGGTCGTCGAGGGCGACCTGTCCGAGACCGAGCTGGCCGGGCTGCGCGAGGCGGCCGAGGCCGTGCGCGCCAAGCAGGCCGACGTCGCCGATCTCTGATCTGACAACTCCTGAGAGGAACCAGCTGACGTGAGCAAGATCAAGGTCGAGGGCACCGTCGTCGAGCTCGACGGCGACGAGATGACCCGGATCATCTGGCAGTTCATCAAGGACCAGCTGATCCTCCCGTACCTCGACGTGAACCTCGAGTACTACGACCTGGGCATCGAGAAGCGCGACGAGACCGACGACCAGATCACCGTCGACGCGGCCGAAGCCATCAAGCGGCACGGCGTCGGGGTCAAGTGCGCCACCATCACGCCGGACGAGGCGCGGGTCGAGGAGTTCGGTCTGAAGCGGATGTACCGCTCCCCGAACGGGACGATCCGCAACATCCTCGGCGGCGTCATCTTCCGCGAGCCGATCATCATGTCGAACGTGCCGCGCCTGGTGCCCGGTTGGACGAAGCCGATCGTCGTCGGCCGTCACGCGTTCGGTGACCAGTACCGCGCCACCGACTTCCGCTTCCCCGGCGAGGGGACGCTGACGATCACGTTCACGCCGAAGGACGGCTCCGCGCCGATCGAGCACGAGGTGTTCCAGTCGCCCGGCGGCGGCGTCGCGATGGCGATGTACAACCTCGACGACTCGATCCGCGACTTCGCGCGGGCCTCGATGAACTACGGCCTCCAGCGCGAGTACCCGGTCTACCTGTCGACGAAGAACACGATCCTCAAGGCCTACGACGGCCGGTTCAAGGACCTGTTCCAGGAGGTCTTCGAGGCCGAGTTCAAGGACAAGTTCGAGGCCGCCGGCATCACCTACGAGCACCGGCTGATCGACGACATGGTCGCCGCGTCCCTCAAGTGGGAGGGCGGCTACGTCTGGGCCTGCAAGAACTACGACGGCGACGTCCAGTCCGACACCGTCGCGCAGGGCTTCGGCTCGCTCGGCCTCATGACGTCGGTGCTGCTCAGCCCCGACGGCCGGACCGTCGAGGCCGAGGCCGCGCACGGCACGGTCACCCGCCACTTCCGGCAGCACCAGCAGGGCAAGGAGACGTCGACCAACCCGATCGCGTCGATCTTCGCCTGGACGCGGGGCCTGGCCCACCGCGGCAAGCTGGACAACACCCCCGAGGTCACCCGGTTCGCCGAGACCCTGGAGCGGGTCTGCATCGAGACCGTCGAGAGCGGCCAGATGACCAAGGACCTCGCGCTGCTGATCTCCAAGGACAGCCCGTGGCTGAACACCCAGGACTTCCTGGCGGCCATCGACGCCAACCTGCAGAAGGCCATGGCCTGAGCTGACGCACGCCGCGGCCCCCTGCCCTCCCGGGCAGGGGGCCGCTGGCGTCGAGTGTGGGGAAGTGGGGGTTGAGAGCGGCTCCGGAGGCCCCGATTCCCCACACTCGCGAGCCTGTGGACGACGCCAGCGCGGAGCATGCCTTCGACGGCAGGCTCCTGGGGTGCCCAACGCTCGTCGACCACCTCAGCTGCGCGGATGCGTCTTCCGGGCGCGAGACGTCCTGCCGTGACGGACTGCTGACCCGCGACGCTCTGCGGAGCGCCGCCTGGCGCCGTCTCTACCGCGGCGTGTACGCCGATGCCGACCTGCCGGAGTCGTACGGCTTGCGCGTCCGAGGAGCGCGGCTCCTCCTTCCGGCGGCCGGCGTCTTCAGCGGACGGACCGCGGCCTACCTGCTCGGCGCGCCCTCCCTCGGGGACCTGAGGGCCCCCATCGACGTCGCGGTGCCCGCAGGCACGCAGTTCGGCCCGGTCGCGGGTCTTCGCATCCGACGTGTCCCGCTGCCTGAATCCGACCTGACGCAGGTGGGCGGGTTCCGGTGCACGCGAGGACTGCGAACGGCCCTCGACATCGCTCGGTCCGAGCCGCTTCTGGACGGCGTGCCGGCGCTCGACGTCCTCCTCCGCGAAGTGGTCGTGGGGATCGGGGAGCTCCGCGGAGCCGGCGCGCGACTGTCCGGCGGTCGAGGGGCGTCGGTCGCCCGGCGAGCCATCGCCCTCGCCGATCCTCGGGCTGAGTCGCCGCCCGAGTCGGTGCTCAGGGTGCTCCTCGCCCTGGCCGGGTATCCCCGCCGTGCCCCAGCACGTCGTGCGCGATCGCGAGGGCAACTTCGTCGCTCGCGTGGACCTCGCCTACGTCGAGCGGAAGATCGCGATCGAGTACGACGGCTTCTGGCACCACGAGCGCGGCCAGTTCGCGCGCGACCGCCGACGGCTGAACCGGCTCGTGGCCGCGGGATGGACGGTCCTGCACGTGACCGCCGTCGACCTGAAGGACCCCGAGGCGCTCATCGCGCGAGTGCGTCAGCTGCTCGCGGCTCGCGAGAGTGGGGAAGTGGGTGTCTGAGGCGCATGGGGAGGCCCCGAAACCCCACACTCGCGGGGGTCAGGCGGGGAGGGCGGTCCACCAGCCGTCGACGACGGCGATGCCGGCCGACGTCCGCGAGCAGTCGAGCAGGGCCTCGCTGGCAGCCGTGTCCGCGAGCCAGCCGGCGACGACGGAGTGCGCGTTCGGCCCCTGCGCGACCGCGCCCACGAGCCCGTCGAGGCCCAGCACGCCGCTCGCGCTCATCGCCGCGCTGTGCGCCTGGGCAGCAGCCGCGAGACCCGCGTCGGCCGCCAGCGCACCGCATCCGAGCGACGCCCGCTCGGCGTTGACCAGGGCGAGCGCCTCGGCCGCAGCGTCGGAGACCTCGGCCGGTGCCTCGACCGGCGCGGCCGGCGGGGGAGCGGGGGCCGGGGCGGGCTGCGAGGACGTCGGCGGGCGCGTCCCGGGAGCGGTCGACGGCGAGCCCGCGGGCGTCCCCGTCGTCCCGCCCGTGGACGGCGTCTCGGCCGGCGCAGCCTCGGTCGTCTCTGCCGACGGGGCCTCGACGGACTCGGACGCCGGTGCCTCGACCGCAGCGGCCGGGCCCGAGGCGACCGCCGTGCCCTCGGGCTCGGGCGAGGGGGACGTACCCGACGTCGTCACGCCGGCGAAGTCCGCCGAGCTCACCGGGCGCCCGTCCATGCCCATCACGACCGGCGAGTTCCCCTCCCGGGCGGCCGCCGTCGTCGAGGACGAGTCGAGTTCCACCGCGGGTGACGTGCCGCCCACGCCCGAGATCACCGGGATCGCCAGGACCAGCCCGACCACCGTCGTCGTCAGCAGGGCACCGAGGGCGAAGCGGCCGAGCCGTGCCGGCAGCGTGCGGCGCAGCGCAGCGCGGAGGAGGAGCGACCAGTGGGTGAGAGAGCCGGAGATCCGGGCGGACAAGGGGGGACCCGAAGGACGGTGGTGCACGCGAGGCCTCTCGGGATCGATGATCTCGATTCGTTATCGCGGTGAGACTATCTGTGTGCACAGGGTCACCGACAGTCCCTAGTGGCACAAATAACACACTGGTCATTCCGGGTGGCGCAGAACGACTGCCCTGCCCCTCCTCGGAGCGGACCAGGCACCATGGGGAGGGACAGCAGTCCCGCAAACCCCGAGGAGCACGCCGCCGGTGAGCGACGTCTGGCTCAACATCGTCATGGTCGTCGTGTTCGTCATGATCGGCGGCGCCTTCTCCGGCGCCGAGATCGCGCTGGTCTCGCTGCGCGAGTCGCAGGTGCGCGCGATCGCCGAGAACGAGGGGCGGCGCGGCAAGGCCGTACAACGGCTCCTCAGCGACCCCAACCGCTTCCTCGCCGCCGTCCAGGTCGGCGTCACGCTGGCCGGCTTCTTCTCGGCCGCCTTCGGTGCCAGCACCCTCTCCGCGCCGTTGGCCGACTGGCTGGAGGGCCGGGGCGTCAGCGCGGGCCTCGCGAGCACGCTGGCTCTGGTCCTCGTCACCATCGCGATCAGCTACCTGTCGCTCGTCGTCGGCGAGCTGACCCCGAAGCGGCTGGCCCTGCAACGGGCCGAGGGCTTCTCGCTGATCGTGGCTGCGCCGCTCAACGCGATCGCCACGATGTCCCGCCCGATCATCTGGCTGCTGTCGAAGTCGACGGACCTGCTCGTGCGCCTGCTGGGCGGCGACCCGAAGGTCAGCGGCGAGTCGATCAGCCAGGAGGAGCTGCGCGACCTCGTCGCCGCCCACGAGTCGCTGAGCAGCGACGAGCGCCGCCTCATCGACGAGGTCTTCCGGGCCGGCGAGCGCGAGGTCCGCGAGGTCATGACGCCGCGCACCGAGGTCTCGTTCCTCGACGCGTCGACCACCGCGAGCCGCGCGGCCAAGCACGTCGCCGACTCCAACTGGTCCCGGTTCCCGGTGGCCGGCCGGGACGAGGACGACGTCCTCGGCTTCGTGCACGTCCGCGACCTGTTCCTGCCCAACCACCCGGCCGGCCGGGCCGCGACCGTCGGCGACCTCGCCCGCGACGTCAAGCGCCTGCCGGGCACCGCCGGCGTCCTCACCGCACTCAGCGAGATGCGCCGGGAGAACCATCACCTCGCGATCGTCATCGACGAGTACGGCGGCACCGACGGCATCGTCACCCTCGAGGACCTCATCGAAGAGGTCATCGGGGAGATCTACGACGAGTACGACGCCGAGGTCGACGACGAGGACGGCAAGCAGGTGCCGGGCCGCCCGCGCGAGGTCGACGGTCTGCTCAACCTCGACGACTTCACCGAGGTCACGGGCCTGGAGCTGCCCGAGGGGCCGTACGAGACGGTCGCGGGGTACGTGCTCGCCGAGCTCGGCCGGCTACCCGAGATCGGCGACGAGATCGTCGTCGAGGGCCGGACGCTCACCGTCATCGAGCTGGACGGGCGGCGGATCGCCCGCCTCCGGGTCGGCGCACCCCCGGAACCGCCCCCCGGCGACGACGACGGTGACGACGCCCGCCGCGGGGAGCAGACCGAGGCCCGCTGACCTCAGGCGCGCGTCCGCGCGACCTCCCAGGCATCGCGGACGATCCCGGCCAGGTCGGTGTGCTTCGGCGCCCACCCGAGGTCGGCGCGGATCCGGTCGCTCGAGGCCACCAGCTGCGCCGGGTCGCCGGGGCGGCGCGCCCCGACGACGACCGGCACCGGATGGCCGGTCACCTCGCGCACGGCGTCGACGACCTCCTGCACCGAGAAGCCGGTGCCGTTGCCCAGGTTGTAGATGCGGTGCTCGCCGGCCGCGGGGGCCGGCAGCGCCAGCAGGTGCGCGTCGGCGAGGTCCTCGACGTGCACGTAGTCGCGGATGCAGGTGCCGTCGGGGGTCGGGTAGTCCTCGCCGTACACGGTCAGCGACTCGCGCTGCCCGGCCGCGACCTGCAGGGCGAGCGGGATCAGGTGGGTCTCGGTCGCGTGCCGCTCGCCGAGGCCGAACGCGGCCCCCGCGACGTTGAAGTAGCGCAGGCTCACCGCCGCGAACCCGTGCGCCACCGCGTAGGAGGTCAGCATGTGGTCGACGGCGAGCTTCGAGGCGCCGTAGGTGTTGGTCGGCCGCGTGGGGGCGTCCTCGGTGATCGGCACGCTGTCCGGCTCGCCGTAGGTCGCCGCGGTGGAGGAGAAGACGATCCGGCGGCAGTGGTGAGCCCGCATCGCCTCCAGCAGGGCCAGCGAGCCGCCGACGTTGGTGTGCCAGTAGTCCTCGGGCTGCTGCTGGGAGACGCCGACCAGGCTCTTGGCCGCGAAGTGCAGCACCGCCTCGGGCCGGACGTCGGCGAGCACCGGGGCCGACTCGTGCAGCGACACCTCGGCGAGCGTCGCGCCGGAGGGGACGGCGTCGGCGTGCCCGGTGGACAGGTCGTCGAGGACGGTGACCTCGTGACCGTCGGCCAGCAGGGCAGCCGTCACTACGCTGCCGATGTAGCCGGCTCCACCGGCGACGAGAACGCGCATGAGCGCCACCCTAGGAGGGCGGCAGGCAGGAGGTAGGGACGACGTGGTCACTCCACGCGCCGCGGTGCAGGCACTGCCGGCCTACAAGCCCGGGCGCAACCCGGCCGACCTCGCCCGCGAGATCGGCGTCGACCGGGCGGTGAAGCTGGCCAGCAACGAGGTGGCGTTCCCGCCGCTGCCGGCCGTCGTCCGGGCGCTGGCCGACGCTGCCGGCGAGACCAACCGCTACCCCGACAACGGCGCGGTCGTGCTCACCCAGACCCTGGCCGACCGGTACGGCGTCGACCCCGGGCAGATCGCCACCGGCTGCGGCGCGGTCATGCTCTGCCAGCAGTTGGCCCAGTCGTTCAACGACCCCGACACCAGCCTCGCCTTCGCCTGGCGCTCGTTCGAGATGTACCCGCTGCTCGCCCAGGTCGCCGGTGCACGGGCGATCAAGGTCCCGCTCGTCCCCGGCCGGCCCGGCGGCCCGGCGGACACCCACGACCTCGACGGCCTGCTCGCCGCCATCGACGAGACCACCCGCCTGGTCTTCGTCTGCAACCCGAACAACCCCACCGGGACGGCGGTGCGCCGGGCCGAGCTCGAGCGCTTCCTCGACGCCGTGCCGCCCCAGACGGTCATCGCCCTCGACGAGGCGTACCGCGAGTTCGTCACCGATCCCGACGTGCCCGACGGCCTGGAGCTGATGCGCGGCCGGCCGAACGTCGTCGTCCTGCGCACCTTCTCGAAGGCATGGGGCCTGGCCGGGCTGCGGGTGGGCTACCTGATCGCGGAGGACCCGGCGGTCGCCGAGGCGGTGCGCAAGACCTTCGTGCCGTTCAGCGTGAACATGCTGGCCCAGGCCGCGGCGGTGGCCGCCCTGGCCAGCGAGGACGAGGTGCGGGCGCGCTGCGCCGCCGTCGTCGGCGAGCGGGACCGGCTGACCGCGGCCCTGCGGGACCGCGGCGTGGCCGTCGAGGACAGCCAGGCCAACTTCGTCTGGCTGCCCCTGGGCGAGGCCACCGCGAGCGACGGCGGCGGCGCTCGAGAGCCGCGCAGTGATCACTCGTCCGTTCGCGGGCGAGGGCATCCGGGTCACCGTCGGCGCTCCGGAGGAGAACGACACGTTCCTGGCCGCGCTCGACGCCGTCCTCGCCGCGACGCCGGTCCTGTGACCAGCGGAGTCCGGATCCCGGCGGCGGGACGACGGCTCCGGTGCGTGCCCCCGATCGGGGGAGCGCGGCACGGGGGCGCCGCGTGGCTGGTTTGATGGCTGGCGTGCCTCTTCCCCGTGTCCTCTCAGGCATCCAGCCGACGGCGGGCTCCTTCCACCTCGGCAACTACCTCGGCGCCCTCCGGCAGTGGGTGAAGCTGCAGGACTCCGCCGAGGCGTTCTACTGCGTCGTCGACCTGCACGCGATCACGTTGCCGCAGGACCCCGCGGAGCTGCGCCGGAACACCCTCGTCTCGGCCGCCCAGCTGCTGGCCATCGGCGTCGACCCGTCGCGCAGCACCCTCTTCGTGCAGAGCCACGTGCCCGAGCACCTGCAGCTGTCGTGGGTGCTGGAGTGCCTGACCGGCTTCGGGGAGGCCGGCCGGATGACGCAGTTCAAGGACAAGAGCCAGCGGGAGGGCACCGGCGGGGCGACGGTCGGGCTGTTCACCTACCCGGTCCTGCAGGCCGCCGACATCCTGATCTACCAGGCCGACGAGGTACCGGTCGGCGAGGACCAGCGCCAGCACCTCGAGCTGACCCGCGACCTGGCCACCCGGTTCAACAGCCGCTACGGCGAGACGTTCACCGTGCCGGCCGCGACGATCCCGCCCGGCGCGGCGAAGATCCTCGACCTCCAGTCGCCCGACAAGAAGATGAGCAAGAGCCTGCCGCCGGCCGGGTGCGTCTTCCTGCTCGACGACCCCGCCGTGTCGGCGAAGAAGATCCGCTCCGCGGTCACCGACACCGGCCGCGAGGTGGTCGCCGACCCGGTGAACAAGCCGGGTGTGACCAACCTGCTCACGATCCACAGCGCCCTGTCGGGCAGCACCGTCGCCGAGCTCGAGGAGCGGTTCGCCGGCAGCGGGTACGGCGACCTGAAGAAGGAACTGGCCGAGGTCGTCACCGACTTCGTGACGCCGGTCCGCGCCCGCACCCAGGAGCTGCTCGACGACCAGGCCGAGCTCGAGCGCGTGCTCGCGAAGGGCGCGGAACGCGCCCGCGAGGTGGCCCGCACGACCGTCGAGACCGTGTACGACAGGATGGGCTTCCTCGCCCCGGGCTCGCGCGCATGAACGACGACACCTTCGTCCCGCGCCGCAGCACGCCCCCGCAGAGCGCCGTCATCGGCGTCGTCGTCGCACTCCCCGAGCCGTGGTCCCAGCTGCTGGTCGACTGGCGGTCGAAGGTGGGCGACCCGCAGGCCAGCCTGGTGCCGCCGCACGTCACGCTGCTGCCGCCGACCGAGGTCGCCGTCGCCGACCGGACGATGATCAGCGGCCACCTCGCCCAGGTGGCCCGGTCGCACGCGCCGTTCGACATGCACCTGTCGGGCACCGGCACCTTCAGTCCGGTGTCGGAGGTCGTGTTCGTGGCCGTCGCCCGGGGGATCGGCAATTGCGAACTGATCGCCAACGACATCCGGCGCGGGCCGCTGGCGCGGTCGCTCGCCTTCCCGTACCACCCGCACGTCACCGTGGCGCACGACGTGCCCAGCGACATGCTCGAGCTCGCCTACAGCGGCCTGGCCGAGCTGTCGGCCGAGTTCCGGGTCGAGCACTTCACCGAGTTCGAGCAGACCCCCACCGGCGCGTGGGCCGTCGCCCGCGAGTACCCGCTGACCGGCCCGGCGGCCTGATCCGCCGCGCGCGCCGGGCTCCGGAGGCAGCAGACTCGATCGGTGACCTCCGCCCCGCCGGCGCGCGACCCCTGGTACACCCGGGCCTACGCGTGGGGTGAGGGCCGGCTCCGGGCGATGCGCCGCCGGTGGGCGTGGTTCAACCACCTGATGCGGGCGGGTGGCCGCTACCGGCGTACCCAGGGTGACCTGATGGCGGCCGGCGTCACCTACTACGCCTTCCTCGGGCTGTTCCCCGTCCTCCTGCTGGCCGCCTCGATCGTCGGCCTGGTGCTCGCGGACGACGCGCTGCTGCAGCAGCAGCTCTACGACGCGATCCGGAACGCGTTCCCGGGCGAGCTGGGGCGGCAACTGGTCGCCCAGGTCGAGAGCGCGATCGGCAGCGCCGGCATCACCGGCCTGATCGGCGCGGTCGGCTTCCTCTACGCGGGCCTGCGCACCATCGACCAGCTGCGCATCGGGATGGAGCGGATCTGGAAAGGGCACGTCGACCCGCCGGACGCCCTCCGCGACAACCTGCAGGACCTCGTCGCGCTGCTGGTCCTGGGTGGGGTCGGCCTGGTCAGCCTCGGCCTCACCGGCGTCGTCACCCAGGCGACCTCCTGGGTGCTCGACCTGCTGGGGGTGGCCGACGGGGCGGGCTTCGCGGTGCTCACCTGGGTGGTGGGCGTCGGAGTGGGCCTGGTCGTCGACATCGCGATCTTCATCTGGCTGCTGCGGGTCGTCCCGTCGGTCTCGCACCCGCTGCGGTTGCTGCTCCCCGGTGCCCTGCTCGGAGCGGCGGGGATGGCGGTGCTCAAACTGATCGGCGGCTTCTACCTCAACCTCATCTCCACGAGCGTGACCGCGTCGGCCTTCGGTGGCGCGGTCGGGCTGCTGGTGTGGATCAACGTGGTGGCCCGCTTCGCGTTCTTCACGGCCGGGTGGACGGCGACTCTCCGGTCGGTGGAGGCGGCGACGCCGGTTCCGTGGAATCCGGCACCGGTGGATCCGCCCTGGGAGCCGACGGAGGCGCCGGACGCAGCGCGCGACGACGACCGATCAGCGTCGCAGCGACGATGAGCACCGCGATGCCGCCCAGGGCGAGCGGCATCAGCGCCGAGGCGTCGTCGGCGGCCGGGGCGGCGGCCGACGGATCGGGTGGCCCGATCGGCGGGGCGGCGGACGGCGGCGCGTTCGTCGGCATCGGCGTCGGCACCGTGGCCGGCACCTCGCCGGGCTCGACCAGTTCGCCGACCCCGTCGACGTCGTCGGGCAGGGCGAAGCCCCAGTCCAGCAGCAGCTTCGCCTGGTCGGCCGCCCGCAGCGGGGTGTTCTCGGTGTCCATGACGCTGACGACGAGCACCCGACCGCCCCGCTCGGCTGCGCCCACGAACGTGTGCCGGGCGGCGTCGGTGAAGCCGGTCTTCCCGCCGATCGTGCCGGGGTAGGTGCCGAGCAGCGGGTCCTGGTTCTGGATCTGGTAGCCGGGGGAGCGGCCGGGCACCGGCGGCATCTGCGCCGTCGGGGTCTGCAGGATCTCGACGGCGTCCGGCTCCTCGATCAGCGCCCGGAAGACGAGCGCCAGGTCGTACGGGGACGACGACTGGCCGGCGACGTCGAGCCCGGACGGCGACCCGGCGACCGTGTCGAAGGCGCCCAGCTCCTCCGCCGTCTCGTTCATGGCCTCGACGGTCTCCTCGACGCCGCCCGCGGTGCGGGCCAGGGCGTTGGCCGCGTCGTTCCCCGACTGCAGGACGAGCCCCTGGAACAGCAGTTCCACCGAGTACCGCCCGCCCGCGACGATCCCGACGCGGCTGCCCTCGACCTGCTCGTCCTCGGCGGTCGCCGTCACCACCTCGGCCGGGTCCAGCCTCGGCAGCAGCGTGAGCAGGGTCAGGGTCTTGAGGGTGCTCGCCGGGTAGAAGCGGCCGTGCGGGTCCCGGGCGGCCAGCACCGTCCCGCTCTCGGCGTCCGCGATCAGCCAGCCGGAGGCGGCCAGTCCCGCCGGGAGGGCCGGAGCGTCGTCGTCGACGACGACCCCGCGGGTGTCGAGCTCCTCGCCGCCCACCGTGCTGCCGTCGGGCGCCGAGCCCTGCGGCGGGCGACCCGGAAACGGGGAGGTCGGGGTGGGTGCGGCGGGGTCCGCGGTCGGTCTCGGGGTCTCGGCCAGGGCCACGCCCGGTGCGAGCAGCGCGCTCACCAGCGCGGTCGCCGCCGCCGCTCTCCACGACCGGGTTCCCGCCCGGCGACCCTCCATGACGGGGAACCGTATGCCGCCCGACCGAGGCACGCCTTCGCAACGATCGCGTCTCAGTCCGTCACGGGCATGGAGAGCAGGGCGTCGCCGCGGTTAGCGTGCCCAGGTCTTGTGTCGACGGGTCACGCTCAAGGGCCCGGCGCCGCAGGATCCGAAACCGACGGGACGGCCCACGGGAAGATCTGCGGTCCGTCCCCCCAGAGAGGAGATCGTCTTGCGCCGAGCGCGGATGACGAAGGCCGCGGCATTGCTGCTGGCCAGCAGCTTGGCCCTCGCGGCCTGTGCCAGCGACGAGCCCAGTGGCGACAGCGGCTCCGAGGGCGACAGCGGTGGCACCGCCACCGAGGAGCTCAAGATCGGCCTTGCGTACGACACGGGTGGCCGAGGCGACCGTTCGTTCAACGACTCCGCCTACGCGGGCGTCGAGGCGGCGATCGAGGAGTACGGCGGCGAGCTCCAGGACCTCAGCCCGAACGCCGACGCCTCCAACCGGGCCGACCTTCTGACGCAGCTCGCCGACGAGGGCTACAACCCGATCATCGCGGTCGGCTTCGCCTACGGCCAGGACGTGGTCACGGTCGCCGCGCAGTACCCCGACGTGACGTTCGCGATCATCGACTCGTCGGCCGTCGACGCCGGTGCCGACAACCTGACCGGTCTGCTGTTCGCCGAGGAGCAGGGCTCGTTCCTGGCCGGCGTCGCCGCTGCGCTGAAGACGGAGACCGACCACATCGGCTTCGTCGGCGGTGTCGACACCGGGCTGATCCAGAAGTTCGAGGCGGGTTACGTCGCGGGCGCCCAGGCGGTCAACCCCGACATCGTCATCGACTCGCAGTACATCTCGCCCGAGGGTGACTTCTCCGGGTTCAACGACCCGGCCAAGGGCCAGATCGTCGCGCAGGGCATGTTCGACGCCGGCGCCGACATCGTCTACCACGCGGCGGGCGGCTCCGGACTCGGCGTGTTCCAGGCGGCTGCCGCCTCGGGCGGTCGGGCCATCGGCGTCGACTCCGACCAGTACAACACGGTCGACGACCCGGCCCTGCAGGCCGTGATCATGACGTCGATGCTCAAGCGGGTCGACAACGCGGTCCAGTCGTTCGTCGACACCTTCGTCGACGGCAGCGTCGAGGGCGGCGCGGACATCGTCTACGACCTCGAGAGCGATGGCGTCGGGCTGTCCACCACCGGTGGCTTCATCGACGACATCCAGGGCGAGCATCGACGACTACCGTCAGCAGATCATCGACGGCGAGATCGAGGTCCCGACCACCCCGTAACACGGTCCCAACCCGACGGCGGGCCCGGGCACTGCGCCCGGGCCCGTCGTCGTTCCCGCCCCGATCAGCCCGCCCCCGGTCTCCCGTCGCGACGCCGGAGTGCGACAAGATGCGGCGAGCACGCAATCCGTGCCGACGCGAGCGCCCGGTCCCGGGCCAGGCCGGTGGCGACCCCACCTGTCGCCGCCGACGCGAACCACTGGACGTGCGCCACGACGCCGTGGCCGCACCGACGAGGGAGAGGCCCACCATGGCCGAGACGGCAGCCGCCCAATGCGGTCGAGCTGCGCGGCATCACCAAGCGCTTCCCCGGCGTCGTCGCCAACCGCGACATCGAGCTCACGGTCCGCCGCGGCGAGATCCACGCGATCGTCGGCGAGAACGGCGCGGGCAAGTCGACGCTGATGAAGACCCTGTACGGCGAGCACCGCCCGGACGAGGGCACCATCCGGGTCGACGGCCGGGAGCTGCAGTTCCGCAGCCCGGCCGACGCCATCGCCGCCGGCATCGGCATGGTGCACCAGCACTTCATGCTGGCCGACAACTTCACCGTCCTGGAGAACATCGTCCTGGGCAGCGAGCCGACGCGAGGCGGGCGCCTGGACCGCGCCGAGGCCCGCCGGCGGATCCGGGAGATCTCCGACCGCTATGCCCTCGGGCTGGATCCCGGACGCGCTGCTCGAGAACCTCGGCGTCGGTGCCCGCCAGCGGGTCGAGATCGCCAAGGTGCTCTACCGCGACGCCCGCATCCTGATCCTCGACGAGCCGACCGCCGTGCTGGTGCCGCAGGAGGTCGACGAGCTCTTCGGCAACCTCAAGGAACTGACCCGTGAGGGCCTGACGGTCATCTTCATCTCGCACAAGCTCGACGAGGTCCGCCGGGTGTGCGACTCCATCACGGTCATCCGCCGCGGCACGACCGTCGGGACGGCGGATCCGAAGACGACGACGCGTGCGCGAGCTGGCCGAGATGATGGTCGGCGCCGAGCTGCCCTCGCCGGAGACCCGCACCTCCACCGTCCGCGACGAGCCGGTCCTCGTGCTCGAGGGCCTCACCGTGGTGACGCCGGAGGGGCGCCCGCTCATCGACGACGTCGACCTCACCGTGCGCGCGGGCGAGGTCGTCGGCATCGCCGGCGTCGAGGGCAACGGCCAGGCCGAGCTGGTCGACGCGATCATGGGCCTGCGGCCGCTCGCCGCCGGACGGGTCCAGCTCGACGGCGGCAGCAAGGGCGACGGCGGGTCCGTCGGCCTGGAGGACGTCACCGACTGGACGACGCGGGCGCGCCGGGAGGCGGGCCTCGGGTTCATCCCGGAGGACCGGCACCGGCAGGGGATGCTGCTCGAGGCACCCCTGTGGGAGAACCGGATCCTGGGCCACCAGACGCGTGCCGCCGGCCGCGAAGGGCATCGTTCATCGACCGCAAGGCCGCCCGGGCCGACACCGAGCGGATCATGCGGGAGTACGACGTCCGAGCGCCCGGGCCGGACACCATGGCCGTCGCCCTGTCCGGCGGCAACCAGCAGAAGCTGATCGTCGGGCGGGAGATGAGCTCCAACCCGCGGCTGCTGATCGCCGCCCACCCCACCCGTGGGGTCGACATCGGGGCGCAGGCCGCCATCTGGGAGCTGCTCAAGGACGCACGCGCGGAGGGGATGGGGATCCTGTTGATCTCGGCGGACCTCGACGAGCTCATCGGGCTGTCGGACACGCTGCAGGTGATGCTGCGCGGCCGGCTGGTGGCCACCCTCGACCCGGCGGCCGTGACGCCGGAGGAGCTCGGCGGGCACATGACCGGCGCGACCACCGCGGCGGGTGCGGCAGTGAGCGTCGTCCGCCGGATCGGGCTGGCGCTCTTCGCGCCGGTCGCTCGCCGTCGTGGTCGCGGTCGTCATCTCCTCGATCGTCATGGCGGCGCTGCAGGTCAACCCGTTCGAGCGTCTTCAAGGTCATGTTCGACTTCGGCGAGACGCCGAGTCAGCAGATCACCGCGATCGTGGTCGTGATCAACCGGGCCATCCCGCTGTTCCTCGCCGGACTGGCCGTGGCGGTCGCCTTCCGCATGGGCCTGTTCAACATCGGTGTCGAGGGTCAGTACCGGCTGGCCACGATCATGGCCGCCGCGGCCGGCGCGGCGGTGTCGCTCCCGGCGCCGCTGCACGTGGTGCTGATCTTCGTCGTGGCGATGCTCGTCGGGGCCATCTGGGCGGGCATCGTCGCCGTCCTGAAGGTCACGCGGGGCGTCAGCGAGGTCATCAGTTCGATCATGATGAACTTCATCGCCCTCGGCCTGGCCTCCTTCTTCCTGACCGGCCCGTTCAAGGGCAGCGCCGAGGGCAGCCAGATCGTCAGCACCACGGTCCTCCCCGAGTCGGCCTGGCTGCCGGGGCTCAACGGGATCCTCGCTGCGTTCGGCCTGGCCAACCCGCCCCGTCAGCTGTACGGCTTCCTGATCGTCGCCGTGGTCCTCGGGGTGCTGATCGCGGTGCTGCTCAACCGCACCCGCTTCGGTTTCGACCTGAGGGCCAGCGGCCTCTCGCCGTCGGCGGCCAGCGCGAGCGGCGTGAACGCCCGCGGCATGGTCATCAAGACGATGCTGATCTCGGGCGCGATCGCGGGCCTGGTCGGCCTGCCCGACCTGCTCGGCCTGACCCACGCCTACACGACCAACTTCACCGCCATGCTGGGCTTCCTCGGCATCGCCGTCGCCCTGCTCGGCCGCAACCGGCCGGTCGGGATCGCCTTCGCGGCGTTGCTCTTCGGCTTCCTCGACCGGGCCCTCGTGCCGTTGCAGATCGCCGACTACCCGGCGTCGGTGGTCACGATCATCCAGGGCACGATCGTGCTCGCCGTCGTGGTCGCCAACGAGCTCGCCCGCCGGATCGCGCTCCGGGCGGCTGAACGGGGCAAGGCCGCAGACCGGACCACCGCCCGTCGCCGGTGACGGCGGGGGCGCCACCACCCAGACCCCGAGCGGCCCGGCCGGTCCCGCGGGAACCGACGTGCAGACGGGGGCGCAGGCATGAGCAGCGTCGCGACCACTCCCCGGCCGAGCCGGGGACCGATCACCGATCTCCTGACCGGCGGCAGCAAGCGCACCCGGCTGCTCTGGCTGGTGTTCGGCGGCCTGGTGATGTTCTCCCTGGTCCGGTGGATCAGCGGCGAGGAGGCGCTGACGTCGTCGTCGACGATGTCGGCCGCCCTCCTCCTGGCCGTCCCGATCGGCCTCGCGGCCCTCGGCGGTCTGTTCTCCGAGCGCGCGGGCGTGGTCAACATCGGCCTCGAGGGGATGATGATCCTCGGCACCTGGGGTGCCGGCTGGGCCGGCTACCAGTGGGGCTGGTTCGCCGCGCTGCTCGGCGGCATCCTCTTCGGCGCGCTCGGGGGGCTGCTGCACGCGCTGGCCACGGTGACGTTCGGCGTCGACCACGTCGTGTCCGGCGTCGCGATCAACATCCTGGCCGTCGGCATCGTCCGCTTCCTCTCCGAACTCCTCTACACCGACAACCCGGCCGGTGGCGGCGTCACCCAGTCGCCGGCGCTGTCGAGCCAGCCGCCGGAGTTCTCCGTGCCGGTGCTCTCGTCCGGGCCCGACCTGCTCGGGGACCTCGAGCAGCAGCACTGGTTCCTGATCAGCGACCTCGCCGGGCGTGCTGCGCGGGGTCACCAGCGGCGTCGGCGTGCTGACCATCCTGGCGCTGCTGCTGATCCCGCGCGACGTACCTGCTGCTCTGGCGGACGGCGTTCGGGCTGCGGCTGCGCTCCTGCGGCGAGAACCCAGCAGCAGCCGACTCGCTGGGCGTGCCGGTCTACCGGATGAAGTACATCGCCGTGGTCATCTCCGGGATGCTGGCCGGCATGGGCGGGGTCTTCCTCGTCTTCATCGCCGGCATCTACCGGGAGAACCAGACCAACGGCCGCGGGTTCATCGGCCTGGCCGCGCTGATCTTCGGCAACTGGCGGCCGGGCGGGCTGGCCGCCGGCGCCGGGCTGTTCGGGTACTCCGACGCACTGCAGCTGCGCAGCCGATCGGCGGTGGTCTCGCTGCTGCTGCTGGTGGCCGTGATGCTCATCGCCGCCGCCATCCTGCAGTTCCTGCGCGGGAGGATGGTGACGTCCGCTGCTCGCCGTCGCCGTGGCGGCGGCTGCCTTGGCGGGCTACCTGACCGTCGACGAACTGCCGCAGGGCATCGTGTCCTTCACCCCGCACCTGACGACGCTGCTCGTGCTCTCGCTCGCCTCCCAACGGCTGCGAATGCCGCAGGCCGACGGGCTCGTGTATCGACGAGGAGAGCACTAGTGGTCGACTGGGACGGATTGCGCACGGCGGCGCGGGAGGCGATGACCCACGCGTACGCGCCGTACTCGAAGTTCCCCGTGGGCGTCGCCGGCCTGGTGGACGACGGGCGCGTGGTCACCGGCTGCAACGTGGAGAACGCCTCGTACGGGCTCGGGCTGTGCGCCGAGTGCGGGATGGTCAGCGACCTCGCCCGCACCGGCGGCGGCCGGCTGGTCGCGGTGGCCTGCGTGGGCGGTGACGGGCAGCCGTTGATGCCCTGCGGCCGCTGCCGGCAGCTGCTGTGGGAGCACGGCGGTGCCGACATGCTCATCGAGACGGTGTCCCTCGGCATCGTGCCGATGCGCGACGTGCTGCCGGACGCGTTCGGTCCCGAGGACCTGCTCGCCGCCGCCGAGAGGGGGCAGGGCTGATGGGCGCGTTCGACGCCATCGACGTCATCCGCGCCAAGCGGGACGGCGTGCCGCTGACGGCGGACCAGATCCGCTGGGTCATCGGCGCCTACACCGCGGGCGAGGTGCCGCACGAGCAGATGAGCGCGCTGCTCATGGCGGTGTTCTTCCGGGGCATGTCGCCGGACGAGCTGGCCGTCTGGACGCAGGCGATGATCGACTCCGGCGAGCGCAAGGACCTCTCCTCGCTCGGCCGGCCCACCGCCGACAAGCACTCCACCGGCGGGGTGGGCGACAAGATCACCCTGCCGCTGGCGCCGCTCGTGGCGGCCTGCGGGGTCGCCGTGCCGCAGCTGTCCGGCCGCGGGCTCGGCCACACCGGCGGCACGCTGGACAAGCTCGAGGCGATCCCCGGCTGGCGGGCCGACGTGCACGAGGAGGCCTACCTCGAGCAGCTGCGCGAGGTCGGCGCGGTGATCTGTGCCGCCGGCAACGACCTGGCGCCCGCGGACAAGCTGCTCTACGCCCTGCGCGACGTGACCGGCACGGTCGAGTCGATCCCGCTCATCGCGAGCTCGATCATGAGCAAGAAGATCGCCGAGGGCGCCGACGCGCTCGTGCTCGACGTGAAGACCGGCTCCGGCGCCTTCATGAAGGACGCCGACGACGCCCGCACCTTGGCGCGGACGATGGTGGGCCTGGGCGAAGCGGCCGGCGTGAAGACGGTCGCCCTGGTGACGGCGATGGACCGCCCGCTGGGCCGCGCCGCGGGCAACGGCGTCGAGGTGGCCGAGTCGGTCGAGGTGCTCGCCGGCGGCGGCCCGGCCGACGTCGTCGAGCTCACCCTCGCCCTGGCCCGGGAGATGCTGGCCGGGGTCGGGCGGACCGACGTCGACCCGGCCGAGGCGCTGGCCGACGGCCGGGCGATGGACGTCTGGCGGCGGATGATCGCCGCGCAGGGCGGGGACCCGGACGCGCCCCTGCCGACGCCGGCCGAGACCCACGTGGTCACGGCGCCGGCGACCGGCACCCTGACCCGGCTGGACGCCTTCTCGCTGGGCGTCGCGGCCTGGCGCCTGGGCGCCGGGCGGGCGCGCAAGGAGGACCCGGTGTCGGCCGCGGCGGGGGTGCTGTGGCGCGCCGGGGTGGGGGAGCAGGTGACCGCCGGCCAGCCGCTGATCGAGCTGCAGACCGACGACGCGGCCCGGATCCCGCGGGCGCTGGAGGCGCTGGAGGGCGCCATCGGCATCGACACCGACGACCAGCCGCTGCCCCTGATCCTGGACCGCATCACGAAGGGGGAGACTGGGGCCTCGTGACCCGCTCTTCTCCCGCCGTCGTGGCTGCCGGTGTTCGCGGCGCCCCGCTTCCCGGCGACCCGATCGACCCGACCGCGGCGATCTCCATCCGCGGCCTCGCGAAGCGCTACGGCGAGTTCGTGGCCGTCGACGGTCTGGACCTCGACATCCGCCGGGGCGAGATCTTCGCGCTGCTCGGTCCCAACGGCGCGGGCAAGACGACGACGGTCGAGATCTGCGAGGGCTACCGCGATCGCGACGCCGGCGAGGTGCTCGTGCTCGGCGAGGACCCGGCGCGCGGGGCTCGCCACTGGAAGGCGCAGCTGGGGATCGTCCTGCAGTCGGGCACCGGCGACAGCCAGCTCACCTGCCGCGAGATGCTGCAGGCCCAGGCGTCCTACTACCCGGACCCGCGCAGCCCCGACGAGGTGCTGGAGCTGGTCGGTCTCACGGCGAAGGCGAAGGCCCGGGCCAAGTCGCTGTCGGGTGGGCAGCGCCGGCGCCTCGACGTCGCCCTGGGCATCGTCGGGCACCCCACCCTGCTGTTCCTCGACGAGCCGACGACCGGGTTCGACCCGGAGGCGCGGCGGCAGTTCTGGTCGCTGATCCGGTCGTTGCGGGAACTCGGCACCACGATGCTGCTCACCACGCACTACCTGGACGAGGCGGAGGCACTCGCCGACCGCGTGGGCGTGATCGCGCGCGGCCGGCTGGTCGAGGTCGCGGCGCCGTCGGCGCTCGGCGACCGGGAGACCGCCCCGGCGGTGGTCGGCTGGACCGAGGACGGCGCCCGCCGGAGCGAGGCGACCGCCACCCCGACGGCGTTCGTCCGGACCCTGGCCGACCGGTTCGCCGGCGAGGTACCGGACCTGGCCGTGACCCGGCCGACCCTCGAGGACGTCTACCTCCGGATGATCGGCGAACCGTCATGACCACCACCCGGCCCGACGTCGTCCTGCCGTCCGTGGCCTCCGTCTACCGGATGCGCGCGGTGGTCGAGCTCAAGGAGTTCTTCCGGCAGCGCGAGGCCGTCGTCTTCACGCTGCTGTTCCCGGTGATCCTGCTCGGGGTGTTCGGCGCGGTTCTCGACTACCCCATCGGCGGCGGCGTCACCTTCACCCAGTACTTCATGGCCGGGATCATCGCGTCCGGCATCCTCGGTGCGAGCCTGCAGAACATGGCGATCAGCATCGCCACCGAGCGCTCCGACGGGACGCTGAAGAGCCTGGTCGGCACGCCCATGCCGAAGAGCGCGTACTTCGTCGGCAAGATCGCGCAGGTCCTCGCCGTCACGCTGCTGATCGTGATCGTCCTGCTGGCCGTCGGGGTGTTCGCCTACGACGTCGTCCTGCCCAGCGGCAGCGACTGGCTCACCTTCGCCTGGGTGACCGTCCTGGGCTCGGCCGCCTGCACCCTGCTGGGCATCTCGATCTCCAGCCTGGCCAAGAACGGCCGATCGGCGTCGGCGATGGTCACCCCGATCGCGATCGTGCTGCAGTTCATCTCCGGCGTCTTCTTCCTGTTCAGCCAGGTGCCGACCTGGATGCAGACCGTCGCGGCGTTCTTCCCGCTCAAGTGGATGGCGCAGGGCCTCCGGTCGGTGTTCCTGCCCGACATCCTCGCCACGCAGGAGCCGGCGGGCATCTGGGAGCTGGGCCGCGTCGCCCTCGTCCTCGGGCTGTGGTGTGCCGTCGGGCTGGCGCTGTGTGTCGCGACCTTCCGCTGGCAGGACCGCTCCGCGGGCTGAGCTACCTTGCGCGGGTGCCCTCCCCGCTGACCGCCGAGTCGCTCGCCCGCGCGCCCAAGGTGCTCCTGCACGACCACCTGGACGGCGGGCTGCGGCCGCAGACGATCCTCGAGCTCGCCGACGAGGTCGGCCACCGCGGACTGCCCGCCGACGACGCCGACGCCCTGGCCCACTGGTTCCGGGATGCGGCCGACTCGGGCTCGCTGGAGAAGTACCTCGAGACGTTCGCGCACACCGTCGCGGTGATGCAGACCCCCGAAGGGATCCACCGGGTGGCGCGCGAGTGCGCACTCGACCTCGCCGCGGACGGCGTCGTCTACGCCGAGGTGCGGTTCGCGCCGGAGCTCTCGACCGCGGAGGGGCTCGACGATCGACGCGGTCGTCGAGGCGATGGTCGACGGCTTCTCCGTGGGCGGGCGGGAGGCCACCGAGGCGGGCACCCCGATCCGGGTGGGCGCGCTGCTGTGCGCCATGCGCCAGAACGACCGCTGGGACGAGGTGGCCGGGCTGGTCGTGCGGTTCCGCGACCAGGGCGTCGTCGGCTTCGACCTCGCCGGCCCCGAGGACGGGTTCCCCCCGGACCGCATCCCGTCGGCCATCGGCATCCTCGACGGCGCCGCGGCCCACCGGACCATCCACGCGGGGGAGGCCGCCGGCATCGAGAGCATCCGCGCCGCCCTCGACGGCGCCCACGCCGAGCGGCTCGGCCACGGCGTGCGGATCGCCGACGAGGTCGCCGACGACGGCACCCTCGGCCCGCTGGCGCAGCGGGTGCGCGACGAGCAGGTGACCCTCGAGGTCGCGCCGTCGTCGAACGTGCAGACCGGCGCCTACCCGTCGCTGGCCGCCCACCCGGTCGACCGGCTGCACAGGCTCGGCTTCGCGGTCACCCTCAACACCGACAACCGGCTGATGAGCGGGGTGTCGGTGACCAGCGAGTTCGCCGACGTCGCGAGCACGTTCGGCTGGACCTGGGACGACGTCGAGACCGTCACCGAGCGCGCGATCGCCCGCGCCTTCCTCCCGGAGCACGAGCGGACCCGACTGCTCGACACCGTCGTCCGGCCGGGGTACGCCGCGCTGCGTGCGTGAGCACGGCCACCCTCCCCGGCGGAATGCTGCGGCGATCTTGGCTGCTAACCTCGGTGTACCGGCGAATCGGCCGGTCATCCTCCCGGACGGTTCGTCCGGGCATGAGCGCATCCGTGCAGATCCCGCGCGTTCCATCCTGAGCGCAACGATCGCCAGCGAGGACGCCCGCCTTCTGCGGCGCCCTCCTTTCCACGGGACGCGCTCCGAGCTGTAACGGAGCCCCACCCCGAATGTCTGTGATCCACCCTGTCTCGTTCGAGTCGAACAGCCTCGAGAACCCGATCGTCACCACCCCTGAAGCGCCCATCAGCGAGACCCCGAGCGGTCCGACCTTCGGTCAGCTGGGCCTGCCCCAGCTGCTGGTCACCGCCCTCGAGCGGCGCGGCATCCGCCACCCGTTCGCCATCCAGACCTCCGCACTCCCCGACGCGCTCGCCGGCCGGGACGTGCTCGGCAAGGCCGCCACCGGATCGGGCAAGACCCTGGCCTTCGGCCTGCCGCTGCTCGCCCGCGTGGGCGCCGAGGTCAAGCAGGGCCGTCGCGCCCCCCGTGGCCTGGTCCTCGTGCCGACCCGTGAGCTGGCCCAGCAGGTGCACGACGCTCTGGCCCCGCTCGGTCAGGCCATCGGCGTCCAGCTGGTCGCCGTCTACGGCGGTGCGCCCATGTACCGCCAGATCCAGCAGCTGCGCCGCGGCGTCGACGTGATCATCGCGACCCCCGGCCGGCTGCAGGACCTCATCAGCCAGGGCGAGGCGAGCCTCACCGAGGTCGTCGTCACCGTCCTGGACGAGGCCGACTTCATGGCCGACCTGGGCTTCCTGCCCGTCGTCAAGGAGCTGCTCGACCAGACCGCGTCCGACGCCCAGCGGCTGCTGTTCTCGGCCACCCTGGACGGCGAGGTCGACTCCCTGGTCCGCCGCTACCTGAAGGACCCGGCCCGGCACGAGGTCGTCCGCCCCGGCGGCGAGGCCCCGCCGGCCGAGCACCTGGCCTTCAGCCTCGCGTTCCGCGACAAGCTGCAGGTCGCGACCGAGCTGGCCGGCCGCCCCGGCCGGACGATCGTGTTCGCCCGCACGCAGCTCGGCGTCGACCGGCTCGCGGAGAACCTCAAGGCCGCGGGCATCCGCGCCGAGGCGATCCACGGCGGCCTGCCCCAGTCCGCGCGCAAGCGCGCGCTGGAGGAGTTCACCGACGCGCGTTCGCCGGTCCTCGTCGCCACGGACGTCGCCGCCCGCGGCATCCACGTCGACGACGTCTCGCTGGTCCTGCACTACGACCCGCCGACGGACGCCAAGACCTACCTGCACCGTTCGGGCCGCACCGCCCGCGCGGGTGCCGGCGGCGTCGTGGTCTCCCTGCTCCTGCCCGACCAGGTGGGCCAGGCCAAGCGCCGGTTCCGCTCGGCGAAGGTCGACCCCGCCGTCGACCGCATCCGCCCGGGCGACGCCCCCATCACCGAGCTCGTCGCCTCCGGCGTCCCGGTGGAGCCGAAGGAGCGCACGCAGCGGGACAACCGCCGCGGTCCGGGCGGCCCCGGTGGGCGTCCGCGTCGCGACGGCGACCGTCCCGGTGGCCACCGTGGCGGCCCGCGTCGCTCGTTCGGCGACCGGCCCCGCCCCGCGGGTGAGCGGTCCTCGGGCGGTTCGTACGGCGAGCGCTCCTCGGGCGGCTCGTACGGCGAGCGGGGCTCGCGCACCGGCGGACGGCCCAGCCGCCCGTCGCGCTACTCCAGCTGAACCAGTACTGACGGCAGCGGCCGGTCCCCGGAAGATCCCGGGGGCCGGCCGCTGTGCCGTTTCTCAGTCGCGGAAGACCAGTGAGCTGCTGACCAGGGTGACGACCTCGTCCCACTGACGCTTCAGCTCGCCGGCGTCCTCCTGCTGCAGGGTGGCGTCGGGGTCCCGCTCGGCGCGAGCGACGGCACGGCCGAGGCCCGACCGGGGGGAGAGCAGCTCCTCGACCCGGTCGACGTCCGCGTACTCGGCGAGGTCGCGCACACCCTCGACCGGCTGGACGAAGGCACGGTGGTCGACCAGGCCCGCGGCGCCGTCGGCGACCTCCGC
Source organism: uncultured Actinomycetota bacterium (assembly GCA_963784165.1). GTDB lineage: Bacteria > Actinomycetota > Actinomycetes > Mycobacteriales > Geodermatophilaceae > Blastococcus_B. Next base: position 106,574 of record CAWAQI010000013.1, read on the forward strand.
CAGCACCTCGGACAGCGCGGTGAGGTCGTAGCGGTCCTGGTCGGCGGGCAGCGGCGGCACGTCGGTGTCGGCCACCTCCGGCCAGGAGGCGATCTCCTCGAGGTCGTGCGGCTCGGAGCCCTGGCAGAACCGGGTCAGGTCCGTCGGGGTCGCGAACAGGTAGATCTCGCCGTCGCGACCCAGGAACCGGGCCACGTCGTCCACGTAGCAGCGCAGCGTGAGGCCGGCGCCCTCGGGGACGACGACCTCGACGGGCAGGATGCCGACCATCTCCCAGAACTCGGCGGCCTTGGCGACCTCCGACGGTTTCACCGCGAGCCGGCCGCCCCCGCTGATGGTGCTCACGCCCGGCGCCGCGGAGGCGGCGGTCGCACCGGCCGGGCCGTCCTCCTCGATCTCCTCGTCGTCGAGCTCCTCGACGTCGAGGACGTCGTCGCCCTCGACCTCCTCGAGCTCCGAGGCGGCGGGGTAGTCCTCGAGGGTCGCGGTGCCCGCGCCGGTCCAGTCCAGGTGCTCGTCGATCTCGGCGACGACGTCCTCCCAGAGGTCGTCGAGCGCGCCACCGACACCGACCCAGGCGTCCTCGCCGGCGCGACCGACGAAGGCCTCGACGCCGAGCCCGAGCGACCCGATCTCGGGCTTGGACGCGAGCTCCGCGACCGACTCGAACTGGCCCTCGGCCTCGTCGTCGTCGGCGTCCTTGTCCGTCGTCCTCGTCCTCGTCTTCGTCGTCCTCGTCCGCGGCGCTGGTGTCGAGGCACTCGGCGAGCCGGCTGACGATGTCGATCGTCGCGGCGAGCTCCTCGACGGCCCACCGGTCCGGGTTCTCGGCGGCGATGTCGTAGACGCCGTCGAGGTCGAACCGGTGGTCGTCGTCCGGCGTCAGGTCGGCGGCCCCCAGCCCCTGCACGACCGGCCAGACCGGGTGGTCGGCGAGGTCGTGGTCGGAGCTGGACCGGCAGAACTCCGCCAGCGCCGCCGGGGTCGGGAACAGGTGCACTACCCTCGCCGCCCACCCCGGTGTCGCCCTCGGTGGCGCCGAGGAACGCCTGCCACTCCTCGCCGTCCTCCTCCCACGGAGGAGCCCAGAGGGTGTAGCCGGTGCGGTCGTCGAGAGTGAGTGCGATGGGGACGATGCTGGGCCTGGCCACGGGCCCAGCCTGCCATCTCCCCCTGGGAGCGCGCTCCGGGGTTCCTGGGGGAGTGCCGCTGCCTCAGGCGGGGACCGGCTCGTCCCAGTCGATGTGGTGCCCGGTCAGCCAGGCGTCCGGCGGCGTCTTCGCGCGCGCGAGGTGGGCCGCGAAGAGCGGCATGACCACCCGGTCGCGCACCCACCGGCCCACCGGGCCCGGGGCCTTGGCGTCGCCGGCGCGCTTCCCCCGCTTCACGACCGCCTCCACGCGCGCCCGGCGCAGCCGCTCGTACGCGGCGAACGCCTCCGCCGGCGAGGGACGGTCCCGCAGGCACCGCGCCAGGGTGACCGCGTCCTCGAACGCCATCGAGGCGCCCTGGCCGGAGGCGGGCGAGGCGGCGTGCACGGCGTCGCCGACGAGGACCATGCCGTCGCGGTGCCACCGCGGGACGGTGGGGATGTCGTACGTCGGCCAGCCGGCGAAGCCCTCGTCCGTCGCGTCCAGCAGGGCGGCCATCGGCAGGTCGTCGTCGCGGAAGAGTTCGCGCAGCCGGTCGCGCCAGGCGGCATCCAGCGGCCGGGTCCCGGTCCCGTCCGGCTCGCCGCTGGGCGGGTTGGTGAACCACCAGACGTCGCCGGCCGGGCTGGCGACGTACCCGAGGAAGCACTGCCGTCCGAAGCAGAAGTTCATGACGCCCGGCGGTTGTCCCAGGTCGAGCCCGCGGGCGTAGCCGCCGACGTTGAGCAGCCCGGTGTACCGGGCCGGCGGCGCGGTGGGGTCGATCAGGGTCCGGACCCTGGACCGGAGGCCGTCGGCGCCGACGAGCACGTCGGCGGTGGCGGTGGAGCCGTCGGAGAACGAGGCGCGCACGCCGTCACCGGGCGTGGACTCGACCGCGGTCAGCCGCCGCCCGTAGGTGATCGGGATGCCGCGCCGGACCGCCTCGTCGCGCAGGATCCGGTAGAGGTCGGCCCGTCGCATCGTCTGGACCTCGAGGCCGTCGGCCCGTGGGACGCCGGCCGGGAAGTTCACCAGCTCCTTCTCCGACCCCGAACGCAGCACCATGCGCGGGGTGGCGAACCCGGCCGCGGCGACGGCGTCGGCGACGCCGAGGGTGGTGAGCGCATCCATGCCGTTGCTCGCCAGTGTCAGCCAGGCCCCGACGTCGTCGGCCGTCGTCGGGCTGGCCTCGTAGAGCTCCGAGTCGATCCCTGCGCGCGCCAGCGCGATGGCCGTGGCGGTTCCGGCGAGTCCGGCTCCTGCGACGAGAGCGGTGACCATCACTCCTCCTAGTTAGTTCGATCGAACTAACTAAACTGTGTCGCTACCCTCGACGCCGTGTCAAGGTCGCGGGCGGAGCTGGTGCAGGACATGCTGCTGGCCGGCCGCGAGCTGAGCACCGCGGTCGTCATGTTCCACACGGCCGTCGGCGACGCGGCGGGTCTGTCGCTCACCGAGAGCAAGGCGCTCGAGGTCATCACCCGGGACGGGCCGGTGACGCCGGCGGACCTGGCCCGGCTCACCGGTCTGACCCCCGCGTCGGTCACCGCGCTGCTCGACCGCCTCGAGCGCAAGAAGGTGGCCCGGCGGCTGCCGCACCCCACCGACGGCCGCCGGTTCCTGGTGGAGATCGACCCGGGGCACCTGCAGCGCTCCCGCGAGCTCTTCACCGATCTCGTCCTGCAGCTCGAAGGAGCTCAGCGGCGAGTTCACCGACGACGAACTGGCAACGGTCAACCGCTACCTGCACGCCGCCGCCGAGCTCCAGCTGCGCGCCACGCACCGGCTGACCGAGTCGGCTGCCGGGGAGAGCTGACCGGTCAGACGCCGATCGGGTGCCAGACCGTCTTGGTCTCCAGGAACGGGGTCATCCGCGCGAGGCCGGGGTCGGCGGTCCAGTCCGGCTCGGGGTGCTGCGGGCGCAGCACCCGCTTCACCGTTCCGGCGGCCTCCCGCTCGAGCTCCATCGCCCGCCCGGACGGCGCGCCGCAGAGGTCGATGGCGTCGACGTCGGCGTGCTCGGCCAGCCAGGGGCCGAGCTCCACGGCGTCGCCGGTGAGCAGGTTGACCACGCCGCCGGGGACGTCGCTGGTGGCGAGCACCTCGCCGAGGGTGACGGCCGGCAGCGGCCGCTCCTTGGAGGTGACGACGACGGCGGTGTTGCCCCCGGCCAGGACCGGTGCGAGCACGCTGACCAGGCCCAGCAGCGAGGAGTGCTGCGGCGCCAGGACGGCGACGACGCCGGTCGGCTCGGGCATCGAGAAGTCGAAGTACGGCCCCGCGACGGGGTTCGCCCCGCCGACGACGGCGGCCAGCTTGTCGGTCCAGCCGGCGTACCAGACCCAGCGGTCGATGGCGGCGTCGACGGCGGCCCGCGCCTTGCCCTGCGAGATGCCCTCGCCGGCCGCCACCTCCTCGCAGAACTGGACGTGCCGGCCCTCCATCACCTCTGCCACGCGGTAGAGCACCTGGCCGCGGTTGTAGGCGGTCGTGCCGGCCCACTTCGGGAAGGCCGCGCGGGCCGCGACGACGGCGTCGCGGGCGTCCTTGCGGGAGGCCCAGGCGGCGTTGGCGAGGAAGTGGCCCTTGGTGTCGGTCACCTCGTAGCTGCGCCCGGACTCCGACCGCGGGAACGCCCCGTTGACGTAGAGCTTGTAGGTCTTGCGGACGGCCAACCGGTCGCCTCGCTCACTGCTGTGCTGCCCCCTTCAGGTACGCGGCGAGACCGTGCCGGCCGCCCTCGCGGCCGTAGCCGGACTGCTTGTAGCCGCCGAAGGGCGACGTCGGGTCGAACTTGTTGAACGTGTTGGCCCACACGACGCCGGCGCGGAGCTGGTTCGCGATCTTGAGGATCCGCGAGCCCTTCTCCGTCCAGATGCCGGCGGAGAGTCCGTAGGTGGTGTTGTTCGCCTTCGCGACGGCCTCGTCGGGGGTGCGGAACGTGAGCACGCTCAGCACGGGGCCGAAGATCTCGTCGCGGGCGATGCGGTGGGCCGGGGAGACGTCGGTGAAGATCGTCGGCGGGAACCAGAAGCCGCGCTCGGGCAGCTCGCAGGCGGGCTGCCAGCGGTTCGCGCCCTCGGCCTCGCCGATGTCGGACAGCTCCCGGATCCGGGCCAGCTGCTCGGCGGAGTTGATCGCGCCGATGTCGGTGTTCTTGTCCAGCGGGTCGCCGACGCGCAGGGTGCCGATCCGGCGCTGCAGGCTGGCGATCACCTCGTCGTGCACCGACTCCTGCACCAGCAGCCGGGAGCCCGCGCAGCAGACGTGGCCCTGGTTGAAGAAGATGCCCTGCACGATGCCCTCGACGGCCTGGTCGATCGGGGCGTCCTCGAAGACGATGTTGGCCGCCTTGCCGCCGAGCTCGAGGGTGAGCTTCTTGCGGGTGCCGGCGACCGCGCGGGCGATCGACTTGCCCACCTCGGTCGAGCCGGTGAACGCGACCTTGTCGACGTCCCCGTGCTCGACCACCGCGCGGCCGGTGTCGCCGGCGCCGGTGACGATGTTGACCACGCCGGGCGGCAGGTCCGCCTGGCGGCAGACCTCGGCGAACAGCAGCGCGGTCAGCGGGGTCGTCTCCGCCGGCTTGAGGACGACGGTGTTGCCGGTGGCCAGCGCGGGGGCGACCTTCCACGCCAGCATCAGCAGCGGGAAGTTCCACGGGATGACCTGGCCGGCCACGCCGAGCGGGCGCGGGCCGGGGCCGAGGCCCGCGTAGTCGAGCTTGTCGGCCCAGCCTGCGTGGTAGAAGAAGTGCGCCGCGGCCAGGGGCACGTCGACGTCGCGGGACTCCCGGATCGGCTTGCCGTTGTCGAGCGACTCGAGGACGGCGAACTCGCGGGCGCGCTCCTGCAGGATGCGGGCGATCCGGAACAGGTACTTGCCGCGGTCGGCGGGCCGCATCGGGCCCCAGACGCGGGTGAACGCCCGGCGGGCCGCGGCGACCGCGCGGTCGACGTCGGCGCTGCTGCCGGTGGAGATCTCCGACAGCACCTCCTCGGTGGCCGGGTTGACGCTCTTGAAGGGCTCACCGGTGCCGTCGACGAACTCGCCGTCGATGAACAGGCCGTAGGACGGCGCGATGTCGACGATCGAGCGCGACTCCGGGGCGGGGGCGTACTGGAACGGGTTGCTGCTAGGGGTGGGCTGGGTCTGGGTGCTCATCAGTTCAGTCCACCGTCACGTAGTCGGGGCCGGAGTAGTGGCCGGTGCGGAGCTTCTGTCGCTGCTGGAGCAGGTCGTTCAGCAGGCTGGAAGCGCCGAAGCGGAACCAGTCGGGGTCGAGCCAGTCGGGCCCGACCGTCTCGTTGATCAGGACGAGGTGCTTGATCGCGTCCTTCGTCGTCTTGATGCCGCCGGCCGGCTTCATGCCGATCTGGCGGCCGGTGGCGGCGCGGAAGTCGCGCACCGCCTCGAGCATGACGAGGCAGACCGGCAGGGTGGCCGCGGGGTTGATCTTGCCGGTCGAGGTCTTGATGAAGTCGCCACCGGCCAGCATCGCGATCCAGCTGGCCCGCCGGACGTTGTCGAGGGTGGCCAGCTCGCCGGTCTCGAGGATGACCTTGAGGTGGGCGTCCCCGCAGGCCTCCTTCACGGCGACGATCTCCTCGAAGACGTCGAGGTAGCGGCCGGCCAGGAAGGCGCCGCGGTCGATGACCATGTCGATCTCGTCGGCGCCGTTGGCCACGGCGTCCTTCACGTCGGCGAGCTTGACCTCGCGGCTGGCGCGGCCGCTCGGGAACGCCGTCGCGACGGCGGCCACGTGGATACCGGTGCCGACCAGCACATCGCGCGCGACGCCGGCGAGGTCGCCGTAGACGCAGACGGCCGCGACCTTCGGGCAGGAGGGGTCGCTCGGGTCGGGCTGCTTGGCCTTGGCGGCGAGGCTGCGGACCTTGCCGGGGGTGTCGGCTCCCTCCAGGGTCGTGAGGTCGACCATCGAGATCGCGGTGTCGATGGCCCAGGCCTTCGCCGTCGTCTTGATCGACCGGGTGCCCAGCACGGCGACGCGCGATTCGGCGCCGACCTGGTCGACGCCGGGCAGGCCGTGCAGGAAGGCGCGGAACGCCGAGTCCGAGCGGGTGACGTCGTCGTACGGCGGCAGTGGTGCCATCAACGCGCGCGCGTCATCGGGCAGCGCGTCGGGGTCCAACAGGTGGGTCATGCGGCCATTGTCCTCTTCGTGATCTCGATGGCGGAAACCGCTCACCCGGCCGAGCGTGCTGAACTGTGAGCGGCGTTCCCGCGGGAACGTGCGACGGCGATCGTGACGTTCCCGCGGGAACGTTCTGCCTGTTCAGCGGCCCAAAACCGTCACAGCCCCGGCTTATCCTTCGATCAGACGTTCGAAGGAGGAGTGATGGCTGAACAGTCGTTGTCCGACCTGGCTCGTGAGATCACCAAGGGGGCCGTCCGGCTGGCGGCAGCCACGGCGGCCTGGCTGCGCCTGGTCGCCGAGTTCGACCGCCGTGGGGGTTGGGGTGGCGTCGGCATCATGTCCTGCGCCCATTGGCTGGCATGGCAGTGCGGGATGTCCCCAGGCGCCGCGCGGGAACACGTGCGGGTGGCGAGGGCCCTCGGAGGACTCCCACTCATCGCGGAGGCCTTCGCCGAGGGGCGGTTGTCCTACTCGAAGGTGCGGGCGCTGACGCGCATCGCGGAGCCGGACACCGAGCAGTCCCTGCTGCAGGTGGCCAGCGAGATGACGGCGTCGCAGACCGAGCGGCTGGTTCGCTCCTGGCGGCGGGCCGAAAGGGTCGACGAGGACACCGTCACCTTGAAGCGGCGATTCGACCACCATTGGGATGACGACGGCATGCTCGTGGTCCGGATGCGCATGGATCCGGAGGCAGGAGCCGAGTTCCTCACATCCGTGGATTCGATCGCCGAGCGCGAGGCACGGCGGGACCGTGCCGCGGCCAAGCGGGCAGCCGAGGAAGCCGGAAAGTCCGCCGGTGAGGCGCTCGAGAGCGTGGAACGGGAGGAGATCCGGTGCGCCCGCGAGCGCACCGCGGCCCGGCGGTGCGCGGCGGTCGCGACAGCTGGCCAGGGCGGCCCGCGACGTCGGACGCACGGCGGGTGACCCACCCCGGCGCGAGGTCGTCGTGCATGTCGACGCGGCGGTCCTGGCTGACGATGCGGCGGCCGGGCAGGCCTACATCGAAGGCGGACCCGCCCTCCACCCGTCGCAGGTCCGTCGGATGCTCTGTGAATCGACGGTGGTCACGATGCTGGAGCGAGACCGGGAGCCCCTCGGCGTCGGCCGCAAGCGCCGACTCGCGACCAGACCCCAGCGCCGAGCGATGCTGCGCCGCGACCGCGGCTGTGCTCGCCCGGGCTGTACCGAGACGCGCATCGAGCGGCTGCACGCCCACCACATGCGGTGGTGGACGTTCGGCGGGGGGACCAACGTCGACGACATGGTGCTGCTCTGCGACGTCGACCACGGGCTGGTGCACGACCTCGACCTCGTGATGACCCGCCGGGCGGGTCAGCTCATCGTCCTGACCCAGGACGGGCGGCGCATCTGGGGCGGCGCCGACGCCGCGTTCACCGGCGGAGTCCCTGGCCTCGAGACGGAGCCCTTCGTCGGCGTCCACCCGATCGACGACACCGCGGGACGTCGACCGGCCATGGCTGTGGCCGCGGCGGCGACGGAGAAGTTGGAGGAGGCGTTCCCGCGGAGCGAGCCAGGGCCGGACCCGAGCGGGGATGCCATGACGCGATTGCTGTTCCCCGACGGCGTTCCGCCCCTACCCGATGCGATGCGAGCCAACGGGGAACGCATGCACATGGCCTACGTCGTCGGTGTGCTCATGGGCAACCGTGACCTGCAGCGTCGGCTCGCCGCCGAGGCGAAGGGTGAGTTCTCCCTGGCGGCCTGACCGTCCACGTGGGCCGCTACGGTGGCGCGCGTGCAGCTGACCGTCGTCGACCATCCGCTCGCCCGCGCCCGGCTCTCCCGCATGCGGGACGAGCGGACGGACAACGCGAACTTCCGCGCCGCGCTGCGCGACCTCACGCAGATGCTGATGTACGAGGCCACGCGCGACCTCGCCGTCAGCGAGGAGCCGATCCAGACCCCCGTCACCGGCACCACCGGCTACCGGGTGGCGGCGCCGCCGCTGATCGTGCCCGTGCTGCGCGCCGGCCTCGGCATGGCGGACACCGCGCACCGGATGCTGCCGGAGTCGCAGATGGGCTTCGTCGGGCTGGCCCGCAACGAGGAGACCTTCGAGCCCGAGGCGTACATGGCCTCGCTGCCGGAGTCGCTGGTCGACCGCGACGTCTTCGTGCTCGACCCGATGCTCGCGACCGGCGGCTCGCTGGTGCACTGCTGCGGGCTGCTGACCGCCCGCGGCGCGACGTCGATCACCGTGCTCTGCACGCTGGCCGCGCCGGAGGGCCTGCGCCGGCTGGAGGAGAGCGGGCTGCCGCTGCGGGTGTTCACCGCGTCGGTCGACGAGGGGCTGAACGACAAGGCCTACATCGTCCCGGGGCTCGGCGACGCCGGCGACCGTCAGTTCGGCTCGGTCTGACGATGCGGTTCGGCGTCCTCGGCACCGGCTTCTGGGCGCAGCGGATCCACGCGGCCAGCCTGGCCGAGCACGAGGACGCGGAGCTCGTCGGCGTCTGGGGTCGGGACGTCGCCAAGGCGAAGGGCGTCGGCGCGGAGTTCGACGTCGCGGGCTACGGCGACCTGGACGCCCTGCTGGCCGAGGTGGACGCCGTCTCGATCGCGCTGCCGCCGCCGGTCCAGGTGGAGATGGCGATCAAGGCCGCCGAGGCCGGCAAGCACCTGCTGCTCGAGAAGCCCATCGCGCTCGACCTCGCGGACGCCGACCGCGTGGTCGCCGCCGTGCAGGCGAACGGGGTGGCGTCGGTCGTCTTCTTCACGTTCCGCTTCCAACCGGGGACGGCGACCTGGCTGGAGCAGGCCGGCCGGACCCGGCTCGCCGGTGGCCACGGCTCGTGGCTCGGCAACCGCGCGGGTTCTCCGTTCGAGGCGTCGCCCTGGCGCGACGAGTACGGGGCGCTCTGGGACATCGGGCCGCACGCGCTCTCCCTGTTGATCCCGACGCTCGGGCCGGTGGTCGCCGTCCAGGCCGGCGGGGGTCTCGGCGACACGGTGCACCTCGTGCTGCACCACGAATCGGGTGCCGCGAGCACGCTCTCCCTCTCGCACACCGTCGCGCAGATGTCGAGCGGCATCGAGTTCTTCGTGCACGGCGACGCCGGCCGGGTCACGCTGCTGCCCGGAAGCCGGGCCGGCGGCGAAGGCGGCGCACTCGGTCGCGGTCGGCGAGCTGACCGCGGCCGCGCTCACGGGCGGCGCGCATCCGTGCGACGTCACGTTCGGCCGCGAGACCGTGGCCGTCCTGGCCGCGGCTCAGCGCGCGCTGGAGTCCGGCTGCCGGGAGCCGGTCCAGCTCTAGGGGAGCTATCAGTCGTAGGGGTTCGTCAGGACGGGGCGGGCCTGGAGGACGTCGAACGTGACGGGCGGGCCGTCGGTCGTGGTCGTGCCCGGGACGTCGGTGCTCGCGCCGCCGTCGACGCTGAACGTCGCGCCCCAGGTCGTGGTCAGCCAGGCGGTGTAGGTGCCGCTCGAGTAGTCGTACGTGATGGTGTGGTCCGGGTAGGGCGCGCCGGGATCGGTGGTCGTCAGATCGGTGCCGTCGCCGGTGTGCCAGGTGAAGGCCGTCGCGACGGCGACGATGTCGACGGTGAAGCCACGGATGTCGACGGTGAACGTCTGGGTGGTCGGGCTCTCCGTGTAGAAGATGACCGGAAGTCCGACGAGACCGTCGCCCGGAGGCTGCTGCTGAGTGGTCAGCTCGGGCAGCGGAAGCGTCTGGAAGTACCGGAACACCTCCGCAGGCGACGGCGGCGGATTCAGCGCCGTGATGTCCACGCACGCGCGGGCGACAGACAGCCAGGGCCGACCGGCGAGCCGGGCGGGGCGCCGGCGGGATCGAATCCGTCGATGGTTGTGCCATCGGCGAGCACCAGCCGCTGCTGCTCGATCACCATCAGCTGCACGAAGCGATCCGGCGGCGACGGGCAAGGGCGTCATCGTCCGGACGGCAAACGTCCCCCGCGGCCGTGTCGATCTGGCAAGGTGTCTGGAGTCGGAAGGTGTACGGCGGGTCGTTAGGGGCCGCATGGCTCGCCACCCACTGCCGCCGGCGTCTTGCGCGACGTACGCGGCGGTGAGCGCTCCGGGTTGAAATCCAACCTCAGGGCAGACGAGCGTCCACACTCGCTTCGCCTCGGCACGTCGCAGCGGTGACAGATCCTGCCGAAGGCGAACGCCAGCGCGACGAGGGCAATCGCAACGCTCCGGATGGTCATCCGAAGGTCAAGTGCCGATGACCCAGGTGACGTCGTCCGAGTCCCATGCGAGGCCAGGTCCGCCCGAAACACCGGAAAACGCGTCGGATCCGTCCATCGACGGGATGCCCGTGGCGTCCGACACGTCAACTTGGCTTGATCCACGCGGAGAGTGAGTTCCGCTGTGTCATCCTGCACGAGGGGGTCGCCGATCTCGATGAGCGTGAGTTCGCCACCTTCGTAGACATAGCCCGCCGCTGGCGTCCTCGTCGGTGGCATCGGCGACGCGGTCGCAGTCCGGGCAGCCGTCGCTGAATTCGCGGAGGGGCTCGGCGTCCATCACGTCGGATGTGCGGTTGATGAGCTCGATGTAGTAGCGGACGAAGGCCTCCGCCCCTGCGGCGTCCTGGGTGCGGGCCTCGTCCGGCATGGGGAGGTCCTCGGGGCCGAGAGGCGGCAGCTCGTCTTCGGTGGGCGAAGCGCTCGCCGTCGGCAGGGAGTCGTTCGCTTCCTGCTTCTCCGAGCACCCACTGAGCACGACGCCGCCCGCGAGCAGGCCCGCCACCAGGCGGAGCGACCACCGCCGCGCCACGTCGTCACCCCTCGTGTCGATCACCGGACCCCGGGAGACTACGCAGAACCGGAACGATCGAGCACCCGCGCCTGTGGACAACCACCCGTCCGCATTGCGCCGGTCAGCGAGGGCGCAGCTCCTCGACGCCGGCCGAGACGGCCGCGACCAGCTCCGCGTCGTCGCCGAGTGCCGGGTCCAGCGCCGCCAGCACACGCGGCACCATGTCCACCGCGGACCCGTGGAGGAGCAGCTGCAGCTCCGCCTCCCGCACGTCCTTCACCGGCGCCCCACACCCCTGCAGATGCAGCACCCACGCGGCGAGCGCACGAGCGGCCGCCACCGGAAGCCGTCCCTGCGCCCGCTCCCGCTGCAGCACGGGCAGGATCCGGGCCGGCAGCTTCTGCGAGCCGTCCGCGGCGATCTGCTCGAGCGAGTGCCGGATGCGGGGATGCGCGAAGCGCTCCAGCAGCGCGACGCGATACGCGCCGTGTCGTCGTCCGGCAGGTCCAGGTACGGCGCGCAGGTGTCCCACCACTGCTCGACCCACGCCCGGCAGAGCGGATCCCGATCGCCTCGCCGACGGTCCGATGGCCCCGGACGGAGCCCGCGTAAGCCAGCAGCGAGTGGGCCCCGTTGAGCAGCCACAGCTTCCGGTCCTCGAACGGGGTGACGTCGGCCGTGAGCGTCGCGCCGGCCGTCTCCCACGCCGGCCGCCCGCCCGGGAAGTCGCCGGCGATCACCCACTCGCTGAACGGTTCGGTCGCCACGGGACAGCGGTCGTCGACGCCGGTGGCCTCGAGGACCGCGAGCCGGTCGGCGTCGGTCGGCTCGGGGGTGATCCGGTCGACCATCGTGGTCGCGACCGAGATCTGGCTGTCCATCCAGTCCAGCAGCGACGGGTCGACGGCCTCCGCGACCTCGCGGAGCACCGCAGCGAGTGCGGCCCCGTTCTCCGGCAGGTTGTCGCACGGCACGATCGTCAGCGGCCCGGCGTCCGCGCGCCCGGCGGCGCGAGCAGTCCCCGCCACGATCCGTGCCGGCGCGCGAAGCCGGCCCCGTCGCGGCGGCGGTAGCCGGCCTCGGTGACGGTCACGGTGAGCACCGAGACGGCAGGACGGCGCCAGTGGTCCAGCCAGGCGTCGTGGTCGGCGGCGGCGTGGGCCTCGGACACCGAGCGGACGACGGCGAACTCGTCGACCTCCGCGCCCCGGGTGATGAGCGTGTAGAGCCCGTCCTGGGCCTCAGGGCCCGGGCGAGCGTGGGGCTCCGTCCGGTGAAGGCGGCGATGCCCCAGGAGTCGTCGGCGCGGTCGGTGTACCAGGCCTGGTGGGCGCGGAAGAAGCTGCCGAGGCCCAGGTGCAGGGCGCGGACCGGCGGGGGCGTCGTCCCGGGGGACCGGCGCAGGGGAGTGCCGGTCACAGCTTGAAGACCTCCCGCGGCCGGCCGGCGACGAGGTCGACCGCCGTCTCCAGCGCCTCGTCCTCGTCCAGCCGGTGCTCGGCCACGAGCCGGGCCAGGTAGCCGGCGTCGAGACGCCGGGACATGTCGTGCCGGGCCGGGATGGAGCAGAAAGCGCGGGTGTCGTCGATGAACCCCGACGTCCGGGAGAAGCCGGCGGTCTCGGTGACGGCCGACCGGAACCGGCGGACGGCGTCGGGGGCGTCGAGGAACCACCAGGGCGCGCCACGTAGACCGACGGGTAGAAGCCCGCCAGCGGGGCGAGCTCCCGCGAGAAGACCGTCTCGTCGAGCGTGAACAGCACCAGGTGCAGGTTCGGGTGCGTGCCGAACCGCTCCAGCAGCGGGCGCAGCGGGTCGGTGAAGTCGCCGGCGAGCGGGATGTCGTGACCGGTGTCGGGGCCGTAGCGTGGCGAACGTGGGCCCGTGGTGGTTGCGCCGCACGCCCGGGTGCAGCGTCATCACCAGGCCGTCGTCGCAGGACATGCGGGCCATCTCGAGCAGCATGTGCCGGCGCAGGGCCACGGCCTCGGCGGGCGTTGCGGTGCCGGCCAGGGCGGCCCGGTAGATGCGGGCCGCCTCGACGTCGTCAGCGGCTCGGTGCCGACGTCCGCGTGGCCGTGGTCGGCCGACGCCGCGCCGTGCGCGAGGAAGTACGCGCCGGCGGTCTTCCAGCGCGACGACCCAGCCGGCGTAGCGAGCCGGTGTCGGCGCCGCTCACCGCGCCGAGCCGCGCCACCGCGTCCGCCCAGCCCGGCAGCGGCCGAGCTCCAGGTACCGGTCGGGCCGGAAGGTCGGGAGCACCCGGCCGGCGAAGCCGGGATCGGCGGCCAGCGCGGCGTGCGCGGCGAGGTCGTCGCACGGGTCGTCGGTGGTGGCCAGGACCTCGATGCCGAAGCGCTCGAACAGCGCCCGGGGCCGGTAGGCGTCCTTGGCGAGCCGCTCGGCGACCTGGTCGTAGATCGCGTCCGCGGTCTGCGCCGAGGGCCGCACCGCGACGCCGAAGATCTCGGCCAGCTCCGACTCGAGCCAGTACCGCGACGGCGTACCGCGGAACAGGGACCAGTTCGCGCACAGCCGCCGCCACACCTGGCGGGCTCCGCCTCGGGCAGCTGCGCCGCGGCCCACGCCGAGGTCGGTCCAGCGGGACGCCGCCGGCGTGCAGCAGCCGGGTGACGTAGTGGTCGGGCGTGACGAGCAGCGCTGGCCGGATCGGCGAACGGGGACGTCGTCGGCCAGGATCCGCGGGTCGACGTGCCCGTGCGGCGAGAGGATCGGCAGGTCGCGCACCGCGTCGTAGAGCCGGCGGGCGACGCGCGGGCTCCCGGCTCGGCCGGCAGCAGCCGGTCGGGGT
>CAWAQI010000014.1:0-64465 GCA_963784165.1 uncultured Actinomycetota bacterium
TGGTCGCTGGCGCCCTTGCCCTTGCGCTCCTCGCGGTCGATGAGCGCCCGGCCGGCCCGCGCGGCCAGCGCGGGCGAGCCGAGGACGAAGTCGATCCGCATGCCCTCGCGCCGGGGGAAGCGCAGCTGCGTGTAGTCCCAGTACGTGTAGACGCCCGGGCCGGGCGCGAAGGGCCGGACGACGTCGGCGTAGCCGGCCTCGACGATGGCGCGGAAGGCGGCCCGCTCGGGCGGGGAGACGTGGGTGGAGTGCGAGAAGACCGCCATGTCCCAGACGTCGTCGTTCTCCGGTGCGATGTTCCAGTCGCCGACCAGGGCCACCTGCGCGGCCGGGTCGTCGGCCAGCCAGCCGGCCGCGGTGTCGCGGAGCGCGGCGAGCCAGTCGAGCTTGTAGGTGTAGTGCGGATCGCTCAGCGTCCGGCCGTTGGGCACGTAGAGGCTCCACACCCGCACGCCCCCGCAGGTGGCGCCCGAGGGCCCGGGCCTCGGTCTCGGTGTCCTCGCCGCCCAGCACGGCTGACCCGCGAAACCGATCTCGATGTCCTCGATGCCGACGCGGGACAGGATCGCGACGCCGTTCCACTGCGAGTAGCCGACGTGTGCGACCTCGTAGCCGAGGGCGTGGAACATCAGCTCGGGGAACTGGTCGTCCCGGCACTTGGTCTCCTGCAGCGCCAGCACGTCGACGTCGTGCCGCTGGAGGAAGGCCGCCACCCGGTCGGCCCGACTGCGGATGGAGTTCACGTTCCAGGTGGCGAGACGCATAGGTCCCCGAGACTACGAGGTGCCGCTGTCATCCCTTCAGGAAGGCGAGCACGGCCGCGACCCGACGGTGCACCGGCGCATCGGTGAGCTGCAGCTTCGTGAAGATGGCGTTCACGTGCTTCTCGACCGTCGACGCGGACAGGTGGAGGGCGGCCTCGATGCCGGCGTTGGTCCGGCCCTGGGCCATCTCGCGGAGGACGTCCAGCTCGCGGGCGGTCAGCGCCGTCAGTGGTGACGCCGTCCGGGCCCTGCGTGCCACGAGGGCGTCGATGACCACGGGGTCGATGACCGAGCCGCCGGCGCTGACCTCGCGCAGCGCGTGGACGAGGTCCTCGACGTCGCCGAGCCGGTCCTTCAGCAGGTACGCCAGCCCGGCGGCGCCGTCGCGCAGGAGCTCGAAGGCGTAGCTCTGGTCGGTGTGCTGCGACAGGACCACCACCCCGATGCGGGGATGGTCGGCGCGGATGGCACGCGCGGCCTCGATCCCCTCCATGTGGTGGCCCGGCGGCATGCGGATGTCGGTGATGACGGCGTCGGGCGAGATGCGCCGGACGGCGTCGCGCAGCTCCTCCGCGGTGCCCACTGCGGCGAGCACCTCGACCGCGCCGGAGTCCTGCAGCAGCCGGCGGGTCCCCTCGCGGACGAGGTAGTTGTCCTCGGCGAGCACCACCCGCAGGGCGTCAGGCATGGGCCGGCGCGGGGCGGGCGAAGGGCAGCTCGGCGTGCAGGCGGGTGCCCGCGCCCGGCCGGCTGTCGATCCCGAGGCGCCCGCCGAGGGCCTCGACGCGGTCGCGCGAGTTGGTCAGGCCGGTGCCGCGGCCCGGCACGCCGAAGCCGGCGCCGTCGTCGGAGACGTCGATCGAGAGCACCTCGCCGGTGGCCGCCAGCTCGATCTCGGTGCCGGACGCGTCGGCGTGCTTCGAGCACGTTGGTGAGGGCCTCGCAGACCACGAAGTACGCCGCGCCCTCGACGTCCTCGGGGAACCGCTGCCGGCGCAGGGTCTCCGCGGCGCGGACGACGACGGGCACCGGGAGTCGGCCGGCGCGGGCCTCGACCGCCGCGACCAGGCCGTTGTCGCTGAGCACCGGCGGGTGGATGCCGTGCGCCAGCTCCCGCAGCTCGGTGAGCAGCTCCCGCACGTCCGCCTGCATCTCGGCCAGGAGCGGGGCCGGCGACTCGTTCCGCTCCACCTGGTTGCGCGCCAGGCGGAGCTTGGTGATGAGCGCGACCACCTGCTGCTGGGCGCCGTCGTGGAGATCGCGCTCGATGCGGCGGCGTTCGGCGTCCTGCGCGCTGAGGATCCGGTTCCGCGACCGGGCCAGCTCGCCGAGGCGCTCGGACAGCTGCGCGGTGAGGCCGACGTTCGCGATCGCCGTGGCCGCCTGCCCGCTGAGCGTGGCGAGCAGCTGCCGGTCCTCGGCGGTGTAGCCGCCGTCCTTGGGGCCGCACTCGATGCGGCCGATCAGCTCCTCCCCGCGGCGCAGGTCCTGGGTCAGCGCGACGGCACCGTCCGGCGTGCCCGCCGTCTCCTGGTTCTCCGCAGGCCACGTCGCGCCCTCCCCGGGCAGCGAGACGCGGACCCACCGGGCGCCGAGGCCCTCGCGCACGGCGCCGGCCAGCCGGGGCATCAGCTCGGTGAGGCCGATGCTGCGCTCGAGCGTCGCGCCCAGGCTCCGCAGGACCTCGTAGTGGTCGACCCGACGGCCGAACACCCACCGGTCGGCCCACGTCTCCAGCCGACGGCGCACCGGCTGGAAGGCGACCGCGACGCCGATGGTCAGGAACACCGCCAGCTCCACCGGGATCTCGCCGCCGAGGGCGAGCCCGGGGGTGGCCGCGACGGCCACGTACACCGCGCCGATGCCCAGCCAGAGGACGGCGTAGACGGCGGAGCGGCGGAAGACGACGTCGATGTCGAACAGCCCGTGCCGCAGCACCCCGACGACGACGCTGACGGCCAGCATCAGCATCGTCGCGACGGAGACGACGGCGAGCAGCGCGTCCCAGGCCCAGATCGTGGAGATGCCCACGGCGCGGCCGAGCTGAGCCACTCCGAGCAGGGCCACCGCCGCGAGCAGCGTGTAGAGCAGCCAGCGCATCAGCACTCGCTGGTCGCGGTCGGAGTGCCGGTAGCGCCAGAGCAGCAGCTCCCGGGCCGACGAACGCGGCTACCGCGTACCCGACGGCGACGTCGCTGAGGGCGCGCCCGACCGGAGCCAGCCACTCGACGGCCCACGGGTTGGGCACCTGCCCGGGCGGGGCCGGGAGCCACTCGTCCACCACGAGGGTGGGGTGGGTCAGCAGGAGCAGCGGGGGGACCAGACACAGGCCCCACAGCGCGCGGACGGTGCGCCGGATCCACGGTCGCTCCCCGACCCCCTCGGGATACAGGGCGATCATGGTGATGCCGGCGACCGTCGAGACGAGGTTGACCTCGGCGTAGACGAGGTTCACGAGCCAGAACTCCGGGCCGACGGAGCCGTCCCGGTACGCCACCGCGACGAGGTCCTCGATGGCGATGCCCAGCGCCATGCAGCTCGCGGCGAGCAGCAGCCGGCGCGCCTGCGGGTGGTCCGGGCGCCGCCGCACCAGGAACACGCCCACCAGGTACAGCGGCAGGACGGCCAGGCCGATCCAGACGAACGTTGCGGCGGTCCACTGGTCCTCGATCGTCTGCACCACAGCGGCGACGACGAGCGACGCGCCCCCGATCCCGGCCACGAGGTACGCCCGGAAGCGCGCCGGGATCCCGACCCGGATGCCCGGCCGGGTCCCGGCCCGGAGTCCCTCCGCGGCGGCGGCCACAGGCGCATGCTCCGCCGCCGGTGCCCCCGCGGTCCAGCAGGTCGGCCCCCATGCCCACCCCGGGGCCCGCCTCACCTCAGGTCTGCATCCGCGCCCCGGTCCGCGACGCCGCGTCGCTCCCTAGCGTCGCCGCCATGGTCCGTACCGAGTCCCCCATGCCCACGGGGCCGCTTCCTCGTGACGCCGCCGGCTTCTCGCGTGCCGCGGGCGTCGCCGGCATGGCCGCCAACGGACTGCTGGCCGGGTTCTTCGCGTCCCGTGCCGCCGGCTTCGCGCCGGGAGAGGTCCTCGGTCCCGCCAACGACCTCGTCGGTTCCCTCGCCTGTGCCCTGATGGTCCCGGTCGCCGTGGCCGTCCGGCCGCTCCTGCCCGAGGGCCGCGCCGTCGTCGTCACCCAGACCGCCGTGCTCACGGCACTCGGCGTGCTGACCGTCAACGGACCCCTGCTCGTCCTCGGCGTCGTGCCGTTCGAGACGTCGACGGCGATCAGCATCAGCGCGTCGATGGTGCTGGCCGGCTGGCTGCTCACGGCGAACCGCTGGATGCGCCGCCGGGGCACGCTCCGCCGATCGCTGGCCCGGCTCGGCGAGCTGGTCGGCGCGACGAGCCTGGCCGCCGGTGCGGGCGCGGGGCTCGCCCTGGCCCTGCTGCCGAAGGGCTCGACCGCCCAGGTCATCGGGCTCGTCCTCGCCGGGGTCCCCGGCGTCCTCGCCTGGCTGGCCACCCCCGTCTGGTTCCTCCGGCTCGCCGACCCGTCGGCCGCCGCCCCCGACCGCCCCGTCGATGCAGAGAGCACCGTTCTGAGAGGAGCACGGTCATGAGAACCGCGTACCGCGTGCTGGCCTACCTGGTCGCCGCCGAGGTCGTCGTCCAGGCGGCGGCCATGGCGTTCGGCGTCGCCGGCCTCAGCCACTGGGTGAACACCGGCGGTGTGTTCGACCGCGCCGTGCTCGACGGGGACGTGTTCCCGTTCCCGGAGGTGGCCGGGTTCATCGTGCACGGCATCAACGGGTCGGCCGTCATCCCGGCGCTGGCCCTGTCGCTGGTCGTGGTCTCGGTCTTCGCGAAGGTGCCGCGCGGCTCCTCGTGGGCCGTGGCCGTGTTCGTGCTGGTCGGTGTCCAGGCGACGCTGGGCTTCTCCGCCGCCGACCTGCCCGCGCTCGGCGCGCTGCACGGCATCAACGCCCTGCTGCTCTTCGCGACGGCGCTGTTCGCCGGACGTCGGGCCCGGGTCGCGGCGCCCGTACCGGTGGCGACCGAGCAGGTCCCGTCGGCCGCGCAGGTCTGAGGATCAGGCCTGGCCGGCGGGCTGCGCGTCGCGCGCGGCCAGGCGGGCGCGCACGCGCTCGCGGCTCTCGACGAACTTGGTGGCCTGCGCGTCCAGGCCGACGAGGAACTCGGCGAGCTCCTCCCGGGCCTTCTCGCCCTCGGGGCCGAGGTCGGTGCGCTCGAAGACCTTCCAGGCGCGCAGGATCGGGCTGACGACCTCGTCGTGGTGCAGGCGCAGGTCGTAGATGCCGGCCCTGGCGATGATGATCGAGTTCTTCCGGAAGTTCGCCATGTTGGCTCCGGGCATCTCGAAGTTGATGACCTCGTCGGCCACCGCCCGCATCATCTCGTCGGGGTTGATGTCGAACGCCGCCGTCACGAGGTTCCGGTAGAAGATCATGTGCAGGTTCTCGTCGGTGGCGATCCGGGCCAGCAGCTTGTCCGCGATCGGGTCGCCGCTCGCCTTGCCCGTGTTCCGGTGCGACACCCGCGTGGCCAGCTCCTGGAACGAGACGTAGGCGACGGCCTCCAGGGCGGTCTTGTCCCCGGAGTCGTAGCCGGTGGTCATGTAGTCGACGCGGGCCCGCTCGAGCGCGACCGGGTCGACGCCGCGGGTGACGACGAGGTAGTCGCGCAGCGCGACACCGTGCCGGCCCTCCTCGGCGGTCCAGCGGCCGACCCACGTGCCCCACGCCCCGTCGCGGCCGAAGCGGGTCGCGATCTCCCGGTGGTAGCTCGGCAGGTTGTCCTCGGTGAGCAGGTTGACGAACATCGCGGCCTTGGCGGTGTCGTCCAGGCGGGACTGCTCCGGCGACCAGTCCTCACCACCCAGGAAGGCGAAGTTCCGGCCCTCGTCCCACGGGACGTAGTCGTGCGGATGCCATTCCTTCGCGATCGCCAGGTGCCGGTCCAGGTTCTCTGCGACCACCGGCTCCAGCTCGATCAGCACGGCGCTCTGCGGGTCGGTTCGGGACATGGCGACCTCCGGGGATCGGACCTACGGCATCGAAACCTACGCTTCCGTAGCCAACGAGCCGGGTCCAGAGGGAGTGCCCCGCGGAACCTGTGATCATCCGCGCAGGCCCGGACAACCCGGTGAGCGGTGACCTGGGTCGCACTCGCAGGAGCGAACGCCGGGCGGATTGCCAGGGAACGGTGCGATCATGGCCGGATGACCTGGGAGTTCCGAGCGACGGCCGCCGGGTGAGCGCCCGCCCGGCCTCCCCGCCATGGGACGGCGCCGCCGCACCGTTGCCGCCCCGGCTCTCCCCCCGCCGCCGTCGGCGTCGCGCATCGACCTTCGGTGCGGCCCTCGGGCTCACCGTCCTCGGCGCGCTCGTCCCCGGCTCCGCGTTCCTGGCCGCCGGGCGCCGCGTGCTCGGCGCGGTCACCCTCGGCATCTTCGTCCTGCTGCTCGCCGGCGCCGCGTGGGTCGCGACCGGCGGCCGGCAGTTCGCGGCCCGCACGCTGGTCGACACCACCACGCTGACCTGGGTCGTCGTCGCCCTCGGGCTCCTGGGCGTCCTGTGGGCGGTCGTCGTCGTGGCGGGCTACCGGATGCTCGTGCCGGTGCGCACGTCGACGGGCCGGCGCGTGCTCGGCGGGCTGCTCGTCGCGGTCATCGTCGTGGCGGGCCTGGCGCCCGCGGCCTACGCGGCGAACCTCGCGCTGGTGTCGCGCGACCTCATCGCCGAGGTGTTCGACGACGGCGAGTCCGCGACCGTGGTCGACGTCCCGGATCCGTTCGGCGACAAGGAACGGGTGAACGTCCTCCTCCTCGGTGGCGACGGCGGCGAGGACCGCGACGGTGTGCGCACCGACAGCGTGATCGTCGCGAGCATCGACACCGACTCCGGCGAGACGACGCTGTTCAGCCTGCCCCGCAACCTCGAGAACCTGCCCTTCCCGGAGGACAGCCCGCTCGCCGAGGTCTACCCCGACGGGTTCTGGGCCGGCACCGAGAGCGAGAGCCTGCTCAACGCCGTCTACCGCAACGGCCCGGCCGAGCATCCCGACATCCTCGGCCCCACCGACGACCCGGGCGCGGACTTCCTCAAGCTCGGTGTCGGCGAGGCGCTCGGCCTGACCATCGACTACTACGTGCTGGTCAACCTCGACGGCTTCAGCCAGCTCGTCGACGCCCTCGGCGGCATCACCGTGAACGTCAACTACTGGGTGCCCGTCGGCGGCGACCCGGGCACCGGTGCACTGCCGAACGACTACATCGAGCCCGGCCCGGACGTGGAGATGGACGGGCCCACGGCGCTGGCCTTCGCCCGCGGGCGCTTCGGCCTCACCGACTACGACCGCATGGCGCGCCAGCGCTGCACGATCAACGCGATCATCGAGGCGGCCGACCCGGTCACGCTGCTCGAGCAGTACCAGGAGATCGCCGAGACGACGCAGGACATCGTGAGCACCGACATCCCGTCGCGCGCCCTCGACGACTTCGTCGACCTCGCCTTCCTGGTCAAGGACGCCAACGTGCGCAGCGTGGTCTTCGACGTCAACCTCATCGACCCGGCGTATCCGGACTACGACCTGATCCGCTCGATCGTCGACGACGCGCTGGCCGCGCCGACGCCGGACGACAGCAGTCCGGACACGACGGCACCGTCGTCGCCGACGGCGGAGCCGACCGAGCCGGTCGAGCCGACGGAGACGGGCGAACCGACGCAGCCGGCGGAGGACCCGCTGGCCGACGTCGCGGACGCGTGCGCCTACGACGAGGAGCAGGCCGAGGAGGCGCTCGCCCAGGGCGAGCCGCCCACCCGCAACGGATAGGACAGCCCCCTACCCGGTCACCAGGTCGCGACGGCGGAACGCCGCGAAGCCGACGACGAGCAGCGCGGCGACGACGGCGAGCAGCCCGATCGCCGAGCCCGGCGTCCAGGCCTCGACGGGCACCGTCGGCACCCAGGCGAACGGCGAGAGGTCCTGTACCCAGGCCGGCCAGTCCAGCGACGGGCCGAACAGCGTCACCACGACGACGACGGCGACGGCTCCCCACGACGCGGCCGTCGCCGCGCGGGGCACGAGCGCGACCAGGGCCAGCGCGATGCCGGCGAGCACCCAGACCGCGGGCAGGTGGGCCAGCGCCCCGCCCAGCAGCCGGCCGACGTCGGAGGCGTTGCCGGTGGAGAGCGCACGGGTGAGGCCCATGGCGGTGCCGATGGCGGCCACCAGCACCGCGGACCCGGCGAACGCGACGATCCCGTGGCTGGCCAGCCAGGCCGAGCGGCCGGTCGCCGTGGCCAGGACCGGCTCGACGCGGCCGGCGATCTCCTCCGAGCGGGCCCGGAGCACCGAGGCGACGGCGGCCGCCGAGGCCATCAGCGTCGACATGACCAGCGTGGTGGCGAGGTAGGCGTCCACCAGCCCGGCGGTCGTGGCCTCGGGGAAGAACGCCTGGGCCTGCCGGGTTGTCGGCCAGCAGCGTCTCCACCGAGTCGCCGAGCCCGCCGTACAGCGCGCCGAGCAGCGCCAGGCCGACCAGCCAGCCGGTCAGGGCGCCGCGCTGCAGGCGCCAGGCGAGGCCCAAGCGGCGAACTCAGGCCGCGTCCGGCGGTGGCGGGGCCGGGACGGGTCGGCAGCATGCCGGCGCCCAGGTCGCGGTGGTCGAGGAGGGTGAAGGCGCCGCCCACCATTGCCGCGGTCGCGAGGACGCAGAGCAGCAGGGGGGCCCAGCGGTCGTCGGAGTAGGGATGCACGGCCTGTGCCCAGCCGATGGGGGATGCCCAGGACCAGCCGTTGTCCTCGATGTCGCCGACCGCTCGGATGGCGAACGCGACGCCGAAGACGGCCAGCACCAGCCCGTAGCAGGCCCGGGCGGAACCGCTGAGCTGGACAGCCACCGCGGTCACGCCCGTGAACACCAGGCCGGCTGCCCCGAACGAGCCGCCCAGCAGGAAGGACCCGCCGGCGGGCAGGCCGGTCGCCGTCGCGACCACGCCGATCGCCAGGGCGAGGAGGACGCAGGCTCCCGCCGCGAGCGCGACCGCGGCGAGCAGCGGAGCGTGCCGGCCGACCTGGGCGGCGCGCACGAGCTCGGTGCGGCCGACCTCCTCGTCGGCGCGCGTGTGCCGGACGACGGTGAACATCGCCATGAGCGCGGCTACGAGGATCACGCTGAACGAGATCTCGAACGCGACCGCGCCCGCGACGGTGTCCAGCCCGACCGGCGGCCCGGACAGGGCGATCGTCGCCGGGTTGCTGCCGACCGACGCCCGGTAGGCGGCCAGCGCCTGGGGGGTGTCGTAGAACGTCTGGCTGGCGAGCGACTGCTGGGCGATCAGAGCGGCGCCGGCCGCGATCCAGATCGGCAGGCGGAGGCGGTCCCGGCGCACCGCGAACCGGAGCAGCGTCCGGTGCCCGCGGCCTCCGGGCGGACGGCGCTCATCGCACCGGCCCGGCCGCGACCGGGTGGCCGTTGCCGGTCTCCGCCGCCAGTTCCTCGCCGTAGTGCCGGAGGAACAGCTCCTCCAGCGTCGGCGGAGCGCTGTTCAGCGAGCGGATGCCGAACTCGGTCAGGTGCCGCATGGCGCCGCCGAGGTGGTCGCTGTCGACGTCGAACCGCGCGCGGCCGTCCTGCTGGACGACGTCGTGCACGCCGGGCAGCCCGGGGAGGTCGGTCACCGCGGCGCTCGGTCTCGACCGTGACCGACGTGCGGGTCAGGTGCCGCAGCTCGGACAGGGAACCGGACTGGACCGTCCGGCCGTGCCGGATGATGCTGACCCGATCGCAGAGGGCCTCGGCCTCGGCGAGGATGTGGCTGGACAGCAGGACCGTGCGGCCCTCGCTGCGCGTCTCCCGGATGCAGTCCTGGAAGACGGCCTCCATCAGCGGATCGAGGCCCGACGTGGGCTCGTCCAGGACCAGCAGCTCGGCGTCGGTGGCCAGTGCCGCCACCAGTGCCACCTTCTGCCGGTTGCCCTTCGAGTAGCTGCGGGCCTTCTTGCGCGGGTCGAGGTCGAACCGCTCCAACAGCTCCGCCCGCCGGGCCGGGTCCAAGCCGCCGCGCAGCCGGCCGAGCAGGTCGATCGCCTCCCCGCCGGTGATCTGCGGCCACAGCGTCACGTCGCCCGGCACGTACGCCAGCCGGCGGTGCAGGTCGACGGCATCGCGCCACGGGTCGCCGTCCAGCAGCCGGACCTCCCCCGAGTCGGCGCGCAGCAGCCCGAGCAGCACCCGGATGGTGGTCGACTTCCCGGAGCCGTTCGGGCCCAGGAAGCCGTGCACCTCGCCGGAGGCCACCTCCAGGTCCAGGCCGTCGAGGGCCCGGGTCTCGCCGAAGGTCTTCACCAGCCCGCTGATCGAGATCGCTGTGCTCACGCCTCGGCAACGTACGCTTCTTTCACAAGGTTGTGAAGCTTCAGAAGAACGCGTTGAATCCGGTACGGTGAGTGCCCGGACGGAGGGAGCATCGGTGGCCGAGGACGACGATCGCACGCGTCTGCTGCGCTTCGTGGAGCGCTTCGCCCTGGCGCTCCGCGACGCCGGCATGGCCCCGATGGCGGCGCGGGTGCTGGCCTACGCACTCGCCGACGACGCCGACCGCTACACCGCGGGAGACCTGGCCTCCGGGCTCCAGGTCAGCCCCGCGGCGATCAGCGGAGCGGTGCGCCAGCTCGTGCAGTTCGGACTGCTGATCCGCGAACGCGAGCCGGGCACGCGCAGCGACCTCTACGTCCTCGACGACCGGGACCTCTGGTCCCGCGTCGTGTCCTCGGAGATGGCGGTGCTCTCCCGCTTCGAGGCGACACTGGCGGCCGGCATCGAGGCGATCGGCGTCGACCGGCCCGGAGGCCGCCGGCTGGCCGAGACCCAGGAGTTCTTCGCGTTCCTGCGCGAGGAGCTCGCCGACCTCCTCGCCCGATGGCCGGAGGAGCGGGAACGCCGCGCCACCCGGTGGGCGGCGCGGACGTAGACCTACATCGCGGCGATCATGATGAGGTTGCCGCAGGTGTCGTCGAACACCGCGGTGGTCATCTCGCCCATCTGCGTCGGCTCCTGCGTGAAGCGGACGCCGAGCGCGGTCATCCGCTCGTACTCCTTCTGCACGTCGTCGACGGCGAAGGACGTGAACGGGATCCCGTCGGCGACGAGCCCCTCCTTGAAGGGGCGGACGGCCGGGTGCTCGTCCGGCTCCAGGACGAGTTCGACGCCGTCCGGGTCCTCCGGCGAGACGACGGTGAGCCACCGGTGCTCGCCCACCGGGAACTCGGTCTTCTTCACGAAGCCGAGCACGTCGGTGTAGAAGCGCAGGGCCTTCTCCTGGTCGTCCACCAGCACGCTGGCCAGGTTGATCCGCATGGTCATTCTCCTCGAGGCTCGATCGGCCACCGGTCGGTGATGGCTCTCAGGGGCGACGTGTCCACGGAATGGAACTTGTAGCGGCCCTCGCGGCGGGTGCTGACCAGGCCGGCCTCCTCGAGGACGTCGAGGTGCTGGGAGATGGCCTGACGACTCGAGGCGAGACCGTGCCGGCTGATCAGCCGGGTGCACAGCTCGAACAGCGTCTGGTCGTCCCGCTCCTGCAGTTCGTCGAGGATGGCCCGCCGGGTCGGGTCCGCGAGGGCCTTGAACACGTCGCCCACGCCGAGGAGCATAGGCAAGTATCCACTTGCCTGTCTAGGTGCTGCGTCAGAGCCGGACGTCGTCCAGGGTCTGCAGCTCCACCCAGCCGCCGGCCGGCTGCCCGGGTGCCGGTGGCGCCTCGGCCGGCGGGGCCGGGAGCCGGTCGACGGCGACGAGCTGGTCGAGCCGGACGCCGGCCAGCATCGCGATGTCGGCGATCGGCACCTGGAACGTGCGGTAGGCGCCCAGCGGCGGCGGCTCCCCGGCGGCGGCCGCCTCCTCGAGCGCGACCCTCAGGTCGTGGACCAGCGGCGACTGGTCGAGCAGGTAGCCGGTGGCCGCCAGGGCGCCGTCCTGGACGAACGCCACGACCTTCCAGAACCGCAGTGGCACCTGGATGCCCCGGTACGGCGGGTCGGCCGGGTCGAGGACGGGGCCGCACATGACGACGAGCTTGCGGTCGAAGTCGCCGGCGTGGTCGATGACGTAGGTCTCGAGGCCCAGCCAGAGCTTCTTGCCCTGGTTGAACATCGAGGCCTGGGGCGCGGCGTTGGTGAAGAAGAAGGTGTCGACGCTCGCGCGCCGGGCGT
Organism: uncultured Actinomycetota bacterium; assembly: GCA_963784165.1. Lineage (GTDB taxonomy): Bacteria > Actinomycetota > Actinomycetes > Mycobacteriales > Geodermatophilaceae > Blastococcus_B. The sequence continues at coordinate 12,007 of CAWAQI010000014.1, forward strand.
CCTCGTCGGTGTCGCCCCACGTCGACGACGCGCGCATCACGAGATGACCGCGGTCGAGGTCGTTGCGGCTGTAGACGTGCGGCCCGGCCTGCAGTTCGGCGGCGAGGCGGGGGTCGAGCTCCCAGTCGTCCTCGCGTTCGATGGAGCGCAGGCGGGCCCCGTCCATCACCAGCGCGGTCAGGGCGGCGAACCGCCGGTCGGGACGGTGCAGGACGCTGTAGTGCAGGTAGTGGAGCAGCACGGTCGGCACGTCCGAGGTCAGGCCGGGCAGCGGGACGTCGACGCCGAGGAACGCCGGGTCGTAGCCGCTGCGGTCTTCCAGGTCCCGTGCCGACGGGGTCGTCGGAACAGCCGGGCTCGTCATGACGGAACGCTAGGACCGGTCTCTTCCGACGCGCCAGAAGCTGCTGCGCGAGGATGACGGCATGTCCGTCGCCGAGCCGCTTCGACGTCACCGCCGTTTCCGTCGTCGACGACGTCCTCCGGCGCGAGCTGCTGGCCTGCTGGACCGACGTGAGCAACGCCGGCGGCGCCGTCGGGTTCGTCCCGCCCGTGACCGAGGACGACGTCGCGCCGGTGCTCGACAAGCTGCTCGAGGGCGTCCACTCCGGGCGGGACGTCCTCGCCCTGCTCACCGTCGACGGCGCGGACCGCGGGGTTCGCCGCGCTCGTCGGGTCGTCGAGTCCCGCTGCGCCGGCACTGGGCGATGGTGCTGCGCGTGCAGGTGCACCCGTCCCGCCAGGGGGCGGGGCTCGGCCGGGTGCTGATGACCGGGGTCCACGACATCGCCCGAACGCAGGGTTGGGAGTTCCTGTCCCTGAGCGCCCGCGGCGGCACCGGCGTCGAGGGCTTCTACAAGGGACTGGGCTACACCGAGTACGGCCGGCTGCCCGGCGCCGTCCGCGTCGCACCGGGCGACGACCGCGAGGAGATCCTGCTGACGATCCGGCTCTGACCGGCTGGCAGGGTGGACCGCATGTCCTCCCCCGAGCCCGGCTCGTCCCGCGACCCCCGTCGGGAGCGCCTGGTCGGTCTGCTGCTGCTCGGCGTCGCCGTCGTCCTACTGGTCTCCTCGGTGACCTGGTTCGGCACCGGCCAGCAGGTCGTCGGCATCGGTCAGCTGTTCCTCGGCGCCGTGCTCGCCGTGGTGGGCGGCCTGCTGTACCGGCGCGCGACGCGCGCCTGAAGTGACGGACGGCGGAGCCGCGCCTCGGCCACGAGCTGCCGCATGGCCGTGACCGACGCCGGTTCGGTGCTCACCCGACGTCCTCGATCGGGACCTCGGCGACGACGTCGCCGACCGGCGTCGAGGATCCGGACCGACGTCCCGGTCGAGTCGGTGAGCGGACCGGTGCCGCCTCCCTCTCTCAGCGGCACGGTGTCGACCACCGATCCGGCGGCGTCGAGGACGTCGGCCCGCACGCCGGAGGGCGCGCTGACGACCAGACCGCCGTCGGTGCGGACGGCCACGACCCGGTCGAGCAGGTCGGTACCGGCCGGTCCGAACGGCAGTTGGATGCCGGTGACGCTGTTGTCGCCGGTGTCCGGGTTGTCGGACCCGTAGGTGGTCAGCCACAGGCCGGTCGCGCCCGACGGGAAGGTGATCCCGACGAGCTCGCCGACACGCCGCGGCCCCAGCGGGCCGGCCGCGAGCAGCGTCGGACGTGCCTGCTCCTCGGTCAGCCCGTAGGCCCGCAGCAGCTGGCCGGTGTTGGTCGCCAGCCACGGGCTCGGCTCCCTGTTCCGATCCTGGTCGCGCGGATCGGCCGGGTCGACCTCCGTCAGCGGTGTGATCTCCACGCGGCCGCTCGCCGAGATCGGCGACGCCGACCCCCGAGCCGTCGTCGCGCTGCACGAAGAGGCCGGCGTCGGACTCGGCCCACCGGCGCTCCACCTCCATGACGACGATGCCGTCGTCGAGGTCCAGCGTCTCCGACGTGGCCGGCGTGTTGCCCTCGGCGTCGGGGAGCGACACGACCGGGCGCATGATCACGTCCTCGGGTCGCGCGACGACGACCAGCGTCAGGGTGTCGGCGTCGGGCTCGCCGTCGACGAGGGCGACGACGTCGCTCTCGTACGCGCCGGGGAAGTCGGCCACGGTCATCTGCGACGGTTGCGGCGCCGCGCGGGCCGACGAACCAGGCGTGCACGACCTCGCGTCCGGAGAGCCCGACGACGAGCGCGACGCGCCCGCTCGGCACGTCGTCGGCGTAGGCCACGTGACGCGTGTCCACCTCCGGTTCGGTGAGCTCCATCCCCGGGTCCCGGTGCGGGGAGTCCGGCCACCACGGAAGCGCCGCGACCTCGGCCAGCCAGTCCTCGTCCCCGGCCAGCCCGCCGCGGGTCGGCGCGTCGTAGAGCGCGGAGTCGGCGTGGCAGGAGCGTCTCGGACCCGCCGGGACCGGCGGTCTGCCCGCGCGTCGGAGTCGGTGGCGACGGTGGAGGCGACGACCGGGACCCCGACGAGCAGCACCGCGGCGGCCAGTGCCACGCCGGCGAAGCGGTACTCGCGGCGCCGGAGCTGGCGGTGGCGCCGGCGGGTGAGCTCGGCGAGGTCGTTCGGCGCGGGCGGGACGTCGTCGGCGCGGGCGCGCAGGTCGCGCCGGAGGCGGGCCTCGAGGTCGGTGTCGGACAGCGTCATGTCAGCGCTCCTCCATGAGGGCGGTGGGCTGCGGGGTCACGGCAGCACCCAGGTGGGCACGCAGGCGGGCGAGGCCGCGGGCGGTCTGGCTCTTCACCGTCGCGACCGAGCACCCCAGCGCCTCGGCGGTGGCGGCCTCGCTGAGGTCCTCGGCGTAGCGGAGCACGAGCACCGCCCGCATCCGGGGCGGGAGCGTGGCCAGGGCATCGGCCATCTGCTCGCGGTCGCCGAAGCCCTCGTTGACGTCGGGCCCGGCGAGGTCGTGCGCCGGGAGCGAGACGATCTCCTGCGTCGTCCGCAGCCGCCGCCAGCTCGCGGCGCTGGTGACCATCACCCGGCGCACGTAGGGATACGGGTCGTCGGCGGCGATCCGGTTCCAGCGGCGGTAGGCCTTGACCAGCGCCGTCTGGAGCAGGTCCTCGGCGTGCCCGCGGTCGCGGGTGAGCAGCACCGCGAAGCGCAGCAGGTCGTCCGAGCGCGCGGCGACGAACGCCTCGAACCCCGCCTCGTCCCGCGTCGCCACCCGGGTCTCCCCTCCGTCACCCCCTAGGACGCCGCAGCGGGCCCGGAAAGCATGCCTCCGTGACCAGATCGTGACCTGCCGAGTTCAGGAGGGACGGGACGTCGGCGGCGTTGCGGGGCGTGGGAAGCGGCCGCACACTCCGGCCACCCGATCGTCGACGGACGGAGATGCTGTGAAGCTCGACAAGCAGGAACTGGTGCGGCTGCTGCGCACCGAGGGTGACAACGACACCGCCGACAAGGTCGAGAGCTCGCTGCCCGACGAGATCGACACCGACGAGCACGGCGACCAGCTCGAGGGCGTCGGCCTGGACCGCACCGAGCTGATGAACAAGCTGGCCGCCGGCGGCCTCGGGGGCTCGGTCGCACCCTGAGCCTCAGCGCGCGCGGAGCGCCGTCCCCAGTTCGACGGTGAGGTCGAGGTAGCGCGTCACGACGTCCTCGTCGACGTCGGCCGCGGACGCGAAGACGAGCATGCGCAGCTGCTTGCCCGAGCCCGTGAGCAGGCCGTCGGGATCGGGCAGTCGGGCGCCGCGGACCAGGGCGAGCTGCACGGTGTCCGCTCTGGGGACGATCGCGCACACGAAGCCGACCGCGGGATCGCGGTAGTTGATCGCGTGCCAGCCGGGCCGCACCTGTTCGGTGAGCTGGGGGTGCGCCCGGCGCACGACCTCGCGCAGCCGGTGGGCGGTCGCCGCGACGTCGTCGAGATGGTCCGCCAGCAGACGGTCGACCTCGTCCTCAGCCGGCGTAGGGACGCTCCCGGGCCAGTTCCTCCTTGGCGACCCCGCGGAGGTGCACCGCGTCGGGGCCGTCGACGATCCGCAGGGTGCGGGCATGGGCGTAGAAGCTCGCCAGCGGGGTGTCCTCGCTGACGCCGGCGCCGCCGTGCAGCTGGATGGCCCGGTCGATGACGTCGAGTGCCACCTTGGGTGCCGCCACCTTGATCGCGGAGATCTCGGTGCGGGCGCCCTTCGCGCCGAACCTGTCGATCAGGTCCGCCGTCTGGAGCACGTAGAGGCGGGCCTGGTCGATCTCGATCCGGGAGAGCGCGATGCTCTCCCGCACGGTGCCCTGCTCGGCCAGCGGTCGACCGAAGGCCACCCGCGCCTGGGACCGCTTCACCATGAGCGCGAGCGCCCGCTCGGCCATGCCGATGGCCCGCATGCAGTGGTGGATCCGTCCTGGCCCCAGCCGCGCCTGGGCGATCATGAACCCGTCGCCCTCGCCGGCGAGCAGGTTGCTCGTCGGCACGCGGACGTCGGTGAACCGCAGCTCCGAGTGGCCGTGCTGGTCCTGGTACCCGAACACCGGCAGGTGCCGGATGATCTCCAGGCCCGGGGTGTCCCGCGGGACGAGGATCATCGACTGCTGGCGGTGCGGCGCCCCGTCCGGGTCGGTCTTGCCCATGACGATGAAGATCTGGCAGCGCTCGTCGGCGGCACCGCTGGTCCACCACTTGCGACCGTTGATCACGTAGTCGTCGCCGTCGCGGACGATCGAGGTCTGGATGTTGCGGGCATCGGAGGAGGCGACGTCGGGCTCGGTCATCGCGAAGCCGGACCGGATCTCGCCCTCGAGCAGGGGCTCGAGCCACCGCTGCTTCTGCTCGTCGGTGCCGAACAACATGAGCGTCTCCATGTTGCCGGTGTCCGGCGCTCCGCAGTTGATCGCCTCGGGCGCGATCACCGGCGACCACCCGGTGATCTCCGCGATCGATGCGTACTCCAGGTTGGAGAGCCCGCCGAGCTCGTGGTGGAACAGGTTCCACAGCTCGCGCTTGCGGGCCTCGGCCTTCAGCTCCTCCATCACCGGGGGGAGCGCATGGTCGTCGTGGCCGCGGGCGGCCCGCCACTCGTCGTACACGGACTCGGCGGGGAACACGTGCTCGCGCATGAAGTCCCACATCCGGCCGCAGACGTCCTCGGCTCGGGCGGAGAGGGCGAAGTCCATGCCTGGCAACGTAGCCGCGGCTGTGACCGACGTCGCACCGGGGTGCGGGCCGGTCCGCCCGTCAGGGGATCAGGTGGCGCGAGGTTCCGGGCCGTCGTTCGGGTAGGCGCACCACCAGCACGCCACGAGCGGGGAGGCGAGCACCAGGAGCATCGCGGCGACGCCGAAGGTCACGGCCGGCGCGAGCAGGAGTCCTCCGCCGACGACGACCGTCGCGAGGATCGTCCAGGCCACGGCGTGCCCGTGGTGCGGCGTCACCGGGCTGCTCAGCAGCGCGGCGAGGGCCGGGTCGTCCCGTTCGAGCTCGGCTCCCAGTTCCCGCAGGACCGGATCGTCGTCCATCGCGACCCCTCGGGGTCCGGGCGGGCGTTCCTCGGCACGGTGTCCGCCGTCGTCAGTGTGCTCCCGCACCCGGCGACGACGGAAGGCCGGGCCCGATGGGCCCGGCCTTCGTTCGTGTGGACCGTCGGTCAGCTGCGGTCGGTGACCGCGGTGCGGACCGGCATCAGGGCGATGACCAGGCCGACGACCGCGGACAGGATGTGCAGCACGTTGTCGGCGGCGTTGATGTTGAGGAAGTCCCAGTCCTCGCCGACGGCCAGCAGGCCGTAGATGAAGGCGGCGCCGTAGCCGACCGCGAGCAGCCAGCCGAAGGTGCGCGCACCCGCGAGAGTGCGCGAGAGGGCCAGGCCGACCACGCCGATCAGGATGTGCACGATGTTGTGCAGCGGGTTGATCATGAAGAACAGCAGCATCTCGTGCTGCTCGTTGCCGGCGAAGTTGTCGAAGCCGGTGATGAAGAACCCGACGATGCCGACGAGCAGGTAGATCGCCCCGAACGCGAGCCCGAGGATCTCGGGCACGGTGCGGCCGCGAGTCCCGTCGTGTGAAGCAGCGGACATGTTCTCTCCTTGAGTACGTCTCTCCGCCGAGCGCGGCGGTCGGCTGTGCGGTACCCGAACGCGAGGGGCACTAACCGGTGTCACCCTTCCGGGTGGCGCGCAACCAATCGCGCCGGACAGGCCTCCCGGTGGCGCGGTCGAGCCGCGCCACGAACCGCGTTCGACGGTGCTCGTGCCGACGGTTCAGTGGCGGGGTGACACCGTCCCCCGCTTCGAGTTGCGGGGGTCGGGGGGAGGGGCTACGAATGCGCCCCATCGGGGCCGCACTCGCGGTCCCTGCCCAACGGGGGGCGTCATGGCCGTCATTCGTTCAGGCGGCCCTCGCCGCCGCACCGCCGTCCTTGCCGCGATCGGTCTCGCCGCAGTCACCGTGCTGGCCGGCCCCTTCATGTCGCCGGCTCAGGCGATCGTCGACGACATCTTCGACGGGGCGTCCCAGGGCCTCGAGGACGTCGACACCCGCGTCGGCTCCGTCGCCCCGACGGCTGCGCAGCTCTCCGCGGTGTCCGGCCTCGGCGCGACGGCCCGGTGGAACCGCTTCGGCACGCCGCAGTCGCTGATCAGGTACGGCGGCTACCTGGCCACCGGCCTGTCCCGCGACCCGGAAGCGGCCGCGCGGGCGTTCCTCAACCGGAACCGGGCCATCTTCCGGCTCACCACGGCCCAGATCAGCGCGCTCGAGCTCGTCAGCGAGCAGCGCATGGCGCAGAGCGACGGTGTGGCCGTGCTCCTCCGGCAGCGGTTCGGCGACCTGCCGGCGGCCGTGGACGGGATGGTCACCGTCGGTGTCGTCGGCGGCCGGGTGGCCTACGCCTCCTCCTCCCTCGCACCCACCACGGCGGCTCCGCAGGCGGCGTCGCTGAGCGCGGTGGACGCGTGGCTCGAGGCCGCCGAGAACGTCGGGCGCACCGTGGCCGGTGGTGCGGTCACCGACGTGGTGACGGACGCCGACACCGGGTGGACGACCTTCACGGTCGCCGGGTTCGCCCAGCAGCAGCAGGCACGGCTGCGTGCGCTGCCGGCGCCGGACGGCACCGTCCGGGCCGTCTTCGAGGTCAACGTCGTCGACGTCGCGGGCGGAGCGGCGCTGGCGTACACCTCGTTCGTCGACGCCAGCACCGGTGCCGTCCTGGTCCGGCACAGCCAGGTCGACCACTCGACGTACAGCGAGGCGTTCCAGGGCGAGATCACCGCCACGGCCTGCGGGCCGATGCACCCCTACACGGTCGACGCGGCCACCAGGTCGGTCACCGCCGTCGCCAGCGCCGCGGTCGTCACCAACGACATCGTCGTCACCGATCAGCTTCGGCGGGAGCGTCGTCGCGAGCTCCGACACCGGCACCAGCCCGGAGGCGGCCGTCTACGCCCCCGCGGCCGGCGTGCCGGCGGGTGTCTACAACGTGCAGGTCTGCCCCTTCCCGACCCCGACCGTGCCGTTCACCGCACCGGGAAGCTACGTCGGCACCTTCACCGACGAGCGAGGTCCAGGCTCAGCCGGTGCCCTACCCGCCGAGCTGGCGGTACTTCCTGGCCAACCCGCCGCTGAACTACGACCCGGCGACCACCACCGACAACCGCAGGGTCGGCTGCTGGGTCAGCACCGTGGGCGGCACGGCGGTGCCGGGCTGCCAGAACCCGCCCTCACCGCTGATCAACCTGGCCGCCCGTGGCCCCTGGGACTACAACTTCCGCACCAACACGCCCGACCTTCACCACCGAGGGCAACGCGGCCACGACCGCCGAGGCGTGGACCAGCCCCCTGACCCCGGGCGCGCTCGGGCAGCGGCCGCTCGAGACGGACCGGACCTATCTCCGCCGTTCCAGGACCGGTGGAACAACAGCCGGTGCAGCCGACCGAGCTGGTGCCGGGTGGCAACGACATCCTCGCCTCGGTGACCAGCCTGTTCGCCAGCCACAACCGGATGCACGACTGGTCGTACTTCCTAGGGCTTCACCGAGCTCAACTACAACCTGCAGGACAGCAACTTCGGCAACCGCGCCGAGGGCGTGCTGCCCACGGCCGGCGAGGGCGACCCGGAGATCGGCAACGCCCAGGCCGGTGCAGTCAGCGGCGGTGCGCCGACCTACCTCGGCCGCGACAACGCCAACCAGGTCACCCTGCAGGACGGCGTCCCCGGCATCACGAACCAGTACCTCTTCCAGCCGATCGCCGGCGCCTTCTACGCCCCCTGCGTCGACGGCGGCTACGACATGAGCATCGTCGGCCACGAGTACAACCACGCCATCTCCAACCGCATGGTGGGCGGCCCGGACTCGGGCCTCACCAGCTACCAGGGCGGCTCGATGGGCGAGGCCTGGGGCGACCAGGTGGGCGCGGAGTACATGATCGAGCACAACTACTCCACCGGCACGAGCCCTGCGGTCGTCGGTCCGTACGCCACGGGCAACGGCGTCACCGGCATCCGCAACTACGCGATGGACCGGAACCCGCTGCAGTTCGGTGACCTCGGCTACGACCTCACCGGCCCCGAGGTCCACGCCGACGGGGAGCCGTGGAATGCCGTGATGTGGGACGTCCGGCAGGCGCTCGTCGACCAAGTACAACGGATCGTTCCCGGCCACCAACGTCGCGCTGCAGCGCCGCTGCTCGCAGGGCGACCTGAGCAACACCGCGCCGCAGCCCCCGCTGCCCGCGAACCAGTGCCCGGGCAACCGGCGCTGGATGCAACTGGTCTTCGACGCGTACCTGCTGCAGCCGCCCGGCACGGGCATGCTCGATGCGCGCGACGCGATGCTCGCGGCCGACGTCATGCGCTTCAACGGCGCCAACCAGGCCGTGCTCTGGAACGCCTTCGCCAAGCGCGGGTTCGGCCAGTTCGCCGACAGCGCCACCGGTGAGGACGACCAGCCGACGCCGGACTACACCTCGCCCAACGCCAACGAGGGCACGTTCCGGATCGCCGCGCAGGCCTTCGACAAGCCCGGGCGGCCGGCGGTGAAGGGGACGCTCTACATCGGGCAGTACGAGGCGCGCGTCACCCCCATCGCCGACACCGACACCGCGACCCCGCTGGGCCGTCAGGTGCGGCTGGTGCCGGGCACGTACGAGTTCGTCTTCCAGGCCGACGGCTACGGGCTCATGCGCTTCACCCAGACGATCGGCGCCGGACAGACCGTCGACCGGGTGCTGCACCTGGCCACCAACCTGGCCTCGGCCAGCAGCGGGGCCACGGTCGCGGCCGCCTCGGCGGGCAGCCTCAACACCGCCATGCTCATCGACGACACGGAGGCGACGAACTGGGCGGGCGTCAACCCGGCCGGCGTCAGCGTCGACACGGTGAACCCCTACGTCGCCGTCGACCTCGCGGGTGGCCAGCAACTGGTCCGCTCGGTGCGGGTCAGCGCCATGCTCCGCCCGGACGACGGTGAGACCGAGGGGACGGAGGAGCCGGACGCGGACTCGGGCAGCCGGTTCACGGCGGTGCGGAAGTTCGCGATCGAGACCTGCGTGCAGACCGCGACGGCGAACTGCAGCAGCCCGTTGCCGGCGGGCGCACCCGGCTCGCCGTACCAGCGGATCTACACCAGTGCGGACAACGCCTTCCCGGCGACCAACCCGCGCCCGCTGGCGCCCAACCTGATCTTCCGGACCTTCGACGTGCCCGACACGTCGGCCACCCACGTGCGGCTGGTGGTCCTGGAGAACCAGTGCTCGGGCACACCGCAGTACGCAGGGGAGCAGGACGCGGACCCGTTGAACGCCACGGACTGCACGGCGGCGTCGGACCGGGACGAGTCGGTGCGGGCGGCGGAGCTGGAGGTGTTCGGATTCGACAGCACCACGCGGCCCCCGGGCGACCCGATCGTGGTGACCACCATGACCGGGCCCGCGACCGCGCGGCCGGGCAGCACCGTCACCTACTCCATCTCCTACACCAACCTCGGTCCCCAGCCGTCGGCCAACGCGATGGTCACCGACGTCCTCCCGTCGCAGCTGAGCTTCGTCTCGGCCACGCGGGGTGGCACCTACGCGGCGGCCACGCGCACCGTCCGGTGGGGGCTGGGCACCGTGGGCACGAACGTCAGCGGCACGCTCTCGCTCACCGCGAGGATCGGGGCGACCGTCCCGATCGGGACGACGATCGTGAACCAGGCGCAGTTCTCCGGAGCTCTGACGTTCTCGCCCCCGGCAGCGGCGGTGACGACGGTGGTGCCGTAGGACCGCGGTCAGGTACGGGCGCGGAGCAGGTCGTGCTCGGTCACCGCGGCCAGCGCCAGGGTCTTGTAGCCGACCTCCTCGAACAGGACGACGAGGCGGTCGTCCTCGACCCGCATGACGATCCCGGGCCCCCACTCGCTGTGCTCCACCGGCGTCTCCACCGGGAACGGGGACCGCTGATCGGCGACGTCCTGCTCCTGCGCTGAACCCGACGAGCAGTTGTCGCAGTTGCCGCACGGCTCGTCCAGTTGCTCGCCGAAGTAGCCGAGGAGGAACTGCCGGCGGCAGCCGGTGGTCTCGGCGTAGCCGCGCATCATCTCGACGCGGCTCTGGTCGACCCGCTCGTGGTGCTCGGCGAGCTCGCGCGCCGCGGCCGCTGCCTCGCTGGGCGAGGGCGCGTTGTCGGCGGGGTGCGCGGCGCCGTCCTCGTCCAGGACGACGGCGGAGACCTGCTCGAGCAGGTTGAGGTCGCGGGCCAGCGGGGTGGCGCCGCGGCCGGTCTCCTCCCGCAGGTCCTTGACGTCGACGCCCTCCTCGATGCCGGCGGCCTCCGCGGCGGCGACGAGTCCGGCGACCTGCTGCAGCTCCTCCTCGGCGGGCGTACCGGCGGCGAAGAAGCGGCGGAGCCCGAGGTCCTCCTGGCGGTAGACCAGCACGGCGAGGGCCGGGTCGCCGTCCCGTCCCGCGCGGCCGATCTCCTGGTAGTAGCTGTCGACCGAGTCGGCGGGCTCGGCGTGGATCACGAACCGGGTGTCCGGCTTGTCGATGCCCATGCCGAAGGCGGTGGTGGCGACGACGACGTCCAGTTCGTCGTCCATGAACGCGCGCTGGGTGTCCTCGCGGTCGCCCTTGCTCAGCCCGGCGTGGTACGGCCGGGCGCGCAGTCCCCGCTCGGTGAGCTCCTCGGCGACGGTCTCGGTGCCCTTGCGGGTCGCGCTGTAGACGATCCCGGGTCCGCGGCCGTCGCCGATCTCGGCCAGCACGCGGTCGAGCACGCCCTGGTGCTTTCCGTAGGCGTCGGCGTAGTGGTCGACCTCGAGCCGGATCTCGGGGCGGTCGAACCCGGCCACGACGATCTCCGCGTTCCGCATCTCCAGGCGCTCGACGATCTCGGCCCGCACCGGCGGGGCGGCGGTCGCGGTCAGCGCCAGGACGGTGGGGTGGTCCAGCTGCTCGATGACGCCGCCCAGCCGCAGGTAGTCGGGTCGGAAGTCGTGGCCCCAGGCCGACACGCAGTGCGCCTCGTCGACGACGAACAGCGCCGGCCCGGCCTCGCGGAGAGCATCGACGACCTCGGGCTTGGCGAGCTGCTCGGGCGCGAGGAAGACGAAGCGGACCGTTCCGTCCCCCAGGGACTCGAGGACCTCCTTCTGATCGCCGGCGGACATGGTCGAGTTCACCTGCGCCGCGCGACCCGCGTGCTCCTCGATCTCGGCCAGGCGCTCCACCTGGTCACGCTGCAGCGCGATGAGCGGCGAGACGACGACGACCGGGCCGTCGAGGAGCTGTCCTGCCACCTGGTAGATCGCCGTCTTGCCGGCGCCGGAGGGCAGGACGGCGAGGGTGTCGCGGCCGGAGACGACCGCCTGCATCGCCGCTTCCTGCCCGGGCCGGAACTCGGTGAAGCCCAGCACCTCGCGTGCGAACTCGCGGATGCGCCGGGTGCGGACCGAGGCGGAGCCGCCGGCCGGATTGTCGTCGTCGGTCGTCTCGTGGCGTGGCGGCACCGACAGAGGCTGCCCGAGGCCTCCGAACCCCAAACGGTGCTGCTCGCCACGGGCGCGCCTGACGGTCAGCGGAGGGACGACCGGCGCTGGCCGACGTCGGCGCGCTCGGCGGCCTCCTGTCCGGCGTACCAGCCGCCGGCGTCGACGGACGCCCGGCTGCGGGTGGTCCGCACGCGCGGGAAGAGCTCGGCGACCCGCTGCTCGACCGCCGCCTGGCGGCTGCGCAGCACCGGGAGCAGGTCGACGTGGTGCTCGGCCGCCGCCTCCGCCGTGGCGCGGCGCCGGGCGGTCTCGAGGCGCTCGGCGATCCGGTGCGCGTAGCCGAGCAGGAACGACCGCCGGAACGACCGGGATCCCGCCGACCGCCCCAGCGGGCGTTCGGCGGCCGACAGGGCCTGGGCCACCTGGAGCAGCAGCGACGTGAACAGCAGCTCGACCGCCGCGACGTCGGCCCGGACGCCGACCAGGTTGGCGATGCCGAGATTCGAGTACCAGACCAATCGGACGTCGTTGGCCCCGGCGACCGCGGCGAGCAACTGCATCTTGGCGCGCACGTACGGGTCTCGGACGTGCACCCGCCGGGTGTCGACCCCAGGACCATCGGCCGGGCGACCGCTCGACCTCGAGGAGTGCGGCGTCGACCGCGTACCGCGTCATCAGCTCTTGCGCCTTGGCCGTCAGCGCCTCGGCCTCGTCCGGGAACTCGGTCGATTCGGCCTTGGTCAGCAGGCCGCGGATCCGGCGCAGCACGCGGTCGTCAGCGAGCCCCGGATCCGGGGCGACGCGCGAGCGCCGCGCACCCCATCGCGACGGCGGCGACAACAGGATCTCGAGCCGGACGGAGGTGTGCAGCACGCCGGCGAGCTGGAGCACGATCCGCCACGCCTCCGCGGGCGCCCGCCGTTCGGCCCGATGCCAGGAACTCACCACGGCGGGGTCACCCGGCTCCAGGGCGCCCAGCTCGGACAGCTGCTCGACCCAGGCGTCGGGTGCCCGGCTCGCAGCGTCGGTGCGCCGCGCGTGCTCGCCGATCAGGGCCACGACCAGCGGCACGGAGCCCGCCGTCGCCTCTCGTCGGGCCACGTGGACCACGTCGGCCGGCTGCCAGCCGCGCTCCCACGTCTCGTCCAGCGCGGTGAGCAGCGTCTGGGTGGTGATCCCGCGCTCGTCGACCGAGGGATCCCGCGTCGCGAGCGTGGCCGCCAGCGCCTGGGCGAGCTCGGCGTCGGGGAGAGCGCCGTGCCGAAGGAGTTCGGAGAGCCACGCGTCGTCCGTCATGTCGAGCATGCTGCCCCGCGAGGACGACGGAGGCGCCGCAGGCGCTGTGGACGACGAGGTCTGTCCACAGCCGACGTCTAGGGTCTGGCCTGTGGCCGCCTCCTACCGGATCGCCGAGGCCGCGGAACTGCTCGGCGTCAGCGACGACACGGTCCGCCGCTGGATCGACAGCGGACGACTCGTCGCGCACCGGGACGGCGGAGGTCCGGCCACCGTCGACGGCGCCGATCTCGCGCGGGTGGCAACCGGCCTCCGCGAGCCGCCCGCCCCCGGGGCCACGCCGTCCTCGGCGCGCAACCGGCTGACCGGGATCGTCACCCGCGTCGTCCGGGACACGGTCATGGCCCAGGTCGAGATCCAGGCCGGGCCCTTCCGGCTCGTCTCCCTGATGTCGCGCGAGGCCGCCGACGAACTCGGCCTCGAGCCCGGCGTGCGCGCCGTCGCCACGGTGAAGGCGACGCAGGTGAGCGTCGACGTCCCGTAGGCGCGGTGACGTACTCGCTTTCCTCTTGCGCACACGCGGCGAGTTCTGGTCTTGTTCTCCGCAGTTGCGGATCGACGACCGGGAGAGTCATGAGGACCCGTGCCCTGCTGGCACTGTCGGCGGTGCTGATGGCGGTCAGCGCCTGTGGGGGCTCGTCAGCCGATGACACGGCCTCGGGCACGACGTCGTCCTCGGACGGCGAGCTGTCCGGGACGCTGACCGTCTTCGCCGCCGCCTCGCTCACCGACGTCTTCGGCGAGCTGGGGGACCAGCTGACCGCCGACAACCCCGGCCTCGAGATCCAGTTCAACTTCGCGGGCAGCTCGGCGCTGGCCACCCAGATCGTCCAGGGTGCGCCCGCTGACGTCTTCGCCTCGGCCAACCAGGCGCAGATGTCCGTGGTCACCGACGAGGATCTGCAGGCCGCCGACCCCGAGGTCTTCACCGAGAACGTCCTGCAGATCGCCGTCCCGGCCGGCAACCCGGCCGGGATCACCGGGCTCGCGGACTTCGCCCGCGAGGAGCTGGCGCTCGCGATCTGCGCACCCGACGTGCCCTGCGGTGCCGCGGCCGAGCAGGTCATTCGAGGCCGCCGGGGTGGACGCCATGCCGGACACGCTGGAGGAGGACGTCCGCGCTGCGCTCACGAAAGTGGAGCTCGGCGAGGTGGACGCCGCCCTCGTGTACGCGTCCGACGTCGCATCCGCGGGCGACGCCGTCGAGGGCATCGACTTCCCGGAGGCCGAGGACGCCATCAACGAGTACCCGATCTGCGCCCTGGCCGACGCGCCGAACCCGGACGCCGCGCAGGCGTTCGTCGATCTCGTCCTCTCCGATGACGGTCAGCAGGCGCTCGTGGACGCGGGGTTCCGTGCGCCCTGACCCCCGAGCGCGTTCGTGAGCCGTCGCCGCGACGGGTCGCGGATCCCCGCTCCCCTGCTGGTCCCCGCGGCCGTCGGTGTCGTCTTCCTCGTGCTGCCCGTCGTCGGGCTGCTGGTCCGCGCGCCGTGGTCGTCGCTGGGGACGCAGCTCACGGCGCCCGGCGTCGGCCAGGCGCTCCGCCTGTCACTCGGCTCGGCGACGATCGCGACGCTGATCTCGTTGGTCCTCGGCGTCCCGCTGGCCTGGGTGCTCGCGCGCTCGGCGATCCGCGGCCGGGCCGTGCTGCGGGCGCTGGTGACCGTTCCGCTCGTGCTGCCGCCGGTCGTCGGTGGCGTCGCGCTGTTCCTGGTCCTCGGACGGCAGGGGATCATCGGCGGCTGGCTCGACGAGACGTTCGGCGTCACGATCCCGTTCACGACCGCGGCCGTGGTGATCGCGCAGACCTTCGTCGCGATGCCGTTCCTGGTGATCAGCGTCGAGGGTGCGCTGCGCGCTGCCGACGCCCGCTTCGAGGACGTCGCCGCGACGCTCGGTGCGGGTCGATGGACGACGTTCCGCCGGGTCACCCTGCCGCTGGTCGCGCCCGGCGTCGCGGCGGGCGCGGTGCTCTGCTGGGCGCGGGCACTGGGTGAGTTCGGCGCGACGATCACGTTCGCCGGCAACTTCCCGGGGACGACGCAGACGATGCCGATCGCGGTCTACCTGGCGCTGCAGCGCGACCCGGAGGCAGCGATCGTCCTGTCGCTGGTGCTGCTCGCGGTCTCGCTCGCGACGCTGCTGCTCCTGAGGGACCGATGGCTCGGCCGCTCCGGAGCCGCGTTGTGACCCTCGACGTCGACGTCCGGGTCCAGCGCGGCACGCTGACCGTCGAAGCCGCCTTCGAGGTCGCCGACGGCGAGGTGCTCGCGCTGCTCGGACCGAACGGCGCGGGCAAGTCCTCGCTGGTGCGGGTCCTCGCCGGTCTGCTGCCGCCCGACGCCGGCCGGGTGGCGGTCGACGGCCGGCCCTGGGACGACGCGACGACCCACCTGCCGGCGCACGAGCGCTCCGTCGGCATGGTGTTCCAGGACGGGCTGCTCTTCCCGCACCTCTCGGTCGCGGACAACGTCGCGTTCGGGCTGCGGACGCGCGGGATCCCGAAGGCGGCGGCCCGGACCACGGCGACGCGGTGGTTGGACCGGGTCGGTCTCGACGGGCTGGGCGACGCACGGCCCGCGGAGCTGTCCGGCGGCCAGGCGCAGCGGGCGGCGCTCGCGCGGGCCCTCGTCGTCGACCCCGCCGTCCTGCTGCTCGACGAACCCCTCTCGGCGCTGGACGCCCGCACCCGGCTCACCGTCCGGGCCGAGCTCCGCCGCCACCTGGGCGAGTTCCCCGGCAGCACGGTGCTGGTCACCCACGATCCGGTCGACGCGATGGCGCTCGCCGACCGGGTCGTCGTCGTGGAAGAGGGACGCATCGTGCAGGCCGGGCCGCCCGCCGAGGTCGCCCGCGCGCCGCGCACGGACTACGTCGCCCGCCTCGTCGGCCTCGCGCTGCTGCCCGGCACGGCCGAGGGGCGGACCGTGCGGCTCGAGGGCGGCGGAGTGGTGGCCGTGGCCGAGGAGGCGTCCGGGCCGGTGTTCGCGGCGGTACGCCCCGAGTCGGTCGCCCTGTACCTGCGCCGGCCGGAGGGCAGCCCGCGCAACGTCTGGCCCGCCAGACTGGTCGCGGCCACCCCGCACGGCGCCACGGTGCGCTGCGAGCTCGCCGGCGAGGTGCCGCTGATCGCCGACGTCACCGCGACCGCCTTCGCCGAGCTCGGCCTCGCGCCGGGAGCTGAGGTCTGGGCGACGGTGAAGGCCTCCGAGGTGTCGGTCTACGACCGCTGAGAGGGTGGGGACGTGGAGGGTGTGGTTGGGCGGGTGAGTGAGGTGCGGCCGCCGTCGTCCTCGCCGCCGGGGGCGGCCGCCGCTACGGCATGCCGAAGGCGCTGGTCGAGTACGAGGGCAGCCTCCTGGTCGAACGCGCGGTACGGACGGCGCGGGCGGTGTGCGACCCGGTCCTGGTCGTGCTCGGGGCGCAGGCCGTCGACGTCTGGCAGCGGGCCGATCTGGACGGCGCCACGGTGCTGGCGAACAAGGACTGGGAGACGGGCATGGCCTCCTCGCTGCACACCGGCCTCCACGGGCTGCGCGGCTGGCCCGGCCGGGTCGACGCCGCCCTGTTCCTGCTGGTCGACATGCCGGGGATGACGGCGGACGCCATCCGGAAGGTCGCCGAACTCGCGGCCCCCGACGCCCTCGCCGTCGCCACCTATGACGGCGTCCGGGCGCACCCCGTGCTGATCGGCCGCGAGCACTGGACGGACGTGATCGAGACGGCGACCGGCGACGAGGGAGCCCGCCGCTACCTCGCCGCGCACGACGTCACCGAGGTCGACTGCACGGGTCTCGCCGATCCGACGGACCTCGACGTCCCCCCCGGCTCTTCTCTCCGGTGAGGTCACCCACGGACGCATGTGCCGGTACCGTCGCGCCGTGAGCAACGCCCTCATCGCGCGCGTCGTCGACGAGCCGCTCTCGGTCGCCGAGCACGAGGACGCCGTCGCCGACAAGCGGGCCGGCGCCGTCGTCTCCTTCTGCGGCGTCGTCAGGGACCACGACGGCGGCCGGTCGGTGACCGAGCTCGAGTACGTCGGCCATCCCACCGCCACCGACGTGATCACCGAGATCGCGCAGGAGTTCGCCGCACGGGACGACGTGCACGCGGTCGCCGTCTCCCACCGGATCGGGCTGCTCGGCATCGGCGACGTCGCCCTGGCGTGCGCGGTCAGCGCCGCCCACCGCGGGCAGGCGTTCGCCGCCTGCGCCGACCTCGTCGACGAGGTGAAGAAGCGCCTGCCGATCTGGAAGCGGCAGGTGTTCACCGACGGCGAGGAGGAATGGGTCGCCTGCCCGTGAGGCCCCGTCCGGGGTCCTCGTTCAGCCGGCGGAGCTGAGCCGGGCCTCCACGATCTTCGTGGAACCGGTGGCGCGCGTCTCGACGTCGTCGCAGCGCTCCCGCACCCGGTCGAGCATCTCGGTATCGCCGAGCGGCATGGTGGCGACCAGTCGGTCGGCGTGGTCCCCCTCGGCGGAGTCGAGCACGGCGTCGACGAGGCGGGTACGCGTACCCGTCGGCAGGTGGCCGGACTCGACATGCAGGTCGGAGTGCAGGACCCGGCTCCCCTCGGAGCCGTGGATCTCGGCCGTGGCCACGGTGTGACCGGCATCCTCGATGCGGATGTTCGGGAGGTCGGTGGAGCGCGTCATCGTGTCTCCTTGCGTCGTCGGTCGATCGGCAGGCAGCAGCCCGGAGACCGTTCTCGTGAAGACGCCGGCCGATGGCCCGGCGGGGGTGCGACGCTGCACCTGGCTCCACCATCCGGCACGGATGGCCCGAGCAGCGGTGTGGTGGCCGCCACGCCGCGTACTTTCAGCGCTACGCGCTCGTCACGTGGCGCTGCGCAGGCAGTTCGGGCGGTTCCATGCCCGCGGCCATGAGCGTGCTCAGCAACCGGGCCGCGGCCTCGACCACCGTCAACCCGCGCGCGGCGCTGCGCGGCTTGGCGCGGAAGGCGAACCCGCACAGGGTGCCGAACACGGTGCCGTCCCCGCGCACCAACGGGACGCCCATGTACGCGTGGACGTCGGCGAGCGGGCCGATCGACCGGGATGCGTAGGCCGGTACGGCGGCGGTGACGGTGGCCAGCCGCGGCGCGTTGCCCTCGATCATCTGGCGGCAGAAGCTGCGCTCCCATGGCATCTCTGCTCCGGCCGGAAGAGTGTCCGGCGGGTGGGCGAGCAGGACGACCTGTCGGTCGTCGACCACCTGCGTGACCAGCCAGATGTCCCAGCCCACGTAGGCGGCCAGGAACTGCAGCGCTCCTTCCGCGGCGGAGCACCAGTCCCGCCACGGCGCGACATCGGCGAAGCCCGCCGGAACCATGCCGTTCGGTATTCCCCGAAACGGGATCGGTCAACCACAGATTGTGGTCAACGGGAATCGGCGAGTCCGTCGTCGTCGGTGCGGCGCCCGCGCCGCTCGCGGGCCTCCTCCGCTTCCTCCTCGGCCTCGGCCTCCATGATGTGGGCCTCGCCGGCAACGGTGGCAGCGGCGTCGCCGTGCGACTCCCCGTAGACCTGCTCGGCCCGCCCGAGCAGCTCTTCCGCCTTGGCCTTCGCCTTGCCCCAGATGCTCATCGCCCCATCCTCGCGCAGCTCATCCGCCGGCAAACGGCGGCAGGACGTCGACCACGCTTCCCGGTGACAGGGCGTGCGCGCGGTCGCGGGTCTGGGTCCCGTCGACGAGGAACGAGCAGGCGGTCAGCACCCGCTCCAGGCGTTCCCCGTGCGCGGCGACGATCTGGCCGATGAGGTCGTCCAGGGAGCCGGCCGACCGCGTCTCGGTGTCGACGCCGGCGGCCGCCCGGGCACCCGCGAAGTACCGGACCGTGACGCTCGCCAGGGGTGGCTGGGGCACGACTAGCCGCCGATGGCCGACATCGGACGGGTCGGCTGCAGGTAGCTGGGGTCGTTGATGCCGTGCCCGGGCAGTTTCGCGAGGGTGGCGATCCGCCAGCGGTCGGCCAGTTCGGCGTCGGTGGCGCCCTCGCGCATCGCCGTCCGCAGGTCGGACTCCTCGCGGGCGAACAGGCAGTTGCGGATCTGCCCGTCGGCGGTGAGCCGGGTGCGGTCGCAGGTACCGCAGAACGAGCGGGTCACCGAGGCGATGATGCCGACGGTGGCCGGGCCGCCGTCGACGAGCCAGCGCTCCGCCGGAGCCGAGCCGCGCTCCTCGCTGTCCGGCGTGAGCGTGTGCGCGGCCGTCAGTCTCTCGAGGATGTCCTCGGCGGTGACCATCCGGCCGCGGGTCCAGGCGTGGTGGGCGTCCAGCGGCATCTGCTCGATGAAGCGCAGCTGGTAGCCGTGCTCCAGGCAGAAGTCGAGGAGCGGGACGGCGTCCTCCTCGTTGATGCCGTGCAGCAGGACGGCGTTGACCTTGACGGGGGTCAGCCCCGCGTCGTGCGCGGCGGCGAGCCCGGCGAGGACGTCGTCGAGCCGGTCCCGGTAGGTGAGCTGCTTGAAACGGTCGCGGTCGACGGTGTCCAGGCTGACGTTGATCCGGTCGAGGCCGGCCTCGGCGAGGGCCGGGGCGACGCGGGTCAGGCCGATCGCGTTGGTCGTGAGGCTGACCTCGGGCCGGGGGCTGAGCGCGGTCGTCTCGGTGACGATCTTCACGAGCCCCGGCCGCAGCAACGGCTCCCCGCCGGTGAACCGGACCTCCCGGATGCCCAGCTGCTCGACGCCGATGCGCACCAGCCGGACGATCTCGTCGTCGGTGAGCACCTCCATCTTCGGCAGCCAGTCGAGGCCCTCGGGCGGCATGCAGTAGGTGCACCGCAGGTTGCAGCGGTCGGTCAGCGACACCCGCAGATCCGTCGCGACGCGGCCGTGCTTGTCGACCAGCCCGCCGGAACCCGCGGTGGCGCCATCGGCCGGGCGCACCCACGGGTCGGGCAGCGAGGAGGTCGTCACAGCCTGAATGTAATGCGCTGGGGGACAAAAGCGGATGGTCAGGCGGTCGTCCGTTGCTACCGTCGGTGCCGCCACCCGAGAGACCGGCGGGGCAAACCCCCGCACTCGCTTGTGGCCAGGAAGCGCGAGAGAACCGTGTCGCCCCGCACCGTCTTCAGCCCGTACGTCCAGATCTTCGCCGCCGTCCCCGGGTCGCGTTCGTTCTCCTTCGCCGGCTGGCTGGCACGCCTGCCGATGCCGATCCTCGGCCTCGGCGCCGTCCTGCTCGTCGAGGGCGAGACCGGCAGCTACGGCCTGGCCGGCACCGTCGCCGGCACCCTGGCGCTCGTCGGCTCGCTGGCCAGCCCGCAGTGGGCGCGTGCCGTCGACCGACACGGCCAGAGCGTCGTCCTGCCGATCGTCTTCACCGGGTACCTGGTGTTCGGCGTCGCGTTCGTCGCCGCCGTCGTCCTCGACGCGCCGACCTGGTCGTGGTTCGTCCTCGCCGGGCTGTGCGGCCTCTGCGGGCCGAACATCGGCGCGATGGTGCGGGCCCGCTGGGCGCACGCGCTCGACACCGAGCGGCGGCAGACCGCCTTCGCCCTGGAGTCGGTCGTCGACGAGGTGGTCTTCGTCGTCGGCCCGCCGCTGGTGACCTTCCTCGCGACGCTGATCAACCCGCCCGTCGGCTTCCTCACCGGCGTCTTCATCGGTTTCGGCGGCGCCATGTGGCTGTCCCGGCTGCGCTCGACCGAGCCGCCCGTGCACGTGACCGAGGACGACGCCCCGCGGCGGGCGTCGGCGTTGCGCAGCTCGACCGTCCTGCTCGTGGGGCTCGCCTACCTGGCCGTCGGTGCGGTCTTCGGCGCCATGGACGTCGTCGTGGTCGCGTACGCCGAGCGGGAGGGCGCACCCGCGTTCGCCGGTGTCGCGCTGGCCGTCTACGCGTTCGGGAGCCTGATCGCGGGGCTGGTCTACGGCGTCGCCCGCCTGCCCGGCTCGCTGGCCGTGCGGTACCTCGGGTGCGCGGTGTTCTTCGCCCTCGCGACCCAGTTGCTGTTCGCCGTCGACTCGCTGGTCAGCCTGGTCCCGGTGGTCTTCCTCTCCGGCCTGGCCATCGCCCCGGTGCTCGTCTCGGGCTCGACCCTCGTGGAGTCGCGGGTGCCGCGGGCGGCGCTGACCGAGGCGTTGACCTGGGTGGTCACCGGTCTCACGCTCGGTGTGACGGCGGGATCGGCGCTCGCGGGCGCCGGTGTGGACGCCTGGGGGGCGGAGACGGCGTTCGCCGTCCCGGCGCTGTCCGCGGCGCTGGCCGGGCTGCTGGCTCTGGCCGGGGCGGCGGTGTTGCGGCGGCCGAGGCCGCAGGTCGAGCACCCGGAGGCGCTCACCGCGCTGGGCGAGCCGCCCGTCGCCGGGGCGGGGGAACCACGGGTGGCCCCCCTTCCGGGTTCGCGGTCGGCCGGGGAATCCTGACCGCGTGTCCACCAGACGACTGCACGGTTCCGCAGCGGTGCCCGTCGACGCCGGCCCCACCGAGCCGATCGTCGAGTTCGCCGAGGTGACGCCGTACGAGCAGTACGTCGGCGTCCGGCAGCTGCAGGGCCTGGTCCGCACGGTCACCGACCACCCCGCCGAACCGGCGTTCCTCGTGGTCACGCAGGTCATGGAGCTGTGGTTCACGCTGCTGCGCCGGGAGTGGGAGCTGGCGCAGCGGCGGCTCCGGCTCGACGACCTCGACGGCGCCCTGGCGGCGATCCAGCGCTCGGTGCACCACCTGCGGTCGCTGAACGCGAGCTGGGGTTCGCTGCTGTGGATGACGCCCGCCGAGTTCAACGGCTTCCGCGACCAGCTGGGTGAGGCGTCGGGCTTCCAGTCCTACGAGTACCGGCACGTGGAGTTCCTGCTCGGGCTCAAGGCGGAGTCCGTCGTCCGGCCGCACCGCGCGCTGCCGGCCGTGCACGCCGACCTGGAGCGCGCGCTGGCGGCGCCCTCGCTCGAGGACGACGTCCTGGCCTTCCTGGCCCGGCGCGGGCTGCCCGTGCCGGCCGAGGTGCTCGAGCGCGACCGGACCGAGCCGCACGAGGCGCACCCCGCGGTGACCGAGATGTGGGCCGGCATCTACGCCGACCCGCGTCCGGGCAACGAGCTGTTCATGCTCGGCGAGGCGCTGACCGACGTGGCCGAGGAGTTCACGACCTGGCGGCAGCGGCACGTCACCGCCGTCCGCCGCGCGATGGGCGCGAAGCCGGGCACCGGCGGGTCGGCCGGCCTGGCGTGGCTCGAGCGCAGCGCCGCCCGTGTGGTGTTCCCGGACGTGTGGGCGGCGCGCACCGTGCTGTGACCTCCGTCCGGCTCGGTGTCGGGCGGCCGGAGGCCGGGTAGGCGGATCGGACTCCCCGATCGAGAGGAACCACCCCTGTGGCAACCGTGCCCACCGTGACCCTGAACAACGGCGTCGAGATCCCGCAGCTGGGCTTCGGCGTCTTCCAGATCCCGCCGGAGGAGACCGCCGCCGCGACGCGGACCGCACTGGAGATCGGCTACCGGCACATCGACACCGCGCAGATGTACGGCAACGAGAAGGAGGTGGGCCAGGCCGTCCGCGAGTCGGGCCTGGACCGCTCCGAGGTCTTCGTGACCAGCAAGCTCAACAACAACCGGCAGGACCGCGACGACATCCTGCGGTCGTTCGACCGGACGCTCGAGGCGCTCGGCTTCGACCAGCTCGACCTCTTCCTCATCCACTGGCCGCTGCCCGGCGTGAGCGACTACGCGCAGCGCTGGAAGGTGATGGAGGAGATCTACGCCGGCGGGCGCGTGCGCGCCATCGGCGTCTCCAACTTCCAGCCGCACCACCTGCGCACGCTGTTCGACGCGTCGGAGGTCCGCCCGGCCGTCAACCAGATCGAGGTGCACCCGTTCCTCACCCAGGACGCACTCCGCGCCTTCGACGCCGAGCACGAGATCGTGACCGAGGCGTGGGCGCCGATCGCCCGCGGCAAGGTCAACGACGACGCGGTCATCCGGGGCGTCGCCGAGCAGGTCGGCAAGACGCCGGCGCAGGTGACGCTGCGGTGGCACGTCCAGCGCGGCGACGTCGTCTTCCCGAAGTCGGTCACCCGCAGCCGGGTCGAGGAGAACTTCGACATCTTCGACTTCGAGCTCGACGAGGGTCAGATGGCCGCGATCAGCGGCCTGAACCAGGACGCCCGCACCGGGCCGGACCCCGACGAGTTCAACTGGATCCCGAAGGGCTGAGCCCCGGCAGTCGTTCAGCGCCTCCGCTGCCGGTCCCCGGTGGCGGAGGCGCCGGCGCTGCTGTCCCGCTGGTGCGCACCGCCGGTGCGGGGGCGGCTGTGGCTGGGGTCGTCGAGTTCCGGCCAGGGAACGTCGGTGCCGTTGCGGGGGATGGCATTCGGATCGTTGTGCGTCGCGGGGCGCATGCGGAGGTCACTCTTCCGTCGTCGGTGATCGTCGCCGCAGCCGCTGAAGGCCTCCCCGTCCGTCGACGCGTTCCTCCCGTCGGTGCCCTCACCAGCGCGGATTCATACCGTGACGCGAGGTCACAGGAGTCCGTCAGTCGGTGGTGACGAAGTCGATGAGCTCCTCGACGCGGCCGATCAGGGTGGGCTCGAGGTCGGTCCAGGTGCGCACGCGGGCGAGGATGCGCTGCGCCCAGACGTAGCCGGTGTCGTCCTCCCAGCCCAGCGCCTTGCAGACGCCTTCCTTCCAGGGCTGCCCCTTCGGCACGACCGGCCAGGCCTTGATGCCGACGACGGACGGCTTGACCGCCTGCCAGATGTCGATGAACGGATGGCCGACGACGAGCGCGTGGTCGCCGGTCACCTGCTCGGCGATGCGCGACTCCTTGGACCCGCGCACGAGGTGGTCGACGAGGACGCCCAGCCGCCGTCCCGACGAGGGACGGAAGTCGCGGACGATGGCCGGCAGGTCGTCGACGCCGTGCAGCGGCTCGACGACGACACCCTCGATCCGCAGGTCGTGGCCCCAGACCTTCTCCACCAGCTCGGCGTCGTGCTTGCCCTCGACGTAGATGCGGCCCTCGCGGGCGACCCGCGCCCGGGCGCCGGCGACGTACGTCGAGCCGGATGCGCTGCGCGCCGGGCCGGCGGGCGCCTTCGGCTTCGGCCGGACGAGGACGACGGGGCGCCCCTCGACCCAGAAGCCCGGTCCGAGCGGGTAGCCCCGGGTGCGACCGAAGCGGTCCTCGAGGTGGACGACGTCCTTCTCGCAGCGCACGACCGCGCCGACGAACCCGGTGCTCGGGTCCTCCGCGACGAGGCCGTGCTCGGCCTCGACCTGCGGCACCGGCTTCTTGACGGTGCGCGGATGGACCAGATTGTCGTACGGGGAGCGGGGAGGCACGTCCCCATGCTGAGCAACGACACCGCCAGATCCCGGACGGCGCGCCGAGGCGACCGCGACACGCCCGGGAGGAATTCGAGTTCCCACGACCGGCGCCCCGGGGACTCGCGCTCCGCCCCCGGACCAGGGCTCGTTGTGCGCGACCGAGTGGCGGCCGTGACCTGCGCAGACGCACCACTCCGACGCCTCAAACACGCTGTGGCCTGCGAGTTTCCGTGGAATCGCCCCGCGAGCCCGTGAGGCCGAAACCGTTTCGTTCCGCTCTCCGGGGTCACCCATATGGGTGACAGCACACCTCGTGCATGTGATGGGAGCGAACAAGAACATGATCGGAACCGAGACCCTCGACCGCGTGATCGGCCAGGACGTCTATGACCAGTCCGGCGAGAAGATCGGCTCGGCGTCCGAGGTCTACCTCGACGACGAGACGGGTCAGCCCGAGTGGGCGACCGTCCGCACCGGACTGTTCGGCACGAAGGAGTCCTTCGTCCCGATCCGGAACGCCGACCTGACCGATGACGGCCTGCGAGTAGCCGTGAGCAAGGAGCAGGTGAAGGACGCGCCGAAGATCGACACCGACGGCCACCTCTCGCCGCAGGAAGAAGAAGAGCTCTACCGGTACTACGGCATGGGCGCCGGCATGGACACGGGCATGGACACGGGCATGGACACCACGACGACGGGCATGGTCGACACCACGACCACGACGGCCGGTTACACCGACACCGACGCCGCCGGCACCGTCGGCCACGACACCTCCGGCCCGACGACCGACGACGCCATGACCCGCTCCGAGGAGCGCATGACCGTCGGCACCACCTCGCAGGAGGTCGGCCGCGCCCGGCTGCGCAAGTACGTCGTGAGCGAGAACGTCACCGAGAGCGTCCCGGTCACCCGCGAGGAGGTTCGCGTCGAGCGCGAGCCGATCACCGAGGCCAACATGGGCAACGCGATGGACGGCCCCGCGATCAGCGAGGAGGAGCACGAGGTCGTGCTCCACGCCGAGCAGCCCGTCGTCGCCAAGGAGGCCGTCCCGGTCGAGCGCGTCCGCCTCGACACGGACACGGTCACCGAGCAGGTGCAGGTGTCCGAGGAGCTCCGCAAGGAGGAGATCGAGGTCGACGGCGACACCACCCGCGACCGCCGGGTCTGATCCATTCCCTGCCACGGCAGGGCCCGACGAGTGCGACGAACTCGTGGTGATGCAGCACTGATCGCCACGAGTTCGTCGCACTCGCGCGTTGCGCCGACGTTGCGTCCCTGGGCACGCTCCGGGCGGCGTCGTCCCCGCAGGTGGGATGCTCGGGGCGTGAGCGAGCCCACCGTCGTGCCGGTCGCCCCCGGGAGCCCGGGACCGATGTTCTCCGACCCGGAGCAGCTGTCGGGCGCGCTGGAGTCGGCCGGCTACCTCCCCGACGAGGGGTTGGCGACCGCTGCCTACCTCGCCCTGGTCATGCACCGCCCGTTGTTCCTCGAGGGCGAGGCCGGGGTGGGCAAGACGGCGCTGGCGCACGCGCTGGCCGACGTCACCGGTCGGCCGATCTACCGGCTGCAGTGCTACGAGGGCATCGAGGCCACCCAGGCCCTCTACGACTGGGACTTCGGCCGGCAGCTGCTGCACCTCCGCGCGGCCGAGGCGGCCCACGCCGTCGACGACCCCGAGCGGCTCGAGGCCTCGCTCTACGACCGGCGCTTCCTGCTCGCGCGCCCGCTGCTGCAGGCGCTGGAGGACTCCCCCAGCGTGCTGCTGATCGACGAGGTCGACCGGGCTGACGACGAGTTCGAGGCGTTCCTGCTCGAGGTGCTGTCGGACTTCACGATCTCGATCCCGGAGCTGGGCACGATCCGGGCGATCGAGCCGCCGCTCGTCGTCCTCACGTCGAACCGCACGCGCGAGGTGCACGACGCGCTGAAGCGCCGCTGCCTGTACCACTGGCTGCAGCACCCCGACTTCGACCGCGAGGTCGCGATCCTGCGCCGGCGCGTTCCCCAGGTGACCGAGCAGCTCGCCCGCGAGGTGGCGCGGGCGACGGCGAAGCTGCGGACCCTCGACCTGCTCAAGCCGCCGGGGATCGCCGAGGCGATGGACTGGGCCACGGCGTTGCACGCCCTCGGCGCCCGCGACCTCGACCCGGACGTCGCCGCCCGGACGCTGGGCGCGGTGCTGAAGTACCGCGAGGACACCGACCGGGTGCACGCGCTGGCGCGGGGGGCGCTCTTCGGTGGCGGCTGAAACGCGCCGCTCGCGCGACGTCGTCGACACGGTGCTCGGCTTCGCCCGGACGCTCCGGCACGCCGGCGTAGCCGCCTCCCCCGACCGGGTCGAGGCGATGCTGAGCGCCCTCGGTGCGCTCGACGTGCTCGACCCCACCGACGTGTACTGGGCCGGCCGGCTCACGCTGTGCGCCGGCCCCGACGACCTCGACCGGTACGACGCCGCCTTCGCCGCCTACTTCGCCGGCGAGGCGCCGCGCAGCCGCCCCTCCCAGCCGCACGCCCCGCAGCAGCTCGCCGTCTCGGCGCCGCTGGAGACCGGCAGCGGGGAGGGCGACGACGAGACCGAGGCCTCCGACCTCGCCACCCAGGCGAGCGCCGACGAGGTCCTGCGGCACCGGGACGTCAGCGAGCTCACCATCGCCGAGCGCGACCACCTGCGCCGGCTCTTCGCCCTCCTGGCACCCGCCTCGCCGATGCGTCCGGCCCGCCGCCGGCGGGCCAGCCCGCGGGGCGCCGTCCATCCCGCGCGGACCGTCCGGCGCGCGCTGCGGGACGGCGGCGAGGTGACCCGCCTGCTCTACCGACGGCGCCGCCCCCGTCCCCGTCGCGTGGTGGTGCTGGTCGACGTCTCCGGCTCGATGTCGCCGTACGCCGACGCGCTCCTGCGGTTCGCTCATGCGGCCGTCCGCGCTCGCCCGGCCTCGACCGAGGTGTTCACGATCGGCACGCGGCTGACCCGGGTCACCCGCGAGATGCGGCAGCGCGACCCCGACAAGGCACTGGCCGCGAGCGGCTCGGCGATCCCGGACTGGTCGGGCGGCACCCGGCTGGGCGAGGTGCTGAAGGCCTTCCTCGACCGGTGGGGACAGCGCGGGATGGCGCGCGGGGCGATCGTCGTCCTGTGCAGCGACGGCTGGGAGCGCGGCGGCACCGACCTGCTCGCCGAGCAGATGACGCGGCTGCGGCGGCTGGCGCACAGCGTCGTCTGGGTGAACCCGCACAAGGGCCGCTCGGGGTACGAGCCGCTCACCGGCGGGATGCAGGCGGCGCTGCCCTCGATCGACCATTTCGTCTCCGGGCACAGCATGGCCGCGTTCGAGGAGCTCACGGGAGTGATCCAGCGTGCCTAGGGCGTTGCACCCGGAGACCCGGAGGAAGGAGCCCTCCCATGCGTGACGTGCTCGACGACCTGATCGGCTGGTGGCAGGCGGGGCAGACCGTCGGCATGGGCACCGTGGTCGGCACCTGGCGGTCCGCGCCGCGTCCGGCCGGGGCGTCCATGCTGGTCGGCCCCGACGGCACCGCGGTGGGCAGCGTCTCCGGCGGCTGCGTCGAGGGTGCGGTCTACGAGGAGGCCACGGACGTCGTCGCGACGGGGCGGCCGACGCTCCAGCGGTACGGCATCGCCGACGACGACGCCTTCGCGGTCGGGCTGACCTGCGGCGGCATCATGCACGTCTTCGTCGAGTCGGTCTCCCGCGAGTCCTTCCCCGAGCTCGGGGAGATCGCCGAGTCGATCGGCCGGCACGAGCCGGTCGCCGTCGTCACGGTGATCGAGGGCGCCGAGGACCGGCTGGGCAAGCGGCTGGTGCTGTGGCCGGACCGCGCGTCGGGCACGTTGGGGTCGCAGCGCCTCGACGACGCCGTCGCCGCCGACGTCCGGGGCATGTTGGCCGCGGGGCGCACCGGCCAGATGCACTTCGGGCACGACGGCGAGCGGCGCGGCGACGACCTGACCCTCTTCGTGAACTCCTTCGCCCCCGCGGCCCGCATGGTGGTGTTCGGCGCGATCGACTTCGCGGCGGCCGTCGCGCGGGTCGGTGCCTTCCTCGGCTACCGGGTCACGGTGTGCGACGCCCGGCCGGTGTTCGCGACGCCGAAGCGCTTCCCGGACGCCCACGAGGTGATCGTCGAGTGGCCGCACCGCTACCTCCAGGCCGAGGTGGACGCCGGCCGGATCGACGAGCGCACCGTCCTGTGCGTCCTCACCCACGACCCCAAGTTCGACGTCCCGCTGCTCGAGGTCGCGCTGAAGCTGCCGGTGGCCTACGTCGGCGCGATGGGCTCGCGGCTCACGCACGAGGAGCGCGAGGCGCGGCTGGTCGAGGCGGGGCTGTCGAAGGAGGAGATCGGCCGGCTCTCCTCCCCGATCGGCCTGGACCTCGGCGCGCGCACTCCGGAGGAGACCGCCGTCTCGATCGCCGCGGAGATCATCGCCGGGCGCTGGGGCGGCTCCGGTGAGCGCTTGGCCGGCATCGAGGGCCCGATCCACCGGACAGCCGACCGCTGAAGCGAGGACGCTGGCGGGTATAGCGGATCAGGCATACCGTTTCCGCTATGCCACCGTCGCCGCGGAGGTCGTCGTTCCCCGGTTTGCAGGGCGCGTCCGCGCGCCGTCGCGAGCTGCTCGACGAGCTGGTGCGGGCCCGTCAGGCGAGCGACCTCAGCCAGACCGAGATCGCCGCGCGGATGGGCACGTCGCAATCCGCCGTCGCCCGGCTCGAGAGCGGCGCGCTCGACGCCCGCCTCTCCACGCTGGAGCGCTACGCGGCCGCCCTCGGGCAGACGGTGGCCTGGCAGATCCGCCCGTCCGAGGAGTCCTCATGACTCGACCGTCCGGCACCTGGCCGCCCCTTCCGCCGTCGCCGCCCGATCCGCCGTTCCCCCGTCACACGCCGTGGCTGCCCGAGCCGCGACCGACGGCGCCCGGTCCGGTGTCGGCGTCCGCGATGGTCGTGGGGGTCCACGACTGGCTGGGGGAGAGATTGCTCGACCAGCGCGTGGTCGCCCTGGCCGGCGAGCTCGACGACGAGACGGTCAACCGGGCGGTGGCCACCCTGGCCCTGCTCGACGCCGACGGCGATGAGCCGGTCCGGCTGCGGCTCTCCGGCGTGAGCGCCGACCTCGACGCGGCGCTGACGCTCGTCGACGCGCTCGACCTGATGGGCGTCCCCGTGCATGCGACCGCGCTCGGCGCTCTGACCGGCCAGGCCGTCGCGCTGCTCGCGGTGGCCGACCACCGGGTGGCCGGGCCGCACGCGACCCTGCAGCTCCGGGAGCCGCGCGCCGGGCATGCGTTGCACGGTCGCGACGTCGAGGCGTGGGCCGGCGAGCGCGCCCGCCAGGTGCGCCGGCTGCAGGATCGCCTGGCCGAGGCGTGCGGACGGCCGGTGGAGCAGATCGCGGCCGACATGGCCGCCGGTCGGATCCTCGGCGCCCAGGAGGCCAAGGACTACGGGTTGGTCGACACCGCCGAGCCGGGGCGTCGTGCGGTAGCCGGGCCGATCTTCTGACCGGTCCGGCCGCGGCTCTTCCCGAGATCTTCGTCGTCGAGATCGTCGGGCTGGTCGCCTCCCCCACGCACCGCTACGACGGACGCCCAGGCGCGTCCGTGCCCGAGCAGACGGCCGACCGGCGCACGGAGATCGAGGTCCGCGCCGGCTTCGGCATCGTCGGCGACCGCTACGCCGGCAAGCCCGCCCACCGCGACGCCTCGGTGACGGTGATCGGGGTGGAGCGGCTGGACGCACTCGCCACGGAACTGGGCGTTCCGCCGTTCGACCCGTGCCTGACCCGGCGCAACGTCGTCCTGCGGGGCGCGGACGTGGAGAGCCTGCGCGGGCAGACGTTCGCGCTCGACTGCGGCGAGGGCGTCGTGGTCCTGCGCGGCGGACGGCCCGCCAATCCCTGCGCGTGGATGGACGTCGTCCTCGCGCCCGGCGCGCACCGCGGCATGCGGGGACGGGGCGGTATCCGCTGCGCCCCCGACACCGGTGGGGTGCTCCGGCTCGGCCCCGCCATGCTGATGCTCGCGGACACGCCGCCGCGTTAGCGCTACCCGGGCGAACGGAAGCAGCCCTGCAGGATGGGTCGTGCGCACCCGCCTGACCGCCCCGGCGACCCTGGTCGCCGCCGCCCTGCTGCTCACCGCCTGCGGCGGCGGGCCGCTCGACGGCAAGACGGGGCCGGAGGTGGCCGCCGCGGCGGCTGACGCCCTCGAGGCCGCCGGCGCCTTCCACCTCTCGGGCACGATCAGCCGCGGCGGATCGGCCACCGAGGTCGACCTGCAGCTCCAGGGTCAGGACGCGGCCGGCACCCTGAGCCTCGACGGGCACGAGATCGAGCTGCTCACCGTCGACGACGCGGTCTACGTGCAGGCGCCGCTCGCGTTCTGGACGTCGTTCGGCATCCCCGACGGCGCGGCGGCCGAGCTCGAGAACCGCTGGGTGATCGTCCCCGCCGACGCCGCCGCCGGCTTCCAGACGTTCACGCTCGCCGGCTTCGTCGCCGAGATCCGCAGTCCGGACGGCGAGGTCGAGGACGAGGTCTCCTCCACCGAGGTCGACGGCGACGACGCCGTGGTGGTGTCGCTCGAGGACGGCAGCAGCCTGACCGTCCTCGACGACGACCCCTCGTACCCGGTCGCGCTGACCAACGACGAGGGCGGTTCGTCCGGCACGCTGACCATCAGCGGGTTCGGTGAGGAGCAGGACATCACCGCTCCCTCCGACGCGCTCGACCTGGCGGAGGTCGTCGCCGGCGCCTGACCTACCCGAGCAGCTCTCGGACCGCCGCAGGCGCCTGGGAGGGCCGGTGCAAGGCGGCGACCTTGCCGCCGCCCGCCGCGGCGAGCGCGGTGCACGACGCCATCGCCTCCTCCTCGGCCGACAGGGCGAGCACCTGCAGGTGGGCCCGGATCCGGGCCAGGGCCGAGGCGGCGTTGACCGGGTCCGGGCTGTCGGTCGCCACACCGTCGGACAGCAGGAGCACCTGCCGGTCGGCGGCCCGGGACCTCGCGATCTGCGCCGCGGCGGTCTGCAGGGCGAGCTCGAGGTCCGTCGTCCCGCCGCCGCGCAGGTCGCAGAGCCGGTCGACGACGACGTCGACCCGCGGGTCGGCCGACAGCGGACGGAGCACGACCGCCTTCGACCAGAACGCGACCACGCCGAGCTCGTCGCCCGGCCGCATCCGCTGCACCAGAGCCGACGCGGTCAGGACGGCGGCGGCCAGTTCGTCACCGGCGACCGAGCCCGACGCGTCGACGAGCAGCACGACCGCGCGGCCGGTCGACCGCCAGCCGCGGGTGTGCAGGTGCTCGGCCCGCCAGTGCGGCTCGGCGCCGCGGGCGGCGAGGGTGGCGTCCAGGTCGACGTCGGAGCCCATCGGCTCCCGCCGGGTGACCACCCGGCTGGTGCCCGGCCGGTCGGCCGTGCCGCTCCGCGGATGGCCGAGGGGCAATCGCGCCGCGAGGCTCCGTGCGGCGGCGCGCAGCCCCGGGTCGAAGGCCCGGGCGGCCGCCGCCAGGACGCGCGCCGCGGCGTCCGGGTCGCGGGCGGCGAGGTCGGCGATCGCCGCCGCGTCGAGCTCGCCGGCCTGGGGCGAGACGGCGTCGAAGTCCGGATTGCTCCGGGAGAGCTGGTCGCGGCTGGCCCGCCGGGCGCCCTGCTGACGCAGCAGCTCGGCCACCTCGTCGGGATCCTCGACCACCCGCACCTGCGGGGGCCTCGCCGGCTGCTCGCCGGCCGGACCGGGCGGCGGTGGCGGCCCCGGGGACGCCTCCCCGGGCGTCAGCCTTTTCCCAGCTCCTCACCGGCCCGGCGCCAGATGTCGGCGATGACGTCCTCGACCGGCCGGGCCACGCCGTCGCCCACGGTGACCTTGCCGGTCATGGCGGCCAGCGCCGCGTCGAGCCCGGTCGTCTCCTCCAGCGCCGCGGTGTCGCGGACGGTGCCCAGCTCGACGGCGATGAGCACGGTGTCGATGGCGCCCCGGACGGACGCCCCGATCCGCAGCTCCGGGTGGTCACGGGTGATCCGCACCGCGCGGACGGCGCGGGCGACCAGGTGCGCGTCGCCGCCGGTCACCGCCTCGACCACGCGCAGTTCGGCGTCCTCGTCCTGGTACCCCATGGCGACCCGGCAGGAGCGGTCGTAGAGGGCCGGACTGACCCGCGCGGTGCCGACGGCGTCGAACGGGTTCATCGCGGCGACCAGCCGGAAGGTCGGCCGCGCGGCCACCCGCCCGTAGCGCGGCACGTGCATGTCCCGCTCGGACAGCACGCCGAGGAGGACGTTCATCGTCTCCTCGGGCACGCGGTTGAACTCCTCGACGTAGAGGAGTGCGCCCTCGGTCATCGCCCGGGTCAGCGGGCCGGGCACGAAGTTCTCCGGCCGGTAGTCCTCGCTCAGCACGCGGGAGGCGTCGTGGTGGCCGACCAGGCGGGTCGGCGTCAGCTCGGCGTTGCCCTCGACCAGGACCAGCGGGACGCCGGCGCCGTCGGCCAGCGACCGCAGCAGCGTCGTCTTGCCGGTGCCGGGCGGACCTTCCAGGACGACGTTGCGGCCCGCCGAGAGCGCGGCCGCCACGACCTCGGCCTCCCGGATCCGCGCGACCACCCGCTCGCGGGCGACGCGGACCATCCCCGCGACGTCCAGGCGGGCGGCGGTCGAGAGGGTCATCGCGGGCTCCGTCGGTGAGGCGTGCACGTGCGCCGGGGTGCCGCCTGGACGAGCAGGCGACACCCCGGGCCTGGCCCGCTGAGCAGCGGGTCCTTTCTCAGTCGTAGATGATCACGCCGCGGAGGTTCTTGCCCGCGTGCATGTCCTCGTAGCCCTGGTTGATGTCGTCGAGCTTGTACCGCGTGGTGATCAGCTCGTCGAGCTTGAGCTTCCCCTCCTGGTAGAGCCGCAGCATCTTCAGCATGTCGGCGCTCGGGTTCTGGTCGCCGAACAGGGCGCCCCGGATCTCCTTCGTGAACAGCGTGAGCATGCTGGTCGGTTGATCGGGATGCCCACGTCGGTGAGGTCGCCGAGCCCGGTGACGACGACCCGGCCACCCTTGCCGATCGCGTCGAACGCCTGGGCGACGTGCTCGCCCTTGAGTGACGCCGACGGTGACCAGCGCCTTGTCCGCGCCCTGGCCGTTGGTGACGCTGCGGGCGAACTCGGCCGCCTCCTCGATGTTCTCGAACGCGTGGGTCGCGCCCAGCTCCATGGCCTTCTCGCGCTTGAACGCGATCGGGTCGACGGCGATGACGTGGCTGGCGCCGGCGTGCGCCGCGCCCTGGACGGCGTTGATGCCGATGCCGCCGATGCCCATGACGATCACCGTGTCGCCGGCCCTGACCTCGCCGGCCTGGACGGCGGTGCCCCAGCCGGTGCCGACGCCGCAGCCGACGAGGCAGGCGACCTCCAGCGGGATGTCCTTGGGGATCTTCACCGTCGAGCGGACGTCGACCGTGGTGATCTCGGCGAACGTGCCCAGCCCGCACATCTGGCCGACGTCGGCGCCGTCGGAGGTCTGGAAGCGGAAGCTCTCGGCGTCGTCCCAGCGGGAGCCGACCAGCAGGTTCGCGCCGGAGTCGCAGATGTACTGCTGGCCGTTGGCGCAGTAGCGACAGCGGCCGCAGCCGGGCAGGAACGAGAAGACGACGTGGTCGCCCTCCTCGAAGCCCTTGGTGCCGGGGCCGACCGCCGTGACGACGCCGGCGCCCTCGTGGCCGCCGAGGAACGGGTACTTGCCGACCGGCATGTCGCCGGTGGCGACGTGGTCGTCGGAGTGGCACAGCCCGGAGGCGGCCAGCTTGACCTGGAGCTCGCCCGGCTGCGGGTCGTCGACCACCAGATCGACGACCTCCCACTTGCCGGGGGCGGAGCGCATGATCGCGCCACGAGTGTTGGTGGGCACTAGAACCTCCTCGTCGCCCTCGACGTCGAGGGCCGTCGGGGCATGCGCGATCGCGCATGGCTCGGCTGCACGGTATGGCGCGCGTCACACACGTGGAAGAGGCCTGCAACGTTCTCGGTGGCAGATCGCGGATCGTGCAACGTTCGGTGGTCCGGAATGCAGGACGCGCGTCGACGATCACACTGGTGCGGTGCTCGCGGACCCGGTCGTCGTCGTCGGCGCCGGGCCGGTCGGGCTGACCGCGGCGCTGCTGCTGTCGGCGCGCGGACTGCGGGTGCGCGTCGTGGAGCGACATCGGACGCCGTATCCCCTGCCCCGCGCCGTCCACCTCGACGACGAGGTGTTCCGCGTGCTGCAGGCGGCCGGGGTGGCCGACGAGGTGGTCGCGCGGAGTCGCCCGATGGCGGGGCTGCGACTGCTCGACGGCCGGCACCGGATCCTGGCCGAGTTCCGCCGGTCGCCGGATGCCGGACTGCACGGCTGGCCGCAGGGCTCGTTCGTGCACCAGCCCGACCTCGAGGCGGTGCTGTCCTCCGCGGCGGACGCCGATCCGGGCGTCACCGTCGAGCGGGGTGTCGAGGTGACGGCGCTCCGGTCCGACGCCGTCGGCGTGACGCTCACGCTGACCCCGCGCGACGGTGGTGCGGACCGTTCCGTCCGCGCATCCGCGGTCCTCGGTTGCGACGGCGCCAACAGCACCGTCCGCTCGCTGATCGGCGCGACGATGCGGGAGCTCGGGCCGGCCGACCGGTGGCTGGTGCTCGACGTCCGGTCGGCCGATCCGCTGCCGGTGTGGGCCGGTGCCCACCAGGTGTGCGACCCACGCCGGGCGGCGACGTTCATGCCGGTCACCGGGGATCGCTACCGCTGGGAGTGCCGGATGGCGCCGGGGGAGACGGTGGCCGACCTGACGACGCCGGAGTTCCTCGCTCAGCTGCTGGCGCCGGTGGACCCCGGCACGGTCGAGTTCGTCCGCGCCGTCGAGTACACGTTCCGTGCGCAGGTCGCCGATCGCTGGCGGGCCGGACGGGTGCTGCTGGCCGGGGATGCCGCGCACCTGAGCCCGCCGTTCGTCGGCCAGGGCCTGGGACTCGGGCTGCGCGACGTGCACCAGCTGGCCTGGAAGCTGGCCGACGTCCTGACCGGGACGGCGGGGGAGGAACTCCTCGACACCTATCAAGCCGAGCGCGAGCCGCACGCGCGGGCGCTGATCGGGGTGGCCCGCCTGCTCGGGCGACTCATGACCGGGGGCGGCCGGGCCGGCTCGGTGCTGCGGCGGGGCGTGCTCACCGCCGTCCGGCGCATCCCGGCGGTCGAGCGCCTGGCGACCGACAGCCGCACGCCGGCCCTGCGGAACGGGCTGCTCGTCGAGCGGCGCGGGCGTGCCGGACGTCGGCTGGCCGGGCTGCTGCTGCCGCAGCCCGAGGTGCTGCTCGACGGTCGGCCGTGCCGACTGGACGACGTGCTGGGCGACGGCGAGGCGGAAGTCCAGCGAGACGGCGAGCGACTGGTGGTCGTCCGCACGGACGGCTCGCAGGTGACGGTCGAGGACCAGAGCCGTGTCCTGCTCGGCTGGCTCGAGCACGGCCGCGCCCAGAGCGTCGTGGTGCGCCCCGACCGGATCGTGCGCTCGGCCAGGCCGTGAGCCCTCGACTGTGCGCTCGAGCACCGAATCCCTGGCTCGATGCGTGGATACGCGCACAGTCACGCTCTCGGGAGTCCTTGACGTTGCCTTAGCGTCGCCTTGACCTCGGCGGACGCACTGTCTGCGGCATGAGGAAGACAGTGCTCACCGCCGCTACCGTCGCCATGAGTGCCGCCCTGGCCGGCTTGGCCTTCGCCGCAGCTCCCGACGACTCGCCCTCCACGGGAACGTCCGTGGTGTCCCCGGTGTCGACCACCGCGGGAACGACGTCCAGCACCACCCCGGACGCCCCCGACGACTCCGATGGTCGGGTCGGTGGCGGTCACGGTGCCGATGACGTGAACGACGCCCCGGACGACTCGGATGGTCGGGTGGGTGGCGGTCACGGTGCCGATGACGTGAACGACGCCCCGGACGACTCCGACGGCCGCGGGGACGACAGCGGCCACGGCTCGGACGACTCAGGCTCCGACGACTCCGGAGCACGGCTCGGGCAACTCCGGCTCGGACGACTCGGGTCACGGCTCCGACGACAGCGACGGCCGCGACGGTGGGGGCCACGGCTCCGACGACTGACCTCCGACCCTCCGCACAGGACTCCGCCCGCGCCCGGTCCCCCCACCGGGCGCGGGCGGCCGCGCGTCAGGCCTCGCGGCGAGCCCGCCCGCGCGTCGTCGTCCCCAGCCCGACGCCGACCGCCGTGGCCCCGAGCTGCCGCTCGAAACCGTCCGGGATCACGAGGTCGTCCCGGCTGAGGTCGGCCACCGAGGGCCGGCCGAGGCCGACCATCGCCGAGCCGAGCCCGTCACGCAGCAGGTCGAGCACGTTCTCGACGCCCGCCTGGCCGTTGGCCGCCAGACCCCACAGGTAGGCCCGGCCGATCATCACGGCCTTCGCGCCCAGTGCGAGCGCCTTCGCGACGTCGCCCCCGCGGCGGATGCCGCCGTCCAGGAGCACGTCGATCTGGTCGCCGACGGCCTCGGCCACGGCGGGCAGGGCCCGGATCGAGGCAGGGGTGCCGTCGAGGTTGTTGCCGCCGTGGTTGGACACCGAGATCGCGGTGACGCCGGCGTCGACGGCGCGCTTGGCGTCGTCCACCCGCATGACGCCCTTGAGCATGAACTCGCCGTCCCACTGCTCGCGCAGCCAGGCGACGTCCTCCCACGACGGCATCGGGGACTGCATCCACATGCCGTAGGCGCCGAAGAACGTCGGCGCGGCCGCACCGGGGATGGCCACCATGTTCGGCACGGTGAGGTCGGGGATCTTGCCGGTCTTGGCGAACTCGAGCAGCCAGCGCGGCTTGAGCGCCACCTGGGGCGCGTACCGCCGCACGGCCTCGAAGTTGATCTTCTCGGGGATGAACGGGCTGCCCCAGTCCCGGCCGTAGGCGAACGACCAGTCCAGGGTCGCGATCAGCCCGACCGCGCCGGCCCGGCGGGCCCGCTCCATCCGGGTGAGCATCTCCTCGCGGGTGCCCACCCAGTACATCTGGAAGAAGGTCTGCGGGTTGGCCGCGACGACGTCCTCGATCGGCTTGCTCGCGAACGACGACAGACCCATCGCCACCCCGCGGGCGGCCGCGGCGCGGGCGACGGCGACCTCGCCGTCGGGGTGCACGGCCTGCACGCCGGTCGGGCTGATCATGATCGGCATCGACATCGACTGGCCCATGACCGTGACGCCCATGTTCCGCTCGTTCGCCAGCCCCGCCGTGTGCGGCGAGAAGCCGATCTCGGCGAACGCGGCCAGGTTGTCCTCGGTGGTCAGGCCACGTTCCGACCCGGCCACCAGGGCTCCGTACACCCCCTTGGGGAGTCTCTTCTTCGCCCGCCGCTGGGCTTCGGCCACCGACTCGAACCACTTGTTCGCCATCACTGCCTCCGCTTCATCGAAATCTTCTCCGGGCCGCCCGATCGGCCGCCCTCGGCATCGGCAGATCCCTGCCGTGGCACTGAGTGCCATCCTGCCTGTCCTCGGCGGAACGTGCGAGAGGCGTGGAAGCTTCCCCCGGCCCGCTGCTCAGGCGGGGGGCAGCTGGACGTCCAGCGACCGGAAACCGGCCGCGAGCTCGTCGAACGCGGTGCGGAGCGCCTTGTCGAGCGAGAACTCGGGATAGGTCAGCCACGCCTCGAACGCGGTGGTCGCGGCGGCGCGCGTGCTCGTCGCCACCAGGCGGGCGAGCAGTTCCCCTGGCTCCGTCCCCGTCCGCGACGCGACGTACTCGGCGACCACCCGGTCGACGTCGGCGTAGCGCACCTGCGAGTGGGCGAGCAGGGCCGGTTCGGTGAGGATCAGCTGCATGCGCTGCCGGAGGAGCGGCAGGTCGCGGGGCGCGTAGTCGTTGACCTCGACATAGGCGTCGCAGATCGCCGCGAGCACCGTCTGGCCGCCCCCGGAGTCGCGCAGCAGTGCGGCCAGTCGATCGACGTGCGCGGAGAAGTCACCCCACACCGCGTCGGCCTTGGTGGCGAAGTAGCGGAAGTACGTCCGCCGGCTGATCCCGGCCACGTCCGCGACCTCGTCGATGGTGACGCCCTCGAACCCGCGCCGCGTGAAGAGGTCCAGGGCCGCGCGCTCGATCCTGGCGCGCGTCGCTTCGCGCGGCGCATCGGGAAGCTCCGGCTCGGTCACGTGCCCATTCTCCCCCGTCCGTCCGCAGAGTGGGACCAGTGATCCCGCGGTCCGCCCCCGTCTTGCCCGTGGCACTGGGTGTCCCTAGCCTCGGCCCGGTACCCGCTCGCCAGACCTCCGGAGGTTCCCGTGCCCGAGCCCACCGACATCGCCGTGGAGACCGACGAGGTCGAAGCCCCCGAAGAAGCGCTGGTCGAGGAGTCGCTGGTCGAGGAGGTCTCCATCGACGGCATGTGCGGCGTCTACTGAGCCCGACCGTGACCGCGGTCGCCGCGTTCGACGTCGACCTGCCGTGGCGTCGGGCCCGCTCGGTCGCCCTGCGTCCCGAGCCGTTCGGTGCGCTGGTCTACCACTTCGGCAACCGGAAGCTGTCCTTCCTGAAGTCGAAGACGCTGGTGAGCGTCGTCGAGTCGCTGGCTGATCACCCCAGCGCCGCCGCGGCACTGACCGCCTGCGGTGTGAGCGAGGCCCAGCGGCCGAGCTACGAGAAGGCGCTCGCCGACCTCGCCCGTTCCCAGATGATCGAACGCCGGGAGACCCCGTGACCGCCGTAATCCCCGAACGCCCGGTGGGCGGGCGCTTGATCGACCAGTTCGAGTACGGCCTGGATGCCCCGATCTGCCTCACCTGGGAACTGACGTACGCGTGCAACCTGGCGTGCGTGCACTGCCTGTCCTCCTCGGGACGGCGGGATCCGCGCGAGCTGTCCACCGCCGAGGCCGAGGCGGTCATCGACGAGCTGCAGCGGATGCAGGTCTTCTACGTCAACGTCGGCGGGGGCGAGCCGACCGTCCGCCCGGACTTCTGGCACCTGCTCGACTACGCCATCGGCCACGACGTCGGCGTCAAGTTCTCCACCAACGGCGTGAAGCTGGACAAGGCGCGCGCGGCGCAGCTGGCCGCCACGGACTACGTGGACGTGCAGATCTCCCTGGACGGCGCGACCGCCGAGGTCAACGACCGCGTCCGCGGGGCCGGTTCGTTCGCCATGGCCACCCGGGCGCTGGAGAACCTGGCCGAGGCCGGGATGAAGGACTTCAAGGTCTCCGTCGTCGTCACCCGGGAGAACGCCGGTCAGCTCGACCAGTTCAAGGCGCTGACCGACTCCTACGGCGCGCAACTGCGGATCACCCGGCTGCGCCCGTCGGGCCGCGGCGCCGACGTCTGGGACCAGCTGCACCCGACCCAGGCGCAGCAGCGCGAGCTGTACGCCTGGCTGCTGGCCAACGGCGAGAAGGTGCTCACCGGCGACTCGTTCTTCCACCTGTCGGCGTTCGGCGAGGCGCTGCCCGGGCTCAACCTGTGCGGTGCGGGCCGGGTCGTGTGCCTGATCGACCCGGTCGGCGACGTCTACGCCTGCCCGTTCGCCATCCACGAGAACTTCCTCGCCGGCAACGTCCGCGACGATGGCGGCTTCCAGCGGGTGTGGCAGCAGTCCGACCTGTTCGCCGAGCTGCGCAGCCCGCAGACCGGCGGCGCCTGCACGAAGTGCGCGCACTTCGACTCCTGCCGCGGCGGCTGCATGGCGGCGAAGTTCTTCACCGGCCTCCCCCTCGACGGGCCCGATCCCGAATGCGTGCAGGGCTACGGCGAGACCGCCCTGGCCGCCCGCGATGCCGAGCGCGACACCCCGCGCAGCCACATCGACCACTCGCACAGCGGGCCCGTCCGCGGCCAGCCCACGCTCCTGGGCATGCCGAGCCTGCCGCCCGCCAAGATCTGCGACGAGTCGCCGCTGGCGGGGCTCTCCCTGGGCTGAGATCCAGCCGCGGTGAGGTTGGGGAATACAACCGTTTTGTTGAGCCTTCAAGTAGACGTAGGGCCGCCGGACCCGGTGGCCCAGGGAGCGATCCGCAGAACGATCGCCTACGTCTGATCACCCGCTGGGACAGCGGGGACCGGATCCCGACTGAGCGGCGCAGTGCGCCAGGAGGAGAGGAACCACCATGTCAGGACGCCTCGAGGGCAAGGTTGCCTTCATCACCGGAGTGGCCCGCGGCATCGGCCGCGCCACCGCCGTCCGATTGGCCGAGGAGGGCGCCGACATCATCGGCGTCGACATCCTCGGGCCGATTCCGAGTGCCACGGCGCCGGTGTCGACCCAGGCCGACCTGGACGAGACCGTCCGGCTCGTCGAGAAGACCGGTCGGACGATCGTCCCCTTCCAGGCCGACGTCGCCGACGAGGACGCCCTGACCGCGGCGCTGGCCGACGGGGTGGCGCAGCTGGGCCGGCTCGACATCGCCGTGGCCAACGCCGGCATCGGTGGGCCGAACGTGCCGGTCGAGGAGTACCCCGCCCAGGCGTTCCGGGACGTCGTCGACGTCGACCTGACCAGCGTGTTCCTCACGGCGAAGGCGGCCATCCCGCACCTCAAGGCGACCGGCGACGGCGGTGCGCTCGTGCTGATCAGCTCCGCGCTCGGCCTGCGCGGCAACCCGAACACCGTGGCCTACACCGCGGCCAAGCACGGCGTCGTCGGCCTGATGAAGGTGCTCGCCCAGGAGCTCGCTCCCGAGCGGATCCGGGTCAACTCGGTGCACCCGACCAACGTCGACACCACGCTGATCCAGAACGAGAGCGCCTACAAGCTGTTCCGGCCCGACCTGGAGAGCCCCGGTCGCGACGACGTCGCGCCTGCCTTCCAGAGCCTGAACCTGCTGCCCATCCCGTGGGTCCAGCCCGAGGACGTCGCCGAGGCGGTCCTGTACCTGGCCGCCGATTCCGGTCGCTACGTCACCGGTGGCACCCACCGCGTCGACGCCGGGTGGAACACCAAGTAGCGCGAGCACACCCGCACGGCGCCGCGACGGCTCGTCCGCCGCGGCGCCGTGTTCTCCGCCGAGGGTCACCCCCCTTGGGGGCATTCGATTGCAGCGCACTCCAGGAATCGCTCGTCCGAGCCGATGGCCCCTCTGTGATGAGCCGATTCCGCGACCGGGTGGCGCGTGTGCTGCCCGAGGGTCGGCTGCTGCCCGAGGACGTCTGGCAGCGCCGGCACCGGGCCATCGTCCGGCTTGCGCTGGTCGCCGCCGCCGCGCTGGTCCTGTTCGCCTGGCTGCGCGGCTACGGCCAGCCCGTCGTGGTCGTCGTCCTGCTCGTCGTCGCCGGCCCGCTCGCGGTCGCCGCACCGCAGCGGCTGGGCCGCAAGCCGCGTGCCGCGGCCACCACGGTCAGCCTGATGGCCGCCTCGGCGGCGCTCGTGCACCTGTGGGGCGGCGTCACCGAGTCGCACTTCGTCTTCTTCGTGATGATCGGCGTGGTCTCGCTCTACCAGGACTGGGTCCCCTACGGCATCGCGATCCTCACCGTGGCCCTGCACCACGGCCTGGTCGGCACCCTCTATCCGCAGGAAGTCTTCGCCCACGGCGCGGCCCACACCAACCCGTGGGTGTGGGCCGGCATCCATGCCGCCTTCGTGCTCGCGGCGAGCCTGGCCCACCTCGCGGCCTGGCGGCTGAACGAGGACCAGGTGCTCAGCGACCCGCTGACCGGCCTGGCCAACCGCACTCTGCTCGAGGAGATCACCCACCGGGTCCTCCAGCGCGGCGGCGCGGTCAGCGTCCTGTTCGTCGACGTCGACGACTTCAAGGACGTCAACGACAGTCGCGGCCACGCCCAGGGCGACGAGCTGCTGATGACCCTCGCCGAACGGCTGCGCGGCTGCGTGCGCCCGGGCGACGTCGTCGCCCGCATCGGCGGTGACGAGTTCGCGCTCGTGGTCACCGGTGGCCCCGAGGCCGCCCGCGGCGTCGCCGAGCGCGTGCTCACCTGCCTGGCCCTCCCCGTCGCTCTCGACAGCGGGCCGGTCACCGTCCGCGCCAGCGTCGGCGTCGCGTCGTCCACCGACCCCGGCGAGCGGAACGCCGACTCGCTGCTCCGCAACTCCGACCTCGCGATGCACCTGGCCAAGGCCCAGGGCAAGAACCGCCTGGTCGTGTACGCCGACGGCATGGCCGAGGCCGCCCGCCGGCGCACCGCCCTCCAGCAGGACCTGGCCCGCGCGGTCTCCGCCGACCAGCTCGTCGTCCACTACCAGCCCACCGTCCGCGTGACCGACGGCCGGACCACCGGCTTCGAGGCGCTGGTGCGCTGGCACCACCCCGAGCGCGGGCTGGTGCCGCCGGTGGAGTTCATCCCGCTGGCGGAGGAGTCCGGTGTCATCACCGACATCGGTCGCTGGGTGCTCCGCGAGGCGGTGGCCCAGGGCGCCGCCTGGTCGGCCGCCACCGGCAGCCCCCTGCGGATGGCCGTCAACCTCTCCCCGCGTCAGTTGCTCGACGACGACGTCACCGCGGACGTCGAAGCAGCCCTGCGCGAGAGCGGCTTCCCCGCCGAGCAGCTGACCCTCGAGGTCACCGAGGGCGTCCTGGTGCACGACGTGGACAGCGTCGTCAGCCGGCTCGAGTCCCTGCGCGCCCTCGGCGTCCGCATCGCGATCGACGACTTCGGTACCGGCTTCTCGGGCCTGTCCTACCTGCGCAGCCTCCCCGCGGACATCCTCAAGATCGACCGCAGCTTCGTCAGCGACCTCCCCGCCGGCCGCTCGGCGAGCACGCTGATCTCCTCGATCGTCGAGCTGGCGCACACCCTCGGCCTCGAGGTCGTCGCCGAGGGCGTCGAGACCGAGGAGCAGCGCCGCGCGCTGGAGGAGATGCACTGCGCCACGGCGCAGGGCTACTTCTTCGCCCGGCCGGCGACCGCGGCCGACTGCGCGACGCGCCTCACCGCCGCCGTGGCCGTCCCGGCCCCGGCCGGAGCGCCGGCGATCGAGCAGCGGCAGCGCGTCTCCGCCCGCTGACCCGCCCGGCGGCGGCAGCGCCGTCAGAGGTCGACCTTCTCGTTCTCCCCGCCCTCGATCCGCTGACCGGTCACCTTCGCCTTGGCGAAGCTGAGCGCCGTCGCGATCCGCCCGCCCGGGCTGTCCCAGTACTCCGCGGAGCCCGCCTGCACCTTGATCAGGAC
Source organism: uncultured Actinomycetota bacterium (assembly GCA_963784165.1). GTDB lineage: Bacteria > Actinomycetota > Actinomycetes > Mycobacteriales > Geodermatophilaceae > Blastococcus_B. The sequence continues at coordinate 55,644 of CAWAQI010000014.1, forward strand.
GACGCCGTCGTCGTCCGGGCCGTCGGGGAACCACGCCTCGACGGCGCTGTTCCACAGCTCCCGCTTCTTGGCCACGTCCTCGACGACGACGGCGTCACCGGTGAGCGACACCCAGCTGCCGCCCGATCCCACGCCGACGTTGACCTCCGGGGACGCGGCGATGTGGTGGACCGGGTTCGAGTCGCGCTCGGCGAAGAACCAGAGGTCCCCGTCGAACTCGACCTCCTGCAACGCCATGGGCCGGCTGGTCAGCCGACCGTCCATGGTGATCGTGGTCAGGAATCCGAACCGCTCACCCTTCAGCAGCTCGGCCACCTTGCGCGTCTGGTCGTCGGTCATGCGCTCCCGTTGCCCAGCGTGGCCGCGTCCGACACTCCGTACCGGGCGCGCAGCCCGGTGACGAGCAGGTCCAGGCCGTACTCGAACGTCGCCGAGAACGGCCCGGCGAGCCGCTCGTTGACGGCGGCGAGCATGATCGGCTTGTCGGCGAGGGCCGCCGCGCGCCGGGCGTTCAGCTCCTCGTCCGCCGGGTCGGGCAGCGGCTGGGACGTCGCCCGCTCCGCCTCGGCCTGCCACTCCGTGGCGCTGCCGATCACGTAGGCCCCGATCGCGAACAGCGTCTGCTGGGCCTGGCCCGGCGTCATCCCCGCCGCGGCCACCAGCTCGCCGAGCACCCGCTCGATCCCCTCGAAGCTGTCCGGACTCGGCCGGTTGCCGGCCAGCACCCGGGGCGCGTCCCGGGTCGCGACGAGCGCGTCGAACATCCGCTGGGCGTCCGCCCGCAGCCACTCCCACCAGGGCTGCCCCTTCTCCGGCCCGTCGTAGGACCGTCCGGTGCGTCGCACCAGCTCCTCGGCCATCAGGTCCATGAGCTGCCGCTTGTTCTCGACGTGCCAGTAGAGCGTCGGTCCGGAGACCCCGAGTGCCTTGGCGATCCGCCGGAACGACACGGCCTCGAGGCCGCCCTCGGCCAGCAGGGTGAGCGCGGCGTCCACGACCGACCGGCGGGACACCGGGGCCCGCTCGGTTGCGCTCTCGGGAAACACGCTTGACACCCTAACGGTGTTAGAGGAGATTGTCCCGCGTGTCTAACACCGTTAGAGCGCCCGCGATCGAAGCGGTCGGGCTCACCAAGACCTACAAGTCCAAGGACAACGACGTCGAGGCGGTCAAGGGCATCGACCTGCGCGTCGAGGCCGGCCAGACCTACGGCTTCCTCGGCCCGAACGGCGCGGGCAAGTCCACCACCATCGAGATGCTCTGCACGATCCGGAACCCGACCGCCGGTACGGCGCGGGTCGGCGGCTTCGACGTCGTCACCGAGCGGGATCAGGTACGCCGCCGGATCGGGCTCGTCTTCCAGCAGCAGACGCTGGACCTGCAGCTGACCGCCGAGCAGAACCTCCGGTTCCACGCCGACCTCTACGGGCTGGGGCGCGCCGACGCCGAGCGCCGGATCGACGAGGTCCTGGAGATGGTGGCCCTGGCCGACCGCCGCTCGGACATCGTCATGAAGTTCTCCGGGGGCATGAAGCGCCGGCTGGAGATCGCCCGCGGGCTGGTGCACGCGCCGCAGGTGCTGTTCCTCGACGAGCCCACGATCGGTCTGGACCCGCAGACCCGGGCCGCGATCTGGGACTACCTGCACGACCTCCGGCAACGCACCGAGATCACCGTCTTCGTCACCACGCACTACATGGACGAGGCCGAGCACTGCGACCGGATCGCGATCATGGACCACGGCGTGATCGCCGTCGAGGACACCCCGGAGGCGCTCAAGTCGAGCATCGGCACCGACCGGATCGCACTGCGCACGGACGACGACGAGCTCGCCATCGCCCGGATCCGCGAGCGACTCGGCGTCGAGCCCGGCGTGCACGAGGGGCAGGTGACGATCGCCGTCCCCGAGGGAGCGCAGGTCGTCCCGCGGCTGTTCACCGAGCTGGGCGTGCACATCCAGTCGGTGACCGTCACCCGCCCGAGCCTCGACGACGTCTTCATGACCTACACCGGTCGCACCATCCGCGACTCCGAGGGGCCGCAGGGCTCCGCCTTTCCTTTCGCCGGGAGGCGATGAGCATGACCACCCGCGACACCGTCGACCCCGCGATCGGGGCGGCACCGCTCCAGGACCTGACCGAGGTCCGCAGCGACATGTCCCACCAGCTGCGGGCCACCTGGGTGGTCACCCGGCGCGAGCTGCTGCGCCTCAAGCAGGACAAGGCCCGCATGGTGACCATGCTGCTGCAGCCCGTGCTGTTCATCTTCGTGATGGGCACCGGCCTCGGCAGCATCGTCGACACCGGCGGCGGCACGGACTTCCGGACGTTCCTCTACCCGGGCGTCCTTGCCACGTCGGTGCTCTTCACCGCCGCGTTCGCCGGCATCTCGCTGGTGTGGGACCGGGAGTTCGGCTTCCTGCGCGAGATGATGGTCGCGCCGATCTCGCGGGCCTCGATCATCTGGGGGAAGTGCCTCGGCGGCGCGATCGTGGCCACCCTGCAGAGTCTCGTGCTGCTGGCGCTGCTCGGCACCGTCGGCATCCCGTACTCGCCGGTGCTGATCGCCGAGCTGATCGGCTGCCTGTTCCTCGGCGCGCTCCTGCTGACGGCGCTCGGCGTCCTGCTCTCGACCCGGATCAAGACCATCCAGGCGGCCATGCCGATCAGCCAGCTGCTGATCATGCCGATGATGTTCCTGTCCGGGTCGCTGTTCCCGATCACGAACCTGCCCGAGTGGCTGGCCGTGCTCACCCGGCTCAACCCGCTCACCTACGTCGTCCAGCCGATGCGGCACTTCACCCTCGAGCAGCTGTCCCTGACCGCGGCCGAGCAGGAGCGGCTGGTGCCGGTGCTGACCTGGTTCGGCTGGCACGTGCCCATCGGGGTCCAGCTGCTCACCGTCGCGGTGATCACGCTCGGCCTCATCTCCCTGGCGGCGCGGATCTTCCGCACCACGGAGTAGCGACAGGGGCCGCTTCTACGCTGCTCGGGTGACGTCGCTTGCCCGGGCCGTGTGGCCGGAGATCCCTGACGGCGCGCTGCTCGTCGTCCCGCTCGGGTCGACCGAGCAGCACGGCCACCACCTGCCCCTCGGCACCGACACCTCGGTCGCCTGGGCGGTCGCCGACGCGGCGGCCGGCGCGATCGACGGCTCGCTGCTGGCCCCGGCGCTGGCCTACGGCGCCAGCGGCGAGCACGAGGACTTCCCCGGCACCGTGTCGCTCGGCACCGAGGCGCTGACCGGCCTGCTCGTCGAGTACGGCCGGTCGGCCGGGCGCTGGGCCGGTCGGGTGCTGCTGGTCAACGGGCACGGCGGCAACCACGACGCGCTGCGGGCTGCGGGCACGGTGCTCCGGGCGGAGGGGCGCGACGTCGCCTGGTTCCCGTGCGGCGTGCCCGGCGGCGACGCCCACGCCGGCCGGACCGAGACGTCACTGATGTTGCACGTGGAACCCGAGGGAGTGCTGGGGGAGCGGGCGATGGCCGGCGACGCGACGCCGATCGCCGACCTGCTCCCCCGCCTCCGCGCCGAGGGCGTCCGCGCGGTCAGCCCGACCGGCGTCCTCGGCGATCCGGAGGGCGCGACCGCTGACGAGGGCGCGGCCCTGCTGGCCGACCTCGCGCAGCGTCTGGTCGGCGCCGTGGCGGCCTGGGACGTCGACGCGACGGGTCGTCTCAGGGAGCCGACGAGCACCCGCGGAACGGTGCCCGCGGGATGACGCCGCGCCCGCTGCCCCGACCGCCGGACGGGCGGCTGCCGGCGGGCTTCGCGGTGCGGCTCGACCCCCGGACCCGCCGCCGGGAGGACGGCGCGGTGCTGCTCGGCGGCTCTCCCCTGCGCCAACTCCGCCTGACGCCGCGGGCCGCCGGGTTCCTGACCGGCGACCGCCTCGTCGTCCGGGACGACCCGACCGCCACCCTGGCCGGACGCCTGCTCGACGCGGGGGTCGCTCACCCGGACCTGCCGGGACCCGCCGACGTCCGGGACGTGACCGTGGTCGTGCCGGTGCGCGACCGCCCGTCCGAGCTGGCCCGGTTGCTGACCGCCGTCCGGGCGGACCCGACGACGCGGACGGCGCCGCTGGTCGTCGTCGACGACGGCTCGGCGGACGCCGCGACCGTCGCCCGCCTGGCCGCCGAGCACGACGCCCGGCTCGTCCGCCACGACGCCGCCCGCGGGCCCGCCGCGGCCCGCAACGCGGGTCTCGCCCAGGTCGGCACCGAGCTGGTCGCCTTCCTCGACTCCGACTGCGTCCCCCGCGCCGGCTGGCTGTCGCTGCTCGCCCCGCACCTCGCCGATCCCCGCCTCGCCGTCGTCGCCCCGCGGATCACCGGCCTGCCGGGCACTGCGACCGGCCCGTTCGCCGACTACGACGACGTGGCCGGCGCCCTCGACATGGGCCCGCACCCGGCTGCGGTCCGTCCGGGCTCGGCCGTCTCGTACGTGCCCAGCGCGGCGCTGCTCGCCCGGCGGGCGGCGCTGGGCGCCGGATTCGACGAGTCGATGCGGGTCGCCGAGGACGTCGACCTCGTCTGGCGGCTGACCGCGGCCGGCTGGCGGGTGCGGTACGAGCCGCGCGCGATCGTGGAGCACGAGCACCCGGTCGCGTCGACCACCTGGCTGCGCCGGCGCGCGTTCTACGGCACCGGGGCGGCGCTGCTCGCCGCGCGGCACGGCTCGGCCGTCGCGCCGGTCGTCCTCGCGCCGACCTCGGCGGCCGTCTGGGTGCTGCTGCTCGTCGGCGGCCGGCCGGGCCGGCTCGCCGCGCTCGGGATCCTCGCCGTCGACACCGTGCGGCTGGCCCGCCGGCTCGCGGCGCCGGACGCTCCCCCGGACGCCGTCCAGGCGAGCGGGCTGGTGCTGCGCGGCGCGGCCGCGGCCGGCCGGTCCCTGGCCCGGTCGGTCACCCGGCACCACTGGCCCCTGGCGCTGCCCGCGCTGGCATTCCGGCGGTCACGGCGGCTGGTCGTGGGGGTGGCGGTCGCGGACGCCGTCCTGGCCTGGTGGCCGCACCGCGGGCACATCGGTCTCGTCCGGTTCGCGGTCGCCCGGCGCCTCGAGGATCTCGCCTACGGAGCCGGGCTGTGGTGGGGCGCGGCCCGGGCGGGCGACCCCACGGCGCTCCTACCGGCCCGGCCACCGAAGATCTGAGACCCATCGCGCGCGATCGGACGGGGCCACACCTGGTGGAATCCTCATGCAGCGGCCACGATGGGCGTGACATGAGCCACTCTTCGCGGGGCGTCCGATGACCAAGGCCGGCAATCCCTGGTTGGCGCTCCCGGACGGGGGGCCCAGCGCGAGCCAGACCCGGCGGCTGCGTGCCGCCCACGAACGGCTGGTCACCACCTGCGGGCTGCCCGCCGACTCGGTCGTCCGGTCGGTCGTCCGCGACTCGTGGCGCCGCTCCCTCGGCAGCGGGGTCGACCCCGACGGGCTGGCGCCGCCGGTGGAGCTGCTCGACGACGAGCTGCTCGCCTACCGTGCCGCCCACCCGCTGGCGCCGGTCATGCCGGTGATCCGCCGCCTGCTCGTGGAGGACGCCGAGGCCGACCAGATGATCGTGGCCGTCACCGACGCCGGCGGCCGGATGCTGTGGGTGGAGGGCGACTCCCGGCTGCGCAGCCAGGCCGCCGGCATGCACTTCGTCGAGGGCGCGCGCTGGGCGGAGGACGTCGCCGGTACCAACGCCCCCGGCACCGCGCTCGCCGTCGACCACGCCGTCCAGATCTGGGGCAGCGAGCACTTCCGCCGTCCCGTCCAGCCGTGGAGCTGCTCGGCCGCCCCGGTGCACGATCCCTTCACCGGCGCCCTGCTGGGCGCCATCGACGTGACCGGGGGCGACCACGTGGCCAGTCCGCACGTACTCACGCTCGTCCGGGCCACCGTCGCCGCGGTCGAGTCGGAGCTGCGCTGGTTGCAGGTGCAGCAGGTCCAGAACGGCGCCGGACGGCGCCCCACCCCGCCGGCCCCCCGGCCCGCGGCGCGGCTCGAGGTGCTGGGCCGCGAGCGGGCCCGGCTGCTCCGGCCGTCCGGTCCGCTCGAGCTCTCCCTCCGCCACTCCGAGCTGCTCCTGCTGCTCGCCGAGGCCGCCGTCGTGGGCGAGGGGCGCAGCGCCACGCAACTGGCCGCCGAGTGCCATGCCGGCGACGCCGTCGCGGTCACCGTTCGCGCCGAGCTCTCCCGGCTGCGCCGGCTGGTCGGCCCGGACCTCGTCGGGTCGCGCCCGTACCGGCTGCGCGGCCGCATCGAGACCGACCTGGAGCAGGTGCGCCGGCTGCTCGGCCGGGGCGCGGTCGGCTCGGCCCTGGAGCGCTACCCCGGCGCCGTGCTGCCCGGCTCCCGCGCGCCGGGTGTCGCCGCGGCCCGCGAGCGGCTGGCCGCGTTGCTCCGCCAGGCCGTGCTGAGCAGCCGCCGTCCCGAGCTCCTGCTGCGGTACGCCCAGCTCCCGGAGGCCCGCGACGACGCCGCCGTCTGGCAGGCCTGCCTCGAGTGGCTGCCGGTCAGCTCGCCGCGCCGCGCCGCCGCGGCCGCCCACCTGCTGCGACTGCGGCGCACCTCACGCCCCCGCTGACCGGCGCGTCGGGAATGCCCGGACGTCAGGTCGTATTCGCTGTCTAGGTGAGCTCCCCCATCCAGACCGACCGCCCGACGCTGTCCACCGGCCGGGTGGTCGCGGCGGTGGTGGCCCTGGCGCTGGGCGGGTACGCGATCGGCACCACCGAGTTCGTCACCATGGGGCTGCTCCCCGACATGGCCGAAGGCGTCGGGGTCGACATCCCCACGGCCGGTCACGTCATCTCCGTCTACGCGCTCGGCGTCGTCGTCGGCGCACCGGTCATCGCCGCGCTCTCCGCCCGGCTGCCGCGCCGTGCGCTGCTCGTCGGCCTCATGGGCGCCTTCCTCGTGGGCAACGCGCTGTCGGCCCTCGCGCCGGGCTACAAGACGCTGCTCGTCGCCCGCTTCCTCAGCGGCCTGCCGCACGGGGCGTACTTCGGCGTCGCCTCGCTGGTGGCCGCCTCGCTCGTCCCTGCGCACCTGCGCGGCCGGGCGGTCAGCTCGGTGCTGCTCGGTCTGGCCGCCGCGATGCTCACCGGCGTCCCCGGGGCGACCTGGCTGGGGCAGAACCTCGGCTGGCGCTCGGCGTACTGGGCCGTCGCGGTGATGGCCGCGATCACCGCGGCCGCCGTGCTCGCCCTGGTCCCGTCGACGCCCGGTCGCCGCGACGCGACCGTGCGCGGCGAACTCAGCGCGCTGCGCCGACCGCAGGTGCTCCTCACGCTGCTCGTCGGCATCGTCGGGTTCGGCGGCATGTTCGCGCTCTACAGCTACATCGCCCCGGTGGTCACCGACGTCACCGGGCTCTCCCGCGGCACGGTCCCGCTGGTGCTGCTCGTGTACGGCGCCGGTGGCGTCGTCGGGACGGCGCTGGGCGGTCGGCTCGCCGACTGGGCCCTGTTCCGCTCCTTGGTCGGTGCCCTGGTCGCCCTCTCCGCCCTGCTCCTCCTCGTGGCGCTGACCTCGCCGTGGGCCCCGTCCCTGTTCGTCGGGGTGTTCGCGGTGTCGGTCGCCGCCTCGGCACTGGCGATCCTGCTGCAGATGCGGCTGATGGAGACCGCCGGCGACGCGCAGATGCTGGGTGCCGCCCTCAACCACTCGGCGTTGAACCTGGCCAACGCTCTCGGCGCGTGGTTCGGCGGCCTGGTCATCGCCGCGGGGCTCGGCTACCAGGCGCCGTCGGCGGTGGGCGCCGGCCTGGCCGTCGCCGGTCTCGTCCCGCTGGCTGCCTCGGCGATGGTCCGGCGCCGCACGCTGCGCGCGGTCGCGGACGTTCCGGCCGGTCAGGAGCCCGCCGTCGAGGCGGAACGGGTCGCCGCCGCCTGACCCGGCCGCCGCCGCTGCAACGACGCTGCAACGTTGCGCGACGCCGCGCTCGCGCATTCCGGACGGCGGTTCCTCCCGCAGATCCGGGCGTTCTCGCCGGTTCCGCGCCGCAACGGCGGAGCCGGCCGGTCTCCCGCGACCCCCGGCCCTGGACCGGCGTGCCCAGGCGGTACAGACTCCGCTGGTACTCGGCAGTGACCGGGGACACACCTCAGAGCGGAGGTCTCGTTGACCCAGATCAGCGTGCGGGTGGACGGCGCGTCGTACACCGACGACGTCGAACCGCGAACGCTTCTCGTCCACTACCTACGCGAGCAGTTGGGCAAGGTCGGCACCGTCGTCGGGTGCGACACCAGCAACTGCGGCGCGTGCACGGTCCACCTCGACGGCGAGGCCGTGAAGAGCTGCACCGTCTTCGCCGTCCAGGCCGACGGCAGCGAGGTCACCACCATCGAGGGGATCGCTCCCCAGGGCGGCCCACTGCACCCGATGCAGAAGGCCTTCCACGAGATGCACGGCCTGCAGTGCGGGTTCTGCACCCCGGGGATGATCATGGCCTCGATCGACCTGGTGGGTGACAACCCGAACCCGAGCGAGGCCGAGGTGCGGGAAGGCATCGAGGGCAACCTCTGCCGCTGTACCGGCTACCAGAACATCGTCCGCGCGGTGCAGCAGGCCGCTCGTGAGATGAACCCCTCGACTGGAGCGCAGGCATGACGATCACCGAGGACGCCGCGCAGGTCGCCCCGGCCAAGGAGGTCGGCCAGGCACGCAAGCGCAAGGAGGACGCGCGCCTCATCACCGGCAAGACGACGTGGACCGACAACATGACGTTGCCGGGCATGCTGCACCTCGCGATCGTCCGCAGCCCGGTCGCGCACGCGAAGATCCGCAACGTCGACGTCAGCGCCGCCCAGGCGGCGCCGAACATCATC
>CAWAQI010000015.1:0-225867 GCA_963784165.1 uncultured Actinomycetota bacterium
AACCCCAGGTCAGCGGCTTGAAGGGCCAGTCGCGCCAGTCGATGCGACGAACAAACGACGAACATTCGTCGCAGTCGAGCCCGCTCCCAGCCCAGCGGATCGTTCTCGTCGGCGCTCAGCGGGACCGCTGGAGCGCCGTCGCCGCCTCCGGGCTCGCGAGGCCGCGACCCATGTAGACGTCCTGGGTCAGGCTCGGCCGGTTGTGCCCCAGGTGGTCGGCGATCTGGCGGGCTGACAGCCCCGCCTCGTCCAGTCGGGTCGCCACGGTCTTGCGGAACACGTGCGAGCTCACCCAGTCGAAGCCGGCGCGATCGAGGGCCTGGCGGAGGTGGCTGCTCGTGTTGTGCGGATCCCGGAGTCGACCGGTCGGACTCGGGAAGATCACCGCCGTGCCCTGCGCCGTGGGCGTCTGTGCCCGCCGGCGCTCGAGCAGGTCGACGACGAAGGCCGGCAGGGCGATCGTCCGCCGACCGGCCGTGGTCTTGGGGAACTCCTGGATCTCGAGGCCCCGACCCGGGACGCGGATCAGCGTGGCGTCGATGCGCACCGTCGCCGCGTCGAGGTCCACGGCCGACCAGCGGAGCGCGCACGCCTCGCCGATGCGCACGCCGGTGCCCAGCATGAACTCGACCAGGTCCGGCAGATCGAGCTCGACCGCCTCGGCGTCCGCAGCGAGCCGTTCGCACAGCTGGCGCGCCTCCTCGACCGTCAGCGCGCGCGGTCCCGGCGTGGGGCGCCGGTGCGCCCGCCGGGATGCCACCTCGCGCACCGGATTGGTCGGGATGGCTCCGCGACGGACGGCCTCGGTGAGGATCCCGGACAGCACCGAGCGGGCGGACTTGGCAGCGCCGGCGCCGTGGCTCTTGCGGACGGCGGTCAGCAGGCGGTCGACGGCGGGCACGGTGATCTCGCGTAGCCGGAGTTGTCCGACGCCGGGGATGACGTAGTTCTGTACGGCGAACCGATACAGCCGCTTGGTGCCGACGGCGAGGTCGCTGTCGTCGACCTCGGCGAGCCAGGCGGCGGCCACGGTCGCGAGCCGGCTGTCGGCGCTGGCGCCCTCGTCGAGGCCGTTGCCCCGGTCGCGCAGCGCCGTCCTGCAGCCGGCGCTCAGCCTCGGCCTTGGTCCGGCCGTAGCGGCTCACCGACCGCCGGCGGCCGTCGAAATCCCGGAAGCTGACCTGTGCCCGAACGCGGCCCTTGCCGACGACGAGGAAGTTGATCGCGCCGAAGGTCCCCACGGCGAGTGGCGGCCTCGGCATGGATTCCCTCCCCGGGTAGCCGGATGCCTGAGCCTCATCCAGACCGGGGTCGGAGGTGGCCCGAGCCCCGAATCTGGGGACAGGCCGAGGCCTGTGGACGGCCACGGCCGAGCGAACGAGTGATCGCTATGCGGGCTCGGATCCGTCGTGGCGTGCCGCGGCCGCGTCGTGTCGGTCGGTCACCCACTGCTCCAGGTCGTCCTGCCGGTAGAGCACCCGCCGGCCGAGACGGAAACCGGCCGGCCCCACGCCGAGGTGGCGCCAGTACCGCAGGGTGGCGACGGAGGTGCGGAGGAACGCGGCCGCCTCGTCGAGGGTCAGCAGGACCGTCGGGGTGGGGTGGGTGCGGTCATCGCTCACGGTCAGGCCTCTCCGGACGTCGGCAGCGTCAGGCACCACGCTGCCGACCCGGCCTGCAGTTCGTCTCCAGTAGCAGGCTTCAGTTCTTCTCCAGTTCTCCCCGAGCGGTCTGCACCGATCGCTTGGGCGCTTTGAGGCGGGGCCGTGCTACTGCAGAAGTACGAAATCGCCCGCCGGAGCAGTCGCTGTGTCCGTGTCCCGGCGCGCGACGAGCTCGTCGCAGAGTTGCTACCGGAGGAAGGGCGGCGTGCCTCTGACGTTCCTGTCGCGGACGTACGGTCGCCGGCTGTAGGCAGCGAGAACGGCACCGAGGGCCGCGGCTAACTCGGGGAGGTCGCGGTCGTAGACGCGGCCGTCGTCGAGCTGGCGGGTGAGCTCGGTGAGCAGCCGGGCCCAGTCCCGGCGGGTGGGCGCGGCTGGCACGCGGACTTCCACCTGTCGTTCCACCACGTGGACCGCGGCTCGTCCGGAGGCCGCCGCCCGTGTCTGTTCCCAGGCTCGATGCCGGCAGGTGGCCGAGCACCACTTCGGGATAGGCCCCCGGCTTCCGGGAGTGATCGGTCCACCGCACCAACCACAGGTCGTCGCGCGCGCTCCTTCGTTCGGCGACCGTGCACGTCGCTGCGGCCGGTCTGAAGCGGGCTCCTTGGCGTCTGCTCAGTCTGTTGACGCCGTTGCCGCTCCCGCTCCCGCCGTCGCGCTCGGTAGTCCGGGCTGCCGCTGGTTCCCATGCCGTCAAGCTGCAGGACGAAGTCTCCAGAAACTCGTCACCACGAATTCGGCGGACCCGAGAGTGCAAGAGGTGTAACGGCTTGCGATCTTGATCGCTGCCTTGCGGATGAGAATGCTGCAGGGGTCCGGCGACGCCGAGTCACAGTGGTGCGGGTGAGCCCGTAGATGTGTATGGCGCGGGGCCCTCGGGTGCCCCTTGATTGTTGCCGTGAGCGCGTGGGTCTGTGTCCTGGCAGAGGGCCCTCCGGACGACGCCTATCGGGTCGTCGATCGGAGGAGGGATCCCCATGGAGGTGCTGTTCGAGCGGGTCGCCGGGCTGGACATCGGCAAGGCGAGGCTGACGGTGTGCGTGCGCACGCCGGGTCCGCGGGGCCGGCGCAGCGAGACGCGGACGTTTCCGACGATCACTCGCGCGCTGGGGGTGATGCGGACTGGCTGCTGGAGCGCGGGGTGACGATCGCGGCGATGGAGTCGACCTCCACGTACTGGAAGCCGCCGTTCTACTGCCTGGAGGAGGTACTGGAGATCTGGCTGCTCAACGCCGCGCACATGAAGGCCGTCCCCGGCCGCAAGACCGACGTCCGCGACGCCGAGTGGATCGCCCAGCTGCTGGAGTACGGGCTGCTCCGGCCGTCGTTCGTGCCGCCGCCGGACATCCGCCGGCTGCGGATGCTGACCCGCTACCGGGTGCAGCTGATGGGCGACCGCACCCGGGAGGTGACCCGACTGGAGCTGATGCTGGAGGACGCCTCGATCAAGCTGTCCTCGGTCGCGGCCAGCCTGACCAGCGTCTCGGCCCGGGCGATGCTGGGCGCGCTGATCGAGGGTGAGCGGGATCCGCGGGTGCTGGCGCGAGCTGGCCAAGGGCAAGATGCGGATCAAGATCCCGGCAGCTGACCGAGGCGCTGACCGGGCACTTCAACGACCAGCACGCCCAGCTGGCCCGCACCATCCTGCGCCGGCTGGAGCTGGTGGAGGCCGCCCTGGCCGAGCTCGACGCGGTCATCGCCGCAAGCCTGCCGGCCGTGGGCGCACCAGCTGGAGCTGCTGCAGACCATCCCGGGAGTGGGGCCGAAGGTCGCCCAGGTGATCCTGGCCGAGACCGGCGGGGACATGTCCCGCTTCCCCTCCGCCGCGCACCTGGCCGCCTGGGCCGGGGTGGCTCCGGGGGTGCACGAGTCGGCCGGCAAGCGCACCCCGGTCCGGTGCGCCGGCACGGCAACAAGTGGCTGACCTCGATGCTGGTCGAGGCCGCCGGCTCGGTCGGGCCGGATGAAGGGCGCGCAACTACCTCTCGGCCCAGCTCGCCCGGCTCACCACCCGGCGCGGATGGGCCGGGCGGCAGGTCGCCGTCGCCCACTCGATGCTCGTCTCGGCCTACTGCATGCTCACCCGCGACGAGCCCTACTGCGACCTCGGCACCGACTGGCTGGCCCGGCGCAACGACGAGGCGCACACCCGCCGGCTGGTCGCCCAACTCGAGCGACTCGGCCACACCGTGGTCCTCGACCCGGCCGCCTGACCCAACTGGAGAAGTACTGGAGGACGGGCTCCGCCCGCCCCGCGCTGACGCGCGCCTGCAACACCCCTATTCACGGGTCTGTGTGGCCTGTGATCTTGATGATTCTCCAGTGCTGCTCGGCCCGGGGGTGGTCGCACCGCGTCGGCGGGGCCAAGGCTCACGACGAAGCGCGCGCCGTCGGTCACCTGTGGTTGCTGCACGTCCGCCGCAGGGACGGGCTGCGAGCCGATCAGGTGTCGACGCGGCGCGTCTCGTAGGCCCACATGACGATCTCGACGCGGTTGCGGGCGTTCAGCTTGCGCATCAGGGCGGCGATGTGGGTCTTGACGGTGCTGAGGCTGATCGACAGCTCATCGCCGATCTCGCTGTTGGTCCTCCCTCGAGCGGCAGCGAGCAGGACCTGTTCCTCGCGAGCGGTCAGCGGCTCGACGGGCTCGGGTGGCACTGGGCGCGAGCGGCTGTCGGCGAAGGAGGACAGGAGCCTGGCGGTGATGTTCGGTGCGATCAGGGCGTCGCCACGGGCGGCGGCATGCACGGCCTGGGCGAGCAGCTCGGCGCCGGCGTCCTTGAGCAGGAACCCGCGGGCGCCTGCCTTCAGCGCGCCGTAGACGTACTCGTCGAGGTCGAAGGTGGTGATGACGACGACGGCCAGGGGCTCGACGACATCGGGCCCGGCGAGCTGCCGGGTGGCCTCGATCCCGTCGACGTCCGGCATGCGGATGTCCAGCAGGCACACATCGGGACGCAGCGAACGCGCCATCGCGATCGCCCGTCGGCCGTCAGCGGCCTCGCCCACGACGGTGATGCCTGGCTGGGCGTCCAGGATCATGCACAGCCCCGCCCTGACGATGTCCTGGTCGTCGGCGACGAGCACGCGGATGGTCATGACGCACGCACCGTGTGAGGCAGCGAGGCGTCGACGCTCCAGCCGCCGTCCGGGTCAGGTCCCGCCTGGAGGGTGCCGCCGAGCAGGCTCGCCCGTTCCGCCATGCCGCGGAGCCCGAAGCCGGCCGGGGCAGGTCCGGCCGTACTTGCCGCGCCGTCGTCGTGCACTCGCAGGCGCACCTGGCCGCGGGATGCGGTGACGTCGACGGTGACCTGGGTGGCGCCGGAGGCGTGCCGGGTCGCGTTGGTGACCGCCTCGGCGGCGATCAGGTAGAGGGCGGTGCTGACTGCCGGGTCGACGGCCTCGACGTCACCGGAGACCTGCACGCGGACGCCCAGCACCTCGCCACCGGGCCGGGCCAGCCGCTCGATGTCCGCCAGGCCCCGGCGGGGGGCGAGATCGGCGTCGGTCCCGTCGCGCAGCACGCCCACCAGCGCCCGCATCTCCTGGAGGGTCCTGGACGCCTCCTCCTCGATGGTGACCAGCGTGGCCAGCGCGCGCACAGGATCTGCGGCCGACAGCGCGCGACCTGCCTGCGCCTGGACGGCGATCGCCGAGACGCGGTGGCCGACCGTGTCATGCAGCTCGCGTGCCAGCTCGTTGCGCTGGCGCAACCGCACCTGCTCGATCTCGCGGACGCGGCTGCTGGTGCGGTAGCGCACGGCCGCGCCCAGCGCGGCCGAGAACAGGAAGAAGCCGTAACCGGCGACCCTCTCCGCAGGTGAGGTCGGGTCCACGGCGAGGGTGACGGGCAGCCAGATGAGGATGATGCCGAGTCCGAGGGCAGCCTCGCGACCTGCCCCCCAGCGCAGGAGGGCGTAGGGCAGCACGAGCACCCCGGCGATGCTCTGCAGGCCGGTGGCATCGACGGCCACGATCCTCGCGATGTCGAAGGCGAGGAGGGCTCCGAAGGCGACGGCGACCGCGGCCAGCGGGCTCGTGCGCCGCCACAGCAGGCACGCTGCCACGACGAGGCTGACGCTGAGGACCAAGGGCGCCCAGGCCCTGTCCTCGCGCAGCAGCAGCTCGACGAACGAGCTCGCGACGAGAACCGCCACGAGAGCCCAGTCCCGCCAGACCCGCGCCGGCGGGCAGCCGGGCGCGGCTCGGCCCACATCCAGCCAGCATGCTTCCCCCTCCCCGCCAACGTAGAGGGGCCGCCGCTCGGGCGGATCAGCCGAAAGTACTGCGGATGTCCCGTCCCTGCGGCCAGGACAGCTGGAGCCCGCAGGCGGATGTGTCGCCTGTCAACGCTGGTCAGGGTGAGGACATCGACTGAGCCGACCTGGCCAGCTCGCCAGCACACAGGAGAAGTGATGACCAGAAGCAGCACGACCGCCGGCGCATTCCAGGAAGCGCGGCTCCCGGTTCAAGCGAAGCTCGCAGCGGCCTGGACCAGCTTCATGTTCCTCTACATCTACGTCGACTACCTCCACCTGTACAAGCCCGGCTCCATCGACGAGATCCTGGTCGGCGTCGTCCATGAGTTCGACACCGGCCCGACCTTCGTCGCCCTTGCGCTCACGCTCATGGCCGTCCCGATCCTCATGATCCTGCTCTCCACGACACTGCCCGCCCGTGTCAACCGCGCCACCAACCTCGTCGTGGCAACGCTCTACATCCCCGTCTCGATGTACAACGTGGCCGGCGAGGAGTCCTGGAGCTACTCCTACTTCTACGGCCTCTCCATCGGACTCGAGGTGCTGCTCCTGGCCTTCATCCTGCGCGCCGCCTGGACCTGGCCCCGGACCACTCGAGCCACCGCCGGCCGCGACCTCGCCCAGGCCCGGGTGTGACGCTCGAGGCAGGCCCGGTGCCCGTGGTCGGTGACCTCAGCTCTGGTGAGCAGCGACTGGGGTTCCTGTGGTTGAGCCGGTGACGAGGACGACGGCTCCGTTGAGCGAGGGCATGTGGCTCTTCCTGTATGGGTCGGGGCTTGCGGAATGTTCTGCGCTTCCTGGGGTGATCGGCGGCGGTCCCGGCCTCGCCGGTAGGCGCACCGTCTCGAGCGGCGTCGAGGTCGCCCTCCGGACGGAGCAGGCGCTCCGGAGCGGGACGCCCTCGCTCAGCGTGTGACGACGATCTTGCCGTTGGCCTGGCCCTGCTCGACGTACGCCATGGCCGCGAGGGTCTCCTCGAAGGGGAAGGTGCGGTCGAGCACCGGCCGCAGCGTGCCACTGTCGTAGAGCGCGGCCAGTTCTTTGAGTTGCGCGCCGTTCGCTCTCATGAAGAAGAACGAGTACCGCACGCCCAGTTGCTTTGCTTGCTTGCGCACCTTGCGGCTCAGCAGCGCCATCACCGGGGCCAGGATCGGCTGTCCGAGCTGGGCGGCGAAGGAGGGGTCGGGTGGGCCGGCGACACTGACGGCGAGCCCGCCCCGCCGGAGGACGGTCAGGGACTTCTCCAGGTTGGTGCCGCCGAGTGAGTCCAGGACGACGTCGTATCCGGAGAGCACCTCGGCGAAGTCCCGTTCGGTGAAGTCGATGACCTCGTCGGCACCCAGGGCGCGCACTCTCTCGACGTCGCTGGTGCGTGCCGTTGTGGCCACGTAGGCGCCGAGATGCTTGGCGACCTGGATGACCGTCGAGCCGAGGCCGCCCGCTCCGGCGTGGACGAGCACCTTCTGGCCGGGCTCGACGTGGGCGAGGTCGACGAGCGTCTGCCACGCCGCCAGCGCGACGAGGGGTACGGCGCCGGCCTCGTCGAACGACAGGGACCGCGGCTTGAGTGCGACGTCGTCCGCGTCGATCGCGATGAACTCGGCGAAGGTCCCGATGCGAAGGTCTCGGGGCCTCGCATACACCTCGTCGCCGACCGTGAAGGCACGGACATCTGTGCCGACCTCGGTCACGACACCGGCGACGTCGTGACCCAGGATGAACGGTGGCCGGTACTTCAGCAGTCGCTTGAACTCCCCGTTGCGGACCATCTTGTCCAGGGGGTTGATGCTGGCCGCGCGGACGTGAACCAGAACATCACGGCGGCCCACGGTGGGCTGGGGTACGTCCGCGGCCCGGAGTCCGTCCGTGCCGTAGGAATCGACGATGAACGCTTTCATGCAAGCCTGCCCCTGCTTCCGTAGTGGTGTGGTGAGGCTTGTCGTTCGCGGAGTGCCGGTGTCATGAGCCCGCCGAACAGCCTGTGGCCCGTTTGGCGACCTGATACCGCCGTGGACCGTGACGGGGAGTCGAGGACGTCGAGGGTCCGAGGTCACGAGCTCGTGGGGAGCCGCCTCGTGATGTCCGCAGGATCGACGACCTCTCCGCAGGCCTGGCACGAGACTTCGGGGATCAGGCGGTGCCCGCAGTCGTGCTCGAGGATCAGTGGCGGCCCGTCGGGACCGGCGAGGTGCTCGTCGCCCCACCTCAGCAAGGTCAGGACGACCGGGTAGAGCTCGCGGCCGGCGGCAGTGAGGTGGTACTCGAAGCGCTGCGGGTGGTCGCTGTACCGGCGACGCTGCAGGACGCCGGAGTCGACCAGGGTGCGCAGACGGGCGGTCAGCGTGTCCCGCGGCGCGCCGGTGCGTCGAACCATCTCGTCGAAGCGGCGGTTGCCCAGGAAGACCTCGCGGACCGCCAGCAGGGCCCACTTCTCGCCGACCACCTCGAGGGTGCGGGCGATGGAGCAGGCGCGGGGCTCCGTCGGTGCGGCCATGGCGCCAGCGTACCGCGGTCAGTCCAGAATCTGGACGGACTCATCCAGACCAGCTACCGTGCATCCAGAATTCAAACTCACCCTGGGGGCCGGTCATGGGGCTCGGTAAGCGCTCGTCTGCACCCGTGGCCCAGCCCGGGCCGAACGGAGGCACCGCGCCGATCGTGGCGGTACTGGCGATCGCGGTGTTCATGTCCAGCCTGGACCTGTTCATCGTCAACCTGGCCTTCCCGTCGATCGGGGAGGAGTTCGTCGGGGTGGGGCTGGGTGAGTTGTCGTGGGTCCTCAACGCCTACACGATCGTGTTCGCGGCTGTCCTGATCCCGGCCGGACGGTGGGCGGACCAGGTGGGGCGCCGGCGGGCGCTGGTCGCGGGCCTTGCCGTGTTCACGGGCGGATCGCTCCTCTGCGGGCTGGCCCCGGGGGTGGGCTGGTTGGTGGCGGCGCGGATGGTGCAGGCGATCGGCGCGGGTGTGATGGTGCCGGCGTCGTTGTCCTTGTTGCTGGCCGTCGTCCCCGTGGAGCAGCGGGCTCGGGCGCTGGGATCTTGGTCGGCACTCGGCGCGCTGGGTGCTGCTCTGGGTCCGGTCATCGGTGGCGGACTGGTCGAGGTCGGCTGGCGCTGGG
Organism: uncultured Actinomycetota bacterium; assembly: GCA_963784165.1. GTDB lineage: Bacteria > Actinomycetota > Actinomycetes > Mycobacteriales > Geodermatophilaceae > Blastococcus_B. Next base: position 9,045 of record CAWAQI010000015.1, read on the forward strand.
TGTTCTGGGTGAACCTGCCGGTGGGGGTCGTGGCGATCCTGCTCGCCCTGCGCCTGGTGCCCGAGAGTCGGGACGATGCACGGCGGGTTCGCCCGGATCTGCTCGGCGCACTGTTCCTGGCGCTCGCTGTCGGGTTGGTCGCCGGCGCCCTGGTCATGGCGCCGGACTGGGGCTGGGCGTCGGCAGGCTTCGGGGGCCTGCTGCTGGCGGCGGCGCTGTGCACGGGAGCGCTGGTCCTCCGCTCGTCGCGCCACTCGGCGCCGGTGCTGGAGCCCGGCCTGTTCCGGTCCCGGGCGTTCGCGGGCGCCGGGGCGGCGTCGGTGCTCTATTACGCGGGCTTCGGCGCCTTCCTCCTCCACACGGTGGAGTTCCTCACCGGGGTCTGGCACTACTCGCCATTGCAGGCGGGGCTGGCCATCGCCCCGGGGCCGCTGATGGTGCTGCCGTTCGCGAGACTGATCGCGCCCCGATTGATTCCGCTCTTGGGTGGGGTCGGGCGCGTCGCCGCCCTTGGTTGCGGGGTCGGCGCCGTGGCGCAGCTGGTGTGGCTGATGCTGCTCCAGGCTGAGCCTGCCTATCTCACTCATCTGCTGCCGGTTCAACTGCTCGGCGGCGCCGCGGTCGGGCTGACGATCCCGTCGCTGCTGGGGGCGGGCAGCGTGGGGATGCCCGCGGCGCGCCTGGGCACCGGCAGCGGCGTGCTGAACATGGCCCGCCAGGTCGGCACGGTGCTCGGCGTGGCGGGGCTGGTGGCGGCCCTCGGTGCCCCGGCCGCAGATCCGCTGACCGCATTCCGGTACGGCATCCTCGTGATCATCACGCTCTTCGTCGCCGCAGGGGCAGTGTGCCTCGCGGTCCTGTCCCGGCCCGTCCAACCGACACCTGTCGCCGCGGCGCTCCAGCACGATCGACCGCGGGAGGCGGCATGAGATCCCACGCAGAGTCGCCCTCCGACGGCTGGGGACAACCGCGATCGAGGACCGTCTCCTGGTGGGATCCGATGATCGGCGCCCGCGCGATGCGCAGCCTCAGCGGCCGGGAGTACCTGCAGGCGATGATCGACGGCCGGTTGCCGCCAGCGCCGATCGGCGGACTCATCGCCATGACCGCTGTCTCGGTGGGCGAGGGGACGGTTGAGTTCCGCTGCCGGCCGGACGAGTCGGCGTACAACCCCATCGGCGTGGTCCACGGCGGACTGGTGTGCACTCTCCTGGACTCCGTCGCCGGGTGCGCGGTCCACAGCACACTGCCCGCGGGCGTGGGCTTCACCAGCCTGGAGATCAAGGTCAGCTATCTGCGCCCCGTCCGGCAGGGAGAGGGCGAGCTGAGCGCGATCGGGCGGGTCACCAAACCCGGACGACGAGCCGCCTTCGCCGACGGCGAGGTACGTGACGAGCACGGGAGGTTGATCGCCACCGCGTCCAGCACCTGCCTGGTCTTCCCACTCCCGGAGGAGTGAAGCGACGACAGCCGCTCACCTACGCGGGCTACAGGCCAACGAGCCGACCGGCCGCCAGCCCGAAAGCCCAGCTGACGATGCGTCCAACCACTGCCGTGCGGCGAAAGTCGGCGCGGCACTCAAGGAATTGATCCGCGCGTCGCGCGCGAGCGCGGACGCCCCGTTGGTGGTCGCGACGTTTGTCGCCGGCAGTCACGACGAGAAGTGCTCAAGCTCGGCGGCGTCGCCATTGGCATCGGCGGCCCCGCCCCGACCCCGGTCTCGTGAAGAAGTTCCACGCCGGTCCCGTCGTTCGCAGATGATCGGGGCAGCAACAGCCACCCGGTCGGCCGCCTCGCGCACAAACGCAGCTGAGGGCAAGGACCCCACCGGCGCCCTGCGTCACTGAGACGCCAGCGTCTGGTGGTGAGCCGGCATCAGCAATCCGGTTCGTCGGTGGGGCGCCCACGGGCTGCGCCCCCCCGGCGGCCCGCGCCCTGAGCGCGGGTGTCCATTTACCGGTTGATGATCGGCAGGACCAGCCGGCTGGGTCGGCTTCCGCCGTGGTGGACGGTGTTGTCGGCGACGACCATGTCCTCCAGGGCCTCGGAGGCGATGACGCCGCCGGTGTTGGAGTTGCGGTCGTAGTGCGGGAAGTTGCTGCTGGAGATGTCCAGGCGGATGCGGTGGCCGGGCAGGAAGACGTTGGAGGTGACCGACATCGGCACCGTGACCTCGTAGACCTCGCCCGGGGTCATCAGCTCGGGCTGGGACAGGTCATTGCGGTAGCGCAGCCGGAGGATGCCGTCGCACAGGTTGATGGCCTGGCCGTCGGGGAAGACGTCGACGAGCTTGGCGGTGATGTCGGTGTCGACGGCGGTGGAGGAGACGAACACCTTGAGCTCGACGAAGCCGGTGACCTCGACGGGCTCGGTCGAGGACGGGGCCGGTGTAGCAGAGGATGTCGTCGCGGCCGTCGATCACGCGCTGGTCCACCGGGCCGATCGAAGCCGGGCCGGGCCGGCAGCAGCGCGCCGCCGGCGGTGGGCACCGGGTCGCGGGGGTCGTAGCGGAACTCGTCGCTGCCCTCGGTCGTCGGGGCGTCGAGTGTGAGGATGCCGTCGCCGTCGCGGGTGTTGGCCGAGCCGCCGCTGGCCGAGGTGGTAGTCGGTGTACTGGGTGTCGGGCAGCGGCCAGTCGGTCTCGTCGCGCCACTGGTCGATGCCCATCACGAAGATCCGCACCCGCGGCGCCGGGGTTGCGGGAGGCGTGCCCTTGAGGTGCTGGTCGAAGAACTCGACGTGCGACGGGCCGAGGTCGCCGGCGGCGAGCAGCCCGAAGTACCGGTCGGGGTACTGCCCGGTGAGGTTGATGTGGTCCCAGGGGCCGATGACCAGCCGGGACTCCTCCCGGGCCTGCTCGGAGCCGGCCTGGGTGCGGACCCGGACGAAGTCGGCGACCTGCTCGTGGACCTTCAGGTCGTACCAGCCGCCGGTCTCCAGCACCGGCACGGTGACCTCGCCGATCCGCGCCGACCAGTCCTGGGCCTTCCAGTACTCGTCGAAGTCGGGGTGGGCGAGCCAGTCGTCGAACCAGCGGCCTTTCCCGATGCACCGGCAGGTCGGCGACCGGCGTGGCCTCGTTCAGGGACAGCGGGTCCATGAGGGCCCCGCCGAGCCGCATCAACTGCGAGGGGTCGGACGTCTCACCGCGCTGCAGGGCCCGCTGCTCCTCGGCGGCGTACATCATCGGCGTTCCAGAACGTGACCAGGCTCAGGCACAGGGCGCCGCCCTGGGAGTACCAGAGACCCGAGTACCAGTTCGCCGACGTCTCGGTGGGTGCGATGGCCTTCAGGGCCGGGGTTGTCACCCAGGGCCAGCGCCCACTGGGTCATGCCCAGGTAGGAGGCGCCGTAGGCGCCGACGGTGCCGTCGTACCAGTCCTGCTGGGTGAGCCACGCCATGGTGTCCTCGCCGTCGGCGATCTCGTTGACCTTGGGTTCGAACACGCCGTCGGACTCGTACGCCCCGCGGGCGTCCTGCCAGACGACGGCGTAGCCGGCGTTCAGGAAGGACAGCAGTGGAGGGATGGCGCTGGTGGCCCCGCCGGCGAGCGGGCTGGCGTCCTTGTTGTACGGGTGGCGCACGAGCAGGGTGGGCGCCTGGCCCTCCAGGGGCCGCCACACGTTGGCCCGCAGGGTCACCCCGTCGCGGGTGGTCATCGGGACGTTGCGCTCGTAGACGTGCTTCATCAGGTCTCTCCTCGTTGAGAACACTGCGGGTGCAGCGGCCGGCGGGGTGCCGGGACCGCTGTCGTGCTGGGTGGAGCTGGGGCGGTGCAGGGGTTCGCTGGGTTAGGCATGGCGGTCAGCGGATGGAGGAGCCGATGGAGATGCCGCCGTCGACGTCGAGGACGACGCCGGTGATGTAGCCGGCGGCCTCGGAGGCGAGGAAGGCGGCGGCTTCGGCGATGTCGGTGGGGTCGGCCGGTGTGCCGCATCGGGATCTTGGCGGTCAGCTTGTCCCGGGCCGGGCCGTTCATCGAGGCGAGCATCGGGGTCTCGATCAGGCCGGGGGCGATGGCGTTGGCGGTGATGCCGTGCCGGGCGCCTTCGAGGGCGAGGGTGCGGGTGAGCCCGACGATGCCGGCCTTGGCGGCGACGTAGTTGGACTGCCCGAAGTTCCCGCGCCAGGACATGGAGGAGAAGCTGACGATCCGGCCGTAGCCGCGTTCCTTCATGCCGGGGAAGACGGCGCGGGCGCAGTAGAAGGAGCCGCCGAGGCTGACGTCGAGCACCGCGCGCCAGTCGTCGTCGGTGATGTCCTCGACGCGGTTGTCCCGGATGATCCCCGCGTTGTTGACCAGCACGTCGATCGCGCCGGCCTCGGCGGTGACCGCGTGACGACCCAGTCGTCCACCTCGGCGGAGGAGGTGACGTCGACGACGTCGGTGCGGACGGCGGCCGCGCTGCGTCTGGCGCAGCTCGTCCCCGGCCTGCGGTCAGTGCCTGCTTCGAGCGGTCGGCGAGGACGACCGTCGCGCCCTCGGCGGCGAAGCGCTGGGCCATGGCCAGCCCCAGGCCCTGGGCGGCGCCGGTGACGGCGACGACCCGGCCCTCGTAGCGCTGCATCACGGGGTTCCTCCGAGCGAGGTGCGGGCGGACAGGAACGCCTCGAGGGCGGTCGCTGACCGGTTGGGTGGTCCAGTTCTCGGCGAAGGCGTCGAGCTCGTGCCTGCAGGGCGATCGCCGGCTCGAGCCCGGTGATGCGGTGCAGCAGGCCCTTGAGGGACGACTGGCTGGGGCCGGCGCGGTCGGCGAGCTGGCGGCAGACGGCCATCGCCGTGGCCTCGAGCTGCGCCATCGGGGACGATCCGGTCGATCCAGCCGCTGGCCGCGAAGGCGGTCGCCGGCAGCAGCTCGCCGGTCAGCAGCAGCCGCCGGGCCAGTCCGTGCCCGACCGCCGCGGGCAGGCGCACGCTGGACCCGCCGGCGGGCAGCAGGCTCTGGCGCAGGTGCCCGTCGCCGATGAGCGTGCTGTCCGCGGCGACCACCAGGTCGCAGGCCAGCGCCAGTTCCAGCCCGCCGGCGACGGCGTGCCCGTGCAGGACCGCGACCCAGGGGGTCGCGGCTGCGGTGATCCGGGTGAAGCACGCGGGACACGTCCTCCAGGAACCGGACGGGGTGCGTGCCGTCGCGGTCGAGGGCGAGGAACTGGCGGAAGTCCCCGCCGGCGCAGAAGCTGGGCCCGGCCCCGCTGACGGCGACGACCGCGGTGTCCGGGTCCTGCGTCGGCGGCGGTGACCTGCTCGTCGAGCGCCGCGATCAGGCCGGCGTCCAGGGCGTTGCGCCGGTCGGGCCGGTTGAGGGTCAGCCAGCGGACCTGGCCGCGCTGCTCGACGAGCACCGGGGCGGCGGTAGCTCCGGTCACGAGGGCGAGCTCGTCGCCGGGCGGTCGCGGTCGCGGAGCAGGTAGCGCTGGATCTTGCCGCTGGGCGTCTTGGGCAGCTGCGTCGAGGAAGTGCACGGTGCGCGGGTAGGCGTGGGCGGCGTACCGGGTCTTGACGAACTGCTGCAGCTCCGCGGCCAGCTCGGGTGTCCTCGGCGGTGCCGTCGCGGAGGACGACGTGGGCCTCGATGACCTCACCGCGGACCTCGTCGGGTGCGGCGACGACGGCGCACTCGGCGACGGCCGGGATGCTGGGCCAGCACGGACTCGATCTCGAACGGGCCGATCCGGTAGCCGGCCATGATGATCACGTCGTCGTCGCGCGAGGAGAAGAAGAAGTCGCCGTCGGCGTCGACCCGGCTGGAGTCGCCGGTGAGGTACCAGCGGCGGTCGGCGCTGAACTTGGCCGCGGCCTGGCCGGCCGTCTGGTAGTCGGTGAAGGTCATCAACGGGCTGGCCGCGACGTCGACCGCGACCCGCCCGAGCACGCCGGGACCGGCCGGGACGTCGGCGTCCTCGGCCAGGACGGTGAGCTCCCAGCCCGGGATGGCCCGGCCCATCGAGCCGGTCTTCAGGGGTCGCGCCAGGGCGGGGTGGTGGCAGTTGGCCAGCACCATGCCGACCTCGGTCTGCCCGAAGTGGTCGTGCACCTGCAGGCCGCCGAGGGCCGCCGCGGCCCATTCGTTGACCTCCGGGGTGAGCGGCTCGCCGGCGCTGGACAGCCGCTGCAGCGCCAGGTCGTCGGGCACCGGCACGGCCGAGGACCGCAGTGCCCGGTACACGGTGGGTGCGGCGGTGAAGTCGGTGACCCGCTGGTCGGCAAGCACCTGCCAGGTGCGCTCGACGCTGAACCCGCCGGCCACGAGCAGGGTGGGCAGTCCGGCGCGACAGGGGTGCGGCGATCGGCCGAGTACAGGCCGTAGGCCCAGCCCGGGTCGGCGGCGCACCAGTAGGTGCTGTCGGCGGTGACGCCGAGGGCGAACTCCAGGTAGGCCTGCCAGCCGGCCAGGTAGGACACCGGGTGCACGACGCCCTTGGGCTTGCCGGTCGTGCCCGAGGTGAACATGTGGACGAGTGCCCCGGAGCCGCCGACCGCCACCCGGGGGAGCGGCTCGGGCGATGCCGCCGACACCAGCTCCTGCAGCAGCTGGTCGCCCTCGTGGGCGGGGCTGTCGGAGCCCGGTCAGCAGGATCCGCCGCTGCGGGTCGGCCGGCAGGTCGTCGCCGGGGACGAGCTTGTGCCGCTGCGCCGGGTCGACGACGACGACCCGGGCGCCGGATCCTTCCAGGCGCAGGGCGATCGCCTGCGGGGCGAACGCGGTGAACAGGGGCACGTACACCGCGCCCAGCCGCCAGATGGCGACGATCAGGACGACGAGGTCCGGGCCCTTGTCCATCAGCGACGCGACACGGTCACCGCGGCCGACGCCCAGCTCCTGCAGGGCCCGTGCGCACTGGGTCGAGCGCCGGCTGCAGGTCCCCGAACGTCAGCACCGTGACCTGCCCGGCCGCATCGACCGTGGTGACCGCGACGGCGTCCGCCGGGTGCTCGTCGCACAACAGCTGGGCCACGTCGGCGGTCGGGCCGGCGAACCGGTCCGCGCAGCTCGAGGACGCGGGCTCGGACAGCCGATCCGTCCGCCGGCGCAAGGGGGAGTGGGGGCACGGAACGCTCCTGGGTGGTGATCGGTCGCTGTGATGCGGACCGCTGTGGGTACGATAGCCAGAACTTCCGTACCCAAGTCAATACCCAGCGCGGAGATTCGCGGCATGCGCGCTCCGACCGCTCGCTACCGTGAAGGGGTGACGGCGCGATGAACGAGCAGCCGGTCGACGCGGTCGCCCCATCCGGCCGGCCGATGCTGTCCGTCGGGGACCCCGGAGGTTCCGTCCGCCGTCGACGGGTCGACCTGGAGCGTCGCGCTGAACTTCTCGGCGCGCTGGAGGAGCTGCTCCTCAGCGAGGGGTTCACCGCGCTGACCGTGGACGACATGGCCCGGCGGCTGCAGTGCTCCAAGGCGACCTTGTACAGCGTCGCCAGCAGCAAGGAGCAGCTGGTCATCGCGCTGACCAAGCACTTCTTCCGCCAGGCGACGGAGGAGATCGAGACGGCGGTCGCCGCCGTTGCTGACCCCCGCCGTCGGATCTCCACCTACCTGGCCGGCGTGGGGTCGGCGATGAGCCGCTGCTCGCCGACCTTCTACAGCGACATGGTGGGCTACGCGCCCACCGCTGCGATCTACTCCGCCAACTCCACGGCAGCAGCCCGGCGAGTGCGCGAGCTCATCGACGCCGGCGTGCAGGCTGGAGCCCTGAGGGCAGTGGACGGCACCTTCGCCGGCCAGCTCACGGCGCTGGCGATCGAGGGCATCCAGTCCGGTGTCCTGCTGGGGAACACCGGGCTCACGGCCGGCCAGGCCTACGGCGAGATGGCCGACCTCCTTCTGCACGGACTCGCCGCACGTCCGGACTGACTGCCTGTCTCTCTGTGGCCGTCACGACGGTTGATCCCACTCGCCCTGACAACCGTGGAGGAACCCCGTGCGCGCTGCCGTCATCACCGCCTTGACCGGACCGGATGCGATCGAGATCAAGGACGTGCCCGAGCCGGCGCCGGCCCCTGGTCGGGTGCTCATCGACGTCCACTACGCAGGAGTCGTCTTCCCCGACGTGCTGCAGACCCGTGGTGAGTACCAGATGCGTCCCGACCTGCCGTTCTCCCCGGGCTGGGAAGTGGCCGGCGTGGTCCGCGAAGACGCCGGCGGATTCCGGGCCGGCGACCGGGTGGCCGCCATGCCCGTCACCGGGGGCTTCGCGGAGACGGTCGCCATCGACACCGAGATGGTCTTCCCGCTCCCGAGCAGCGTGTCCTTCGACAAGGGGGCGGCGATCCCGCTGAACTACCTGACCGCCGACTTCGCCCTGCTGCGCCGCGCGCGACTGATCGAGGGCGAGACGGTGCTGGTGCACGGTGCGGCCGGCGGTGTGGGGACCGCTGCCTGCCAGCTGGCCGCCGCTCACGGCGCGCGCGTGCTCGCGGTCGTGTCCACACCGGAGAAGGCCGACGTCGCCCGGGCCGCGGGAGCCCACGAGGTCCTGCCGGTCGACGGCTTCCGCGACGAGGTCCGCCGGTTGACCGACGGCCGAGGCGTGGACGTCGTCGTCGACCCGGTCGGCGGCGACCGCTTCACCGACTCACTGCGCTCACTGGCCACAGAAGGCCGCGTCATCGTCATCGGCTTCACCGGACGTGAGATCCCGACGGTCAAGGTCAACAGACTGCTGCTGACCAACACGACGGTGATGGGAGCCGCCTCGGAGGAGTTCTGGCACACCAAGCCCGGGTTCGTCGGCCAGCAGTGGCGCGACCTCGTGCCGCTGATGGAGTCCGGGGCGATCGACCCGCCGATCGGCTCGGTGTTCGCCCTCGATGACGCCGCCGCAGCGATCCGCGCGATGGACGAACGCAGGGCAGTCGGCAGGCTGCTCGTCCGCATCAGCGAGAGCGAGATCGTCCACACCTGACCATGAGGGGCTGACGCGTCCCTGAACGACCGAGCGGCGGCCCTGGGTTCAGGGTGATCGCGAGAGCCCGCGAGTGGTCCTCATCGCTCTGGGCAGCAGGCCGCCTGGCGGCCCTCGACGCCACGGCGCCGACTGCAACCGCAGGGTCGTGAGTCACAACTCGGCTTGCTGGAGCGTCGGCCGACCGAATCCTGCAACGAGTCGGACAGCCGGACATGACCGGACGTCTTTCACGTGATCGTGCGGCCCCCGTCGACCGGCAGCTGCTGGCCGGTCACGTAGCCGCTGGCGTCGGAGAGCAGGTACTGCACCGCGCCGATGATGTCCTCGGCCCGCCCCGCTCGCTGAAGGGCCAGCCGCGCGGCGAAGAAGTCGGGGACCGTCTCCTGCTCGCCCACCATCTCCGTGGGGTACATGCCCGGCGCCACGGCGTTGACCCGGATCCCGTACCGGCCCCACTGCACGGCGAGCTCACGCGTCATGTGGGCGAGCGCGGCCTTCGAGGCACAGTATCCCGCGCTGGGCACCGTCAGCCCGGTGGTGACCACGGCCGACATCGACGTGATGTTGACGATGGATCCGCCGTCGGCGGCGCGCAGGTACGGGACGCAGCGGCGCGCGAGGTCGAAGGGTGCCACCACGTTGACCTCGAGCAGCCGGCGCACGTCCTCGGCGGTTTCGTCGGTGGCGCGTGCGTAGTTGATGATGCCGGCGTCGTTCACCAGGCCGTCGATGCGGCCGAAGCGGTCGACGGCCTGCTCGACGATGCGCGCCCGGTCGGCGTCCACGGCGATGTCGCCGGGCACGGCGAGCGCATCTCGCAAGCTGCCCGCCAATTCCTCGACGCGGGGCGCGCGGCGCGCGGTCAGGACGAGGCGTGCGCCCGCGGCGTCGAGCCCTTCGGCGATCCAGCGTCCCAGTCCGGAACTGACGCCGGTGACGATGACGACGCGGTCGTCGAGCCGGTAGTCCGCTTCAGCGCGAGGCATGGTCATTCCCCTGGTGAAAGGCGCACCTGCTGTACAGCGTCAGCTCCGGTGCGGGTGCTGCAGGTCCGTGAGGAACTCCTCCATGGTCTCCTCACGGAGCGCGGTCCGGGTCCGGTCGTAGGCGAGTTCGGCGATCGCGTCCAGGCCCGTGGTGCGCATGATGTTGCTGCCGTGCCGCGCGACGTCCTCCGCCATCGGCTGGATGACCAGGACGTCGCGCGACCGATCGCCCACCCGTGCCAGCTCCCGTCGTGTTCCGGTCACCGTCGATCGGCGGATGAGCCGATGACGAAGTGGGGGCCGGCCGGGGAGCTCCCAGCCCAGGGGCACGATCGCCACCACTCGACGGGACCCGTGCCGGACGGCGTAGTCGATGCTCGTGCTCGAGCGGATGCCGCCGTCGACCAGCAGCCGGTCGCCCAGGCGCACCGGCTCGTAGAAGCCGGGGACGGTGCAGCTGGCCATGACGGCCGCGTGCAGGGGATGCCGGCGGTCGGCCGGGTCACGGCCGAGCGGTACCCGCCGCCCCGTGCGCAGGTCGACGGCCATCAGCCAGAGCGGATCGTCGGGCCACGTCGCCCCGAGCTCCGCGGCCAGCCGCTCGTTTCTCGGGCGGAAGAGGCCGCCCGGGAAACGCTCCTGCACGCGACTGCCTGGGAACGGGCAGCGGAGCCCGCAGGTACGAGCGGGCCATGACCGCGCCTGCCCCGAGGCAGCGACGCACGAGCTCCTGCCGGCTGTCCCAGGCGGGCTCGTAATGGCGTTGCCTGCCACCCGTGCGGCGCTCGTCGTCCGGGGCGGCCTTCGCCATGGAGAGCAGCAACTCAGGGCTGAGTCCCTTGCGGAGTGCGGCGCCGGCCACGGCCCCGCCGCTCGTCCCGATGACGAGGTCGGCCGACGCCGGTCGTACGCCCGCCTCGCCGAGCGCCGTGAGGACGCCGGACATGAAGGCGATGCCGAGCGATCCGCCGCCACCGAGCGCGAGGGTCCAGCCCGACGCGGCGTCGCGGCCCGGCTCGCCAGGGTTCGGTGTCCGGCCACCGGCGGCCGCAGGCGTCCCGCCCGGGTCGGCCGTCATGCGGGAGCCGATTCCGTCGACTGCGCAGGTGCCGCTCCAGTCGGCGCAGGCAGGAGCCTGGTCGACGTTCCCCGACCGGCGTCCTCACTCCCGTCCGGTGCCGCATCGATGAGCAGTGCCGCGCGAAGCTCGTGCTTGCGCAGCTTGCCTGCCGGCGTCCGAGGCAGCTCGTCGGTGAACCGCACGTCCCGGGGGACCTTGTACCCGGCGAGCTTCGTGCGGGCGAAGGCGATGAGCCGCGCGACCAGCTCCTCGTTCGCCGCCTCGGGGTCGCTGGGCTGGACGACGGCGACCACCCGCTCACCCATCTCCTCGTCGGGCACCCCCACGACTCCGACGTCCTCCACGGCGGGGTGCATGACCAGGGCGTCCTCGATCTCCTGGGGATAGATGTTGACGCCCCCGGAGATGATGAGGTGATAGCGGCGGTCGCTCAGGAACAGATAGCCATCCTCGTCCAGGTATCCCAGGTCGCCGACCGTGGTACCGCCGCGCTCGTCATACGTCGCGGCCGTCTTGCCCGGATCGCCGTGGTACTCGAACGGCGCACCTTCGGCGAACCAGACCGTGCCGACCTCGCCGGGAGGGAGGACGTTCCCCTCGTCGTCGGTGATGTACGGCTTGCCGAGCAGCGCCTTGCCGACGGATCCGGGCTTTCGCAACCACTCCTCGGAACCGATCGCCGTCGCGCCCATGCCCTCGGTGCTGGAGTAGAACTCGAAGAGGATCGGCCCCCACCAGTCGATCATCGCCTTCTTGACCTCGACCGGGCAGGGGGCGGCCGCGTGAATCGCATGCCGCAGGCTGGACACGTCATACCGATCGCGAACCTCGTCCGGCAGCTTGAGCATGCGGACGAACATCGTCGGCACCCACTGCGAGTGGCTCACCCGGTGTTTCTCGATGAGCGCCAGCGCCAGCTCGGGATCGAACTTCTCCATCACCACGACGGTCCCGCCGCTGCGGTGTACGCCCATGGACCATCCCAGCGGGGCGGCGTGGTAGAGCGGGCCGGGGGAGAGGTAGACGTCGCCGGGCTGGAACCCGAGCAGATCGCGGAGCCAGTGTCCCGGGATGTCGGGGTAGGTGCCGAGAGCGCCTCCGGGGAGGGCTCGCTTGATGCCCTTCGGGCGGCCCGTCGTGCCCGACGAGTAGAGCATGAAGTCGCCCTCGCGCTCGTCCTGGATCGGCGTCCCGGGCTGGGCGGAGAGCGCCTCGGCATAGCTTTCCCAGCCGTCGGCGGGGAGGCCGATCATGAGGCGTCCCGCATGAGCGACGCCGGGATCGCTGGTGATCTCGCGCGCCAGGTCGGCGAGAGTGTCGGAGGCGACGATCAGGTCCGCCCCGCTGTCCCTGAGGATGTAGGCCGCCTCTGCCGCCGTCAGGTGGCGGTTGATGCCGACGTAGTACAGACCCGCTCGCTGGGCGCCCCAGGCGACCTCGAGGAACTCCGCCCGGTTCTCCGCCAGGATCGCCATCCGTGCGCCCGGGCTGAGCCCGCGCGATCTCAGTAGTTGAGCCAGCTGGTTGGAGCGGTGTTCCAACTCCTGATAGGTGACCACGGTGCCGGCCGGCTCGACGATGATCGCCGGCCTGTCGGGATCGGTCGCGGCGAAAGTCCCAGGATGCATCGTTGCTCTCCTCGCGGATGCCGGCATGCGGAGGCCCCGGTGCCGTCCCGCACCGACGGCGCCCGCACCCGTCGGTGACGGCAAACATTAAACTGATCTGCCTGCTTCTGCCAACCGCGGGGGCGCCCCGGACGTGTCGGCACGAGGCCGCGAGATTCCTTGGAGGCGGTGGGACGGGTGCTCACAGGCCGAGCAGGGCGTAGGAGTCGTGGTCGTCCGCCGCGACGACGCAGCGGTGCACGAGCGCGCCGAGCAGCTCCTCGCTGTACATCGAGGTGGGCGTGACGAGCCAGGTGAGGATGCCCCACACCATCTGCTGCCGGTAGAGGGTCCAGGCGGCCTCCCATCCCGGTGGGGTCACTCCCTGTGCGGCGAGTTCGTCGAGGTACAGGTGCAGCAGGTCCTGCTCGGACGCGCGGCGCTCGTCGACGTCGAGTGCGGTCGCGATCGCGTAGCCGACGTCGTTGCCCCAGTTCGCGATCCGCATCAGCTGCCAGTCGAGGAGCCCCGCCGAACCTTCGTGCGGCAGGAGGTAGCAGTTGCCGATGTGCGTGTCCCCGTGGACGACGGTCAGCGGGCCCTGGTCGTTCACCTGCTGGAGCCGGGCGAACGCCGCGTACATCCGTTCCATGTCGAGGTCCCCGATCGCCGCCGACTTGTAGGGCTGCTCGAGCTGCCGCGCGGCCACATCCCGCCCGCCGGTGGTCCACCAGCTCGCCGACCTGCCCGTGCTCGTGGTCTCGAGCCAGTCGAACTGCTGCGGCAGGTCGCCGCGGGCCCAGTTCTGTGCGTGCAGGCGCGCGAACGTCGTCATGAGCGGGGCGATCTCGGCCCCGGTCAGGCCGGTGACCGCGGTCGGGAACGCCGCTCCCCTCAGGGCCAGGTCCTCGATCACCACGGCGAAGCGGCTGGTCTCCTCGTCCAGACCCAACCCGTACACCTGCGGCGTCTCGCAGTTCAGGGTGGGCCTGATGCGCTCGTAGAACCGGACCTCCGTCACGTACATGTGGGGATCGGCCACCATCATCTGCCGGGTCAGCGACGTCTTGAGGAACAGCACAGGCGGGAGTCCTGCGTCGCGTCCGGGCGCGTAGCGGGGTCGTAAGCGCACCCGCGTCGCCGCGCCCTGTGTCGAGTCGAGAACGTCCACGCTCTCGACCAGGACGCCCGGGTTCCGCGCGGCGAGGAAGTCGGTCAACCACTCTGCGGTGACGTCGTCAGGACGGACCGGGATCAGGGCCATGCGTACTCCTCGAAGGCTCCACGATGACGAGCCGCACCGTCGGCATCCGACGGGGTGGCGACACGCATCAGCTCGCGGCCGGCAGCGGTCACGCGCTGGTGGAGCGCGCCTTGGGGCTGCCCGGCAGGGTTGCCCCGTCGGTGCGAGCGCGTCCCTTCGCCAGCCCGGCGTAGGACTCGTCGAGGCATTCCCCGTAGAACGCGGGGTCTGGCATCATCGCGCGGTCGGCGGTGATGCTGAGCATGAACGTGCCCGCGTAGCTGCTGAAGATGTGCAGCAGGCCGAGTCCGTTGGCCAGCGGCCCCATGCCGTACTGCGCGACCATTCTGGCGCCGCAGAAGTACAGCACTTCCCGCGGCCCCGGAACATTGGTCACCGTCGTGTTCGCGAGGATCGCCTGACCGAGGCGGTAAGCAATCTGCGCCGAGGCCCGCTGACCGACCCCGAGCAGCATGCCGGGCAGTTCGTCAGAGATGCGGTTCAGCACCTGCGCGGGGACGCCCTTGGTGACGACCTTCGCATGCCGGGTCATGCGATTGATCGCCTCGAGGCGCTCGATGGGATCGGCGATGTCGGTGTGGAGAGGGATGCGGACGAATGAGATCGAGTTCCCTCCGGCAGACGCCTCTGAGGCGCTGCGCGTCGAGACCGGGACCATGGTGGTCAGGCTCTGCTCGGGGAGTTCCTTCTTCTCCTGCAGATAGAGCCGCATGGCTCCGCCGACGATCGCCAGCGACGTGTCGTTCACGGTCGCGCCGGGGACCTGCGCCTTGATCTGTCGGAGTTCGTCCTGCGGCCAACTGCGGAGCTCGGTGACCCGGTGAGGACTCACGAGCCCGCTGAACCGGGTGCGCGGAACCAGCATGCCGGGGGTCTTGAGGTCCTCGTCGATCATGTCCTCGCCGTCGTTCCGACGACGGAACGGCAGGTGATGCCCCACCAACCCGGGCAGCGACGACGCGGCGATCCCGCCGACGCGCAGGGGCAGCAGTACACCGCCCACTGCGGCCCGCGCCAGCATCCCGAGCACGGACGGCGGCGGTTCGGGACGCCACTCGTCCCGGCCGGGCGGCGGTGGCGCGTCCGGGGAGTGGTCGTGCAATGCGGTGAGAAGCTCGTTGCCCGCCAGGCCATCCACGGCGGAGTGGTGAAGCTTCAACATGGTGGCGAAGGAACCCTCCGGCACGCCCTCCAGGCTGTCGAGGCCTCCGATGACGTAGAGCTCCCACGGGGGGCGGGACAGGTCCAGCGGGCGGGAGTGCAACTGGCCGAGCTGGGCGCTCAGCTGTCGCCAGGTTCCCGGTCGGGGCAGGGCCAGTTCGCGCACGTGGTACTCGAGGTCGAAGTCGATGTCCTCCACCCAGTACGGCTCGTCGAGGTGCAGAGGGACGCGCACGAGCTTCTGCCGGAACGGCGGGGCTAGCCGCAGGCGCGGCGTGATGTAGTCCAGGATGCGCTCGATCGTTATCTCTCCGCCGGGGGCCGTCGACGGGTCGTAGATCGATATCGCGGCGACATGATTGGGATGGCTGGACGTCTCGAGGGCGAGCATCATCGCGTCGACCGAGTTGAGCTGGCGCATCACATCTCCTGCCGCTGACATCCTGGTTCGCCCAGGAGACGGTCGAGTGGCCGGAGCGTACGGATCATTCGCCCCACAAACAACACAATCCGACAACTTGGTTAGCGATTAAGGCGAGGGGTATGGGCGCCGGCACGAGCCAACTGGGGACCCAGGCTCCTGATCGACCCCCTCGCCCCTGTCGTCCTGGATGGACGACCGGTGCATCCAGACGTTGGAGGAGCACGGCGACATGGTGGCTGAGCGGCACATGCAGATTCCCCCCGCTGAAGGGCGTCCCACCTTCGCGATGGCGATGGGTGGGGGCGGCTCCTTCGGCATCGCCTTTCACCTGGGGGTGGCCCACGCCCTTCTCGACGCGGGCATCCCCGTGGACCGCGGGCCGATGGTGGGGATCTCGGCAGGCGCCTATGCCGGGGCTGCGCTGGTGACCGGCACGGACCTGGAGGCGATCCAGGACGGGTGGAGGCACTTCGCCCGCACGCGGGGGCCGGGTCGGGCTCGGACCGTGGAGATCACCACACGACTCTTCGGCGACCGCCGTGACAGTCGGGTCACTGGGGTCTGCACCACGGGGCTCTCGCCGGTTCCGGTCCTGGTCAGGGGCTCACGGCATCCGTTGTGCGACGTCGTGGCCGCAGCGGCGTCTCCTCTGGGAATGGCGCACGGGCACCGGGTGGACGGGCGGAAGCTCTACGACGCGGGGATGTACTGGAACACAGGCGCCGTCCACGCGCCGCGGGTGGACCTCCTGCTCGTGCTTGCCCCGCTGGCAGCCGGGGTCAGGGGGAAGCTTGGCTGGATGTGGGAAGCGCAGCTGCAGCGCGAGGTGGGCTGGTGGCGACTCAGGTACGGAGGGCGCGCGGTCGTCGTGCGCCCCGCCCCCGACGTCGTCGCGGCCGGGGCGCGGGAGCGTGGTGACATCCTGGACATCGAGAAGGCCACACCGACCTACCGGGCCGCGTACGAGCAGGGTGGCCGGTTGGCGCCCACCCTGCGGGCGCTCCGCGGCGGTCGCTCCGTACGGCAGCCGCATTCCTCGACCTGACCGGCCGGGCCGGCCGCTCAGGGCGGCACGACGTGCGAACCGCTCGGGCGCCGGGACGTGTCGCCGTCCGGGTGCACTCCGGTCCTGAAGGGACCGGTCGCTCGTAGGTCTCGCGGACCAGACGCTCAGGCCGGCGCCTCGCCGCCCACCTGCTGGGCCAGGTACTGCGGCAGCCCCACCTTGTCGATCGCCTGCAGCTGCGCCTCGAACCAGTCGGCGTGGCGCTCCTCCTCCCGCACCATCTCCTCGAAGACCGCCGCCGTGCCGTGGTCGCGCAGGTCGTGGCATTCCTGTGCTCGGGCGTTGAACGAGGCCACGGCGGCAAGCTCGCCCTCCAGGGCGAGGGTGAGCATCTCCTGGGCATTCTCGCCGATGTTGAGGGCGCCGAGGCGCTGCAGGTTCGGGAGACCGTCGAACAGCAGAACCCGCTGGATGAGGGTGTCGGCATCCTTCATCTCGTCGATGGACAAGTCGTAGAAGACCTTGCCCAGCCTGCCGAGTCCCCAGGAATCGAGCATGCGTGCGTGCAGGAAGTACGTGTTGGTCACCGTGAGCTCGAACGTCAACGCTTCGTTGAGCAGTTCGACAATCCGTGGGCTGACTGGCTGCACCGGATCACCTCGAGTCGTCGGGTCGGTGACCGGATCCTGGCACGAAGAGGTCGTGCTCACCGGGCCTCGAACCGCGACCCGCCCGGGCACGCACCTGAGTCGCCACCGCCCACCGAGCGGGCCGCTGACGTCTTACCGATTGTCTCTCTCATATGTAGAGTGCCTCTCACAGACGCCGAGCGGAAGGCAAAGTACATGGCGACCTTCGTAGGCACCGAGTTCCAGAGCCGAGAGCTCGAGCTGTCGGCTGATCACAGCTCGTGCGGCGGCCGTTCTGTTGCCGGCGACGCGGGTGCACTGCTGGTCAGGGACGCCAGCAGGCGCGAGGTGCGCCGGCGGATCCTCGAAGCGCAGTTGTCCCGCTTGCTCCGCCGCATGGACGACGGGCCGTCCGCCGCTGACACTGCCGACCGCGCGGCTCGGCTCGTCGCGCGGCTGGAGCGCGACGACTTCGACTGGTGACATTCGGCTCGCCCTGGCCGGCGGCTCCGGGGCGCGGCCGCGGCTTCAATCATCTACCTATTTAGCGTTACGCTGCCCGTGTCGGCAGGCCACGGCTGAGCGCCGGGGGCCGACGCTGGGCCGCACGGTGGGACCAGAGCGATAGGAGTCCGATGGACATCGACGGAGCAGTAGGCGATCGTCACCGGTGGCGCGTCGGGGCTGGGCCTGGCGACGACCGAGGCTCTGCTCGCCGCTGGAGCGCGGGTGGTGATGCTGGACCTGCCCGGCTCGCCTGGAGAGAAAGAGGCCGAGCGGCTGGGGGAACGGGCCAGGTTTGCCGCGGCCGACGTCCGCAGCGAGGACGACGTCGCCGCAGCGCTGGACGTGGCCGACTCCCTCGGCGCTCTCCGGGTGGCCGTCAACTGCGCCGGGACCGGCAACGCGATCCGCATCCTCGGCAAGAAGGGCGTCTTCCCCCTCGACGACTTCAAGAAGATCGTCGACATCAACCTGGTCGGCACGTTCAACGTGATCCGGCTGGCGGCGGAGCGCATGGTCAGGCACGAGCCGGTGGGCGAGGAACGCGGCGTCATCGTGAACACCGCCTCCGTCGCCGCCTTCGACGGCCAGGTCGGCCAGACCGCCTACTCGGCGTCGAAAGCCGGTGTCGCGGGGATGACCCTGCCCATCGCCCGCGACCTGGCCCAGCACCGGATCCGCGTCGTCACCGTCGCCCCCGGGTTGTTCGACACCCCGCCGATGCAGGGTGCCTCCCAGGAGCTGCGCGACTCCCTCGGCACGCAGGTGCCGCACCCGGCCCGGCTCGGCAATCCCCCCGAGTTCGCTGCGCTGGTGGCGCACATCGTCGCCAATCCGATGCTCAACGGCGAGGTCATCCGCCTCGACGGGGCGATCCGTATGGCGCCCCGCTGAGCCGGGCCCGTCAACCGAAGGAGTCGACATGCGTGATGCAGTGATCGTGGAGGCCGTCCGGACGCCGGTGGGCAAGCGCAACGGAGGGCTGTCCGGCGTGCACCCGGCGAATCTGTCGGCGCACGTGCTCCAGGCTCTGGCCGAGCGGAGCGGGATCGATCCCGCGATCGTCGACGACGTCATCTGGGGGTGCGTGTCCCAGGCCCAGGAGCAGGCGGCGTGCATCGCCCGCACCGCGGTCCTGGCCGCGGGGTGGCCCGACAGCGTGCCGGGCTTCACCATCGACCGCCAGTGCGGCTCGTCCCAGCAGTCGGTGCACTCGGCCGCCGCCGGGCTGATCGCCGGGCAGTACGACGTCGTCGTTGCCGGTGGCGTGGAGTCCATGTCGCGGGTGCCCATGGGCACCTCGACCGCGGGGCATGACCCCTACGGCGACCGGTTCCTGGCCCGCTTCGGCGGGGTGCCCAACCAGGGCATCGGCGCCGAGATGATCGCCGAGCAGTGGGGCTTCTCGCGCCAGCAGCTCGACGAGTTCTCCGTGGCCTCCCACGAGAAGGCCGCAGCCGCCCAGGACGAGGGCCGGTTCGACGAGCAGATCACGCCCGTGCCGACCGACGCAGGCCTCGTCCAGCGCGACGAGGGCAT
The DNA here is from genome assembly GCA_963784165.1 of uncultured Actinomycetota bacterium. GTDB lineage: Bacteria > Actinomycetota > Actinomycetes > Mycobacteriales > Geodermatophilaceae > Blastococcus_B. The sequence continues at coordinate 28,160 of CAWAQI010000015.1, forward strand.
CCGCCGCGGCTCCACGGTGGAGACCCTGGCCACGCTGAAGACGCCGTTCAAGCCGGACGGCGTCATCACCGCCGGCAACGCCTCGCAGATCTCCGACGGCTCGGCAGCGCTTCTCCTCACGACGTCGGAGAAGGCGCGAGAGCTCGGCCTGACCCCCATCGCGCGCGTGCACACGGCGGTCCTCGCCGGCGCCGACCCGGTGATCATGCTCACCGCGCCGATCCCGGCGACCGAGAAGGCGCTGAAGCGATCGGGGCTGTCGATCGACGAGATCGGTGCGTTCGAGGTGAACGAGGCCTTCGCTCCGGTGCCGCTCGCGTGGCTGGCAGAGGTCGGTGCCGAACCGAAGGCCCTCAACCCGAACGGCGGCGCCATCGCACTCGGGCACCCGCTGGGCGGCTCCGGCGCGCGGCTCATGACGACGCTCGTGCACCACATGCGCGACAACGGCATCCGTTACGGGCTGCAGACCATGTGCGAGGGCGGCGGCCAGGCGAATGCCACCATTCTTGAACTGCTCTGAGTCCTCCCGCTCCCTCGGCGCCGGCCGGCCCGGGGGAGCGGAGAGCGGGGCGTCACTCGGTGGGGCGGGCCGCCCGCGGGGTGGGTGGGGGGTACTCCTCGACGTCGACCGGCTCGCCCACGAAGAACGTCGGGTAGATCTCCAGACCTATCCGGTCCATCCAGTCGGAGAGGTGGAGATCCGTCGAGGCCAGCAGCCGCTCCGCGTGCTCGCGGCTCGGCAGCTCGAGGATCGACATGACCTCCCTCGGGTCGTCTGCTCCGCGGAAGACCCAGTGCCGCGTGACACCGAGGCGCGCGAGTGCCCGGCGGGCACCGTGCAGCTCGCGCTGCCAGGCCTCGAAGTTGTCGACGGGGTAGATGGACGCCAGATAGACCCGCGTGGGGGTCGTGCCGTCCTCCTGGCTCATGGCCTGCCCTCCAGCCTGCCGCGGGCCCGCGGTCCGTGGTGTTCCTCGAGTAACGCGCGGACGTGCGCGACGCACCGGCCGCAGTCCTGGCTGGCCCCGCACGCCAGAGCGACCTCGCGAACCGTGCGGGCACCGTCGGCTATGGCGGCCCGCACGGTGGTGCTGCTGACCGCCCGGCAGATGCAGACGTACACGTCGGCACCTCCGATTCCGCGATCCTCGCTGATCCCGTGCCGGAGGCAACGACACCGGACCGGTTGCAGCGTCATCTCTCTAGCCCATTCCAGCGGGGCGAACAACCAGCAGAACTCTCCACGTTCAGCACAATCCGGCATATGTTTCGCGCGCCGCAGTGCGGCGATCAAGAACGGGGCACGCCGATGGGCGCCGTGAAGCAGGACAACTCCCAGGCGGCACGGCTGGCCCGCGTCGAGGCCCAGTTGGCGATCGGCCAGCTGCCGATCCGCTACGCGCTGGCGGTCGACCAGCGCGACCTCGATGCGTGGGTGGGCCTTTTCGTGCCCGACGTGGACATGGGGCGGCACGGCAGGGGACGCGAGGTCCTGCGGGAGTGGATCGCGCCGGCGGTCAGCCAGTTCTACCGATCGATCCACCAGATCTGCGGGCACCGCATCGAGCTCGGTCAGTCCGGCCCTGCTGAGGAGCCGGAGACGGCCACCGGGCAGGTGTACTGCCGGGCGGAGCACGAAGTCGGGGAGCGATGGATCGTGATGGCGATCCGATACGACGACGAATACCGACGGGTCGACGGCGAGTGGCTCTTCAGCCGGCGTCGGGAGCGCCACTGGTACGCCGCCGACCTGCTCGAGCGCCCGCAGCAGGTCGGCTTCGACAGCTGGCACACCTCCCACGAGGCGCCGGGCGCTTCCGGCCCACTCGCCCAGCTGGGCCGCCTTCTGGCACGACCGCGACACGACCTCCGTGACCGACCGCCCATGACGCACAGGAAGGCAGCGCATGCCTGAGCTCGGGATCTACTTCGACCTGCGCAACCCCGACCGGTGGCACCAGGACCCGTCGCGGCTGCACGCGTTCACGCTGGAGCTCTGCGAGGAGGCGGAGCGGCTGGGAGCCGGCTCGGTCTGGTTCACCGAGCACCACCTGTTCGACGACGGCTACTTGACCCAGCCGCTGACGTTCGCGGCGGCCGTGGCCGCTCGCACCCGCCGGATCCGCATCGGCACCGCGATCGTCATCGCACCGCTGCACCATCCCGCCGAGCTCGCCGAGCAGGCCGCCCTCGTCGACCTCATCTCCGACGGCCGGCTCGATCTGGGCATCGGCGCCGGTTATCGCGTCCCGGAGTACGAGCTCTTCGACGCGTCGCCGGAGCGTCGCTACGCGCAGACCGACGGCCGCGCGCGACGGCTTCGAGAGCTGTGGGGACCGGGTGGGGTGACTCCCCGGCCGGTCCAGGACCCGTTGCCTCTCTGGCTCGGCTACCAGGGGCCGCAGGGTGCGCGCCGCGCCGGGCTCCTCGGCGAGGGTCTGCTGACCGCCGACGAGCGGTCCTGGCAGCCCTACCGGGAGGGGCTGGTCGAGGCCGGTCACGACCCGGCGACCGCTCGGATGGCCGGGGGCGCGAACGGCTGGGTCAGCGAGGACCCGGAGCGCGACTGGCCGTGGGTCTCCGAGCACCTCGCCTACCAGTTCGACTCCTACCGTCGGCACATGGTCGAGGGGACCGGGGCGCCGGTTCCCCGGCCGGTCGATCCGGACAGGCTGCGCAACCGCGACCGGTCCGACCCGCTCGGCGCGTTCCTCTACGACACCCCCGAAGGGATGGCCGAGCGCATCCGGACCCTCACCGGCGAGGCCCCCGTCGAGACGGTCTACATGTGGGCCTCGGTGGGCGGGATGCCGGAGGACGTGGTGCTCGCGAACGTGCAGACGCTCTGCACGCGGCTCGCGCCACTGGTGCGGGCGCGCACCGACGGCGCGGCAGCCTGACCCGTGTGGCGCGCCTATAGTGCATTCATCTAATCGACTAGGAGGCCGGTGTGGACCGGATACCGCTGGTGGACTACCTGATCCTGGACGACGATCCGCATCTCATCGCGCACGAGTGCACGAACTGTGGGGCCCGGTACTTCGACCGCCGCAGCGCATGCGCCGGCTGCAGCCAGCAGTCGTTCCGGGACGTCGCCGTCGAGCGGACGGGGACACTGCGGACCTTCACGATCGTGTCGTTCGCGGCCGAGGGCGTGCAGGTCCCGTTCGTGGCGGGCGTCGTCGACTGCGACGGCACCAGCGTGCGAGGCAACGTCGTCAACGTCCCCCCGGACCCCGAGCACGTGACGCTGGGCATGAAGGTCCGGCTGACCACCGTTCCGGTCGGCTCCGACGCCTCCGGCGTCGAGGCCGTGGGCTACGGCTTCGAGCCGGTCGACTGAGGGAGATCACCATGGCGGAGAACGTGTGGATCCTCGGCATCCACATGACCGATTTCGGCAAGCACAAGGACAAGGACACCCTCGACCTCGGTGCCGAGGCGGCGCTGGGCGCCCTGGCCGACGCCGGCGTTCCGATGGCGGACATCGGCGTCCTCGGCGCGGGCAACCTGCTGGGGACCAACGGCTACGGCCAGCTGCTGCAGAAGCAGATCGGGCAGACCGGCATCCCGGTGTACAACGTCGGCAACGCCTGCGCGACGGGCGCGACAGCTCTGCGGGTCGCGATCATGGCGATCAAGGCGGGCGAGTGCGACATGGGCATGGCCGTGGGCGTGGAGAAACTCTCCGGCGCGGGGCTGCTGACCGGCAACGCACGCAAGGAAGAGGGAGGCCACTGGGTCCGCGACGGTCGGTACGGCGCCGTCACCCCGCTCGATGGTCGCGTGGGCACCGAGACGATGCCGGGCGTCTTCGCCCAGATCGGCATGGAGTACGGCCACCGCTACGGCGGCGCGGACTTCGAGCTGTTCGCGCGGATCTCGGAGAAGAACCACGCGCACTCGACGCTGAACCCCAAGGCCGCCTACCAGAAGCGGATGTCGCTCGAGCAGATCATGAACGACGTCATGATCGCCTACCCGAACACGCGGCCGATGTGCTCGGCCAACTGCGACGGCGCGGCGGCGGCGGTCGTGGTCAGCGAGAGCAAGCTGCGCACGCTCTCGCAGGAACAGCAGCGCCGGGCCCTGAAGGTCAGTGCCTCGGTACTGACCAGTGACCCGTGGCAGGAGGCCTGCCAGGTCCTGCCCGACATCAACACCCTCACCCGGCAGGCTGCGGCCACCGCCTACGAGCAGGCCGGCATCGGCCCGGAGGACCTCGATCTGGTCGAGCTGCACGACTGCTTCGCGACCGCTGAGCTGGTGCACTACGACAACCTGCAGCTGTGCGAGCCGGGCGGAGCCGTCGACTTCTTCCGGTCCGGCGCGCCCTGGCGGGACGGGCGCCTGCCGGTGAACGTCTCCGGCGGCCTGCAGTCCAAGGGCCACCCCGTGTCGGCCACCGGCATCGCCAACATCTGGGAGATCGCGCAGCACCTGCGCGGCGAGGCCGGTCCGCGGCAGATCGAGGGCGCGAAGGTCGGTCTGGCGCACGTCATCGGACTCGGCTCGGCCTGCGGCGTCCACGTGCTCGAGAAGGCTGCGGCGTAGCAGCGCCTGCTGTCCGCCGACGCAGGGCTTCCGAATAATCGTCTATCTGATTACACTCGACCCAGGCAACGAAGGGTGGTCACTGGATCATGCGCGTGGGTTCTCGTTGGAAGAGCACGGTGGACACGACCGAGGTCATGGTGATCCGCGGGCCGGCGACGGACGTCGACCTCCGCTGCGGCGGTCATCCCATGGTCTCGTCCGGGACCGAGGGCGTGGCCGCCGAGCTGGACCCCGCGTACGCCGAGGGCACCCAGGTCGGCAAGCGCTACGTCGACGAGGAGATCGGGCTCGAGCTGCTGTGCAGCAAGGCCGGCCAGGGAACGCTCGCGGTCGGCGACCGCAGCCTGTCCCTCAAGGACGCCAAGCCGCTCCCGACCTCGGACTGACCGCGGTTCTCGGTACCGCAGCTGCGCCAACGGTGGAGGAGCACGGAGCATGAACATCGGATTCCTGCTGGAGATCGCTGCCGAGGGCATGCCCGATCGGGTCGCCGTGGGTTCGCGCGACGGTGGCGCCACGTACGCGCAGCTGCTGCAGCAGGCTCGGCAGGCCGCCCGCGCGGTGACCAGCACCACGGTGGGCGACGTCCGGCCGGAGCGGCTGGCGATGCTCGACCTGAACTCTCCGATGCTCCCGGTCCTGATCTTCGCAGCCGCCTTCGCCGGCGTTCCGTTCGTCCCGATCAACTACCGGCTGGCCGACGATCGGCTGCGTGAGCTCGTCGCGCGCAACGCCCCTGCGCTCATGGTGGTCGACCCTCCGGTGATCGACCGCCTCGGCGAGGTTCCCGGCATCGACCTCGTTCCGCGCGACGACTTCGCGGAGCGGATCGACCGCGCGCCGGCGGACGGCGACGTCTCGCCCGCAGGGGACGCGGACGAGGAGATCGCCGTGCTGCTGTTCACGTCCGGGACGACCGGGCCGCCGAAGGCGGCGGTGCTCCGCCACCGCCATCTCACGTCCTACATCCTCAACACCAGCGAGTTCGGCTCGTCCGACGAGTCGGAGGCCACCCTCGTCAGCGTTCCGCCGTACCACGTCGCCGGGGTCTCGGCGATCCTCTCGGCGGTGTACTCGGGGCGCCGACTGGTGTACCTACCGGCCTTCTCGGCCGCCGAGTGGGTGGCCACGGCCCGGGACGAGGCCGTCACCCACGCGATGGTGGTGCCCACCATGCTCGGGCGGATCCTCGACGAGCTGGAGGCGACGGGGACCGAGCTGCCGGCGCTGGCGAACCTCTCCTACGGCGGAGGACCCATGCCGATGCCGGTCATCGAGCGCGCGATGGGCCTGCTGCCGCACGTGAACTACGTCAACGCCTACGGCCTGACGGAGACGTCGTCCACCATCTCGATCCTGACGCCGGACGACCACCGCGAGGCCGCCCGATCCGAGGACCCAGCGGTTCGTGCGCGTCTCGGGTCCGTGGGGCGGCCACTCCCCACGCTGGAGCTGGAGGTCCGCGACCCGTTCGGCGAACCGCTGCCCGCCGGTGAGGTCGGCGAGGTCTGGGTGCGCGGCGAGCAGATCGCCGGCGAGTACCTCGGCGGCGGCGACTCCGACCGTTCGGAGGGGTGGTTCCCGACCCGCGACAGCGGCTTCCTCGACGCCGAGGGATACCTGTTCCTGGCCGGCCGGCTCGACGACGTCATCGTCCGCGGCGGCGAGAACATCTCCCCGGGTGAGATCGAGCAGGTGCTCCTGGAGCACCCGGGTGTCGAGGAGGTCGCTGTGGTCGGCGTCCAGGATGTCCAGTGGGGTGAGCGGGTGGTGGCCTACGTCGTCCCGCACGCAGCTGCCACGGTGACCGAGGCGGAGCTGCAGGACCACGTCCGGGCGCGCCTGCGCTCGACGTGCACCCCGGAGCAGATCCACTTCCTGGCGGAGCTGCCGTACAGCGAGACCGGCAAGTTGCTCCGGCGCGTCCTCCGGGCGCAGGCCCGCGAGCGCGCCGACGTCTGATCCCGGCCGAGAGCACGACACGACAGGAGTAGCGCGCGTGGTGGGATCGGCGGACGAGGAGCACGGCGACGAGTTCGCCTCGCTGGCCGAGGCCGCGGGGGAGCTGGGGCTGACCGGTCGGCCTCTCCCGGCCGTGACCCGGCTCTCCGTGCCCGTCGGGGAGGACCGGCAGGTGAGCGTCGTGCGCTGGGGCAGCGACGAACCGGACGTCGTCTTCCTGCACGGGGGCGGGCAGAACGCGCGGACCTGGGATCTGGTCGCCCTCGCCCTCGGCCGACCCGCACTGGCCGTGGACCTGCCCGGCCACGGCCGGTCGGACTGGCGCGTCGACAAGGACTACTGGCCCTGGCGGAACGCGGGGGCCGTTTCACGCGGTGCTGGCCGCGCACGCGCCCCGTCCGGTGGTGCTGGTGGGCATGTCTCTCGGGGGGCTGACCGCCATCCGGCTGGCACGGGTGCACCCGGACACCGTCCGTGGGCTCGTCGTCGTCGACGTGACCCCCGGCGTCTCGGCCCGCACGGCGGCCATGGACCGACGTCAGCGGGGGACGACCGCGCTCATCGGGGGTCCGGTCAGCTTTGCCAGCCTCGACGAGATGGTCCACCTGGCCGTGCAGGCGTCGCCCCGCCGGCCGGCCGCCGCGGTCCGCCGCGGCGTCGTCCACAACTCCCGCCGGCTGCCGGACGGGCGGTGGGCCTGGCGATACGACACCATCGGCCGTCCCGAGGAGGGGCCGCCGGACTTCTCACCGCTCTGGGACGACGTCGCGGCCCTCCAGGTGCCGGCGCTGCTGGTCCGGGGCGGCGACTCGGCGTTCGTGGCGGATGCCGACGAGCAGGAATTCCTGCGCCGCCACCCGCAGGCGCGCAGCCAGACGGTGCCCGGGGCGGGTCACTCGGTCCAGAGCGACCGGCCCGCAGAGCTCGCCGGAATCATCAACCGGTTTCTGGCCGGGAGTCGGTTGACCCATCCGTTATACGGCGTAGAGTTGAGCCGTCGGCGAGGCGTTCGCCCGCCCACACCTCCGGCAGCGATGCAGCAGAAGGGGAAGCCGTGGAGAACAAGATCTGGGCCCACTCGGGGGACTCGCACTTCCTCGAGCCGGAGGACCTGTTCCAGCAGATCCTTCCCCCCGCCCTGGCGGAGCGCATGCCGCGCTCGGTCAAGGAGGACGGCTGGGAGACGGTCCACATCGACGGCGAGCAGATCCGCCGCCCGCTGCCCAAGCCCATCAAGGAGGGCGAGTTCGCCGGCGAGACGATCGCGACGCTGTCCGTCCGGCCGCCGGGCGCCGGCAACGTCGAGCAGCGGGTGAAGGACCTGGACCAGGAGGGCATCTGGGCCGAGCTGACCTATCCCTCCCTGGGCATGTGGGCGAACATCATCAAGGACCCGGTGCTCATCCGCGAGGGCTGCAAGGCGCTCAACGACTGGGCGATGTCCGAGATCCAGGAGAAGGCCCCCGGCCGGCTGCTCGCGACCGCCACGCTCCCGTTGCTCGACATCCGGGACACCGTGGCCGAGGTGCACCGGGTGGCCGCTGCGGGCTACAAGGCGGTCTTCATCCCGACGGTCCCGCCGCCCGGTCGACCCACCTGGAACAGCGACGAGTGGGAGCCGGTGTGGCAGGCCGTCGAGGAGACCGGCCTGGTGCTCTCGATCCACATCGGCACCGACGGCGAGACGGTCATGTTCCGCGGCCCGGGCGGCGCCGTGCTCAACTACATCGACACCACCTTCGGCGGGCAGCGCGCCACCGCCCAGCTCATCGCGGGCGGGGCGCTCGACCGGCACCCGAACCTCAAGGTGCTGGTCTCCGAGGGCGGGGCGGCGTGGGCGCCGTTCCTCGGCGACCGGATGAACGAGGGCTACCGGCAGCACTCGATGTTCGTCCGGCCGACGCTGTCGATGCCGCCGAAGGAGTTCATCTACCGGCAGGTCTACGTCTCCTTCCAGCACGACGTGACTGCGGTGCAGACCTACCTGGGCATGGGTTACGACAAGATCATGTTCGGCAGCGACTACCCGCACCTCGAGGGGACGTACGGGCACACGCAGAAGACGCTGCACGAGCTGTTCGACGACGTCGACCCGAAGGTGCGCCACCGGATCACGATCGGGGCGTTCCTCGACCTCTTCCCGCACATCGGCGAACCGCCGCCCAACGCCTGAACCGACGACGGACGGCGGGGCTGCCCTACGGGGTGGCCCCGCCGTGCGCGTTCGGCTGCCTCCGGCCCGCGACCGCGCGGCTAGGCTCGCGACCGGAACGGGAGCCGTCGTCCGCGCACCCGCGTGAGGGAGGCGCAGTGACTGCAGGCGGAGCTCTGGAGAAGGGCACCGGACGGGGGGACTCGAGAGCTGCTCGCGGACTGAACGAGCCGCAGATCGTGACGGCTGCGCTCCGCCTCGCGCGCCGGGTCGGCATCGACGACCTCTCCATGCGCGGGCTGGCGGAGGAGCTCGACGTCACGCCGATGGCGATCTACTACCACGTCGGCAACAAGAGAGCGTTGCTCGCCCTGGTCACCGACAGCATCCTCGGGGGGATCAACATCCCCGACGTCGACGCGGGGGACTGGCCGACCCGCCTCCTGCTGCTGCACGAGGAAACCACCCGGGTGCTGCGCCCCTACCCGGGCATCGACGCCGTGATGATCGACCTCGGCCTCACCGCCCAGGGCCGCCGGCTCATGGACGCGAACATCCAGATCCTGCTCGACGCGGGCTTCGACGAACGCGGGGCTCTGCTCGCCTACAACGTCCTGCATTCATACGGCGTCGGCCGCGTGACGATCGAGTCCCGGCTGCGCCGCCGGCCTCGCCCCACCGCGCAGGACGTGTCCGACCTGCCGGCCCTCGAGCGGATCCAGTCTTCCGTCGACGGCCTGCATGCCGCCGACTACCGGGCCTTCGGCTACGACGCCATCGTTCGGGGCCTGAAGGACCTGCTGGCCGCCCAGCGCACGGCGGAGACGGGTGACCGGCAGACCTGAACGAGTCCCGGAAGCGGCTGCGGGCGCGTGTGGTCAGTGCGGGACGGGCGCTGGTGCCGCTGACCGCGGCAGACGTCCGGCTGGGGTCGAACAGGAAACCGGGAGGCTGCACGATCTCCTGCGGCACGCGAGGCTTCTCGCCCGGCGCGTAGTGCCGGCCGTCGAGCGGCCAGTCGAACCCCTCGAGCTCGTCGGTGTGCACTCCCTTGATCGTCCCGGTCCGCTCGTAGTGCTCGAGCACGTCGGGAAGGCCGTACATCTGCACCGGGCAGACCTTCATGCAGACCGAGCAGCCGGCGGCCTGGGTGACGACCGGCAGGCACCGCTTCGTGTTCAGCTTCGCCTTGACGACGCCCCGGTGCTCCTTGCGGCCGGCGGGAATGGCGCCGACCGGGCAGCGCCGGACGCACGCCTGGCAGCGGTCGCAGACGCCCTCGATGCCGTAGTCCACCGGAGCGTCGAACTCCAGCGGGGCGTCGGTGGTCAGGACGTTGATGCGGCAGCGAGAGCCCGCCTGCGGGGTCAGCAGCTGCCCGTTGACGCCGAGCTGGCCTAGTCCGGCCGCCACGGCGTAGTGGATGAACATCGACTCGCCGATGTAGTCCTCGGGCCGTGCCCGGTAGCCCTGCTCCTGCAGCCACCCGCTGAGCGCGACGAGGCGGTCCTCCAGCTGCCCGTAGGTCGCCAGCGCGGCTCGCTCGGACCGCTCCGAGGGGATCAGCTGGGTCGAGCCGTAGTTCTGCTCGAGGATGCACACGACGACGCGGTCTCCGACGTTGCGGCCGGCGAACTGCGCGAACGTGTACCTCGGGTCGTGGCGGGCGATGCCGACGGCGCTGATGCCCAGCTCGGCGGCCTTGGCTTTGAGCGCGGCGGTGAGCTCGTCCGGGGACAGGCGGGACGCCGCAGCGGGTCGCTGCTCGCGTCGCGCCGCCCGCAGCCGTCGGTCGGCGCGGGCGACCCGGGGGGCGCTGGAGACGACCGCCGGCCACATGAACGGCACGACGGCGCCCATCGCCTCGGCGTGGAGCGTGAAGAAGAACTGGAGGGGTGCCGTGCGGGCCGCTTCGTCCTCGCGGCGTGGATCGCGGCGGATCCCGGGCGGCGGTGCGCAGCTCGGGCGGCGGCTCGGGGATCGCTCCGGTCCAGGCGCGAGCGGGGGAGCGCAGCCGGGGGAGATGGTGCGTCGGTATGTGCGGGAAGCGGTACGCGTGGCGCTGGTACCACCCGCGCGGCGCGAGCAGTGGCTTCGCCAGTGGAGTCGAGGCGTGCAGCACCACGTGCCAGGAGTGCAGCAGGAACCTGCCGAGGGGGCCTCGGCGCGTGCGGAACCTGAGGTGCGGCGACTCCACGGTTGCTCCTTCGCTGGAAGCGCGGTCCGGCAGCGGTCAGGCGAAGCTGGCGCCGCCGTCCACGGTCAGGGCGGTGCCGGTGGTGGCGCGGGAGAGGTCCGAGGCCAGCCAGAGGACGGCGTTGGCGACGTCCTCGACGTCCTGGAACGCCTCGGGCAGCAGGTTCAGCGAACGGAAGACTCGTCGGCAGTCCTCCAGCGTGGGGTTCTCCAGGTCCGGCCGGAAGATGCGGTACATGGTCTCGTGCAGCAGCAGCTTGGTCGGGATCGACCCGGGGTGCACCGTGTTGACCCTGATCCGGTACCGGCCGGCGTCCCTGGCCAGGCTCCGCGAGAGCCCCACCAGCCCGTGCTTGCTGGCCGAGTAGTCCGCCACGTTGCCCACTCCGCGCAGGCCGGCCATCGAGCTGATGAGGATGAGCGAGCCACCGCGGCCGCCGGCGATCATGTGCGGGATCGACACCTTGGCGGTGTGCCAGACGCCGGTCAGGTTGATCCCGATGGTGGTCGCCCAGTCCTCCTCGGAGAGCTCCCATCCCGGGCGCATCGCACCCATGATCCCGGCGTTGGCGACGGCGACGTCGAGCGAGCCGAGTTCGGCGACGCCCTCGTCGACCGCGGCCTGCAACCCGGCCAGATCGCGGACGTCGACCCGGCGGGCGACGATCCGGCGGCCGTGCTTCTCGACCAGCTGCACCGTCTCGTCGAGGTCTGCCGACGTCGCGCCCTCGTAGGGCACGCCGGGGATGTCCGCGCAGACGTCGACCGCGATGATGTCGGCGCCCTGCTCGGCGAGCCGGACGGCGTGCGCGCGGCCCTGGCCGCGCGCCGCCCCGGTGACGAGTGCGACCTTGCCCTCGACGAGTCCCTGCATGCTGCCCTCTCCATCCTGGTGCGTCACTGAGCGGCCCGGTCGAGGAAGAGGACCTGGGGCTCGAGGTACTCGAACACCCCTTCTCGGCCGTACTCGCGGCCGTAGCCGGAGGCCTTGAGACCGCCGAAGGGCAGGTCGAAGTCGAGGTTCATGCCGTTGTTGACGTGCACGCTGCCGGAGCGGATCCGGCGGGCCAGCTCCGTCGCCCGGGCAGGGTCGGCCGAGTAGACGGCTCCGGACAGGCCGAACGGCGTGTCGTTGGCGATCCGCACGGCGTCGTCGAGGTCCTCGTACTCGAGCACCACCAGGACCGGGGCGAACAGCTCCTCCTGGGCGATGGAACTGCGGGGATCGACGTCGGTGACGACCGTGGGCTGCAGGTAGAACCCCTGCTCGAGGCCCTCGGGGATCCCGCCGCCGGTCACCAGGGTGGCGCCCTCGGCCACGGCCGCACGGACGGCGGCGAGGACCCGGTCGCGGTGCTGCCGGGTGACGAGCGGACCCAGTTGCGTCGCGTCGTCGGTCGGATCGCCCACGACCACTCGCTCCAAGGCGGTGCGCAGCGCGGCGACCACCTCGGCCTTGCGGGCCCGGCTGACCAGCAGCCGGCTGATCGCCACGCACATCTCGCCGTTGACGCTGAGCACGGCCGGCAGGAGCGTGGCGAGCAGCTGGTCGAGCGGTGCGTCGTCGCAGACGATCGCGGCTGACTTGCCGCCCAGTTCGAGGCTCAGGCGGGTGATGTTCGCCGCCGCTGCCGCCGCGACCCGGGCACCGACCGCCGTGCTGCCCGTGAAGGCGACCTTGTCCACGCCGGGATGGGCGACCAGGGCAGCCGCGGTGGAGGCGTCCCCGGTGATCACGTTCAGCACACCCGCGGGGAGGCCGGACCGCTCGGCGGCCCGGGCGATGACGAAGGCGTCGAGGCTCGTCTGCTCGGCCGGCTTGAGGACCACGGTGCACCCGGCGAGCAGGGCCGGGGCGATCTTGTTGCCGGCCAGGGTCTGCGGGCTGTTCCACGCGGGGATCGCCGCGACCACGCCGACGGGGAGGTGGGTGATCTCGGTGGGCGCGCCACGCACACCGGTGCGCTCCTCCCGCAGGACGAGGTCGGGCGCCATCCGCGCGGCGTGGCGCAGGAGGGCCACCATGTTCCCGGCCTCGAAGCGTGCCTGCGCACGGGGGAAGCCGGTCTCGGCGCGGAGCAGTTCCGTCAGCTCCGCGCGCTCGGACGCGAGAGCATCGGCGAACGCGCTGAGGTGGCCCGCCCGCTCCTGCGGGCTGAGCCGGGACCAGTCCGACTCGTCGAACGCGCGGCGGGCCGCGGCGACGGCAGCGTCGACGTCCTCGGCACCGGCTGTGGGTACCCGGCCGACGACGTCCTCCGTCGCCGGGTCGACGACGACGAGCGGCGGCTGCGCAGAGCGCGGCGGCAGCCAGCCGCCGTCGATGAAGAACCGCGTCTCCTCGATGACTTCCCGTGCGCCGCTCCCGGCCGGTTCAGTCACGCCGGAGGACCAGACCCTGCGCGTTGAAGAAGAAGCCGCCGGGCGTCAGGAACGCGGTCCGTGCATCGGGCACCTGACGGTCACCGGCCTGCCCGCGCAGCTGCACGACGGCCTCCCGCACGTGGCCCGATCCCTGGGTGCCGCCCTCCGACAGCGCCCCGCCGTGCGGGTTCACCGGGATGCGGCCGTCGATCAGGATCCGGTTGGCGTCCTTGTCCCAGTGGCTCTCGACGAACGCGCCGGCCTCGCCCGGCGCGCACCACCCGACGTTCTCGATCCAGGACAGCGTGATGAAGCTGAATCCGTCGTAGGGGAAGTACACGTCGATGTCCGGGATCCAGATGTCGCTCTTCTCCCGGAGCTCCCTCGCCACCACCTGCTGCCCGTGGTGGCGCAGGTCGGGGATCTGGTCCTCCTCGTTGGGGGCGGAGGTACCGGTCGTCGCCGCGTGGATCAGCACGGGGGTGTCGGTGAGGTCGCGCGCCCGCTCGGCGGTGGTGAGCACGAAGGCGTCCGCGCCGTCCACCGGGACGTCCATGTCGAGGATGCACAGCGGGTCGCGCACCATCCGGGCGGCGAGATAGTCCTCCATGGTCAGCGGGTCACGCATGGCGGCCAGGGGGTTGGCCGCCGCGTTGGTGCGGTCGTTGACGGCGACGTAGCCGAGGTGCTCGCGCCGCACGCCGTACTCGTGCATGTAACGGCTGGCCCAGGCGGTGTACCCGACCGACCCCTCGACCGATTCCGGGTCGAAGCGCCAGGCCCGACCGGCCGGCGCCCCGGCCCATCCGAGGTTGCGGCGCAGCGGGTCGCCCGCGGCCGAGCGGGAGACCGCCGGGTTGCGGTACATCGCGTGGTAGGCCAGCACGACGTCGGCGGACCCGGCGAAGATCGCGTTCATCGCGTCCTCGATCGTGAACACGATACGGGGGAGGCTGGTTGATGTAGTGCGTCACCTCGGGCAGCCCCAGCATCGAGACCACCCGGTGCGCGCTGGGCAGCGTGCCGCACACGCCGTCCACGTCCCGCTTGCTCACGCCGGCGTCGCGGATGGCGGCGATGCACGCCTCGGCCACCAGGGAGTCCCGGGAGCGGCTGCCGTCGCGGGTGAAACCGGTCGAGGCCACCCCGACGATCGCGATCTGGTCCTTGATCGGGTTGCGCGCCATGCTGGAGGCCTTCCGGGAGTGCCGCGTCAGCGGGCGTCGGGAGCGGACGGAGTGCGGGTGAAGGCGGGGAACGGCTCGCCGTTCCGCTCGACCCAGGTCAGCTCCACTGGGTCACCTATCGCCAGCTCGTCCATGGTCGTGTCCACCACGGTGCTGGTGAACCGGAGGGCGGCCTGCTCCTCGAGCTCGACGGTGACCACCGGATGCGGCATCGAGTAGTCCACGCCGTCGGCCGGCGGGCCCTGGCGCAGCCAGACCAGGAGGTGCACGGTGCCGCGGCCGCTCACCGGGGTCGGCCGGACCCGGTCCGACCAGCACTCGGGGCAGACCGGCTTGGGCGGGTGGTGCCACCTTCCGCAGTCCTCGCACCGGTTGAGCACCAGCCGACGCTCCAGCCAACCGCGGTAGTAGTCCTTGTTGTCGCCGTCGACGAGGACGCCGGGCAAACGGTCGACGAGTTCTGCGTCGGTGATGGAAGCCATGCGCCGTCCTGTCGGATGCGCGCTGCCCGGGCAGCGCTGGCCGGGTATCGGTTGCTGTCTCCGCACGCTAGCCGGTGAGCAAGGAACCGCGCAATCATTGTTCTAATTAGCGCGAGGCAGACGCGCGGCCCCGCTGCGGGATGCCCAGTCAGAATCCCATGGAGCGACCGATGATCTCCTTCATGATCTCGCTGGTGCCGCCGTAGACCCGCTGCACCCGCCCGTCTCGCCACAGTCGGGCGATCTCGTACTCGTTGATGTAGCCGTAGCCGCCGTGCAGCTGCAGGCAGCGGTCCAGTACTTCCCACTCGGTCTCGGTGACCCACAGCTTGGCCTCGGCCGCCTCCTCGGCGGTCAGCTCGCCGGCGAGCACCTCTTCGATGCACCGGTCGACGAAGGCCTGGGCGACGTCCACCTTGGTCTTCATCTCGGCGAGTGAGAAGCGGTTGGCCTGGAAGGAGCCGATCGACTGGCCGAAGGCCTTCCGGTCCTTGGTGTACTGGACCGTGACCGCCAGGGCGCGGGCGGCGCGGGCGACGCCGTGGACGGCGATGCCGAGGCGCTCCCGGGGGAGGTTCTTCATCAGCGAGTAGAAGCCCCTGCCCGGCTCGCCCAGCAGGTTGGCCGACGGGACCCGCACGTCCTCGAAGAACAGCTCCGACGTGTCCGCCGACTTGGAGCCGATCTTGTCCAGCTGCCGGCCCCTGGTGAATCCGGGCATGCCGTCCTCGACGACGAGCAGGCTCAGTCCCTTGGCCCCCTCCGCGGGCTCCGTCCGCGCCGCGACGATGACGTGCGTGGCCGTCCGCCCATTGCTGATGAACGTCTTCGCCCCCCGCACGACGAAGTCGTCGCCGTCGCGGGTGCCCGAGGTGGAGATCGACTTCAGGTCGGAACCGGTGCCCGGCTCGGACATCGCGATGGCGAAGATGACCTCCCCGGTGACCATGCCGGGCAGCCACCGGCGCTTCTGCTCCTCGGTGGCCAGCGAGAGCAGGTAGGGCAGCACGATGTCGTTGTTGACGGCGAAGCCGGGGCCGTTGCCGCCCGTCGTGATCGACTCCTCGGCCAGGATCGCGTTGTAGCGGAAGTCGGAGACGCCGCTGCCGCCGAACTCCTCGGGCACCTCCCAGCCGAGCAGCCCCGCCGCACCGGCCTTGAGCCAGAGGTCGCGTTCCGGCCCGCCCACCTTGGTCCATTCCTCGACGTGCGGCACGCACTCCTTCTCGTAGAACGCCCGCACCGTCTCGCGGAACAGGTCGTGTTCCTCGGCGAAGATCCGTCGGCGCATGAGGTTTCCTTTCGGCAGGGCGGGGAGGGACTCGACCTGCGGCCGGCCGAGGTGGGTCGACGGCCGGCTTCGGCTCGAAGCTAGCGAACCGAACTATAATCCGCTAGACAAATATACGGTACCGTGGGTGACGATCGGTGGTCTCTGCGAGGACGAGCAGGAGTCCCTCGCGGTCTCGAGGTCGCGAAGCGGTTCCAGGTCGCGGGACCTGAAGGTCGGCGGCACCAGAGGCTGACCGGTGCCGGGCCGCCGACCTCGGCGCGAACCCGGCGTCAACCACGAGGACGAGAGAGCTCGCCTCGCCAATCGGAAGCGGAGAAGTCCATGGGTGCTCTGGAAGGTCGCGTCGCCATCATCACCGGCGCGGGACGCGGAGTGGGGCGGGAACACGCCCTGCTGTTCGCGGCCGAGGGTGCACAGGTCGTGGTCAACGACCTCGGCGGCGGCACCGACGGGTCCGGCAGCGACGCGACCCCGGCCGAGCAGGTCGTGGCGGAGATCCGGGCCGCGGGCGGGGAGGCGGTTGCCAACGGCGACGACGTGGCCGACGGCGAGGGGGCGCGCCGGCTCGTGCAGGCGGCCGTCGACGCCTTCGGTGACCTGCACGTGCTCGTGAACAACGCCGGCATCCTCCGCGACCGCATGCTGGTCAACATGTCCGACGAGGAGTGGGACTCCGTCGTGCGGGTGCACCTGCGGGGGCACTTCCTCCCCACCCGTGCCGCCGCCCAGTACTGGCGCGAGAAGTCGAAGTCCGGCCGGCCGGTGGACGCCTCGGTCATCAACACGACCTCGACGTCGGGACTGTTCGGCAATGTCGGGCAGAGCAACTACGGCGCCGCCAAGAGCGGTATCGCCACCTTCTCCATGATCGCGCAGGAGGAGCTCGTCAGGTACGGGATCCGGGTCAACGCGATCGCCCCGGCCGCCCGGACCCGGTTGACCGGGACCATCGCGACGGCGGAGGACCCCGGCAACCAGATCAACGAGACGGCGGAGGAGGGGTTCGACGCCAACGACCCCGGCAACATCGCGCCCTTCGTCGCCTACCTCGCGACCAAGGACTGCCCGATCGCCGGACGTGTCTTCTTCGTGCACGGCGGCTCGGTGCACCTGTTCCAGCCGTGGGCGATCATCGACTCGATCGAGAAGCCGGAGCGCTGGACCGTCGCCGAACTGGAGAAGGAAGCGGCGCACTTCGGCACCGTCCCCTTCGACCTGCGCCGGCCCTACTGACACCCTGCCTCGCACGACACGGCCGGCGGGTACCCCGAGGGGCGCCCGCCGGCCGTGTGTCGTGCGACCGGTCAGTCGGAGGGCAGGGTGACCACGACCTGCTTCTCCTCCAGCTCGGCGATCCGCTCCGGGCTGTAGCCCAGCTCCTCGAGGATCGGCCGGGTGTGCTGGGCCAGCACGCAGCCGGGGGCCAGCCGGCCGGGCGTCTCGGAGAAGCGCACCGGCAGGCCGTGGCGGACGATCCGGCCGAAGGTCGGGTGGTCGACCTCGGCGACCAGGCCGGTCTCCCGGAGCACGGGGTCGGTGGCGCTGAACTCCGACATGGTGGCGGGATAGGGCTCGACGCAGGCGACCCCCTGGGGAACCAGCAGTGCCTCCCACTCGTCGGCCTTGCGCGTGGCGAAGACCGAGCCGAGCTCGGTGGCGAGCGCCTCGTCGTTCGCCGCCCGGTCGGCGGCGGTGGCGAAGCGGGCGTCGGTCACCAGATCGTCGCGATCGACCGTCCGGGCCAGCGCCTCCCACTCGTCCTGCCGCGGCGCGGCAAGGAAGACCCAGCCACCGCTCGCGGCCTCGTACAGCCGGTAGAGCGCCGTGATGCCGTTGAGGTCGGGGTCGGTCATGGGCAGCGGGACCTTGCCCTCGTACCGCACGGCGTCGTCGGCGTAGGCCCACATGTTGCCGCTCACCATCGACGTCGCCACGAACTGGCCCTCGCCGGTCTGTTGCTTGTGGTACAGCGCCAGCGTGAGCCCGGTGAGCAGCGCCATGGCGGCATTGGAATCCCCATCCACCAGCGTGCGCAGCCGCGGCAGGAACACCGCCTGGATCTCCGTGGCGCTCATCCCCTCGGTCAGGGTGGGATCGAGCCAGAAGCCGGCGTTGCGGTACAGCGAGCCGGCGATCGCCTCGGCGCACTGGGCGAAGAGCGGCCGGCGGGCGAACTCGCCGTTCTCGCCGTACCCGGCGGCGTGGACGTACACCAGGTCGGGCTTGAGGGCGCGCAGGGTGTCGTAGTCCAGCCCCTGGCGCTCGGCGATCCCCGAGCGGAACCCGTTGACGAAGGCGTCGGCCTTGGCGACCACCTCGTGGACCAGCTGGCGTCCCTCCGGTGTCCGCAGGTCCACCACCAGGCTCTCCTTGCCCTCCATGACTCGTGCCGCACCGGTCTCCGGGGCACCGAAGGAGAACCGCATGGGGTCGCCGCCACGGTCCTCGATCTTGATGACCCGCGCACCGAGTGCCGCCAGGGTCTGGGTGGCGAACGGCATCGCGAAGAAGTAGCCGAACTCGACGACGGTGATGCCGGCGAGCGGGTGCTCCGGGGTCGACCCCGTTCCCACGACGGCGGCCGGACCGCCGAGCGGGCCGGAGTTCTCGCCGACAGCCGGGGCGGCCCGCTGGATGCGGGCCGGGGTGGCCTGGAAGACAGCCACGGGCCCTACCTGCTCCGCCGGTCCGATGCCCGGTACGTCGAGTGTGAGCACACCGTCGTTGTCCCGGACCGCCGGGTGGTCGAGCCCTTCCTCGCTGGTGCGGGCCAGCTCGTAGGCGATGTCCGGCTCCGCGCGCAGGATCGGGTCCCACTCCGCGAAGGTCTTCGTCCGGAACGCGTTCCAGATCTCGTCCTCCCACGCCTGCCCGTCCTCGGCCGACTCGAAGAAGGGGGCATTCGCGAAGCGCGGTTCCTCCAGGATGTGCTCGATCCCCAGCGCACGCAGGACGGCACGTGACTGGTGGGGCATCATCGCGGTGAAGAAGACGAACCGGCCGTCCTTGGTGCACGGCAGGTAGTTCAGCCGGCTCGCGACCACGGTCCTGCGCGGCGCGCCACCACCGGCCGCCGGCTTGCTGGCGGACAGGTCCACCTTGCCCGCCATCAACAGCCACGTCATGAGGCCGAAGTAGTCGACGACGTGCGCACCGAAGTACAGCGGCACCTCGAGCTGCTGACCGTGGCCGGTCTGCCGGCGCGCGAGAAGTGCCGCGATGATGCCGGAGGCCGCCAGGTGACCGGCACCCGTGCCGGCGATCGGCGCGTTGCCGAAGACCGGTCCCGGCCGGTAGCCGAACTGGCCGCCCTGTCCGAGGCTGAACAGTCCGGTCTTCGCCTGCACCACGCCCTCGTAGGCCTTGATGGCCGCGTAGGGACCCTCCGAGCCGAAGCCGTTGATCGAGCAGTGCACCAGCAGTGGGTTGAGCTCACGAAGGCTCGCGTAGTCGATGCCGAACCGCTCGGCGACGCCCGGCTCGAACGCGGCGATGAGCACGTCGGCGTGCGCGGCGAGCTCGCGAGCGCGCTCGCGGCCCTCCGTCGTGCGAAGGTCGGCGACGACGCTCTCCTTGCCCCGGTTGAACACCAGGTGGGCCGACGGCGAGTCGGTCCGCAGCCGGTCCCCCTCCGGCGGTTCGACCTTGACCACCCGGGCCCCGTTGTCCGCGAGCAGGACGCCGGCGAGGGCCGCCGCGTGGCTTCCCGCGCCGAACTCCAGGACGGTCAGACCTTCCAGAACCGGTTGAGTCATCTGCACTCCATGTCATCGCCGTGACGCCGTCGTCCCACCGGACCTCAGTCGAGGGCACGCTGTCGGCCAGGTCACAGAATCGAACCACGGATCTGGCGGTCGAACAACGAATCCGGTAGTTGTTTAAGCTGAAACTGCTCCGGCGTCACGAGCCGGCCGGTCGGACGATGGACGAGGAGTGGTGACGTGACGCTGACGTTCACCGATGAACACCGAGGGCTGCGCTCGCCGGTCGGGAGCTGTGCAGTTCGGGTCCCCGGCCCACCATCGCGAGGCGTTGCTCCAGTGCTGGGGGCTGTGAGCGCCATCCACCCGACGAGTTCGGACGACAACAGGAGGCAGCCGTGGTAGCCAGCCGGTTCCCGGTCGAGGCCGGACACATCGTGATGTTCGCGCGAGCGATCGGCGACGCGAACCCGGTCTACGACGAGGAATCGGCCGGGAGCACCGAGCTGGGTGAGGTCATCGCCCCGCCGACCTTCACGATGGCCTCCGCGCAGTTCGACCCGGACTACCCGCTGCGCCCGAAGGTCGGACAACCCTGGCTGGGCTCGGGCCGGGAGCCGACGGGCATCCCGCAGTCCGACGGCGGCGGGGGGACGGGGCTGCACGCCGAGCAGCACTTCACCTACCACCGGCCACTCCGGCCAGGTGACGTGCTGACCGCGGCGAGCCGCGAGGGCGAACGCTGGGAGAAGCAGGGCAAGCGCGGGGGAGTGCTGAGGTTCTCCGAGACCATCGTCGACTACCGCGACCAGGAGGGGCGGTTGGTCGTGACCAGCCGCATGGTCGGCGTCCAGACGGAGCGTGCACCGGGGGAGCAGGGCTGATGGCGCTCATCAGGCAGCAGCTGTCCGTCGGTACCTCGCGGGAGGCGGTCGTCGTCGACGACCTCACCCGCACCCAGCTGGTCATGTACGCGGGCGCGTCCGGCGACTACAACCCGCTGCACACCGACGAGGTCTTCGCGACCAAGGTGGCCGGTTTTCCGGGGGTCTTCGCCCACGGGATGCTGACGATGGCGCTCACCGGGAAGGCGCTCACGGACTGGGTGGGGGACGGCCGGCTGCGCACGTTCGGCGTCCGGTTCCGCGGGCAGGTGTGGCCGGGGGACACCCTGACCACGACGGTGACGGTGCGCGCGCTCGACGAGGTCGACGGCGAGCCCGTGGCCGACCTCGACGTCGTCACGACGAACCAGGCAGGCGACGTGGTGCTGTCCGGGTCGGCGTCGGCGCGCCTTGACCCCTGAGCCCGTGGACCCCCGGGAGCGAGGAGCCGACGATGGGCGTGACCGTGGACTTCGAGGGCTCCGTGGCGACCGTGACACTGCGGTGGCCGGAGCAGCGCAACGCCCTGGGGCCGGACGAGGCGCGGGAGGTCACCGCCGCCCTCGGCTCGGCCGTCGAGCACGGGGCACAGGTCGTCGTGCTCACCGGGGAAGGGGCGTTCTGCGCCGGGGGCAACCTGCGGGGCATGGTGGCGCGGGCCGAGATGCCTCCCGAGGAACGCCGGCGCCTGGTGTACAGCGCCTACCAGGGGCTGCTCCGCGCTCTGGTCGACCTCCCCGTGCCGACGCTCGCCGCCCTGGACGGCCCCGCGGTGGGGATGGGGTTCGACATCGCCCTCGCCTGCGACGCCCGCCTGGTGGGGCCGGGTGGCTGGGTGCGCCAGGGCTGGGGAGGGATCGGCGCGGTGCCGGGCACGGGAGGCGTCCTGCTGCTGCGGCTGCGGGCCCCCGGAGCCCTGTGGCGCATGCTGCCCGGACAGCCCAAGCTCTCTGCCGCCGTGCTCGCCGAGCTCGGTCTGGCCGAGTCGACCGGTGAGCGGCCGGCGCTCGAGGCGGCGCAGGAGCGGGCACGGCAGCTCGCGGAGATCCCGCCGCACACCCTCGCGGCGTACGTCGAGCTCGACCGCGCCCACCTCCGGTCCGAGCTGACCGCCCACCTCGAGCACGTCCTCGACGTGCAGGTGCGGATGCTCTCCGACCGCGGCTTCAAGGACCGGGCCCAGCAGGCCCTGAAGAATCCATGACCGCCGATCCCCAGGGAACCCCCGTGTTCGAGACCATCCAGTACGAGACCAGCGCCGACCACGTCGCCACGATCACGTTGAACAGGCCGGACCGGATGAACGCGTTCAACGACGCGATGATCGCGGACTTCCGCGAGGTCTGGCGCATCGTCCGTGAGGACAGCGACGTCCGGGCGGTCGTGCTCCGGGCGAACGGCGACCGCGCCTTCTCCGCGGGCCTCGACGTCGTCGAGGGACGCACCCGTCCGGATTCCGTGTGGGATGTCACCGACCCGGGGCAGGACCTCGCGCCCAAGGCGAACGAGGTCTGGACGCCGGTGGTGTGCGCCGTGCACGGGATGTGTGCCGGCGGTGCCATGTACTGGGTCAACGAGTCCGACATCGTCATCTGCGCCGACGACGCGATGTTCTTCGACCCGCACGTGACCTACGGGATGACCTCGGTGTTCGAGCCCGTCGACATGGCCCGGACCGTGCCCATGCGCGAGGCCCTGCGGATGGCCCTGCTCGGCCTCGACGAGCGCATGTCGGCCAAGCGGGCCCTGGAGATCGGGCTGGTGAGCGAGGTCGTCCCGCGCGAGGAGCTCTGGGCGCGGGCGCACGAACTGGCCGCGATCATCGCGGACAAGCCCGCGGTGGCGACGCAGGGGACGGTCAAGGCCTTCTGGCAGAGCCTGGACATGCCGCGCGCACAGGCGCACTCGGTGGGCATGCACTTCGTGCAGATCGGCAACCCGATCGGGACGGCGGAGGTGGACCGCGCCAGCCGGCCCCGGCCGAAGTGGCGGCTCCGCTGAGCGGAGCCGGGGCGCTCGACGGGGAGCCGGTGCTGTGCCGCGTCTCCGAGCGGGTCGCCACGGTGACGCTGAACCGGCCGGACCGGTTGAACGCCTGGACGCCCGCGATGGAGCAGGGCTGGTTCGAGGTCCTCGACGCCGTCCTGGTCGACCCCGGCGTCCGCGCCGTCGTGCTCACCGGCGCCGGCCGCGGGTTCTGCGCCGGACTGGACGCCGAGCACGTCGCGGCCCGGTCGTCCGGGGCAGAGGCCGCTCCCACCCGGGCGCGCCCCCTGAGCGGCCTCGCCGCCTTCCCCAAGCCGGTCGTGGCGGCGGTCAACGGCCCGGCGGTCGGCCTCGGCCTCGCGCTGGCCCTCTGCTGCGACGTCCGGTTCGCCGCGCCGGAGGCCCGCTTCGTTCCCATGTTCAGCCGGCTGGGGCTCGTTCCCGAGTTCGGGACGTCGTGGCTCCTGCCCCGCATCGTCGGTTCCAGCGTCGCGCTGGACCTCCTGCTGTCGTCGCGCCCGGTCGACGCGGAGGAGGCCGTCGCCCTGCGGCTGGCCGATCGCCTGGTGCCGGCCTATGACCTGCTCCCGGCCGCCGAGCAGTACGCACGATCGCTCGCCGAGCGCTGTTCCCCCCTGTCCATGGCCGCGGCCAAGCGCCAGCTGCTCGACGACCAGCACCGACCGCTGCAGGCATCGGAGGCGGAGTCGAGCGCGCGCAATCGCAGCGACGAGGGCCGCGCGGAGTTCCGGGAGGGCGCGGCCGCGCTGCGCGAGCGGAGGGCGCCGGAGTTCCCGCCGCTGGGCCCGGACCACCCCGACGTGCGAGCCTGGCTCCGGCCGATCGGGTGATGCGTCGGCGTCAGGAATGCAGCGCCGTCGTCACCACCGTGTGCATCGCCGGCCGCCCGTCCGCGGCCAGGACGTCGCCCTGGACGACGGCCGACGTGCGGCCGCGACGGATCTGGCGGCCCGTCACCCGCACGGGACGGCCGTCCCCGCCGGCACCGCGCAGGTAGTGGCACGTCATCGACAGCACCTCGGGTCGTACGGCGTCCCCGAGGGTCGCCAGGGCGGCGACGCTCGCCATGAGCGCGGCGACGCCGCCGTGCAGGGTGCCACCGCTGTTGCTCAGCCTGCCCACGTGGGGCAGCTCGAAGGCGACGGCGCCGCCCGGTCCGCGAGGTGAACGAGCCCAGTCCGAGGGTGCGCCACAGCGGCGTGGCAGTGAGGTCGGCGGCGCCCGGCGTGGGGGCGCCGTCCGCCGGTGGAGCGACGTGATCGGGCCGGTCTTCCGGCTCGGCGGGGAGCACAGCGGGGGACGACGGGAGGGCGACGGAGGACGAGGGCACAGGAGGGCCGCCGCGCGCGGCGAACCAGCCGGTCACGCGCGCCACCTCGATGTCGCCCGCATCGCGGATCCCCGCCGTGGTGTGCAGGTATCCGGCCCGCCGGCCGGAGTCGCCGGACACGGCCCTGAGCAGCCCGGTCTCGGGAGGAGAGCCGACGAGGTCCACCGTCAGCACGGCCGTGGCGATCCGCCCGCGCGCCCGCAGCGCTGCGTCGGTGCCCAGGATGCAGTCGGCCAGCATCGCGACCAGCCCCGCCGAGGCCAGTCCGTGCCCGGCGACGAGCCGGTCGTCGATGCCCAGCTGCGCGACGACCTGCCCCGTGTCACGGAGGTCGACCTCGACGTCGAACACGTCCCACACGGGTGGCTGCGGACGGGGGATGTCCGACGGCCACCCCGACCCCACTCCGCCGACGGTCGTCCCTGCCCGGCGCGTGCTGTCGCCTGTCATCTGCTTCCTCGCGCTCGGTGGGCGGACTCGTCCATGAGTCTAATCAATACGCTATATGGTGGGCCCTCGTCATCGTGGCCCCGCCCGACTCGAGACCGAGGTGCACCAGTGTCCAGCGACGCCTACGACCGCTTCACCGCCTTCCGCGTGGAACGCGTGGAGGAGGGCATCCTCCGGATCGTCTTCGACGGCCCCAACCTCAACGCGGTGTCGGCGGAAGGGCACGGGCAGATCGCCGACATCTGGCCGGTCATCGACCGGGACGACGACGTCCGCGTCGTCGTCGTCCAGGGAGAGGGGCGGGCCTTCTCCGCGGGGGGCTCATTCGACCTCCTGGCCGGCATGGTCAACGACCCGGTCGTGCGCACGCGCGCCATGCGCGAAGCCCGGGATCTCGTCTACAACGTCATCAACTGCTCGAAACCGATCGTGTCGGCGATGCACGGCCCGGCGGTAGGCGCCGGGCTCGCGGTCGCCCTCCTGGCGGACATCTCGATCGCGGGCCGGAAGGCCAAGATCGTCGACGGGCACACCCGCCTCGGCGTGGCCCCCGGCGACCACGCGGTGATGAACTGGCCGCTGCTGTGCGGGATGGCGAAGGCGAAGTACTACCTGCTCACCTGCGACGTCCTCACAGGGGAGGAGGCCGAGCGCATCGGGCTGGTGTCCATGTGCGTGGACGACGAGGCGGTCCACGCCACCGCGCTGGAGGTGGCGCGCAAGCTGGTCGCCGGATCGCCGAGCGCCCTCGCGTGGACCAAGCAGGCTCTCAACAACTGGTACCGGGCTGCCGGCCCGTCCTTCGACGCCTCGCTGGCGCTGGAGTTCTACGGCTTCGGCCTCCCCGGTGCGAAGGAGGGGCTGGCTTCCCACCTGGAGAAGCGTGCTCCTGACTTCACCGGGCCGCGGGCGTGACCGCACCGGTACAGGCCCGGACCGAGGGCAGGGTCCGGCACCTCACCCTGGACCGGCCGCGCGCGCTCAACGCCCTCAACGCCGAGGTGCTGGCGCTGCTCGCCCAGGAACTGGCCGCGGTCCGGGACGATCCCGCCATCGGGGCGGTGCTCATCGACGGCGCCGGGGATCGGGCGTTCTGCGCCGGGGCCGATCTGTCGGGCCTGCAGGGAGCCGACCCGTCCGCGGCGCACGACATGCTCCGACGCGGGCAGGAGGTCATGGCCGCCGTCGAGGCGCTGCCGGTCCCGGTCGTCGCGGCCGTCGACGGGTTCGCGCTGGGCGGCGGGTGCGAGCTGGCCCTGGCGTGCCCGCTGGTCCTGGCCTCCGACCGCAGCAGTTTCGGCCTGCCCGAGGCGAAGCTGGGTCTCGTGCCGGGTTTCGGGGGCACGGTGCGGCTGCGTCGTTCGATCGGCCGAGGGCCGGCCATGGCCATGATGCTCACGGGTCGCCCCATTCCCGCCCAGACCGCCTGGCAGCTCGGCCTGCTCTCCGCGCCGCCCGAGAAACCGGAAGACCTGCCGGCCACCGCTGCGGCGCTGGCGGCCGAGGTCGCCGAGCTCAGCCGCGTCAACCTGGCGCTCGTGCTCGAGTCGGCCCGATCCTGGTCCGAGAGCGAGGAGGCGCTGCGCCACGAGGCGGCGCTGTCCGCCCTGGCCATCTCGTCCCGGGACGGCCAGGAAGGCATCACCGCCTTCCTGGCCAAACGCAGTCCGCGCTTCGACCGCCGCTGACCGGCACACAGGCGCAGGCGCATGGCATCGAAGTGTTTAACGGATTGGCGTGTTGTTCCTCCGGCTGACCGCCGGGGCGCCGGAGCCGAGAGGGACTGGACATGAGCACGGACTACGACCTGGTGATCCGCGGAGGGACGGTCGTGGACGGCACGGGTGGCGAGCCGTTCCGTGCCGACATCGCCGTCATCGGGGATCGGATCGTCGAGGTCGGATCGGTGACCGGGTCGGGCCGGGAGGAGATCGACGCCACCGGTCGGATCGTGACGCCCGGCTTCGTCGACATCCACACCCACTACGACGGTCAGATCACCTGGGAGAACCGGCTGGCCCCGTCGTCCGGCCACGGCGTGACCAGCGTCGTGATGGGCAACTGCGGCGTCGGCTTCGCGCCCGCCCGGGAAGAGCACCGCCAGGCCCTCATCAAGCTCATGGAGGGCGTCGAGGACATCCCGGAGGTGGTGATGGCGGCGGGCGTCCCCTGGAACTGGGAGACGTTCCCGCAGTACCTCGACGCCCTGGAGCAGCGGCAGTCCGACATCGACTTCGCCGCCCAGGTGCCGCACTCGCCGTTGCGGGTCTACGTGATGGGAACGCGCGGAGCCGAACTGGAGCCGCCGACCGAGGACGACCTCGCGGAGATGCGGCGGCTGGTCCGCGAGGCGGTGGAGGCGGGCGCCCTGGGCGTGTCAACCTCCCGGAGCCTGGCCCACCGGACCAAGGCGGGCGAGCTCGCGCCGTCAGTGCGGACGGAGGACCGCGAGGCGGTCGCCCTGGCGGAAGGGCTGCGCGACGCCGGCGCCGGCGTGTACCAGATCATCCCGAACACCTCGCTGGACCCGCAGGAGCAGATGAACCTGATCCGCGAGATCGCGTCGCGCTCCGGGCGTCCGACGTCCTTCAGCTTCATGCAGATGCCCGAGCAGCCCGACGGGTGGCGCGTGTTCCTCCGTGGGCTGGAGGAGGCCAAGGGGGAGGGGCTCACCATCCGGGGGCAGATCATCCCGCGGCCCACCGGAGCGCTGCTGGGGCTGGAACTGTCGATGCACCCCTTCTCGCTGCACCCCAGCTACCAGCCGATCGCGCACCTGCCGCTCGCGGAGCGGGTGGCGGCCATGCGCCGGCCCGACCTGCGGCGACGCCTGCTGACCGAGCGGCCGGACAACCCGAACCCCTTCCTCCGCTTCGTGGTCAAGGAGCACGAGCAGCTCTACATCCTCGGCGATCCGCCCAACTACCACCAGAGCCGTGACCAGAGCATCGGGTCACGGGCACGAGCCGCCGGGCTGGACCCCCTCGAGGTCATCTACGACGCTCTCCTGGAGCGCGACGGCCGGGAGATCCTCTTCCGTCCGATGGCCAACCTCACCGGAGAACGGATGGACGGCGCCGGCCGGGACCTGCTCGGGAGCGACCGGACGGTGCTGGGGCTGGGGGATGGTGGGGCCCATTACGGCATGGTGTGCGACGCGACGTACCCGACGTACTTCCTGACCTACTGGGTGCGGGATGCCGATCCCGAGTGGCGTGTCGAGCTCCCCCGGGCGGTGCGCATGCTCACCCGCGAGACCGCCGAGACGGTCGGGCTCCTCGACCGAGGCCTGATCGGGGTGGGGTACAAGGCCGACCTGAACGTCATCGACCTCGATCGCCTGCACTTGCACGCCCCCACGGTGACCTACGACCTGCCCGAGCAGGGGCGCCGACTCGTCCAGAAGGCGGACGGGTACGACGCGACCATCGTGTCCGGAGTGGCCACCTACCGCGACGGGAAGGCGACCGGCGCGCTGCCGGGTCGGTTGATCCGGGGTGCCAAGCCCGTCCCCGCCTGACCGGCCGCGGTAGTGGACCGATAGAGAACAATGATATAACGGATATTCAGACAATGACTGGGCGCCTTCGCCACGGAGACCGATGAACTTCAGCTTGAGCGACGAGCAGGTGGAACTGCGCTCGGTCGTCCGGCGCTTCCTCGCGGAGCGCGCGACCGAGTCCGAGACGCGGCGGTTGATGGCCTCCGCCACCGGCTACGACCCTGCGGTATGGGATCAGCTCGCCGGGCAGCTCGGCCTGGTCGGGCTGGCCGTCCCGGAGGAGTACGGCGGTGCCGGCTACGGCTGGGTGGAGCTCGGCGTCGTGTTCGAGGAGATGGGTCGCGCGCTGCTGTGCGCTCCGTACTTCGCCACGGTGGCGCTCGCGATCCCGGCGCTGCTCGCCAGCGGGGACAGTGAGGCCTGCGCGGACTACCTGCCGGCCGTCGTCGCGGGGGAGCGGATCGCCACGCTCGCGCTCACCGAGCCGGCCGGCCGGTGGGACTCCGACGGCGTCACGCTGCGGGCGGAGCAGCGCGACGGCGGATGGCTCCTGGACGGCCTGAAGACCTACGTGCCCGACGGCGCGGTCGCCGATCTCGTGCTCGTCGTCGCCCGGTCCGACGCCGGCATCGGTCTCTTCGCGGTCGAGGGGACGGCGCCCGGGCTCACCCGCCGCGCGCTGCCGACCCTCGACCAGACCCGCAAGCAGGCCGAGCTGCGCTTCGACGCGGTGCAGGCGCGGCTGGTCGGGGAGGACGGGTCCGGCTGGGCAGCGGTCGAGGAGACCCTGCGCCGTGCGGCGGTGGCCCTGTCGGCCGAGCAGGTCGGTGCGGCGCAGCGGGCGCTGGACATGGCTGTCGAGCACGCCAAGGTCCGCACGCAGTTCGGCCGGCCGATCGGGTCGTTCCAGGCGATCAAGCACCTGTGCTCGGAGATGCTGCTGGAGGTCGAGTCGGCCCGGTCCGCGGCCCTCTACGCCATGTGGGCCGCCGACAGCAGCCCCGCGGAGCTGCCGCAGGCCGCCAGCCTCGCGCAGGCCTTCTGCACCGATGCGCTCAGCTCCGTCGCCGCCAGCTGCATCCAGGTCCACGGCGGCATCGGATTCACCTGGGAGCACCCGGCGCACCTGTACTTCAAGCGGGCCAGCAGCTCGTCGTTCCTGCTCGGGGACGCCGACCGCCACCGCGCGCTGTTCGCCGACCTGGTGCTGCCGGCATGACGGCGACTCCGCCGGAGGAGCCGGCGACCTTCTCGGGGTTCACCCTCCCCGACGAGCTGCGTGAGCTGGCCGGCCTCGTGGAGCGCTTCGTCCGGGAGCGGATCCGTCCGGCGGAGGACGCGGGCGACCCCGCGGCGCGTGAGCTGCCGGAAGAGGCGTTGGCCCCGCTGCGCACGGAGGCCAAGAAACTGGGGCTGTGGTGCTTCGACACCCCCGAGCGGTACGGGGGTGCGGGCCTGTCGGTCTTCCAGACCGTCGTCGTGCTCGAGCAGGCGGCCAAGCACCGGTTCTGCTTCCCGCACGCGGGCGGCGGCGTCTTCGGCCATCCGCCGCCGGTCGTGGTGTTCCGCGGCACCGAGGAGCAGATCGACCGGTTCGCGCGGCCGGCGGTCGAACAGGGCTGGCAGACGTTCACCGCGATCGCCGAGCCGTCGGGAGGCACCGACCCCAAGCGCGCGATCCGGACCACCGCGGTGCGCAAGGGCGATACGTACGTCCTCAACGGGCGCAAGCAGTGGATCACCAACGGGGAGCGGGCGCGCTACGGCATCGTGTACGCCCGCGCCGAGGGCGGCATCACCGCCTTCCTCGTCGACGGGGACGCCGAAGGGCTGTCGACGACGACGATCCCCGTGCTGCGGAACCACTGGCCCACCGAGATGGTGCTGGACGACGTCGTCGTGCCGGCGGCGAACCGCATCGGCGAGGAGGGCGCGGGCCTGACCCTGGCCGGCGACTGGCTGGTGCGGCAGCGGCTGTCCTACGCCGCCCGCGCGCTCGGGATCGCCGAGGAGTCCGTGCGGCTCGGCATCGAGTGGCTGCAGCAGCGCGAGACCTTCGGTGTCCCGCTGGCGTCCCGCCAGGCCGCGCAGTTCGACCTGGCCCAGGCCCGCGTTGCCATCGACGCCGGGAGGTGGCTGACGTGGGACGCCGCGTGGACCGACGACCACGGCGGTGACGCCCGCACCAAGGCGGCCATGGCGAAGCTGCACTGCACCGAGGCGGCCTTCACGATCGTCGACCGGATGATGCAGTGGTTCGGCGCGCTCGGCATGGCGAAGGAGATGCCGCTCGAGCACTGGTTCCGCGACCTCCGTGTCGCCCGGGTGGTCGAGGGGTCCAGCGAGATCCTCCAGGTCCAGATCGCACGTCAGATGCTCGGGCCGGCCGCACGCGGCGTCGGCTGACCGGATCCGCCGCTTCTCCGACAACAGAGCGGGTCTCCCACCAACAGAAGGAAACAGACATGGGTTCACTGGACGGAAGGGTGTGCGTCGTCACCGGCGCGGCCCGGGGCATCGGGCTGGCCATCGCCGGCGGCCTGGCCGAGCAGGGCGCCGCGGTGGCCATCGCCGACGTGGACGAGGCGGCGGCCACGAAGGCGGCCGGCGAGCTGAGCGCGAAGTTCGGCGGGCGCGCCACCGGGATCGGCGTCGACGTGTCCGACACCGCCAGCGTGCGCTCCGGGTTCCAGCGGATCGTCGACGAGCTGGGCGAGATCGACGTGCTGGTCAACAACGCGGGCATCGACGTCATCGAGCCCTTCGTGAAGAGCACCGAGGACACCTGGGACAGGATCATCGCGGTCAACCTCAAGGGCACCATCGGGTGCTGCCGCGCGGTGCTGGACAGCATGATGGCCCGGTCGAGCGGCCGGATCATCAACATCGCCTCCGACGCGGCGAGGGTCGGCTCCAGCGGTGAGGCGGTCTACTCGGCCACCAAGGGCGGCATCGTGTCGTTCACCAAGACCCTCGCGCGGGAGATGGCCCGGCACTCCATCACGGTCAACTGCGTCTGCCCCGGCCCCACCGAGACGGCGTTGCTGGGCCAGATCGCCGAGACCAACGAGAAGCTCTACAACTCACTCGCCCGCGCCATCCCGCTGGGGCGCACCGCCCAGCCCGAGGACATCGCACCGGCCGTCGTCTTCCTCGCCGGTGACGGCGCGGCGTACATCACCGGTCAGACGCTGTCGGTCAGCGGCGGCCTGACCATGGCCTGATCGAGGCCGCGGAACGACGACGAGAGGAAGCCGTGAACACCTGGTCGGAGATGGTCGCCACACGGGACCCGGACGCGTCGGCGGTGGTCGACCTCGACGGGAGCTGGACCGTCGCGGAGCTGCACCGCCGGGCAGCGGGTGCCGCGGACTGGCTGGACGAGGCGGGATTCCCGGCGGGCCGGCCGGTCCCCGCGCTGTTCGGGACGACCAAGGACGCCTTCGCGCTGCTCGTCGGCGGGGCGGGCACCGACCGGCCGCTCGCCCCGCTCGGACCGCGGCTGACGGCCGCGGAGATCGCGAGCTGCCTCGCCGGCCTCGGGGCCGACCGGCTGGTGACGGCGCCCGCCTACCGCGAGGTGGCCGACCGTGCCGCGGCGCTCGCCGGCTGCGCCGTCGAGGAGTTCTGCGCCCCGCCGGCGTCGGACCGCTCCCTCCCGAACCCCGCAGCGGACGCGACCGCGTTCGTCCTGCACACCTCGGGGACCAGCGGCGCGCCGAAGGCGGTGTGGGCGCGACAGGACCGCATGGCTGCCCGGGCGCGGGTGAACACCGCGCTGGTCGAGCTCGGCCCGACGACGGTCTTCACGACGGCGTCACCGTTCCACCACATCGCCGGCCTCGGGCTGCTGGCCGTGGCGCTGGCCTCGGACTCCGCGGTCGCGTGCTTCCCCGACTTCTCGGTCGAGGCCTGGCAGGGGCTCAAGGCGCTCGGCGTGACACACGCTCTCGTCGTCCCGACGATGGTCGAGATGCTCCTGGCCGCCGACGCGATCGACATCGGGACGCTGCGGCTGCTGATGTACGGCGGCGCCCCGATGCACCCGGAGACGCTGCGCCGGACGCTCGGCACGCTGCCCGAGGTCCGCTTCCTGCAGCTGTTCGGCCAGACCGAGGGAAGCCCGATCTGCTTCCTCGGGCCGGAAGACCACCAGCAGGCGGCCGGCGGCCGGGTCGAGCTGCTGCGCTCCGTCGGCAGGCCTGCCCCGGGCGTCACGCTGGAGGTCCACGAGCCCGACGAGGTGGGTGAGGGCGAGATCTGGGCGCGCGCCGAGCACTTCTTCCGCACCGAGGAGGACGGCTGGCTGCACACCGGCGATACCGGCCGGGTCGACGAGAACGGCTACCTGTACCTCATGGGGCGCCGCGGCGACATGATCATCCGCGGGGGCGAGAACGTGCACCCCGTCGAGGTCGAGCAGGTCATCGCCCAGCATCCCGGCGTCCGGGAGGTCGCCGTGGTCGGTGTGCCGGACCAGCGGCTGGGACAGACCGTGCACGCGGTCGTCGTCCCTGCTGATCCCGCCATCCCACCGTCGCAGGAGGAGCTGCGCGCGCACGTGCGCGCGCAGCTGGCGCCCTTCAAGACGCCCGCGAGCTGGTCGTTCGTGGACAGCCTGCCGCGCAACCAGCAGGGCAAGCTGTTGCGCCGGGTGCTCGTCGAGCAGTACACCGGCGCATGACCGCGGGCCCGGTCCGCATCGGCCTGCGGCCGCCGCACGCCGTGTTCCGGGCGGGACCGGGCACGCTGCGGACCCTGGTCGAGCGCGCGGAGGGCGGCGGTCTCGATCGGCTCTGCGTGGGGGACCACGTCAGCTTCCGCGGCGGGGCGGGCAACGACGGGCTGATCGAGGCGACGGCGCTCGCCGTGCTGTCGCAGCGGCTCACGATCGCCACCTCGGTGTTCCAGCTGCCGCTGCGACATCCGGTTCCCGTCGCCCGGCAGGTCGCGACGCTTGCCGGCCTGGCTCCCGGGCGGTTCGAGTTCGGCGTCGGCATCGGTGGGGAGGACCGCGCCGAGGTACGCATGTGCGGCGTCGACCCGTCGACGCGGGGGGCCCGCATGGACGAGTCCCTCTCCATCGTCCGGCGGCTCCTGGCGGGGGAGGAGGTGACCTTCTCCGGCGAGCACTTCGCCCTGGATCAGGCCCTCGTCCTGCCACCGCCGGACCCCGCCGTCCCCATCCTCGTGGGCGGCCGATCGGCGGCTGCGCTCGACCGGGTGGCTCGGCTGGGTGACGGCTGGTCGGCGGTGTGGGTGTCGCCCCGACGGTTCGCCGAGGCGACCGAGCAGATCGCCGATGCGGCCGCCGCGAACGGCCGGCGGCCCGGCGGGTGGCGGCACGGCCTGCAGGTCTGGTGCGGCTTCGGCGCCGACGCGGACGCGGCGACGGTGCGGCTCGCCGGGACGATGCAGGACTTCTACGGCATCCCGTTCGCCTCGTTCGCCCGGTACTGCCCCGCCGGCCCTCCGGAGCTGGTGGCCGAGGCGCTCGCCCCCTACGTGGCGGCCGGCTGCCGGGACATCAACCTCATCGCGGTCGCCCCGACGTGGCAGGAGACGGTCGACTCCGCCGTCCGCGTCCGTGAGCTGCTGCACGCCGATGCTCACCGCACGACCCCACGATCAGGAGTTCCCGATGGACCTGCAGTTCTCGCCCGCTGAGCAGGAGTTCGGCCAGCGCGTCCGCGACTGGCTGGAGGAGAAGCTCTCCGGGGAGTGGAAGGCCCTCCGGGGGGTCGGGCGGCCCGGCCAACGAGGGTCCCTTCGAGGAGCGGCTGGCCTGGGAGAAGGAGCTGCACGCGGCCGGCTGGGTGGGACTCGGGTGGCCGGAGGAGTACGGCGGGCGTCCCGCGACGCCGAACGAGCGGATCGTCTTCGCGCTGGAGTACGCCCGGGCCCGCGGCCCGCACCGGGCGGGCTACCAGGGGACCAACCTGATCGGCCCGACGATCCTGGAGTTCGGCACCGAGGCGCAGAAGCGCCGGTTCATCCCGCGGATCCTCGCCGCGGAGGACATCTGGTGCCAGGGATTCAGCGAGCCGGAGGCCGGATCCGACCTCGCGGGGTTGCGCACCCGTGCCGAGCTCGACGGCGACGAGTGGGTGATCAACGGGCAGAAGATCTGGACGAGTCACGGCACGGACTCGAACTGGATCTACGTGCTCTGCCGCACGGAGCCCGACGCCCCCCGGCACGCCTCGCTGTCGATCCTGCTGCTGCCGCTCGACACCCCGGGCGTGGAGCTGCGGCCGATCCGCAACATGGCCGGGGCCGAGGACTTCAACGAGGTGTTCTTCACCGACGCCCGCACCCCCGCGGACATGATCGTCGGGGAGCGGGGACAGGGCTGGCGGATCGGGCAGGCCACGCTCGGGCACGAGCGGGGCGTCGGCAACCTCGCCTACCTGATCCAGTTCGACGGGGAGCTCCAGTCGGTCGTCGAGCTCGCCCGGCAACGGGGCGTCCTCGCCGACCCGGTGGTCCGCCGGCGGCTCGCCGACCTGGCCATCCGACTGCGGGTCATGCACTACACCAACTTCCGGAACCTGACCGAGTTGATGCGCGCGGGGACCCCCGGGCCCCAGTCGTCGCTGCTGAAGCTGTCGTGGCCGCACTGGCACCAGGAGATGGCCGCGCTGGCGATGGAGATCGCCGGCCCCGCGTCGCAGATCGTCGGTGAGGGCTACGAGCTGGATTCCGTCCAGACGTCGTTCCTGGTCAGCCGGGCGGAGTCCATCTACGGCGGCAGTCACCAGATCCACCTCAACGTCGTGGGGGAACGGGTGCTGGGACTGCCGCGCGAACCGCGGCCCGCGCCCAGCCGCTCCTGACGCGGATGCCGACCCCCTACGGCGCCGGAGTTCCGCCGTCGGCCGGACCGTCCATGGCGGGAAGTTGGTGGCGGAGCAGCTTGCCCATCGGATTGCGGGGCAGCTCGGGCACCAGGCGCCACGTCACGGGCACCTTGTAGCCGGCGAGGAGAGCACGCGACGTGGCGCCGCAGCTCGTCGAGATCCGGTGGTGCGGCGGCGTCCGCGGGGACGATGAGCGCACCCACCGCCTGACCGAGCCGGTCGTCCGGGATGCCGACGACCGCGGCATCGCGCACCCCGGCGTGACCGACCAGGACCCGTTCGATCTCCGCGGGGTACACGTTCTCACCGCCCCGGACGAAGCCGTCGCCCGTGCGGCCGACCAGGTAGAGGTAGCCGTCGTCGTCCAGCCGGCCCAGGTCTCCGGTCGCGAGCCAGCCGTCGGGGCGCGCGGCGAACAGGTAGGGGGAGGTGACCTCGACCGCGCCGACCCCGTGCGTGCCCGCCGACGATCCGCACCCGGACCCCCGGGGCGGGCCGGCCGCAGGACAGCAGCAGGTGGGCCTGTGCCGGATCGGCCACCGCGCGCCGGTGGTCGGCGCCGGTGAGGAGCGTGTGCGGCCCGCCCTCGGTCTGGCCGTACCCCTGGATCAGCTCGACGTCCGGCAGGGCTGCCAGCGTGCGGTGGGCCAACTCGGGTTCGATGCGTGACGCGCCGTAGAGGAGGGTCCGCAGCGCCCCGCCGGCCCGCAGCGCCTCTGCGTCCAGCAGCATCTGCAGCATCGCCGGGACGACGTTGACGTGCGTCACGCCGAGGCCCTCGAGGGCATGCCACGCGGCGACCGAGAAGCGGGAGGGCATGGGAGTCGTCGCCGCTCCGGTACCGAGCGCCACGGCGAGCAGCGAGATCCCGGCGCCGTGGTGGAAGGACGCAGCGGACGCGTAGACCGATCCCGAGGTGAGGCCGAGGGCGTCCGCGTAGGCACCCGTGCGGGCGGCCAGCGCCCGCTGGCGGAGGACGACGCGCTTCGGGTGCCCGGTGGTCCCGGAGGTGTGCAGCACCCCGACGGCGTCGGCCGGGTTCCCCGCCCTCGAGGTCGAGCGGCTCCTCCGACTCCACCAGCCGGTCCACCACGACGGCGCGACGACCGGTCGCCGTCGCAAGCTGCTCCGCCACGGCCGCATGGGCCGGGCTCGTGAGGACGACGGGCGCGTCGTCGTCCCGGAGGCAGGCCGACAGCTCCGCGACGGTCGATCGAGGAGCAAGGGGCGCGAGCGGTCGGCGGCTGCAGGCGCCGCCGATCCACAGCGCGTAGGCGGTGCTCCCGGCGTCGAGCAGAGCCGGGACGGGAGCGTGCTCGGGCACCTGCAGCTCGGCGAGCAGCGCGACCGCCGCAGCGGACAGGCGCAGCAGTGAGCCGTAGGTGACGACGCCGTCGGCGGTGAGGACGACGGGGGAGAAGGGGTCGTGGGCCGCCAGCATCTCCGTCCACGTGCGGGGAGCGGCCGGTGCGGGACCGCCGTACACCTCTGCGACGACCGGCGGCGACGTCATGCCCGAAGGCTACAGGTAGAGGTTCATCCCATAACCGTCGCTCGCGCCGCTGCGGCTCGCCCCATGGAGGGAGGACGGCGGCGGAATGGAGCGACGGGAGCCGAGCCGTGTGCGTACAATTAACTGATTCTCTGCTATTCGTGAACTCGGCACCGGCATCCCGGTACCGGCAATGTTCGGAAGGGCTGGTCGTGGCCGAATCGCTCGAAGCCGGCATCAGCGGGCTGCAGCCCATGCGACTGCCCAAGATGGCCGAGCTCATCGCCGACCAACTGCGCCGGCAGATCGTCCGCGGGGAGCTGAAGGAAGGCGACGCCCTGCCGTCGGAGTCCGAGCTGCTCGAGCGCTTCCACGTGTCGCGTCCGACGCTCCGCGAGGCGTTCCGCGTCCTGGAGTCCGAGTCGCTGATCACCGTTCGCCGAGGCGCGCACGGCGGGGCGCGGGTCCAGGTGCCCAACATCGACGTCGCGGCGCGCTATGCCGGCTTCATCCTCGAGCACCGGGGCACCACGCTCGACGACGTCTACCAGGCGCGCATCCTGATCGAGCCGCCGGTCGTCGGGATGCTCGCGCTCGAGCGCACCGAGGCCGACGTCGCGCGCTTGCGTGCCGCCCTGGAGGAGCACGACGCGGCCGGCCACGACCCCCGGCGGGCGATCCGCACGCACACGGCCTTCCACGCGCTGCTGGTCGAGCTCACCGGCAACCAGACCCTGCGCGTGCTGACCGGCATGATCCAGCACATCATCGACCTGGCGAACTGGGACTGGGTCGACGCGAAGTTGGACACGTCCGGCGAGACCGAGGGGATCAGCCTCGGGCTGCGGGCTCACCACCGCGTCGTCGACCTCATCGAGGACGGGGCCCAGGCCGGGGCCGCGGAGCTGTGGCGCAAGCACCTCACCGAGACCCGCGACTACCTGCTGCGCCCCGACGTCACGACCGTGCTGGACCTGATGGGCTGAGGCGGCTCAGCCGCCCATGCTCAAGCCGCCGTCCACGGTGAGCACCGAGCCCGTCAGGTAGCCCGCGTCCTCGGCCAGCAGGAAGGCAGATCGCGCGTGCCAGCTCGTCGGGGTGCCCGCGCCGCCCCACCGGGATCATCCGCAGGATCGCCTGCTGGGTCCGCTCCGGCATGGCGGCGGTCATGTCGGTCTCGAAGACCCCGGGCACGACGCAGTTGACCGTGATGCCGGCGCGCGCCGTCTCCCTCGCCAGCGAGCGGGTCAGCCCGTGCAGCCCGGCCTTCGCCGCCCCGTAGGCCGCCTCGGCGGGGCTGCCCATCACCGCGGTCACCGAGCTGACGTTGACGATGCGGCCGAAGCCCGCTGCGCGCATGACGGGGATCGCCGCCCGGCACAGGTGGAACGCGGCGGACAGGTTGACCGAGACGACCCGCTCCCAGTCCGCTGGGTCGGTGTCCACCGATGCGGCCTCCACGAGCAGCCCCGCGTTGTTGACCAGATGGTCCAGCCGTCCGTGCTCGGCCACGACGTGTCGGACGAGGTCTGCGCACGCGGCTCCCGTCGGCGATGTCCACCTGCGTGGGGATGATCCGGTCCGACTCGACGGCGAGGGCGCGCGCCGCGGCTGCGTCACCCCGGTACACGGCCACGACGTCCACGTCCGCGGCGGCGAGCCGCCGGGTGACCGCCGCTCCGATGCCCCGGGTGCCTCCGGTGACGATCGCGACCCGCCGGGTGCCGGCGAATGGCTCCGACGGTTCCATGGGCTCCTCCGCTCGGAGCCCGACCGGCTCCTAATCGTTTATATACGCTACCTTGTTCTGGAGCGGTCGGAGACCGGGCCGCACCACCGAGGTCCGCAGCGAGCTGACGAGCGAGGGTGCCGTGAGTGACGAGTTGGTGCTGAGGGAGACGTCGGGCGGGGTCGCCACGCTCACCCTCAACCGGCCCGAGCGGCGCAACGGCTGGTCGCCGGAGCTCGAGGCCGCGTACTTCGCGGCGCTGGACGCCTGCGACGCGGACGACGACGTCGTGGCGGTCGTGCTCACCGGTGCCGGGTCGACCTTCTGTCCGGGACTGGACACGCAGCGGCTGTCCGCGGTCTCGTCCACCGGCCTCGACCTGAGCGGCCGGCCGCCGGTCTTCCGGCCCCGGAGCTTCCGCAAGCCGCTGATCGCGGCGATCAACGGGGCCTGCGCCGGGATCGGCCTGATCCAGGCGCTCATGTGCGACGTCCGGTTCGCCGCGCGGGGTGCCCGCTTCTCCACCGCCTTCGCCCGGCGGGGCCTGGCCGCCGAGTACGCCATCAGCTGGGTGCTGCCCCGGTACGTGGGAGTGGAACACGCACTCGACCTGCTGCTGAGCGCGCGCACCTTCGACGCGGAGGAGGCGCACCGGCTCGGGCTGGTCAGTCGCCTCTGCGACCCGGAGGACGTGCTGTCGTCGGCGCAGGCGTATGCCGCCGATCTCGCCGCCCACTGCGCGCCCACGGCGATGGCCGCGATCCGGCACCAGGTGTACACCGACCTCGAGGGGGGCCTCGAGGACGCGATGCGCCGCGCGCTGCTGCTGATGAAGGTCACCAACGCGAGCCCGGACCTGGCCGAAGGGGTCGCCAGCTTCGTCGAGCGCCGGCCTCCGGTCTTCGGCCCGGTCGGGGCCCTCGACGCGGAACAGGTGACGGGGGCGGCGGTGCCGGCGGCCCGGCTCACTGCTGACGACGTGCTCGGTGCCCGGCCACAGACCGGGGCGTGACCAGGGAAGCCACGGACGGGTCGGGCCGACAGGCCTCGACCGCAGGAGAGTGAGGAAGTGCCATGTCGGACTACCGATGGCTGCTCTACGACACCGTCGACGACGGCACCATCGCCGTCATCACGCTGAACCGTCCGGAGCACCGCAACCCGCAGAACCGCGGGCTGCTCGTCGAGCTGGGCGAGGCGTTCCTGCGCGCCGAGGCCGACGACACGGTCCGCGTGGTCGTGCTGCGGGGGGCCGGCCCGTCCTTCTCGGCCGGGCACGACATGGGCCGCGTGCACGCCGGCGAGGCCGCGCCCGGTCCGGACCAGCACCCCTCGTTCCGGGAGAACGGCGGGACCAAGGACGGCATGGAGAAGTGGATGCGCCAGGAGTGGCACTACTTCTTCAACAACACCCGGCGGTGGCGCGACCTGCGGAAGATCACCGTGGCCTCGGTGCAGGGGCCGGTCTACTCGGCGGGGCTCATGCTGATGTGGGCCTGCGATCTCATCGTCGCCGACGAGACCGCCGTCTTCGCCGACGTCGTCGGCACCCGGCTGGGCATGTGCGGTGTCGAGTACTTCGCCCACCCCTGGGAGTTCGGGCCGCGGAAGGCCAAGGAGCTGCTGCTCACCGGCGACTCGCTGTCGGTGGAGGAAGCCCACCGGCTCGGAATGGTGAGCAAGATCTTCGCCACTGACCGGCTCCAGGAGGACACGCTTGCCTTCGCCCGCCGGATCGCCCGGATGCCGACCGCCGCTGCCCTGATGATCAAGGAGGGTGTCAACCAGACCCAGGACAACCAGGGCTTCTACAACTCGCTGCAGGCCGCGTTCACCCTGCACGAGCTCAACCACGCGCACTGGGCCGTCCTCTCCCAGGGGGAGAGCATCATCCAGACCGCTGAGCTCGGCGGTCCGGGATGGCAGCAGGCAGGTCGCGGTCCAGCCGGCCGACGCCCACCGCCCGTAGGCCTGCGGGGACGACGGAGGGAGCAGGCATGGACTTCGCCTTCAGCGCCGAGCAGCGGGAGCTCGGGGGAGTGGTGCGCTCGTTCCTGGCGCGGCAGTGGCCGGAGGCGGAGGTGCGCCGGCTGCTGGACGACCCGGTGGGATTCGATCCCGCGACGTGGCGGCGGCTGGCCACCGAGCTCGGCCTGCAGGGCCTGGCCGTGCCGGAGCGGTTCGGCGGCTCCGGGTTCGGCCCCATCGAGCTGGGGGTGGTCTTCGAGGAGCTGGGGCGGGCACTGGCCGGTGGTCCGTTCCTCGCCTCCGTGGGGCTGGCGACGACCGCCCTGCTCGCCTCCGGGGACGAGGGGGCCTGCGAGCAGTACCTTCCCGGGCTCGCCGCCGGCGAGCAGGTCGCGACCCTGGCGCTCCCCGAGGACGACGGGTCCTGGGACGTCGGCGACGTCGCGACGCGCGCCCACCAGGTGGCTGACGGGTGGGAGCTGACCGGCGTCAAGAACTACGTCCTGGACGGCTGCTCGGCCGACCTCCTGCTCGTCGTGGCCCGCAGCTCGGAGGGCGTCGGCCTGTTCGGGGTGGACGCCGAGGCGGCCGGCGGCACGCTCGAGCGGACGCCGCTGCCCACATTCGAT
Source organism: uncultured Actinomycetota bacterium (assembly GCA_963784165.1). Lineage (GTDB taxonomy): Bacteria > Actinomycetota > Actinomycetes > Mycobacteriales > Geodermatophilaceae > Blastococcus_B. The sequence goes on from CAWAQI010000015.1 coordinate 68,909, forward strand.
CCCACCCGCCGTCAGGCACGGGTGGAGCTGCGCGCCACGCCTGCCCGGCGCGTCGGCGCCGGGACGGCCGCCGTGGAGCAGGCGCTCCGCACGGGTGCGGTCCTGTTGGCGGCCGAGCAGGTCGGGCTCGCCGCGTGGGCCCTCGACACGGCGGTCGCGTACGCCGGTATCCGTGAGCAGTTCGGCCGGCCGATCGGCTCGTTCCAGGCGATCAAGCACAAGTGTGCTGACATGCTGCTGCGGCTGGAGGGTGCCCGCTCGGCGTCGGCGTTCGCGCTCTGGGCCGCGGCCGAGCGCCCGGAGGAGCTGCCGCAGGCGGCGGCCATCGCGAAGTCCTACTGCTCGGAGGCGGCCTCGTTCTGCGCCGGCCAGTGCCTGCAGGTGCACGGCGGCATCGGGTTCACCTGGGAGCACCCCACGCACCTGTATCTCAAGCGCGCCAAGAGCGCCGAGTCCCTGCTCGGCTCGCCGGCCCGGCACCGGGCCCGACTGGCCCGCCTCGCCGGGTTCTGACGCCCGGCTCCGGCGCGGTCAGGCACGCCGTCAGCCCCTGATCACGTCGGCCGCACGCAGTCCGGTCAGGTCCTCGCTGGAGAAGCCCCAGTCGCTGAGCACGGCGTCGGTGTCCGCGCCGACGAGCGGAGGCGCTGCCGGTGTCCCGGCCGGGGTCCGGGAGAAGCGAGGAGCCGGCGCCGGCTGCACGACGCCCCCGATCTCGACGAAGGCGTCCCGTGCGACGTTGTGCGGGGCGGCCGGCGCCTCGTCGATGCTGAGGACGGGCGAGACGCACGCGTCGCTCCCCGCGAAGACCGCGGCCCACTCGTCGCGGTCGCGGGTCCGGAAGACCTCCGCGAGGACCTTCTTGCCCCGGGGCCAGTCGGCCGGGTCGCGGCGGGAGGGCAGCGCGCCTTCCGGCAGGTCCAGCAGGCGCTGGAACTCCTCCCAGAACGGCTCCTCGATGGCGCCGACCGCGAGGAACCGGCCGTCGCGGCACTCGTAGACCTCGTACGACGGCGCGCCCGTGTCGAACGGGTTCTCCCCGGGCGGGTTGGACCAGCGGCCCTGGGCGCGCATCCCGATGAGGGTGGCCAGCTGGAGCGCGGCACCGTCCACCATCGCGGCGTCGACGACCTGCCCCTCGCCGGTGCGGGCCACGTGCAGGAGTGCGGCGGCGACGCCGAAGGCGAGCAGCATCCCGCCACCGCCCATGTCGCCGACCAGGTTCACCGGGGGCAGCGGCCGCTCGCCGGAGCGGCGGAAGTTGTCCAGCGCGCCGGCGACCGCGATGTAGTTGATGTCGTGTCCGGCGGTGGGCGCGAGCGGGCCCGTCTGGCCCCACCCGGTCATGCGGGCGTAGACCAGCCGGGGGTTGCGGCCCAGGCAGTCCTCGGGCCCCAGCCCGAGCCGTTCGGCCACCCCGGGGCGGTAGGCCTCGACCAGGACGTCGGCACGCTCGACCAGCCGGAGCAGCGCCTCCCGCCCGCCGGAGGCCTTGAGGTTCAGTGCGACGGACCGCCGTCCCCGGTGCGGGACGTAACGCCGGGCATCGGACTCCGCCCGGCCGGAGTCGTCCGCCGCCACCCGCCGGTCAGCGGGCCCGGCGCGCTCCACGCGCACGACCTCGGCGCCGAGATCGGCCAGGAGCATGCAGCCGAAGGGCGCGGCCCCGATCCCGGCCAGCTCCAGGACCCGCACGCCTTCGAGGGGACCCATGGCACTTCCTTCCTGCGACAGCGATCACCCGGCATACTAACGGCTATATCATCTAACTGAAGCGGAGCCGTGGTGGACCAGAACGGCAGCAGGACCGTCGAGGCGCTGGACGAGGCGGCCGAGAACCGGGCGGTGACCCCGGAGTTCCTCACCGGCCTCCTGGCGGAGCGGCGGCCAGGCGTGGTGGTCAGCGGTGTCCAGGTGCTCGACGAGAGCTCCGGGTCGGCGAACCGGCTGCGGCTGCGGCTCACCTACGAGTCCGCGGCCGACGCCGGCCTCCCGACCGCACTCTTCCTCAAGCGCAATCTCCCGGACTTCGCCTTTCCCCGGGAGATGTACGTCAACGAGGTGCGCATCTACCGGGACGTCGTGCCGGAGCTCGACGTGGAGACGCCGGAGATCTTCGGCCTGGCCTTCGACGAGGACCGGTTGCGCTTCACGCTGCTGATGACCGACCTGCTCTCCGAGCCGGGCGCCCGGGTCGGTCACGTCCTGACACCCGTCACCCTCGGGGAGATCCGCTCGCTGCTGACGACGCTCGCGCAGCTGCACGCCGCCTACTGGGACAGCCCGCGCCTCGCCGGGGACCTGAGCTGGCTGGCCCGCCCACCGGTCTGCCCGAACATGCGGTTCTGGCGGGAGATCGGGCCGCGCCTGACCGAGCGGCACCTGTCCCGTGGCCACCGCGCGGGGATCGTCGACCGGACCTACTGGGCCGAGGACCGGATCTGGCACGGGCTGGACCGCATGCTGGCTGCCGACGACACCGGTCCGCGCACCGTGCTCCACGGCGACGTCCACGCCGGCAACGTCTACTACCGCGCCGGAGGCCCGGGCGGCCTGCTGGACTGGCAGCTGGCCCTGCAGGGCTCCTGGGCGCTGGACGTCACCTACCTGCTCACCTCGGCCCTGGACGCCGACCAGCGCGCGGCGCACGAGCGCGACCTGCTGGACTTCTACCTGGCCGAGCTCGCGGCCCGTGGCGTGGCCGCCCCCACGCGGGACGAGGCCTGGGAGAGGTACCGCCAGAACGTCCTGTACGGGGCGCTCATGTGGTTCATCACGCCGGACGGGGTGCACGCCGACGATGCCCAGCTCGAGTACATCGCGCGGTGCGTGCGGGCAGGGGAGGAGCTGGACACCCTCGGGGCCCTGGGCGTCTGACCGCGGGGGGCGTCAGGGGGCGAACGGCGGCGTCGTCCACCAGGGGTAGAAGTTCGGCAGGTCCTGGCTCGGCCGGGAGGCGAACCGGGGCGGGCGCTTCTCCCGGAATGCGCTGACCCCCTCGGTGACGTCGGCGGAGCCGCCCAGCGCCAGCAGGGCGGCCGACTCCAGCCGGTTGGCCTCCATCGGGTGCGGGGCCGACAGGCCGCGCCACAACATCTGGCGGGCGAGCGCGACGGCGACCGGCGAGGACGTCGACGCGATGCCCTGGGCGATCTCGAGCGCCCGCTCCAGCACCGCCCCGGGCGCCACCAGCTCCGACACGAGGCCGGCCTCCAACGCCTCCGTCGCCGGGAAGATCCGCCCGGTGACCACCCAGTCGAGCGCACGGCTGATGCCGACGAGGCGGGGCAGGAACCAGCTCGCGCACGACTCGGGCACGATGCCCCGGCGGGTGAAGGGCAGCCCGAAGCGCGCCTCGGAGGAGGCGATGCGGATGTCGAACGGCAGGCTCATGGTGACGCCGATGCCGACGGCCGTGCCGTTGAACGCCGCGATCAGGGGCTTGCGGGCGTCGAAGAAGCGGATCGACAGCTCGCCGCCGACATCGCGGGTGCCCCCACGCAGCGGCTTGAAGTCGGACCCGTCGGCGCGGAAACCGTCTCGCGCGGACAGGTCCGTGCCCGCCGAGAAGAACTCGCCCTCCCCGGTGAGCACCACCGCGCGGACGTCGTCGTCGCCGTCGACCTCGTCGACGAGCTCCAGCATCGCGTCCAGCACGCCGTAGGTGACCGTGTTCCGGTGCTCCGGCCGGTTGAGCGTGAGCACCGCGACGTGTCCGTGCCTCTCGAGCTTCACCAGTGGCTCGCTCATGGGTGCCTCGTCTCGTCCGTTCATCGGTTCGCCTGACTGAGATACAGTTTAATGATTACTCCGGCCCTAGGAGGAACCATGCCGGAGGCGCTCATCGTCGAGGCCGTCCGCACCCCGATCGGCAAGCGGAACGGATCGCTGGCCGAGGTGCACCCGGTCGACCTGTCGGCCCACGTGCTCCGTGCCCTGGTCGACCGGACCGGCATCGACCCATCGGTCGTCGACGACGTCGTCTGGGGGTGCGTGAACCAGGTCGGTGACCAGGGCTCCCAGGTCGGCCGGTACGCGGTCCTCGCCGCGGGCTGGCCGGAGTCGGTTCCCGGCGTCACGATCAACCGTGCCTGCGGCTCGTCCCAGTCCTCGTTCGACTTCGCGGCGGGCATGGTGATGTCCGGCCAGTACGACGTGGTCGTCGCCGGGGGCGTCGAGTCGATGACCCGGGTGCCCCTGGGCTCCGGCCGCGACCTCGGCCGGCCGTTCGGTCTGCGGGCGCGGGAGCGCTACGCCGAGGACCTGCAGAGCGGCGAGTTCCCGAACGGCGACTTCAACCAGGGGATCGGCGCCGAGCGCATCGCCGCGACCTGGGGCTTCTCCCGGCAGACGCTGGACGAGTACGCGACCCGCTCGCACGAGCTGACCGCCGCCGCCATCGACGCCGGTGCCTTCGACGCCCAGCTGGTCCCGGTCCCGGAGGCCCCTGGTCTCACGACCGACGAGGGGCTGCGCCGCGGCACGACGCCCGAGACGCTGGCGAAGCTCACGCCGTCCTTCAAGCCCGACGGGGTGGTCCACGCCGGGAACTCGTCGCAGATCTCCGACGGCGCGTCGGCGGTCCTTCTCATGTCCCCCGAGCGTGCGGCCGAGCTGGGCGTCACCCCGATCGCCCGCTACCACACCGGTGCGGTGGCCGGCGCCGACCCGCTGAAGATGCTGACCGGCCCGATCCCCGCGACCCAGAAGGTGCTCAAGCGGTCCGGGATCGCCTTGTCCGACATCGGCGTCTACGAGGTCAACGAGGCGTTCGCCTCGGTGCCGCTGGCCTGGCAGGCCGAGCTCGAGGCCGACATGGACCGGATGAATCCCCTGGGCGGCGCCATCGCCGTGGGGCACCCGCTCGGCGCGTCGGGGACCCTGCTGATGACCCGCATGCTGAACCACATGCGGAATCGGGACATCCGCTACGGGCTGCAGACCATGTGCGAGGGCGGTGGCACGGCGAACGCCACCATCGTCGAGCTGCTCGGCTGACGTCGAAGGCGAAAGGCGGCGCCGGCAACCGCCGGCGCCCCCCTTCGTCCTGTCCCGGGTGCGGTCAGGCCGGTCGCGGCTCGCGGGGCATCCCGAGCAGGCGCTCGGAGATGAGATTGCGTTGCACCTGCGCCGATCCTCCGTAGATCGTCTCCGCCCGGGACATGAGGAAGGCCCGCACCAGCGGGTGCAGGGTGTAGTCCTCGCCGGCCGCGGTACCCGTCTCGCCGAGGGCCTCGACGGCCCGTTCCAGCAGGCGCTGGTGCTCGACCGCCGCGAACAGCTTGGCCGTCATCGACTGAGGGCCCGGCTCGACGCCCTGCCGGATCTCCTCGATGGTGCGGGCGTTGTTCTCCAGGATGAGCCGGACGGCGATCCAGGAGTCGACGAGGGCGTCCCGGAGCCCGGCCGGGACGTCGTTCGCGCGGGCTATGCCCAGGGCCTGCTCGACCTCGTGCTGGTAACGCTGCTGCATGGGCATCATCAACGCGCCGCGCTCGACGGAAAGGGCCCCCATCCCGACCCGCCAGCCCTCGCCGACCGGTCCCACCACGTTCTCCGCCGCGGTCCGCGCCCCGGTGAGGAACACCTCGGCGAAGTCGACCTCCCCGGCCATGTTGGTGATCGGGCGGACGTCGACCCCCGGCTGGTCGACCGGGATCATGAGCAGCGACAGACCCTTGTGGCGCGAGGAGCCCGGTTCCGTCCGGCACAGCACGTACAGCCACTCGGCGTACATGCCCATCGTCATCCAGATCTTCTGGCCGTCGACGACCCACTCGTCCCCGTCGAGCGTGGCCCGGGTGCGGAGGGAGGCGAGGTCCGAGCCCGCCTCGGGCTCGCTGAAGCCCTGACCCCAGAACTGCTCCCCGGCCGCGATGGGCGGTAGGAAACGCCGCTTCTGCTCGTCGGAGCCGAACATCAGCAGCGTCGGCCCGAAGAGCTCGAGCCCGTGGACGCCGGCCCGGTAGGGGGCGCGTGCCGCGGAGAGCTCCTCGTTCAGGACGACCTCGTGGTACAGCGGGGCTCCGCGGCCCCCGTACTCCACCGGCCAGGTGAGGGCGAGCAGCCCGGCCGCGGCGAGCTCCCTGTCCCAGCGCACGCGTACGTCCCACCCCTCGGCGTCGTCCGCGCTGCCCACGCCCGCATGCTCGGCGAACTCGCCCACCAGGTGCTCGTCCAGCCAGGCGCGCACGTGCCCTCGGAACGCCTCGACGTCGTCGGGGATCGGCAGGACGGTCATCGCGGGTCTCCGTCCGGGGACGCGAATCCGAGAGCCGCCGCGAGCAGCTGCCGGTGCTCGGGCCGGCGTGCCGAAGAGCAGCGCCGAGGACTTCGCGCGCTTGAAGTACAGGTGTGCAGGGTGCTCCCACGTCGTCGCGATCGCCCCGTGGATCTGGATGCAGGCGGCGGTCGCGGCGGTGTAGGTCTCGGAGCAGAAGACCTTGGCCGCCGAGGCCGCCAGCGGCAGGTCGGCCGCGTCGCAGTCCAGGGCCTCGAGGCCGGCGTAGGCGGCCGATCGAGCGGACTCGATCGCGGTGGCACGTCGGCGCACAGGTGCTTGATCGCCTGGAAGGACCCGATGGCACGGCCGTACTGGTGGCGGGTCCGGCTGTAGTCGACGGCCATCTCCAGAGCGCGCGCCGCGCCACCGAGCTGCTCGGTGGCGAGGTACACGGCCGCTGCGGACAGGGTGCGGGCGATCGCGGCATCCGCGGTCGCCGGGGGCGGCCAGCAACCGCGCCGGAGCCGCGTCGAAGGCGAGGTGGGCCTGGCGCCGGGTCTGGTCCAGCGTCGGCACGGTCTCGACCGACACGCCGGGGGCGCCGGTCTCCACGGCGAACAGTGCCGTTCCGTCACCGCACCGGGCGGTCGTCACGACCAGGTCGCTGACGGCGCCGTCGGGGACGTGCAGCTTGCGCCCGGTCAGGGACCAGGAGGTGCCCTGCTGCTCGGCCCGGGTCGTGACGTCCGGCGTCGGCCCAGCCGCCGGGCCGCTCGAGAACCGCGACCGTGCCGACGGCGTCTCCAGCGGCGAGCCGGGGGAGGAGGTCGGCGCACGCGGCCTCGTCCCCGGCGGCCAGGACGGCCTCGGCGGCCAGGACGGTGGACAGCAGCGGACCGCCGTGAACAGCGCCCGGCCGGCCTCCTCGAGCACGATGCCGAGGTCGACGTGAGCTGAAGCCGGAACCCCCGTAGACCTCGGGAACAGCCATGCCCTGCACGCCGAGCTGCTCGCCCAGCTGCTTCCAGGTCGCGGCGTCGAGGCCGTCGGGGCTGGTCATCTGCTCGCGGACGGCGCTCCTCCGACGGAGCGGTCCGCGAAGAAGTCGCGGACGACCGAACGGAGCTCTCGTTGCTCCGCGGTCAGGACGACGGCCATGGGATCCCTTTCGTTCCTGGTGGCTGGCGGTGGCTCAGGCGTCGCCGGGAAGCGGTCCGAGCAGCCCGGGCCGCTCGCCCTCGATGCGTGGCGGTGACCTGCCCGGTGGCCAGCAGCCGTCCGCTCGTCGCGCCCCGGGCCTCCACCGTGGCCACGTGCACCGTGCGCCCTCGCTTGACGGTCCGGGCCGTGGCCACGACGTCCTCGCCCTGGGCGACCGACAGGTACTGCACGCTCATCGCCGCGGTGGAGATCCGGCTGCCGCGGTTGAAGTCGTGACCGGCGAGCACGGACGCCGTCCCCGCGGTGTCGATCAACGTGGCGAGGACGCCGCCGTGGAAGATCCCGGGGTGGGCCGACAGCTCGTCGGAGTAGCCGGCCACCAGCTCCACGCCGTCCTCGCCCCAGTGCCGGACCGAGATCCGGCACGTCCGGTTGAACGGGACGTTGCTCTCCCAGTGGCGCCGGAACCAGTCCCGCCGGGCCTGCTGGTCGGCGTCGGACAGCACGCCGTCGTCGGTGGTCGTCATCAGTGCTGAATCTCCTGGTGAGCCTCCTGGTAGTCCTTGCCGCGGATGAGCCGGATCGGGGTGAACACCAGGACCTCCTCGTCGCGCTGGTTGCGCACGCTGACGTGGGCGGTGACGACGCCGCGGCCGGGCTTGCTCGACGGGCGCGACTCCGTGGTGCGCACGATGGCGTGCAGGGTGTCGCCGACGTACACCGGCCGCTTGACGCTCAGCTCCATGTGCATGAAGGCCAGGCCGGTGCCGGCGAGGACGTGGTCTGGAGGATCAGGCCCTCCGCGATGCAGTAGATCATCGCCCCGGGGATGAGCCGGCCGGTGTAGCCGCCGGCCGCGGCGTGCGACTGGTCGTAGAACAGGGGCTCGTTGAAGCCGGCCCAGGTGATGAACTGGATCAGGTCGGCCTCGGTCACGGTGCGCTTGGCCGTGGCGAAGACAGAACCCTCGGTCATCTCCTCCCAGGTGCGGCCACGGACGAGTGGCTCGACCTCGGAGGACGGGACGAACGGCTGGGTGGCGGTCATCGGGCGGCCTTTCGCGACGGGGGGAGGAGGGGAACGCGGGTCGCGCTCAGCGTTGCGGTTCTCTCGGGAGCCCCAGCACGGTCTCGGCCAGGATGTTGCGCTGGACCTCCGACGTGCCGGCGTAGATCGTCCCGGCGCGCGCGTTCAGGTAGCTGCCGAGCCACGAGCCGGTGGTGCCGGGGGCGCCCGGGTCGTCGGTCCGGTACGAGCGCAGGGGGAGCCGTCCGGAGACGACCTGCGCCCGCATGCCGGCCAGTTCGACGGCGAGATCGGTGGCCCGCTGGTGGTACTCGCTCCAGTAGAGCTTCGAGATCGAGGCCTCGGGGCCCAGTTGGCCCCCCGAGAGGTAGCCGGTCAGCACCCGGTACCCGAGGAAGCGCATGATCTCGACCTCGACGAGCAGTTGGGCGAGCCGGTCACGGACGACCGGGTCGTCGGCGCGGCCGACGCTCCGGGCCAGATCCACCAGCCGGTCGAACTCGGCGCGGAAGAGGATCGGGTTGGTCGCCGCTTCGTCGCCGCGCTCGTAGCCCAGCAGGGTCTGAGCCACCTTCCACCCGCCGTGCACCGGACCGACGAGGTTGTCGACCGGTGTCCGTGCACCGTCGAAGAACACCTCGTTGAACTCGCTCACGCCGGTGGCCGACCGGATCGGCCGCACCTCGACGCCGGGCTGGTCCATCGGGACGAGGAGGAACGAGATGCCGCGGTTCTTGGGGGCGTCGGGGTCGGTGCGGGCGAGGACGAAGATCCAGTTCGCCCGGTGAGCCACCGAGGTCCAGATCTTCTGCCCGTCCAGGACCCAGGCGTCGCCGTCGACGACGGCACGGGTGCGCAGCGAGGCGAGGTCCGACCCGGCGCCGGGCTCGGAGTACCCCTGGCACCAGAGTTCTTCGCCGGAGAGGATCCGCGGGAGGTGGTGGCGCTTCTGCTCCTCCGACCCCCACATCAGCAGGGTGTTGCCGGCCATCTTGATGCCGAAGTTGTCGTTCGGTCCGCCCGCGGGGACGCCGGCCCTCGCCAGCTCCTCCATGAGCACGACCTGGTGCAGCTTGGTCAGTCCGCGACCGCCGTACTCCTCCGGCCAGGTGATGCCCAGCAGTCGGCGCCGGTGCAGAACGGCGCGCCAGCTGTCCACGAACGCCTCCGCCTCCGCGGTGTCCGGTATGGCGCCGACGCCGGCCCAGTCGGCGGGCAGCTCCTCGCGGAGGACGGTCCGGATCTCCTCGCGGAACTCCTCGGCGTCGGCGGGGTAGTCCAGGTTCACCGGCCGCCGGACCGGGTGAGGTCCTCGATGGCCGGCTGCCACAGCTCCGGGTCGTGCTTGTACGGCGCGTAGAAGGTGAACCGGTCGACGACGTCGCCGAACCGCTCGCGGATCGCGGTGCCCAACCGGTCGGGCTCTGCGATCACCGCGAACGAGCTGACCACCTCGTCGTCGACGAGGTCACCCATCTTTCGCCACCGCTCCGGATCGTCGGTCCGGGACAGTCGGTTCAGCTCGGTGCCGAGGTCCTCCCACCCGTGCAGCTCGAGCACCGCGGAGTAGCTCGGCGTGCTGCCGTAGAAGGCGATCTGGTCGCGCACGCCACGGGTGGCCACGGCCATCTCCTCCTCGGTGCGCCCGGAGACGACGAGGCCCTGGAAGCTGATGGAGAAGCCCTCGAGCCCACGGCCGGTGCTGCGGCGGCCACGCTCGACGATCGGGAGCGTGCGCTCCCGTAGGTAGCGCTGCGTGGTGAACGGATGCGGCATCAGGCCGTCGCAGACCGCACCGGCGACCTCGGTCATGTGCTCGCCGACAGCGGCGAGATAGACCGGCGGCGGCCCCCACGGGCTCGGCTCCGGGGCGAAGAACGGGGTCATCAGGGTGTGGGAGTAGAACTCGCCGCGGAAGTCGAGCTCCTCCCCGGTGTTCCAGGCTCTCCAGATGGCCTGCATGGCCTCGACGAACTCGCGCATCCGGGCGGCGGGGCTGCTCCACGGCATGCCGAACCGGCGCTGGATGTGCGGCTTGACCTGGCTGCCCAGGCCGAGCAGGAAGCGCCCCTCGCTCATCAGCTGCAGATCGTGCGCGGTGTAGGCCATGGACATCGGGTTGCGGGAGAAGGCCACGGCGATCGCCGTGCCGATCTCCAGGGTGCTGCTGGCCCCGGCGAGCGGAAGCAGCGGCAGGAAGGCGTCGTGCGCGGACTCGGTGCTCCACAGCCCGGCGTACCCGGAACGCTCGGCGTCGCGGGCGAGGTCGGCAAGGGACGAGATCGTGCGCAGCCCGCCGTCGGCTCCCGGGAGCTTCATGTCGACCTTCATCACGATTCCTCCGTCGATAGAGTTCATATAGTTACACATATGAGGCTCGTGGCGCTCCTGGGTGTTCCGGCCGCCTCAGGCCGTGGTCCGCCCGAGCAGGCACTGCTCGGCGAACGCGAGGGCGGTCAGGTGGTACGCGCGAGCCGCCCAGCCCAGGCTGATGTTGTGCCCGGCGCCCGGCTGTCGCCGGATGGAGACGGCCGGTGCATGGGTGAACAGGGCCCGGTACTCGGCCAGCGCCTCGTCGGTGACCTGCCACCACCGCTCGTGCTCGGCGGCGGTGAACTGGTACGGGACGCGCAGCTGCGCGGCGAGGGCCGGCAGCTGGTCGGTCCAGAGACCGGTTTCGCGGGACTCCATCAGCGGCATGGGGGCCACGGGCCGCATGCCGGGGTCGAAGGTGGTCGGCGGATACAACGCCTCGGCGCCCCAGAACAGGTCGCGACGGCGCCCTGTCGCGAGCTCCGACGACCGGTGGTCCGCGACGGACTCCGACGCGGGGGCACCCGGGGCCAGCTCCGGCGAGTAGCGGTACCCCGCTCCGGATCCGTCCAGCCCCAACAACGTCGCCCCGCGGGGGGCGGCCGCGAGGTGCAGCGCCAGCTTCAGTCCGTAGGAGTGGCCCACGACGAACACGCCGACGCCCGTGTCGTGCGTCGAGGCGAAGGCGTCGAGGGCGGAGAGAACCATCGCGGCCTGCTCCTGGAGTGACAGGCCGTCCGGGAGCGCGCCGCTCGACCGGCCGTAGCCCGGCCGGTCGAGCGCCAGGACGCTGAAGCCGAGGTGGCGTCCCAGACGGAGCAGGGAGAGATCGCGGTGCGCGCGCCCGTGGAAGTAACCGGCGGTCATGCCGCCGCCGTGGAGTGCCAGCACGAGAGCCCGGGGAGAGGTCCGCGGCGTCGCCAGCAACCCGGACAGCTCCACTCCCTGGGCAGGCAGCACGACCCGGTCGACATCGTCGTGCTCCGCGGAGCCGACGTCCGTCGGTGCCTCCATCGGGACCCGGGTCAGCCGCGCGCCGCGGCGCCGAGCGCCTGACGGGCGATGATGACCTGCTGGATCTGGCTGGTCCCCTCGTAGATGCGGAACAGCCGGGCGTCGCGGTAGAACCGCTCGACCGCGACACCGCGCATGTATCCGGCCCCGCCGTGCACCTGGACCGCCCGGTCGGCCACGCGGCCCACCATCTCGGAGCAGAAGTACTTGGCGGCCGCAGGGCCGGCGATGGTGTCGGTGCCGGCGTCGTAGGCCCGGGCGACGTCCAGCACGAGCGCCCGACCGGCCCGGTGGTCGGTCACGGAATCGGCGACCAGCCCCTGCACGAGCTGGAACGAGCCGATCGGCCGGCCGCCCTGCTCCCGCGTCCGGGCGTACTCCACGGTCTCGTGGACCAGACGGTCGGCCATGCCGACGCAGAGCGCCGCGATGTGCACCCGGCCGTGAGCCAGGCAACGGGCGGCGATCCGGAAGCCGTTGTGGATGCCGGCCTCGCCGCCGACCACGGCCTCGCCCGGCACGCGGACGTCGTCGAGATGGACGTCGGCGGTCCAGGCACCGGCCTGGCCCATCTTGGCGTCCTTGGGGCTGATCGACAGCCCGGGGGTGTCGGTCGGCACGAGGAAGGTCGAGATGCCCCGGCTGCCGGCCGCCTCGGGGTCGGTCCGGGCGAAGACCATGATGACGTCGGCGACCGGCGCGTTGGTGATGTAGCGCTTGGCGCCGGTGATGACCCAGTCGGAGCCGTCGCGGTGGGCCCGCGTCGTCAGACCGGCGGGATCGGAGCCGGCCTCGGCCTCGGTCAGACCGAAGGAGGCGGTCACCTCCCCGGATGCCAGGCGGGGCAGCCAGGTCTTCTTCTGCTCCTCGGTGCCCCCTTCGATCAGGACGTGGCCGGCGATGCCGTTGTTGGTGCCGAACAGGGAGCGCAGCGACGGGGTCGTCCAGCCCAGCTCGAAGACCAGTTGGACCTCCTCGGAGACGCTCAGCCCCAGGCCGCCGTACTCCTCGGGAATGGTGAAGCCGTAGAGGCCCATCTCCTTGCACTGGGCGACGATCCCCGCGGGGATCACGTCCTCGCGGTCGATCTGCTCCTCGAGCGGGACGACCTCCGAGCGGATGAAGGTCCGCACGGAGGCCAGTACGTCGGCCAGGTCGTCGGTCTGCACGGGTCGGGCTCCTGCTCGTCGGGTCAGCGGGTGGTCTCGGGAGGTGGGCCGGTGACCGCGGCGGCGCGCAACCCGGCGAGCTCCTCGGGGGTCAGTCCCAGCTCGGCCAGGACGGCGTCGGTCTGCTGCCCCAGGGCCGGGACGGCGCCCATGGCGAGCGGGCGATCGGCCAGGACGGGTGGCGGGAGCAGCGCGGTCAGCGGTCCGACGGGGGAGTCGATCGTCTGCCATCGGTCGCGGGCCGCCAGGTGCTGGTGGGCCACCACCTCGGCGGGCGTGTTGTAGACGGCGTTGCCGATACCGGCCCGGTCCGCGGTCTCCTGCACCTCGGCCAGGGTCAGCGTCGCGCACCACGCACCCACCGCGGCGTCGAGGAGCTCGCGGTGGGTCACCCGGTCCGGGTTGCGGAGGAAGCGCTCGTCGACGGCCAGATCGGTGCGGCCCATCATTCCGGCGAGCCGCTGCCACTCGGCGTCATTGGTGGTGCCCAGCACGACGGTGCGACCGTCGGCGGTCCGGTAGGCGGAGTAGGGCGCCACCGCGGGGGAGCCCATGCCCACCGGCTGCTGCTCGATGCCGGAGTACCGCGTGTAGGTCAGCGCGTAACCCATGAGCTCGGCCATGGTGTCGAACATGCTGACCGCCGCGGTCGTCCCGCGGCCGGTGCGTCCGCGCTCCTGCAGGGCGGCCAGGATGGTGATGGCCGCGTAGAGGCCGGTGCAGGCGTCGGCCATCGGCGGTCCGGGCTTCGCCGGTGCGCCGGCCCACCCGGTGATGGCGCAGGCACCGGACTCCGCCTGGACGAGCAGGTCGTAGGCCCGCTTCCCCGACAGCGGACCGCCCGCGCCGTAGCCGCTGATCTCCATGCTCACGAGGTGGGGATGGCGGTGCGCGAGCTGGTCGGGATCGATGCCGATGCGTGTCGTGGCGCCGGGTGCCAGGTTGGACACGAGCACGTCAGCGCGCTCGAGCAGCCGGTCGAGCAGGGCGCGACCCTGGGGCTGCTTCAGGTCCAGAGCGACGGACTCCTTGCCGCGGTTGAGCCACACGAAGTGTGCGGCGAGCCCGTGCACCACGTCGTCGTAGTCGCGCGCGAAGTCCCCACCCCGCGGGTTCTCCACCTTGATCACCCGCGCGCCGAGGTCGGCCAGGGTGCGGCTGCACAGCGGTGCGGACACCGCCTGCTCCAGGGCCACGACGGTGAGGCCGGCGAGCGGGCCGCGGGGACCGGCTGCACTCGGCGGGGCGGACGGACGGGAGTCGGACATCAGAGCAATTGTATAGCTGATTGTCCTCGGTCTTGATACGGTCCGGACATGGCGAATCAAGTCCCTGTGGCCGAGGGTGTGTTCACGTGGCCGTCGGATGAGCCGCAGCTCATCGCCTCCGAACGGGACGGCGTGCTCTCCTTTCCCGCCCGGCCCGGGGAGAAGGAGCGGCTGCTGTCGCGGCGGGGAACCTTGTGGGCCTTCACCACGCAGGAGTTCCGCCCCCCGTCGCCGCCGTACGACGGCAACGACACCCCCGAGACCTTCCAGCCGTACGCGCTCGGCTACGTCGAGCTCCCCGGGGAGCTCCGTGTGCAGGGCCGGTTCACCGAGTCCGACCCGGACAAGCTCCGGATCGGCATGGAGATGGAGGTGGTGGTCGTGCCGTACACGACCCGGCCCGACGGCACCGAGGTGCTGACCTACGCGTTCGCGCCCGTCGTGGAGAGCCCTGTCGTCGAGAGCGAGGTGACCCGGTGAGCGCACCGGCGGTCGCGATCGTCGGCGTGGGGCTTCACCCCTTCGGCCGGCACGGGGACAAGCAGGCCATCCAGATGGGCGCCGAGGCCGCCCGCGACGCGCTCGCCGACGCCGGCACCGAGTGGTCGCGCGTGCAGCAGGCGTACGTCGGCAGCCACGTGGTGTCCAACCCCGACGCCATCATCAGCTCGCTGGGGTTGACCGGCATCCCGGTGCGCGGCGTCTTCAACGGGTGCGCCACCGGCGGCACGTCGCTGCAGATGGCGGCGGCCGCGATCCGGCACGGGGAGGCCGACGTCGCCATGGCCATCGGTTTCGACAAGCACCCGCGCGGTGCCTTCACCGGGCACCCCTCGATCGTCGGTCTGCCGGAGTGGTACGGCCAGGTCGGCCTGTTCCTGACCACGCACTTCTTCGGCACCAAGATCAACCGATACATGGGCCTGCACGGCATCACGCAGGACACCTTGGCGAGCGTTGCGGCGAAGAACCTGCGCAACGGCGAGATCACCCCGCACGCCTGGCGGCGCAAGGCCCTGTCGGTCGAGGAGATCCGCGACAGCGCGGTGGTCAACTACCCGCTGACGCAGTACATGTACTGCAGTCCCTGCGAGGGAGCGGCCGCCGTCGTGCTCTGCCGTGCGGACCTCGCGTCGTCGTTCAGCGCCGCGCCGGTGTACGTGCGTGCGTCGGAGCTGCGCAGCCGTCGCCCTGGCGCGTTCGAGATCCAGAGCCCGTCCCTGCCGCTCGAGACGGCGCCGAGCCCGTCCGTCGACGCGTCCCGCGCCGCGTACGAGGCCGCCGGCATCGGCCCCGAGGAGGTGCAGGTCGCCCAGTTGCAGGACACCGACGCCGGCTCTGAGGTCATCCACATGGCCGAGAACGGCTTCTGCGCAGACGGCGAGCAGGAGAAGTGGCTCGCCGAGGGGGCCACGGAGATCGGCGGTCGGCTCCCGGTGAACACCGACGGGGGGCTCATCGCCAACGGGGAGCCGATCGGCGCCTCCGGGCTTCGACAGATCTACGAGACGGTGCTGCAGCTGCAGGGCCGTGCGGGCGACCGCCAGGTGCCCGGCGACCCTCGGGTCGGCTACACCCACCTCTACGGGGCCCCCGGGGCGTCGGCCGTGACCGTCCTGTCCCGGTGACGGTCACCTCACCGACCGGATCGCTTCTCGTCGAGCAGTCCGGGCCCGTCGTCCGAGTGACGCTCAACCGTCCGGAGGCCATGAACGCCTTCGACGACGACCTGCACGCCGAGTTCCCCGCCCTGCTGGCCCGCATCGACGACGACGCGGACGCGCTGGCCGTCGTGCTGACCGGCTCCGGCCGGGCCTTCAGCGCGGGGGGCAACACGGCCGACTTCCCCCGGTTCGCCGACGATCAGCAGGCGCGAGGCAAGGCGATGCGCCAGGCCAGGCGGCTGGTGGACGCCATGCTGGGTGTCCGGGTGCCGGTCGTGGCGGCCGTGAACGGGCCGGCGGTCGGTCTCGGTTGCACGCTGGCGACGCTCTGCGACGTCGTCTTCGTCGCCGACGACACCTTCCTGGCCGATCCGCACGTGACGGTGGGCCTGGTTGCCGGTGACGGGAGTGCGGTCACCTGGCCGTTCCTGACCAGCATGCTGCGGGCCAAGGAGTACCTGCTCACCGGCGACCGGATCCCGGCGGCTCGCGCCGTGGAGCTGGGCTTGGCGAACCACGCGGTCCCGCGGGACGAGCTGCTCGAGCGGGCGTCGGCGTTCGCGGCGAAGGTGGCGGGCCTGCCGCCGCAGGCGGTGCAGGACACCAAGAGCGTGCTCAACCAGCACCTGCGCAGCGCGTCCGTCTCGACGCTCGGCTTCGGTCTCGCGGCGGAGACGCACTCCCACGACACCCCGGAGTACGGGGCGATCGCCGACCGGTTCCGCCAGCCGGCGCCCCAACGGTGACCGCGTCCCCGCTCGGCGAGCTCGTGACCCTGACCGAGCACCTCGCCGCCTCGCCGGTCGAGGGCGGACTCGGTCTCGTACCGCTGGAGGTCCGACCCGGCTACGTCCGGGCCCAGGTTCCGGTCGGCCCCGTCGGCATCCGCGAGGACGGGCGGGTGAGCGCACTCGTGCTCGCGGTGGCGGCGGACTGCGGCCTCGGGATCGGCGTGCACTCGAGCGTCCCGGGCTCCGCCGGCGGCCCCACCGTGGAGATGCGCCTGGACCTGGCAGGGTCGCTCGCGCCGGCGACCCGCACCCTGCACGTGGAGGGACGGGCGCTCGACGTCGGACCGGTGTCCGGCAGCGGGCGGGTCGAGATCAGGGACGTGTCCGGTGCGCTGGTGGCCACGGCGGTCGGTCTGATGTCGATCGATCGGCCGGACGGCGGTGCGGCGGGGGAGGAGGCGCCAGACCTGGCCGCCCGCCTGGACCCCGACGCCGTCGTCGTGCGGCCGGAGTCGCCGGACGCGTCCGTGGCCGCCGCGGCGCTCACGGATGGCATGCGGAACGGCATGGGCATGGTGCACGGTGGGGTCCTCGCCGCGCTGGCCGACGGCGCGCAGGAGGCGTTCCGGGACCGCTCCGGGAGCACCCGGCCGCTCTCCCTCACGATCGAGTACCTGCGGCCCGCGTTCGTGGAGGATCGGCTCCTGTCCTGCCACTCGTCCTTCATCCGCCGCGGTCGCCGGTTCTGGACGGTCCAGACCGAGATCCGCCGTCCGGACGGGGCAGTGGTCGTGCAGGCGACCGGGACGAGCCTGGTGCGCCCCGGCTGACCCGGTACCGGATCGACGACTGAGGCCCGGGATCGCGTGGATCCCGGGCCTCAGCGCGTCCCGTCGCCGGGGCCGCAGAATCAGACGCCGAGGCGCTGCAGCAGGCGTTCGTGGTAGACGGCAGGGCCGCCGAGCAGCAGCTGCGACGCCTTGGCCCGCCGGTAGTAGAGATGGGCAGGGTGCTCCCAGGTGAAGCCGATGCCCCCGTGCACCTGGATGTTCTCGGTGGCCGCGAACACGAACGCCTCCGAGCAGACCGAGTGCGCCACGGCAGCGGCGACGCCGAGGGGCGGCGCCTCCGGCCGGCCGGCTGCGGCGTCGGCCGCCTCGGCCGCCGCCGCCTTCGCCAGCTGCACGCGCGCGAACATGTCGGCGCACTTGTGCTTGATCGCCTGGAAGGAGCCGATCGCCCGGCCGAACTGCCGTCGCTCGCGGGCGTAGGCAGCGCTGGCGTCGAGGCAGGCCTGCGCCCCGCCCACCTGCTCGGCCGCGAGCGCGGTCGCGGTCAGGTCGAGCACGTGTTCCACGACGTCCTCTGCGCCGCCGTCGCGCCCGACCAGTGCGGCGGGCGTGCCGGCGAAGACGAGCCCGGCCATCTTGCGCGTGGGGTCGAGCGTGCGCAGCGGTGTCCTGGTGAGCCCCACCGCGTCGGCGTCCACGGAGAACAGGCTCGGCCCCGCGGGTGTCCGCGCGACCACCAGCAGCAGGTCCGCGGTCGCGCCATCGACGACCAGCGGCTTCTCTCCGGTCAGCGCCCATCCGCCGTCGACCTGCTCGGCCGTCGTCGCGATGTCGTCGACCGCCCACGAACCGTTCCCCTCGGCGACGGCGAATGCGGCGGTCGTCTTGCCGGCGGCGATCGACGGGAGGTGCGCTGCCTGCGCGGCGTCGTCCCCCGACCGCACCAGGGCGGACGCCGCCATGACGACGGTCGAGAGGAAGGCGCTGGGCAGGAGGGCCCGTCCCATCTCCTCGAGGACCACCCGCAGTTCCGGGAAGCCGTACCCGTCGCCGCCGTGCTCGGCCGGCAGGGCCAGGCCCAGCAGACCGAGCTGCTCGGCCATCTGGGCCCAGACGGCGGTGTCGTAGGGGGCGTCGGTGTCGACGAGGCGGTGCACCTGCTCCTCGCCGGCCTTGGCGGCGAGGAAGTCGCGCACCCCGCTGCGCAGCTCGTCGAGCTCCTCCGGCCCGATGGGCTCGGTCATGCCGCACCTCCCTGGGCACCGGAGCGGCGCAGTTCCCGGAACGGGACGGTGGCGTCGCCGCCCGGCTCCTTGGGCAGGCCGAGCACACGCTCGGCGAGGATGTTCTTCATGATCTCCTCGGTTCCTCCGAGGATCCGGAGGGCCGGCACGGACAACAGCAGCTCCGACCAGGAGAAGGCGCCCCAGGCGCCGGTGTCGGCCACCAGGCGAGGGCCGACGACCTCGGCGGCGAAGTGGGCCCCACGCGTGAGGTTCTGCGCATACATGAGCTTGGACACCGACGCCTCCGGACCGGGGTGCTCACCGGCGCGCAGGAGGCGCTGGGCCTGGCGGTTGAGGTACTCCGTCGCGGTCTGGACGGCATGCAGCTCGGCGAGCTCGCGACGCACCGCGGGGTCCTGCAGGCGTCCGTTGGCCTTGAGCAGGCCGACGAGGAACGGCAGGGAGAGCGCGTCGGCCACCGGCCCGGAATGCTTCCCACCCACGGTGGCCCGCTCGTTCATGAGGGTGGTGAGCGCGACCCGCCAGCCGTCGTCCACCGCCCCGAGTCGGTGGTCGTCGGGGACGGCGACGTCGGTCAGGAAGACCTCGTTGAACTCCGCGCCCCCACTCATCTGGCGCAGCGGCCGGACCTCGACGCCCGGAGCCTTCATGTCGACCAGGAAGGCCGTGATGCCCTTGTGCTTGGGCTTGTCGGGATTCGTGCGGCACAGCGCCATGCCGATGTCCGCGTGCTGGGCGATCGACGTCCACACCTTCTGCCCGTTGAGCACCCACGTGTCGCCGTCCCGCTCGGCGCGGGTCTCGACCGCCGCGAGGTCCGACCCCGCGGCCGGCTCGCTGAAGAGCTGACAGGCGATGGTGTCGCCGCCGTACATGGACGGCAGGTACCGCTGCCGGATCTCCGGGATCCCGTGCGTCAGGATCGTGGGGCCGATCATGCCGAGGCCGATGACCGCCAGGACCCCGGTGTCGGGGACGGCGTACTCGGCCTCGAGGCCCGCGTAGGCGAGCTCGTGCACGGTGCTCAGGCCCGCGCCCCCGTACTCCTCGGGACCGCTGATCCAGCCGAAGCCGGCCTCGTACCGGCGGCGCTGCCAGGCGCGGGCGGCCTGGACCTTCTGCTGGGCGACCTCGGGCGGGTCGGCGCTGAAGTAGGCGATCCGGTCCGCGCCCGAGCCCCACTCGATCTCCGGTCCTCCGCCACGGGGTTCGGCGTTCGCGTCGAGGAACTCGCGCGCCGAGCGGACGAACTCGTCCAACTGACTGGGCATCGGTTCTGCCTCCCACCTGTCGGCACCGCGTGCCGGAGAATCATCTACCGGTTTATACCCTGCCGGGGCGAAGGAAGCGAGCCCGCTCGCACCATCGCCGTCAGCCGCCGGCGGTCGAGCTTGCCGGTGGCCAGGAGCGGTATGTCCTCGGTGCGGGCGGCGACGTAGCGGCGCGGCACCTTGTACGCCGAGAGGGCGGCGCGGGCCTTCGCCTCGACGACGGACGGGTCGAAGGACGCCGGATCGCGCGGAACCACCACGGCCACCACGGACTCCCCCCGCTGCTCGTCCTCGAGCCCGATCACGAAGCTGGTGCTGCACCTCGTCGAACTCGTCCAGGACCGCCTCGACCTCCTTCGGGGAGACGTTGGCGCCGGCGCTCTTGATCAGCTCGGTGTTCCGGCCGCCGAAGAAGATCCGGGGGTCGTCGGGCAGCCGGGACACGACGTCCCCGGTGTGGAACCAGCCGTCGTCGTCGAAGACCTCCCAGGCCTCCTTCTTGTAGTAGCCGGTCATCGCGCCGGGACCGCGCACGAGCAACTCGCCCTCATCGCCGCGCCGCACCGGCTGCCCGGTCGCCGGGTCGACGACGAGGACGTCGGTCGAGAAGAAGGAGCCCGCGGTCTCGCTCATGCCGCGGTGGGTCGGCCTCTCGCCGGGCACCCCCCTCATCGAGACGTCCGCGGGACCGTCGACCAGCATCGCCGCCGACGACAGGTCCCGCTGCTGGTAGTCGGGGTGTGCGCGGATCGTCTGCACGAACGTGGGCCAGCCGATGACGCCGGTCCCGCGTTCCCGTTCGATCAGCTCCATGGCCGCCGCCGGTTCCAGGCGGGGCAGGCACAGCAGGGTCACCGGCTCGTGCAGCGAGCCGGCCACGGCGAGGATCCCGCCGATCCAGAAGAACGGCATCGTGCCCAGGTACTTCGGCGGAAGATCCGACCACGACCGGACGGCGGGGCCGAGGATGCTGGACTGGCGCATCACCGTGCCGTGCGTGTGGACCACGCCCTTGGGCAGCGCGGTCGTCCCGGACGTGTAGACCACCACGGCCACGTCCGCGGGGCTGACCTCCGCCTCCGCGGCGGCCAGCACGTCGACGGGGGCGTCACCGGCGTCGGCGGGGGCGTCCAGGCGGAAACGCGTCGCCCAGGCGCGGTCGGAGTCCCCGGTCAGCCAGACCCGGCGCAGATACGGCGCGTCGGTCAGCCAGAGGCGGTTCCCGGTCGACTCCGCGAGGGCCGGAAAGGCGTCCTCGAGCAGCTCGGATACGTCGGTCTTCAGGACCGTGGGCGGGGCGATGAGGACGTCGACGTCCCCGAGCCGCAGCGCCGTCCGCAGCTCGCGGGCGGTGTAGAAGGTGCTGAACGGTTCCACGACCGCGCCGATGCGGCTGGCCGCCAGCCAGCACAGGAGCCACTCGCTCCCGTAGGTGAACAACAGGCCGACGCGGGTGCCCTTGCCGATGCCACGGGCGAGCATCCGGCGGGCGAGCACGGCGGAGCGCTCGTCTGCCTGCGCGTAGGTGATCCGCTCGTCGAGCGACACGAGGTAGTCGTCGTCGCCGAACTCGCGGGCCGCGCGCTTGATCGCGTCGCCGATCGTGGGCCGGAACCCGATGTCGGGCGGTTGCACGGGATCTCCCAGGGTCGTTGCGGACGGATGCCAGCCGGTCGGTCAGGGTCTGCGGTGCGCCCCGGTCTGACCGGCGTCGATGGCCTCCGGGTCGAGCAGCCCGTCCGCGTAGCCCTCGAACGTCGGCGGCCGGCGCTCGACGAAGCTCGCGACGCCTTCCCGGTAGTCGGCGTGGGCTCGTGACACGGCCAGCAGCGCGAGGCTGCGCTGCCGTGCCTGCTCGAGGGACGACTCCAGGTCGGCGTGGAGCTGGTGCTTGGTCAGCGCCATGGCGTGCGGGCTGCAGTTGACCGCCAGGTCGGTGGCGTAGTCGACGGCGCGGTCGACGATCTGCCCGGGCTCGCACAGCTCCTGCACCAGCCCGTAGCGGTGCGCCTCGGCGCCGGTGATCACCCGCCCCGAGAGCAGCAGGTCGGCGGCCCGGCCGAGCCCGACGAGCCGGGGGAGCAGCCAGGACAGCGCGTCCTCCGCGATCAGCCCGCGCCGGGACATGGCCGGCGTGAGCTTGGCGGCCGGCACGGCGAAGCGGACGTCGCACATCAGCGCCTGGACGTAGCCGACCCCCGCACAGGCGCCGTTGACGGCGGCGATCACGGGCTTGGGCACGGTCAGGGCGAACGTCTGGGGCCGGCGGGTGCCGATCAGCGACGCGTAGCTGGGCCCGCCGCCGGAGGCGCGGTCCAGGACCGACATGTCCATGCCGGGGCAGAAGGTGGTCCCTGCGCCGGTCACCACGATGGCGCGGACGTCCGGGTCGCTGGATGCCGCCTCGAGGTGGCCGAAGTACTGCGTCTCGATGTCGGTGTTCCAGCTGTTCTTCCGCTCGGGGCGGTCGAAGGTCAGCAGGAGGACCCCCGAGGGGAGCAGCTCCCGGCTCACGGCGGGACGCTCACGGCCGGCGGGTTCGACGTCGGGGGCCATACCTCTCCTCTCGTGGGCGGCACCCCGAGCACGCGCGCGGGGTGTTGGTACCGTCAGATGATTGCACGGAATCGGAGCACGCTGAGCCAGCGCAACAGCGGGAGGACGTCGATGGGCATGCTGGACGGGAAGGTGGCCGTCGTGACCGGCGGTGGCCGCGGACTGGGGCGGGCGCACTGCCTCGCGCTCGGAGCTGCCGGCGCGACCGTCGTCGTCAACGACATCGGCGCCGGTCTCCACGGGGAGGCCGGTACCGAGTCGCCCGCCGACGAGGTGGTCGGCGAGATCCTCGCGGCCGGGGGGACGGCCACGACCGATGCCACGTCCGTGGCCGACTGGGCAGGGACCCAGGCGCTGATCGAGTCGACCGTCGCGCAGTTCGGGCGGCTGGACATCGTCGTCAACAACGCCGGCATCGTCCGGGACCGCATGCTCTTCTCGATGACCGAGGAGGAGTTCGACGCCGTCGTCGCCGTGCACCTGAAGGGGACGTTCGCGATGACGCGCCACGCCTGCGTCCACTGGCGGGAAGCGAGCAAGCGGGGCGAGCGGGTCAGCGGCCGGATCATCAACACCACCTCGGGCACTGGCCTGTTCGGCAACGTCGGTCAGGCCAACTACGGGGCGGCCAAGGCCGGCATCGTCGGCCTGACCACCATCACGGCGCTGGAGATGGCGCGGTACGGCGTCACGGCGAACGCGATCTCCCCGCTCGCGGCCACCCGGATGACGCACGGTGTCGCCCTCGTCGAAGCAACCGCGACCGACGGCTTCGACCCGCGTGATCCGGCGAACACCTCGGGCCTCGTCGCCTATCTCGCGTCCGACGCGGCCGGCTGGCTCACCGGCCAGGTGCTCCGTGTCGACGGGAACACCGTCCAGCGGCTGACCGGGTGGGCCATCGAGGGGGAGTACACGAGCAGCAGCGGTGGCGCGCTCTCACCCGACGAACTGGTCGAGGCGGTGCCCCGCCTCTACGGTGCCGCGCCGACCGGCCGGGCGGCGCGCCGGACCTGAGGCCGGTCCGGCGCGCCCCCGGCCCACCCGTCAGCCAGTGACCGCGAGGGCCGAGTCAGCGGCCTGCTCGGCGAGCGCTCCGGCGTAGCGCTCGCGGGCCGCCTCGAGGCGGGCGGGCAGCCACTGGGTGGGGTAGTTCCCGGGCGCGGGCTGGTGGTCGCGGAGGACCAGGCGCGCCGCGGTGGAGATGTGGACCTCCGTGGGGCCGTCCCAGATGCCGTAGGCGGCCGCCTGCGCCCACAGGTGGCCGAACGGCATCTCGTCGGAGACGCCCAGCGCTCCGTGCAGGTGCATCGCCCGCTCGACGACGTCGTGCACGACCCGCGCGGAGAGCACCTTCGCCACGGCGATGTCCCGGCGGATCTCGTGGGTGTACCCCTGCCCCTGGTCGATGCGCCAGGCGGTGCGCAGGACGAACAGCCGGAACTGCTCGATCTGGGCGTAGCTGTCGGTGATCGCCTGCTGGACCAGTTGCTGCTCGGCCAGTGACCTGCCGCGAGTGGTCCGGCTCAACACCCGCTCGCAGGCCATCTCGAAGGCATGCCGGGCCTGTCCGACGGCGCGCATGGCGTGGTGGATGCGGCCGCCCGAGAGCCGCGTCTGGGCCACCTCGAAGCCCTGGCCGGGTCCGCCCAGCATGTTCTCCGCCGGGACGCGGACGTCGTCGTAGCGGATCAGGGCGTGGTCGATGGCGTCCTCCGGCTCGCCCATGAAGCGGGTCGGGCGGACGGTGACGATCCCAGGGGTCTCCCGCGGCACCAGGAGCATCGACATCCGCTGGTGCGGCGCGGCGTCGGGGTCGGTCACCACCATGACGATGAGGAAGGCCGCCTCCATGGAGTTGGAGGTGAAGAACTTCTCCCCGTTGATCACCCAGTCGTCCCCGTCCCGGGTGGCCCGGCAGCGGAGCGCGGTGGGGTCGGAGCCGCCCTGCGGCTCGGTCATCGAGAAAGCGGAGAACAAGTCGCCGGCCAGCAGCGGCCGAAGGTAGCGCTCCTTCTGCTCCGGCGTGCCGTAGTGGGCCAGGATCTCGGCGTTGCCGGTGTCGGGGCCCTGCACCCCGAAGATCGTCGGGCCCCACGAATAGGGCGCGAGGATCTCGTTCATCAGGCTCAGCTTCACCTGTCCGAAGCCCCGCCCGCCGAGCTCAGGGCTCAGGTGGCAGGCCCACAGCCCCCGCCGGCGGACCTCGTCCTTCAGCGGGTCGATGACCTTCTTCAGCCACGGCGGGGGCACCTTGTGGTGGTGGTGCGGCCACAGCAGCTCCAGCGGCTCGACCTCCTCGACCACGAACCGTCGCATCCACTCGAGCTGCTCGTCGAACTCTGGCTCCGTGCTGAAATCCCACATGATCGCCTCGCTGGTCGGTCAGGACATCTGTCGGTACAAGCCGCCGTCGACCCGGATCAAGGTCCCGGTGACGAAGGCGGACGCGGACGTGGCGAGCCACAGGGCTGGTCCGGTGTAGTCGTCGGCCACGCCCATCCGGCCCAGGGGCACCCGCGCGATCGCGCCCGCGCGCATCTCGGGGCTCCAGCCGGCGGCGATGTCGGTGTCGACCGGGCCGGGGAGCAGTGCGTTGACGCGGACCGACGGCGCGTAGGCCTCGGCCAGGCCCACGGTCAGGGCGTTCAGGCCGGCCTTCGCGCATGCGTAGACGAGCTCGTCCGCGCCCGGGCGCAGCGAGCCGATCGTGCTGATGTTGATGATCGAGCCACCGTCCCCGGCGACCATCTGCTCGGCCAGCCGCGCCGAGAGCCGGAACGGGCCCTTGAGGTTCACCCCGAGGACCTTGTCGAAGTAGGACTCGTCGATCGCCGCCAGCGACGGGTACGGCGGGGACATGCCGGCGTTGTTGACCAGGACGTCGCAGCGCCCGAACGCTGCCTGGACCGCGTCGGCCAGCCGGTCGCAGTCCTCCCAGCGGGCGGCGTGGAACGCGACGGGAAGCGCGCGGACCCCGTGCTGTTCGGACACCTGGTCGGCCACGGCCCGGCAGGCGTCGACCTTCCGGCTGGCGACGACGACGTGCGCGCCCGCGGCGGCGAAGCCGTCCACGAGGGCCCGCCCGATGCCCCGGCTGCCGCCGGTGACGACGACGACGCGGTCGGTCAGCTCGCTCACGTCAGCTCCGGTGCCCCGCGCGCGAACTCGGCTGCCGCGACGGTGAGCCTGGGCACCAGGGAGGCCATCATGTTGTCCTTCTCGGGGACGCCGCGGGCCGCGGTCCGGGCGTAGGTGCCCTCGAGGATCACGGCGAGCTTGAACAGCGCCAGGCACTCGTAGTAGGGGAGCGCGGAGAGGTCGCTGCCCGACCGCTCGGCGTAGCGTGCGGCGAGCTCCGCGCGGGTCGGGTAGCCCTCGAGCCCACCCGCCTGCTCGCCGAGGACCGGCTCCTCGCCCGGGTCCGTCCACCGGGCGAGCAGGTGGCCGATGTCCAGCAGCGGGTCGCCGATCGTGCCGGTGTCCCAGTCGATGACGGCGGCCAGCCGGGGCGGGGGCGCTGGGGCGACCATGACGTTGAACGGGCTGTAGTCGCCGTGCAGGATGCCCACCGGACCCCCGGCCGGCCGGTTGCGCTCCAGCCAGTCCGTGACGAAGTCGAGCTGGGGGAGGTCCCGCGTGCGGTAGCGGTCGAGCTGGGCGAGCCACCGCGGCACCTGGCGCTCGAGGAAGCCTTCGGGCTTGCCCAGGTCGGCCAGGCCCCGGGCGCGCCAGTCGACCGCCGCCAGCTCGACCAGGGCATCCACGTACGCCTCGGCCAAGCCGCGTCGGAGCCCGTGGTCGGAGTGGAAGGGCTCGGGGAGTTCGAAGCCGGGAGTGAAGCCGTCCACCTTGTCCATGACGAGGAAGGGCGCCCCGAGGACCGTCGGGTCATCGCAGAGCAACCGGGGAGTGGGATGGGGGACAGTCGTGCCCTCGAGGGCGGTGAGGATCCGCCATTCCCGCACCATGTTGCCGGCGCTCTTGTCGTTGAGCACCGCCGGTGGCCGGCGCAGCACGAACACCTGCTCTCCGCGCCGCAGCTCGAACAGCGCGTTGCCGATGCCCGTCTTCGCCCCGAGGCGGGACGCCTGGAGAGGCGCGTCGGGATCGCCCAGCCGGTCGCCGGCCCAGGCGGAGAGGGCCGTCACGTCGAGCAGGGGATCGGCCGCGTGCGGACCGGCAGTCGTCTGGGGCGCAGCCATGACTTCCTCCAGTAGTTGACAGCGACTGACATTATTGGCATATACCGGCACGGTCAACCGGTCGCACAGTTTCGCGCGGCGGGCGATGCCAGACTGACCGCCGAGGACAGACGAGGAGCACACGGTGGGCACCAGCGACGCGACGAACGGCCGTTCAGGTCCGGCCGGTGGCGACGGTGCCGGCCGACCACCGTCCGAGGACCTGCGCGCTCGACGCCGGCGACTGGTCCAGGACGACATCGCCCGCATCGCGGTCCGGCTGTTCCTCGAGCGCGGCTACGACGGGGTGTCCGTCGAGGAGCTGGCCGCCGCCGCCGGGATGTCGGAGCGCTCCTTCTTCCGCTACTTCGCGAGCAAGGACGAGGTGCTGCGACGCTACCGCCGCGGCCTCTTCGGCGTCCTCGTGCGGACCTTCGAGGCGCGGCCGGCCGACGAGCCTGCCCTCACGGCGCTGCGCAACGCCTACGTCGAGACCTCGCACGTGGCAGCCGCGGACCGAGCCAGGGTCCACGCCCTGGCCCGGCTCCTCGCCGATGCGGCCGACGTCTGGGCCAAGGACCTGGGCGAGACGATCACCGACGCGTCGGTCGTGGCGGAGCTGGCCCGCCGGATGCAGGTCGCGCCGGACGAGCTCCGGCCCGCCGTCCTGGCTGCCGCCCTGTCGGCGGCGGTCGTGACGGGATGGAACGCCTGGGTCCGCTCCTCGGGCGAGGAGGACCCCGGCGACCTGGTCGCCGCGTCCGTCGACCTCCTGGGCCTGACCGGGTGAGCGCTGCCTGCGCCTGGCCGATCGCCGTCAGGCGGCAGTGAGCTGGTCCGGCCCGCCGCAGCGCCGGAAGGCGGCCGCCGTGAGCGCGCCGAGGTCCCGCGAGGTGTAGTCCCAGTGCCGCAGCGCGCTGGTGAGGCAGGACACCGCGATCGCCGCGGTCGTCGTCTCCTCCAGTCGTGGATGGGGCACGTCCGCCTCGCGCGCGAGCTCGAGAGCGACGGCGTGCTCCCAGCGCAGCCGGATCCGCAGGCTGCGTGCCTCGAGGGTGCGTGTCGACATGACGAGCCGGGTCAGACGGGGCACCGAGCCGTCGGTGAGGGAGTCGGCGTAGTCCACCACGGGTGCCACCAGGGCCGCGACGGTCCGCGACCGGTCCTCCCGGGCGCGGACCCGCGCCACCAGCTCCTCGGCCGCTTCGTCCTCGTGGGTGAAGAGCACGTCCTCCTTCGTCTTGAAGTAGCGGAAGAAGGTCGCACTGGAGACGCCGGCCACCCCGGCGATCTGATCGACCGTGACTGCCTCGTATCCCTTCTCCTCGAAGAGGCCGAGCGCTGCCTCGGCGATCTCGGCGCGCGTCCTGCGGCGATTGCGGTCCCGCAAGGTGCTCATCGGCCCGGCTCCCTTCGCGCGTCGCTGCATGGAACATGGGGAAGACCTGACCCTCATGTCGAGGGGTCCTCTCAATTCGAGAGCAGTCTACTGGCCGGCACTTTCCGGGGACGGACGTCGCGACCGGGCTCACCCGCTGGGGCGACCGCGCCTGTGCGGGGTCGGCCGACAACTCAGAGATCTGGACTGGTGACCGGCTACGTGATTTCGAGTACAATCAGTTAGACGATACGGCGAAGGCTGGCGCGGAGGGACCCACTGTGGATTTCGGGTTGACGGAGGAGCAGCAGCTGCTGCGCCAGACCGCGAAGGACTTCGTCGACCGGGTCTGCCCCCCGGAGAAGGCCAAGCAGTGGGACGAGGAGGAGATCCTCCCCGCAGAGCTGCTGCAGGGCTTCGTCGACCTCGGCTGGTTCTCCCTGCCGTTCCCGGAGGACGAGGGCGGTGACGGCGGCGGCCCGATGGAACTCGTCCTGATCGCCGAGGAGCTCGGGCGCGCGAGCTTCGACATCGCCATGACCTACATCGGCGTGCTCATCCCCGGGCTGACCGTGTTCCGGTGGGGCACCCCCGAGATCAAGGCATGGGTGCGGGACAACGTGATGACCGGCCGGCACCGGCTGGCGGTGGCGATCTCCGAGCCCGACACGGGGTCGGACGCCGCGGCGTTGAGGACCGCCGCCGTCGACAAGGGCGACCACTACCTCCTGAACGGGCAGAAGATGTGGTGCACCGGCGGCGGGCAACCGGACACGACCGTCGCCATGTACGTGCGCACCGGCGATCGCGAGCCGAAGCACAAGGGCATCAGCCTGGTGCTGGTCGACCCGACGGCCGACGGCGTCGAGATCCGCCGCATGCCGACCCTTGCCCGCCACATCCTCGGCACGACGGAGATCTCCCTCGTCGACGTGGCGGTGCCGAAGGACCGGCTCATCGGCCCCGAGGGCGACGGGTGGGGGGTCATGCTGTCCAACCTCGAACTCGAGAAGGTGCTGCTCAGCGGCGGGTACCTCGGCGCAGCGCAGGCCACGCTGGACGAGATGCTCGAGTACTCGCGGACGCGGCACGCGTTCGGCCGGCCGATCGGGGAGTTCCAGTCCCTGGCGCACGCGATGGCGGACCTGCAGACGGAGATCGACTCGGCCCGGCTGCTGACCTACCGGGCGGCCTGGTTGCTGGCGCAGGGGCTGCCCTGCTCCCGGGAGGGCGCGATGGCCAAGCTCAAGGGCTCGGAGACGTATGTGGCGGCGGCCCGCCTCGGCATGCAGGTCCTGGCCGGCCACGGGTTCTCGACGGAGAGCGTCATGAGCTTCCGTTACCGCGAGTCGATCGTCGCCACGATCTCCGGCGGCACCAGCCAGATCCAGCGCAACGGCATCGCCCGCAGCATGGGCCTGCGCACCTACTGAGCCCGGACCGGACGCGATGTCCACGGCTTGTGCAATATTCCCTCGAATTGATAGTGTCTCTCAAACAACCCATCAGAGAGGACGTCGGCGATGCCGCTGATCGAGAACTCCGTCGGAGAACTGCCCTACAAGATGCTGGACATGGACCAGCACTCCGTCGAGGCGGAGGACTGCTTCACCCGGTACATGCCCAAGGACAAGCTGGACACGTCCGTGCGGCCGATCAGGTCGGCGACGGGCAAGAAGATCCTGCTGGCCAACGACCGGATCGTGACCGCGCTCGAGCACGATCTCGACCAGCACTACATCCCCGGCTCCCTGGCCGAGATGCTCCGCCAGCGGGCGTCGGGCGACGCCACCGACGCGGAGCGCTTCTACGGGCCCATCGAGAAGGAGTACCTCGACAAGGGCGCCCGATTGGTCCAGCTGGACGAGCAGCAGATCGAGCGCTCCATCATGTATCCCGGCGGCTGGGGCCTGTTCGCCTGGGCGTACCTCAAGGGGAACGTCCTCTACGACAACCTCGAATCCTTCAACCGCTGGATCGACGAGGACTGGGGCTTCAACACCAAGGACCGGATCTACGCGCCGGCACTGCTGTCGCTGGACAATCTGGAGCGCGGTGTCCAGGAGCTTGACCGGGTGCTGAACGCCGGTGCCAAGTTCATCATGCTGCCGCCCGGCCCGGTCAACGGTCGCTCGCCGGGTGACCCCTACTTCGACCCGTTCTGGGCCCGGATCAACGAGGCCAAGGCGATCGTCTCCTACCACATCACCGAGTACCACTACCAGGAGAACGTCGCCACGCACTGGGGATGGGGACTCGTGCCGCCGTTCCAGTTCTCCGCCTGGCAGTGGCAGAACACCTACGGCGAGCGTCCCATCACCGACACGCTCTCGGCCCTGGTCTTCGACAACCTGTTCGGCCGGTTCCCCGACATCAAGGTGCTGGTCAGCGAGTACGGCGCGGAGTGGATCCCGCACTTCATCAAGCACATGGACAAGAGCCGGGGCATGGCCCGCAACGGCCAGTGGCTCGGCGGGCAGCTGCCCGAGCGCCCGAGTGCCATCTTCAAGCGGCAGATCAAGGTCGTTCCCTATCCGGAGGACGACACGGTGGGCCTCGTCGAGCGGCTCGGCGGCGTCGAGGGCCTCGTCATGGGCTCGGACTGGCCCCACGCCGAAGGCCTGCGCGAGCCGGCCGACTTCTACACCCGGGTCGAAGGGCTCGGGGAGGACGCGCGCCGGCGGTTCCTCCGCGACAACGCCCTGGAGCTCCTCGGCGCTCGCTAGGAGAACTCGGGGTCGGCCGTACCGGCGACCCTGCACCACCGGAGGGGTGGTCGCCCGGCTCGCGCAGCCGGACGACCGCCCCTGTGGCGTCCGAGCCGGACCGGGAGCTCGATCCGGCCGCCGAACGATCTCGACCGGCAGCGCGCTGAAACCGTTGACTCAGATTATTGTTTAACTATATCCTCGTGCGACCTGGGTCACTCTGGACCTCGAAGCAGGAGACGCGCCCATGAAGTCGTTCACGTACCCCTTGGCCTCGGCCTCGTTCCGCCGCTGGGCAGCAGTGCCGGCGGCACTCTCGCTCCTGCTGCTCGCCGCGTGCGGCAGCAATGGTGACGGCGGTGACAGCGCCACACGCGCTGCCGCGGCGGCCTCCGACCTACCAGGTTCGACCATCGTGATCGGCGCGATGATCGACCAGAGCAGCCCGTCGTCGTCCACGGACGCACCGACTGCGGATGTGCTGCAGGCGTGGGCCGCCCACGTCAACGAGAACGGCGGGATCGGCGGGCACCCGGTGGAGGTGCGGATCGAGGACACCCGGGCGGACGCCTCCCAGGCGACCAGCATCGCCCAGGACTTCATCGACGATCCCGAGGTGGTCGCGGTCCTCAGCGCGAGCAGCGGCAGCGAGGGCGCCACGGGTGAGCTCTTCGGCGCGGCAGACCTGGCGGTCAGCGGCGTCGGCTACAACCCGACGGTGTGGAGTGCGCTGCCGAACTTCTACACCGTGACGACCACGGTCCCGCCGGTGGTCGCCGCGCAGGTGATCTCGGCACACGACGTCGGAGCCGAGACGATGGCGACGATCAACTGCTCGGAGAACGCCAACTGCACCGGGACCACCCCCATCATCCAGGCCACGGCGGACGGGATCGGGATCGACTTCACCGGAGCACTCCAGGTGGCGGGCACGGCCCCGAACTACACCGCCGAGTGCCTCCAGCTCGTCGACGAGGGTGTCGACTACGCCCAGCTGTCCGTGTCGGCCGAGACCTCGGGTCGCCTGGTCACGGACTGTCAGCGCCAGGGCTACGAGGGCTGGTTCGGCGCCACGGCCGGTAGCGTCACGCCCGGTCTCTACGCCGAGACGTCCGACACCAAGCTGGCGGGCGCCCTGAACGCCTTCCCCTGGTGGGTGGACAGCGAGCCGGTCCAGGAGTTCCGCGACGCCATGGACGAGCAGGGCATCGACGAGTC
This sequence comes from uncultured Actinomycetota bacterium, assembly GCA_963784165.1. GTDB lineage: Bacteria > Actinomycetota > Actinomycetes > Mycobacteriales > Geodermatophilaceae > Blastococcus_B. The sequence goes on from CAWAQI010000015.1 coordinate 100,831, forward strand.
GACGTACGGCAACCCGCACGCGACCGGTATGTGGGCCGCCGCCGAGCTCCTGCGGAAGGCGCTCTCCGACATCACGGAGGACGACGAGGTCACCCGGGACATGGTCACGGAGGGCTACGGGACCATCCAGGGCGAGACCCTGGACGGGCTGCTGGCGCAGGAGACCACCTTCACGCCGGGCCAGCCGGCCCCGACGGTCGACTGCTTCTGGCTCTACACCTACGAGAACAGCGAGTTCTCGGGTGGTGACGAGCCGACGTGCGCCGGCTGATCCCCTGATCCCCTGACCCGGTTCCGACGGAAGGGAGCAGGTCATGTCCGACTACCTGCCGTTCATCATCAGCGGCATCGCCACTGGTGCCATCTACGGACTCGCAGGCAGTGGCCTGGTCCTGACCTACAAGACCTCCGGGTTGTTCAACTTCGGGCACGGTGCGATCGCCACGGTGGCGGCGTACGCCTTCTACGCCCTCCAGGAGGAGCTCGAGCTCGCCTGGGGGTGGGCGTTCGTCGTCGCCGTGGCGGTCCTCGGACCGCTGCTCGGGCTCCTCATGGAGCGCATCGCGGTGCACCTGGCCCCGCAGCGCATCGCGCTCCAGATCGTGGGGACCGTGGGCCTCGTGCTGGTCGTCCAAGGTCTGGCGACCATCCTGTACGGCCAGAACCAGATCCGGGTGCCCCAGTTCCTGCCCTACGGGAACGAGACCTTCCGCGCCTTCGGCGTCGTGATCACCTATGACCTGGTGATCATCGCCGTCATCGCGCTCGTCTGCGTCCTGGGCCTCTACGCCCTCTTCCGCTTCACGCGCACCGGCGTGGCGATGCGGGGCGTCGTCGACGACCCCGACCTCCTCGCCATGCAGGGGACCGACCCGCAGCGAGTCCGTCGGGCCTCCTGGGTCATCGGCTCCACGTTCGCCGCCCTCTCAGGCGTCCTCGTGGCCCCGCTGATCGGTCTCAGCGCCGTCGGCCTCACGTTCCTCGTGGTGCAGGCGTTCGGGGCCGCCGCAGTGGGCGCCTTCTCGAGCATCCCGCTCACCTTCGTGGGCGGGATCGGCATCGGCATCATCTCCGACGTGTCGAAGACCTTCGTCCTCGACCTCCCCTGGCTGGCCGGCCTGCCGAGCTCGTTGCCCTTCGTCGTCCTGTTCCTCGCACTCCTCCTGCTTCCCAAGCGGAAGCTGGCTCCACCGAGCCGGGCCACCGAGGTCCGGCCTCCCCTCCAGTACCGGGCCCCCGCGAGGCTCCGGCTCGGCCTCGCCGTGGTCGTCCTCGTGCCCCTGGCGCTCCTGCCGCAGTTCGTGGGGTCGACCCTCACCGCGTGGACGGTCGGCCTGATCACCGCGATCCTGCTCCTGTCCCTCGGTCTCCTGGTGCGCACATCCGGGCAGGTCTCGCTCTGTCACGCGACGTTCGCCGCGATCGGGGCGGTCGCCTTCTCCCAGTTCCACGTCGACCTCGGGCTGCCGTGGCTGCTGTCCGCGTTCCTGGCCGCGCTGGTGGTCGTGCCCGTCGGTGCGCTGGTCGCCATCCCGGCGATCCGGCTCTCCGGTCTGTTCCTGGCGCTGGCCACGTTCGGCTTCGGGATCCTGGTCCAGCAGCTGCTGTACAGCCAGTCGTGGATGTTCACGGGCGCCTCCGAGGGGCGGTCCACCCCGCGGCCGGAGTGGGCGAACGAGGCGACGGAGTGGTACTACGTCGTCCTGGTCGCGACGGTGCTCACAGCCGTGGTGCTGGTCGTCGTCCAGCGCAGCCGTCTCGGGCGCATGCTCCAGGGCATGTCGGACTCGCCGACCTCGGTGAGCGCCATGGGGCTGAGCACCAACGTCACCAAGCTGATCGTCTTCTGCATCTCGGCCTTCCTCGCCGGACTGGCCGGCGTGCTGCTGGGCGCCACGCGCATCTACTCGGTCGGGGGCGACCCCTACTTCCAGCCGTTCTTCTCCCTGCTGCTGCTGGCGATGCTCGCCCTCGCGCCGTTCGCCGAGCCGTGGTTCGGGCTCGTGGCCCTGACCGGGGTCATCCCCGCCTACATCGAGGGCTCCGACGCCGTGCCCTGGCTCAACGTCTTCTTCGGGTTCTTCGCGGTCCAGGTCGCGATGGCCGGCGGCACACCGGCGATGCCGGCTCGGCTGAGGGCGCTGTTCGACCGCCTGGGCGGTCGCCGGCCGTCGACGACCCGGGCGGCCGACGCCGGGGAGTCTCCCGAGCGGGAGGCCGTCGTCCTGCCGCCGGACCGGAGCGGCCTGGTCGTCGACGATCTGCGGGTGCGTTTCGGCGGGCTCACGGCCGTGGACGGCCTCAGCTTCTCCGCGCCGACCGGCCGGGTGACCGGACTGATCGGACCGAACGGGGCCGGCAAGACCACCACGTTCGACGCCTGCAGTGGCCTGAACCGGCGGTTCGAGGGCCGGATCACGCTCCACGGGAAAGACATCACCAGCGCGCCGCCGGCGGTGCGTGGTCGCCTGGGCCTGGGCCGGACCTTCCAGCGGATGTCGCTGTGCGACACCCTGACGGTCGCGGACAACGTCCTCCTCGGCCACGAGTGCGCGCAGGCCGGATCCAGCCCGCTGAGTCAGGTGGCCGCCTCCCCGGCGGCCCGGCGACAGGCCGAGAACGCCGCGGCCGAGGCCATGGCGCTGTGCGGCATCGACCACCTCGCCGACCTGCAGACCGGGTCGCTCGCGACGGGGCAGCGGCGCCTGGTCGAGCTGGCGCGCTGCCTGGCGGGCGACTTCGACGTGCTGCTCCTCGACGAGGCCACCTCGGGGCTCGACCCCTCCGAGACCGCGCGCCTCGGAGAGATCCTGCGTCGCGTCACCCGGGAACGGGGCATCGGCATCCTGCTCGTGGAGCACGACATGGAACTGGTGATGGACATCTGCAGCTACATCTACGTCCTCGACTTCGGACGCCTGATCTTCGAGGGCACCCCGCAGGAGGTCCGCACCAGCCCCGTCGTCCAGAGCGCCTACCTGGGTGACTCGAGCGGCTTGCCGGAGGTCCCGCTCCCCGAGGCCCTGGGCTCGGGTGTCGCATGAGCACCCGGATGGCACCGACCGAGGCGGGCGCCGAGGGCGCCACCGGACCGGACGCCCGGACCGGAGAGCCGGCGCTGGACATCCGCGGTGTGTCCTCCGGCTACGGGTCGACCCGCGTCATCTGGGACGTCAGCCTGACCGTCCCGGCGGGATCCGCGGTGGCCCTGCTCGGACCGAACGGTGCGGGGAAGACCACGCTGCTGCGCACGGTCGCGGGTTTCCTGCCGTGCACCGCCGGGACGGTCCACCTGTCCGGGCGTGAGGTGACCAAGCAGAAGCCGCACCGGCGATTCGCGCAGGGACTGTGCCTGGTCCCCGAGGGGCGTGGCATCTTCCGTGGTCTGTCGGTCAAGGAGAACCTGCTCCTCCAGTCCGCGAAGGGCCGGGAGGCCGAGGCCGTGGAGCGGGCCACCAGCGCCTTCCCCATCCTCGGGCAGCGGCTGTCGCAGCAGGCCGGCACCCTCAGCGGGGGTCAGCAGCAGATGCTCGCCATGGCGTCGGCCTACGTCCGGCGGCCGGAGATGGTGCTCGTCGACGAGGCGTCCCTGGGCCTGGCGCCCATCGTCGTGGACGAGATCTTCGTCTTCCTGCGCGAGCTGGTCACCCAGGGCTCGTCCCTGCTGCTGGTCGACCAGTTCGTCGGCCGGGCGCTCGCCCTCGCCGACACCGCCTACGTGCTGCGTCGGGGACGGATCGTGCACAGCGGTCCGGCCTCGCAACTGAGCGACGACGACGTCTTCGAGCACTACACCGGCCGCGATGCCGCCTGACCCGACCGGCCGGGCGGGCGCGCGGCTGCAGCACCGGGTCGCGCTGGTCACCGGCGCCGGGCGAGGTCTCGGGGCGGCGCACGCACGGGCCCTGGCCGCGGCGGGTGCCGCGGTCGTGGTCAACGACACCGGCGTGGACATCGCCGGCGAGCACCCCGACCCCACCGTGGCCGACGCCGTCGCCGCGGAGATCCGGACGGCCGGCGGCAGGGCCGTCGCCGACCACTCCGACGTGTCGGGGTTCGACGGGGCCGCTGCCGCGGTGAGTCGGGCGCTCGACGAGTTCGGCCGGATCGACATCCTGGTCAACAACGCCGGGATCATCGGCAGCGCGCGCCTCGACGACCTGAGCGAGGAGGACCTCCAGCGGCATCTGGCCGTCCACGTCGTCGGCACCGTCGGCGCCATCCGCGCGGCTCTCCCGCACATGCGCGCGCAGGGGCACGGGCGGATCGTGAACACGACGTCCGAGGCGGCGCTGTCCCGCATGCACAGCAGCGGGGTGGCCTACTCGGCCGCCAAGGCCGCCGTCTGGGGGGTGACGATGGCGGCGGCGACCGAGGGGGCCGGCGACGGGGTGACGGTCAACGCGCTCTCGCCCGGAGCCCTGACCCGGATGTCGCAACCCCACCTCGAGGAGACGGGCATCCCGCCCGGCCTCGACCTCTCGCCTGCGCGCGTCGCCGACGTCGTGGTTGCGCTCTGCAGCGACGACGCCGGGGACGTCTCGGGACGCGTGGTGCACACCGCCGGTGGCTTCGTGCGCGAGTACGTGCTCGGGCGGACCGACGACACCGATCTCGTCCGCCGCCTGGTCGCCGCCCTCCCGGACCCGGGAGGACGTGCGCGTCAGCCCTGAGGTGCACGCATGCGCAGCAGCCGCTGGCGGGTGCGGGCGATCCAGGCGTCGTAGTCCTCGGCCTTGCGCCGGAAGGACCCCGCGACCCGGTCGTGCGGGAGGATCAGGAAGGGCTCGTCGCCGGTCATCGCGGCCAGCACGGTGTCGGCGACGTCCTCCGGCTGCAGGATCTCGCCGAGCTGCCCGGCATCGGGCAGCTCGGCGTCGTCCTCGGGGTCGCGCCCGAACATCCCGGTGAAGACGGCGTTCGGGCACAGGCACGAGACCCGGATCCCGCGGTCCCCGTAGTTGAGGGTCAGCCACTCCGCGAAGCCGAGAGCCCCGTGCTTGGACGTGGTGTACCCCGGGCCCGACGGTCCGGTGATGAGCGCCGCCGAGGAGATCGTCTGCAGCAGGTAGCCCGAGCCGCGTTCCACCATGGACGGCACCACCCGGCGGGCAGCCCACACGTGCGCCAGCATGTTGACGTCGACGATGTGTCGCCACTGCTCGACCGTCCTGCTGAGGTCGCCCGGCGCCGGGTCGCTGTAGCCCGCGTTGGAGCAGAACACGTCCACCGGGCCGTACGCCTCCTCGGCGGTGTCCACGAGCCGGCCCACGGCGTCCGGGTCCCCGACGTCGCAGGCGACCCCGACGGCGGGCACCCCCTGGGCGGCGATGCGCTGCGCCGCCGCGTCGGCCCACTCCGCGTTGAGGTCGCCGATCACGATGCCCCGGGCACCCGCCCGGGCGAAGCGCTCGGCGAGGGCACGGCCGATGCCGTTGCCCCCACCCGTGACGACCACCGATCGTCCGTGCAGGTCCATGTGCCACCTCGAGATGTCGCGACGGTCCGGGGCCGGGAGCGGGCATGTGCGCCCCCGGCCCCGTGTACGGAGGTCAGGCGTCCAACGGGTGGAGTCTCACGTTGGTGACCCCGTGCCGCCCCACGTTGTCGGCGAACCACCGGCTGCCGTCGTCGGCGGTCACCAGGATCCGGTCCGGCCGGCCTTCGTCCCAGACCGCCCTGTCGACCTGGAGGACCGGGTGCATGAAGTAACAGCCGCTCACCTGCGGCTCGCCGTCGCGCAGGCGGAGCTCGAAGGTCGGCTCACCCATGACCTCTTCGTCGTCGTCGTCGCCGAACATGCGGACCTTCCTCTCGCGGAGCCGGTTGAGGCCATAATAGCTATATGATTTCACCATCGGCAGGACGAGACGGTTCATCCGTCCGCCCGCACCCTCTGCTAGGTCTTGTTGCATGACCGAGGCCTCCGCCGAGCCGGATCCCTGGCAGAACCGCCACACCGACCTCCCCGCGGGTGGCCCGGACTTCGGGCGCCTCGTCACGGCGATGCGCCGTCTCCAGGACACCGTGGCCATGATCGCTCCGCCGGAGGAGTTCGCGGGCGCCGCCGCCGAGGACATCGAGCGGCTGGCGGCGTCACTGGAGAAGTGGCAGGTAGGGGAGTGGGAGCGGTACGCCGGCCGGCGTCGGGACCTCTCCGGTCGCGGTCATCCGCTCCTGCTGCCGTTCACGGTCGACGAGAGCACGGACACCTCGGTGTGCGGACGTGTCGTCTTCGGCCCGTACTACCTCGGCGGCAACGGGGCCGCGCACGGTGGCACGCTGCCCCTGCTCTTCGACGAGGTGCTGGGCATCTTGGTCAGCACGCACGAACCGCCGCCGCCGGCTCGCACCGCCTACCTCACGACGAACTACCGGGCGATCACGCCGGTCGGGGTGGAATTGCGAGTGGAGGCGAGCATCGACCGGGTCGACGGCCGGAAGCGGTGGGCCACGGGTCGCCTGTACGACGGCGAGCGGCTGGTCGCCGACGCCGAGGGGCTGTTCGTCAAGCTCCGGCCGGGGATGCCGTAGCCCGGCCCGCCAGGCTGTCCTCGAGCACCTGGCGCGCCTCGGCGTAGAGCATCTTGCCGTTGGCGGCACGGGGGACGGCGCCGAAGACGATGGTCCGGGGAACCTTGTAGCCGGCCAGCCGGCCGCGGGCGGCGGAGGTGATCCGCTCCGCCGCGTCCGGGGTCTCCGGCGTCCCGACGGCGAGTTGCACGACCGCGGCCACGGTGGTGCCGAAGCGTTCGTCCGGCCGGCCGAGGACCACGCAGTCGTCCACGTCGGGCAGCTCGCGGATGACCTTCTCCACCTCTTCCGGGAAGACCTTCTCCCCACCGGTGTTGATCGTCGACGTGCCGCGCCCGACCAGGGTGATGGTGCCGTCGTCGTTCCAATGACCCCAGTCGCCGGTGAGGACGTGCATCTGCCCGTCGACGAGTCGGAAAGCGGCGTCGGTCCGCTCGGGATCGTTGCGGTAGCCGCGGGCGACGGTCGGCACCAGGAACATGCCCAGCTCCTCGTCGCCGGGCAGGACGTCGGTCCCGTCCGGGCGGATGATCCGCAACCCCGGGGCCGGGGTGAACCGGTCGGTGGACGGCGTCATACCGCGGCGCACCTGCGTCGTGCCGATCGTCGCGCCCTCCGACGAGCCGCACAGGTCCACCAGCGTCACCTGGGGGATGTGCTCGAGCAGCGCCTGTTTGACCTCCGCGCTCCAGGCCACGCCGGCGGAGGTGATCGTGACGAGGCTGCTGGCGTCGTACGGACGCCCTTCCGCCGCTCGTCGGTCCAGCTCCCTCACGATGGGCCGGGCGAAGGCGTCCCCGACGATGGACACGGTGCGCGGACGCGTCCGCTCCACCGTCGTCAGGAGTTCCGCCGCGTCGAAGTGCCGTGAGGTCAGGGTGACCACCCGGCCTCCGGCGGTGAGCACCGGCAGCGACGCCATGATCAGGCCGGTGCTGTGCATCAGCGGCGAGGCCGGCAGCGCTACGGGCGACAGGCCACGACGGTGGAGCTCCAGTGCGCGGTCGACCGCGGGGCCGTCCCAGTCGACGTCGTCCAGGCCGAGCATCTGCCGGCCGAGGATCCGGGTGTTCGCGACGCTGCGGGCGATGACGTACTCGACTGCCTTCGGCAGCCCGGTCGTGCCCCCCGTGCAGGACAGGAACGAGTCCTCGGGGGAGCGCTGCACCCGTTCGGCCGGCTCGTGCGCGGCGATCAGGTCCTCGTATGCGTGCACCCCGCCCGGTACGGACGCCGCCGCCGCGCCCACCTCGACCGTCAGCCGGAGGCCGGACGTGGCGGCCACCGCACCGGCGACCTGCTCGCGCAACGGTGCCGGGTAGACGAGCACCGCCGCGTCCAGCAGGGCGAGCAGTTGACGCAGCTCCTCGTCCAGGTACCGGTAGTTGACGTTCGCGGGCACCGCCCGGATCTTGAGGGCGGCGAAGAAGACCTCGAGGTACTCGCTGCCGTTGTACAGATCGATCGCCACGGTGTCGCCCGGCCGGACGCCTGCCGCCAGCATGGCGCCCGCACAGCGGGCGGCACGCTGCTCGAAGTCTCGCCACGACACCTCGGTGTCCCCGTGCTGCAGCGCGATCTGCTCCGGCACGGCGTCGCTGATGGCCTCCCAGATGGTGGCCAGGTGCTGGTCCACTCGCCGCTCCTCGTCGATCGGCAGAAACGGGCAGGGTCAGATCTTGGTGGCGCCGTGGTCGACGGTCAGCTGGGTGCCGGTGATCGTCCGGGCGTCGTCACTGGCCAGGAACAGGACGGCGTTGGCGATGTCCTCGGGGCTGGAGATCGGCGGGTCGAACCAGTACTGGCCCATCGCCGCCGCGTAGGAGGGGTTGTCGGCGAACATCTTCTGGTGCGCCTCGGCGCCCTCCAGCGCCATCGGGGTGCTGACGCCCCACGGGTGGACCGTGTTGACGCGGATCCGGTAGGGACCCAGTTCGATCGCTGCGGAGTTGGCGAGCCCGACGACGCCGTGCTTCGCTGCCGCGTAGTGGGCCTGGCCGGGAAGGGATTTGATCCCGGCGACCGAACTGATGCAGACGATCGACCCGCCGTTCCCCGCCTCGATCATGGCGGGCACCGTGGCGCGCAGGGTGTGGAAGACACCGGTCAGGTTGATGTCGATCATGTCGCGCCACCGCTCGAGGGGCATCTCCCAGAACCGACCCCAGTTCGACACCCCCGCGTTGGCCACCACGACGTCGAGCCGACCCAGCTCGGCAACCCCGCGGCCGACGAGGTCCTCCAGCGCGGAGAGGTCCCGGACGTCCGCGTGCGCCCAGACGGCCCGCCGGCCCCGCGCCTCCACCTGCCGAACGGTCTCGGCCAGGTCCTCGGCGGTCGCTGCCGGGTAGTCCGTCTGGGTCGCCGGCGCGCAGACGTCGGCCACGATGACGTCGGCGCCCTCATCGGCCATGCGCACGGCGTGTGCCCGACCCTGCCCTCGAGCGGCCCCCGTGATGAGAGCCACCTTGCTGTCCAGCCTGCCCATGGTCACGGTTCCTCTTCGCGGTGGCACGGGACGCGGTCGTGGACCGTGCAGGGAAAAAGATAGACGATTCGTGGGGAGTGGTGGCGACGGAGGCTGACGCTTCTGCGCCGAGGCGCCGCGACTCCGCCAGGCCGAATCAGTTGACAGATTGACCTCTAGGGAAAAGCATGGCGCTCGCCACATCCCGCAGCATCCGTCGGCGAAGGAGAGGCCCGTGCGCTTCGATGACAAGGTCATCTTCATCACCGGAGGAGGCTCCGGCCTCGGGCGGGAATGCGCCCTGTGGTGGGCGGAGGCCGGCGGCACCATCGTGGTGACCGACATCGTGGAGAAGCGGGCGACCGACGTCGCGGCCGAGATCAGCGGCAAGGGCGGGACCGCCATCGGCCTCCGGGTGGACGTGTCGCGGGAGTCGGAGGTCGCCGCGGCCGTCGACCAGACGGTGGAGCGCTTCGGTCGGCTCGACATCATGTTCGCCAACGCCGGCAAGGTGCAGGCCGGTGCCGGGGCTCTCACGCTCGACGAGCTCACCGACGAGCAGTTCGACGACGTCGTCGACGTCGTCTTCAAGGGCGTCTTCTACTGCGGCAAGCACGCCGCCCGGGTCATGAAGCCCGCGGGTGGGGGCAACATCGTGGTCACGATCTCGGCGAGCGGCCTCAACGCCTACCCCGGGTTCGGGGCGTACGGAGCCGGCAAGACGGGCGCCATGGGCCTCGTCCGCAGCATGGCCTACGAGTTCGGTCGGTTCGGCATCCGGTGCAACGCCCTGGCACCGACGCACGGCATGTCGATCAACTTCATGCTGGACCCGTCCGCCGACGTCCTCGGGATGTCCTACGAGGAGGCTGCCCTCGCGCAGAGCGGCGGCACCTGGGACCCCGAGCAGATGTTCCCCGGGCCGCTGAAGGTCGACCGGCCGCCGTCGCTGCGGGACAACGCCGCAGTGGCCACCTTCCTCGCCTCCGACCACTCCGCGTACATGTCCGGCGTCGTGATCCCCTCGTGCGACGGGGGCAGCTTCGCGCGCACGTCGATCCCGATCCCCGAGGCGTGGACCCTGGCCGACCAGGTCGCCGACCCTTCCTGACCGGGACGAGGACGGGTCACCATGGAAACGTTTGCGCTCTACACCCGGTCGAGCTGATGGACTCCTTCGACCGTGACACAGCGGGTCCACCACTCCCGAGGAAGTTCCCGACGTGAAACCAGCACCGTTCGACTACCACGCGCCGGAGACGGTCGAGGACTGCCTGTCGGTGCTCGCGCAGCACGGCGACGAGGCGAAGATCCTGGCCGGCGGCCAGAGCCTCGTGCCGATGCTGGCCCTGCGGCTCGCGCGGCCCGAGGTCCTGGTGGACGTCAACCGCGTCCGGGAGCTCGCCGCGGTCCGGCGGGAGAACGGCTCCCTCGTGGTGGGCGCGACGACCCGCCACGCCACCCTGGAGAGCGACCCGGAGATTGCTGCAGGGTCGCCGTTGCTCGCCCGGGTGGCACCACACATCGGCCACTTCCAGATCCGCAACCGCGGCACCCTGGGCGGCTCCCTGGCGCACGCCGACCCGGCGGCCGAGCTACCTGCCGTGGTGCGGGTGCTGGACGCCGAGATCGAGGTCGCCGGACCGAACGGCATCCGCCGCATCCCGGCCGCGGACTTCTTCGAGACCGTCTTCACCACCTCCCTCGAGCCCGACGAGCTGATCACGGCGGTCCGCTTTCCGGTGTGGGGCGCCGGATCCGGCTTCGCCGTCGAGGAGGTCGCCCGCCGGCACGGGGACTTCGCGATCGTCGGCGCCCTGGCCGCGGTGCAGGTCCACGACGGCCGGCTGTCCAAGGTCGCCATCGGGCTCACCGGGATGGGCAGCGTGCCCGAGCGCGCCGAGACGGTGGAGCGTGCGCTCAGCGGTACCTCCGTCGACGACCTCGAACTCGCAGACGCCGGGGTGCAGGCCGTCGCCCACCTCGAGCCGCCGGCCGACGTGCACGCCGGCTCGCAGTACCGGAAGCGGGTCGGTGCGGCCCTCGTCACCCGGGCCCTCACCCACGCCATCGAGGAGGCCATCCGTGCCTGAGGTCAGCACATCCGGTCAGCTCCCCACCGTCGAGGTGGGGCTCACGGTCAACGGCCAGGCCCGCCGGGTACGGGTCGAGCCACGCAAGACGCTCTCCGACACCCTGCGTGAGGACCTCCGGCTCACCGGCACGCACACGGCCTGCGAGCACGGGGTCTGCGGATCGTGCACGATCCTGCTGGATGGGCAGGCCGTGCGCTCGTGTCTCATGTTCGGGGTCCAGGCCGAGGGCGCGCAGGTCACCACGGTGGAGGGTCTGGCGTCCGAGGCCACGGAGCTCACGCCGGTGCAGCGCGCCTTTCGCGAGTGTCATGGCCTGCAGTGCGGCTTCTGCACCCCGGGGTTCGTGATCACGGTGACCGCGCTGCTCGAGCGCAACCCCTCGCCGACCGACGAGGAGATCCGCGCGGGGATCTCGGGGAACCTCTGCCGCTGCACGGGCTACCAGGGCATCGTCCGCGCCGTCCGGCGGGCCTCGGAGATCATCGCGGCCGAGGGCCGCGGGGAAGGGGCGTAACCGTGGTCATGGTCCCGCCACAGGAGGCGCCCGTCCCGCGCGTAGCCGCCCAGCGCATGATCGGCAAGCCGGTCCAGCGTCGGGAGGACGCGAGGCTCATCACCGGCCGTGGGCGCTACGTCGACGACGTGGCCCTGCCGGGGATGCTGCACGCGGCCTTCGTCCGCAGCCAGAGCGCGCGCGGCACGATCACCCACCTCGACGTCACCGCCGCCCGCCAGCACCCCGGTGTGGTCGCCGTCCTGACGGCCGCGGAGGTGAACAGCCCCACCCACCAGTTCTGGGTCACCATGATGGGGCCGGATGCGGGCTATCCGCCGGGTCGCGTGCTGGCCGACGGCGACGTCCGGTACGTGGGTGAGCCCATCGCGATCGTCGTCGCCGAGTCGCGATACGTGGCCGAGGACGCGATCGAACTGGTCGACGTGGACGTCGACCCCCTGCCTCCAGTGCTGGACATGTTCACCGCCATCGAGAACGCCGACGTCCTCGTGCACCCGGAGCTGGGGACCAACGTCGCCGGCGACATGCCGGCCGACGTGCCGGGGCTCGACGAGCGGCTGGCGGCAGCGCCGCACACGTTCACCGAGACCTTCCGCCAGCACCGGTACGTGCAGGTCCCCATGGAGACCCGCGGGATCGTGGCGACCTGGGACCGCATGCTCGAACACCTCGAGATCACGGTCTCGGGCCAGAGCGCCCACGAGACCCGCCTGTTCTACTCCCGCATGCTGGGCATCCCCGAGGACGCCATCCACGTCGTCATGGGCGACGTGGGCGGTTCCTTCGGACAGAAGATGTTCACCCAGCGGGAGGAGCACGCCGTCGTGATCGCCGCCCGGGCGATCGGCGACCGGCCGGTGAAGTGGATCGAGGACCGGGCCGAGAACCTCATCAGCGGCGGGCACGCGCGACAGGAGGCCATGCGGGTCACGGTCGCGGTGGACGACGACGGTGTCCTGCTCGGCGGGCGGGCGTGGCACCTGGAGGACGTCGGTGCCTACCCGTACCCCGGTAACGGGGCGGCCGGCGCAAGCTCCCTGGCCCTCTTCCCCGGCCCGTACCGATGGGGCGGTCCGGGGTCGGTGGCCTACCACGCGCAGGCCGCCTTCACCAACACCTGCGGGCGCACCGCCTACCGCGGCCCCTGGATGATGGAGACCACCGGCCGCGAGCAGATGATGGACGTCGTCGCGCAGAAGCTGGGCATCGACCCGCTGGAGATCCGCCGGCGGAACATCGTGTCGCGGGACGAGATGCCGTTCACCTCGCCCATGCAACTGCAGTTCGAGACGATCAGCCCGGCCGAGACGCTGGAGCAGGCCGCCGAGCTGATCGGCTACGACGCCTTCCGCAAGGAGCAGGAGCAGCTGCGGGACGAGGGCCGGCTGGTCGGTATCGGGCTGTCGAGCTACGTCGAGCCGCAGTTCGGGTTCGGCATCCTGGCGACCGAGGCCGCCACGATCCGGATCGAGCCGAGCGGCACGGTCAACGTCTACACCAGCACCGGGAACCACGGGCAGAGCCTGGAGACCACGATCGCCCAGGTGATCGCCGACGAGCTCGGCGTCCCCTTCGACGACGTCCGCATCATCCAGAACGACACCGCCCGCACGCCCTACGGCGCCGGCACCGGAGGCAGCCGGTCCGCGGCGATCGCCAGCGGCGCGGCGCACGCGGCGGCGGCGTCGATGCGGGAGAAGGTGCTGCAGATCGGGGCGCACCTGCTCGAGGCCTCCGTCGACGACGTCGAGATGGTCGACGGCGTGGTCTCGGTCAGGGGCGTGCCCGGGGCCGAGGTCCCGCTGGGCAACATTGCCGCCGTCGCCTACCTCAACACCGACGCCCTGCCGCCCGGGCGTCAGTCCCGGACTCGAGGTGTCGGAGCGGTACAAGGCGCCGAGCTTCATGTTCTCCAACGCCACCCACGCCGTGACGGTGGAGGTCGACCGGGTGACCGGGCAGGTCCAGATCCTGCGGTACGTGGTCTCCGAGGACTGCGGGAACATGATCAATCCGATGGTCGTCGAGGGCCAGATCGTCGGGGGCATCGCGCAGGCCGTGGGCGGCGTCTTCTACGAGCACATGATCTACGACGAGGACGGCAACCCGACCACGACAACCTTCCTGGACTACCTGATCCCCACGGCCGCGGAGATCCCGGACGTCGAACTCGGCCACGTGGTCACGCCGTCCAACACGCCGGGTGGGTACAAGGGCCTGGGGGAGGGCGGCGCGATCTGCGCCCCCGCTGCGCTGCTCAACGCCGTGCGCGACGCGCTGGCGCCGCTCGGTGTCTCGGTGACCGAGCAGCCGCTCTCGCCCGACCGCGTGCTGCGGCTGATCGACGATGCCACCCCGGAGTAGTCCGCCGGCCGGTCCGCGAGACGTGTCGCCGGTCCTGGAGCGGGCGATCCCGACCGGACAGTTCTCCGACTGGCTGGTGGCTGCGCTTCCTCGGCTGAGCACCCCTCTCTCCTTCGACGTGCTCGGCGGAGGGCATTCGAACGTCACCGTGCTGGTCCGCGACGCCGCGGGGAAACGGGTGGTCCTGCGGCGCCCGCCGCTCGGCGCCCAGCCGCGCGGCGCACACGACGTCCTGCGCGAGGCGCGTGTGATGACCGCCGCAGGCAGCCAGGGCATCCCCGTCCCCGAGGTCCTGGCCACGTGTGCCGACACACGGGTGCTGGGGGCGCCGTTCGCCGTGACGGCCTTCATCGACGGCGCGGTGGTGGACAACCCGCCGGCGGTCGAACAGCACCTCCCGCTCGTCGCGACGCGTGTCCGAGTCGCCGACGAGCTCGTCGACACCCTGGCCGCACTGCACGCGGTCGAGCCGACGGCGGCCGGGCTCGGGGATCTCGTCCGGACCGAGACCTTCCTGGAGCGGCAGCTACGGAGATATGCCGCGCTCTGGGCCGACGACCGGACGCGTGAACTGCCGCTCGTGGACGAGCTCCACCGTCGGCTGGTGGCGGCACGGCCGGCCGAGCGGTATCGGGGCCTGGTCCATGCGGACTTCCGCCTGGGCAACTGCCTCGTGGGTCCGGACGGTCGGCTTCGGGCCGTGCTCGACTGGGAGCTGGCCGCGGTCGGGGACGTCCTCGCCGACCTGGCCATCTTCCTGAACAACTGGGCCGCGCCGGGCACCGACGCCGCCCGGGTGTGGATGGAGATTCCGCCCACGTGTGCCGGCGGGTTCCCGACGGCCGACCAGCTGCTGGAGCGCTATGTCGCCCGCTCCCAGCGCAGGGTCGACGACCTCGAGTACTACCGGGCCTTCTCCTGGTGGCGCATGGCGGTCATCGCCGAGGGCATCCGGCGACGCTACGAGGGCGGCGCGATGGCGGCGTCGGTGGACCTGGACCACGTCAACTCGCGCGTGGAGTGGCTTGCCGAGCTCGCCGACGCCCACCTGCGGGCACACGGTGCCTGAGGGCACGCGGCCCACCGTTCCGTGGGGTCGGCCGGGCGCAGAAGGGGAGTGGCGATGTCAGCCAGGGTGTTGAGCCCCGCCGACGAATACCTGCACGCGGTCGGCCCGGAGGGCAGCTGGAACGAGAGCCGCTACATCGACTTCCACGACTCCGCGACCGGAACCGGTGGCTGGTTCCGGATCGGGGTGCGGCCGAACGAGCAGCACGCGGAGATGTCGGCCTGCATCAACCTGCCCGACGGTCGGACGGCCTTCTCCTTCGAGCGGGTGCCCGTCGACCGCAACCGGCTCGTGGTGGGCGGCCAGGAGTGGACCATCGGCGACCCGTACCGGGTGAACACCGTCTCCTACCACGGTCCGATGCTGGTCCTGGCCGACCCGTGGGTGCTCACCGAGCCCAAGCGGGCCTTCGCCACCTCGCCGCGGGTCGATGCCGCGATCGACCTGAGGGTCGAGTCTGCGGGGCTGGACGCCGTCATGGGGGCCGACCAGGACCACATCGACCGGATCTTCCTGCCCGGCCAGGCGGACTGGCACTACCAGCACCTCTGCTGGGTCACCGGCACGGTCACGGTGGGCGACGAGACGTTCCGGATCGACGGCCGTGGTGGCAAGGACCACTCCTGGGGCCCGCGCAACTGGCTGGCGAAGATCTACCTGCGCTGGCTGACCGCCGTCAGCGTCGACGACGAACTGGGCTTCATGCTGGTCCGGGCCGTCGGGCCGACGAAGCAGACCCGCAGCGGGCACGTCTGGGAGAAGGGCGAGTTCCACCTCGTCGACGACTTCGACATGCGGAACACCTTCGCCGACCAGGCCCCCTACGAGTTGGTGCGCACCGAGCTCACCGTGCGCGCGGGGGACCGGTCGTGGACCGCCGTGGGCACGCCGGAGGCGTGGCTGCCCCTGCGGCACCTCGCGAAGGACGAGAACGGGGACCCGGCGCTCCTCCGGATCGTCAAGTCCCCGACCCGCTGGACGTTCGGGGACGGCCGACCGGGAGTCGGCATGTCCGAGATCCACGACCGGATCGACGCCGCCGGGCACCCGGCGGGGATCGACGACTGAGCAACACCCACGAGAGGGGCCTCCTGCATGATCGACACTGCCGACCGGCTCGCCATCCATGAACTGCTCGGGCTCTACGGCCACGTCATCGACGAACGCCGCTGGTCGGACATGGAACGGGTCTTCACCGACGACGTCGTCTACGACGCCACTGACTTCGGACACGGCACCACGCACACGCTCGAGGAGCTGCGTGCCCACTGGACGGGGGACGAGTCCATCCACCCCCTGGCCCACCACGCCACGAACATCGTCGTGACCGAGGACCCGGACGGCGTCGTCCGCGTGCTGTCCAAGGGCATCGGCGTCGGGCGCAAGGGGCGCGTCGGGAGCGCCGTGTACCGCGACGTCGTCGTCCGGACCGAGGCCGGGTGGCGGCTCGCCGCCCGGCGGGCCGAGCTGCGCCGGCCGGCCGGGCAGGAGTGACGTCGATGTCCCGGCTGGGGAGCTGGACACCCTGCTCGCTGGAGGAGCGGCTGGACCGCATGGAGTCCCTCGCGATGATCCGGCAGCTGCCCTATCGCTACGCGCTCGCGCTGGACTCCCGCGACATCGCCTCCCTGGCTGCGCTGTTCGTGCCCGACGTGCGGGTGGGGAAGCAGGAGGTCGGTCGGGACGCGTTGCAGCGGTGGTTCACCGCGGCCATGCGGAAGCCGAGGACGTCGGTGCACTTCATCGGCAACCACGTCGTCGACTTCACCGATGCCGACCATGCCCGCGGGATCGTGTACTGCCGCGACGAGCTGGAGCGGCCGGAGACCGGTGAGTGGGAGATCGGGATGCTGCAGTACTGGGACTCCTACGCCCGGGTCGACGGCGAGTGGTGCTTCGAGCGCCGGAAGTTCCACCGCTGGTACCTGGTCGATGCGCTGACCCGTCCAGCGCACGGTGCGGGAGTCGACGACGGCAGCGACCCACTGCACGCCCGCCAGCTGCCGGAGGCGTTCCCGAGCTGGCACGAGTTCTGGGCGCAGGCGGCGGGATCCACCGCGGGACGCGGTCCGGAGGCAGGGGGAGGTCAGTCGTGACCGACGGCAGGAGTCAGCGGCGGGGACGGGCGATCGCGATGACCCGCGAGGAGGTCGACGCGTTCCTCACGGAGGAGCGCACCTGCCGGGTCGCCACCGTCGGCGCCGACGGCGCGCCGCACGTCGCACCTCTGTGGTTCGTCTGGGACGGCGAGCACGTCTGGCTGAACTCGCTGGTGCGCAGCCAGCGCTGGACGGACGTCCAACGGGACCCTCGGGTGTCCCTCGTCGTCGACGCGGGCGTGGAGTTCGCCGAGTTGCGCGGCGTCGAGGTGTCCGGGACGGCGCGGGTGGTGGGGGAGGTGCCGCGCCAGGGTCAGCCGCAGTCCGCCGTCGCGGAGGTCGAGCGGGCGTTCGGGGCCAAGTACTCCCCGAACGGGGAGTTCGCCGTCGACGGTCGGCATGCCTGGTTGCGCATCGACGTCGTGAAGCTCGTCAGCTGGGACTTCCGGAAGGCCGCGGCGAAGGCGTGACTCGGCCCCGTCCGAGGACGCGCCCCGACGTCTCGACGCACAGGCCAGCACCGCTGACGGAAGAAAGAGTCGAATGCCATGAGGTATGTGCCACTGGGGCGGACCGGGGTCCAGGTCAGCGTCCTCTCACTCGGGGCGATGATGTTCGGCTCCTTCGGCAACCCCGACCACGCCGAGTGCATCCGCATGGTGCACCGCGCGCTGGATGCGGGGATCAACCTGATCGACACGGCCGACGTCTACTCCGCGGGCGAGTCCGAGGAGATCGTCGGCAAGGCGCTGGCCGGCCGGCGGGACCAGGTGATCCTGGCGACGAAGTTCGGTCAGCCCACGGGCGAGCGCAACGAGCGCGGGGCCTCCCGCCGCTGGATCGTCCGGGCGGTCGAGCGCAGCCTGCAGCGGCTGGGCACCGACTATCTGGACCTCTACCAGCAGCACATCCCCGACTGGGGCGTCGACGCCGAGGAGACGCTCCTGGCGCTGGACGATCTGGTCCGGTCCGGCAAGGTGCGCATGGTCGGCGCCTCGAACTTCTCGGCCGAGCGGATCGTGGAGTACCGGTGGGCCGCCGAGCGCCTCGGCACGCATCGCATGATGACGGAGCAGCTGCCGTACAGCGTCTTCGTCCGGCACGCCGAACCCTCGGTCCTCCCCACGGCCGGCCGTTACGGCCTGGGCGTCCTGGTGTGGAGCCCGCTGAACATGGGATGGCTGGCGGGGAAGTACCGCCGCGAGGAGGTCCCGGGGAGCGACACACGTGCGGCGCGCAATTTCGCCCGGATCCCGTGGTCGGAGCGGGACGACCCGGCCGTGGGGCGGAAGTACGACCTCGTCGAGGCGCTCACCGGCATCGCCCGCGAGGCGGGCACGACTCTCAACCACCTGGCCCACGCCTTCGTGCTCGAGCACCCCGCGGTCAGCACCGCGATCATCGGGCCGCGGTTGCCTCACCACCTCGAGGAGGCGCTCGGCAGTGCAGACCTCGAGCTGTCGGCCGACGTGCTGGACGCCATCGACGCCCTGTGCCCTCCCGGTACCGACGTGGTCCCCTCCGACACCGCGCCGTACAACGCCGACATGCGGCGGCCGGCGCGGCGCAGGCGCCGTGGCTGAGGCGAGCCCGCCGGAGGCCTTTCCCACCCGGGCTCCGCACGGGGAGCCCGCGCACATCACCGAGGAGGCAGGGCGATGACCGGGCGACTCGAGGGCAAGGTGGCGGTCGTGACGGGTGCCGGCCAGGGCATCGGCAGGGGGATCGCACTCGCCCTCGCCAAGGAGGGCGCGGCAGTGGCACTGCTCGGCCGCACCGCCGCGAAGGTGGAGGCGGTGGCTGCCGAGATCTCGGGTTTCGGCGGTCGGGCGCAGCCGTTCGGGTGTGACGTCGCAGACCGCACCGCCGTCGACGATGCGGTCGCAGCTGTGGCGGACGAGTTCGGCCGGATCGACGTGCTGGTCAACAACGCGCAGACCACGGCGCCCAACCGGCTGCTGGAAGACGTCACCGCCGACGACGTCGACCTCTGCTGGTCGACCGGCCCCGTGGCGACGCTGAACTGCATGCAGGCTGCCTTCCCGTACCTGCGCGAGCGCGGAGGATCGGTGGTCAACTTCGGCTCCAACACGGCCATCGAGGGTGCCCGGGCGTTCGGTGCCTACGCCATGGCCAAGGAGGGCATCCGCGGGCTGAGCCGGGTCGCCGCCCGTGAGTGGGGCCGCTTCGACATCCGCGTCAACGTGATCTGCCCCTTCGCAGGCTCACCGAGTGCCGCGGCGTTCAACGAGGACCATCCCAAGGCTGCCGAGGCCATCCTCCGCAAGACGCCCCTGGGTCGGATGGGGGACTGCGAGGACGACGTCGGCCGGGCCGTCGCCGCTCTCGTCAGCGATGACATGAACTACCTCACCGGGGCCACGCTCATGGTCGACGGAGGCCTCACGTTCCTCCACTGAACGAGACGGCCGGGAGATGGGGTTGCTCAGCTCTTGGCGTCTTCGCCGGCCAGCCACTCCTGGAACCGCGCGAAGTGCTTCCACTCCCGCAGGACCATCTCGCCCTCCGCGGCCGCCAGGACGGCGCCGGTCGCGGCCAGGGCGATCTCGGCGTGGACGAACCACCGCCCGTCGTCCTCGCGCACCCGTCGGGCCGTCGCGCGCAGGGGACGGTTGATCGGCACCGGCCGGAGGAACGAGACGGTCAGCTTCCCGGTGACCGACAGCCGCTGGTGCTGCAGCACGACGTGCCCGACCAGCTCGTCGAGCGCCCCGGCGGTCCAGCCGCCGTGCGCAACTCCCGGGCCGCCCTCGTACGACTCGTCGCAGACGAGCTCGGTGGTCACCGACCCGTCCTGCTCGAGGATCTCGGTCAGGAATCCCAGCCTGCAGTTCCCGATCCGGTGGCACGCCGCGCACAGCGCGACCCCGCCCGGCGACATCGGGCGCTCGCGCCGTCCGTCGGCCGAAGTCGGCGCCTCCGCCGACGCGATCTGCTCGTGAGCCAACGGGTCTCCTCGCACGGCGTCCAGGGGACCCCCGGAATCAGTTAGATGAAACTAACCCCGGTGGTTGCTTCACGCAACGGGCCGCCCGCCGACCAGCACGGTGCGGACGGTGTCGGAAGTCGGGGCCGCCAGTTGGGCAGCCATCGGTCGGTCGAGGAGCACGAGGTCGGCGAGGGCGCCGGGGCGCACCCGCCGCGGCGGGCCGCCGGGATCCCCAGGAGCCGACAGGTAGGCGTCCAGGGCGCGGGCCGCCGGCAGGCGCTCCGCGGCCCCGGCGACGGCGCCCGAGGGCGTGTGCCGTTCCGCGGCCGCGGCGATGACCGCCCAGGGGTCCAGCGGGCCGTACGGGGCGTCGCTGGACAGCGCCAGGCGGACGCCGCCGTCGACCAGGCTCCGGCACCGGTACAGGTCGCCGTGCTCCTCGATGGGGACGTCGCGAAGGTAGTCGTCACCCCGGTGCGCGAGGAATCCCGGCTGGGTGACCACCCGGAGGCCGCGCCGCGCGAGTTCGGGGATCAGCTCGGCCGGCACGAGCGCCGCGTGCTCGACCCGGTCGCCCGGCCGGCCCCCGGTGGTCTCGAGCGCGGCCAGCAGCAGCACGAGCGCCTCGCGGGTCACGCAGTGGAAGGCCACGGCCCGGCCGGCGTCATGGGCCTGCCGCACCCGCTCGACCAGCTCGTCCAGCGCGGGCAGTGCGGAGTCGGCGATCACGATCTTGTACGGACCGGCGCGCAGGCCGGCCCGCAGGTCGGCGCCCAGCGGGGCACCCAGCAGCTCGAGACGCTGGGGGAGGGCACCGCTCGCGGCTGCGGTGGCGAGCGCACGCACCGCGGCGTCGTCGAGGTCCGGCGTGGCGTCGCAGACGGAGGTGATGCCCATCCCGGCCAACTGGTGGCCGAGCGGAGCGAGCACGGGCGGTGACGGGGTCGGCAGCCGCGAGCGCAGCCAGTCGTCGGCGCGCCAGAGCCGGCCGGTCGGCGTCCCGTCGGGAGAGCGGTCGACGCCGGGGTGATCGGACCGATCGAGCCCGAGGCGGACCGCACCCGCGGTGTTGACCACCCAGAGTGCCCCGCTGCGGTGCTGCACCCGGACCGGCCGGTCGCGGTGCAGCTCGTCGAGGAGCTCCCGGTCGAGGTCGCCGGCCACGCTCTCGACGTAGCCGACGCCCCGCACCCACCCGGCCGCATCCGGTGATGCGCCGGCCAGTGCTGCGGCCAGGCCGGCGCGGTCGCGAACGTCCGGTGGACCACAGAGCACCGATCGCCGCACCGCGGCCAGTGCGAGCAGGTGCACGTGCGCGTCGTGCAGTCCCGGCAACAGCGCCCCGCCATCAGCGTCCAGGACCTGCTCGCCGTCCGCGACCGGCAGGCCCACCCCGAGCTCCGCGATCCGCTCCCCGACGACGCGCACGTCGAGCGTCCGCCCGGCCACCTCCGCCCTCCGGACGAGGACGCCGCTCACGGTCGGGGGATTCCCAGCTCGGCGAGCACCTCGGCGGTGTCGGCTCCCGGAGCCGGGGCAGCACCGTTGGCGACGCGTGCGCGCGGTGCGGACACCGGCACGGCACCGGAGTCCGTCTCGACCACCCAGCCGTCTGTGCTGCGAACGGCCGCGGGGGAGGGGACGACCGGGTCCGGGCCGAGAGTGGCGGCGACGACGTCGGCCATCGCGACGTCCCAGAGCACGCCACCGCCGTCCGCGGGCGCCGTCATGGCCAGGGTCGCCGCGGTCAGGCCGGTCAGCGGGTCGGCGATCGCGTCCCCCACGAACACGGGCGTCCCCGTGCCGGTCCAGGCGACGAGGCCGGCCGACGCCGCCACGTCGTCGCCGAAGCCCACCCGGTCGCCGGCGCGGCCGGCGGCGGTGATCGACACCCAGGTGGTGCCGTCGGCGACCGCCGCCCCGGCGTCGAGGCCGAAGCCGGCCAGGGCACGGGGCCGGGACGCCTCGATGACGATGTCGGCCGCCCGGACCAGCGCGGCCATCGCCGAGCGTCCTGCGCCGGTGGCCGGGTCGAGCACGACCGAGCGGTGCCCGGCGTGCAGCAGGCGGTAGAAGCCGGGGTCGCCGCGGCGGGCGCCGTCGGGCCGGGACGGCGTCTCGACCTTGACCACCCGTGCACCGGCCAGGCCGAGCAGGTGCGCGCAGAGCGGCCCGGCCCACAGCGCGCTGAAGTCCACGACGAGCAGGCCGGTCACGTCCCGCGGGACCAGCGGCGTCGGGACGGCGGGCGGCTCCGTCGGGTGCCGCACGGGAGCCCCGGCCACGCCGAGGAGCGCGGCGCGCTCCTCCAGCTCTGCTCCCGTGTGCTTCCGCAGCCAGTCGGCGAGGGCGGGCCAGGGGTTTGCGGCGGGTAGCTCCTCCTCGACGAGCGCACCGATCAGCAGCACGTCGTCGGGACGGGCGCAGGAGATCGCGGCCCACCCCTCGGCCGTCGGAAGGAGGCGGCAGCTGCCCCCGACCGACACGTCACCCTGACGGCCTCCGTCGGTGAAGGCGGCGCGCTCCGACAGGAGCCGGGCACCGTCCAGGTCGACGCGATTCCCGGTCAGCCCGGCGATGCGGGCGGTGAGCTCGCGGGCGACGGTGGCCGCCTGGCCTGGTGGGACGAGCGGCGGCCCCTGCGGAAGGCCGGTCAGCGCGGCGAGGCCGCTGTCCGCCCAGTCCGCGACCGGGTCGGCGTCCGACGCCGGCGCGCTCGACGGGTCCACGTGCGGCACGTGGCCGACGATACGGTTCGCCGTCATGACGAGCAGCGAGTCGACCGCGCCGGTGGCGCCCGTGGTCGCACCGGCCGCGCTGCCCGCCGAGCTGGCCCTCCCGCTGCTGGGCGAGGGCGGGCGGGGCCACCGACCCCCTGCTGGTGGTCGACCTCGACGGCGACCCCGGCGACCTCGCGGCCGCCGTCCGGGCGGCGGAGGCCGGCGACCGGGTCCTGGTCGGCCGTACCAGCCGGGCGGACGTACCCCCGGCCCTGATGCCGCTGGTGCACGCCCTCGACGTGACGCTCGTGCCCCTTGACTGCGACGGGGAGGAGCGGGCGGTCGTCCCGGTACCGGACGTCGCCGCCGCCGCCGCCGCGCTCCACCGAGCGGCGACGGCCAGTCCCCAGGCGTCTCTCCTGCTCGCCTCCCTGCTCCGGTGGTCGGGAACCCTTCGCGTCCCGGAGGCGCTGGACGCCGAGTCGCTGACCTACTCGACCCTGCTCGGGGGCCCGGAGTTCCGTAGCTGGCTCGATCGCCGGGGCCCGCGCCCGCTTCCTCCACCGGCACCCGCCGAACCGGTGCTGGTGGAGAGGACCGACGACGAGCTGCGGATCACGCTGAACCGCCCGGAGCGGCGTAACGCCTACGGCCGTCAGCTCCGTGACGCGCTGGTGGCTGCGCTGGCGCTGGCCGAGTGGGACGACAGCATCCGCCGCGTGCACCTCGACGGCGCGGGCCCGGCCTTCTGCTCCGGCGGCGACCTCGACGAGTTCGGCACCACGCCGGACCTGGTCACGGCACACCTGGTGCGCACCCGCGGCGGTGCCGCGCTTCCGCT
Source organism: uncultured Actinomycetota bacterium (assembly GCA_963784165.1). Taxonomy (GTDB): domain Bacteria; phylum Actinomycetota; class Actinomycetes; order Mycobacteriales; family Geodermatophilaceae; genus Blastococcus_B. Next base: position 124,488 of record CAWAQI010000015.1, read on the forward strand.
GCACCGGCTCGCCGACCGGGTGGAGGTCCGGCTGCACGGTGCCTGCGTGGGGGCGGGGATCGAGCTGCCGGCCTACGCCGCTCGGGTCGTCGCCGCGTCCGACACGCGCGTGCGGCTGCCCGAGGTGGCCATGGGTCTCGTCCCGGGCGCCGGTGGCACGGTCAGCATCCCCCGCCGGATCGGCCGCTGGCGCACGTTCTACCTGTCGCTGAGCGGGGAGTCCCTCGACGCCGCCACGGCGCGGGCATGGGGCCTCGTCGACGAGGTCGTGGACGTCAGCGCAGTTGCCGTGCCGCCGCCCGCAGCTCGTTCTTGAGCACCTTCATGCTGGCGTTGCGCGGGAGGGACTCGACGAGCACGACGCGGCGGGGCACCTTGAAGTTGGCCAGCCGGCCGCTCACCCAGTCGATGATCTCCTCGGGCGTGGCGCCGGCGTCCGGCCGGGGGACGACGAAGGCGACCGGGATCTCGCCGAGCCGGGCATCCGGTGTCCCCACCACGGCGACCGACTCCACGCCGGGATGCTCGGACAGGACGCGCTCGACCTCCGCCGGGTAGACGTTGAAGCCGCCGACGAAGACGACGTCCTTCAGGCGGTCGGTGATGCGCACGAACCCGCGCTCGTCCATCACGGCGACGTCACCGGTGTGCAGCCAGCCGTCCGGGTCGATCACCTCCGCGGTCTTCTCCGGTTCCTGCCAGTAGCCCTGCATCACGTTCCAGCCCCGGCAGAGCAGCTCACCCGGCGCACCGCGGGGGACCTCGTTCCCCGCGGCATCGACGACGCGCAGCTCCACCTGCCACGCGGCGCGGCCGACCGAGGTGACCACGTCGTCGATGCTGTCGACCGCGGGGAAGGTCGTCGTCACCAGGGACGTCGACTCGGTGAGCCCGTAGCAGCTGACCGCGACGTCCAGACCCAGCTCCTCGCGGATGCGGCGGATGAGCGACGGGCGGCACCGTCGTCGCCGAGGCCATCGTCACGCGCAGGGAGGCCAGGTCGTACCGGCCGCGCTCGGGAGAGTCGAGGATCTCCTGGAACAGCGTCGGCGGGCCGAGGAGGATCGAGACCTTCTCCCGTTCGATGGCCTCGAGGACGCGGTGGGTGTCGAAGACGTCCACCGGCAGGGTGGTCACGCCGTGGACGATGCAGGCCATCCAGCCGGCCTTGTACCCGAAGGTGTGGAAGAAGGGCGGGACGATCAGGTACCGGTCGCCCGCGCGGAAGTCCATGACCTTGGCCAGCCACCCGTGCGCGCGCAGCGACTGGCCGTGGGTGAGCATCACGCCTTTGGGGTGACCGGTCGTCCCCGAGGTGAACATGATGTCGGACAGGGTCTGCGAGGTCACCGCGTCGATGGCCGCCTCGGCTGCCCGACGGCGACGGTGGCTCCCGCCGCGAGGAACTCGTCCCAGCCGAGGTGGTCCGCTTCCCGCCCGTCCCCGAGGCGATCACCACGCGGCCGGGGCGCAGCACGGCACAGTCCGGCGCGGCTGCGGCGAGCATGCCGAGGTAGTCCTGCCCGAGGAAGTCGGTGACCGCGACGAGGTTCCGGCGCCGCTCCTCTCCAGGACGTACGCGGCCTCCTCGCCCTTGAAGCGGGTGTTGATCGGCACGAGGACACCGCCCGCTCCGAGGACGCCGAGCGCCGCGAGCACCCAGCGGGCGCTGTTGGGTGCCCATACGGCGACCCGGTCGCCCGGCAGAACCCCGATCGCCATCATGGCCCGGACGGAGGCGAGCATCGCCTGCTCGAGCTGGGCGAACGTCAGGCGGAGGTCGCCGTCGACGAGGGCTTCGAGATGCGGATGGCGCTGTGCGGCCAGCCGGACGGCATGCGGGATGCTCACGCACTCCTCGTCGTACCGGATGCGGAGCTCCTCGGGGACGTACGACCAGGGGTCTCCTAGCCACTGGGCTTCGGTCACACGCACCTCTTTCCCTGGGGCCCACTTCGGCGTGCTATGGATACATCATCTAACTGGTCGGCGGGGCCCGTGGCATGCCTGCGCGGGCCGTCCACTCCGAGGCCCCGCTCGGTGGACGACTTCGGCGTGATCGGCGACTGAACACCGACGTCCCGCAGGCCACCACCAGATCAGCGCCCCAGAGAAGGAGTCCTCCGATTCCGAGGAAGGCGGTGACCAGCGGTCGCTGTCCGCACGAGTGATCGAGCGCGAGACTCCACCAGGTCCGCCGCCGGCCCCGTCCCGTCCGACCCGGCTCGTCCGGCGGATGGCTCGTGCCTACGGCCGGTCGGTCGAGGAGCTGCTCCCGTACAGCGGGTCGCGGCTCGTCCCGCTCCCGCCGCGGCGTCGCTGGACTCCCGAGGAAGTCCCGCAGGCCATCCGGGCTCTCCGCACCGCGGCCGGGCTCACCACGGTCGGTCTCGGCCGCGCTGTGGGCAGGTCGGGGCAGGCCGTGGCGAGCTGGGAGGCCGGCCGCGCGCTGCCGGGCCAGGGACGTTCCGTCGGCTCGAGGGCGTCTTCGCACTGGCGCCCGGCCGCTTCCCTCGCTGAGCGCCGCCGGGACGAGCTCAGTCGGCGCCGGGCGGCAGATACGCCGCGGGCTCGTCGAGGACCGGGGCAGTGCTCGCGGAGCGGCTCAGGCCCAGACGCAGGAAACCGAGGGCGAGCAGGGCAGCAACTGCGCCGCATCCGAAGGCGGCCCGGTAGCCGAACGACGCGGCCGCCGCGCCCAGCACGGCGCCCCCGCCGGCCTGGGCGAGGTCGAAGAAGCCGCTGAAGGTGCTCACCACCCTGGTCCGCTCCTCCTCGGGAGCCCGGCCCACCGCCAAGGACATGAGGGCGGGGTACTGCAGTGCCATGCCGACGGCGAGCACGGAGGTGGCCGCGAAGACGGCGGCCGGGGCAGGGATGAGCGCGATGCCGCCCAGCCCGGTGGCGATCAGGCAGCCGGCGATCGTCCCGGTCCTCAGTGCCCCCCATCGGTCGGGCAGCCTGGCGCCGAGAAGGCGGATGAGGATGACGATGCCGGAATAGAGCAGGAAGACCAGTTCCGGGCGGTGGAGGTCGATGTCGCCGGCGTACAGCGGCAGGTAGGCCTGGAACCCGATGAAGCCGAGCAGCCCGAACAGGATGACCAGCCCCGGGCCGAACGCCGCCGGGTGCAAGAGGGGCCCGCGTGCCATTTCCTCCTGGACGGCCGGAGGTGGCCGCTCGGGCAGCAGCGGCCACAGCAGGAGCCCCACCGCGGGCAGCAGGCCGGCCACGAGGAAAGCGAGCCCCGCCCCCGAGGCGCTGAACAGATACTCGCCCAGTGCCGGCCCCACCCCCAGAGCCAGATAGATGGGTAGCGAGAACAGGCTGAGCGCGGCACCGCGATGGTCCTCGTCGGCGAGATCGGCGGCCAGCGTGGCTGCGCCGACGAAGAACAGGGCCTGCCCGACGCCCGTGACGATCCGCAGCCCCAGGATCATCCAGTACTCGTCGGCCAGGCCGGTCACCGCCGTCGGGATCGCAGTGGTGACGAGCCCGGCGACCACCAGTGGCCGGCGGCCGTGGGCATCCCCCCAGCGGCCGGCCAGCGGGCGGATGCCCAGAGCTCCCATGGCGAAGATGCCGACGGCCAGGCCGACGGCCAGGTCGCCCAGCCCCAGATCCTCGCTGATGAAGCGGGGCAGCGTGGGGATGGCGATGCCGACGCCGAGGAACTCCAGGAACGCCGCCACGCAGAGCAGCGGGAAGGCCGCCCGGCGCACGCCGACGCGGCTCGCACTCAGGGTCATGGGTCCTGCGCCCCCTGCGTTCGGGTCCATCTCGGACGAGCGAGGCCAGAATACAGACAATCATCTATCTGATAATCTGCGGCTGCTGGGAGCAGAGAACCGAGCTAGCGCATCCGTCGTCGACGAGGAGGCCGTAGGTGGCTGGCTGGGACACGACCGTCGTCCCGCGCTGGGAGGCGGGCCCTCTGGCCGGCGGACGCGAGCATCCCCGGATACAAGGTTCCCCGCATCGGGCAAGGTCGCAGAAGCTCCGGCTGAGGGAGGCACTCACGTGACGGCAACCCCGCAGACCGCGGAGGTGGTCCCCGCGGAATCGGTCGGCGTGGACCCGCACCGGCTCGACGTGCTGCTGCGCCGGGCCCGGCTGGAGGTCGAACACGGCCCGCTGCCCTCGGCCCAGCTAGCCGTGGCTCGCGCCGGTCGGCTGGTGGCGTTCGAGACCTGGGGCGATCCCGAGGTCGCGGCCGACGTCCCGCGGTACGTGCTGCAGTCGGTCGGCCGGACGTTCGTCGCCAGCGCGGCGTGGAAGCTGCTGGGGGAGGGGCAGCTCTCCCTCGCCGAACGCGTCGCCGACATCATCCCGGAGTTCGGCAGCAACGGGAAGGAGACGGTGACCGTCGAGCACATGCTGACGCACACCGGCGGCTTCCCGTACGCGCCGCTGGGCTTCCCGAAGATGGTCGACCGCGAGCAGCGGCTGGCCGCCTTCGCGAAGTGGCGGCTCGACGATGCGCCCGGGGAGAAGCTGCAGTTCCACCTGACCTCGGTGGCCTGGCTCATCGACGAGATCGTGTGGCGTCGCACCGGACGGGCGCTGCCCGCCTACCTCCGCGAGGAGGTGTGCGCGCCGCTGGGTCTCGGCCTGGCCCTCGCCCTCACGCCGGAGGAGCAGCGGGCCACGGTGGCACCCATGCGCTGCACCGACGGCGACGGTTCCCAGGTGGACCCGTGGGGACCGTGGTACCTGAACAACCCCGAGATCATCGCGGCCGGTGAGCCGTCGCACTCCGCCGTCGGGTCCGCGGCGGACGTCGCGCTGCACTACCAGGGCCTGCTGGCCGCGCTCTCGGGCGACGAGAGCATCTGGACCCAGGCCGCGGTCGCCGACGCGGTCCGTCCACACGTCGTCGCCGTGCCGGCCGGGGATCAGCTCTACGGCGGCGGCACGCAGCCGACCGGAATGGGGCTCTTCGTCCTCGTGGCCGGCGAGAAGGGGACCCCCAACCTGCCGAGCGTGGCGTCGGCCGCGACGTTCGGCAACAGCGGTGCCGCCTACCAGACCGGGTTCGCCGATCCGGCCAGCGGGCTGTCGTTCTGCTTGCTCAGCAACGGCTATCCCACCTCGGGATACGACTACAGCCCCCGGGGTCGCGCGCTGATGACCAACATCAGCAACCTGGCCGCCGACCTCACCTGACGGCCGCTTGACGCACTCCAGCGCCTCCTGCGGCTCAGCCGTGATCGCGATGCGTGCTGGGCAGATGCGGCTTCCACCACGGCTGGTGAACGCCACCGCGCGCCGCGGCGATCGAGCAGACCACTAGGTTATAGATAAATCATTCATCGTAAAGAGTCAGGCGCCGAATCAGGTCGAGGAGCGTGCACCGGTGGACGAGGCGATCAGCCCCTTCGAGCTACGAGTCACCGAGGACGAGGTGGCTGATCTGCGTCTGCGTCTGGGTCGTACGCGGTGGCCGGACCAGCTCGCCGGGGCAGGGCCGTGGGAGTACGGCACCGACCTGCCCTACCTGCAGGAACTCTGCGCGACCTGGGCCGTCTACGACTGGCGGGCGTTCGAGCAGCGGGTGAACCGCTTTCCTCAGTTCCACACCACCATCGACGGTCAACAGGTGCACTTCCGGCACGTCCGATCACCGGAGCCGGCCGCCCGTCCACTGATCATCAGCCACGGCTGGCCCGGCTCGTTCCTCGAGTTCCAGGAGGTCATCGCGCCGCTGGCCGATCCGGTGGCCCACGGTGGCCGGGCCGCCGACGCCTTCCACGTGGTCACGCCGTCCCTGCCGGGCTTCGGGTTCTCCGGCCCGACCGTCGAGCCGGGGTGGGACGTCCCGCGCATCGCACGGGCGTTCGCGACGCTGATGGACCGGCTGGGCTACGACCGCTACTTCGCGCAGGGTGGCGACTGGGGGTCCAGCGTCTCGACGCACCTCGCCGACATCGCGCCCGACCGCGTCGCCGCGATCCACGTCAACCTCATGGCGCCCGGCCGCCCGCGGGGGATGGCCGACCCCACGGCCGGGCTGACTCCAGAAGAACTCTCCGCGCTGGGGGCCACGCAGCGCTTCGCACGCGTCGAGGGCGGTTATCAGGCGCTGCAGTCGACCAAGCCGCAGACCGCGGCCTACGGGTTGACCGACTCGCCCAGCGGTCTGGCGGGTTGGATCGTCGAGAAGTACCGGACCTGGAGCGACAACGGTGGCGACGTGGAGCGCACGCTGACGCGCCAGCAGCTGCTCGACGAGATCTCGATCTACTGGCTGACCGGCACGATCGGTTCCTCGATGCGGCTGTACTACGAGGCGCTGCACCCCGACCACGCTGCGGCGCAGCCCGTCCCCGCGGTGCCGCTCGGGCACTCGGCCTTCCCCGGCGAGATCTACCGGCTGCCGCGCAGTTGGGCGGAGGCGCGTTTCCCCACGCTCAGCTGGTGGAGAACGGTCGAGCGGGGCGGCCACTTCGCGGCTCTCGAGGTCCCCGATCTGTTCGTCCGCGAGCTCCGCGACTTCTTCGGCGACCAGAAGCTCTAGACGGGCCCCTGCCGCCGTGGAAGCCCTCGACGAGGCCGTCGTCGCCAGCAACCGGGTCGTACACGGCCCAGCGCACCCCGGCCGGCTCGTTCTCCCGATCATTCGGCGCTGATCAACCGCCGAGTCACCCACTGCGGGGGTCCCCAGCCCGCGGAGTGGGTGACGTCAGCGCGGCGTGGTGGCGGCGAGCAGCGGCTCTCGGTGTTCCTCGGCCCACTGCCGGAACGAAGTGGGCACATCGAGCCCGTGGGCCGCCGCGTGCTCGGGCCGGGCGGGGTAGCCGACCGCGTCGAGCCACGTCTGCGTGGCGGACCAGGACTTCCGGCCGAGCCGCGCGTCCACCTCGTCCGCGGACCGACAGGACGCGGTCACCTGACGACCGGTGACCTCGGTGAGGACGTCGGCGATCTGCGGGAAGGTCAGCGCGTCGCCGCCGAGCTCGATCTCCGCGCCGGCGAACCGCTCGGGATCCTGGGCGATGGCGGCGACCGCGTCCCCGAAGTCCGCCGCCGCGATCATGCCCACCTCGGTCCCGGCAGCGCTTGCGACAAGTAGTTCGCCGTCGGCCAGCAGGGGGAACATCCAGCCGACCTTGGGGGCGATGAAGTTCTCCATGAAGAACGCCGGCTTCACGATCGTGTACGTCGGGAAGCCAGCGTCGCGGACCATCGCCTCGACGTCCTCCTTGCTGTCCCAGTAGTTCCGCGCGGCCCCGGGGTCGACGTCGGGGTGCGCGGCCCGCCAGCCGGTGCCGGACACCGACGTGTGCACCAGGTGGCGCACGCCGGCCTCGAGCGCGGCCCGGACGAGGTGGTCTGCGTGGCGCCGCTCGGAGTCCTTGTCGGCGAACGGGGCCACTTGCATGGAGAAGACAGTGGTGTGGCCGCTGAACGCCGACGCGAGCGCGGCGGGGTCGTCGAGGTCTGCGACCGCCAAGCGGACGTCCTCCTGTGCGAGCTCCCGGGCCGGTGCGGAGCCCGGGTCGCGGACCAGCGCGGTGACCGCGATCCCGCTGCGCCGCAGGGCCCGGGCGACGGCACCCCCCTGCATCCCGGTCGCCCCGGTGACCAGGACCGAGATCTTCGGGACGGCCGCGGGTTCGATGGACGTCATGGTCTCTGCCTCTCCGAGAACTGCGGAACGACCGGCGCTCAGACGGACCAGCCGGTGGCGTGGTGAGCGCGCCAGCGCTCCAGCTCGGCAGACTCGTCGGCGAGCGCGTCGGCCAGGGACCGGTCCTGGTTCTGGTCGTACAGGGTGCGCACCGTGCTCACCAGGTCGGGGTCCGCGGCCGCGATGGCGGCGGCCAGCTCCTGAGCGCGCGGTACGAGGAGATCCGGTGCGGTGACCTCGCTCAGCAGCCCGGCGTGCAGGGCGGCGTCCGCGTCCAGCCGGAGCCCGGCCAGGCTCACCGCCTTGGCGGTCCGCACGCCGACCACCCGGCCCAGCCGAGCGGTCGTGCCGCCGCCGGGGAAGGCGCCGATCTTCACGTGCGTGTCGGCGAAGACCGCCCGTGGCGAGCCGACCAGGAAGTCGCAGCACAGTGCCATTTCCAGTCCGCCCGCGACAGCGGGTCCGTTGACCGCCCCGACCAGCGGCTTGGCGAGCCGGCCGAAGCGGTGGATGAGGGCCCGCACGGTCCGCCGGTCGGCCTGCGCGGCGGCGAACACCGTGAGATCCAGTCCGGCGCAGAACGCCGAGCCCGAGCCGGTGATGACACCGGCTCGGACCGCGGTGTCCTGCTCGAACCGGTCCAGCGCCTCGTCCAGAGCCGTGACGAGCTCGGGCGAGAGCGCGTTGCGCGCCTCGGGTCGGTCGAGGGTCAGGGTGAGGACACCGTCGGCAAGAGTGGTGTGGAGGACGGCACCAGTCGGTGGGTCGCCCATCAGAAGACCCCGTACCCGCCGTCGATGCGCAAGCAGTCGCCGGTGTGGAAGGACGACGCCGGGCTGGCCAGATAGATGGCGACACCTGCCCAGTCCTCCGGCGTGCCCCACCGCCGCAGCGGGATGCGCGCCGCCACTCTCTCGCTGACCGCCGGGTTGTCCAGCCAGTCGTCGAACATGGGGGAGCGGGTCCACCCGGGGAGCACCGCGTTGGCCCGGATGCCATGGCGGCCGAACTCCACCGCGAGCGAGCGGGCGAGGGCCGTGACCCCCGCCTTGGCGGTGGCGTAGGCCTGTTCGCGCGGGGAGCCGAACAGCGCCGCAATGCTGGAGGTCAGCACGATGCTTCCGCCGTTGCCCAGTTCGACCATGTGCCGGGCGGCCTCCCGCGTGGTGAGGTAGGCGCCGTCGAGGTCCACCCGCATGAGGTCCCGCCACTGCTCGAGGGTCGAGTCCAGGAAGCGCGGGTTCGTCATCGAGTTCGCCAGGGCCGCGTTGGCGAAGCAGGAATCCAGCCGGCCGAGGTCCCCGACGACGCGGGAGAAGCCCTCGACGACGGCCGCCTCGTCGGCGATGTCCATCTGCGCGGCCGCGACCCGGTGTCCGTGGCGCGCCAGCTGCTCGACCGCCGCCTTGTTCTTGTCCGGGTTGCGGCCCCAGATGCAGACGTCGGCGCCGGCTCGTGCCAGTCCCTCGGCCATGCCGAGCCCGATCCCGGAGTTGCCCCCGGTCACCAATGCGACGTGGCCGGTCAGGTCGAGGGGGTGCGCCGTGGTCATGAGGTCCGTCCTCGTCGGGATGCGGTGGCGGCCAGGAGTTCGCGGGCCACGATGATCTGCTGGATCTCCGACACGCCCTGGGCGATGTCGAAGAAGACGGCTTCGCGGTAGAGGCGCTCGACGACCATCTCCCTGGTCAGCCCGTAGGCACCGCAGACGTGCAGCGCGGCCTCGGCTGCCCCGCGGGCGGCACGGCCCGCGACGAGGCGGGCCGAGGCCGGCCTCGGCCGCGACGCCCTCGCCGCGATCCAGCAGATCGGCGCAGGTCAGGACCAGTGACTCGGCTGCCAGCACGTCGGCGGCCGCCGAGCCCAGCAGCGCCTGGAGCGTGGGAAACCGCCGGCCGATCGGGCTGCCCCGGTACTCCCGGGTGAGGGCGTACGCGGCGGCCTCCTCGAGGGCGCGGGTCGCGATGCCGACGCAGATGGCGGCGGCCCGAACCTTGCCGAACGCCTCGCCGGCGAGCATCACCTGGAAGCCGGCGTCGGGCGCTCCGATCAGGCTGTCGCCGGGGAGCCGGATCTCGTCGAGTGTGACCGGCCGCGCCTCGGTCCCGCCCATGGAGAGCACCTCGCTCGCCCGACCGGTCTCCCAACCCGGGAGGGAGGTGTCCACCAGGAACGCGCCGAGGCCCTCCTCCGAGGTGCGGGCGAAGACCAGAGCGAGGTGTGCCTGGCCGGAGAAGGAGATGAACTGCTTGCTGCCCGAGAGCACCCACTCGTCGCCGTCACGCCGGGCCCGAGTGGTGATCTGGCGGGGATCGGACCCGGTCGCGGGCTCGGTGAAGGCCCAGGAGGCGATGAGCTCGCCGGAGACGAGCCGGGGGACGACATTGTCGACGTGGGACGGCGCGCCGTACCGGAGCAGCGTCATGGCCACTTGGATCGTGGTTCCGGGGTAGAGCGCCCCGACGGCGCAGTACCGGGCGACCTCCCGCGTAGCGACGGCGTAGGCGCGCACCGTGCCGCCGTCGCCTCCGTGCTCCTCGGGGAAGGGAAGCCGGGTCAGCCCGAGGTCGCGGATCGCCCCCCACAGCTCGGGCGAGAACCGCTGCTCGCGGTCGACCTGCTCGGCCAGCGGAGCCACCGTCGCGGCCGCGCCGGCGGCCACGGCATCGCGGAACTCCTCGAGTTCAGGTTCGAGTCGCAGTCTCACGGGGCTCCCGGACGTGGGCTGGGTCGGCTTCCGCGGCGCGCGGCCGCCCCAGGCACTGGTATACCTCATGCTGGATCAATTCGTTAGATGAATGACTTTCCTGGAGCAGCACTCCGGCGTATGCATGTACTGATCTGCCTGTCTGCAGGAGCTGTTCGAGGGTCGCCGTCCCAGGACGCGACGCCATCCCGCCCCCACATCCCAGGAGTTCTCGCCGATGACCGAAACCAGTTCGCGCGTCGCCATCGTGACGGGGGCGGCCCGCGGCATCGGTGCCGCCACTGCCCGCCGGCTGGCCGCTGACGGGTTCGCCGTCGCGGTCCTCGACCTCGACGAGTCCACCGCCGCCGCGACCGTGAAGGAGATCGATGCCTCCGGTGGCCGCGCCCTGGCTGTGGGCGCTGACGTGTCCGACGCCGAACAGGTCGAGTCGGCGGTGGCCCAGGTCGCGGCGGAGCTCGGGGCGCCCACCGTGCTGGTGAACAACGCCGGCGTCACCCGCGACAACCTGCTGTTCACGATGTCCGAGGCGGACTGGGACACCGTCGTCGCGGTTCACCTGCGCGGTGCGTTCCTCATGACCCGCGAGGTACAGCGGCACATGGTCGCGGCGTCCTGGGGGCGCATCGTCAACCTCTCGAGCACGTCCGCGCTCGGCAACCGCGGCCAGGCGAACTACGCGACCGCGAAGGCGGGGCTGCAGGGCCTCACGAAGACGCTGGCGATCGAGCTCGGCCGGTTCGGCATCACCGCCAACGCGATAGCCCCGGGCTTCATCCAGAGCGACATGACCCGGGCGACCGCGGAGCGCCTCGGGCAGGACTGGGAGAGCTACGTCGCGACCCGGGCGAAGGACATCCCGGTCGGTCGCGCCGGCGAGCCCGAGGACATCGCGGCCGCCGTCTCCTACTTCGTCCGCGAGGAGGCCGGCTTCGTCACCGGCCAGGTTCTCTACGTCGCCGGGGGGCCGCGGGCATGAGCGACAGCCTGAATGACGAGGTGCTCACCGAGCGGGACGGGGGCGTCCTGGTCATCACGATCAACCGGCCCCAGGCGCGCAACGCGCTCAACGGCGCCGCGGCACGAGGGATCGCCGCCGCCGTGGATCTCCTCGACGATTCCCCGGATCTCACCGTCGGCATCCTCACCGGCGCGGGCGGGACCTTCAGCTCCGGGATGGACCTCAAGGGCTTCCTCACCGGCGACGTGCCCCTCGTCGAAGGCCGAGGTCTCGCCGGCATCACGATCACGCCTCCCCGAAAGCCCCTGATCGCCGCGGTCGAGGGCTACGCCCTGGCCGGCGGCTGCGAGGTGGCCCTCGCGTGCGACCTGATCGTGGCCGCGCGGGACGCGCGGTTCGGGCTGCCCGAGACGAAGCGGGCGCTCGTGGCTGGTGGTGGCGGGCTGTTGCGCCTGCCCCAGCGCATCCCGCCAGGTATCGCCATGGAGTACGCCCTCACCGGTGACCCGTTCGACGCCGAGGAGGCCGCGCGCTGGGGGTTGGTCAACCGCCTGACCGAACCCGGTGACGCGCTCGCAGCGGCCCGCGACCTCGCCGCCCGGATCGCCGCCAACGGCCCGCTGGCCGTGCGCGCGACGAAGGAGATCATCACCCACGGCCGGGCATGGCCGGCGGACGAGTGGTGGAGCCGGCAACAGGAGCTGCTGAACCCGGTGTTCGCGTCTCGGGATGCACAGGAGGGCGCGCGCGCATTCGCGGAGAAGCGGCCGCCCGTGTGGCGAGGGGAGTGAGCGGGATGAGTACGCAACCGTCAGTGGTGGTCACGGGCGCGGCCGGTGCCCTGGGGCGCGCAGTGGTGGAGGAGTTCCGGCGGGACGGCTGGCTGGTCATCGGCGTCGACCGGCCGGGGGAGCCGTTGGAGGAGCTGGCCGCGCACCCCGGCGTGTCCGTGGTCCCCGGGGAGCTGGCCGACCGGGACGCGGTGGTGGCCGCGTGGCAGCAGGTCGACGCGATCGCCGTCCCTTCCGCCCTCGTGGCGCTCGCCGGTGCGTTCCGCCCCAGCTCCCTCGCCGACCTCACCCCGCAGGTGTGGGACGAGATGTGGCAGTCGAACGTCGCGTCGTTGCTCTGGTGCTGTCAGCAGGCGGCTCCCCGCCTGGCCGCCGCGGGGGGCGGCGCGATCGTGACCGTCGGGTCGAAGACCGCCGTCGGCGGCTCCGCCCCCGTCGCCCACGCGACCAGCAAGGCCGCCGTCGTCCGCATGACCCAGCTGCTGGCCGACGAACTGCGGCCCCAGGGCATCCGGGTCAACGCGGTGCTGCCCTCGGTCATCGACACGCCCGCCAACCGCACGTGGATGTCCCCGGATCTCGCCGCCCGCGCAGTCTCCCCAGCAGCGATCGCGCGCGTGATCCGGTTCCTGGCCGGTCCGGACGCGACGCCGATCAGCGGCGCGCAGGTCCCGGTGTTCGGGGACGCCTGACCGTCGTGGACGACCTCCTCCGACGAGGCTGACGTAGGTCCCGTCCAGGCGACGGCTGCGTATCCTCGCCCCGGAGGAGAGATGATCACGGCGGAGAAGGCGCCCAGGGGCAACCTGCCCGCGGAGCTGAGCAGCTTCGTGGGCCGTCGTGCTGAGCTGGCAGCCGTCAGGCAGGCCCTGGAGACGGGGCGGCTGGTCACGTTGATCGGCGCGGGAGGCGTCGGCAAGACCCGTCTGGCGCTGTCCGCCGCATCCGCGGCCAGGCGTGCCTTCCGTGACGGAGCCTGGCTGGTCGACGTCTCGCCGCTGCGGGACGACGAGCTGCTCGCCTCGACCATCGCCGCCGCACTCGGGCTGCAGAGTCGAACTGCCCGATGGGCGCCGGCGGTCCTGGGCGACCAGCTGGCGAACCGCGCCCTGCTGCTCGTGCTCGACAACTGCGAGCACATGAGCGATGCCTGCGCCGTCATCGTGGAGGCGCTGCTGACCAGGTGCCCGGAGCTGCGCGTCGTCGCGACCAGCCGACAGCCCCTGGACATCCCCGGCGAGTACCTGCTCGCGGTCCAACCTCTCCAGGCGCCGACCTTCGAGGAACGGGGCCGGGAACCCGCGGTCCTCGGCCGGTTCGACGCCGTCGGCCTCTTCGTCGAGCGGGCTCGGGCCCTGGAGCCGCGGTTCGAGCTGACGGAGGAGAACGCGCAGGCCGTCGCGGAGCTCTGCTACCGGCTCGACGGTCTGCCGCTCGCCGTCGAGCTGGCGGCGGCCCAGGTCCGCCACCTGTCGCCGCAGCAGATGCTGGGCCGGCTGGAGCCCGGGTACGACCTGCTGAGGACCAGAAGCTCCGTCACGCCGCCGAGGCAGCGCAGCCTGCGCTCACTGGTCGAGTGGAGCCACGACCTCTGCGATGCCGGCGAGCGGCGACTGTGGGCGCGAGTGTCGGTGTTCTCCGGCAGTTTCAGCGCCGAGGCGGCCGAGGCGGTGTGCGCTGGAGGCGACGTGCCTCGCGAGGCGGTCATGCCCACCCTCGCCGCCCTGGTGGACAAGTCGATCGTGGTCAGCGAGCCGGGTGATCTCGAGGTGCGGTTCCGGTTGCTCGAGGTGATCAGGGCCTACGGGCACGAGCGGCTCGTGGCCGCGGGCGAGGAGGATGCGCTCCGCCGCGCGCACCGGGACCACTTCTGGGGCGTGGCGTCGGAGGACTACCTGCGATGGTTCGGACCGGGCCAGCTGCGACTGCTTCGCTGGTGTCGGCTGGAGCGCGACAACCTGCGCGCCGCGATCGACTTCTCGCTCGAGGACGGCGAGGGGCAGGCCGCTGCCGCAGGTCTGGCCAACGCCCTGGCGGGAGAGGCGATCATCAGCGGCCTGCACGCTGAAGGGCGGCACTGGATCGACAAGGTCCTGGGCGTGAGCGGCCTACCCGATCGAGAACGCGCCACGCTGCTGTGGGTCGGCGCTTCGTGCGCGCTGCAGCAGGGCGACCCCGACGGGGCCGAACCCTTGCTGGAGGAGGCCATCGAGCTGGCGAGCCGGCTCGAAGAGCGCCACGAGACGGCGATGGCCCTGGCGTTCCTGGGTAGCTGCCGGTTGATGCAGGGTCGCGTGGAGGAGGCCCTCGATGTGTTCCGTCGAGCCCTGTCGACCGGCGGGGACGCTCCCGACCCGCTGATGCGGGCGATCGTGACGGCCGGCATGGCCGCGGCAGTGGGCCAGCAAGGTGACGTCGACCAGGCGATCGCGTGGTGCCGGGAGGCCATCGCCGTCAGCGAGGCATCGTCGGACAAGTGGCACAAGGCGCAGGCCCTGTGCCAACTCGGTGATCTCCTTCGGCGGCGTGGTGCACCGGACGAGGCGGCCGAGGCCGCCCGACAGGCTCTGCGCCTGCAGCGGCTCTTCCACCATGCCGTCGGGACGGCGCAATGCTTCGACACGCTTGCGTTGATCGCCGACCTCGGTGGCGACTTCGCGCGCGCTGCCCGGCTGCTGGGCGCCGCGGACGCAGCTGAGGCGGAGCACCGACATACGGCTCCCCGGCCGCCTCGTCGAGCACCGCGACGAAGTGGTGGCGCGGGGCAGGAAGGCCCTCGGCGCGGTCGCCTTCGAGGAGGCGCGCGCCCTGGGCGTCCGCAGCACGATCGAGGACAACGTCGCCTTCGCCCAAGGGGAACCCGTGTCGGACGTCGCGCCGCCGTCCTCGCTCGATCCGCTGCTGACCCGCCGGGAGCGGGAGATCGCCGAGCTGATCGCCACCGGCGCGAGCAACAAGGAGATCGCGTCGGCCCTGGTGATCTCGCCGCGCACCGCCGAGGGGCACGTCGTCCACATCTTGACCAAGCTCGGATTCACCTCGCGGGTGCAGATCGCAGCATGGGTGTCGGGGCAGGCTCAAGCAGGCTGACGTGATGGTCCGCTGCACGCTCGCGTGGCCGGTGGGCGGTGCAAACAGGTAGTTCCCCCGTCATCTCACGGATGTGGTCCGGGTCACGACGGCGCGATCGTGGGCGTGGCCGTACCGACGCGAGGAGCGCCCATGTCCGAGCTGATCACGTACGTCGCGGAGTGCGCGGCGTGCGGGCTGGACGAGGACGACCTCCGCGATCTCCACGTCGCACTCGAGCTGACCAGCGTCCGTCTGTCGTCCGCTGGTGAGAAGGTCGTGTACCTGCGCAGCTCGTACCTGCCCGACGTGGAGCGGTGGGCGGCCGTCTTCGTGGCGGCCGACCCCGCGGTCGTCCTGCACGTAGTCCACATCGCCCAGCTGTCGTCCGTGGAGGTCCACCGGGTCATCGAGCTCGGAGCCGCCGGCGTCGGCCAGGTCGAGGTCCTCGGCCACCGGGCACCCGTCGAGAGGAGCTCGTCGTGATGCAGGTCAGTGCTGCCCTGGGATCTGTCGCCCACCGCCCGTCCACGGTGCCGGACGCGGCCGTCCGGCTGCGTTCGGAGGGCCATCACGCCGGCTCGGTGCGCCGGCCGGACTCTCAGGACGTGGAGTCGCTGCTGCACGACCAGCCGGGCGGCTCGCTCGTGACGTCGCTCCGCGCGCTCGCAGGTTCCAGCACGCTGCCCGCCCTGCACGGCGCCCGCCGGGCGGTGCAGCAGCTGGACGCCGTCGACTACGAGGTGTCGGTCGAGGTCCGGGACGTCGCTGCCGAGACCCTGTTCGAGATCGCCTGGACGCCGGTCACCGCAGTGGTGGACCTGATGCTCGACTGGGACCTGCTCGAGCTGGAGATCACGCTCACTGAGCTGGCCGAGTGGCTGGATGTCGAGGTCGTCGTCGCGCTCCGGGCACTCGACCGGCTGGCGCGGTACACCGGCGTGACGGTTGCGGAGCCGGCGGGCGACAACGACGAGGTCCGCGTGTGGCTGGACCTGGACGATTGCCCGCTCACGTCGTCGGTGCCCGGCGCTCTGCCTGGCCCCGCGTAGCGGTCCGCAGCCCGGAGCTCCGGAGGAACGAGGGGATGCGCCCACGCTCCCCGGGGTGTTCTGTTCCTGCCGCCACCCGTCACGCGCCCAGGAGGCCCCTGAGCTCGGCGACGTAGGGCGCGTGGGCGCTGAGGCCGCCGTCGACGCACAGGACGTGGCCGGTCACGAACCCGGACTCGTCGGAGGCGAGGAACAGCACCGCGTCGGCGATGTCCCTCGGCGTGCCCAGCCGCGGCGTGAGGTGGTTGGCGAGCATCACGTCGGTCAGCCGCCCGGCGTGTCCCGACTGCTTCGAGGCCTCGGTGACGATGAGACCCGGCGCGATGGCGTTGACCCGGATTCCCTGCTTGCCGAACTCGGTGGCCGCGTACTGGGTCAACACGTTGATGGCCGCCTTCGAGGCGCCGTAGGCCGGATGGCCGACGTCACCTGACATCCCCGCCAGGGACGACGTGTTGATGATGGAGCCCGATCCCTGCTCGATCATGTGCGGGACGACGGCCTTGATCATGAGGGCCGTGCCGCGGACGTTGATGCGGAAGGTCTCGTCCCACACCGACGCGGCGAGCCGGGCGAGCGGTGCGTCCTCCGTGGCGGCGAGGTGGGTGGCGGCGGCGTTGTTGTGGAGGACGTCGACCCTGCCGAAAGCCCCGATGGTCTCGCTGACCAGCGTCTCTATCGAGTCCACGTCGCCGAGATCGAAGGGCACGGCGATGGCCTCTCCGCCGGCCTCGGTGATGCGCTGCGCCTGTTCGGCAGCCGCGTCGGCGTCGAGGTCGGCGACGACGACCCGAGCCTCCTCACGGGCGAGCACCTCCGCGGTGGCCGCGCCGATGCCCGACGCCGCTCCCGTCACGATCGCAACCTTGCCGGCAAGGCGTCCCACGTCCATTTCCTCACTCTCGTCGCAAGCGTCGTCCTCTTGTCGAGGCGATCACCTGTCGTCGCCCCACTCCGTCAGCGCCGCTCAGCGCAGCCTAGTTAGAAAATATAGATGTTTTCGCTGACTATGAGAACCCGAGGAGGCGTTCTCTCGTGAGAAGCGTCTCCCGGTACCTGGTCGGCCACCGAGGCGAAATAGGTAGTGGAAACACGGCACCTCACGCATGTGTGGTGGGTCACGGAGGGCGATCCTCGGAAGGGTCCCGAAGACCGGAGGAGCGTCGTGTACGAGCGGAGCCCTAACGTCGCCGATTGCGCGGCGCCTGCGATGAGCGACGACGACCTCGGGACTGCTCACGCCGTTCTCCAGCTGACCAGGGTCCGGTTGTCGTCGGGCGGTGGGCAGGTCGTCCCGCCTGCGCAGTTCGCCCGAGGTCGGGCGGTGGTCGCCGCCTGCGCCACGGACACGTCGTCCCACCTCGCTCACTCACCCGGCCGGGGCTCGCCCCGCCGGGCTCGGTGAGGCCGTCTGAGCACCACCCCATCTCGCCGCTGGGCTGACCACCGGTCCGTGAGCAGCCTTGGGCGAATGGACGTCCCCTCGGGAGCAGCCATGACCGCAGTGATCACGCCGCCCGCCAATCTGCGCAGCGAGCTCGAGCTCGACCTCGTGCAGGCCCGCGCCCGGCTCGCCGAGGCGCGCCGTGAACAGCTGAGGAAGGACACTCCCGGCCACCGCGGCCTGGTCGTGGAGTGGGTGTCACGGATCGATGCCCTCCTCGACATGTACCTCGAGGCCTCCTCCCTGTAGCGGAGGGACGGCTGCGTCGGGTCACGGTGCTGCGCGACCTCCACGTGCCGCAGCACCGGACGCCGGCCGCAAGACCAGCCCCCTCGACGAGGTGCCGGGTCGCCTCGCCTTGCGAACCACATCCCATCCCAGTCGCCATCCGACCCGGACGCAGGAAGAGAGGTCCAGCACATGCACATCTACGACCCGACAGCCGGCATCGTCTACGTCCGCATGGCACGGGACATGGACGCCTACGCCGTCCCGGTGACCAGCGCGGGCAGGCACAACCGCCTGCCCTCGGGATACGCGAACAAGTCGTTGCGCACCCGCCTGAGTGGATGCACCGCGCCCGGGTCTTCGGGCGTTGAGAAGTTGTCGCAGTAGTCCGGGCAGGTCTGCGATTCCGGGGCGACGAGTGGACTGCTCGCGGCGAACGTCGTCGCACGTCACGGAGGCACGTCATGGAAGGTCTCGACCGGTACGCGCTCCGCGGTGCAGCCGCGAACAGCCAGGGGATCACCTGGGAGCGGTGCCTGTGCTGCGGTCAGTCGGCGGCAGCCGGTCGCGGTCGACCAGCCTTCCCGATCGCTGCGCCGCTGATCCACCCATGCGCAACTCGTCGGCGGGTAAAGCTGTCCGCAGGGAAACCGGGACGCATGCGCGCCGGGTCGGAGGAACATCGGACGCCGGCCGCGTCCATGACGTGAGGAACTGACTACGTGTTCACGGCGACGCTGCGCTGCGGCACTGTTCTCAGCTACGAGGCCCGCACGTTCCGGCCCGATCCGGGGGATCGGGTCCCGTGTCGCCACCACGGCTACTGCGCCGTGCAACTGACGAGCGGCGCGGCTTCGGGTGGCGCCGTCCAGACACGGGCTCGCCGTCGGGCGCAGAGTGAACTCGTCGAGTGGCTGCGCGGCCGATCGGAGACGACGGTGCACGCCTTGCGGCGCCAGGGGTTCACCCTGCGGATGGTCGCCGCGGCCGAGCGGGACGGCGTGGTCGACGTGGACTATCGGGCCGGGCAGGTCAGGGTTCGGGCACGAGACCTGCTCTCGCGCACGATCACGGACGGCTGTGCGCGCTCGTAGCCGAGATCTCTGCTGGAAGAACTGTCGGGCAGCCGCTCACGTGTGCAGGTGGTCGTGGACGTAGCAGCCCGGCGCCGCATCCATCGGCGGGTGGTTGTCGCTACCGAGATCGACGGGCGACGATACCTCGGCGCCCGAACGCTCGATCGGTCCACGACGCCCAGCACTCCCACCAGCTGCCCGACTGCTGTGACGCCGATGCACGCCAGTCCGAGGGATCGGGGCCGGCGTTCCCGCCGGTCCAGTACGACGCCTTGGGGTTGCCCGGAGGATTGACCAGGCTCTGGATGTGGCCGCCGTTGCTCAGCACGAAGGTCGACGGTCCGGAGAGCAACTGGGTCGTCCGGTAGCAGCCGGTCCAGGGCGTGAGGTGGTCGGTCACGGCGCCCGTCGACGAACGTCGGCACGGTCGATGCTGGCCAGGTCGACCGGCGTCCCGAGCACCGTCATCGCTCCCGGCCGCACGAGGGTGTTCTCGCGGAAGATCTGCAGGAACTGCTCGTGCAGCGCGGCCGGCAGGTTCGTCCCGTCGGCGTTCCACTCGAGGATGTCGAAGGCCGGCGGGTCCTCGCCCATGAGCCACTGGTTGACCAGGTAGTTGAAGATCAGGTCGTCGGGCCGCATCCAGGAGAAGGTCGACCCCATCGACCGGGCCGAGATCGTCCCGCGACCCCGGGACAGCGCGCCGGCGAGCCCGACCAGGCGCTTGCCCGGAGAAGGCGCCGAGGGGTGCACGGTTGGCGAAGTCGAGCAGGGTCACCGCGTACGCCGCGCTGTGCACGCTCGTGTCGCCGAGGGCGGCGAGGTGGTTGAGCAGCGTCGTCTGGATGATTCCGCCGGCGCAGAAGCCCAGGGTGTTCACGTCCGGGGATCCGGTGATCTCCCGGGCCACGCCGATGGCCCGCCGCACCCGCTCGGCGTAGGTGTCGAGGTTCCAGTGCGCCTGCTTCCGCGTCGGGTTCCGCCAGCTGATCATGAAGACCTGCAGACCCTGGCCGACGGCGTGCTCGACGAAGCTGCGACCCGGCCGCAGGTCCAGGAAGTAGAACCGGCCGATGGGCGGCGGCACGATGACCAGCGGCCGCTCCCGGACCTGCGCCGTCGTCGGCGAGTACTGGATGCACCTCGATGACGTCGTCCCGGTAGACGACCGCGCCCTTGCTGATTCCGAGGTTGCGGCCGACGGCGTAGGCGGACCGGTCGGTCTGGGTGGGCATCCCGCCGTTGTGCCGGAGGTCCTCGAGCAGCTTTCCCATGCCGCGGACGACGCTGCGCCCGCCGGTGTCGATGGCGCGCTTGAGGGCCGCCGGGTTGCCCAGCAGGGTGTTGGTGGGCGCCATGCCGCTGGTCAGCGCGGTGAGCGCGAAGCGGGCGCGCTCCACGTCCCGCCAGTCCGCGCCGGCCGCCTCGTAGGAGTCGACCAGCCGAGTCAGCGCCGATACCCAGGCGGTGTAGTTCTGGCTGATCCGCCGGTAGCCGGGGTTGGTTCGCCAGGTGACGTCGGCGAATCGCTTGTCCTTCTCCGCCGGCGCGAATTCGTCGGTTCCGGCGAGGATCGTGGCGAAGTCGCGGCCGAGGCGAAGGGTCTCCCGCGCCAACGCTCGTGGCCGTGCGACGGCGGTGATCAGTCCACCGGCCAGGCCGGGGATCGACGGCGGGGCGGGGTCCTCGCCGCCAGCCCAGCTCGGGCAGGCGCGGGTCGGCGTGCGGGGGCGCATCGACGGCAGGGGACACGCGGGACCTCCTAGGTTCCGGTCCCTTTGGACGCTAGGAGCCGCCGCGCGACGTCAACAAGGACCTTCGACCCTGCTCGGCTGACGAACTCGTCACAGCCCTGGAGGGCGCGCAGCCTCCGGCCGGGGATGGGGGGATCCGATTCCGTGCGACGCCGCCGATGAGTCGTCACCGTGCGGCGCGACATGACGCAGGCACGGAGCCACGTCGGGGAAACGTGGCGCCGGCACGTCCAGACACATCGGCAGGTCCTGCTCAGTTCACGGGAGCGGGGAGGCCTCATCGGGGTCAAGCGTGAATGCGCCCGCCAGCCGGAGGCGAGGAGTCTCGCCGATGAACGTCCTGGTGCCGAGGTCTGCCGGTACCGCTCTGGCGCTCAGAGCACCGAGAACTCGCCCCGCCGACCACTGGCGATCAGCAGCAAGTCGCCCGCGCGGTCGTCGCCCACGACGATGTCCGTGACCAGCTGCAGGGCCTGCGTCGCGGCAGATGGCGGGATCTCCAATGGCAGGCCGAGCGCCGTGCCGAGGTCGGCGGTGTGCACGGCCAGCTCGAACGTGCGGGTGGGCAGGTAGTCCGAGAGCCGCATGCCGCCGGCGATCGTCGTCACCAGTTCGGTGCCGTCGGAGGCGGCGACGAGGGGAAGCACACGGGCGGCGATCTCCGCGACGGCGGCCGCGGGATCGGCTCCCAGCGCTGCCCCGGCCTCACGTCCGCGTTCGGCGACCGCCGTGCCCGCGGCGATCTCGCGGGTCGCGCGCACGTAGTCGGCGGGGGAGGGGACGTCGACGCCGTCCGCCGGTCGTGCGAGGTACGACTCGACGGTCAGCAGGGACCGGCTCGTGTGCCCGACCAGGGCGCGGATGTCCCACTCGCCCAGGCCGGGCGACTCCCACCGGTCGCCGACGAGCGCCGCGGTGCGGACGAACCAGGCGGCGCCGTCGGAGAAGGCCAGGCGCGAGTCGTCCCATGGGAAGACCATGCGGGCGAGGCTAGCCAGATGTCGGGGCCGGCCGACGAGCGGCCGGCCCCGACACCCGTGGCATCAGCGGAGGTCGAACCGGTCGAGCTCCATGACCTTGACCCACGCGGCGGCGAAGTCCTGGACGAACTTCTCCTGCGCGTCGTCGGAGGAGTAGACCTCGACGATGCCCCGCAGGATCGAGTTCGAGCCGAAGACCAGGTCGGCCGCGGTGGCCGTGCGGACGACGTTGCCCTGCGCGTCCAGGCCCTCGTAGACGTTCTCGGCGTCGGCCGAGGTGCGCCACGAGATGCCGAGGTCGAGCAGGTTGCGGAAGAAGTCCTGCGACAGCACGCCCGGCCGGTCGGTGAACACGCCGTGCGTCGCCCCGCCGGTGTTGGCGCCGAGCACCCGCAGGCCGCCGACCAGGACGGTCATCTCCCGCGCGGTCAGCTCGAGCATGTAGGCGCGGTCGACCAGCAGCGTCTCGGGCGCGAGCTTGCTGCCGGGGGTGATCCAGTTGCGGAAGCCGTCGGCCTTCGGCTCGAGCCAACCGAAGTTCTCGACGTCGGTCTGCTCCTGCGAGGCGTCGGTGCGGCCGGGGTGGAACGGCACCGAGACCGAGACGCCGGCGTCCGCGGCGGCCTTCTCGACCGCTGCGCTGCCCCCGAGCACGATCAGGTCGGCGAGCGAGACCTTCTTGCCCGTCTGCTCGAACTCGGCCTTCACCCGCTCGAGCACCGGCAGCACGTCGCGGACGCCCGCGTTGACCGCCCAGCCGATCTGCGGCTCGAGGCGCAGCCGGCCGCCGTTGGCGCCACCGCGGTTGTCGGTGCCGCGGAACGACGCCGCGGCGGACCACGCCGTGTGCACCAGCTGCGAGACGGTCAGACCCGAGGAGAGCAGGCGCTGCTTGAGGTCGGCGATCTCGGCGTCACCGACGAGCTCGTGGTCGACCGCGCGG
The DNA here is from genome assembly GCA_963784165.1 of uncultured Actinomycetota bacterium. Classification (GTDB taxonomy): domain Bacteria; phylum Actinomycetota; class Actinomycetes; order Mycobacteriales; family Geodermatophilaceae; genus Blastococcus_B. The sequence continues at coordinate 147,123 of CAWAQI010000015.1, forward strand.
GACCGGGTCCTGCCAGATGAGGTCCTCGCTCGGCACGTCCGGGCCGAGGTAGCGGCTCTTCGGGCCCATGTCGCGGTGCAGCAGCTTGAACCAGGCGCGGGCGTACATGTCCTGGAAGTACTCGGGGTCGTCGCGGAACCGCTCGGCGAACGCCCGGAGCTCGGGGTCGACCTTGAGGGCCATGTCGGCCGTGGACATCATCGGCGGGTTCTTCTTGCCCTCGATGTGCGCGTCGGGCACGAGCTCCTGCGCCTCGGGGTTCTTCGGCTGCCACTGCTTGGCGCCCGCCGGGCTCTGGGTCAGCTCCCAGTCGAAGCCGAAGAGGGTCTCCCAGTAGGAGTTGTCCCAGGTGGTGGGCGTCGGGGTCCAGGCGCCCTCGAGCCCGCTGGTGATCGTGTCGGCGCCCTTGCCGGTGCCGTACTGGCTGATCCAGCCGAGGCCGTTGCCGTGCACCGGGCAGCCCTCGGGCTCCGGGCCGACGAGCTCGGGGTCGCCCGCGCCGTGCGTCTTGCCGAAGGTGTGGCCGCCACCGATCAGGGCGACGGTCTCCTCGTCGGTCATGCCCATCCGGCGGAAGGTCACCTTGATGTCGTGGGCCGACTTGGCGGGGTCGGGCTGACCCTTCGGACCCTCGGGGTTGACGTAGATCAGCCCCATGGTGACGTTCGCGAGCGGCCCCTCGTCGAGGTCGAGCGGGTCGTCCTCGCGGTACCGCTCGTCGCCGAGCCAGGTGTCCTCCGGGCCCCAGAACATCTCCTCGGGCTGCCAGATGTCCTCGCGGCCGAAGGCGAAGCCGAAGGTCGGCATGCCCATGTCGTCGTGGGCGACGTTGCCCGCGAGGACGAGCAGGTCGGCCCAGGAGAGCTTGCGGCCGTACTTCTGCTTGATCGGCAGCAGCAGGCGGCGGGCCTTGTCCAGGCTCGCGTTGTCCGGCCAGCTGTTGAGGGGGGCGAAGCGCTGGGCGCCCTCTCCGCCGCCGCCCCGGCCGTCGGCGATGCGGTAGGTGCCCGCCGCGTGCCACGACATGCGGATGAACAGCGGTCCGTAGTGGCCCCAGTCGGCCGGCCACCACTCCTGCGACGTGCGCATGAGCTGGGCGAGGTCGCGCTTGAGCTCCTCGACGTCGAGGTCGGCGAGGGCCGCCTTGTAGTCGAAGTCCTCGCCCAGGGGGTCGGAGTCCTTCGAGGGCTTGTTCAGCACCGACAGGTCGACCTGGTTCGGCCACCAGTCCTTGTTCGTGTGGGGCCGCCGGTCGGTGTCCGGGGTCGGCGACGGAGATCGCCGGGTTCTCGCTCTCGCTGGTGCTCGCGGACTGGGTCTTGTCGTACTCGGTCACTACATACCTCTCTGTGCTGCGAATCGGTCTGCGGATCGGGGAACGGTCGGGCGTCGGGAGCAGGACGGGCAGCGACCCCAGTAGACGACCTCGGCCTCGTCGATCTCGAAGCCGCCGTCGTCGTTCGCTGTCAGACAGGGGGCGTGGCCCACGGCGCAGTCGACGTCGGCGATGGCGCCGCAGGACCGACAGACGACGTGGTGGTGGTTGTCACCGACACGCGCCTCGTACCGGGCCACGGAGCCGGTCGGCTGGATGCGCCGCACCAGGCCCGCGTCGGTCAGGGCGCGCAGGACGTCGTAGACCGCCTGGTGTGACACGTCGCCGAATTCGGAGCGCACGACGCGGATCAGGGACTCGGTGTCGGCGTGCGGATGGTCGTGCACCGCGGAGAGCACGGCGATCCGAGGCCGCGTCACGCGCAGGGCTGCCCCGCGCACCATGCCCTCGAGTTCCGCGGTCGTCGGCACCCCCGCAGTCTTGCGCAGAATCTTGAACCATTCAACACAAGGATCAGAGGCCGAGAGCGAGCAGCGCGTTCTCGACGACCTCGGTCAGCGCCGGGTGGATCCAGTACTGGCCGCGCGCCATGTGCGGCACCGGCAGGCCGAAGCTCATGGCCTGGATCAGCGGCTGGATGAGCGTCGACGCCTGGTCACCCATGAGGTGCGCGCCGATCAGCTGCCCGGTCGCGGGATCGGCGAGGAGCTTGCAGATGCCGGTCGTGTCCTCCATGGCCCAGCCGTAGGCGGTGCTGCCGTACGGCAGCAGCGAGCTCACGTACGGGCGGCCGGTGAGCATCGCCTGCTCCTCGGTGACCCCGACCGACGCGATCTGCGGATGGGTGAACACCGCCGACGGCACGAACCGGCGGTCCGAGGGGATCAACCGGTCCGGGTGCGCCAGGTTGTGCGCGACGACCCGCTCCTCGTGGTTGGCCAGGTGCTTGAGCTGCCCCTCCGACGACGCGTCACCGATCGCCCAGACCCCCGGTGCGCTGGTCCGCTGGAAGACGTCGACGAGGACCCGCCCGTTCGGTGCGGCACTGACGCCGCCGGCCGGCAGGTTCAGTCGGTCACCGTTGGGCACGCGGCCGGTCGCGACGAGCAGGCGGTCGCCCGACACGGACGTGCCGTCGGAGAGCCGCACGGTGACCTCGCCCGCCGTCCCCGACACAGAGGACGGCGTGACGTCGGTGTGCACGTGCCACCGGTCCCGCACGATGTCCGCGAAGCGCGTCCGGATGTCGTGGTCGAACCGCCGCAGGAGCGGCCCGCGGCCCACGATCGTCACCTCGACGCCGAAGCTCTCGAAGACGTGGGCGAACTCGACGGCGACGAACCCGCTGCCCAGGATGACGAGCCGTTCGGGCAGCTCGTCGATCCGCATGACGGTGTCCGACGTCTCGTACGGGACGCCGCTCGCGGCCACGACAGCGGGGACGTCGGGCCGCGCGCCGGTCGCGAGGACGACGTGCCCGGCCGTGAGGGCCCCGCCGGTCGACAGGCCCAGCGTCCGCGGCGCCACGAACTCGGCGTGCGCCTCGATCAGCGTGACGTTCGGCGAACCGCTGTGCCGGTACTCGCGACCGCCCGCCGAGATCGGGTCGATCCGGCCGAACACCCGGTTCCGGATGGCGGCCCAGTCGGCGGCCGGCGCCGTTCCGGTCAGCCCGAGCCGCGGCCAGGCGGCGGCGTCGGCCACGCGGTCGGCGGCGTAGACGAGCATCTTCGTCGGGATGCAGCCGCGGTTGAGGCAGGTCCCGCCGAACACGCCCTGCTCGACGATCGCGATCCGCCAGCCGTCGAGGTCCGGCGTCACCAGGGCGTTGCCCGAGCCGGAACCGACGATGACCAGGTCGAAGTCCGACACGGCGCGAACCCTAGGGCGAGGACGGGGCTCAGAGTTCCGTTCGGAGCACCGCTGCGGCCTCGGCGAGGGCGCGCATCTTGCCGGCCGCCGCGGGGCGGGGCAGGTACTTGAGCCCGCAGTCGCTGGAGAGCACGAGCCGGTCGACGTCGACGTGGTCCAGCGCCCGGCGCACCCGGTCGGCGATCGTCTCCGGCGTCTCGACCTCCGGCGTCGAGAGGTCGAGCACGCCCAGTGCGATCCCCTTGCCGCGCAGCGGCCGGAGGGTCGTCGGGTCCAGGTGCGACTGCGCCGTCTCCACCGAGATCGTGTCGGCGGGTACGTCGGCCAGCTCGGGCAGGAAGGAGTAGCCGTCCGGCCGGTCGGCGACCATGGCCGCGTAGCCGAAGCAGAGGTGCACGTGCACCGGCCCGGCGGCGCCCTCCACGGCGCGCGTCACCGCCTCGGCGCCGTACTTCCGGGCGATCTCGGGGCGTGCCTGGAGCCACGGCTCGTCGATCTGGACGATGTCGGCGCCCGCGGCGAACAGGTCGGCGATCTCCTCGCGGACGACGTCGGCGTAGGCCAGCGCCAGGGATCGGTCGTCGGGGTAGTGGTCGTTCTGCGCCTGCTGGGCCATCGTGAACGGCCCCGGCACCGTGATCTTGATGGCCCGGTCGGTGTGCGCCCGCAGGAAGCGGACGTCCTCGGTCTGCACCGGCCCCGGCCGCCGGAGCTCGCTGGTGACCCGCGGCACCGGGATGTCGATGCCCGACCGGTTCCGCACGGTCCCGGGGCGGTCGAGGTCGAGCCCCTCCAGCGCCGTGGCGAAGTGGTTGGAGTAGGACTCCCGTCGGATCTCGCCGTCGGTGAGGACGTCGAGTCCCGCCTCCTCCTGGACGCGGATGGCCGCCAGCGTGGCGTCGTCCTGCGCCTCCTGGAGGAACTCCGGAGGGATGCGCCACAGCTCCGTGGCGCGGACCCGGGGCGGGAACTGGTGCCCCAGCCGGTCCCGGTCGATCAGCCAGTCCGGCTGGGGCAGGCTGCCGACGATCATCGTCGGCAGCGGCGGCAGGGAGAGCAGCATCCGCCCATCCTGTCGGGCGGCCCGGCCCGCCACCACGGGGGTCAGCCCTGCGCCGAGGCCATCACCATGACGTCGGGCGTCGCCGCCGGCGCGGTCGTCGTCGAGTTCGCGGCCACCATGGGTTCGGCGCCGACGTGCTCGGGCACGCCCGCGTCGTCCTGGCCGGCGGCCTCGGCGTCGTAGCCGTCGCCGGAGCCGTAGGCGAACCGGGGCGTCCAGGCGTCCCACCCGCCGGCGTCGGTGTGCAGGACGTCGAGCACGAAGGTCACGGTGAAGGGATCGGTCGACTCAGGTGTGTCGGTCGCGACGGTGACGTCGGCGTAGCCGTCGTCGTCCGTGTCGGCCGACTGGCGGTCGATCGCCCCGTCGTCATCGGTGTCGGTGCCCCACACGTCGGGCCGCGCGTTCCCGGTGGTGTCGAGCGCGACCTCCTCGACGGAGCCGTCGGTGTCGGCGTCGAAGCCCCAGGCGTCGGGGCGGCCGTCGGCGTCCGTGTCCACGGCCACGGACTCGATCGCGCGGTCGCCGTCGGTGTCGAACGTCCAGGTGTCCTCGATGCCATCGCCATCGGCGTCGAACCCGAAGGTCTCGTACCAGCCGTCCCCGCCGGCGTCGTAGCCGTTGTAGGCAGCGGTGTCGGCCGAGGCCGACCAGGTGCCGGCCAGCGCCAGGGCGGCGACGGCGGCCGCGGGGATGCCTCCGCGGAGGAGCGTGCGGGGCAGGGTGCGGCGGTTCATCGGGAGTGCCTTCCTCGTCCGGGGGAGCCGGTCGGCTCCGCTGCGGAGAAGGCTGGGGCAGCGCCCTTCGACGACGCTGGGACTGCACTTGCAGGTCGGCTTGCGCGCGACTTGCGTCGGCCGCCAGGACGTCGGGCCGCGGGATCGATACGCGATCGTCACCCGTTCTACGGGTAGCTGCCCGTCGCCCGGGGAACTGCTCACCCAGCGGGGGTGATCGAGACGCGCGACGTCCGCAGGAGGATGGGTCACATGTCCGGCACCACTGCCCACTGGGCCGCCCCGCACATGATCGAGGACATCGTGGCGTCCGCGCGCCGGCCCGGTGCGGCCGAGCCCACGGAGATCCACGTCAGCGCCGCGCTGTACGCCCGGCTCCTGCGTGAGCCGGACGTCCTCGTCGTCCTCGACGAGCGGCAGGGCATCAGCGCCCTCGACGGCATCCGGCTCGTCGTCGACGAGGAGCTACCGGCGTTCCCGGGCTACGAGATCCACCGCGCCTGCGGCTCGGTGCGCGGAGCTGCTGCCTGAGCGGGGGATCCCGCGGGCATCACGCGGCCGGTCGGAGCCGGGGGAGCACCGCCGTCGTGAACAGGTCGACGATCTCCTGCCGGCGATCGCCGAGACCGACCGGCGAGAAGATGAGCGTCTCGGCGCCCGCGTCGGCGTACTCGCGGGCGCGGGCCGCCACCCGGTCCGGATCGCCGTGCAACAGGTACCGGTCGGCGAGCCGGGTGAAGTCCTGCTGGTAGACCGCGCTCACGCCGTCGACCACCTCGCGGCGCGAGACCTCGGCATCGGTGTCGACGCCGCCCCAGCAGAAGACGGCGCCACGGATGCCGGCCGGATCCCGGCCCGCCTCCTCCGCAGCTGCCCGCACCTCGGCCAGGCTCGAGGCCAGCTGCTCCGGCGAGTACATGTAGGGCATCCAGACGTCGGCGAAGCGTCCCGCCCGGCGGATCGCCGCGGGGCGGCGTCCGCCCAGCCAGATCGGCGGGCCACCGGCCTGCACCGGCCCCGGGTCGAGGGTGAGACCGGGCACGGTCGTGAACCGGCCGGCGAAGTCGACGGGTCCACCACCCCACAGCCGCCGCATCAGCTCGAGGGCCTCGTCGGCGCGCGCCCCGCGCTCGGTCACCTCGGCACCCGCGGCCACGAACTCGGGGGGATGCTCGCCACCCACGCCGACCCCGAGGTCGAACCGGCCGTTCGACACCTGGTCCAGCGTCGTGGCCAGCTTGACCGCGAGCGCGGCCGGATAGAGCGGCAGCACGGTCAGGGACGTGAGCAGCCGGATGCGGGTCGTCGCGCCCGCCGCCGCGGCGAGGGCCACGAAGCCGTTGGTCACCGGCCCGTGGAAGAAGAGGTGCTCGCCGGTCGCCACGCCGTCGTAACCGGCGTCCTCGGCGGCGCGCGCCTCGGCGGCCACGGCGCCCTGGTCGGGGCCCAGTGTCAGGACCACTCGCATGGCGCTCTCCTCCTGACGTCGGCCGGAGCCTAGGGGAGCCGAACCTGAACGATCGGTCAGGGACCGATTCGCGCACGGTGAGAAGGGGTGAGGAAACACGCACCCCGTCGCCCCGAACGCCGTAACCCCACGTGCGCCGGCCGCTCGCTCCTGTCACTCGGCCGGGAACAGCGCTCCGAGTCCGAACCGGGTCGGCCGGCGGAACGGCTGCCAGGCGTTCCGCGGTTGGGACAGTCGGTCGGCGACCACCCAGAGGACGGCCGGGTCGTGGCCCATGCCCAGATGGCTGGCGCGCACGGCGACGTTCTCGCTCGTCGGGCCGGCCTGCTGTCGGCAGGACCGCCAGTCCACGACGCCGTCCCAGCGCGAGTAGACCGCGGTGCTCGGCACCGGCAGAGGCTTGGCGCGGGGACGATGACCGGGCGGCGAGGCCGGTGAGCCAGCGAGATCACCTGGCGAACCTGGCGCGGCGCCTGGACCGCCAGGCGCCGGGCATAGATGCCGCCGAGGCTCCAGCCCACGACGCGGACCCTCCGCGCCCGCACGGGATGAGGGCCGCGACGGCTGACGGTCGCGCTGCTCAGTCCAGGGTCGGCGGCAGCAGGCGGGGCGCGAACACCTCGTCGATCGGCCGCGGGCCGACGTACTGGCGGCACGTGCACGGCACCCAGGTGTGGCCCGCCCAGCGGCCGCGCCGGTCGTAGGCGTCGCGCCGCAGCTCCGCGTAGCAGGTGGAGGTCTCGGTGTCGTGCTGGCTCAGTGCATGGCCGCAGCCGCACAGCGGGGTGACCGGCGGTGGCGGCGCCGGACGACGGCGCTGCAGCCGCCCGGCCACGAACCCGACGGCGAGCAGTCCGGCGCCGATCAGCAGGCTGACAGGTTCCACCGGCGTGCTCCTCCCGATCGATGACTTCCTGACGGTAACGCCGGAGGCGGTCGGGTGGTGCCGATCCGGGGCGGGGGAGTGACGGGGGTCAGGTGCGGGTCGGTTTGCGGCCGCTGATCGCCGACAGCCCGGTGATCGCCCGGCCGACGATGAGTGCCTGCACCGAGTCGGTCCCCTCGAAGGTGAAGATCGCCTCCATGTCGGCGTGGTGCCGGGCCACGTGGTTGTCGAGCAGGATCCCGTCGCCGCCGAGGATGTCGCGGGCGTCGGCGACGATGGCCCGGGCCTTGGCCGCGTGGTTCATCTTGGCCAGCGAGGCCATGGCCGCGGTCATGCGTCCGGCGTCGGCGAGCTTCGACAGCCGCCAGCACATCAGCTGCATCGAGGTGATCTCGGCCAGCATGCGGGCGAGCTTGTCCTGCACCAGCTGGAAGCCGGCGATCGGCTGGCCGAACTGCTCGCGGCGCAGCGCGTGCGCGAGCGCCAGCTCGTAGGAGGCGGTGGCCAGGCCCAGCGCGCGCCAGGCGACGGTGTAGCGGGTGCGGTCGAGCACCTGGGAGACGTCCTTGAACGAGTGGCAGTTCGCCAGCTTGTTCTCCGCCGGCACCCGCACGTCGGTGAGCGTGATCTCGGCCTGCCAGACCGCGCGCAGCGCCGTCTTGCCGGTCATGACCGTCGCCTCGTACCCGGGAGTGCCCTTCTCGACGACGTATCCGCCGACGGCGCCGTCCTCCCCGCGGGCCCAGATGATCACGTAGTCGGCGATCGACCCGTTGCCGATCCACTTCTTCTGGCCGTTCAGCACGTAGGAGTCGCCGTCGCGGCGGGCCGACGTCTCCAGACCGACGGCGTCGGAGCCGTGCGCGGGCTCGGTGAGCCCGAAGGCGCCGATCTTCTCCAGCCGCGCCATCGCCGGCAGCCAGCGCTCGCGCTGCTCCTCGTCACCCAGCAGCGCGATCGACTGCATCGCGAGGAAGCTGTGGACGCCGTAGAACGTGCCGATGCTGCCGTCGCAGCGCGCCCACTCGGCGGCGACCAACCCGGCCGCCACCGCGCTCATGCCGGGGGAGCCGTAGCCCTGCACCGTGCCACCGGAGATGCCCAGCTCCGCGATCCGCGGCACCAGCTCGAAGGGGAACTGCGCGCTGTCCCAGAACTCGTTGATCCGCGGCGTCACCTCCGCCTCGCAGAAGGCGCGGACGCGGTCGCGCACCTCGATCTCCTCGGGCTCCAGCAGTTCCTCGATGGCGTAGAAGTCGGGGCTCGGCTCGCTCACCCGCCGGACGCTACGACGAAGCGCGGCATGCTGCTCGCCGTGCGCATCGTGATCGCCCCCGACTCCTTCAAGGGCACGCTGACCGCCGACGCGGCGGCCGAGGCGATCGCGGCCGGCGCACGGCGGGCGATGCCCGGGGCCGAGTGCGTGCTCCGGCCGGTCGCCGACGGGGGAGAGGGCACGGTGGCGGCCGCGCTGCGGGCCGGCTGGGAGGCCCGCACGGCGCGCGTCTCCGGTCCGGACGGCGCCCCGGTGACGGCGACCTTCGCCCTGCGCGAGCGCACCGCGGTGGTGGAACTGGCGACGGCGGCCGGGATCGGACTGCTGGCGCACCCGGCGCCCATGACCGCGAGCACCCGCGGGGTGGGGGAACTGGTCCTCGCGGCGCTCGACGCCGGTGGTCGACCGGATCGTGCTGGGCATCGGGGGCAGCGCGACCACCGACGGCGGGGCCGGGATGCTGCAGGCGCTGGGGGCCCGGCTCGTCGACGGGAGCGGCGCCGATGTCCCGCCGGGTGGGGGCGGGTTGGGTCGGCTGGAGCGGATCGAGGTCGGCAGCCTGGATCCGCGGCTGGCCGACGTCGAGATCGTGGTGGCATCCGACGTGGACAACCCGCTGACCGGCCCGGACGGCGCGGCGGCGACGTTCGCCCCGCAGAAGGGGGCGACGGCCGAGCAGGTCGCCGTGCTCGACGCGGCGCTCACCCGCTTCGCCGCCGTCCTGGCGCGGGACGCCGGCCTCGACGTGACCGTGCTGCGCGGCGGCGGGGGAGCGGGCGGCACCGCCGCCGGTGCCGTGGCGGTGCTCGGCGCACGGATCGTGTCCGGGGCCGGGCTGGTCTGCGATCTGGTCGGCCTCGACGCGGTCCTGCGCACGGCCGACCTGGCGATCACCGGGGAGGGGACGCTGGACGGGCAGACCCTGCGCGGCAAGGCCCCGCGCGAGGTGGCCGCTCGTGCTGCGGCCGCCGGCGTTCCGTGCCTCGCGCTGGCGGGGCGGGTCCTGCTGGACGGTCCCGCCGCGGCCGCAGCCGGCTTCGCCGCCGCCCACGCGATGACCGAGGCGGAGCCGGACCTCGAGCGCTGCCTGACGGAGCCGGCTGCGGTGCTGGCCGACCTCGCTGCGCAGGTGCTGGCGGGGCGGCGCTGATCGGCCGGACCGTTGCGGACGCCGTGGTTCCGCTGGCATGACGAGGGACACGCGGTCTTTCCCGGCGAAATTCTCCGCTTGGCGGCGGCGATGCCCGCGGCCGCCCGCCCGTCATGACGCGGCATCCGGAGCCTCTTCATCCGTGCACGGCCCGAGAAGGGCGCACCGCCCCGGGCATCGGCACATCACTCCACTCGAAGGGCACCAACCATGACCAGCATCGCCAGGAAGTCGATCGCCACCGTGTTCGCCGGAACCGTTCTCGCCGTAGGTGTCGCCTCGCCCGCCAGCGCGGCGGCCGACCAGCTCCAGGACGGCCTCGTGAACGTCGCGTCGGTGACGTGGACCATCCTGGAGGACGTCAACGTCGGCGTGGCCGCCGAGCGTCGCGGCGAACATCTGCGGCCTCGTCGAGGTCGGGGCCCGTCGCCGTCCTGGCGGCGACGTCGACCGCAGCGGAGCGACGAGCACGGTCTGCACGACCGACGCAGGGCACGGTCAAGCTCACGCAGAACTAGCGAGACCCGGCGGCGCAGTCCCCCCGTGCTGCGCCGTCCGGGCCCTCGGTCGGGAAGCCGAGAATTCGCTTCCCGACCGAGGGTCCTCGCATGTCCGGGCCCGGTCGTCAGCGTCCGTCGAGGAAGCTGCGCTGGGCCATGTCGAAGGTGGCGAGGACCTCCAGGAAGAACTCCGACGCCGCGGTCGCGACCTGGCCGACGTCCTCGGGCGCCGTCTCGCGCAGCGCCTCGAGCAGGATCTCGTGGTGGATCCGGGCCAGTTCGAGGATGCTCCGGCCCTCGGTCACCGCGGTGCGGCCGAGCTCGTAGCCGCGCGCGAGGGCGGCCTCCTCGCGACGGGGCAGGTACTGCAGGAACGCCACGCGGTAGTCCCGCGTGAGGTCCTCGAGGCCCGTCATCGCCGCTCGGCGTGCCCGTTGGCCCGCGCGACCGCCCGGTGCGGAATGCGGTGGTCGAGGTACTCGAGCCCCTCCTCGAGGTCGAGCGCGGTGATCAGGGTGTCGGTCGACATCCCCAGGCTCACCATCGCGAAGGCCACGTCCGGCTGGATGCCGACGATCACCGTCAGCGCTCCGCGCAGCCGGGCCATCTCGCCGATCGTGCGCAGCGTCCGGGCGCCGAACGAGTCCAGGACGTCGAGCGCCGCGACGTCGATGATCACCCCGCGCGACCGGTGCCGGCCGATCTGCTCGACCAGGTCCTCGCGGAACCGCACCATCTGGGTGTCGTCGAGGGCGTCGTGGATGGATGCGATCAGGTAGGAGCCCTGTCGCAGGATGGAGACGAGCTTCGGCCCGGTGGTCACGGGCCGCCCAAGCCGTTCTCGCGCGTGACGGAGTACCCGAGCAGCCGCTCGGCCTCTTCCAGTCCGCCCTGCAGGTCACCGATGGTGTCCATCTTGCTGAGGTCCACCCCGATCGTGACCAGCGTCTGCGCGATCAGCGGGGACAGGCCGGTGATGATGACGCTCGCGCCCATGAGCCGGGAGGCGTCGACCGTGCGGACCAGGTTGTTGGCGACCGACTCGTCCACGTCCGGGACGCCGGTGATGTCGATGACGACGACCTTCGCGCGGTGGGTGCGGATGCCGTTGAGCAGCTGCTCGGTCAGCTGCCGTGCGCGCTCGCCGTCGAGGACGCCGATCATCGGCAGGATCAGGAGCCGTTCGCGCACGGGGAGGACCGGCGTCGACAGCTCGCGGATCGAGTCCTGCTGCTGCCGGATGACGCGCTCGCGCTCGTCGACGAAGCTGACGGCCACGGTGTTGGCGATGCGGTTGGCGGCCGGCTCGTAGGCGTCGAGCACCCGGTTCAGCAGGCCGAAGTCGCGCTGGTACTTCTCGAACAGGGAACGCGCCAGCACGTCGCGCAGGAGCAGCACGATGCCGACGACCTCGTGGGTCTCCACACCCCGAGGGATGATCCGCTCGGAGAGGTCGCGGGCGTAGCGCTGCAGGGCCTCCACGCTGCCGGTCTCGAGCACCTCGACGTAGTTGTCGTAGACCGACGTGGTCTCCGCGGCCATCTCCTGCGGGGTCATGGCGTGCAGCAGTCCGGCCCCCTGGATCCGGCTCGCCCAGTCCTGCCGCAGGTTCGTCCGGTGCTCGCGCAGATGCGCGACGAGCTGGGGGAGCAGCTGGTCCTCGTCCGGGCGATCGTCCTGGAAGCGGCCGGGGATCTCCTGGGCCACGTTCGCGTCCTGGTCCATCGTCATCGCTCTCCACACCATTTCGTCATCGTCACCGTCGTGCCGCGGCCGATCTCCGACACGATCGCGAACTCGTCCATCAGTCGTCGAGCGCCCGGAAGTCCCAGTCCCAGGCCGTTATAGGTGCTGTAGCCGTCTCTGAGGGCCTCGTCGACGTCGGGAATGCCGGGACCGGAGTCCCGGGCGGTCACCTGGACGCCCCGTCGGGGCTGCTCGAGCAGTTCGACGACGATCTGGCCGACGTCGGCGAACCGCACGATGTTGCGGGCGACCTCGGACACCGCGGTCGCGATGAGCGTCAGCTCCGTCCGCGAGAAGCCGAGCCGCGCGGCCAGCTCCCGGCCCGCCTGACGCGCCGCGACGATGTCCGCGTCGGACCGGATGGGGATGCAGATCTCGTCGTCGCGGGGGGTGCCCCGCTCCATCAGCGGCTGGCTCAGCCGCGCGCACAGGTCGCATTCCAGGAGGTGCCGGCCGGCGTCGACCTCCCGTTGTCGGCGGCGGTCCCCACTGGACACGGCCAGCAGCACGGGCCGGCAGCGCGCGGTGGGCGGCTCGGCCTGCTCGAGGGCCAGCAGGTACTCCACCCGCAGCCGTGCGCGGGTCCGGTTCAGCTGTGCGGCGACCGCGCCGGCGGTGGAGCCCAGCTCGCCGGCCAGCGAGCGGGTGTCCTGCCCGGCGACCTCGTGGGCGAGGAGCGTCTCCCGCTCCCGCTCGGACAGCCGCGAGAGGGCGGCCACGACCGCGCTCTGTTCTTCCTGGGCCAGCAGGCCGTCGTCCACCGCAGCCGACGGGGACAGATCGACGACGCGGTGCTGGTTCCGCTGATGGCGGTCCTGCTCGCGCCACAGCGAGGCCACCACGTTCCGCGCCGTGACGATCGCGTAGGGCTCCAGCATCCCCGGCTCCACGCGGCCGGATGCGGCGAGGACACGGGTCAGCGTCTCCTGGACGAGGTCGTCGACCGTGGCGGCGTCGGGCACGCGCGCGGCGACGATCCGCCGCACCATCGGGATGAGCGCGGCCACGTCGGCCTGCGGCGAGGCGACGTGCGCCTCGGCGGTCCGCTCAGCCACCACGCGCGGGACGCTACGCCCGGTCGCGTCACCGTGCGCAGTCGTTCGCCCTCACCGGCGGTAGGTTGCGCTGGCCCGCCGCGATGCCGTTGGAGCCATCCCTGGAGCCGGAGTGCCGTTCCTGATCTACCGCCTCGATGCAGTACCTGCGCGTGCGGCTGCGCGGCTGGCGGATGCCCCTGGCGGTGGCGCTGTTCGTGTTCCTCACGAGCTGGGGCGTCATGGCGCTCGTCGAGCCGGCGGACAGCGACATCGCCTCGCCGGACACCTTCTGGTGGTACTTCGTCGTCACGTCGGCGACCGTCGGCTACGGCGACGTCTTCCCGGTGTCCACCATCGGCCGGATCGTCGGCGTCTACGTGATCGTCGGCGGCATCGTCACCCTGACCCTGTTGTTCACCCAGCTCGCCTCGGCCCTGCAGTCGGTCCGGGGCAGGCGCACGAGAGGTGTGATCGCGCTGGATCTCTCCGACCACGTCGTGCTGCTCGGCTACCACCCCGGGCGCACCGATCGGATCGTCGCCGAGCTGACCGCCGACAAGCGCTTCCGGGTGGTGCTCTGCGCGTGGGACGACATCGGGGAGGACCCGCTCCCCGACTACCCCGACGTCCACTTCGTCCGCGGCGACCTCACCAACGAGGACGTCATGACGCGGGCGTGCGTCGACAAGGCCCGCACCGCCGTCATCGACGCGCGGGACGACAACGAGACGCTGGCGATCGCCGTCGCCGTCGACCACGCCAACCCGCGCATCCACCTGGTGGCCGCCCTGCGCGACCTGACCCGGCGCGACACCCTCCGCTACGTCAACGCCGGCGTCCAGACCGTCCAGTGGCACGCGCCGTACCTGCTGACCGAGGAGGCCAGCGACCCCGGCATCACCGAGGTGTACAGCGACCTCATGACCAGCGGCGGGCACGGCAACACGTACTCCCTGCGCATCCCCGGCGGCTTCGCACACGCCACGTTCGGCGACTGCCAGACGTGGTTCGGGCGGACCTTCGCCGCCACGGTGCTGGCGTTGCGCGTCGACGACGGCCTCGAGGTCAGCCCGCCCTGGGACCGTCCGGTGCCGGAGGGCAGCACGCTCTACTACGTCGCCGCGGAACGCATCGCTCCCGACCGGCTCCCGGCCACCCGCTGACGCCTAGGAGAAGACCCGGCGGGCGCTGGACTCCACGGTGCTGGAGGACGCGGTAGCCACCCAGGACACCGTCATCCAGCTGATCGCGGCGATCCGCCGGGTCCGCCGGGAGGTGCCAGGCGCTGCGCGAGGTCGTGGCTGCGCAGTGCAGCGCGCACGACTACGAGGAGCCGGGCAAGCCGGCGATCGCCTGGAACGACGCCGAGCCCGCGCCGGCTGGTTGATGCGCTGGTCGGCGATGCGCACCGGCTGCTCGGGCACCTGCCCGAGCAGGATCTGGGGCCACCGGCCGCCGAGGCGGTCGCCGTCCTGGCACTGGTCGCCGGGCAGGACGTCGAACCGATCGAGGGCAGCGACGGCACCGACGGCCGCTGGCAGATCGCCCGGCGAGTCGCCGACGACCGGGTGATCTCCACCGTCGACCCCGACGCCCGGCACGCGCACAAGACCGTGCACAAGCGCACCGACGGGTTCACCGCGTACGTAGTCGTCGAGCCCGACACCGGGCTGATCACGAACACCCGGCTCACCCGGGCCGCCGGTGTGGACAACACCGACGCGGCCGTCGGGGTGGACCTGCTGGCCGACGACCTCACCGTGACCGGGCCGGTGCAGGTGCTCGGCGACTCCGCCTACGGAACCGGCGACGCCCTGACCGCCCTCGCCTCCGGCCGGGCACACGGCGGTGATCAAGCCCTGGCGGCTGCGCCCGGTCGTGGCCGGCGGGTTCACCATCGACGACTTCCTCGTCGACGAGACCGCCGGCACGGCGACCTGCCCGGCAGGGGTGACCCGGCGGATCAGCCGCACCCGATGCAGTGACCTTCGGCGCGGCCTGCCGCGGCTGCCCGCTCCGCGCGCGCTGCACCACCGCCGCCGACGGGCGCAGCCTCCAACTCCATCCGCACGACGCGCTGCAGCGCGCGCACCGCGCCCGCGCAGCCGACCCGGACTTCCAGGCCGACTACCGCCGATACCGGCCGATGGTCGAACGCTCGCTGGCCTGGGTCACCCGGGCTCCTAGAGCAGCCCGAGCCACCAGGCGAGACCGAGACCCGCGCCGATCAGGACGAGCAGCACCAACACGACGGTCACGAGCACGGGGACGACGACCCAGCGGCGCTTGAACCGTCGACGCCGCGGCGGCGGGCCCGACATCGGTTCCTGGACGGCACCTCCGCGCGGCGGTCGGCCGCGGCGCTCCCGCCGCCGGTCGACGAGTTCGCGCGCCGTCTCCCGGGCCACCGCGCCGAGCACGGCCTTCGACGCCGACGCCAGCTTGCGGAGGTCCTCGGCGTCGAACCGCTGCACGGATCCCTCCCGCAGGGAGGTCGCGGGACGGGATGGCGGCGGTGGGGGAGGAGGCGGTACCGACGACGGCTGCGCGGGTGGCGGGGGCGGCGGCATCGGCGCGTCGCCCGCGGCCACCGCCCGGAGCTGGGCGCGGGCCGACTCGACGGTGCCGCGTCGGGCGGGGTCCTTGTCGAGCAGCATCCGCACGATCGGTTCCAGGGGGCCCGCCTGCAGCATCGGCGCCGGGTGCTCGGAGACGACGGCGAACAGCGTCGCCATCGGCTCGCCCTTGTCGAACGGCGGCCGCCCCTCGACGGCCGCGTAGAGCGTCGCGCCCAGCCCCCAGAGGTCCACCGGGGGCTGCGGCTCGTCACCGCGCGCCCGTTCCGGCGCCATGTAGGTCGGCGAGCCGATGAGCGCGCCCTGCGTGGTCAGGTGCGAGTCGCCGGTGGTGGTGGCGATGCCGAAGTCGGTCAGGCTGGCCCGCCCGTTCGTGCCGACCAGCACGTTCGCCGGCTTCACGTCCCGGTGCACGATGCCCGCCTCGTGCGCCGCCTCGATCGCGTCGAGCACGTCGAGGCCGATCCGCGCCGCGGCTGCCGGGGCGAGCGGCCCCTCCTCCTCGACGATGTCCTGGAGGCTCCGCGAGGGGACGTGCTCCATGATCAGCCACGGCTTGCCGCCCTCGTGGACGACGTCGTAGACGCGGGTCACCCGTGGATGGTCGAGGCGGGCGGCGGCGCGGGCCTCGCGCAGGGTGCGCTGGACCAGCACGTCGCGTTCCTCGGCGGTCACGTCGACGGGGAAGGTGACCTCCTTGACCGCCACCTGGCGCTCGAGCACCTGGTCGGTCGCCCGCCAGACCACGCCCATCCCACCGCGGCCGAGCACACCGGTGAGCGTGTAGCGCCCGGCGACTACGCGGCTCTCCCGTCCGGCGTCGGTCGTCATGGCGCCGTCAGTACCCGTGTCGCACGCTCACGATTCGTCGTCGGTGTTCTCGTCCGAGGTCCCGCTCTGCGCCTCGAGCTCGGCCGCCTGCTCCGGCGTCTCCTGCTCGAGCGCGATGTCACGGGGCTGCGGCGTCTCCGGTGTCGGCGTCGTCATGGCCCGAGCCTGCCCCAGCCGGTGCTCGACCGCGCGCTCGGATCGCGTCAGGTGTCGCGCAGCTCGCGCCGCAGGATCTTGCCCGTGACGGTCTTCGGCAGCTCCTCGAGGAGGACGACGCTGCGCGGGTACTTGTAGGCCGCCATCCGTTCCTTGCAGTGCGCGATCAGCTCCTCGGGCGTGACCGTCGCGCCGGGCTTGACGCTGACGAACGCCTTCACCGTCTCGCCGCGCTTCTCGTCGGGCACCCCGACGACGGCGGACTCGCGCACCGCCGGATGCTCGGCGAGGACGTCCTCCACCTCGCGCGGCCACACCTTGTAGCCCGACGCGTTGATCATGTCCTTCTTGCGGTCGACGATGAAGATCCAGCCCTCGGGGTTCATGAACCCGACGTCGCCGCTCTTCAGCGCCCCACCGGGCAGGTTCGCGGACGTCTCGTCCGGTTTCTGCCAGTACCCGGCCACCACCTGCGGGCCGTCGGCGACGATCTCGCCGGTCTCGCCCAGCGGCAGGTCCTCGCCGTCGTCGCCCTGGATCCGGACGATCGTGTTGGGCACCGGCACGCCGACCGACAAGGCCCCGGACGTCGGGTCCACCGGCGACGGCGACCCGAACGGCGTCAGGGTCATCGGCGAGGTGGTCTCGGTGAGGCCGTAGGCGTTGTGCACCTGGATGCCGGTGGCGGTCAGGAACGCCTTCTCCGCCGTCGGCGAGATCGGTGCCCCGCCGGAGTACACCGAGGTGAACGAGGAGAAGTGGTCACGCGTGAACGCGGGGGAGTTCAGCAGCGCGCTGAACGCGGTGATCGCGCCGATGGTGAACGCCGGCCGGTGCTCGAGGAGGGCGTCGAGCACCACGTTCGGCTCGAACCGGTACGCCAGGATCAGCGGCGCCGGCACGAGCATGCTGACCGCGATGTGCCCGATCAGGCCGGTGATGTGGAACAGCGGGGCGATGCCGAAGATCGCGCCGTCCCGGCCGGCGTGCACCCGGTCCCGGTAGACCTGGGCCGTGAAGGTCACGTTCCGGTGGGTGTTCATCGCCCCCTTGGGCACGCCCGTCGTCCCCGAGGTGTAGGTCAGGAACGCGACGTCGTCGGCACCGAAGGAGACCGGCGGCGGCGCCTGCCCGCGGTGCTCGGCGATCAGCTCGCTGAAGTCCGTCGTCCCCTCGTGCCGTTGCCGCGAGAGCCCGGCGAACAGCCGCTCGTCGTTGCGGGTCTGGAACTCCAGCTCGCTGGTCGTCAGCACCAGCCGCACGTCGGTCTCGGGCACGACCTCCCGCGCGACCTCGTCGTACAGGGATTCCAGCGAGACGAGGACGGTCGCCCCCGAGTCCTTCAGCAGGTAGGAGAGCTCCCGCTTCCGGCTCATCGGGTTGATCGACACCATGATCCCGCCGGCCTTCCAGGCGGCGACCATCGCGATGACGAACTGCGGGACGTTCTGCAGGTAGACGGCCAGCCGGTCGCCGGCCGCGAACCCGTTGGCCAGCAGCGCGCTCGCCAGGCCGTCGCTGAGCTCGTCGAGTTCCCGGCGGGTGATGCTGCCGTCGAAGTACGTCAGCGCGACGCCGTCGGGGTCCTTCGCGACGCCGGCGCGGAACATCGCGAGGGCGTCGTCGAACTCGATCTCCAGATCGGCCGGCTCGTCGCCGTAGCGGGCCAGCCACGGGCGTTCGTCGTACGCGCTCATGGCTGCCCTACTTGATGACGACGGGGTTGACCGGCGAACCGCTGCCCTTGGCGACCTTCAGCGGCGCCGCGACGTACAGGAAGGCGTACTGGTTGTCCTCGGCGCAGTCGGCGGCGAGCTTCTCCAGGTCGGCGATCTCGGTCAGGGTGACCCCGAGGTTGCGCATCAGCGCGTTGTGCAGCGGGAGGGCGACGCCGTTGTTCGGGTCGTAGGTGACCTCGTTGGCGATGGTGTCGGTGACCAGGTTCGGGATCTCCATGTCCTGGAACCACTGCACCAGCTCGGGGCTGTACATCAGGCCGGGCTCGTTGAAGCCCTCGTAGAAGGCGTCGCCCTGCTCGAAGAACAGCTGCAGGAAGTTGGTGCGGATGATCAGGATGTCCCGCTTCTGGATCTCGATGCCCTGGGCCTGCGCGCAGGCCTGCAGGTCCTCGTGGGTGAAGGTCTCGCCCTTGTCGAGGGTGTTCTTCCCACGGAAGCGGGCCATGTCGAGCAGCACGGCCCGGCCGACCACCCCGCGCTGGGCGATCGGCTCGACGCTGGCCTTGTCCAGCCCGCCGACCGTGCTGCGGGCGTCGTAGCCGTTCCAGAGCTTGCCGCCGTACCAGACGTGACCGAGTGCGTCGTACTGGGTCGAGCCCTGGAGGAAGGCGTTGATCTTGTCGTCGGCGTAGTGCAGGCCGCCGGGGAACGCGGGGGCGTCGGCGGAGTCCCAGGTGGACTCGTCGAGGATCTGGGTGCGCTCGGCGGGGGTGCGGCCGGGCCAGACCGGGTCGCCCTTCGGGTCGCCGATGAGCCGCTGGAGCGTGAAGACCTTGCCCGAGCGGACCAGCCCGACGGCAGCCAGGACCTGCTCGGGGCCGAGGTAGTTCAGCGAGCCGACCTCGTCGTCGTCTCCCCACTTGCCCCAGTTGCTCGGCGAGTCCTGCAGCAGGTCGACGAGGTCGGGGACGTTCGAGGGGGGAGTGGACACCAGTGCCTCCAGGGCAGGGAGAAGGGGCCCGCGACGTCGTACACGGGGCGGTCCTCGGACTATGCGCCGCGTGTGGTGCGGGCCACAACCCGCGTGCAACATTCAGTGCAACCGACCGATCGCAGCACTCCCCGGCCGCCGAGAAGGGACCCCATGAACACCCCCGAGCCAGCCCCTGCCGAGTCCGTCTTCACCTACGGCGCACCCCAGCTGAAGTTCGGCGCCGGCGCCGCCGACGAGATCGGTTTCGACCTCAGCCGGTACGGCGTGAAGCGGGTCCTCGTGGTCACCGACCAGGGCGTGGCGGCCACCGGCCTCCCGCAGCGGGTGGCCGACCAGATGGCGCAGTTCGACATCGAGGCGCACGTGTTCGACGGCGTCCACGTCGAGCCCACCGACGTCAGCCTCACCGACGCCGTCGAGCAGGCGCGCGCCTCGGGGCCGTGGGACGCGTTCGTCGCCGTCGGCGGGGGCTCCAGCATCGACACCGCCAAGGCCATCAACCTGCTCACCACCAACCCGGGCGAGCTGATGGACTACATCAACGTGCCGGTCGGGAAGGGGCAGGCGCCGTCGCAGCCGCTCAAGCCGCTGGTCGCCGTCCCCACGACGACCGGCACCGGCTCGGAGAGCACCACCATCTGCGTGCTCGACGTGCTCGCGCTGAAGGTGAAGACCGGGATCAGCCACGCCCGGCTGCGCCCCACCATGGCCGTGATCGACCCCAACCTGACGTTCACCCAGCCGGCCGGCGTCACGGCGGCTGCGGGCATGGACATCCTCTGCCACGCGCTGGAGAGCTACACCGCGCGCTGGTACACGACCTTCGACCGCAAGACGCCGGAGCAGCGGGTGCCCTACTGCGGGTCCAACCCGATCTCGGACATGTGGTCGGAGAAGGCCCTCAGCCTGCTCGCCGGGTCGTTCCGGCGGGCCGTCCGGCACGGCGACGACGTCCAGGCGCGCTCGGACATGGCGATGGCGGCGACCTTCGCGGGCATGGGCTTCGGCAACGCCGGCGTGCACATCCCGCACGCCAACGCCTATCCGATCGCGGGCCAGGTGAAGGACTTCCACCCCAAGGACTACCCGGCCGACGAGCCGATGGTGCCGCACGGCATGTCCGTGGCCCTGACCGCGCCGGAGGCCTTCCGCTTCACGTTCGAGGCGTCGCCGGAACGGCACCTGCGCGCCGCCGCGTTGCTGGCCCCGAACGCGGGCGAGCCCGAGCGGCCGGCGGAGTTCCTGCCCACCGTGCTCGCCGACCTGATGCGCGACATCGACATCCCCAACGGGATCGGCGCGGTCGGCTTCGACGAGGGCGACATCCCGGACCTGGTCGAGGGCACGATGAAGCAGCAGCGGCTGCTGGCGACCTGCCCGCGGGACGTGACCGAGGACGACATCGCCGGGATCTTCCAGCGGTCCCTGTCGCTCTGGTAGGTCAGCGCAGCGGGACGACGCTCTTCGTCACCTGCGCCGCGGCGACGACCTGACCGTCGACGGTGGCCTCCGCGCGCAGGAAGGCCACCGCCCGGCCGCGGCGCAGCACGGTGCCCACGATGTCGACCCGCTGGTCGGCGGCGACCGGCCGCATCAGGGACACGGTCAGGTCGTGCGTGACGGCGTGCTCGCCGTCGGACAGCTGGGGGAGCAGGGCCAGGTAGCACGCGGTGTCGAGCAGCGTCGTCACGACGCCGCCGTGCAGCACGCCCGCCTGGTTCTGCGCGGACGGGCCGACCGGGAACCAGATGCCGGCCGACGGGTCGGCCGGGTCGCGCAGTTGCATGCCGAGGAACCGGTTGAGCGGGATGTCGAGCACGGCTGCCACGCGGGTCTCGGCGTCTGCAGGCACGACTCGAACGGTACCGAGAAGCGGTTCCCGGCCGCGTCACCCCGGGGCCCCAAGATCGTTCGCGCGCGCGAATAGCAGTCGCACAGCGTGAAGTCACTACTACAACGCGTGACTTTTTACGTTTACGTTGCTAATCAGTCCGGAATGACCGGACCGGGCGGCGACGACGCCGTCCGACTCACGAGACGGTCCGGGGCTCCCGGGTCCCGGACATCGAGAGGTACGTAGATGACAACGGTTCACGAGCAGATTGACGGCGGGATCCGCCGCGGCTGCACTCGCCCTCGTCGGGTTCGCATCCCCGGCGATGGCGGATCACACCCCCGGACACGTGGGGAGTGCGGGCGACGACACCCTCGTCGTCCCGATCAACGATTCGACCGCAGGTGGTACCTACGACCAGGAGTTCGAGAAGGCCTACACCGGCGCGACCGAGGACGGCACGCCCGTCTACGTCTACGTGCCGGTCGGGGCGATGGAGGACCCCGACGGTCGCAGAAGCATGGACCCGACGTTCGACCCGACGCCGGGCGACGAGTTCGAGCCCTGCGGCCAGGGGGTCGAGGACTACACGATCACCCAGGAGCAGATCGACTACCTGGGTGACGAACTGAGCGAGCCAGATCGTCCGGGTGGACGAGGAGCACTTCGGCCCGATGGACGCCGCGTCGTCCGATCCGAGCAGCGACTCCCTCGTCACGCTGGTCTACAACGTCCAGGACGACAACTACTACGACTGCGACGAAACCAGCTACACCGCCGGCTACTTCGCCCCCGACTATGCCACCAGCGTCGGCATGAACGTCATCGTCCTCGACGCCTTCGACTGGGCGAACCGGGTGGGTTCGCCCGGCGACCCTGTGTGGACCGACGACGGTGACACCTCGAACGACAGCCCCGAGCTGTACGAGGGCGTCATCGCCCACGAGCTCGAGCACCTGCTGATGAACTACTCCGACCCCGGCGAGCTGTCGTGGGTGGACGAGGGCCTCGCCGACACGGCCGCCTTCCTCAACGGCTACGACATGACCGGCAGCCACCTGACCTACCAGCAGGTGTTCCACCGCGAGACGTCACTGACCCGGTGGGGCGGTGGCCTGGAGAACTACGGCGCGTCGTTCAGCTACTTCGCCTACCTCTGGGAGCAGGCGGGTGGCAACGGCGACAGCCTGACGCCGGACGAGCAGTACGACGAGACCGCCGGCGACCTCCTCATCAAGACCATCTTCGAGGAGCCGGAAGACGGCATGGTGGGCGTGCAGAACGCGATCGACACCTTCAACGCCGCCACGGGCGCGGACCTGCGCTCGGCCGAGGAGCTGTTCCGCGACTGGGCCGTGACCATGTACCTCGACGACGAGGCCTCGTCGGTGTGGGACCTGGAGAACTTCGACCTCGGGCAGGCGTCGGGTGGCTGGACGGTCGCCGTCGCGAACGACGAGTTCTGGGACGACCGCGGCAGCTACCAGGGCTCGCAGCCCGCGCCGAAGTGGAACACCGCCGCGAACCGGCCGGCGGGCAACGCGCTGCCGTTCGGCGTCTCGTACGAGACGTTCCGCAACCCCGGCCCGCGGGTGTCCGTCGAGTTCGACGGCCAGGACTCCACGCAGGTGGTTCCGCACACCGGGCCCGACCAGTACTGGGGCGGGTACGAGAGCCAGAGCGACAACGTGCTCGGGCTGAGCAACCCGGTGTCCGGCGGCGACACCGTCACCTTCTGGAACTGGCACTTCATCGAGGAGGGCTGGGACTACGGCTTCGTCGAGGCGCTGGTGGACGGTGAGTGGCAGACCGTGCCGGTGACCGACACCGCGGGCAACCCCGTCTCGACGAACGAGAACCCGCACGACAACAACACTCGAAGGCAACGGCATCACCGGCACGTCCGGCGGCGAGTACTTCGTCGACGAGCCGGAGTACGTGCAGTACAAGGCCGTGCTGCCCGACGGTGCCACCGACGTGCAGTTCCGGTACTCGACCGATGCCGCCTACCTCGACACCGGTTGGTTCATCGACGACATCGAGGTCAACGATGGCCCCGCCGTCGTCGAGACCGGCGACTGGATCGTCACCGACGGCCTCCAGGACAACAACTGGACCGTCCAGGTCATCTCGGCGTGCGACCTGACGCCGGGGACGACCCTGTCCGGTGAGGGCCAGGAGGAGCTCACCGACGAGGCGGGCAACTTCGTCTACCGGTTCACCGGTGACGAGATCAGCACGGGCACGCTCGACACGAAGTGCGCGAACGGCGGTAGCGAGCGACTTCGTGCTCGCGGTCTCCAACCTGCCCACCGGGGACCTCGCCGTCCTCGACGCCACCTACGACTACTCGGTGGTGAAGCAGAACCAGTAACGACGCAGCACACCGTGGGGGCCGGGACGCGCGTCCCGGCCCCCACGGTCGCGTCCGCGGTCAGCTGCGACGCGAGCGGGGTGGGTGCCCCGATGTCGGGGGTGCCGTGGGTGATGATCAGGTCCGACGTACGGCTCGACGACCTGGAGGACCCATGACCACGCCCGGCTCGCACGGCCCGGGGGAGCAGCCCCCGAGCGGAGGATCCGGATGGGGCCCGCCGGCCGGCAGCCCGCAGCCCGGTGGCTCCTTCCCCGGGCAGCAGCCCGGATCGGTGCCGCCGCCTCCGCCCGGCGGCCAGTACCCGCCGCCGCAGGGACAGTTCCCGCAGGGCCAGTACCCGCCGCAGCAGCAGGGTCAGTTCCCGGCCGGCCCGGGCCAGTACCCGCCACCGCAGCCGTCGAAGGGCGGTGCCGGCAAGTGGATCGCGATCGCCGGCGGGATCCTCGCCGTGGTGGTCATCGCCATCATCGCCTTCGCCTTCCTGGCCGGTGGTGACCCCGAGGTCGGGGACTGCCTCCAGGAGGACTCCCAGGAGCTCTCGGTCGTCGACTGCGACGACTCGGCCGCGGCCTGGAAGCTGATCGGCGTCCAGGAGGGCGAGCAGAGCTACGACGAGTACCTCGCCGACCCCGAGACCTGCGCGGCGTTCCCGGAAGCCGTCCAGTCCTTCTGGGTCGGCGAGAACGGCGACGAGACCGGCCAGGGCGTCGTCTACTGCGTGACGGCCAACTGACGTCGTGCCTACCTGCGGGGGCAGCCAAATTCGATTGCCCCCGCAGGTAGGAAGGTGGGGTGTCCTCGCCTGCCCCGCCTCGTCGAGACCGATCCCGACGACGAGCGCTTCGCCGAGTGGTGCGGGATCTGGGCGGCGAGCCAGCTGGCCGATCGCCCGGACGAGCTGCCCCGGCCGGTCAGGGACCACGTGGCGCTGGCCCGGCAGATGCTCGCGCCCGGAGGCTCGCGGGACGGCACCCATCGGGCCGCGCTCGTCGACGGCGCCGTCGCAGGTGCCCTGCGGCTGATCCTGCCGACGCAGGACAACCCGACCGTCGCCCTCGTCGACGTGGCCGTCCATCCCGACCACCGGCGCCGGGGGATCGGTGCCCTGCTGCTCGACGAGGGCACCCGGCTGGCCAAGGACCACGGACGCACCGAGCTGATCTCCGAGGTCGACGAACCGCGACCCGGGACGGCGGGGCGCGCCTTCGCGCTGCGCCACGGCTGGACCTGCGACCTGCTGGAGACCCGGCGCGATCTGGAGCTCCCGCCGGACGAGCACAGGCTCGCGGCCCTGGAGGCGGCCGCCCGGGCTGCGAGCAGCGGCTACGAGCTCGTCACCTGGCGCGACCGGACGCCCGACGCGCTGATCGACGACCGGGCGGTGCTGGAGCAGCGGATGACCACCGACGCGCCGCACGGCGAGCTGCCGGTGGACGAGGAGCACTGGGACGCCGCGCGGATCCGCGAGTACGAGGCCCTCCACGTCGCCCGCGGCCGCACGGTGCTGTCGGCCGGGGCGGTGAAGGACGGGCGGCTGGTCGCGTTCACCGACCTGCAGATCCCGCTCGCGCAGCCCGAGCGGGCCCAGCAGGCCGGCACCCTCGTCCTCCGGGAGCACCGCGGTCACCGGCTGGGCGCGCTGGTGAAGACGGCGGTGCTGCGCGAGGTGCTGGCGGCGTTCCCGTCGGTGCGCCGGATCAGCACCTACAACTCCGACAGCAACGCGCCCATGGTCGCGGTCAACGAGGCGCTGGGATTCCGCCCGGTCGGCCGGCTGTCCACCTGGTCGCTGCGGCTCTGACGACCGACCCGTCGGGTCAGAAGCCCCAGACGGCGCCGGCCGCCAGCGGATCCGGTCGGTGGACGATCGAGCCCGTCGTCTCGGTGACGTCGAGGACGACGGTGCCCGCGTACTGCTGGCCGGCCGGGAGCGAGCCCGCGGGCAGGCCTTCCTCGGGCGTGAGGCACGCGGACGCGGCCGCCGTCGCCGGGTAGATCGTCGTCCCGTCGGACGCGACGACGACGAAGTCCGTGGCGTCGAACGTGTTGCCCCCGTCGTCCGCCACGACGTCGGACACCGTGGTGACGAGCAGCTCGACGGCGACGAGGTGGCCGTTCTCGGCGGCCGTCGCGCCGGGCGCGGTGCACGCGACGTCCGGGGTCACGCCGACGACGGTGATCGAGTAGAGGCCAGCACCCGTGGCGCTGTCGACGACCTCGAGGGACTCGCCGAACGCCAGGAACACGTTCGCGGGCGGCTCGGGCTCGGTCGGCGGCTCCGTCGGATCGGGTGTCTCCGTCGGGTCCGTCGGATCCGGGGTCTCCGTCGGGTCCGTCGGATCGGGTGTCTCCGTCGGGTCCGTCGGATCCGGGGTCTCCGTCGGGTCCGTCGGATCCGGGTGTCTCCGTCGGGTCCGTCGGATCCGGTGTCTCCGTCGGGTCCGTCGGATCCGGTGTCTCCGTCGGGTCGGTCGGGTCCGGGGTCTCGGACGGGGGATCTGTCGGGTCGGTCGGGTCGGGGTCCTCGCTCGGCGGGTCCGTCGGGTCGGTCGGGGTCCGGGTCGGTCGGCGTGGGGTCCGTGTCCGTGGGCGCGGCCGGCGTCGTCGGCGGCAGGGTGGGCTGGGTCCAGACGCCGACCTGGTAGTCGCTGGGGTCCGGGGTCGGCGTGGGGGTCGGCAGACCCAGCAGCGTGACGAGCCGGTCGAACCCGGGCGCGACGACGCCGATGGTCGGGATCGCGAGCGGACCGGCCACGTCCGAGGCCTCGCTGGCGAGTGCGGTGTCGGCCGGGTTCGTCGGTCCGGCCTCGTAGACGTCGGCCGACGACACCGGGATCGTCTGGAGCGCGGCGAGCGAGGCGACGGTCGCGAGCGCGGCGGCACTCCCACCGAGCATCGGTACGGCGCGCGAGGGCCGCTTGGGAGCGTTGTGCCTGCCCATCGCGGACCCCCGGGTCTCGGTGACTGGGTCCATCGTGGGTAACCACGGACGCCCCGGTCTACGGGTTGGACGATGACACCCGGGTGAAGTCCGCGCGACCGGGGGACGCCGACGGCGTGGCCCCGTCGAAGCGGGAGCCCCCGATCACTCTGCGTGATTCTGGCTCGTCAGCCGGGTACGTATTTGCCGGTCGACACCACCCAGAGCGCCAGCCAGGCCCACGCGGCGTACATCGCCACCCATTGCTCCCGCCCGGCGTAGGTGTCCTCCGCCGTCGCGGTGTAGGTCTGGCCGGTCGTGCTCCGCGCCTGCATCCGGGCCACCTCGCGGCCGTGCAGCAGTGCCCAGGTGTCGGTCCCGGAAGCCAGGCCGAAGGCGCCGATCATCACGTCGGCCGTGGCGGCGTGCATCCGGCGTCCGCTGCCCCAGTCGTTGCCCTGCGGGTAGTAGAGAGCGGGCGAGTTGGTGCGGTAGATCGTCCCGCCGGGCGCGGCGTAGGGCGGTGCTGCGAACGCCTTGCTGGTCAGTGCGGAGTACACGAGGGCCTGGTTGTGGAGCGCCGACTGGGGCGGGGCGTGGCCGGCGAGTGCGAACAGGCAGACCGCCTGCAGGTTGTGCACGTCGGTGCACATGTAGTCGGGGTGGATCCGGTTGTGGTTGACCAGGGTGCCGTCGCCGTTGATGTTCCAGCCCTGCAGGAACGCGGAGATGTTGATCCCGTCGACGACCTGGTTGCTGGTGAGGTCGGCCTGTCGGGAGAAGGCGGAGATCATCAGCTTCCGGCAGTTCAGGAGCCAGGCGCCGCGGTGCGGGTGGTTCGGCAGGGCGACGACGGCGGCCTGCAGCAGCATCGCGTTCCACGACGCTTCCTCCGCCTTCGAGTCACCCGGCGTCAGCTCCTGGCCGCTGCGATCCTTCCAGTAGATGATGGGCTGGCTGAGGCGCCAGTTCGCCTCGTCGGTGATCATGCCGGCGACGAGCATCCGCTGGACCTCGGTCAGGTCGTCGGCCACCAGCCACGCCGCTTGTGCCGCCAGCGCGGCCCAGAGGTTGGTCTGCCACTGCCAGCCCCAGCCGCCGACGGCGTTGCGACGGTGGCGGTAGGCCAGCGACCGAGCGAGTCGTGCGCAGGTCGCGCGGGCATCGGAGGCGCTGACCCCGGTGACGGCGGGTTCGTAGGCGCCGGTCGTGAGGGAGACGGCCAAGGCGAACGCGGCGGCCGCCGCGGGACGGATGGACGTCTCCGTCGTCCCGCCGAGGTCGAGGTAGGTGCCGGTCTGGGACCCGTAGCGCTGCGGGAACCAGGTCCGCAGGCAGTACTTGTCGGTCTGCCGCAGGATCCCTCGGATCACGTCGGCCACCGCGCCGGTCGGTGCAGCCCCTGTCAGGTCGGGCGTCGTCAGGCCCCAGGGGCTGCCTCTAAAGGGTCGGTCACCTCGTAGCCGAACGTCGAGCCGGCTGAGAACAGGGCCCCACTGGCGGCGCGGAACCGGACCGTACGGATCGGCGCGGTCGAGCGCCAGATGCCGCCGAGCGGGCGGATCCGCTGGGTCGTGCCACCGCGGTCTTCGAAGTTGTGCCCGGTGAACGACTTGAAGAACGTGGTGCCGGAGTAGTTGGGGATCTCCAGCTGCCCGACGCCGGGCGACCGGGCCAGCGACGCGGCCCCCAGGGCGGTCCCCACGGTGACGCCGGTACCGGACGGCGCCTGGACACCGGTCACCGTCGTGCGGTTCGCCTCGGCCCGCTGGTCGCCGTAGTTCGCCGCGACGTCGTTGTTGAACGTCACGGTGACCGTGGTAGCGGCGGCCGCGATGTCCACCCGGGCCGACCACCACACCCGCAGCACGCGGTAGTCCGCCGGGATGGCCAGGTCCACGTAGTTGACGCCGGCGTTCACGATGGTCGTGCGGTGCAGCGTGGGCGGGTTCGCCACCTCGAGGGGCTCCATCCCGGCCTCCAGAGCGAGTCGGACGAGCGTCGTCGTGGCGCTGGCTGGCCACGTTCGACGAGCGTTCTCCTGCCGGGCCGTATCGGCCACTCGTGCGGTCCCGGGGGTTCCCGTTTCTCAGCCGGTGTGAGGCACGCTTGTCCCTGTCGACCGTGGGTGCGATTGCTGGAACCTCTTGCGCTTGGTACCCCCCAGGGGTATATCTGCAGTCATGGACCACCACGCCACGCACGAACACGTCGGCTCCGGCCACGACTCGAACGCGGGCCCGGTCTCCTGGGCCATGGCGGCGCAGGCGACGTTGCACTGCCTGACCGGCTGCGCGATCGGCGAGGTGCTCGGCATGGTGATCGGGACCTCGGTCGGACTGCACGACGCCGCGACCGTCGTCCTGTCGGTGGCGCTGGCCTTCGTCTTCGGTTACGCGCTCACCATGCGGGGCGTACTGAAGGCGGGAGTGCCGTTCCGCTCGGCGGTGAAGGTCGCCCTGGCGGCCGACACCATCTCGATCGCCGTCATGGAGATCATCGACAACGCGATCATGCTGGCGGTCCCCGGCGCGATGGAGGCCGGCATCACCGCTGTCCTCTTCTGGGCGTCGCTCGCCTTCTCCCTCGCGGTCGCCTTCGTCCTGACCACGCCGGTCAACCGGTGGCTCATGGGCCGCGGCAAGGGGCACGCGGTCGTGCACGCCTACCACTGAGATCGATCGGTCAGGAATCGAGAAGCTCCGGCAGGTCGACGGTCCTAGCGTTCACCTCAGACGGGCCCGCACCTCGGGGCCGCGGATGTGAACGGAGATCAGGAAGATGCCCGCGAAGACCACGACGACGTCCGAAGGCTTCAGCGCCGAAGAACGCGCGGCGATGAAGCAGCGCGCGGCCGAGCTGCGTGCCGAAGGGAAGAACGGTGCCAAGAAGGCCGATGGACTGCAGGCGCTCCTCGACGCCATCGCGAAGATGACGGACGAGGATCGTGCCGTCGCCGAGCGCGTGCACGTGACGGTGACCGCCAACGCCCCGGACCTGTCGCCCAAGACCTGGTACGGCATGCCGGCGTACGCGAACGCGGACGGCAAGGTCGTCCTCTCGCTCAAGAACTCGGGCAAGTTCGGCCAGCGGTACTCGACCCTGGAGTTCCAGGACTCGGCCCACCTCGACGACGGGGACCTCTGGCCGGTGGGGTTCGCGATCCAGAAGTGGTCTCCGGCGGTGGAGAAGAAGGTCGCCGAACTGGTCGCAGCTGCGACCTCGTGACGGTCGACGCGGCGGGCGCCACTGGCCGCCAGTGCGCGGCGAATCGCCTTCGGCGGATGAGGCCGCCCCCCGGGCCGGAGACCACGCTGCGGAACAGACCGGGAGAGGGGCGAAGGCCATGGTGCGAGGCAGGCGGGCCGAACGGCGCGAGGAGCGACGCGATGAGCGCCGGGACGGCGATCAGCGGGTGCACTACCAGATGCGTCAGCGGCTGATCTCGATCGGAGACGACTTCTGGATCGAGACCGACGACGGGCAGCGGGCCTACAAGGTGAACGGCAAGGCGCTGCGGCTGCGGAAGACTCTGATCTTCGAGGATCCCGACGGCCGCGAGCTGGCGAAGATCCAGGAACGCGTCGCCCGGATCCGGGACTCGATGGAGATCGAGGACGCCGACGGCCACCGCATCGCGCTGGTCAAGAAGGCCCTGATCAGCCCCCTGCGCGATCGCTGGGACGTCACGATCGAGAACGGGCCGGACCTCGAGGTCCACGGCAACGTCCTCGACCACGAGTACTCGTTCACCGACGGCCGCACCACCGTGGCCACCGTGTCCAAGAAGTGGTTCCGGGTCGCCGACTCCTACGGCGTGGAGATCGCCCCGGACCAGGATCCGGTGGTCGTACTGGCGGTCACGGTCGCGGTCGACATGATGGCCCACGAGGGACGGTGACGACCGGCGCCGCGGGCAGGTGATGGGCGAGACGCGATGGTGGCCGCCCCAGTCATCGCCCTGCGTCCGTCACGGACATGGTCGCCGGCTGCGCGGCCTCCCCAGGTTTCTTCGACCTGGCTCGGGGCCCCGGTGGTGGAGACCCGTCCGACACCCTGGGCTTCGGACGAGCAACCGTGCCGGTCCGCTCATGGAGACGGCGGCGGTGCGGCGCGCCTCACCCCCGTGGCTCGGTGCGATCGACACAATCCGCACCACCTGGGCGAAGTCGGTGATGGCATTGGAACACCGGTGAGTGACTCAGGCGACGGGCAGTTCTGGACCGGCCCGGAGCCGTCGGCGGTACCGGCTGTCTTCACGGCGTTGGCGACCATCTACACGGTGGCCATGGGCCCCCCGGTCTTCACCCAGAGGACGTGGCTGGACAGCGTCGACTTCCGGCTGTACCGCAGTGGGCTGGCGCTGATGGCCACGGCGGGCCCGGACGGCGACGAACTCAGTCTCGAGCTCAGCTGCACGGACGGCACGCGCGTCACCACTGGGCCCGACAGCCTCGGTTGGCCGCGCTTGCTGGCCTGTCTTCCCTACCAGTTGCGGCCGCGCCTCGAGCCGGTTCTCGGGGTACGAGCGCTGCTGCCGGTCGTGCAGGTGGCGGGCACGTCCGTCACCGGCAAGTTGCTCGACGCGGAGGGCAAGACCGTGTTGCGGTTCGTTCACGACTGTCCGGCCACGATCTCCGGGAGCCGCGACCGGCTGCCCGGCGGGCTATGGCTGATCCCCCTGCGGGGATACGCCGCCGTCGGTGCGCGCGTCGGCCGGATCGCGCACCAGGCTGGGCTGGTTCGTGACGACCGCTTCGGCTACCCGGCGGCGTTGCGCGCCGCGGGGGTCGATCCCGACGCGCCTGGGCCGGTGATGGAACCTGGGCTGCCCGCCCGGGTGGCGGTGGCCAGGATCCTGGTGTCCTTCCTCGACGAGATGGAGGCCGCCTGGGAAGGCACGGTGGAGGACCTCGACATCGAGTTCCTGCACGAGTTCCGGGTCGCGGTCCGGCGGAGTCGTTCCACGGTCAAGCTGCTCGGCGACGTCCTGCCCCCCGACCTGGTCGCCTGGGTGACACCGCAGTTGAAGTGGCTCGGCGACCTCACCACGCCGTCGCGCGACCTCGACGTCCTCCTGCAGGAGCTCCCGTCTCTGACCGGTTGTCTGACCAGCGGCCGGCCCGAGGACGTGGAGCCGCTGGTGCTCGACCTGATCAGGCTGCGTGCGGACGAGCATCGCAGGCTGGTCCGAGGCCTGCGGTCGGCGCGGTTCGAGCGGTTGCGCGCTCGCTGGCGTGCCTCGCTGGAGGCGTTGGCTACCTGGGACGGGCGGCCATGCCCCGGACCCACCGCGGCAATGATCGGCATGGAACGGCTCGCCGGCGCCGATCGTCGCGTGCTCCGCCACGGCTCACGGATCACCGACGCCTCGCCTGCCGAGAGCCTGCACAACCTGCGCAAGCGGGCCAAGGAACTGCGCTACCTGCTGGAGACCTTCACCCCGTTGCTCGACCCGGGCGAGGCGCGCGGCGCCCTCAAGGAGCTGAAGGCATTGCAGGACGTGCTCGGGACGTTCCAGGACAGCGAGGCGCAGCGCGAGGCGATCTACGCACTCGCCACCGACATGATGGCCCGCGAGGCGGCCTCCGCCCGGACGATCCTCGCCATGGGGGAGATCGCGGCCCGGCTGCAGGTCGACCAGGACGCGTCGCGCGCGAAGTTCACCGAGATGTTCGAGCGGTTCGCGCGGCGGTCGGGGCAGCGCCGGATCTGCTGGATGGGGACGTCCCGTCCAGCGCCGAGCGCGGCAGCCGCCACCTCATTGGCAGGAGCGGCGCGATGAAGACCGCGATGAAGGTCGTGGCCACGTACAACATCAAGGGCGGCGTCGGGAAGACGTCGACCGCGGTCAACATCGCCTACCTCGCCGCCCGCGGCGGTCTGCGGACCGTCCTCTGGGACCTCGATCCGCAGGGCTCGGCCACCTACCTGTTCCGCGTCAAACCGAAGGTCAAGGGCGGCGGGAAGGCGCTCGTCGCGGGCAGGCGCCCCTTGGATGATGCGATCAAGGGAACGGACTTCGACCGCCTCGATCTGATTCCGGCCGACTTCAGCTACCGGAACCTCGACATCGACCTGGACTCCACGAAGCGCCCCACGGACCGGATCCGCCGCCTGATCGCGCCACTGAAAGACGAGTACGACCTGGTCATCCTCGACTGCCCGCCCAGCGTGTCTCTGGTGTCGGAGAACATCGTCCACGCCTGCGACGTCCTGCTCGTCCCGCTGATTCCCGCGATGCTCTCGGTGCGCACGTATGACCAGCTCATCGACTTCGTCGACGGGATGCAGGGGCGCAAGCCGCAGGTGATGGGCTTTCTGTCGATGGTCGACCGCCGCAAGAAGTCCCATCGCGAGTTCGCCGATCGGCTCCCCCACGATCGCGCGTCGGTGGTGGCCGAGGTGATCCCGAATCGGTCGGTGATCGAGCAGATGGCCCAGGAGCGCGCACCGGTGCCGGTGTTCGCGCCGACCAGCCCCTGCTACGACCGCCTACGAGGCGCTCTGGACTCGGGTGCAGTCGTGCCTGAACGGCACAAGCTGACCGCAGGGATCGATCTGCGGCGCCGTGTGGGCACGGGACACGATCGGTGATCTGGCCGACGAGCCAACATCGCTCTGACCTGCACGATCTTGTGGGGCGGGTGGGGCTCGGTTACCCGACCCAGTCTGTGACCTAGCTCACATCCTGAGAAGGGATTGTGAGTCGTGGGTTCTCTGCGCGATGTCGTGATGGACGCGCTCGTGGGCAAAGATGTGAGGCCGTCACGGCGGCGGCAGTAGGGTTCCCCCGCGCCGCGAGGAGGGATAACAGCCACTCGCAAGCGTCGGCTGCCACGCGGAGGGAAAGTCAGTGCGTCTCAACCAAGTGAAGATCCCCGTCACCGATTTGCAACGCAGTGTCTCGTGGTACTGCGAGCTACTCGATCTCGGCCTTTGGCGCGAGTTCGTCGAGCAAGGCGTCCTGTGTGGCGCCGTGCTTACTGACGAAGACCGCGACTTGCGGATCGCCCTACGCCTTCGTGACCTGATCTCCGGCACGCCGGCCTTCCCCGGCTTCGACCTGTTCAGCCTGGCTGTGGACTCGCTGGACGAGCTCGACGTAGTCGTCGCGAGGTGCGACAACCTCGGACTCGCGCATGGCGAGACGACCACGCTCGGCGCCGACGGCACGATTGTCGACGTTCCTGATCCGGACGACACCGTGATTCGATTCATCTATCTCAGCCCCGATCGCGAGCG
Source organism: uncultured Actinomycetota bacterium (assembly GCA_963784165.1). GTDB lineage: Bacteria > Actinomycetota > Actinomycetes > Mycobacteriales > Geodermatophilaceae > Blastococcus_B. The sequence goes on from CAWAQI010000015.1 coordinate 180,806, forward strand.
CAGCTTCGCCGGGGTGGATTTCCGAAGCGACGGGCCGCCAGTTTTCTACGACGCGCCCCGCCTCGGCATCTGAGGGGCCGAGGGCGGCCTATCCGCGTACGACGCGTCAGGCCCCACAGGCGGCCTTGACGCAGGAATCGAGCGTGGAGAATGTCCGCGCATGGCCGGGACGATCTCCGTCACGTCATCGGCAATGGCACCAAGCGCTACCTCGCCCGACATCGGGATGCCGGCGGTAGGCAGCACGAGAAGCGTCGAGCCCCTCTCGTGGCGGTGTGCCGGCAAGCGTGCCGGCGACCTCGTTCTGACCTCGCTCGAGGGCGGCGTTCTCCGGTCCGGCAACTTCCGGCGGGGGGTTTCATCTGGAGAATCTCAGCCCCCACGACCTCCGGCACACTGCCGCGAGCCTCCTCGTCGCCAGCGGCGCGAACGTCAAGGCGGTCCAGCGGATGCTCGGCCACGCCTCCGCGACGATGACTCTCGACGTCTACTGCTGGCCTCTTTCGACGACGAGCTCGGCGCCCTCGTTGAGCGCATGGATGCCGCTCACGACGCCCAGCGTAGGGGAGCGTTCTGTGGGCACCGTGTGGGCACGGGACAAGATCACAGAAATCTGGCCGACGAGTCGACAAGCGCGCTGACCAGGCACGAACTTCCGTGGGGCGGGTGGGGCTCGAACCCACGACCCAGGGATTATGAGTCCCTTGCTCTGACCGGCTGAGCTACCGCCCCGGTGACGGGCTGGCCGCGTCCCGTCGGAGGGACTCTAGGTCGTCCCGCTCCGGCAATCGCCGAGCGGCCGGACGCCGGTTCCCGGCGTAGCGCCCCGAGCACCCGTCCCACGAGGTTGCCGATGGCTCTGCGTCGCCGGATCCGGTCCGCACACGCCTGGGCGACCGGGCGGCTGACCGGCCCGCGCGGCCGCGCCGGCACCATGGGCCTGGCCGCGCTGATCACGACCCAGCTGGCGCAGACCGCCTGGACCGGGCGGCGCAGCCCGCTGGTGCTCGTGACGGCGGCCGGTTCGCTGGTCGTGCTCGCCGCCGTCGTCCAGACGCCCGGGCTGAGCCGGTTCTTCGGGTGCACGCCGCTGGACCCGCTGGCGTGGGGCGTCGTCCTGGCGAGCGCCGCCGCCGGCGCCGCCGGCGCGGAGGTCCTCCCGGCCCTCCTCGAACGGCGACACGCCGGGGCTGATTCCGACACGGAAGGCTGACCTGCTGCGCGTTATCTCACCGTGACTTTCACTTCTGCCACACGTACCGTCGCCTCTGGTCCGAACGAGCGAAGCCCCTCGAACCCGAGGGCCTCGGACGGACCCCGCCGAACCGCGCGACCGGATGGCCGGGCGGACCGGGGACCCACCGATTCACCGGGGTGAATCGTGCCTGCGCACGGGGGTGCGGGCACGTAGGGCACTGAACGGCCCGAACCCGTCAGCTAACTCGGTAGGCGGTCGTCAGAACGGAGACGCGTCGCGTTGGCGACCCTGCACAACCCGCACAGCCCTGCCCGCACCCCCCGCCCGCTCGGCCGGGCCCCGCCGCGCCCTCGTCGTCGCCGGCATCCTCGCCGCCAGCCTGTTCGGGACGCACGCCGCCACCGCGGCTCCCGGCACCGTCTCCGACGCGCAGTCCGAGCACGACGCGGCGGCCGCCGAGGTCGAGCGGATCTCCGCGGCCCTGGCCGCCGCGGAGGAGACGCTCGAGCGCATGACCGTCGAGGCCGAGGCGGCCGGCGACGCGGCCCGCGCTGCCGAGGCCCTTCTCGCCGACGCGCAGGCCGCCGCCGCGGAGACCGCGGCCCAGCTGGCCGAGGTCCGCGCCGCGGTCGCGCAGTCCGAGCAGGAGGTCGCCGACCTGGGCCGCGAGGCCTACATGGGCAACGACCAGGCGTTCGGCGACGTCGCGCTGCTGCTGGATGCGGACAGCCCCACGGAGATGCTCCAGCAGGCGGCCACCATGGAGATCCTCGGCGAGGAGCGGAGCCGGCAGCTCGAGGCCCTGGAGGACGCCGAGGTGCGCGAGGCCCGCGCCGACGCGGCCGCCCGCGAGGCCGTCGCCGAGCAGGACCGCGCCGCCCGCGCGGCCGAGGAGGCCGAGAACACCGCCGTGGCGAAGCTGGCCGAGGCGCAGGAGGCCTACGACGGGGCCGCCGCCGAGAAGGCCCGGCTCGACGAGGAGCTGCGCGCCGCCCAGGTCGAGCTGCTGCGACTGCAGGGCGTCGCCGACGCCGAGGCGGCCTACGACGAGATGCTCGCCGTCCAGGCCGACGCCGACCTGCTGTCCGCCGTCGGCGGGGCCATCGCGCCGACCCAGGGCACGGTCACCTCCTGCTACGGCCCGCGCTGGGGAACCATGCACTCCGGCGTCGACATCGCCGCGCCGATCGGCACGCCGGTCTACGCCCCCGAGGGTGGCGTCGTGGTGCACGCGGGCACGGCCAGCGGCTTCGGGTACGCCGTGGCCATCCAGCACGGCGACGGCACCATCACCCTGTACGGCCACGTCAACCAGTACTTCGTCGCCACGGGCGAGGTCGTCTCCGCCGGTCAGCAGATCGCCGAGGTCGGCAACCGGGGCCAGTCGACCGGGCCGCACCTGCACTTCGAGGTGCACACCGGCGGCCTCTACGCGAACCGCGTCAACCCCACGCCGTGGCTCACCGCCCGCGGGATCGCGCTCGGCGGCTGCTGATCCTCCGCGTGGCCGGGCGCTCGTTCGGGCGTGCGTCGCGCAGGATGGAGCGGTGACGACGGCGGCGCGCGGCATCTGGCTGCGCGCCGCCGTCCTCGTCGTCGTCCTGGCCGCGGGCCTCGGCGCGGCGCTGGTGTTCGACCTGCCGAGCGTCGCGACGGTCCGGGCGTGGATCGGCGACGCCGGGGGAGCGGGGTGGGCCGCGCTGGCCCTGGTCGTCGCGCTGGTCCTGCTCGCGCCCGTGCCGCGCTCGGCGGTCTCGGTGCTCGTCGGCGTCGTCGCCGGGTTCTGGACCGGCGCCGCGGTCGCCTTCGCCGGTGGCCTGCTCGCCGCGGTCGCCGCGTTCGGCCTCAGCCGCGGACTCGGCCGGTCGGCGGTGCTGCGGCTCGCGGGACGGCGGCTGGCCCGCGCCGACGGGCTGGTGTCCGACCGGGGGTTCCTCGCGGTGCTCACCGGACGGCTGCTGCCGGTCATGCCGTTCGTGGCGGTCAGCTACGGCGCGGGGCTGACCGGGGTGCGGTTCCTTCCTTATCTACTGGCGACGGCGATCGGACTGGTGCCGAGCACGCTGCTGCAGGTCGGGGTCGGTGCGTCGGCCGGGTTCCTCGTCGAGCGGGCGACGCCGTCGGCCACGCTGCTCGTGGCCGCCGTTCTGCTCGCGGCCGTCGTCCTCGGCTCGGTGCTGTGGCGGCGCCGGCGGGCCGCCGTCCCGGCGTAGCTCCCGCTCAGCCGCGGCCGAACAACCGGCCCAGCATGCCCCCGGCACCGCCCACCGTGCGCGCCGCCAGCTGCAGGATCGGGCCGCCGGGGATGCCCGGCACGGCCTGCACGATCGGGGCGAGCTTCAGCAGGCCGCCGACCTCGTGCACCTTGAGCTTGCGGCGGGCGACGGCCGGGACCGGGTTGATCCGGCCGGACGCCGCCTCGAGGAGCAGGTCCGCGCGCCCCTCGACGGCCGGACCGTCGACCGCGCCGGCGGGCACCTCGGCCACCGTCCAGCCGTGCGGGTCGCTGAGGAAAGCCCAGCCGCCGTCCGGGGTGGCAAGGGTGACCCGGCCGGTGATGTCCATCGACGCGGCGAGCGCGCCGGTGACGTCGGCGAGCGCGGCCAGACCGGAGTGCAGCACGTCCGGCGGGGGCGGCTCGGCCCCGCAGGACACCAGGTCCAGGCCGTGGACGGCGAGCTCGTAGGCCTGCCCGAGGACGACGCTGAGCAGCGGCAGCTGCCCCACGACGGACACCGTGGGCGCCGTGTCGAGCTCGACCGGCTCGTCGGCCAGGTAGCGGGCGGTGGCCTCCCGGTTCCGGCGCAGCCCGTCGAGCACCTCCTCGCGGGAGGCGTCGCGGTGGGCCGCGGTGACCCGGGCGTTGACGGCGTCGACGTCGGGCGGGACGCCCTCGCCGCCGGCGCGGGCGGAGGCGATCAGGTCGGCCATGGCCGTGTTCTCGTCCCAGCAGCCGAGGTGGACGCAGATCTCGTGCGCCCGCCATCCCGGCAGCCGCGACGGCCGGTCCAGGTCCACGCGTTCGGCCTGCGCGAGGAAGGCGTCCCAGGCGGCGAGGACCATCCCGCCGACCTGCTCGCGTCCGGCATCGGCCATTCCGTTGTGTCGTCCCACGTGGCAGCCCTACCCGGGTCGGTCGGGCGGCAGGCATGAGACGCGCCACGCATGGGCGGACGTCGCAAGCGTCTCTCACCCGTCCGGGTGACCCCAGGCATCAAGGACGCGACGGCTCCGCGCCGATCGCATCCGTGTGAGTGGAGCAACGACCGGTGACCGTCGGGCCGCCGGCCGGACCGCCGAGGGCGACGTCCGGCCGGGCGTCGTCCGTCGTCTCGTGGCGACCGTGCGCGCGGGGCTCTACCGACCGCTGGCCGGGGACGACGCCCGCGTCGCGTACTGGATCCGCCACGTCCGCTACGGCGTGATCCTCACCGAGGTGGCGGCGGCTGCCGCGATCGGTTACACGCTGCTCACCGACAGCCCCGGCCGGCACAACCCGCTGCTGCTGGGCCTGGCCGGCGTGGTCATGCTGACCGTGCCCGGCCTCCTGCTCCTGCCCCTGCCGGCGATGATGCGCGACTCGCGCGGGCCCACGATGTTCTACCTGTGGAGCTTCGCCACGACCGCGGTCGTGGTCGTCGGGACGCACCTCGACGGCGGTGCCTCGAGCCCGCTGGACGCGCTGCTGTTCCTGACCCTGACCTACATGGCGGTGGCCTACTCGCCCTACGGCGTCGTGGCGATGGGCTCGTTCATGTCCGGCTGCTACCTGTTCTTCGTCGTGCTGCCCGAGCCGACGGTGTCGGGGCTGTTCTTCCTCGCGGTCATGGTGGCCTTCACGATGATCTGTGCGCTGGCGTCGGCGAACTCCTGGGCGGCCTACGACCGGCAGGTCGAGCTGATCCGGATCCACGAGACGATGGCCTCGACCGACTCGCTGACCGGCATCCCCAACCGTCGGGCGTTCCTGGACCGGCTCGGCTCCGCGGTCGAGGCCGCTGCCTGGGGCCACCAGGCGGTCGTCTGCCTGGTCGACCTCGACGGCTTCAAGGGCGTCAACGACTCGGCCGGTCACGCGGCCGGCGACGCGATGCTCAAGGCCGTCAGCTCCGCGCTCAGCGGTGCCGTCCGCGAGACCGACACCGTCGCCCGGCTCGGCGGTGACGAGTTCGCCGTCCTGGCCGACGTCTCGGTGACCTTCTCCGGCGAGATGCTCGCCGAGCGGCTCCGGCACGTGGTGTCCGTCGTCGGCAGCCGCTCCGGCGTGACCGCCAGCGTGGGCGTGGCCGAGGTCGAGGCCGGGGACGACGTCGAGGACCTGATGTACCGCGCCGACGCGGCGATGTACCGCTCGAAGAGCGCCGGCGGCAACCAGGTCACCGCCCTGTCCTTCTGACCCCACCGTCGCCCTTGCCCCGGCACGCCGGGGCCGGGAGCCTGGGCACATGGCGAGCAGCGGTTCGGCCCTCGGCACCGTCCTCCGTTGGGACGACGACCGCCGCGGCGCGATCCTCGACGCGGAGGAGTGCCCAGGAGGCTGCTGGGCCGACGCCTCGGTCGTGGTGCACAGCACGCAGGGTGGCGGCGGGCTCCGCGCCGGCCAGGTCGTCCAGTTCGACTGGACCGCCGAAGAGGGCGGGGAGTGGCCGTTCCGCGCGACGCGCGTCGAGCCGCGGGAGGACCTGCAGGCCACGCTGGGTGGTTGAGGAAGACGCAGTTCGGACCGCGTGGCGTGTCCTGAGCACACTCGGCGCCGATCACGCTGAGTAACGATCGGCGGAGCGGTGAGCGCCTCCGGCCACGCTGCGCAGCAGGCCCTTCACGGCGCCCGGAAAGCGTGGCGCGGAACGCACCTCAACCGGTGGACGGCGACCCGTGACGCGTGGTATGGGCCGTTGACCAGCACGATCGCGTAACACATCTCACCATGCGTCACATTCGAACCAACCTGCGCACCCGGGCTGGCGCGATGGGGTGGTCATCGTGCACACTGTCTCCGGGACCAGTATCCCGTCATTGCCGAATACAGCGCGTCACCGAATCGATGAGTCCGTTGGGGAAGACGAGACTGATCGAGTCGATGGAGGTGCCTCGTGCAGCGACGGTCTACCCAGGGTGTCGTCTTCGTGCACGCGTGCCCGAAGGCGCTCTGCCAGCATGTCGAGTGGGCGCTCGAACGCGTCGTCGGCGCGCCGGTGTCCCTCACGTGGGTCGACCAGCCCGCGGCGCACGGTTCCTACCGTGCTGAGGTCGCTTGGACCGGTGCACCCGGAACTGGCGCCAGGCTGGTTGCTGCCCTGCGCGCGTGGCCGATGCTGCGCTTCGAGGTCACCGAGGAAGCGAGCCACGGCAACGACGGCGAGCGCATGTCCTACGTGCCCGGCCACGGTGTCTTCCGTGCGCCGACCAGCGCCAACGGCGACATCATGATCAGCGAGCAGCAGCTGCGGCACCTCGCCGCGACGGCGTCGTCCATCGAGGCCTTCCGGCACGGTGTGGACGAGCTCCTGGGGGCGGCCTGGGACGCCGACCTCGAGATCTACCGCCACGCCGGCGACGGCAGCCCGGTGACCTGGCTCCACCAGGTCGTCTGATCACGATCCGAACACGACACGTCGAGCGCTCGCGCCCACGCGTCGTAGCCTGAGACCGGTCGTCCGGGCGCCGTCGGGGAAGCGGCGTCCGGACGGCCTTTTCTCTGCGCACGAGAGCCGCCGTACAACTGCCGAAGCAGCCATGCACGGCGGCTCTCGCGGTTACAGGGTGGCTCCCGCCGAACCCTCGTGCCCGCGTCGGGCTCGCACCGTGGCGAGAGCCGCCGATGGCCGCGAAGCAGCCATGGCGCGGCTTCGGCGACCACGGGGTGGCTCCGGCGGCTAGAGCGGGATGTTGCCGTGCGCTCCGCGGCCGTGCGGGGCGTCGGCGAGCGCGGCCACCAGCCGGCGCCGGGTCTCCCGCGGCTCCACGACCTCGTCGACGACGCCGATCTGCAGCGCGCGGTTGACCCCGCCGGCGATCTGCTCGTGCTCCTCGGCCAGCTGGGCGTGCAGTGCCTCGCGCTCGCCGGGAGCAGCGGCCGCGAGCTTCTTCCGGTGCAGGATGCCGACGGCGGCCTTCGCGCCCATGACCGCGACCTCGGCGCCGGGCCACGCGAACACCGACGTCGCCCCCAGCGAGCGGGCGTTCATCGCGATGTAGGCGCCGCCGTAGGACTTGCGGGTCACCAGCGTCACCCGCGGCACCACCGCCTCCGCGAAGGCGTGCAGCAGTTTCGCGCCGCGCCGCACCACGCCGTCCCACTCCTGGCCCACGCCGGGCAGGTAGCCGGGCACGTCGACGACGACGACCAGCGGCACCCCGAACGCGTCGCACATCCGCACGAACCGCGCCGCCTTCTCCGCCGACGCGGAGTCCAGGCAGCCGCCCAGGCGCAGCGGGTTGTTCGCGATGACCCCGACGGTCCGCCCGGCCAGCCGGCCGAGCGCCGTCACCACGTTCGGGGCGAACCGCGGGTGCAGCTCGAGGGCCGGGCCGTCGAGCAGGTCGGCGACGAGCGGCTTGACGTCGTAGGCCCGCTGCTTCTGCTCCGGCAGGTGCCGCCCGAGGTCGACGTCGTGCTCCGCCAGGGAGCGGGCGAACGAGCCCTGGGCGGCCAGCAGGTCGACGGCCTGGCGCGCGGTCTCCAGCGCCGCCGGCTCGGAGTCGGTGACCACGTGCACGACGCCGCTGCGCCGGCCGTGGGTGTCCGGGCCGCCGAGGCTCTCCATGTCGACGTTCTCGCCGGTGACCGAGCGGACGACCTCCGGCCCGGTCACGAAGACCCGCCCGGCCGGGCCCATGATCACCAGGTCGGTGAGCGCCGGGCCGTACGCGGCGCCGCCGGCAGCCGGGCCGAGCACGACCGAGATCTGCGGGATCCGGCCGGACGCCCGCACCATCGCGGCGAACACCTCGCCGACGGCGTGCAGGGCCGTGACGCCCTCGGCCAGCCGGGCACCGCCGGAGTGCCAGATGCCGATCGAGGGCACCCGCTCGCGCAGCGCGGCGTCGATCGCGTCGACGATGTGACGGCAGCCGTCGTAGCCCATCGCGCCGCCCATGACGGTCGCGTCGGTGCAGAACGCGATCGCCGCCGAGCCCTGCACGGTCCCCCGCGCGGCCAGCACCCCCGACGTGTCCCGGGGGCACAGCAGCTGCATCGAGCCCGGGTCGAAGAACCGCGCCAGGCGGTCCTCCGGGTCACGCGGGTCCGGCGCGGTGACGGCGGGGACGGCCTCGACGGCGGTCACGGGTCCTCTCTCAGGCCGTCGTGAACACCAGCGCGATGTTGTGGCCGCCGAACCCGAAGGAGTCGTTGACCGCGGCGTTGAGCGACGACGCGCCGCGGCTCGTGGCGCACGATGTCCAGCGCCTGGACGCAGGCGTCGTCATCCGGGTCGTCGAGGTTGGCCGTCGCGGGCACGATCTGCTCGCGCAGGGCGAGGATCGTGAACACCGACTCGAGCGCACCGGCGGCGCCGAGCAGGTGCCCGGTCTGGCTCTTGGTCGCGCTGACCAGCACGTGCTCGCCGATCGCGTTCCGGATGGCGGCGGCCTCGGCGGTGTCGCCGACCGGCGTCGAGGTGGCGTGCGCGTTGACGTGACCGATGTCGGTCGGGGACAGCCCGGCGTCCCGCAGCGCGGCGGCGATCGCGCGCCCGGCGCCCTCGCCCTCGGGGTGCGGAGCGACCAGGTCGTAGCCGTCGGCGGTCGCGCCGGCACCGGCGAGACGGGCGTGGATCCGGGCGCCGCGCGCCTTGGCGGTGTCCTCGCGCTCGAGGACCAGCGCGGCCGCGCCTTCGCCCAGCACGAAGCCGTCGCGGGCCTTGTCGAACGGGCCGCGAGGCGCGCTCGGGCTCGTCGTTGCGGGTGCTCATCGCACGCATCGCCGCGAACCCGGCCATGGGCAGCGGGTGCACGCAGGCCTCGGTGCCGCCGACCAGGACGATGTCGGCACGGTCGAAGCGGAGCAGGTCCAGGCCCCAGCGGACGGCCTCGGCGCCGGACGCGCAGGCGCTGACCGGCGCGTGCACGCCGCCCTTGGCGCCGACCGCGAGGCCGACGGCGGCGGCCGGCCCGTTGGGCATCAGCATCGGGATGGTGAAGGGGGAGACCCGCTTGGGGCCCTTCTGCTCGAGGACGTCGTCCTGGTTGAGCAGGGTCAGCGCGCCCCCGATGCCGGTGCCGAAGACGACGGCGATCCGCAGCGGGTCGATGCCCGCGTCGGCGGCGCCGGAGTCCTTCCAGGCCTCCTCGGCGGCGATGACCGCGACCTGCTGGCTGCGGTCGAGGCGCCGGGCGCGCACGCGGTCGATCTGATCGGCCGGGTCGGCGGCCAGCCGGGCGACCAGCTGGGCCGGGAAGTCCTTGATCCAGTCGTCGGTGATGCGGCTGACGCCGGACCGCCCGGCGAGCAGGGCGTCCCAGGTGGTGGCGACGTCCCCGCCGAGTGGCGTGGTGGCACCGAGCCCGGTGACGACGACGTCGGTGGCGGACGAGCTCATTGCGTTCCTCCTGGGACTGCGGCCGGGCGGCCGGGGTAGCGGCCTGCAGGGGTCGCCGCGAGCGTGCGCGCGGCGGGCCCCGGGGACTCAGCCCTGGTTCTTCTCGATGAAGCTGATGGCGTCGCCGACGGTCTTGATGTTGCCGAGTTCGTCGTCGGGGATGGCGACGCCGAACTTGTCCTCGACCGCCGTGGCGATCTCGACCATCGACAACGAGTCGACGTCGAGGTCGTCGGTGAACGACTTCTCCGGGGTCGCGTCGGCTGGCGTGACTCCGGCGACCTCCTCCAGGATCTCGGCCAGACCGGACTGGATGTCCTCGCGGCTCACGCTGGGTCCTCTCTCTCGGATGGGGCTCTGCGATCGGACGGGGAATCCGCCGACAAACGGGACCGTATGTCCCGAAGCACTAGGGGGCGAGCGGCTGTTCCTGGAAAGTCGCCCACGGGGGTCGTGGCGTCACGGGATGACGAGCACCTGACCCGCGAACGTCAGCCCGGCGCCGTAGCCGAGGACGAGCGCCAGGTCGCCCGACTTGGCCTCGCCGGACTCGAGCAGGGCGGTCAGCGCCAGCGGGACGGACGCCGCCGACGTGTTGCCCGACTGGACGATGTCGCGCGCGATGACGGTGCTCTCCGGGAAGCCGAGCCGCTTGGTCATCGACTCGACGATGCGCAGGTTGGCCTGGTGCGGGGCGAACACGTCGATGTCGGCCGGGCCCACGCCGGCCTTCTCCATCGCCTCGACGAGGGTCTCGGTGAGCTTCGTCGTCGCCCAGCGGTAGACCGCCTGGCCGGCCATCGTCATCGTCGAGCTGCCGGCGGCGATCTCGATGGCGTTGTACTGGTCGCCGTCGCTGCCCCACGCCACCGGGCCGATGCCCGGCTCGTCGGAGGCGCCCACCACGGCCGCACCGGCGCCGTCGGCGAAGATCACCGCCGTCGTCCGGTCCTCCAGGTTGGTGACGTCGGTGAGCCGCTCGACCCCGACCACCAGCGCGTTGCGCGAGGAGCCGGCGCGGATGTTGTCGTTCGCGACGCCCAGCGCGTAGCAGAACCCGGCGCAGCCGGCGTTCAGGTCGAACGATCCGGGGCGCGGGATACCGAGCTTGAAGGCGACCTGCGGGCCGATGCCGGGGATGGGTGCGCGGAGGCTGGCGCTGGCGACGATGACCAGGTCGATCTCGTCGGGTGCGAGGCCGCTGGCCGCGATCGCCTTGCCGCCCGGCGGCGACGGCCATCTCGACGAGGGTCTCGTCCTCCGACGCCCAGCGGCGCTCGGCGATGCCGACGCGGCTCTGGATCCACTCGTCGTTGGTGTCCATCATCTGGGCGAGATCGTGGTTGGTGACCCGGCGTCGCGGCCGGTAGGCACCGAGGCCCAGGATGCGTGCGCCCCGCGCCACGGTCGGCAGCTGGATGGCAGTCATTCCGAGACCTCCGGGTAGAGACGGGCGATCGGGTCTCCGGTGTCGACCAGGTCCCCCTCGTGGACGAGCCACTCGGCGAGTACCCCGTCGTAGCCGGCGGAGACATCTACTTCCGCGCGGCGGCTCGTGATCAGGCCCAGCCGCGTACCGGCGGGCAGGTGGGTGCCCTCGGCGACCGAGACCGAACTGACCGTGCCCCGCGCCGGGGCGACGACGAGCCGCCAGTCGTAGCCGGGGTCGCTCACGCTCGGGCCCCGAGGAGTTCGCGGGCGCGGTCGAGGTCCTTGGGCGCCGACAGCGCCAGGATCTCGACGTCCGAACCCTTCCAGTCCCGCTTGGCCAGCCCGGCCAGGGCCCCGGCGGGCGGCAGCTCGACGACCGCCGTGACGCCGAGCTCGCGCATCGCGTTCAGGCAGAGGTCGAAGCGCACCGGGCTGGTGACCTGGCTGACCAGCCGGGACAGCGCCTCGGCGCCGTCGGTCACCGGCCGGCCGTCGGCGTTGGAGAGCAGGCGCCGGCTGGGGTCGGCCGGCTTCAGGCCGTCGACCCGCCCTGCGAGCTCCTCGCGCGCCGAGGCCATGTAGGACGTGTGGAAGGCGCCCGCCACCGACAGCGGCATGACCCGCGCCTTGGCGGGCGGCTCGGCCTTGAGCGCCTCGAGCCCGTCGAGCGCACCGGCCGCCACGACCTGACCGGCGCCGTTCATGTTGGCCGGGGTCAGGCCCTGCTTCTCGATGGCCGCCAGAACCTCGTCGGGGTCGCCGCCCAGGACGGCGGACATGCCCGTGGGCGTCTGCGCGCAGGCGGCGGCCATCGCCCGCCCGCGAGCGGCGGTCAGCGCGATCGCTTCCTCGGCCGTCAGCACGCCCGCCAGCGCCGCGGCGGTCAGCTCGCCGACGCTGTGCCCGGTGATGACGACGTCGTCGCGTGCGGGGCCCCCGGACTCGGGCAGCGCCCCGAGCTCGCCGGCGACGAAGAGGCTCATCGCGACGACCAGCGGCTGGGTCACCGCGGTGTCCTTGATCGCCTCGGCGTCGCCCTCGGTGCCGAGGGTCAGCAGGTCGGCACCGACGAGGTCGGAGGCCCAGCGGAAGAACGGTTCGGCGCCGGGGAGCTCCAGCCACTCGCTGAGCATTCCGGGCTTCTGCGCCCCTTGACCCGGGGCGAGGACGGCCAGCACTCCTTCACCGTGCCAGTGATGATCCGTGCCCGCCCGTGCGGGGCGGCACGAAAGCACAGCAGTGATCTTTGTGGGATCTCTACAAAACAGGCCGTTCGGGAGGGCCTCGGAGGGCCCATTTCGTGGTAGGGACCACACGGTGCCGCTCCGGCGGAAACCGGCCGGTCAGCCCCGGGAGGGCGGTCGTGGTCCAGATGGCGAGCGCCAGGGCGACCTGGAGGGTCCAGCTGCCGCGGGGGTCGGTGGCCGACAAACCGGTCAACTCGGCCGCCCTCTTGAGCCGGTACCGGACGGTGTTCGGGTGGACGAAGATCGCCCGCGCGCTGGCCTCGAGGTTGCCGCCACTGCTGAGCACGGCGCGCACCGTCTCGAGCACCTCGCCACCGGCGGCCTGGAGCCGTACCGCCACCTTGTCCTGCAGCGCGGTGCGGGCCAGCGGGTCGCCGGCGAGCGCGCGTTCGGCCAGCAGGGCGTCGGCCGCCACCGGTCGCGGGGCCTCCGGCCACGCCGGGGCGGCGCGCAGCCCGGCGAGCGCGGCGGCGGCGGACTCGCCCGCGCGGCTCAGCCCGTCGACGACCGGCCCCACCACGACCGGGCCGTCGCCGAACTCCTCGGCCACCCGCGCGGCGACCGACTCCAGGTCTGCCTGACCGCCGAGCACGACGACGAGCTGGTCGGCGTGCACGCCGACGAGCACCTCGCTGCGCATCGAACGGGCCGCGCGGCGGACCGCGGCGTGCGGATCCTCCACGCCGGCGGGGGTGCTGCCGACCACGACGACGACCGGGGTCATCGCGGCCCACCCGAGCGCGGCGGCCCGACCGGAGAGCTCCTCGGACTGCTCACCGCGGAGGAGGGCGTCGACGACCAGCGCCTCGAGCCGGGCGTCCCAGGCACCGCGGTTCTCGGCGAAGCTGGCGTAGACGTGCGCGGTGGCGAAGGCGACCTCGCGGCTGTACTGCAGCACCGCCAGGTGCAGGGCGTCCTCGTCCCCGGGCTCGGCGACCGACCGGACGTGGTCCTCGAGCACCTCGACGGTCACCTTGATCAGGTCGACCGTCTGCTTCAGCGCGACCGCGCGGACCAGCTCCCGCGGCGCGGCGCCGAACACCTCACCGGTGAGCCGCGGCGGCTTGCCGGGATTGCGGCACCACTCGACCAGCGACGCGATGCCGGCCTGGGCGACGAGGGTCACCCACGAGCGCTGGTCGGCGGGCATGGCGCGGAACCAGTCGAGCTCGTCGTCCATCCGGGCCACGGCCTGGGTGGCCAGCGCCCCGGACGCGCGCTCGAGCCGCCGGAGCGTCGCGGCCGACGGCGGGCGGTTGCTCACCCGGCTGTCCACCCGGCCAGCGTGTCACGGGCGGCCGAGTCGGGGAGAGTAGGGAGGTGACCGTTCCCCCGCACGGTTCGTCGGCCGTCACCCGATCGCGTGCCGCGCGGGCGGCGCCGGCGGCGTGGATCACCGTCGTCGGCTGCACGGTCCTGCTGATGCTGCTCGGGATCGGCGTGCGGTCGGACTTCGGTCCGCAGCTGAGCCTGGACGCGACCGTCAGCGAGGCGCTCTACGTGGGGGACGACCGGGCCCGCGGGCTGGACGTGCTGCTGGAGGTCCTCACCGCGCCGGGGCTGTCGTGGTTCCGGTTCGTCGTCTTCCTGCCCGTGCTGGTGCTGCTCTTCCGCAAGCAGCTGTGGTGGACGGCCGCCTGGCTGGTCACCGCCGTGGTGCTGATCGGCCCGGTCACCACGTTGCTGAAAGAGGTCTTCGGTCGCGTGCGGCCCGACTTCGCCGAGGGCGGCGCGCGGTACGACTCGCTGAGCTTCCCGAGCGGGCACTCGTCGGGCATCGCCGCCCTGGTCACGGTCGCGCTGATCCTCGCCTGGCCGCTGCTCGCCGGCCGGGCCCGGCACTGGGCGCTCGCCGCCGGGGTGACCCTCGTCGTGCTCGTCGGCCTCACCCGGATGTGGCTGGGCGTGCACTTCCTCTCCGACGTCGTCGGCGGCTGGTCGCTCGGCGTCGCGTGGAGCCTGCTGACCGCGCTGCTCTTCGGCGTCCTCGCCGAGCACCACGCGGCGCTGCGGCCGACGTCATGACCCTCGAGCAGCGGGTGGTCCTCGCGCCCGGCGACGGCTCGCTCGGGCCGTTGCTCCGGGTGGCCGACGACCGGCTCGAGCCGGGGGCCGGCTACGGGCGGCACGAGCACCGCGCCGTCGACGTCGTCGCCGTGGTCCTGTCCGGCACGCTGCACCACCGCTGGGACGACGACGTCGCGATGGCCGCCGGCGACGTCGCCGTCCTCCGCTCCGGCGCCGGCCTCGAGCACGACGAGGTCGCCGGCGACGGCGGGGCCCGGGTGCTGCAGTGCTACCTCCGCAGCGCCGCGCCCGACGCCGCGCCGTCCCACGAGGTGCACCGCGCCGCGTCGGGCTGGCTGGACCTGCGGCGGGACGACGCGCGGCTCTGGATCGGGCGGACGCCGGCCACCGTTCCGGCGGGGTTCCTCCTGTTCCGCGGGGCGGACTCCGTGCTCGTCGAGCAGCAGTCGGGGCGGGCCGTCGACGAGACCGGGGTGGCACTCGTCTGGCGGCTGGACACCGGGCGGCCCGCCTGGGCCGACTGAGCCGCAGCGGAGCAGAGTGGAGCCCATGCCGACCAGCGCCTCGGAGCTGCTCTCCGCCGCCTACAACGACGCCGACCGCACCATCGACCTGCGCCGTCGGCTGCACCGGCACCCCGAGATCGGACTGCACCTGCCGGAGACCCAGCGGATGGTCCTGGAGGCGTTCGCCGACCTGCCGGTCGAGGTGAGCACCGGGACGACGACCAGCTCCGTCGTCGCCGTCCTGCGCGGTGCCCGGCCGGGGCACACCTATCTGCTCCGCGGCGACATGGACGCGCTGCCGGTCCAGGAGGACACGGGCCTGCCCTTCGCCTCCGAGGTGCCCGGGGTGATGCACGCCTGCGGGCACGACACCCACGTCGCGATGCTGCTCGGCGCCGCGCGTCTGCTGGCCGACCGCCGCGACGAGTTCGCCGGGCAGGTCGTGTTCATGGCGCAGCCGGGGGAGGAGGGCTTCCACGGCGCCCGGTACATGCTGGAGGAGGGGCTGCTCGAGGTCGTCCCCGAGGCCCCGGTCAGCGGTGCGTTCGCGCTGCACTCCATGGCGATGCTGACCAGCGGCACGGTCAGCGTGCGGCCCGGGCCGCTGATGGCGGCCGCCGACCAGTGGCGGATGACCGTCCGCGGGCGGGGCGGGCACGCCTCGATGCCGCACACCGCGGCCGACCCGATCCCGGTGGCGGCCGAGATCGTGCTGGCCCTGCAGTCGATGGTCACCCGGCGCGTCGACGTCTTCGACCCCGCGGTCGTCACCGTCGCGCACATCGAGGGCGGGGCGACGAGCAACGTCATCCCCGACTCGGTGCTGCTCCAGGGCACGATCCGCACCCTCTCGGCCGAGCGCCGGGCGGACATGATCGCCTCGGTCCAGCGGGTCGGCACGCAGATCGCGGCGGCGCACGAGCTCACCGTCGAGTTCGTGCACGAGGAGGGCTACCCGGTGACGGTCAACGATCCGGGCGTTGCCGCGCAGGTGCTCGAGGCGGCCGCCGAGCTCCTCGGGGAGCCCGCCACCGCCGTCATGCCGGCCCCGCTCATGGGCGCCGAGGACTTCTCCTACGTGCTGGAGAAGGTGCCGGGCGCGATGGCGTTCCTCGGCGCCTGCCCGCCCGGCATCGACCTGTCGGAGGCGCCGGCCAACCACTCGAACCTCGTCGTCTTCGACGAGGAGCCGCTGCCGGCCGGCGTCGCCCTCTACGCGCAGATGGCGCTGAACGCCCTACGCGCCTGATCCAGGCGCTCCCCGGCAGGGTTGACCCGGCGGAGCTGACGTGGAGCCGCGCTGTGGTGCGGCTCCACGTCAGCCGGTGAGGGTCAACCCGGTCCGGGCGGGGGCGATCAGGTGGCCGGGCTCGGGTCGGTCCGCTCGTCCGCGGGTGCGGCCTGCACGTCGCGGATCTGGTACTTCTCCACGGCCTGACGGACGACGTCGCGGTCGATCTGGCCCCAGTCGGCGAGCGAGGCCAGCGTGCGGACGACGATCGACTCGGCGTCCACGTGGAAGTGCCGGCGCAGGGCCGGGCGGGTGTCGGAGAGCCCGAACCCGTCGGTGCCCAGCGACTGCATCCCGTGCGGCGCGTACGGCGCGATCAGGTCGGGGACCGCCCGCATCCAGTCCGACACCGCGATGACCGGGCCGTGCGCCTCCCGCAGCCGGGAGGTCACGTAGGGCACCTGCGGTTCCTGCTCGGGGTAGAGCAGGTTGTGCTCGGCGACCGCGTCGGCCTGGCGGCGCAGTTCCACCCACGAGGTCACCGACCAGACGTCGGCGGACACGTTCCAGTCGTTCGCCAGCAGCTCCTGCGCGCGCAGCGCCCACGGCACCGCGACGCCCGAGGCCAGGATCTGCGACTTGGGACCGTCGAGCTGGGGACCGTCGGCGTACCGGTACATGCCGGCCAGCAGGCCCTGCAGGTCGAGGTTCTCCGGCTCGGCCGGCTGGTTGAACGGCTCGTTGTAGACGGTCAGGTAGTACATGACGTCGGCGGGGCGCGAGCCGCCCAGCGGTGCGCCCGGGTCCTCGCCGTACATCCGCTGCAGGGCGTCCCGGGTGATGTGCGCGACCTCGTAGGAGAACGCGGGGTCGTAGGACACCACGGCGGGGTTGGTCGCCGCCAGCAGGATCGAGTGCCCGTCCTCGTGCTGGAGGCCCTCGCCGTTCAGCGTCGTCCGGCCGGCGGTGGCGCCGAGGACGAAGCCGCGGGCCATCTGGTCGGCGGCCGCCCAGAACCCGTCACCGGTCCGCTGGAACCCGAACATCGAGTAGAAGATGTAGATCGGGATCATCGGCTCGCCGTGCGTGGCGTACGAGGAGCCGACGGCGGTGAACGACGCCGTGGACCCGGCCTCGTTGATGCCCTCGTGCAGGATCACGCCCTGCTCGGACTCCTTGTAGGCCAGCATCAGCTCGCGGTCGACCGAGGTGTAGCGCTGGCCCGCCGGGTTGTAGATCTTGTGCGACGAGAACAACGAGTCCAGGCCGAACGTGCGGGCCTCGTCCGGGATGATCGGCACGAACCGCGGGCCGAGCTCCGGGTCCTTGAGCAGCTCCTTCAGCAGGCGGACGAACGCCATCGTCGTCGCCACCTCCTGCTTGCCGGAGCCGCGGCGCAGCACGTCGAGCGCCTTGTCCTCGGGCGCCTTGAGCGTCTTGAACTCCGACCGCCGCCGCGGCACCGCACCGCCGAGCTGCCGGCGCCGCTCGAACATGTACTGCATCTCGTCGGAGTTCGGGTCCGGCTTGTAGTACGGCGGCAGGGTCTTGTCGAGCGCCTCGTCGGGGATGTCGAGGTAGAGCCGGTCGCGGAACCCGGCGAGGTCCTCGGCGGTCAGCTTCTTCATCTGGTGGGTCGAGTTGCGGCCCTCGAAGTGGCTGCCCAGCGTCCAGCCCTTGATCGTCTTCGCGAGGATGACCGTCGGCTGGCCCTTGTGCTCGATGGCGGCCTTGAACGCCGAGTAGACCTTGCGGTAGTCGTGCCCACCGCGGGACAGACCCCAGATGTCCTTGTCGCTCATGCCCTCGACGAGCTTGCGGGTGCGCGGGTCACGCCCGAAGAAGTGCTCCCGGACGAACGCGCCGTCCTCGGCCTTGTAGGTCTGGTAGTCGCCGTCGGGCGTCTGGTTCATCAGGTTGACCAGCGCGCCGTCGCGGTCGGCGGCGAGCAGGGCGTCCCACTCGCGGCCCCAGATCACCTTGATCACGTTCCAGCCGGCGCCGCGGAAGAACGACTCCAGCTCCTGGATGACCTTGCCGTTGCCGCGCACCGGGCCGTCGAGCCGCTGCAGGTTGCAGTTGATGACGAAGGTGAGGTTGTCCAGCTCCTCGCGGGCGGCGATGCCGATCGCGCCGAGCGACTCGGGCTCGTCCATCTCGCCGTCGCCGAGGAACGCCCAGACGTGCTGGTCGGAGGTGTCCTTGAAGCCGCGGGCGTGCAGGTAGCGGTTGAACCGCGCCTGGTAGATCGCGTTCAGCGGGCCGAGGCCCATCGAGACGGTCGGGAACTCCCAGAAGTCCTGCATGAGCCGCGGGTGCGGGTAGGAGGACAGGCCGCCGCCGGGGTGGCTGACCTCCTGGCGGAACCCGTCGAGCTGCTGCTCGGACAGCCGGCCCTCGAGGAACGCGCGGGCGTAGATGCCGGGGGAGGCGTGGCCCTGGAACCAGATCTGGTCGCCGCCGCCGGGGTGGTCCTTGCCGCGGAAGAAGTGGTTGAAGCCGACCTCGTACAGCGACGCGGACGACGCGTAGGAGGAGATGTGGCCGCCGACGGCGATGCCCGGGCGCTGGGCGCGGTGCACCATGATCGCCGCGTTCCAGCGGATGTAGGCGCGGATGCGGCGCTCGACGTGCTCGTCGCCCGGGAACCACGGCTCGCGGGCCGGCGGGATGGTGTTGATGTAGTCGGTGCTCCGCAGCGACGGGACGCCGACCTGCTGCTCGCGGCTGCGCTCGAGCAGCCGGAGCATCACGTATCTCGCGCGTTCGCGGCCGGCGTTGTCGACGACGGCGTCGAGGGAGTCCAGCCACTCCTGCGTCTCGTCGGGGTCGGTGTCGGGAAGCTGGCTGGGCAGCCCGTCGGTGATCACCGCGCGGGGCGTGCCGGCGTCGCGGGCGGGGTCTCCGTCCGACTGCTGCGGTGCGCTCATGACCCCATCGTTCCCTGTCCGGGCGATCGGCGTCACGCGACCCGGCGAGTCCGCTGGGGGAGGGGCCTCGACCTGCCCGGATGCTGCCCCCGGTTCCGGCCTGCGGACCCGGTGTCCGGCGCCGGTGGAGTCTTGCGTCGCGCGCAACATGCCCTACGCTTCCGCCAACGTGGCCCGCTGTGACGGGCTCCGAACCGGACGCCCGGCCACCCGGGTCGGGCGACGGGCTGACGCGGTGAGAGCGAGAGGGGTGACATGACCGGGGTGCGGGTGATCTCCCCGCTGGTCGTGTCCGCCGTCGTGAGCCGCGGCCCCGCGGCCACCGCCGTCCGCGAACTTCGTGCGCAACCATGACGCGTCCACGCGCATCCGGGCCCACGACAGGGCACCATCCACCCACCGAACGACCAGCAGCGGTCACACCCATGGAGGAGCAGCACGGATGAGCGTCGACAGCGCCGGCATGGCGGCCCGGCTGGGCATCAAGCCGGGCATGGTCGTGCAGGAGCTCGGCTGGGACGAGGACGCCGACGAGGACCTGCGTGACGCCGTCATCGAGGCATCCGGCGGCGAGATGGTCGACGAGGACACCGACGAGGTGGCCGACGTCGTCCTGCTGTGGTGGCGTGAGGACGACGGTGATCTGTTCGATGCGCTGACCGACGCCCTGGCCTCGCTGGCCGACGACGGCGTCGTCTGGCTGCTCGTGCCGAAGTCGGGCCGCCCGGGCCACGTGGAGCCGAGCGACGTCACCGAGGTCGCTCCCACCGCGGGCCTGTCGCAGACCACCAGCGTCTCCGCGGCCAAGGACTGGTCGGGGATCCGGCTGGTCACCCCGAAGGCGGCCCGCTCCCGGCGCTGAGAGACGATCGGGCGCATGACTCTCTCCGTCGGCGACACCGCCCCCGAGTTCAGCCTCCCCGACCAGGACAAGCAGGTCGTGTCCCTCGCCGACCTGCGGGGCGCCCCGGTGCTGCTCGTCTTCTACCCGTTCGCCTTCTCGGGTCTGTGCACCGGAGAGCTGTGCCAGCTCCGCGACGAGCTGGACGTCTACACCGACGCCGGCGTGACGGTGCTCGCGATCAGCACCGACCCGGTGTTCAGCCTCAAGGCCTTCCGCGAGAAGGAGGGCTTCGAGTTCCGGCTGCTCTCGGACTTCTGGCCGCACGGCGCGACCGCCCAGGCCTACGGCGCCTTCAACGACAAGGCCGGCATGGCGCTGCGCGCCACGTTCCTGGTCGACGCCGAGGGGACGATCGCCTTCGCCGAGGTCAACTCGCCCGGCGACGTCCGCGCGCAGTCCGGGTGGAAGGACGCCGTCGCCCGGCTGGTCGAGGAGGACGCCGCCTGAGCCGCGGCCCGGGGTCGGCGACGCTGTCGCCTACCCTGGGCGCGCGGGGCGCGTAGCTCAGCGGGAGAGCTCTCGCCTTACAAGCGAGCGGTCGCAGGTTCGATCCCTGCCGCGCCCACCGACCGCACCGGGTCATGTGCCGGGTCGAGTCACACGCTCGAGGACGGCGACCGGGATCGTGCGACCCGCCTTGCGCGCGTACTTCGCGACCTCGGGTGCCTGGGCAAGGATCGTGTCCTGCCACATCGAGTCCCGCGCAGCCCCCACGAGCTCGCGCGGCCGGGCCTGGAACGAGCGGGCCCGGACCTGGACGTCGGCCACGTCCGCCGCGCGGAGGTTCTCGAACCAGTCCGGGTCGCGGGGGGAGCCGGACCCCGTGCCCCAGACGACGAGACCGTCAGAGGTCTCGAGGAATCGCACGCACGCCGAGCGCGGCACCCCGGTCCGACGGCCCGGCGTCGTGATGAGCAGCACGTGCACGTCCTTGCTCCCGCTGGCCAGGCGACCGTCCAGCGTGCGATACATCCAGACGCCGATGCGGGTGCCGATCCGCGCCCAGCGGCGCTTCACGGTCAGGCCGCCTGTCTCGCCGTCGCGCCGATGCGGGCGAGGTCCTCGGCCAGCCGTGCGTCGCGGTCCTGGTGGGACGGGATCAGCCGCGCGTAGAGCCGGTCGAGCAGCCAGGGCGCGCGCACCACGGTGAACGACTGCGTGATCGTCGTGCCGTCGCCGGCCGGCTCGAGCTGGATCCGCCACTCCGTGCTGTCCGGGAAGAGCAGCGTCGGGATCGTTCGCCAGACCAGCTCACGGCCGTCGTCGACGGCCACGATCTCGCACGTCCGGCTCCAGCGTGCCCACCCTGTCCGGTTGCGACCGCGGAAGCGCGCTCCGGGTGCGGCAGCGACGGCGCCGCCCGTCCACTGCACCGATCGGCACTCGTGGCTCCACTCACCGGTACGCGGAACATCCGCGACGACCCGCCACACGTCGTCGACAGGCGCGTCGACGACGACCGCGACGCGGGAGTTCTTCTGGACCTGGCTCACGACGAGGCCTCCTCTGGTCGGGGTGTGTCGTCGGCGAGGAGCGTGGTGAGCATGTCCGTCAGCCACGCCTCGTACCGCTGCGGCGACCAGCCGGCGATACCCGGTGAGCAGGTCGAACACCTCGGCGCTCACTATCGCCCACAGCCCGTCGCGCTGGTCGTCGCCGAGCCGACGGCCGGTCACCAGTTCGGCGCCGTCCTGCACGTTGATCCGACGGCGCTGCTCGGACTCGGCCAGCTTCTGCGCGAGCTCCGGTTCGCTGGCCGCTGCCTCGCAGAGCGCCCGGTGCAGCCCGGAGACCCGCCGGTTGATGCCGGTGATGAGGCGCGCCGCCGAGGCGACGCGATCGGCGAAGCTCCCGGCCGACAGTTGCGCGAACTCGGGCCGCTGCGACAGGGGCACCGGTTCCGCGTCACCGACCACGCTCACATCGATGGCCGCCATCAGCAGCTCGGTCTTCGACCGGAAGTTCGCGTACACCGTCTCGACGGCGACGCCGGCCTCCCGGGCGACGTCCCGCATGCCGGTGGCCGACCACCCACGGCTGGCGAACAGCGTGTCCGCCGCGGCGAGCACGACGGCCCGGGTCTCCGCAGCCTGCTGCTGCCGCCGGGGCGACCGGTAGGTGCGCCGGCCGTCACCGATCGGTGCGGTCGTCAAGGAACCCCCGCTCCCCGCCGGGACGGGGCGGGCGTCCAGCGCGCCCGTGCCTGCCGCCGGTACACGGGTCCGAAGCCGTGGACCAGGACGAAGCGCGGCACCGGAGGCACCTTGTGGACGACGACGTCATAGCCCTCGGCGTCGATGCCCTCGAGGAGCCAGTGCCCCTCGATCCCCAGCTGGGGGAGCGACTTCGGCTTGATGTTGTACTCCTGCTCCACCGCATCCCATTCGCGTGCGGTGATGCTGGCTGCCACCACGGGCATCCCGTCGGCCACCTCGCGGTCGAGGTGCGGCACGAGCACGGTGAGGAGCTGGTCGAGCGACTCGACCAGGGCCGCGCGCGGGGGGTCCGCGGTGGTGGCCGTGTACTCGAGGGCCGCAGCGCTGACCGCGCGGGCGGCGGGATCGATGCGCGCGTGGTCGGCCTCGAGGGAGTCGAGGAGCTCGGCTGCCGAGGGATTGCGCTCTCTGACCAGTGGCCACAGACCGAGGTCCTCACCGCGGTGGTGCGCGTGCAGGAACTCCATCATCCAGGTCACGTGCCCGCCCAGGGCGCGGCGCTGCTGACCCTGCGGAGGCGGCGAGGTGGCGAGCACCTCGCGGGTCCTGCGCAGATCTCGCTTCAACGCGGAGTGGACGATCGCCATCATCCGGGTGTCGGCCGGAGCATCACCTGTGCTCATGTGCCTCGCCTCCGACCGACGAGCCTAGAACCAGCCTGGGTTCACCACAAGAGCGTTCTACCGAATTCTTTCTGCATCTCGGACGCGCCGAGCGGAGCCCTGGTAGAGCGACTGCTCGAGGGACTCAGGGCCGTATCGCGGCCCGCTGCGCATCGTCAGTGACACGTGAGCGGCATTGGCCACGAGGCGATGGGCTGGCCGCCGAACGGACAGGTGGGCGCGGCCATCGGCCCGGGACCTGGCTTCCACTTCCCGAACGGGTTCGCGCCGGGTGCGTCTTCTGCCTCGCGCAGTCGAGCTCACCGGGCGTCCACCCGGGCGGCGGCTGAGCGCCTAGGGACGCGATTGTGCGGTTGTCGGGGTATCGGACGAGTCCCAGACCCCGACAACCGCACACTCGCCGTCAGTGGAGCGCTGGGTTACCAGTAATGGCGTCGACCCCCCACGGAACGGCCCATCGACCCGGCCAGCAGCAGCACGGCGCCGACGACCAGCACGATGATGCCGATCGTCCACAGGATCGAGATCTTCAACAGCAGGCCCAGGACGAGCAGGATGAGTCCGAGGATGATCACGTAGGTCCTCCATCAGCGCGGGATTCGTGCACAGCACTGCGAGGGTGCTCGCGCGGAACGTGCTTCGAACCTCGGCGGGGTCGTGATCACCCCAAGGGAGTACGGATCCTCAGGCGGCGGAGTTGGCCGTCGCCACCTCGTCGCAGGGCTCGGGCTGCGCCGGCTTCGGGAACGCCGGGCGCAGGAAGCAGGGCGCCTTGAACGGCTTCCACTCGCCCTCCGGCTGGGCCAGGCGGTCGGTGATCGCCCAGATCGACGCCGGGTGGTGGCCGAGGCCGAGGTGGCTGGCCATGACGGCGATGTTCTCGCAGCTCTCGCCCGGGGTGTCCAGACAGGTCTGCCAGTGCACGATCCCGTCGAAGTGCGAGTAGATCGAGGTGGCGGGCACGCGGAGCGGCTCGGCGTCGTGCTCGAGCGGGAACGTCCGGTGCTCGACGTGCAGGTGCGAGAACCGCTCGAACACCCGGCCGGCCCGGGTCTGGGACTGCCGCGCGATGCGGAACGGGCTGCCCAGCGTGATCACCTGGCGGACGGCGTCGGGGGAGCGGCGGGCCAGGTCGCGGGCGAAGATGCCGCCGAGGCTCCAGCCGATCAGCGAGACCGGGCGGCCGTGCTCGTCGTTCAGGTAGTCGATCTTGTCGCGCATGCCCTTCACGCACTGCGGCGGTCGGGCCGATGTTGCGGCCGAGCCCCCAGCCGTGGACCTGGTAGCCCAGGCGGCGGAGGACGGCGCGGAGGGCGCGGGTGGACACGTCGTCGGCGAGCAGGCCGGGCAGGACGAGCACGGGGTGGCCGTCGCCGCGGGGCAGGGTCGGTGCGAGCGGGCGGGCGGCCAGGTAGAGGCCGTAGTCCGCCACCGCTCGACCCGGCTCGCTGAGGTACAGCGGGAGCGCAGGCCCATCGGACTGCCGTCGTGCCACTGCGTCCTCCTGCGAGCCGACCGCCATTGGTACGGACCTGTACCAAGATGGCCCTCGACCCAATCGTTTGTCGTCATACTCGCGGGCAGATGTTGCCCAAATGTGTCCTGCGTCATATCTGCTCGTCACCGATCGGGTGTACGCGGCTCCGGCCTGCATCGGCACCCCGATGCGCGTCGTCGCGAGAGCCGTGGCACCGTACTGATGAGTAACGACGCGAGGGAGCGGACAGCATGGCCGAGGGGACGTCGACCGGACGGGTCGCACCGGGCGAGAGCCGCACCGTGGACATCGGGGGAGCCGGTCCACTACGTCGACTTCGGCGGTCCCGGCGACGGCCCGGCGGTCGTTCTCGTCCACGGGCTCGGTGGCTCGCACCTCAACTGGGACCTCTTCGCCCCGCTGCTGACGCCGCACGCGCGCGTGTGGGCCATCGATCTTCCCGGCTTCGGCCGTAGCGAGCCCGGCGGGCGGAAGACGAGCGTCCAGGCGAACGTCGCCGTCCTCCAGCGGTTCCTGGCCGACGTCGTCGGCGAGCCGGTCGTCCTCGTCGGCAACTCGATGGGCGGGATGATCTCCCTGCTGACCGCCGGCGAGCGGCCCGGCGCGGTCACCGGCCTCGTCCTGCTCGACCCGGCGGTGCCCGGTCCGCGGCGCGCGCTCGACCCGCTGGTCGCGGTCACCTTCGCGCTGTACGCGCTGCCGTTCGTCGGCGAGCGCTTCCTCTGGTGGCGCCGCACGCGGCAGTCCACCCTCGCGCGGGTGCGCGAGATGCTCTCGCTGTGCGGGGTCGACCCCGACGACCTGCCGTCGGAGGTCATCGACCGGTCGGTCACCCTGCTCGAGGAGCGTCAGGACGTCGAGGGCATGGACAAGGCCTTCCTCGCCGCCGCCCGCTCCCTGGTCAAGCTGCTGGTCGACCCGCGGCGCTACCGGAAGGCCATGGCGGCCATCGACCAGCCGGTGCTGCTCGTCCACGGCGACCGCGACCGGCTGGTCCCGGTCGCCGCCGCCCGCGACATCGCCCAGCGGCACCCGGCGTGGCGCTATCTCGAGCTCCGAGGCGTCGGCCACGTGCCGCAGCTGCAGGTGCCCGAGCGGCTCGCGCCCGAGGTGCTCGACTGGATGCGCACCGAGGTCGCGCCGAAGGCCAACGCCTAGGTCGAGGGCCCCCGGCCCAGGGTGTCCCGGAGCGCCTCCAGGCCGGTGAAGCGCGGTTCCCAGCCCAGCTGCTCGCGGGCCTTGGTGGTGTCCATGATCACCGGCCGGCCCGCCGCCTCGACCCACTCGGCGATCGGCGGCAGGAAGGGCAGTCGCGCGACCGCACGCGCGGCGGCCTGCGCGGGTCCGGCGGGCATGCGCACCGGGATCGCGCCGAACTCCTTCGCGACGTCGGCGGCGGTGAGCACCCCCTCTCCGGCGATGTTGTAGGCGCCCGCGGGACCGGCGCCGACGATGCACTGCACCAGCGCCCGGCCGACGTCCTCCTCGTGGATGAACTGCAGCGGATGCTCGGGGACGAGCAGCGGGATCGGCACCGGCAGCCGCCGCGGGCGGCTGAACAACCGGCGGCCGATCGGCGCGAGCGGGCCGGGCAGCACGTCCTTGCCGCCGATCACGTTGGGTCCGAGGACGACCGGAGGCCGCAGCAGGTACAGGTCCAGCTCGGGGTGCAGTTCCGACTCGCCGTCGAGCAGCGACTCCAGCTCCGCCTTCTCCTGCGCGTAGAACAGCCGGACCGCCGGGCGCACCGGCCAGTCCTCGGTGATCCGCTCCGGGTTGTCGCCGTGGAACCCGTAGGCCGCGACCGACGAGGCGTAGACGAAGCGGCGGGCACCGGCGTCGGCCGCGGCGCGGAACGTGTTCAGCGTGCCGTCGACGTTGATCGCCCGCGTGGTCTCCCGCGTGGCGTTGCCGGTGATCAGGAACGCGAGATGGACGACGACGTCGACGCCGCGGAACGCCTCGCGCAGCGTGTCCAGGTCCCGGACGTCGCCGCGCCGGTACTCCATCTTCGTCCAGCCGCGCTCGGCCGGGTCGAAGGGGCGGCGGGCGATGCCGATGATCCGCTCGATCCGGTCGTCGTCCTGGAGCAGCGGCACCAGCCCGGAGCCGAACGTGCCCGTCGGCCCGGTGACGGCGACGGTGAGTCCGCCCTCCCGCGCCGGGGTCTCCTCGTCGGCCACGAGGCCGCGCGGGCCCTGGCCGAGCGCGCCCGCGCCCCGTCGGCGCCGGGCCGGGCTCACCGGCCGGCTGCCGCGGTCTTCTTCGCCGGGGTGCGCTTGGCCGTGGTCTTCTTGGCGGCCGCCTTGCGCGGCGACGTGGCCTTGGTGGCCGTCGTCTTGGCCGGGGTGGCCTTGGCCGCGGACGTCGTGGCGCGGGTCGCCTTGGCGGGGGTGGTCTTGGCCGGCGTCGCCTTGGCCGGCGTGGCCTTGGCCGGTTCGTCCGCCGCCCCCTCGGCGACACCCTCCGCGCCGGCGATCTTCAGCAACTGGTCGAGGCTGCGCCGGATGCCGCTGCTGAGGACGTCGACGTCCGGGTAGCCGTCGAAGTCGGCGTTGATCCCGAAGGTCATCGTGTTCAGGTAGGAGAAGATGCCGATCGAGCAGCGGGTGCCGCCGGCGATCGGGACGTAGGCGTGCGCCGAGACCATCCGCTTGCCGAGCACGTACAGCGGGATCCGGGGGCCGGGCACGTTCGTCGTCACGGCCTGGCACCAGAACTGGCCGGCCTGCAGCGTGGCACGCACACCCATCGAGAGCAGCGTGGGCGCCACGAAGTCGCCCATCGCGATGATCGAGCGGGCGTCGACCGCCTGCATCGCCTTCTTGTACTCGTCCATCTGCCCACGGATCGAGGCCAGCCGGTCCTTCGGGTCGGGCAGGCCGACCGGCAGGTCGACGAACACCGCCGAGACCCGGTTGTCCTGCACGTTGCGCTCACCGGGCCGCCGCACCGACACCGGGACCATCGAGCGCACGACGAGCTTCTCCGACGAGAGCTCGCCGCGGCCCTTGAGCAGGTCGCGGAAGCCACCGGCGATCGCGGTGAGGACGACGTCGTTGACGGTGCCGCCGAGCGCCTTCCGGACGGCCTTGAACTCCTCGAACTTGCCGGCGGTCCAGGCCCAGCGGCGGTGCGGGCCGATCGGCCCGTTGAGCGAGCGGGCGGTCGGCGTCACGGCCTGCTTGGCCAACGAGGGCACGGTCGAGGCGGCCGTCTTGACGGGCCCGGCCAGTCCCTTCGCCGCACGCATCGCGCCGCCCACGCTCGGCACCGACGACAGCTGCTGGATCGGGTGGCTGATCGTGTCGCTGACCGAGTCGGCCACCACGGCCAGGCCCGACGGCGCCCGCCGCGGCGTCCAGGGCTTGGGCTCCTCGTGGGTGGCGTCGGGCTCGAGGTCGAACATCAGCTGCATCAGGTCGGTGCCGGCGATGCCGTCGACCATGCAGTGGTGGACCTTGGAGATGATCGCCCAGCGGTTGTCGGCCAGGCCCTCGACCAGCCACAGCTCCCACAGCGGCTTGGCCATGTCCAGGCGCTGACCGAGCACCCGGCCGGCCAGATTGCGCAGCTGCTCGTCACTGCCCGGGCCCGGGACGGCGGTGTGCCGCACGTGGTACAGGATCTGGAAGTGGGCGTCGTCCAGCCAGATCGGCCGGCCGAGCTGCATCGGCACCGGCCGCACCCGCTGCCGGTAGCGGGGGACGAGCGGCAGCTTGCTCAGCAGCAGCCGGACCACGTCGCCGTACGAGGGCGGCGGCCCGTCGAACACGGCCACCGACCCCACGTGCATCGGGGTGTTCTCGCTCTCCGCGAAGAAGAAACTCGCATCGAGGGCGCTCATCCGGTCCACGTTCTGCTCCTCGCCGTCCCGGTCGCGCTGCTCGGACCGGGATCTCCACGTCGTCGGGTGGCCGCTGAAGTTATGCGTGACCGCAGGTCACCGCAACCTGGGTCCGATGTTGTCGATCACGCTTCCACGTCCGCGTGAGCATGGCGAGTCAGCCGGTCGCGCGCATCCGTTCCTGGACGCGGTCCACCAGTTCGAGCAGGGCGCGGTCGACGGTCTCGGTGCGGGTCAGGTTGACGCTGTGCCCGGCGCCGGGGACGACGACGAGCTCCGCGTTCTCGCCGATCTCCTCGGCGATCCGCCGTCCGTGCGCGGCCGGGGTCAGTCGGTCGTGCGTGGCGGCCACGACGGTCACCGGGACGCGGCGCAGCACCTCGAGCGACGCCGTCTCGTCGTGGTCGAGGAACGTCGCGTAGAACGCCATCGCCACCGGATAGGGCGTCTCCTCGAGCAGGTTCTGCACCAGGCGCACGTTGGCCAGGTCGGCGTCGTCGCGGCCGAAGAGCAGCCTGCGGGTGATCCGCCGGCCGAGGCGCGTGCCCCGTCGTCGGAACCGCTCCAGCAGCGGCGCGACGAACTGCAGCAGGCGCAGGTACAGCGACAGCAGCCGCAGCTTGCGGATCAGCTTGATGTAGAGCCCGAGCAGCCCGGTCTCGACCAGCCCGCCGGCGGAGGTGGCGAGCAGGAAGACGCCGACGACGCGGTCGCCGAACAGCTCCGGCCGCTGCCGGGCCAGCGCCATCACGCTCATCCCGCCCATCGAGTGCCCGGCGAGGATGACCGGCCCGGTGGGCGTCGTCGCGTCCAGGACCTCGCCGAGGTCGCGGCCGGTGCGGCCGATCGTCGCGTCGGGAAGCGGAGTGCAGGCCGAGCGTCCGTGCCCGCGCTGGTCGAAGAACACCAGCCGGGCGCGGTCGCGGAGGGCGGCCCGCTGCAGGTCCCACTCGACCAGCCGCGCGGTGAAGCCGTGCGCGAAGACCACGGTGATGCGGTCTCCCCGCCCGCGCCGCTCCTCGTCGCCGTCGACCTCGACGTGCAGCCGCACGCCGTCGTCGGTGACGACGGTGCGCGAGCCGGGGGGCGGTGGACCGGTGGGGGCGGGGAGGGCGAGTGGCTCCGCGGTCACCCCGCCATCGAAGTGTGACCTCACGTCACGTGCAACACGGATCAGGCTCCGCGTCGTCCCGGTGCGTTCTCTCTCACAAGGCGCCGGGCGGCGTCCACCTCGCGGGCGACCGGGGCGAGCACGCCCTCGGCGTAGATCTCCGCGTCGTCGGGCGCCCGGGAGCTGCGGACGTCGTCCTCCAGCCCGCGGATGGCCCGCCGCAGCACCGCCACCTGTGCGAGGTCGGGGGCCGGCTCGCCCTCCCGGGCGGCGATGACCGCCTCGGTGACGGCGTCCGACGTGCGTTCCAGCTGCACGATCACCGGCCACCAGGCGGCGGCGCGGTTGCTGATCGGCGGCGGCTCGGCCAGCCGGCGCTGCAGTTGGGTCTGCAGCTCGGTGAGCGCGCGGTAGTTGCGACGGCGGGCGCGGCGCCGGTCGGCCGGGCTGCCGGTGAAGGCGGCCTCGACGAACGCGTCCAGCGCGAATGCGGCGTCGCGCAGTGCCTGGTCCAGCGGCGCCCGCCAGGTCTGCGGCCACAGCAGGTAGCCGAAGACCAGGACGATGCCGCAGCCGATCAGCGTGTCGGTCAGCCGCTCGAGCACGATGCCGTCGTCGGAGGGGAGGGACAGCTCCAGCATCAGGATGATCACCGGCGTCTGGAACACCGAGAACAGCCCGAAGTTGGCCGCCCGCGCCCACGGCAGCACGGCCGCGAACAGCGCCATCGCCACGAGCAGCCACGGGCTGCGGGGGAACAGCGACAGCAGCGCGGAGCCGATCAGGACGCCGAGCAGGGTGCCGGCGCCGCGCTGGATCGCCCGGCCGAACACCGACCCGAAGTCCGGCTTGAGCACGATCGCGACGGTCAGCAGCACCCAGTACGGCCGGCCGGTGGGGAGGAACTGCCGGGCGACCTCGGCGATGCTCATGCACAGCGCCAGGCGGACGGCGAACGCGCGGCCGTCGGGGCTGGCCAGCGTCCGGTCGGACAGATCGCGCAGCCGGGTCCGGAGGTCGACCGACGGCCGGACGGCGGCCGCGCCGGCGCGTTCCTCGGGGTCGCCCACGACGTTCCACACCAGGCGGACCCCGTGCCGGACGGCCCGCCGTGCCGGGGTGCCGTCCTCGAGCGGCGGGGGGCGGTCCGCCGGGAGCTCGGCGTCGTCCTGCAGCGCGGCGGCCAGCATGCGGACGGCGGCGACGTCGTCCGGATCCGCCTTGTCGCCGGCCCGCGACTCGGCGACCGACCCCTCCACCAGGGGCGCCGCCGAGTTGAGCACGCCGGCGAGCTCGGAGAGCTCCCGCACCCGGCCGGCCGTGTGGCTGCGGCTGCGGATCACCCGGTCGTAGCCGTCGTTGAGCGCCGCGGTCAGGGCCCGGCGGGCGTCGTCGGTCGTGTCGGTGCCGCACGCGTCGAGCAGGTCGGCGATGCGCCGGAACACCGTGGCGACGGCGGTCCGGTCGGGGTCGAGTGCCTCGGTCGTCGACTGCACGAGGGTGCCGAGCGCCGCCCAGGCCGCGCCGGCGAGGAAGAACCCGATCTCGGCCGCCAGGGGCAGTTCGGTGACCAGGCCCGAGGCCAGTGCCGTGTAGACCAGCAGCTGCAGCGAGCCCAGGGACAGCGTCGCGTTGACCTGGCTGATCAGCGCGGCCACCGCCGACACGAGCGCGATCACCACGACCGGCTGCCACCCGCCGCCGCTCGCGTACTGACCGACGAGCAGGCCGAGCATGCCGAACGCCGTGCCGGCGACGGTCCGGCGGAGTTGGTCCCGCAGGGGCGCCGGCTGCGGCGCCAGGGTGGCGACGAGGGCGCCCATGGTGCCGAAGACGCCGGCGCTCAGGGTCGGGCCGGGCTCGATCCCGCCCTCGACGGCCACCGCCAGGGCCAGCGGCGCGGGGAGGCAGACGGCGTACCGGACGACGTCGCGCCAGGGCACCGGCGGACGGCGGGTGCGGACCAGTTCCTCGAGCCAGGCGGGGGCGTGCAGGGCCCTGGACCACCCGCCGCCCTGCGCCACGTCCGAAGCTTGTCACCGGAACCCGGACGGCCCGCGCACCGGCTCACCTCGGGCCATCGGCCTACAGTCCGGACCCGTGCCCGTGCCGCTCGCCGACGTGATCGCCGCCCTCGATGCCCGCTACGACCCCGCGCTGGCGGAGCCGTGGGACGCCGTCGGCCTGGTCTGCGGTGATCCCGCGGAGACCGTGCGGCGGGTGCTGTTCGCCGTCGATCCGACGGCGGAGATCGTCGACGAGGTGCTCGAGATCGGCGCCGACCTCCTCGTCACCCACCACCCGCTGCTGCTGACGCCGGTGCACGGCGTGCCGGCCGACGACCCGAAGGGCCGGCTCGTCCACCGGCTGATCCGTGGCGGCGCCGCGCTGTTCGTCGCGCACACCAACGCCGACCGGGCACCGGAGCACGGCGTCAACGACGCGCTCGCGGAGGCGATCGGGCTGCTCGACGCCGTGCCGCTGGAGCCGGCGGCCGAGGACCCGCGGGCCGGACTCGGCCGGGTCGGCCGGCTGGGGGAGGAGCTGAGCCTCCGCGAGTTCGCCGAGCGGGTGGCCGGGGTGCTGCCGGTGACGGCCGGCGGCGTGCGGGCGGCCGGCGACCCCGACCGGCCGGTGCGGACCGTCGCCGTGTGCGGCGGCAGCGGCGGATCGCTCGTCGGTGCGGCCGCCGCTGCGGGGGCGGACGTCCTCCTGACCAGCGACCTCAAGCACCACGCGGTGTCCGAGGCGCTGGAGTCGAATGGCCCCACTCTCTGTGACGTAGCACACTTCGCGAGTGAGTGGCCCTGGCTGCCGGTCGCGGCCGACGTGCTGCGTCGCGACCTGTCCGACGGGGTCGAGGTGGCCGTCTCGCGGCGCCGCACCGACCCCTGGACGTGGCACGTGGGCCAGCACGGGGACCCGGCCGGGCGACCGGCCGGCTGATCACCGGGGCCCGCCCCGGGGAGAGGGGCGCACATGGCCTCCGCAACAGTCCCGCCCCGGAGCGACGGGACGACGGACGACGTCGCGCCGCACCGCAGCGACCGCAGCCCGTGGAACTGGCTGCTGCTGGTGCCGATCGTGGTGCCGCTGATCGTCCCGCTGTACAACTCGATCGATCCGACGATCGGCGGCTGGCCGCGCTTCTACTGGCTGCAGCTGCTGTTCGTGGCCCTGGGCGTCGCCACCACGGTGCTCGTCTACCGGATGACGCGGCGCAGCAAGACCGAGCAGACCGCCGCCCGCGACGCCATCGCCCGCGACGCCGCCACCAAGCGCGGGGAGGGCTGAGCGATGGACGGGATCAACACCGTCGAACTCGTCATCGTCGTCCTCCTCTTCCTCGTCGTCACCGTCATGGGCTTCGCGGCCTCCCGGTGGCGGCGGGCCGATGACCTGATGCACCTGGACGAGTGGGGTCTCGGCGGCCGGAGCTTCGGCTCCTGGATCACCTGGTTCCTGCTCGGCGGTGACCTCTACACCGCCTACACGTTCGTCGCGGTGCCGGCGCTGATGTTCGGGGCGGGGGCCGCTGGGTTCTTCGCCGTCCCGTACACCGTCGTCATCTACCCGCTGGTCTTCCTCGTCGTCATCCGGCTGTGGTCGGTCAGCCACGTGCGCGGCTACGTGACGCCGGCCGACTTCGTGCGGGCGCGGTTCGACTCCCCGACGATGGCGCTGCTGGTCGCGATCACCGGGATCGTCGCGACGATGCCCTACATCGCGCTCCAGCTCGTGGGCATCGAGGCGATCCTCAAGGCGATGGGCGTCGAGGGTGAGCTGCCGCTGATCGTGGCCTTCATCATCCTGGCGCTCTACACCTACAACTCGGGCCTGCGGGCGCCGGCGCTGATCGCGTTCGTCAAGGACACGCTCATCTACCTGACGATCATCGTCGCGGTGATCGTGATCCCGTCGAAGCTGGGCGGCTGGGACGTCATCTTCGGTGCGGCCGAGGAGAAGTTCTCGGCCAACGACGGCGCCGGCGTGCTGCTCCCGGCGACGGGTCAGCTGGGCTACGCGACCCTCGCCCTCGGCTCGGCCCTGGCGCTGTTCCTCTATCCGCACTCGATCACCGGCATCCTCGCCGCCAGCAACCGCGACGTGCTCAAGCGGAACATGAGCGCGCTGCCGATCTACAGCCTGGCGCTGGGCCTGATCGCGTTGCTCGGCTTCATGGCCATCGCGGCCGGGGTGGAGCCGATCGGCACCGACGGCAACACGATCGTTCCGGTGCTGTTCCAGGAGATGTTCCCGAGCTGGTTCGCGGGCATCGCGTTCGCCGCCATCGGGATCGGCGCGCTGGTGCCGGCAGCGATCATGTCGATCGCCGCGGCCAACCTGTTCACCCGCAACATCTACAAGGAGTACCTGAAGAAGGACGCCACCCCGAAGCAGGAGGCCCAGGTCGCCAAGATCGCCTCGCTGGTGGTCAAGCTCGGCGCGGTCGCGGCGATCCTCTTCCTCAACCCGCAGTTCTCCATCGACCTGCAGCTGATCGGCGGCGTGATCATCCTGCAGACGCTGCCCTCGGTGGCGCTGGGCCTCTACACCCGGTGGCTGCACCGGGGCGGGCTGGTGGCCGGGTGGGTCGCGGGCATGGGCGCGGGTCTGCTGATGGTCTACAACATCCCGAAGCTCAACCCCGACGGCACGGTGGCCCGCGAGCACTTCGGTGGTTCCTCGTTCGCGCTGTCGAAGCTCGGGTTGGACACCAAGTCGGCCATCTACGCGGGGCTGCTCGCGCTGGCGGTGAACCTGCTGGTCGCCGTCGTCGTGACGTTCATCCTGCGGGCGATGAAGGTCGACGCCGGCGTCGACGCGACGGCGGACACGGACTACACCGCCGAGCGGGAGGACCCGACCTTCCGCGACCTACCCGACCCGCTCGCGGCCGAGCCTCCGGCCGCCGAGGTCCGCCGGACTTAAGGCCCCACGGAAGCTTGTGCTCTGCCCACCAGGCGGCGGGCAGAGCACAAGCTTCCGGAGCCCTGTTCGCCCACCGGTAGGTTGGCCGCGTGAAGGCCGACCACTTCGAGCAGCAGAGGCTGCTGGACCTTGCCGCCGAGGACGTCGCGCTGACCCAGCTGGCGCACCGGCGGGCCACGCTGCCCGAGGTCGCGGCGGTGGAGGCCGCGCAG
Source organism: uncultured Actinomycetota bacterium (assembly GCA_963784165.1). Classification (GTDB taxonomy): domain Bacteria; phylum Actinomycetota; class Actinomycetes; order Mycobacteriales; family Geodermatophilaceae; genus Blastococcus_B. Next base: position 215,263 of record CAWAQI010000015.1, read on the forward strand.
GAAGCCGAGCGCGGGTTCGCCGCGGACGTCGTGCGATCCGAGACCGAGGCCCGCGACCTCCAGCGCGAGGTGGCCCGGTTCGAGAGCGACGTCGACGTCGTGCGCCAGCGCGCGGCCCGGGACCAGCAGCGGCTCGTCGCCGGCGGGCTGCCCGCGCGCGAGGTGACGGCGCTGCAGCACGAGATGGAGTCGCTGGCGCGGCGGCAGAGCGACCTGGAGGACCAGGAGCTCGAGCTGATGGAGCGCCAGGAGGTCGCCGACGCGGCGCTGGCGGCCGCGCAGGAGGGGCTGACGAAGGCGAAGGCCGACGTCGAGCGGGCGGTGCAGCTCCGGGACGACGCACTCGCCGACATCGCGGACTCGACCACCCGGCACGAGGCGGCGCGGGCAGCCGTGGTCGGGGAGATCTCGCCGCCGCTGCTGGCGACCTATGACCGGATCCGCAAGCAGACCGGGACGACCGGCGCCGCGATGCTCAAGGCGCGCCAGTGCCAGGGCTGCCGGATCGAGCTCTACGGCAACGAGCTGGCGGCGGTGCGCAACGCGGACCCGCACGAGGTGGTCCGCTGCGAGAACTGCGGCCGGATCCTGGTGCGCACGGCCGAGTCGGGCCTGTGAGCCGTCGGTTCATCGTCGAGGCGGACGGCGGGTCGCGCGGCAACCCCGGCCCGGCCGGTTACGGCGCGCTCGTGCGGGACGCCACCACCGGCAAGGTGCTCGCCGAACGGGCGGCCTCCGTCGGGCGGGCGACCAACAACGTCGCCGAGTACGGCGGACTGGTGGCGGGCCTGCAGGCCGCGCTGGACCTCGATGCCTCCGCCCAGGTCGAGGTGCGGATGGACTCGAAGCTCGTCGTCGAGCAGATGTCGGGCCGCTGGAAGATCAAGCACCCCGACATGCAGCAGCTCGCGCTCCAGGCGCAGAAGATCGCCCGCCAGCTCGGCGCCGTCACCTACACCTGGGTGCCCCGTGCGCAGAACGGTGCCGCCGACGCCCTGGCCAACAGCGCCATGGACGGCAAGCCGATCCACCGGGACGTCGCCGCCGAGGCGAGCCTGGCCGAGGACGACGTGCAGCCCTCGCCCGAGCCGGCGCCACTGGTCACGACGGTCACCCACCTGCTGCGGCACGGGCAGACCGAGCACACCCCCGAGCGTCGGTACAGCGGCCGTAACGAGTTGCCGCTGTCGCGGACGGGGCGGGCCGAGGCGGAGGCGGCCGCGGTGCGGGCCAAGGAGCTCGGCATCGACGTCGTCGTCGCCTCGCCGTTGCGGCGCACGCGCGAGACGGCCGAGATCGTCGCCGCGGCGATCGGCGTGACGCCGGAGTTCGACGACGACCTGGTCGAGCTCGACTTCGGTCAGCTCGAGGGCCTCACCTTCGACGAGGCCCGGGAGAAGCACCCGCTGGCCGCACGCCGGTTCGGCAGCGACATCTCCGTGGCCGCGCCCGGGGGCGAGTCGGTGGCCGACGTCAGCGCCCGGGTGGCCCGCGCGCGGCGGCGGATCCTGTCGCGCTACGCCGGTCGGACGGTGCTCGTGGTCAGCCACGTGACGCCGATCAAGCTGATGCTGGCCGCCGGGCTCGACGTCGGCGAGCAGGTCGTCCACCGGGTCTTCCTGGAGGCGGCGTCGCTGTGCACGGTGGCCTGGTCGTCGGACGGCCGGGCCTCGGTGCGCCTGGTGAACGACACCGCCCACCTGCGCTGACGCGTCAGATGCGGACGAACAGGTAGATCGAGACCGCGACGCCGAAGCAGACGATGAACACCCGCAGCGGCGTGGTCGGGATGCGGGTCGCGATCTTCGCGCCGAGGAACCCGCCGATCAGGGCGGCCGGCGCGGCGACGGCGACCACCACCCATTGAACGGGGCCGAAGATCGCGAAGATGATCAGGCTGATCGTGGCCGTCACTGACGACAGCACCGACTTCAGCGCGTTCGCCAGCTTGAGCCGGTGCAGCGCGATGCCGAGGACGCCGACCAGGATCACGCCGAGCGCGCCGCCGAAGTAGCCGCCGTAGACGGTGGCGACGAACAGTGCGACGTAGAGCCAGACCGGGTCGCGGTGCTCGCTGGCGTCCTCGCCGCGCTTGACCCGCTTGGTCACCAGCGGCTGGACCGCGAGCAGCAGGCTGGCCAGGAGCACGAGGATCGGCACGACGACGTCGAACGCCTCCGACGGCGTCGTCAGCAGGAGGACGCTGCCCACCGTCCCGCCGAGCGCGGCCACCACGCCGAACCGGATGATGCGGCCGCGCTGGCCCACGTACTCGTCGCGGAATCCGGCGACCCCGCCGAGGTAGCCGGGCCACTGGACGACGGAGTTGGTCACGTTGGCCTCGACGGTGCCCAGCCCGAGCGCGACCAGGGTGGGGAAGAGGATGAGCGAGCCGCCGCCGGCGACGGAGTTGATGCCCCCGGCCAGGAACGCCACCCCAGCGGCGATCAGCAGGTCGACGGCGGACACGATCGGCGAGCCTACGGCCTGACCAGCGGATGTCCGGACAGGGCGGGCGAGTCCGGGCTGTCGCGATCATGTACCGCTCGGACGCCGACGGCGGCAGACTCGGCCCATGCCGACCCCCATGCCCAGCGACTGGCAGCGCGCGCTCGTCGTCGCCGCCCACCCCGACGACATCGAGTACGGCCTGGCCGCGGCGGTCGCCGTCTGGACGGCGGCCGGCAAGGAGGTGCACTACCTGCTGGCGACCCGCGGCGAGGCCGGTATGGCCGGCGTCCCGCCCGAGGAGGCCGGGCCGCTGCGCGAGGAGGAGGAACGCCGGTCGGCCGCCGTCGTCGGGGTCACCGAGGTCGAGTTCCTCGACCACCGGGACGGCGTCATCGTCGCCGGGCCGGAGCTGCGACGTGATCTGGCGGCGGCGATCCGCCGTCACCAGCCGGAGCTCGTCGTCACCGGGTACTTCGGGGCCACGTGGACGCCGCCCGGCGTCTCGCCGGCCTACGTGAACTCGGCCGACCACCGCGCGCTCGGGCAGTCGTTGATCGACGCCGTCGCCGACGCGTCGAACGAGTGGATCTTCCCGGACCTCGACGAGCCGCCGTGGCGGGGCGCGAAGTACATCGCGGTGAGCGAGATGCTGGACCCGCCGCACGAGGTGGACGTCAGCGAGCAGGTGGAGAAGGCGGTCGCGTCGCTCTCCGAGCACCGGCGGTACCTCGAGATCCTGTCGGACACCCCTGTCGACGAGCAGGCACGTCAAGTTGTCGACATGTCGACGATGACGGAGGACGGGCGCCGCCGCGTGGGCTTCCGCCTGTTCTGGGCCTAGCCGCGCCAGAGGCGGTGGACGGCCAGCCCGAGGAGGCGAGGACGGGCCACAGCAGCATGACGGCGACGAACAGCAGGTACCCGACCTGCGGGAGCCCTGCGGCGACCAGGGCGGTCCGGAACCAGGACGAGGGTGAGCGAGCGCGGCGCAGGCGAGAGCGATGGCCCGCAGGGGACGGGTCAGTGCTCCCGGGCGCCGTCATGGCGCGGACGGTAGGGCACTCCGGGGAGGAAATGCCTGCTCGGTCGTGCGGGTCACTAGGATGGGCGCACGACGGACGAGTCGGCTGGGCGGTCGCGTCGGCGGGGGAGACCCTGCCGCCGAGGAACGTCCGGGCTCCACAGGGCAGGGTGGTCGCCAACAGCGACCCGGGGCGACCCGCGGGACAGTGCCACAGAGAACAGACCGCCAGTGCTCGCACTGGTAAGGGTGAAACGGTGGTGTAAGAGACCACCGCACACCGGGTGACCGGTGTGGCTCGGTAAACCCCACCCGGAGCAAGGTCAAGAAGGGACGACGGACTGGATCTCCAGGACGTCGTCCTGCGCAGGCGTTCGAGGGCGGCCCGCCCGAGCCTGCGGGTAGACCGCTCGAGCCTGCCGGCAACGGCAGGCCTAGATGGATGACCGCCCATCGGGAGGCCGTGAGGCACCCGTGGACAGAACCCGGCGTACAGGCCGACTCGTCCGTCGCCCGCCGCTGACCTGCGGTTTCAGGTCCGCGAGGGCGTCCGCGTTACTCAGTCGTTCCTCAGAATTGCTCGAGCACCGAGTCCACGGCGGCCCGGGTCCGGTCGTCGGAATCGGGCCACAGGTGGCTGTAGGTGTCGAGGGTCTCGGCGGCCGAGGCGTGCCCGAGCCGGGCCTGAACCGTCTTGACCGACTCGCCGTGGCGGATCAGCAGTGAGGCGTAGAAGTGCCGGAGGGCGTGGAATGTCACGCTGTCGTCCAGGCCGGCCCGGCGGACTGCCGGCCGCCAGACGGTGGCCGAGAACGCCGTCCGGCGGATCGGCGTGCCGAGGTCGGTGGTGAAGACAAGCTCGTCGCTCGGCCAGTTAGCGAGATGTGCGGCGAGAGCGTCGACGACGACCTGAGGGAGCGGGACGGTCCGCACCGAAGCCTGTGTCTTCGGAGCGGCCAGGTAGGGCGGCCCGTCGGGCATCGTGACGAGCTGGCGGTCGATCTTCAGCTGGCGGCGGAGGAAGTCGACGCGGTCGACGGTCAATCCGAAGGCTTCGCCCTGCCGCAGCCCGGTGCCGGCTGCGAGCGTGACGAGGGCCCGGTAGCGGTCCGGCATGGCCTCGGTCAGGGCCAGGACCGCCTCGAGCGGCAGCGGCTCGACGCGCTGTCTTGTGGATCTTGGGCAGCCGTGGTGCCGATCGCACGGTGAGGCCACGATCCGACGGTCCCGGACGGCGGCCTTGAAGATCGCGGCGAGGATGCGGTGCACGACGCCGACCGTGGCGGGAGCCAGCGTCTGCGACAGCCGCTTGACGAGCGTCTGGACGTCGCTCGGCAGGACCGACGACAGCGGCTCTGTCGCCGAGGCTCGGGTAGACGTGCCGGCGGAGCATCGTCTCGACGTGCGCCGCGGTCGTGGGGCGGTGGACCTGCGCGGCACGCCACTGCTCGGCGTACTCCCGGAAGGTCTGCCGACCGGCGCGCGGGTCGACGTACTGGCCGGTGACGATGCTCGCCAGCGTCTCGTCGAGCCAGCGCTGCGCGTCGACCTTCCGCTCGAAGACCTTGGTCCTCTGGGGTCCGCCGGGAACGGCGCGATAGCGCGCTTGCCATGTCCCGTTGGGTCGCCTTGAGATGCTCGCCATCGCTTCACTCCTTCTCGAGGGGGCCGTTCGGCCGGGGTAGCAGGAGAAGGCGCGCTCGTCCGCCCGCCGGCAGCAATCTGTGGACAGACAGGGCGGTTGTGGATGAGTTGGGCTCTGCGATTGCGTCGTCTTACCGGCCGATGTCGGCTTCTGGCGACGCTGCCCAGGGAACCTCCAGTACTTCTCCAGTACGCGCAGACGCCGGTCCGCCGACGGACGGACGTTCGGCCGACCCGCGGAGGGGATCCCGGATTTCAGCTAAGGGCGAGCGTCAGCCCGTCGTGCTGCGCGAAGTCCTCGAAGTCCTTGGCGTTGAAGGTGGCGAGCGGCAGATCACGCGCCAGGCAGCAGGCGGCGATCCAACTGTCGTTGACCGGCCGCGGTCGACCGCGCAACTGCCCGGCGGCCTGGAGCTCGCCCCATCGGGCGGCCACCTGCTGGTCGTAGGGAAGGACGAGGAGCTGCGAAAGGAACGTTCGCATCGCAGCCACGTTGCGCGGGCCCCAGTGACGAACCAGCGTCCACTTCGTCAGCTCGCCGACGGTCACGAACGTCACTGCGGCGACGTGGCCAGCGAGCCGCGCGGCGACAGCATCTGGGGTGCGCCGGCGCAGCAGGGAGGAGGCGACGTCCGTGTCGAGGACGACGACGCTCACGAGATGCTGGACCGCCGGGAGGCGTAGAGGTCGGCAAGGAAGGCCGCGTGTTCGTCGTCCGAGGCAAAGGGATCGTCCGTGGCGACTTCGTTCGGCGCGACGATGGGCTGCACCCCCTGCTGACGGATCAGCTCGTCGGTGGAAACGAAGTCACTACCCGCCTGGGGCGTGGGCTGCTTAGGCGTTGTGGTCACGGCGACTCACCTCCTCGTGGGTTCATCGTGCCAGGCCCGGCCATCTTTGCGTCGCGATGTGGAGGCCTGTCTCGTCGGCCGTGGCGACCTCACCGACGCGCCGATTCGGCTTGGCGCTGCTCTGCGACCCAACGGTTCAAGTCCTCCCGCCGGTACATGACCCGCCGCCCGAGACGAAAGCCGTCGGGCCCGATACCGAGATGCCGCCAGTAGCGCAGCGTGGCGACCGGGGATCGGAGGAGTGCGGCTGCCTCGGGAAGAGTCAGCAGGTCGGAGGTCACGGCTTGGGTCTTCTTCTTCGTCACGAGCGGTCCTCAGCACGCGGGATGGTGGGGGAGGAGAGCGACGTTGGGGCCGGCCGCCGAGCATGCCCCTGGCCGCCTCCTCGTGCAGATACTGATGTGCGTGCCTCCAGTAGTCCTCCAGGCTGACGCTCCGCGTCGTCCCCGCACCGACCCGGTCGGTTGTGGGGCGGCCGAGGAGCCGACGTAAGGGCCGTCTGACCGGCCCTCACCGTCGGTCAAGGCTTCCCTGTGACGAACCCCGGATTACGAGGAAAGCGCTGCAAGCGCAAGCGGTGCACCCGTTGGCTCCGATGCTCATCACCTGCGCGGGGCGCAAGCAAGATCGCGGGCCGTCACGAATCTTGCATTTCGGGGACAAAGGCGCCGACGCCTGCTGGGGAGGTCGTCGGCACGGTGGATGTCGGGCATGCCTTGGTCCTTGCTGGCGACCTCGGGGCACTTGTCACAACGAGTTCCCGAACCGGCGGTGCAGAAGGTGTGTGGCAGTTGATCTTGTCAATCTCCAGTATCGGCAGGTCCGGTGGAGCTCGCGTTGCGTAGTCGGTTGCCGGGCGCTTGAGCAAGTCGGCCGATGTCGCCGTGTTGGAGACGGGGTGGCCCTGAAGTCCCGTCGGCCCCTGTCGGGGAGCGCCGTTCCGGGCTGAAAATGGTGTGCGGCCGCCCGTTGACGTCGTAGTCGCCTGGTCGTTCGAGGCCGTTCTGAAGTCGGGCGCCGGGAGCTGTGCTGTGGGCCGTTTCGTGTGCTTCGAGCACGAGGATCAGATTCGCCGTTCCCTGCAGCTCCTACGGGTGGCCGCCTCCGGATCGAGGTCGAGGAGGCGAGGGCGATGCAGGTCGAGACCGACGAGCCCGAGGTCATCGAGCGGGTCGCGGCGCTGGATGTGAGCAAGGCCGAGGTGGTGTGCTGCGCGCGGGTGCCCGGCCCGGGCGGGCGGCGGATGCAGGAGGTCCGCACCGTCTCCACGATGACCGCCGCGCTGCTGGGGCTGGGCGACTGGCTGGCCGGGCTCGGGGTGACCCGGGTGGTGATGGAGGCGACCAGCGACTACTGGCGGGCGCCGTTCTATCTGCTCGAGGACCGGTTCGAGACGTGGCTGGTCAACGCCCATGACGTCAAGCACCTGCCGGGCCGGCCGAAGACCGACCGGCTGGACGCGGTGTGGCTGTGCAAGGTCGCCGAGCGGCAGATGCTGCGGCCCAGCTTCGTGCCGCCGCCGGCGATCCGGGCAGCTGCGGGATCTGACCCGCTACCGGGTCGACCTGCTGGCCGTGCGCACCGCGGAGAAGCAGCGGGTGGAGAAGCTGCTCGAGGACGCGCTGATCAAGCTCTCGGTCGTGGTCAGCGACGCGTTCGGGGTCTCCGGGCGGGCGATGATGGCCGCGCTGATCGCCGGCGAGCGGATCCGGCGGTGCTCGCCGACGCTGGCCCGCGGCAGGCTGCGGTCCAAGACCGCCCGGCTGACCGAGGCACTGACCGGCCGGTTCACCGACCACCACGCCTTCCTGCTGAGCCAGATGCTGCAGCGGGTGGACGCGGTCACCGCCGACATCGCCACCGTGCAGGCCCGCATCGACGCCCAGATCGGCGAGCTGGCGCCCGCGGTGGCCCGCCTGGACGCCATTCCGGGGATCGGGCCGGTCGCCGCGCAGATGATCCTCGCCGAGATCGGACCGACATGAGCCGGTTTCCCGACCCCGGCGCACCTGGCCTCGTGGGCGCGCTTCGCCCCGGAGTGAGCGAGTCCGCCGGCCGCCCGAAGGGCAACGCCGGCACCGGCAAGGGCAACCGCTATCTGGCCCGGGTGGTCGGCGAGGCCGCCGTCAGCGCCGCCCGCACCGACACCTTCCTCGGCGAGCGATACCGGCGGATCGCCCGCCGCCGCGGCAAGAAGCGGGCGATCGTCGCGGTCGGCCGCTCCATCCTCGTCATCATCTGGGCGCTGCTCTCCGACGATGAGGCCCAGTTCATCGACCTCGGCGCGGACTACTACGCCTCCCGCACCAACCCCGAGCGCAAGGTCCGCCAGCACATCCGCGAACTGCAGGCCCTCGGCTACTCGGTCACCCTCAACCCCGCCTGACTCAAGCCCGCCTCCAGAAGACCAACCCGCTCCCCGGGGGGCTGCCGCATGCCCTGGTCACGTTCATTTTCGGATTAGGCGGCTTCAGGGGACATGGTCGTTTCGCCGTCAGACTCAGGGCTTTGACCGAAGCGGGCTACGAGCGAGCTGGCTATCTGCGGGGACCTCCGATCCGCTGATGGTGGAGGACTACCAGCCTGGTGACCAGGTCGAGTACATCGCCGCACCGGTCTTTGACCTGATTATCGAGACGGGTGAGGTCGGGGTGGTCACCAAGGTTGAGAACGGGTGGGTGCACGCCTTCGTGGCCGCGCAGCGGGGAGCACAGTGTTCCGCTGCAGCACGTGAGAAGAGCAGGCGAACAGGGCGGTTCGGCAGGGCCGGCCACGGAGCCGTGCCCATAGGGCTCACGTGTCCCTGAATGGGCCGCTCAGAGACACGCAGCGAACGGCTCGGGCTAGTGCCCGCAATCTCCTCGTCAGTCCCGGCTTGCTCTCGCCGTTGGCGACGACGGCAGATCACCCCTGCCACGAGTAGCACCAGCCAGCCAATCGCCGTCGTGGCCCTGATCGCGATGTCTAGGCCGGATCGGGCGGTGGTGGCCGAGCGGATCCGGGCTAGCGTCCGGCGCGATGAGGATTCCACGTCACAGCAAAGTTTTCGACCTTGAGATCACCGACTGGTCCGAAGCGAACCGGATCGCCGCCGAGTTGCGGCGCGAGCAGACCGGACTGGGTATGAATATCGACGCCACTGACGACGTTCCCAGTGACGAACATGACGCTCGTGCCGCGAACATCGCGGTCGCGAGCACGATCGCAGCCTGGGGTAGTGGCGGTGGGAGCAGCGCAGCGGCCGGACGTCGTCGCGCTCTACGACGCCGCGATCAACGTCAGGGACAACGACGGATGACGCGACGCGCACGGCAGAGCCCGGCTGCTGGGGTGTCCCGTTAGTGGCCCCATAGCGGCCATTCAGGGACACGGTCGTGGTGGGCCGCGTCAGCAGATTGAAGGTCGCCGCTTGAGCCATGGGGGGGTCCGCGTCCGTGTCTTGGAAGTCAGATGCCACTGCCCAATGCAAAACGGGCACAAGTAGGCGCCCGTCGGCGGCCTTCGGCCGCGTTCGAGGCTTCGTCGCTGGATCGCGCGCAGCGCTCGTATCGCGACGGCCAACGATCGATATGGCTTCTTCGGGCAGCCCGACATGCCGAGAATCCCTGGACAAAAGATGCTCGGCGGCTCACATGCGGCCCGGCACCACGGCGGGGCACGCCGAACAAGCGGGCGGCCACTTCACGCCTGATGGCGTGCTCGAGCGCAGCCTAATGCGGCTGCCTCGTTCTGTCCCTTAGCGGCCCACTATGCGACAGGCCCGACAGGTCGCCGGACGCGAATCAGCCAGGTCTCTCGTCCCTGCCTGAAACTGACGACGCCTCAGGGCCGCAGCATGACGGTCAGCCGGCGGGCGGCAACAATGCGTCGATCATGAAATCCGCCACGAACCGCGCGAACTCCGCCGGTGACCACCCGCGGTTGAGGAGCGGGACTCGTAGAACTCGGCCGAACTGCACGTCCACAGCACGTCCGCGGCCCGGGCGACCGTGATGCCGACCCGCAGGTAGCCACGCTCGGCCAAGGAAGCGGGCGTGGTGCTCCATCCGGGTCAGCCGCTCGTTGTCGCTGTCGGCCAGCAAGGACGCCATCTCCGGATCACTGGCGGCGGCCGCGCGGATGAGCAGCCGGATGGGCGTGATCACCGAGGCGACCTCGGTCGTGAGGAGGCCCCACTTTCGCATGATCACGGCGGGGTCGGTCTCGCGCTCCCGCATCTCGTCCGAACGCTCGTATGCCGCGCCCCGGCCGCCCCCGAGCAACCCCCGGTCGTAGATGGCCCTGACCAGGCCGGACTTGCCCCCGAAGGCCTTGTACACCGTCTCGACCGAGACGCCGGCCTCTGCGGCGATCCCGCCGACGGTGGTCGCCGCATAGCCAACATGCAGGAACTGCCTCTCCGCCGTGTCCATGAGCAACTCCCGGGTGCGCCGAGCTTGCTCTCTGCGTCCGCTGGAGTCGTACCGCCGCCGGGTCTTGACGTCCCCGCTCATTCGGACCATGCTCCTGTATTCATTACAGATAACTGTATCAGAGGGGTCTCCATGAGCCACACGCAGTACTCCTCGCCGGTGCTCGAGCGGCTGCTCGGCGCCATCCTCAACGCCCACGACCTCGACGCGCTGGTGTCCTGCTTCG
>CAWAQI010000016.1:0-48541 GCA_963784165.1 uncultured Actinomycetota bacterium
CCGCCCACCGGGACGGCGCCGGAATCGATCCCGGCCCGCCGGCGGTACGCCTCGAGGTACTCGACGAGCGCCGGCCCGCGGGGACGACGACCCGGCTGGATGTCGCAGGTGGCGGCCTTGCTCTCCTGGATGTGGGTGTTCGCGTCCATGTGCACGCCCAGCAGGTCGTTGGCCGAGTCGCCGGTCGCGATCCCCCGCTCGCCCCAGTGGTACGGGATGCCGATCTGGTGCACGACCTGCCCGTCGCGCAGCTTCAGCGGCCGGACGCGCTCGCTCACCAGCACCCGCGCCTCCACCGCCGCCCGCGCCGTCACGACCGTCGCGAACTCGCCGTGCTCGAGCTTCCGCTCGGCCGCCAGCTCCGGGGAGACCTCCACGAAGAACTCCGGCTGCAGCTCGGCGAGGTAGGGCAGCGTGCGGCTCATCGCCCCGGCCGTGTGGTGCTCGGTGAGCCGGTAGGTGGTGAACGCGAACGGGAAGACGTCGGACATCGACGGGTTGCCCCGGTTCCAGGGCGCGCGGATCTCCTCCTTGGTCGGGTTCGACTGCTGGCTGTAGAGCGCGTTCGCCACCGGCGACTCGGCCGGCTCGTAGTGCGTCGGCAGCGGCCCGTCCTGCACGCCCTTGGGCGCGAACAGCCAGGCCTTGCCGTCGCTCTGCATGACGAACGGGTCCGTCCCGGCGATCGCGTCCTGCGCCTTGGCGTCGTCCGGGGGCACGTAGTCCGGCCGCTTGGTCGCCTCGAAGTCGGGGACGTCGTCGCCGACCCAGCGGCCGGCGTCCTCGTCCCACCACACGAGCTTCTTGCGCTCGCTCCACGGCTTGCCGTCGGGGTCGGCCGAGGCGCGGTTGTAGAGGATCCGCCGGTTGTACGGCCACGCCCAGCCCCACTCGGGCGCGATCTCGGTCTGCTCCCGGCCGGGCTTGCGGCGGGCGGCCTGGTTGACCTCGTCGGCGTAGACGCCGCAGTAGATCCAGCAGCCGCTCGTCGTCGAGCCGTCGTCCTTGAGCTCCATGTAGCCGGGCAGCGCCCGGCCGTCGGGACCGACGCCGTTGATCTCGCGCAGCACCGCCTCGGCGCTGGGCTCCTGGTCGTCGCCGTGCACCGGGTAGTCCCAGGTGAGGTCGAGCAGCGGGCGGTCCCGCGGATCGGTGGACCCGGCGAGCTTCCAGCGCAGCAGGCGGCCGAGGTGGAAGTAGAACCACAGGTCGCTCTTGGCCTCGCCGGGCGGGTCGAGCGCCTTGTGCCGCCACTGCAGCAGCCGCTGGGTCTGGGTGAACGTGCCTTCCTTCTCCACGTGCGTGGCCGCCGGCATGAAGAAGATCTCGGTCGGGATCTGCTCGGTGACCAGCTCGCCGGTGGCGATCTCCGGCCCGTCCTTCCAGAAGGTGGCCGACTCGATCATCTGCAGGTCGCGGACGACGAGCCATTCCAGGTTGGCCAGCCCGAAGCGCTGCATGCGCCCGTTGGCGTGGCCGACCGTCGGGTTCTCCCCCACCAGGAAGTAGCCGGCGACCTTGCCCTCGATCATGTCGCTGACCGTGCGGTACGAGCTGTGGTCGCCGTCGATCTTGGGCAGGTAGGAGAAGGCGAAGTCGTTCTCCGGCTGCGCCGCGTCGCCCCACCACGCCTTGAGCAGGCTGACCATGTAGGCCCGCTTGTTGCCCCAGAAGCCGCCGGTGCCGGCCGCGTCGGCGCAGTAGTCGTCGAGCGTCTCGTGCTGGTCGGCGTGCGGCATCGGCAGGTAGCCGGGCAGCAGGTTGAACAGCGTCGGGATGTCGGTCGAGCCCTGGATGCTCGCGTGCCCGCGCAGCGCCATGATCCCGCCGCCGGGGCGGCCCATGTTGCCGAGCAGCGCCTGCAGGATCCCCGCCGTCCGGATGTACTGCGCGCCCACGGTGTGCTGGGTCCAGCCGACCGAGTACACCCACGCCGTCGTCCGGTCGCGGCCGCTGTTCGCCGTCACCCACTCGGCGACCTTGAGGAAGACCTCCGGCTCGATGCCGCAGACGTCGGACACCATCTCCGGCGTGTAGCGGGCGTAGTGCCGCTTGAGCACCTGGAACACGCACCGCGGGTGCTCGAGGGTCTCGTCCCGCTTGCCGTTGCCGTGCAGCGGCGGGCCGCCGGAACCGGCGGCCTCCGCGCGGCCGGCGTCCTTCACCGACTCCTGCTGCGACCCCCGCTCCTGCGCCTGGGCCTCCCCCGGCTGGTCCTCGGTGATGCCGTCGTCGCCGTCCTCGTCCGGCTCGTACTGCCAGGTCTCCTGGTCGTAGTTCCGCGTTCTCCGGGTCGTAGCCGGAGAACAGGCCGTCGAGGTCCTCGGTGTCCTGGAAGTCCTCGCGCAGGATCGACGCCGCGTTCGTGTAGGCGACGACGTACTCGCGGAAGTACAGGTCGTTGGCCAGCACGTGGTTGATCAGCGCGCCCAGGAAGACGATGTCGCTGCCCGCGCGCAGCGGCACGTGCAGGTCGGCGATCGCGCTGGTGCGGGTGAACCGCGGGTCGATGTGGATGACCTTCGCGCCGCGCGCCTTGGCCTCGCCCACCCACTGGAAGCCCACCGGGTGGCACTCGGCCATGTTCGAACCCTCGATGACGATGCAGTCGGAGTTCGCCAGGTCCTGCTGGGTGTTCGTGGCACCGCCACGACCGAACGAGGTACCCAGACCGGGCACCGTGGAGGAGTGCTATATGCGCGCCTGGTTCTCGATCTGGATGGCGCCCAGGGCGCTGTACAGCTTCTTCATGAGGTAGTTCTCCTCGTTGTCGAGGGTCGCCCCTCCGAGGCTCGCTATCCCCATGCTCCGGCGCAGGTACCGGCCCTTCTCGTCCGTCTCCTGCCAGCTCTTGCGCCGCGCCTCGAGCACGCGGTCGGCGATCATCTCCATCGCCGTCTCGAGGTCGAGGTCCTCCCAGTCCGTCCCGTACGGACGGCGGTACTTCACCGTGGTCACCCGCGTCGGGCTGTTCACCAGCGACTTGCTCGCGCTGCCCTTGGGGCACAGCCGGCCGCGGCTGATCGGCGAGTCCGGGTCGCCCTCGATCTGGATGACCTTCTCGTCCTTGACGTAGACCTTCTGCCCGCAGCCGACGGCGCAGTAGGGGCAGACGCTCTGGACGACGCGGTCCGCGGTGGCTGTTCGAGCCACGGTGTTCTCGGTGGCCTTGCTGCGCGCGGCCTTGCCGCGACCGAGCGGGTCCGAGCCGGTGAGCTGCCGGTACACCGGCCAGGCGTCGAGCCAGGTCTTCACGCTGGGGACTCTGCCACCGCCGTCGCATTCCGGCACGGCGACGGTGCGTTGCTCAGTCGCCGCCCCCGCGGGGGTGCGGAACCGGACTCTCCTCGATCTCGTGGCGGGCGTTGCAGGAGCGGCAGCGCCGGTAGGTACGCAGGGCCGGATCGAAGCCCGGGTTGAACAGATCCCGCCCCCGGCGCACGCGCCGCGACTCGATCAGGTCGAGACCGGACTGACCGCAGATCGCGCACGCGTCATCGCTCGACCCGAGAAGGGTCCGCTCCGCTGCACCTCGTGCACGCGATCATCTTCGCGACGGCAGCGCCGGAAGTCAGCCACCTGCCCAGCGGATCTTCAGGGTATCCTCATGGGTATGCCTGATCCGGTTACCACGATCAAGGTGCCGCGGAGCCTTCGCGAACGCATCGCGGCTCGCGCCGGCCAGCAGCAGAAGACCGCTGCCGAAGTGATCACCGAACTTCTCGACGACGCCGACCGGCGGGCTCGCTTCGACGCTGTGCGGGCGTCGTACGTCCAGGTGGATGCGTCCTACCTCGAGGAGACCGAAGCGTGGGACACGTTGGCTGACGACGGCATGCACGCGTGACTCCACGGCCGGTCGGGCTCACGCGTGCCGCTGTCGTGTGGGTGGACTTCGACCCGACCACCGGCAGCGAGCAACGTGGGACCCGTCCGGCCCTCGTGGTGTCCAGTGCGGACTACCTCGCCAGCGTGCAAGGCCTGGTCGTCGTCCTGCCCGTCACGTCCGTAGACCGGGGATGGCCACATCACGTGCCCGTGGTCGGCACTCGGACCGGACTGTCGAGGCCCAGCTTCGCCATGACCGAGCAACCCCGGACGATCTCGACGATCAGGATCTCGCGCCGGACGGGCACAGCCGACGCCGCGACGATGAGCGAGGTCGACCGGTGGTTGCAGGATTTCCTGGGGATCAGACCCTGAGGTCCGTGCCGACGTCCACCGACGCCCGGCCGCGCCTGTCCGCTTCTGCCTGCCGGTCGGGCGCGTAGCCGCGGGCGCGGTCCTCGTGCAGGCCGCCGCGGGCCAGCGCTGCGCACGCCACCGTCGTGAGGACGGCCAGCAGCAGCCAGGCGCAGACGATGGCCAGGACCACGCTCAGGATCATCCGGTCTCTCGGCGTCCGGCCGGCGACGACGGCCTGAACAGCCGCGGACGGTTCGGGGTGACGTAGGACGCCGCCTGCTGCGGGTTGAGGGCGGCACCGCGGGCCGCCAGCCGTTCCCGCAGCGCGTTCGCTTCCCGACGGCGATGTTCCGCGCGACGCATCAGCACGGTGACCTGCGCCTGGTCGCTGGTGCGCCGGGCTCGCCGCTCGAGGACGTCGGCCGTCTCCAGCAGGAGCACCATCCGCCGGAGGTCGTCCGCCCCGTCGGCGACCGCCGATGACCGTCCAGGCAGCTCGCTCTGCCGACGAACAGAGGTCATGGCGGAATCGTGATGGGTCCGCGGTCACCGCGCGACTCGGGCGGCTGGCCTCTGTGGACAGCGGTGTCCTGCCGGGCTTGTGCTCTGCTCCAGGAGGACCTTGTTGGTCAATCCGCCAAGCGGACGCCGTGGGGACCGCAGGCCACTGCTGTCGAGCGGGTTAACCCGCTCAACCGACCGTTGAGCCGGGCTGTGATGCGGCTTAACGCGCGATGAAGCGGCTAACGTGACCCTGCGCGGCTCCGGCGCACGGCACGCCGCTCACGGCGAGTTCGCCAACAGAGTCCGGAGGAAGCAGAGCACAAGCATGGCGGGGGAAATGACCGGCCGCCCGAAAACGACGCGGGCCCCGCCGGTGCTCTGCACCGACGGGGCCCGCGGGGTTCGTCAGATCGAGAAGCTGCTGAGCTTGCTCTTCGTCGAGGCGAACGAGCTCACGCACTGGCCCTGGTTCTTGTAGACGGGCTGCGTGCTGGTGGCCCAGCCACCGTTCTTGCAGTCGTCCTTGCTGGTCAGGATGACCGTCGCGGCGAACGTGTAGCGGGTGCCGGCGAAGTTGATCGCGTTGATCGTCCAGTCGCCCGTCACACCCGAGCCGAGCGAGAAGCCGAAGG
The DNA here is from genome assembly GCA_963784165.1 of uncultured Actinomycetota bacterium. Lineage (GTDB taxonomy): Bacteria > Actinomycetota > Actinomycetes > Mycobacteriales > Geodermatophilaceae > Blastococcus_B. The sequence continues at coordinate 5,322 of CAWAQI010000016.1, forward strand.
CGATGACGTTCGCGTCCGGGAACGCTGCGCTCCACTCGTCGAGCGTGCCGTAGTACGGGCTGCCGGAGCCGCCGCCGTGTGCTGGGCGCGCCGGCCTTGACGAACTGCGTCGGCCGCGTTGTTCAGCCACCAGTTGTCGCCGTAGCAGCTCGGCTCGCCGACCAGGATGCCGTCGGCCGTGCCGTCACCGTCGAAGTCGACGACGAGCTGGTAGCCGGGCGGAATGCGTGCCGGCGCGTTGTTCGTGAGCTCCAGGCTCGGCTCGCCGACGTCGGCCAGCGGGGTGTCGGTCGTCGACGTACTCGGCGACCTTGTCGCCGGCTCGAGGTGCTGCCGTCGGTCCAGACGCGCAGGCCGGTGCCCTGCGACCTCGTAGTGGCCCGTCGCGCGGGTGTCCGAGAGCGCCGGGATCGAAGTCGTGCGGGACGTAGATGGTCCGGCGGTGTCGGCGCTCGCGGCGGTCGGGGCGGCAAGGGCAAGGCCGAGGCCGAGGGTGAGCGCGCTGATGACGCCGAGACTCTTCTTCATGCGGTGAGGTCCTCCAGAAGAGACGCACCGGGCCAACGTCGGCCCATGCGGAAAGGACCCGCACCGTAAGCACGCGAACACGCAACGTCAGGGACGCCGGACGGGCGACACCTCAGCCGCACCTCGCGCACCGTCCGCCTGAAGACGGCGCGGAGCCCCGGGCGCGACGATGCGCCCGGGGCTCCGGTCGAGAACTTTCAGGCGGCGCCTATGTGAAGACGCTGACCCCACCCGGGCCGACCAGCAGCCCGATGACGATCAGCACGATCCCCCACAGCATCTGCCCTCGGAAGATGGCGAAGATGCCGGCGACGACCAGTACGACTGCCAGGATCCAGAGCAACGTGACCACAGTGGTTCTCCTCTTCACCCCCGTGTCGGTGAAGCGCCGGAACAGCAACGGTGCTCGCATACCCGCTGGTGGGCAGCCTGAACCTTCAAAGATCAACCGCACGGGCGACACCGCCGTCCCGCGAGCTACTCGACGACGGACGACGTCCAGGTGTCCCAGAGCACCAGCCTCGCCGCTCCGAAGCGCGGGGTGAGCTCCTCCATGCGCTTGGAGTGCCGCGCGAGAACCAGCGTGCGATGCCGCGACCAGATGAGGATCGGCGGGTCGACGGCCTCACCGCGCACCACCCGCAGCTGGTAGCGCGGCTCCCACAGCCGACCTGAGGCCATCAGACCCCCGTCTGACGCGCGTGCCGGAGCAGCAACCTGAGGCATGCTACGGAGCGTATGCCACCAATCACCCTGAGTGCTAGGGCTCGATCCGCCGCATGTAGCGAGCAGTCTGCCGCACACGGCGTCCCTCGGTCGGGTGACAGAACGGTAACGACGGCTGCAGCATCCGGCATCAGCTCCCGATGACAGAGGCGTGACGACCGCCCCCGTCCTGGGGCAGCCGACGGCTGCGTACCCGGCCGCGCCCTCCCGAGGGCGTGCCGGGCTCCTTGCCGTGTCCGCGATCGCGGGAGTCGTCGTGGCCGTGCTGGGCGGTCTGCTCGCCGTCCACGTCGAGCCCGTCCTCGGTGCGCTGCTGGCCGTCACGGCGCTCGCCGTCGCCGCCGGCGCGCACACCGTCGTCCTCGGCCGTCAGCGCCGGCTCACCGGCGCCCTGGAGACCAGTCAGGCCGCGTTCCGCACGCTCGTGAAGAGCAGCGTCGACCCCGTCGTCATCCTCGACGGCGACCTGCACGTCACCTTCGCCTCCCAGTCGGCCGCCGACCTGCTCGGCCTCCAGCCCGCCGACGTCGCCGGCCGCAACCTCGGCTGCGCGGTCCACCCGGACGACGCACCCACCCTCCTCGGAGCCTTCAGCGGCCCCCCGAGCAGCGACCTCACCGTGCGCACCGCGCGCATCCGCCATGCCGACGGCCGATGGCGACTCATCCAGGCCACCGTCCGCGATCTGCGCGCCGACCCCGACGTCGGCGCGCTCGTCCTGTACTGCCGCGACGTCACCTCCCGCGCACCCAAGCCGGGCGTCGACGCCGAACTGCTCGAGCTCTCCCTCACCGACCCGGTCACCGGCCTGCCCAACCGCGCCGCGCTGGTGCGCCGGCTCGGTGCCGTGCAGCGCGAGGCCGCGGGCCGCCCGTTCGCCCTGGCCCTGATCGGCCTGAACGGTCTCGACACCGACGTCCTCACGCCGACCACCGAGACCACCGCGCTCCGCGCGATCACCGCCCGGCTCACCCGCGGCCTGCGCGGCGAGGACTGGCTGGCGCGCGGCAAGGACGGCGACTTCGTCGTCCTCGTCGACGGCAGCGTCGCGGACGCCGAGATCGTGGCGGCCCGCCTGGTCGCCGCCGTCGGCCCGCTCGTCACCCCCGACGGCACCCTCGCGCTGACGGCGTCCGCGGGTGTCACCGAACTGTCCGCCGGGGTCGACACCGGCGAGGCCCTCCGCCGGGGCGACCTCGCCCTGCGCAGCGCGCGCGGCGCCGGCCCGGGTGCCGTGCACCGCTACGACGACGCCCTGCGCATCGCCCAGGACCGACGCTGCACCCTGCGCTCCGACCTCGACGGCGCCCTCGAGCGCGGCGAGCTGCGACTGAACTTCCAGCCCGTCGTCGACGTCGTCATGAACCGCACTGTTTCCGTCGAGGCTCTTCTACGCTGGCGGCACCCGCTGTTCGGGGACGTCTCCCCCACGGAGTTCGTGCCGCTGGCCGAGGAGTCGCCGCTGATCACCGACATCGGTCGCTGGGTGCTGCGCGAGGCGTGCGCGACCATCGCCGCCCTCGACGACACCGAGCTGAGCGTCGCGGTCAACGTCTCCGCCCGCCAGGTCCGCTGCGGCGAGCTCGTGCCCGACGTCGTCGCCGCGCTGGAGGACTCCGGTCTGCCCGCGACCCGCCTGATCGTCGAGATCACCGAGTCGGTGCTGCTCGACGACTCCCACGTCATCGAGGACCTCACCGTCCTCCGCCAGCTCGGCGTCCGCATCGCCGTCGACGACTTCGGCACCGGCTGGTCGTCGCTGGCCTACCTCGTCGGCATGCCCGTCGACGTGCTCAAGATGGACCAGTACTTCCTGGCCAACGTCGAGCACGACCCGGCCCGCCGCGCCATGTGCCGCGCGGTGCTGAACCTGGGCTCCAGCCTGGGCCTGCCGATCGTCGTCGAGGGCGTCACCAACCCGGCCGTGCTCGAGCTGCTCCGCGACATGGGGCACCGCTACCTGCAGGGCTACGTGTTCTCCCGGCCGCTCGAGGCCGAGCAGCTCGTCGCCGGCGCCTGGCGCGCCGCCGCCGTCCCGGCGGTGGTCGTCGTGACCTGGCTCCGCGCACTCCCCGCCCAGATCCGCTGGACGCTGGCCCTCGGGCTGGTGGGCCTCGGCCTCGCCGTGCCCTTCAGCTCCCCCGACGGCACCGGCATGCAGTGGGACGAGCTCGTCCTCGCCGCGGTCGCCGCCAGCGCCGCCTGGATGATGTTCGCGCGGCTGGGGACGATGGACCGCGCTGCCGCCCGGCCCTGGTATCCGCCTGCCGTCGGTGCCGTCATGTTCGCCTCCATGCAGCTGCTCGCCGGCTCGTTCCCGGGCCCGGCGTTCGACGCGTTCGGCATCGACGACGTCGTGCTGCTGCTGGGCGCGAGCTCGCCGCTGATCACCTGCGCGATGCTGGCCCGCCGGGTCAGCCGCACCCGCTGGCCGGCCCTGCTCGTCGACGGCGCCGTCGTCACGATCTCGCTGCTCGTGGTCACCGAGGTGCTGCGCGCCCCGCTCGTCACGCCGATGGACGCCCCGGACGACGTCCGCGCCCTCGTGCTCGCCTACGGCGGGTACGCGGCGATCATGCTCGGCGGCGCCGGCGCGCTGTGCACCGTCTCGACGGCGGCACTCCGCCGCTCGGCCACGACGCTCATCGGCGCCGTCGGCTGCCAGGCGATCGCCGCCGCGTCCGAGGCGATGGCGATCGTGTCGCCGTCGCCGCTGTGGACCGCCGCCTCCGACACCGCCGTCGCCGTGGCGCTGCTCGCCGCGGCGCTGGCCACCCTGCGTGCCCCCAGCCGGTTCGAGGGGCGCGGCGTGCGCGCCTCGGCCCCGGTCGCGAGCCCGGTCGGCCTGGGCCTCGTGGTCGGCGCCATGCTCAGCCTGCCGGTCTCGATCGTGCTCATGGAGACCCGCGGCGAGCACCACTCGCTGTTCGCGGAGATCGGCATCGCCCTCGTCTTCGCGCTGATGGCCCTGCGGCTGGTGCTGCGCATCAAGGAGGACGGCCAGGTCACCGAGGACCTCGTGCGCAACGAGGAGGACTTCCGCGACCTGGTCGAGTCCAGCTCCGACGGCATCGCCATCGTCGACGACGAGCTGAACCTGCTCTTCACGTCGCCGGCGGCCCGGCGGCTGCTCGGCCACGCCGTCGACGTGAACCCCGAGGGCTCCCTGGTCGACCTGCTGGTCGACGAGGACCGCGCGCTGGTCCGCGCCGCGCTGGCCAACGGCGCCTCCGGCGAGCTGCACTTCCGTGTCGCCCGCGAGGACGGCGGCACGCGCGAGCTCGAGGTCCACTCCTCGGACCGTCCCGGCAGCGGCCGGCGCGTGATGTACCTGCGCGACGTCACCAGCCGCCGTCGCCGCGAGCGCGAGCTCGAGCGCATGGCCTACACCGACCACCTGACCGCGCTGCCCAACCGCGCGCAGCTGTTCGAGGAGATGGCGATGCCCTCCCTCGAGGAGCGCTGCCTGCTCGTGCTCGACATGGACGGCTTCAAGGCCGTCAACGACGTCGCCGGGCACGAGGCCGGTGACCAGCTGCTGGTCGAGGTGGCCCGCCGCCTGCACACCGTCGTCCGCGAGGACGACCTGGTCGCCCGCCTCGGCGGCGACGAGTTCGCCGTCCTGGTGACCGGTTCGGTCGTCGAGGGCGAGGAGGTGGCCCAGCGGGTCGTCGACGTGCTCGCCATGCCGCACCGCACCGGTGAGTGGGCCTTCGCCGTCGGCGCCAGCGTCGGCGTCGCGGAGCTGGGCGCGGCCGGCGGTCAGGTCGCCTTCCGCGAGGCCGACGCCGCGCTGCGCGCCGCCAAGCAGGCCGGCAAGGGCTGCGTGCGCCTCGCGCACGACGCCCTCGCCTCGGCCGTGGTGGCCGAGTCCGACCTGCGGACCGCCCTCTCCGACGGCGCCGTGCACCTGCGCCTCGACGCCGCCTGCACCCCCGACGGCCGGATCGAGCTGGTCCACGCCGTCCCGGTGTGGGAGCACCCCGAGCACGGCCTCATCCGCATGCAGGACCTGTGGGGCGCCGCCGAGCAGCAGGGCGCCTCCTCCGTGCTGCAGCAGTGGCTGATCCGCACCGCGTGCACCGAGGTCGCCGGCCTGGCCGACGACCGGGTCTCGGTCGCGGTCAGCCTGCCCGCGGGCCACGTGACCACCGACGGCCTGGCCGACATGGTCGCCGACTCGCTGGCCAAGTCCGGGCTCGCCCCCTCGCGGCTGGTCCTGTCGATCACCGAGGAGACGCTGCTGACCTCGGCCGCCGGGCTCGTGCCGGAGCTCGAGGCCGCTCAGCGCGCCGGCGTCCGGCTCTGCATGGACAACTACGGCATGGGCCACAGCATCTTCGCCCTGCTCGCCCGCCTGCCGCTGGACATCGTGCGGGTGGACGTTCCGGCGCTGGCCGGCCGCGACGACCTCGACCGCGCCCGCCAGGTGCTCACCGCCATCGTCAACACCACCAGCGGGTTCGACGTCCTGACGATCGCCGGCGGCATCTCCAACGGCGAGATGCTGTCGATGGCCGAGGAGGCCGGGGTCGCGCTGGTCCACGGCCGCTACCTGCCGCACGACCTGACGGTGGACGCGGCCGCCGAGCTCCTCGACAGCGCCGACCGCGTCCCCACCGCCTGACCTTCTGCACCTCCTTGTCGGAGGTCGAGCCGCCTGAACGGATGTTGAGCCGGATCACGACCCGGCTCACCATCCGTTCGAGCGGCTCAACCCGGCGCCACCCGGGCCCGGAAGTCCGGGTCGGGTGGGGGGAAACCCGGATGGGAATGTCCGGCTCGCGCGGGACACTGCACAGGTGGTGACGCCGGCGCTGCACTTCCTCGGCCACTCGACGGTGCGCGTCGAGCTGGCCGGCCGCACCGTGCTCACCGATCCCGTGCTGGCCCAGCGCATCGGCGCGCTCCGCCGCGTCGTCCCGCTGCCCGACCCGGCCGCGTGGGCCGGCGTCGACGTCGTGCTGATCAGCCACCTGCACGGCGACCACCTGCACCTGCCCTCGCTGCGGCTGCTCGGCCCCGACGTGCGCATCGTCGTCCCGCGCGGCGCGGGCGGCTGGCTGCGCCGCCGCGGGTTCCGGCACGTCGCCGAGCTCAGCCCCGGCGACACGCTCTCCGACGGCGACCTGCGCATCACCGGCGTCCGCGCCGAGCACAGCGGCCACCGCTGGGGACCGCGGTCGACGCACGGCCCGAACACCGACGCGATCGGGCACCTGATCGAGGGCGCCGGCTCGACCGTCTACGTCAGCGGCGACACCGCCCTGCACGACAGCATGCCGCTGCTCGGCGAGCGGTCCGTCGACGTCGCGCTGCTGCCCGTCTGGGGCTGGGGCCCGACCCTCGGCCCCGGGCACCTCGACCCGATCGAGGCGGCCGAGGCGGTCGCGCTGATCCGCCCGCGGATCGCCGTCCCGGTGCACTGGGGCACGCTGACCGTCGCGGGCATCGGCCCGCGCTCGCCGATCGGCGGGCGGATGCGGCGGCTGCTGGTCGAGCCGCCGCGGCAGTTCGCCGCCGAGGTGGCCCGCCGGGCCCTGGCGACGACGGTGGTCGTGACCGAGCCCGGCGCGGCCGTGGCCCTGCCCTCGCTCACCGCCCTGCCCTCCGCGCCGCGGAACCGGGCATCTGCGCACACCGTCGAGCCCCCCGCAGAGGGGGCGGCGTAGCCATGGACGCGACGGTGCTCGCTGCGGCGACCGAGGCGTCGACGGTCGGCTACTCGGTCCTCTTCGGCGGGGTCCTGCTCGGCTCGATCATCCCGGTGGTGCCGACCGGCGCGATCGTCGGCGCGGCCGCCGCGTTCGCCATGACCAGCGACTCCTTCGGCCTGCCGATCGTCCTCGTCCTCTCCACCGCCGCCGCCTTCCTCGGCGACCTGGTCACCTTCGCGATCTGCCGCTTCGGCGGGCCCACGGCCGTGCGCTGGGTGGCCCGCGGGCAGCACGCCGATCGGATCGAGGAGGTGCGCGACCAGTTCCGCCGGCACGGCTGGCAGATCATCGTCATCGGGCGGTTGCTGCCCGCCGGCCGGATCCCGGTGCTGCTGGCCGCCGGCGCGCTCTCCTATCCGTGGCGCCGGCTGATCCCGGCCTCCGCGCTCGGCTGCCTGGTGTGGGCGGTCGCCTACGCCCTGCTCGGCGTGGTCAGCGGCGGCGTCTTCGACTCCCCGCTCGTCGCCACGCTCCTCGCGACGCTGCTGATCCTCGTGGTGAGCGCGGTCATCAACCTGGTCGCCGCCCAGCGCCGCCGCGCGAAGACGCCGCCCGCGCCGCCGGAGCCCGCCGAGGCCGAGAAGTACGAGTCGGCATGACCGCGGCGTCTCCCGGCCGGGGCCGCGTCCTGCGCGGGGGGCGCACCGTCGCCCGCGTCCTCGTCACGTGGATCGCCGTCACCCTGGCGCTGGAGCTGCTGAGCACCTGGATGGAGGGCTTCCAGCTGCCGTTCTGGTGGCAGGCGCCGGTGATGGCCCTGCTGCTCGGCGTGCTCACCGCGCTGATCTGGCCCCTCATCATGCGGATCGCCCTGCCGATCGCGCTGTTCACCTTCGGCCTGAGCAGCTTCCTGCTGCTCGGGGCGCTGGTGCTCGCGCTCTCCTTCGCGATCCCCGAGCGTCGTGATCGACAACCTCGGCATCGCGGTGCTCGTCGCGGTGACCATCGCCGCCGTGTCGGGCCTGGTCAGCAGCGTGCTCGCCATCGACGAGGACGAGCTCTTCTTCCGCCGGGCCCGCCGACGGGCCCGCGGCTGCACCACGTGCTGACGACCAGCCGCCGGGCGTGCTGTTCCTGCAGATCGACTCGCTGTCCTACGACACCGCCCGCCGCGCCGTCCGCGACGGGTCGATGCCCACGCTCGCGGCCTGGCTCCGCGAGGGCAGCCACACCCTGACCACCTGGCACACCGACTGGAGCTCGCAGACCGGCGCCGAGGTCAGCGGCATCCTGCACGGCAGCAACCACGACATCTTCGGGTTCCGCTGGTACGACAAGGAGCGCGACCACGTCTGCCGGGTCTCCTCCCCCGAGGACGCCGCCGCGATCGAGCGCCGCATCTCGAACGGCCGGGGCCTGCTCGCCGGTGGCGGGGCCAGCCGCGGCAACCTGTTCACCGGCGACGCCCCGCACGTCAGCCTGACCATGAGCTCGCTGGCCTACCTGGTGCCGGCCCGCAGCCGCCGCGAGCGCCGGGCCCGCGACCGGATCGGCGCGGGCTACGCCGCGTACTTCGCCAACCCGGTGAACGCGCTGCGCACGATCGGGGTCTCGCTGGTCGACATCGGCCGGGAGCTGGTGGCCGCGGCGCGGGAGCGTCGCGACGACGTCCGGCCGCGGGTGAACCGCGGCGGCATCTACCCGCTGGCCCGGCCGGGGACGACGGTGGTCTCCCGCGACGTCGTCGTCTTCGCGATCCTCGAGGACATGCTGGCCGGGCGGCCGGTCGTGTACTGCGACTTCCTCGGCTACGACGAGGCCGCCCACCACGCCGGGCTCGAGCGGGCCGACAGCCTGGCCGTGCTGCGCACGATCGACCAGCAGATCGGCCGGCTGTACCGCGCCGCCCAGCTGGCCCCGCGTCGCTACCACCTCGTCGTGCTCTCCGATCACGGGCAGACCCAGGGCTGGGCGTTCGCCGACCGGTTCGGGGAGTCGATCGAGCAGTTGGTCGGCCGGCTCTGCGGGGGCTCCGGTGAGCACCGCACCGAGGGTGCGAAGGACAGCCGGCGCCCCGTCGAGGGCTGGCAGGTGACCTCCGCGCTCGCGGCCAGCGGCGGGCCGATCGCCCGGCGGCTGCGCGCCCGGGTGGAGTCCGCTGCCGCCGCACGAGCACGAACTGGTGCCCGGGCGACGGCGGCGAGGTGCCGCGGGTCGCACCCGGGGTCGTGTGCGTCGTCTCCGGCCACACCGCGATGGTCTCGTTCCCCGACCTGCCGGGTCGGGTCTCGCTGGAGGAGATCGAGCGGCACTGGCCCGACCTGCTGCCCACGCTCGTCGACCACGACGGCGTCGGGTTCCTGCTCGTGCATTCCGACGAGTTCGGCCCGGTCGTCCTGGGCCGCGAGGGGCTGCACCGGCTGCGCACGGGCGTCGTCATCGGCACCGACCCGCTGCTGCCCTACGGCGAGCACGCGCCGGCCCTGGTCGCCCGCGTCTCGACGTTCCCGCACTGCGCCGACGTCGTTCTCAACAGCCGCTGGGACCCCGACACCGACGAGGCGTCGGCGTTCGAGCCGCACGTCGGCTCGCACGGCGGGCTGGGCGGCCCGCAGCAGCACGCCGTCCTGGTGCACCCGCGGTCGTTCGAACCGCCCGGTGAGGTCGTCGGCGCCGAGGCGCTGCACCGGGTGCTGCGCGGCTGGCTCACCGACCTCGGGCATCCGGAGCCGGAGGCCTCCGCCGCGGGCGACGCCGACCGGGAGACCGCCGCCGTCCAGGCGTGATCAGCTCAGGCCCGGGAGGCGCGGCCCTTGAGGATCAGCCCGGCCGCGATCTGGCGCAGCTCGACGTTCGAGCGGGCGGACATCCGGGCCATCAGCTCGACCGCGCGCTCCGGAGTCAGCTGGTAGCGCTCGACCAGGATCCACTTCGCCTGGACGATCATCGCCTTCGTCGCGAGCTCCTGCTCGAGGTCGTCGGCCATCGCGCGTGCCTGGTGCCGGCACTCCAGGCTGGCGACGGCGGCACGGGCGTGCGGCGCCAGCCGGCGGGCGGCCCGACGGATTCCCTCGTCGAAGGCGGCGGTCGCCCGGGCGTAGATGGTCAGCGCGCCCGCGGCCTGGGCGCTCACGGCGAGCGGCACCGACAGCGAGCTGAGCATGCCCGCCTCCACCGACCGCCGGGCGTGCTCGGGCCAGCGCGCGTCGGTGCGGACATCGGGGATCTCGACGGCGGTCCCGGTGTGCGCCGCGTGCACCACCGGCCCGTGACCCTCGGCGAACTGCGCCTCGTCCAGCCTGCGCGCGGTGTCGCCGGTGGGGACGCAGAGGAGCTCCCCACGCGCCTGCACGGAGACCGCTGTCTCGGAACCGGGCGGCATCGCCGACCCCAGGAGCTGCACGACCTGGTGCAGCACGGTCGGGACGGACGATTCCCGCAGCGCCAGGCGGCCGAGCTGTTCGAGCGTCTCCTCGGTCGTCGCCGTGCCGCCGTGGTCGGTGAGGGACATGCCGATCGCCTTCGGACTTCGACGCGCCGCTGTTGGACGCGGCCGACGCGGTTGTGCCCGCGCTGGTTGTGAACGGTAGAGCGTGGGACGTGACGAGTGGGTGAAATGGGCCACGCCAGGCTGGCGGAGGACCAGATCAGCGCCGAGAGTGGGCCGATGCGACCCGATGCCCGCGCCTGGTTCGAGCACCGGACGACGTCGGCCACCGGCCTGGCCGAGATCGACCTCGACCTCCTGCTCCGCGCCAAGCGCCGCGGTGGCCACCGGATCTCCGTGGTCCTGCCCGCGCGCAACGAGGAGGCGACGGTCGGCCGCCTCGTCGCCGACCTCCACGAGCACTGGGTGCGCCGGGTCCCGCTCGTCGACGAGCTGCTCGTCGTCGACTCGGACTCCACCGACGCGACCGCCGCCGTCGCCCGGGCCGCCGGTGCCGACGTCGTCGCCACGGCCGACGTCCTCCCCGCGCACGGCACCCGCGCCGGCAAGGGCGAGGCGCTGTGGAAGTCGCTGGCCGCCACGACCGGCGACCTCGTCGTCTTCCTCGACGCCGACCTGCTCGGCGACGTCACGCACTACGTGCCCGGGCTCCTGGGTCCGCTGCTCACCGATCCGCAGGTCGACTACGTGAAGGGCTGCTACACGCGCCCGCTCGAGATCGAGGGCGTCGTCGTGCCGGCCGGCGGCGGCCGGGTCACCGAGCTGACCGCCCGGCCGCTGCTCAACGCGCTGTGGCCGGAGCTCGCCGGGGTCGTGCAGCCGCTCGGCGGCGAGTACGCGGGCCGCCGGTCCGCGCTGGAGCAGGTGCCGTTCGTGTCGGCCTACGGCGTGGAGGTGGGCCTGCTCATCGACCTGCTGCGCCTCGAGCGGGCTCTCCTCGCTGGCGCAGGTCGACCTCGGCGTCCGGCGGCACACCTCCCAGTCCGAGGAGGCGCTCGGCGCGATGGCCGGGCAGGTGGTCTCGACCGTGCTCGCCCGGGCCGGGGGCCGGCTCGGGCTCGACGCCAGCGGGCTGCTCACCCAGTTCCGGCACGACGGCACCGGCTTCGTGCCCCGCAGCAGCGCGGTCGCCGTCGACGAGCGCCCGCCGATGGTGACGGTGCCGGAGTACCGCTCGCTGCAGGCGGGGCTGGTGGGGTAACCCCTCCGAGCGTCCTTGTCGCCTACCGATCCCCCAGCAGGGGACAATCCCGCCGTGGCTCGAGTCGACCCGTCCCGGTGAGCGGTCTGGAGGTCGTCGCCCATCGCGGGGCGACGGCGGAGGCGCCCGAGCACACCCTCGCCGCCTACCGCCACGCCGCCGACATCGGCGCGGACGGCGTGGAGGTCGACGTCCGGATGACCCGCGACGGCGTCCTGGTGTGCGTGCACGACCGGCAGATCCGGCACACGTCCAACGGCCGTGGCGTGGTCGCCGCGCTCCGCCTCGACGAGCTCGAGCAGTTCCACTTCGGCGCGCGCCGCCCCAACCGGCTGAACCGGTGGGCCGACGACGAGATCACCGCCGTCACCGACGAGCCCGACGTCGAGGACGGCCTGGTCCTCACGCTGGACCGGCTGCTCGAGTTCGCGACCGCCACCCCGGGCCAGGTGCGCCTCGCGATCGAGACCAAGCACCCGACCCGGCACACCCGCAAGGTCGAGGAGGCGCTGGTCGACTCGCTGCGCCGCTTCGGGCTGCTCGGCAACGGCAAGCCGGTCGAGTGGGCGGGCAAGCCGGCGGTGCGGGTGATGAGCTTCTCGCAGCTGGCGGTCAAGCGGATGCACGAGATGGCACCCGGCATCCCCACGGTGCAGCTGATCGGCAAGCGGCTGCGGACCGTCCGGCGCGAGTTGCTGAGCGGCAGCGCGACGGCGATGGGTCCGGGGATCGCGCTGCTGCGCTCGGACCCCGACTACGTGGCCGATGCCCACGCCGCGGGCAAGGAGGTCCACGTCTGGACGGTCAACCGCACCGTCGACATGGACTTCGTCCGGGAGCTCGGCATCGACGCGGCGATCACCGACAACCCGGACGAGCTGCTCCGCCGGATCCGTACCGACGCGCCGACCCGGCGCGTGCCCGTGAAGCCCATGCCCACGCCGGTGCGGGTCATGCGAGAGCTGTCGCGTCGAGCTCAGCGGTGAGATCGGCCGGGGTGTCGTAGATCCCGACCGCCCCGGCGTCCCGCAGCTCGTCGTCGCCGAAGCCGCCCGACCGCACGACGATCGCCGGCATCCCCGCGTTCTTCGCGGCCTCGACGTCGTAGACCGAGTCGCCGACGACGACGCTCGGCGCGTCGGCCGGCTCGCCGATCTTCTCCAGCGCCACGTGCAGCAGGTCCGGGGCCGGCTTGGTCGTCTCGACGTCCTCGCTGGTCGTCCAGCCGTCGACCAGATCCCGGACGTCGAGCATGTCCAGCGCCCGGTCGACGTGGTGCGGCTTGCCCGAGCTGGCCAGCACCACCCGGTGCCCGCGGTCCTTCAGCGCGACGATCAGCTCGCGGGCGCCGGGCAGCAGCGCGACCTCGGCCATCAGCGGGTCGGCTTCGGTGACCCAGCGCTCGCGGGCCTCGTCGCCGATCCGCGCCTCGACGTCGTCCCCACCGAGCGCGGCCACCAACTGGTCACCGCCCATGCCGATCAGCCGGTGGATCCGCCAGATCGGGAACGTCTCCCCCAGCGACCGGAACGCGCGGTACCAGGCCAGCGCGTGCTGGTAGTTGGTGTCGACGAGGGTGCCGTCGACGTCGAGGACGGCGATTCGCTGGGAACTCACGCGCCGATGGTCGACTAGGCCGTCTGGCGGCGCACCATCTCGGTGATCCAGATGGGCGCGAAGGGCGACGTGCAGTTCGGGGGCGTCGGGTAGTCCTCGAGCACACGGAGGCGCTCCCCGATGTCGATGGCGCGGGCGCGGTACTCGGCGTGCTCGATGCCGATCTGCGCCAGGCAGTGGTTCATCGCCCACTGCAGGCGGTCCGGGGCGTCCTTCATCTCCGCCTCGATCGTGTCGAGCAGTCCTGCGAGGTCGAGGCCCTCGGGCTTCTTCGCCACCCGCTCGGTGGTCAGCGCCCAGCCGGCACTCGCGACCACGGGATCCGGATCGGCGAACCAGGCCACGCGCAGCTCTTCGGCGTGCGGGTTCTTCTTCACCACGTAGTTCACGAGCCAGTCGTGCACCTTGGGGGTGCGCGCCTCGCGCAGCATGGCGTCCAGCTCGTCCCGCTCGAACGCCTTGGGGCGGCAGATCAGGAGCGCCAGCAGTCGGGCCGCGGTGTCACCCGTCTCCCAGAGCCGGCGCGCGAGGTCCTGCTGCGTCTTCAGCCGCTTGGCGACCGCGCGCAGCTGGCCGAGGTTCACCCCGTGGTCGTCACCGTGTCGCTCGTTCACCGCGCGGGCCTTCGGGTCCTCGAGCGCGGCCAGCTCGGCCATCACCTCGGCCACCGTGGTGTCGTCCACCGTCGTCCCGGTCACCTGGGCCTCCCGTCCGTTCCTCGCTCGCCGGTCGTGCGTCGAGAGCAGATTCCCACGAAACGCCCCCTGGGCCCGCGGACGACGGCCGGGTGGGGCACGATCGGCCAGGTGCCCGCCGCCCCGCCCGAACCGACCAACGTCTGTCCCGGCTGCGGCTCCGTGCTCGTGACCACCGACGACGCCGTCCTGCATCCCGGCGCCTCCACCTCCTGCGCCCGGTTGTTCGGGACGACGCTGCACGGGCTGCGTGAGGAGACCCTCGCCGACCCCTCGGCCGGGGCGGTCGTCGCCCTCGCCGACGCGGCCTACGACGCCCAGCACCCCGTCGCCGACGAGCCCGACCGGGCGTCGGCCGCCGTGGCGCGACTCGCCGAGGCGCTCCGTGTGGAGAGCGTTCCCGCGGGCGGACCGCGCCCGCGGACATGGCGGACGACGATCGCCGATGTGGCCGCCGACCTCGACGTCGTCGATCTGCCCGTGCTCGTGGAGACCTGGGCGCGCGGCGTGCACCAGGACTGGTGCGACGCGGCAGCGCGGGTGTAGCCGAAGTCGCAGGATTAACCTCCCCGCTAAGACAACTGTGTGTGCTTAAGCTGACACCGTGGGTGAGCTGAGCGACCGCCGAGCGGCGAAGAAGGCACAGACGCGGGAGCTGCTGCGCAGCGTCGCGCAGGGAATGTTCATCGAGCGCGGCTTCGACGCCGTGACCATCGCCGACATCGCCCAGCAGGCGCAGGTCGCCGTCCAGACGGTGTTCAACCACTACGCCACGAAGGAAGACCTCTTCTTCGAGGGTCACACGCCCTGGCTCGACGGACCGGCCGACGCCGTGCGCCGGCGGGAGCCCGGCGTCCTGCCGATGGTCGCCCTGCGCACCTACCTCGTCGACGAGGTCAGCCGCATCGTCGGGTCCTTCGTCTGCCCGGACCGGCGCGCGTACGTGGCCAGCCTCCACGCCTCCGACGCGCTGCGGGCGTACGAGCGTGAACTGGTCCACGAGGCGGAGCGCCGGCTGGGCGCCGCGCTGACCGAGGCGTGGCTGGCGGACGACGCCGTCGAGGCCCCCGCCGACCCGCAGACCGCCGGCCCGCTGACCGCCGCCGTCTGGCTCTCCGCGGCCCGCGTCATGGTCATCCAGCAGCGACCCGAACTGGGCGCCGGCTTCGACCCGAGCCGGGGTCCCGCGGCCCGGGCGTTCGCCGAGCGACTGCTCAGCCAGATGGAGACGTGTCTGAGCATGATCAGCGGGCTGCCGTCGCAGCTGCCGGTCCGCGAGACCGGGTGGCCCGAGTCCGTGGCGCTGCAGGCGGGCTGACCGCCTCCCGCCTCAGAGGCTGGCGGCCGCCGCGGAGAGGCCGCGGGCACTCGTCGTGTGCCCGACCAGCGGCAGCAGGACGTCGTCGACGACCGACTCCACCTGCTCGGAGGTCATCGCGCCGTCGCCGGCCGCGGTGAACCGCTGCCACCAGAACGCCTCGAGCACCGAGCCCAGCAACGCGAGCCGGCCCGGCTCGACCGGCTCCCCACGGGCCGCGGCCCGCGCACCCATCTCGGAGACCGCGGCGGCCAGCGGCGCGACCAGGGCGGCGTCGAGGCCGGCCCGCAGGTCCTCCTCGTGCCGCGCGGCGCCGACGACGCTGGCGACGGCCCGCTCCTCGCGGTCCAGCGGGCGCGTCCAGCGGGCGACCAGCCCGGCGAGGTCGGCGGCCAGCGATCCGGCGTCGGGTGGCGGGGTGACGAGGGTGAACCGGCTCAGCGCGGTCCGCGCCAGGGCCGCCATCGTCGGCCACCGGCGGTAGATACCGGCCTTGCCGGCGTGCGCACGGGCGGCGACACGATCGCTGTTGAGTCGCCCCCATCCCTCCTCCGCGAGGATGTCGACGGCGACCGAGAGCAGTTGCTCGGACAGCTCGGAGCTGAGCGGCCGCCCGGGGGTCCCGGTCATGACCCGATTCCGTCACGTCTGGTCATACGCACCGCTGCATCCTGGCGTGACTGTGGAGTCACCACAATGACTTGAGGCGGTGAGCCAAGGGTCCCCTCAGAAAAAAGTTGAGGGCTGGATCAGGCGCCGGCGGCGCTCTCCACGTGCACCTGGATGCTCGTGCCGTCCTCCGTCAGCCATCCCTTGCCCCGGGCGTGCTCGATCATCGCGTCCCATCTCGTCGCCCAGTCGGCGGTGCTCGCGCGTGGTTCGGCGGTGGCCCGGAGCGCCGCGGCATCGAGGAATGCGATGTCTCCGTCGCCCATCCGGCCGAGCCCGGCTGCCACCAGCACCTCGCCGGCCTCCTCGTCGGTGACCTCGCCGAGCGCCAGGTGCAGCGCGCTGAGGTTGTCGATGTCGACCACCCGCGCCTCCGGGTGCTCCTCCCTGCCGCCGATCACCTCGACGATCATCCCGACCTCCTGTTCACAGGGCCTTTATGGCCACTATGGCCCCTAGACATGCCAGGGGAAGCGGCTGAAATCGGGGTCGCGCTTCTCCAGGAAGGCGTCCCGCCCCTCGACCGCCTCTTCCGCCATGTAGGCCAGCCGGGTCGTCTCGCCGGCGAACAACTGCTGGCCGACCAGGCCGTCGTCGATCAGGTTGAACGAGTACTTGAGCATCCGCTGGGCGGTCGGGCTCTTGGCGACGATCCGCCGGCCCCAGTCCAGGGCCGTGGCCTCGAGCTCGGCGTGGGGGACGACGCGGTTGACCATGCCCATCGCGTGGGCGTCGGCGGCGGTGTACTCGTCGCCGAGGAAGAAGATCTCGCGGGCGAACTTCTGGCCGACCTGCCGGGCGAGGTAGGCCGAGCCGAACCCGCCGTCGAAGCTGCCGACGTCGGCGTCGGTCTGCTTGAACCGGGCGTGCTCGGCGCTGGCCAGGGTCAGGTCGGAGACGACGTGCAGGCTGTGCCCACCGCCGGCGGCCCACCCGGGGACGACGCAGATGACGATCTTCGGCATGAAGCGGATCAGCCGCTGCGCCTCGAGGATGTGCAGCCGCCCGCTGCTGCGCCCCTTGTCGTGCTCGTAGCCGTACTTCCCGCGCACCCGCTGGTCGCCGCCGGAGCAGAACGCCCAGCCGCCGTCCTTGGGGCTCGGCCCGTTGCCGGTGAGCAGCACGCAGCCGACGTCGGTGGAGAGCCGGGCGTGCTCGAGCGCGGTGAGCAGCTCGTCGACGGTCTGCGGCCGGAACGCGTTGCGCACCTCCGGACGGTCGAAGGCGATACGGACGACGCCCGCGTCGACGGCGCGGTGATAGGTGATGTCGGCGAAGTCGAAGCCGTCCACCGGTTGCCACGCGGCACTGTCGAAGATCTCGGAGACGTCGTCGCGGGCGCTCATGTCGGGCAACCTAACCCGACGCCCCGAGGACCGGCTCAGCCGCCGATGCCCAGGCCTCCGACGGTGTCCTCGACGGTGGTGGACAGGCTGCCCACCGGGTCCTGCGGGAGCGGGGCCGGGAGGGCCGGCGGGGCCGGCAGCGGTGGAGGCTCCGGGAGCGGGAGCTCGGGGATGTTCTCGCAGAGGCAGGGATCGTCCGGCTCGGGTTCCGGCTGCGGTTGTGGCTGCGGCTGGGGCTGCGGACTGCCGCCACCGCCACCGCCGTCGTTGCCGGAGCCGGTGCCACCGGTGCTGCCGCCGGTCGAGCCGCCCGTGGAACCCCCGGTCGAGCCGCCGGTCGACCCGCCGTTCGAGCCCGCCGCGGTGCCGCCGTCGCTCGTGCCGCCGTCGCTCGTGCCGCCGTCGCTGGTGCCGCCGAGCTGGCCGGCCGCAGCGTCGGCGCCGCCGGCGACCGTTCCGTCACCCGAGCCGGCCGGGTCGCTGCCCGCGCCGTTCCGCGTGGCGGCATCGGCGCCGGACGACCGCGCCGCCGCGGTCGTCAAGGGTGCCGGTGCGCCACCGTTTCCGCCGCCCTCGGCCTCACCACCCGGGCCGGTGTAGACGCCGCCCGGATCGTCGGTGGACATGCCGCCGTCGGGCAGGTTCGACAGGAAGATCGCCACCGGAGCGGCGATGAGCAGTACGCCGCACACGAAGGACAGGACCAGCACGACGACCCGTCGGCGCTTGTCGGTTCCGGGCGCGACCGCTTGACGGGAAGAGGTGTTCGGAGCGCGGTGACGAGGACGGCGGGACAGGGCCGGCTCCTTAAGCAGGGTGGTGCGGGGTTCGGATGGCGCGTTACCCCGCACCGGCGAACCCATGCCCAGATGTGACCGGCTACTGACAGGTAATTTCCAGCAGCGGCCGCAGCCGCCCCAGCGACGCCGCCAGACCGGGGTGCAGATCGACCTCGGTCAGCCCAGCGAGCGGCAGCCAGGCAGCGCCGTCGCTCTCGCCGTCCAGTCGCAGATCGGCGGCCTCGATGCGCCGAGCCGGCCGGCCGAGCACCGTCGTGTACGACCAGCCGCCGTGGTCGTCGACCGACTGCGCACCCAGGACGACGTCGTCCGGCAGCAGCCCCAACTCCTCGCGGACCTCGCGCAGCGCGCCCGCGTGGGCCGACTCGCCCTCGTGCAGCGCTCCGCCCGGCGTGCTCCAGGTGCCGCCGTGGTGCGACCACCGGGCGCGGTGCTGGAGAAGCACCTCGCAGCCGTCGGGCCCGTCGCGGTGCAGGAGGAGTCCGGCGGCGCCCGCTCGGCCCCAGTGCCGGTGACCGAGGGCGCAGAACGCCCAGCCGTCGGTCGAAGACACCACGAGCACAGTGAACCCGCTCCCGCGGCGGGATGCCGCTCCCGGGCGGAGGTTGTCCTGCGGATGCTCGTGCTCTGCTTCGCCCTGTAAGCAGAGCACAAGCGTCCCGGGAACAGGTCGGCCACGGCCCGCTGGCAGGATCGGGAGACGTGCGCGTCGCCGTCTTCACCGGGTCCCACGACGGTCCGCCGTCCCATCGCGTGGCGGCCGCCGACTTCGCCGCCGGTCTGGCCCGTGCCGGCGTCGGCATCGTCTACGGCGGCGGGCGCGTCGGGCTGATGGGCACCGTCGCCGACGCGGCGCTGGAGGCCGGCGGTGAGGTGGTCGGCGTCATCCCCCAGCACCTGGTCGACGACGAGCTGGCGCACCCGGGGCTGCCGCGCCTCGAGGTCGTCGACTCGATGCACGAGCGCAAGGCGCGGATGGCCGAGCTGGCCGACGTGTTCGTCGCGCTGCCCGGCGCCGCCGGCACGCTCGAGGAACTGTTCGAGGCGTGGACCTGGGGCATGCTCGGGCTGCACGACAAGCCGACGGCGCTGATCGACGTCGACGGGTTCTGGCAGCCGCTGCTCGCGCAGCTGCGCCGCATGGTCGACGACGGCTACCTCGACGCCGCCCGGCTCGACGCCCTGGGCGTGGTCACCGACGCGGCGGGGCTCCTGGAGTTCGTCGACGGCTACGAGCACCCGGCGCGCAAGTGGACGGCGCCGCCAGCGGGTCCGCCCGCAGCGTGAGCACCGGGCGGTAACCCGGCCGCAACGCGGACGTGGTGCACTGCACCGATGGTGGCAACCCTCAGGCGCGAGAGCCGCGTGGTGCACGGGCACCGGCGGGCCTTCGTCCGGGCCGGCAGCGGTCCGGCGCTGCTCCTGCTGCACGGCATCGGGAACAACTGTCAGACGTGGTCGGGGGTGATCGACCGGCTGGCCGAGACGCACACGGTGATCGCGCCGGACCTGCTCGGCCACGGGGACTCCGACAAGCCGCGCGGCGACTACTCGATCCCCGCGTACGCCAACGGGATGCGGGACCTGCTCTCGGTGCTCGACATCGAGCAGGCAACGGTGGTCGGCCACTCGCTCGGCGGGGGGATCGCGCTGCAGTTCGCCTACCAGTTCCCCGAGCGCTGCCAGCGGCTGGCGGTGGTGGGCAGCGGCGGGCTGGGTCCGGAGCTCTCGTTCGGCCTGCGGGCGGCCACCCTGCCCGGGGCCGAGCTGGTGCTCCGCGCGCTGACCGTCGTCTCCGGTCCGATGCAGTTCGGCTTCCACGTGCTCGAGCGGGTCGGCGAGGTCGGCGGATGGCGGCGGCTGCGCGACCTCGCCGAGGCCGGCGACGCGCTGCTCGGACTGAAGAACGTGGAAGCGCGGACGGCGTTCCTGCGCACGCTGCGCGGGGTCGCCGACGCCCGGGGCCAGGCGGTCACCGCGCTCGACCGGCTCTACCTCGCCGACGCCATCCCGCTGCTGGTGGTCTGGGGCGCCCGCGACCCGATCGTGCCCGCGCGGCAGGCCGAGACGGTCCGCCGCGTGGTGCCGAGCGCCCGCATCGAGGTCTTCCGGCAGGCCGGTCACTGGCCCCACCTCGACGAGCCCGACCGGTTCGTCGACGTCCTGCTCGACTTCATCGCCACGACGGAGCCGGCGGCGCACGACCGGGACAGCTGGCGCTCGCTGCTCTCCCAGGAGCGCGAGGGGGCGGCCCGACCCGTCGTGCGGGAGGTTCGCGCCTAGCGTCTTCCGGGTGGAGCACTGGGACGTCGTCGTCGTCGGGGGTGGCCCGGCCGGCGCGGCGTGCGCCGCGGCGGCCCGGCAGGCCGACTCCACCGCGCGTGTGCTGGTGCTCGACCGCGCCGACTTCCCGCGGGACAAGGTGTGCGGCGACGGCATCGCGCCCGAGGCGTTCGACGTGCTGGAGGACCTCGGCATCGGCCGCGCCGGCCTGACCGCCGGATATCCCGCGGTCGAGCGGCTGCGGCTGCGGTCGCCCGGCGGGGCGACGGTGGAACGGGCGATGCCGCGCGCCGCGTACGTGGTGCCCCGCGCCGTCCTCGACGAACGGCTGCTCACCGCGGCGCTGGCGTCGGGCGCGGAGTTCCGCCGGCACAACGTCCACCGGCTCGACGTCCACCCGACGCACGTCGACGTCGACGGCGTGCTCGAGGCGGCCGTCGTCGTCGGTGCCGACGGTGCGGAGTCGGTCGTCCGCCGGATGGCGGGCATCCCCCCGAACCGCCCGACGGACACCGCGATCGCGATCCGCGGCTACGCGCCCGAGCCGGCCGAGGCGGTGGGTGTCCAGCTGATCACCACCACCGAGCAGCGCTGGCCGGCCTACGCCTGGTCGTTCCCGCTCGGGGACGGCTCGGCCAACGTCGGCTACGGCGAACTGGTCTCGTCGGGGGTCACCCGCGGCGGGCTCCTGGCCGGGCTCGAGGGGCTGCTGCCGGGCGTGCAGCCCGTCGGGCTGAAGGGGCATCGCCTGCCGCTGTCGACCGGCCGCCCGAGGCAGCCCGACGGACGGGTGCTCCTCGCCGGGGACGCCGCCTCGCTGATCAACCCGCTCACCGGCGAGGGCATCTTCTACGCGGTGCTCTCCGGCACGCTGGCCGGGCGGGCCGCGATCCACGGTGCCGACGCCGGGCGGACGTACCGGCAGGCGCTGCGGAATCGGCTGGGCCGGCACCTCCGGCACTCGTCGGCGGCGGCCCGGCTCAGCGCCTGGCCGCGACTGATGGACGCCGCCTTCCGCGCGGCCGCCGATGACCAGCGGGTGTTCGACGACGTCGTCCACCTCGGTCTCGCCGACGGCCTTCTCACCGCCCGGACGCTCGGCGCGGCGGTGCGCTCTCTCCGCTGAGAAATGGCGGACTAGAGTCCATTCCATGTCCGAGATCGACCGGCTCGTGAATTCGTGCCTGATGCCCGGATTCACCGGTCCGGTCGTGCCGGAATGGGTCGAGAGCGCACTCGAGAACGGTCTGGCGGGAATCTGCGTCTACGGCCAGAACCTGCCCGGCGCGGGCGAGACGGAAATGGCGGCCGACCGGGTGCGCGACCTCAGCGCGGCGGTCCGCGCCGTCCGGCCGGACGCGCTCGTGGCCCTCGACGAGGAGGGCGGCGACGTCACCCGGCTCGACTACCGCGTCGGCAGCCGCTACCCGGGCAACCTGGCGCTGGGCACGGTCGACGACGAGGCGCTCACCCGGTCGGTGGCCAGCGCGATCGGCCACGACCTGCGGCGGGCCGGGGTGAACGTCGACTTCGCGCCCGTCGGTCGACGTCAACAGCGACATCCGCAACCCGGTGATCGGCGTCCGCTCGTTCGGGGCCGACCCGCAGGCGGTGGCCCGGCACGGCGCCGCGTTCATCGCGGGCCTGCAGGCGGCCGGGGTCGCGGCGACCGCGAAGCACTTCCCCGGCCACGGCGCGACGACCGTCGACTCGCACCTCGGCCTCCCCGTCATCGACGCGGACGAGGCGACCTTCCGCCGTCGCGACCTGCCCCCGTTCGCCGCCGCCGTCGAGGCCGGCGTCGACCTGGTGATGACCTCGCACGTCGTGCTTCGCCGCACTCGACGCCGCCCCCGCGACGCTGAGCCGGCGGCTGCTGCACGACCTGCTGCGCGGCGAGCTGGGGTTCGACGGTGTCGTGGTCACCGACGCCCTCGACATGGCCGGGGTGCGGGCCGCGCACGGCATCCCGCAGGCGGCCGCGCTGGCGATGGCCGCGGGCTCCGACCTCCTGCTGATCGGCGCCGAGGACGGCGAGGAGCACTGCGCCGCCATCCGCGCGGCGATCACGCAGCACGTGCAGGACGGTCGGCTGACCGAGGAACGGCTGCGCGAGGCGGCCGGCCGGGTGACGGCGCTGAGGGAGCGGCTGGCCGCACAGCCGGCGGCGGTCCCCGCGGACGACGACGGCCACCTCGGCCAGGACGCCGCACGATCGGCGCTCCGCGCACGGGACGTGGCACCGCTCGGCGCCGCGCCCCTGGTCGTCGAGCTGCGGGCCGGCACCAACCTGGCCGTGGGCGGGGCGAAGTGGAGCCGTCGCCGAGCCGCTCGGGGCGCTGCGCCCGCTGTCCGGTGTCCTCACCGTCACCGCGGACGGCCCGACGGCGGAGGAAGCGGTGGCGAAGGCCGACGGCGCACCGATGGTCGTGGCCGTCCGCGACGCCTACCGCAGCGACTGGCAGCGGGCCTGGCTGCAGCGGCTGACCGACCAGCGCCCGGACGCCGTCGTCGTCGCGCTCGGCATGCCCGCCGACCTCGACCTGGTGCCCGGCCCGGCGGTGGCCGCGCACGGAGCGGCCCGTGCCAACACCTGGCCGTCGCCGACCTGCTCACCGGCCGATGACGACGCTGCTGACCAATGCCCGCCGGCTGGACGCCGACGGTGAGGTCGACGGTTCCTGGGTCCTGCTGGACGGACCGACCATCGCCGCCGTCGGCACCGGCGAGCCACCGGCGGCGGACGAGGTCGTCGACCTGGCCGGCGCCTGGCTCGTGCCCGGGTTCGTCGATCTGCACGTGCACGGCGGCGGCGGATACGCGTTCGACGACGGTCCGGACAGCATCCGCGCGGCCCTCGCGGTGCACCGGGCGCACGGCACCACGCGGTCGGTCATCAGCCTGGTCGCCGCTCCGCTCGAGGCGCTCGAGACCTCGCTCGACGGGATCGCCGACGTCGTCGCCGAGGACCCGACGGTGCTCGGCGCCCACCTCGAGGGTCCGTTCCTGGCGGCTTCGCGGTGCGGCGCGCACGACCCGGCGTACCTGAGGGACCCCGCAGTCGACGACGTCCGGCGGCTGCTCGACGCGGCCCGGGGCACCCTCCGGCTGGTGACCATCGCGCCCGAACTGCCGGGATCGCTGGAGGCGATCCGACTGCTCCGCGCCGCCGGCGTCACCGTGGCGGTCGGCCACACGGAGGCCGACCAGGAACGCACGATGGACGCCTTCGACGCCGGGGCGCGGGTGCTCACGCACGCCTTCAACGCCATGCCCGGGCTGCACCACCGCAACCCCGGGCCGCTGGGCGCGGCGATCTCGGACCACCTGGTCACCCTGGAACTCGTCCTCGACGGCCACCACGTGCACCCCGCGATGGCCGGGCTGCTCTTCGACGGGGCCCCGGGCCGGATCGCGCTGGTCACCGACGCGATGGCGGCCGCCGGCGCCGGGGACGGCGACTACCGACTGGGCGCGCTCGACGTCGTCGTCCGGAACGGCCGGGCGACCCTCGGCCCCGACGGCCCGCTCGCCGGCTCGACGCTCACCCAGGACGCCGCCCTGCGCTTCGCCATCACCATGGACCTGTCGCCGGTCGAGGCGATCACCGCGTTGACCGCCACCCCTGCCCGGGCGCTCGGGATGCACGACCGGCTGGGCCGGATCGCCCCCGGCTTCGCCGCCGACGTCGTCGTCCTCGATCGGGACTGGCACGTGCAGCGGGTGTGGGCCGACGGCCGACCCGTCTGACCTACGGCCGCTGCCAGGCCGGCTTGTGCGCGTAGGTCCAGCGGTAGTAGTCCGGCAAGCCGGAGCCGGGTGGCCGCCGCCTCGTCGACCAGCACGAACGCCCGGCCGGTGCAGCTGCAGCGCCGACGCCGGGCAGACCGCGGCCAGCGGCCCCTCGACCGCGGCCGCGACGGCCTCGGCCTTGGCCTCGCCCTGCGCGAGCGAGCACGCAGTGCGCGGGCCTCGAGGATGGTCCCGAGCCCCTGGGTGAGGCAGTGCGTGCGGCACGTCCGACGGCGAGTCGAAGAACCGCGCGTTGTCCGCGCGGGTGCGCGGGGCGAGGGTCTTGATGCGGGTGCGCGAGGCGAAGCGACGACGTCGGCTCGTTGAAGCCGATGTGCCCGTTGGCGCCGATGCCGAGCAGTTGCAGGTCGATGCCACCGGCGGCGGCGATGGCCCGCTCGTAGTCGGCGGCCGCGGCCTCGAGGTCGGCGGCCCCGCCGTCGGGCACCTGCACCGCCCCGCGGCGCGAAGCGACGCTGGACGCGACCGCACGCTCGAGCACCGCGGCGGTAGCTCTCCGGATGGCCGGTCGGCAGGCCGACGTACTCGTCGAGCGCGAACGCCCGAGACGCCGGACGAACGTCGAGCTCACTCGGCGGCGACGCGGCGGGCCAGCTCGGCGTAGATGCCCGATCGGGCGAGGAGCCGGTCGCCAGCCCCAGCACGGCGTCGGGCTTGCGCCGGACGCAGCGGCGGTCGACGGCGGTCGGCGGCGAGCGCGGGCGACCTCCTCCGGGCCGCCGAGGATCACGACCTCCACGGCGTCACCCCGTCGTCGGCACCGCTGGCCGGACGCCGTGGGTCGCGACCCCGTGCGCGAGCAGCGCGGCGCCGATCGGTGCCACCGGGACGCCGTCGGGGACGATCTGCAGCCGGTCGCCGATCCGCAGGCTGCGCAGGAACGGCGAGCCCGTCGGCCTGCCGGTCGCAGCTGCTGCGCGACCAGCTCGAGCAGCGGCCGGCCCGACCTCCGCCACGCCGCCGCCGAGCACCACGTGCTCGACGTCGCAGGTGAGCACGAGCAGCCGGACGGCCGCGGCGACGGCGTCGGCGAAGGCGTCCCGGACGACGACGCGCGTCGGCGTCGCCCGCCGCGGCGGCGGCGACAGACCGAGGCGGCGGCGGGGCGGCCGTTGCGGCTCGGCCAGCGCGGCGTCGATCGCCGCGCCCGGAGGCGTAGAGCTCGAGGCAGCCGCGCTGGCCGCACGGGCACGAGCGGCCCGGCGGTGTCGTAGCGGGATGTGCCCGATCTCGCCCGCCCCACCACGGCGACCCGCGGCGCACCTGCCCGCCGAGCAGGAGCCCGGCAGCGACGCCGGTGCCCAGGCCCAGGAAGGCCAGGTCGCCGTCCAGACCGAGCACCGCGCGCGGCGCCGACGGCGGCGACGTTGAGGTCGTTCTCGACGGTGACGGGCACGCCGCCCAACTGGTCGGCGAGCAGCGGGGCGAGCGCCCACGCCGTGCTCGGCGATGCCGAGGTTGACCGCGTGCGGACACCTCGCCGGTGTGCGGGTCGACGAGACCGGGGACGCCGAGCGCCGACACCGGCCAGGTCGGCCGGCGCGAGGCCGGCCGACGGCGCAGAGCCGCGTCGACGACCGTCGGCCGCGGTGCCGACCACCCCGTCGATGCCGAGCCGACGTCGGCACCCGCACGCGTGCCCCGCACCGACGGCGTCGGCGTCCGAGGAGCACGCCGAGCACCTTGGTGCCCCCGATGTCGAGGCCGACCGACGCAGCGTCGCCCCGCGGCGGGGATGGTCCACGTCATCCCTTCACCGCGCCCGGCGACGAGGCCGGCGGTGAGCCGGTTCTGGACGAACAGGAAGAAGACGATGACGGGCACCGCGATGAGCGTCGGCGCCGGCCATGACCAGGCCCCAGTCGGTGGCGCGGTTGGCCTCGACGAGCCCCTGCAGCCAGAGCGGCAGGGTGCGCTGCTCGGGATCGGTCATGACGACCAGGGCGAGCGTGTACTCGTTCCACGCCTGCAGGAAGCCGTAGACCCCGGACGGCCACCAGGCCCGGCGCGAGCAGCGGGAACGTGATCCGGAAGAAGGCGCCGGTGCGGGAGCAGCCCGTCGATCATCGCGGCCTCCTCCAGCTCGATCGGCACCCCGCTGACGAACCCGCGCAGCATCCAGATCGTGAAGGGCAGGATCGCCGCCGACGTAGACGATCGTCGAGGCCCGGGATCGAGTTGACCAGGCCCCAGCGAGTCGAGCATCTGGTACTGCGAGATGAACAGCCCCTCGGCCGGGATCATCTGCACCACGAGAATGGTCACGATGAACGATTTCCGGCCACGGAAACGGAATCTGCTCAGCGCCAGCGCGGCGAGGAATGCGAACAGGATCGCGACGGCGATGGTGATGCCGGTGACGCGCGAGCGAGATCTTCACGGAATGCGTAGAAGAAGGGTCGGTCGTCGAGCACCCGCCGGAAATTGGAGAACGTGCCGTCGACGGGGAAGAACGTCGGTTCCGGCACGCTGGAGTTCGGTTGGTCGGCAGGAAGGCGCTGCTGATCATCCAGTAGATCGGGAAGACCCAGACCAGGGCGACGCGACGGCGAGGACGCCGAGCAGCGGAGCCGGTCCCCCGCAGTCGCCTCCGCCGGACGCCGTCGCCGCGCGGACGGGCTCCGCCGGCGCGGCGGGGCGGCGGGGCCGTGGTCACGGTGCTCACAGCTCCTCCTCGGCGCAGCATGCGGCCGGATGTAGAAGCCGGTGAGCGCCAGGGTGATCACGCAGCATGATCGTGGCCATCGCCCCGGCCATCGAGAACTCCTTCGCGAGCGAGTAGATGTAGGTGCCGAGCAGGTTGGTGTCCCGGGTCGGGGCGCCGGCCCGCTGCAGGACGTAGATCTGGGTGAAGACCCGCAGGTCCCAGATGACCTGGAGCAGCAGCGACGACCGAAGAGCACCGGCCGGATGAGCGGGACGGCGAGGTACCAGAAGCGCTGCCGAGGCGCTGGCGCCGTCGAGCTGCGCGGCCTCCACCACCTCGGCCGGGCACCTGGAGCAGCCCGGCGTAGACGGAGAAGACGACGAACGGGACGCGTCATCCAGACGACGATGACGGTGGCGACGAAGTAGAAGGACAGCGGCTCGATGAGCCACGAGTGGTTGCGCATGCCCGTCGACGCCCGAGCGGCGTCGGCGAGCAGCCAGTTGATGACGCCGTACTGGGAGTCGAAGAGCCACTGCCAGACGGTCATCGTGGCGAGCACCGGCGTGCCCCAGGCGAGCAGCATCGCCGACCTGCAGGGTCGACCCGGGCGGCCGCGGCCGACGCGTGGTCATGAGCACCGCGAGCGCGATACCGAGCGAGCATCGTCAGCGCGGCGTTGACGAGGCAGAAGGCGATCGACCGGGCGATGACGCGTCCAGACGTAGGGGTCGGTGAGGAGCTCGACGTAGTTGCGCAGGCCGACCCACTCGGCCGGCCGGCCGAACTGCTGGGCGCAGCCCGAACTCCTGGAACGAGAGGACGAACTGGCGGGCCAGCGGGTAGCCGAGCGCCGACGACGCATCGGCACGAGCGCCGGGACGAGCAGGAGGTACGAGGCCGAGCGCGGGGGCGCGCGGCGTCGCGGGCGGACGGCGGGGTCGGCGGCGGGCGTGCCCGCCGGCAGCGGCGGCCGGGGCGGTCGTCGGCGGCACGACCTCCGGCCGGTGGCGGCCGGTGCGTGGAGCGGTCAGGTGTCGGGCGCTCGGGCGGTGGCGGACCGGGCGGGTCGGGCGCGGTCGACCGGTCGGGCCGGCCGGCGCCGCTCGACGTGTCCGGTCGGGCGGTCAGTTGAGCGTGTCGGCGATGAGCTGGTCCGCCTCCGCGGCGGCCTCCTCCAGGTCGGCACCGGTGGCCACCTGCTGGAAGAAGTCCTCGAGGATCCGGGCGCCCTCGACGTCGGCCCACTTCTCGGCCGGCGGGGTGAGCTTGGCGTCGACCGCCGCCGCCAGGGCGGCCTGGGCGTAGACGTCGTCACCGAGGGCGTCGGCGTACTGGCGTGTTCGCCGGGGATCAGGCCCGTTCTCGGCCGAGCATCGTCTGGAACTCCTCGCTGAAGATGATCCGCAGCAGGTTCCGCGCCAGGTCCGGGTGCTGCGACTTGGCCGGGATCGGCGATGTTGGACCCGCCGGCGAAGACCGTGGCGCGGCTGCCGCTCCGTCCATGCCCGGGAGCGGGAAGACGCCGGTGAGCTCCTCGTTGCAGGCCTGCTGCTCGGCGCGCGGCGCCGTCGCCTCCTCGGAGGTCGTCCTCGGGGTCGACGCCCTGGTTGCACTGCGGCAGGTCGATGCTCCACCGGGCCCAGGTCGGCGCGGAGAACATGGCGGACTGCACCGTTGTTGAACGGCACCCAGGGCTCGTTGGAGTCGGCGTCCCGCGGCGCGCTGGTCGCCGTCGGTGAAGAGGTCCTGGACCTCGGGCGAGGGCCTCGATGCGACTCGGGCGAGGACAGCGCACCCGATCCACGTCGTCGCCGTCCTGCGGCGGCGAGGTCGCCGCCGTAGCGCGTAGATCCAGGCGGCGCCGTTGTACCAGTCCTGCCCGGGGAACCAGAAGCCGGAGAAGTTGGTGGCCCCGCCGGGGTTGGCCGCCTGCAGGGTGGTGGCGACCTCGGCGAACTCCGCGAGCGTCGTCGGCACCTCCACGCCGGCGGCCGCGAACGAAGTCCTTGCGGTAGAAGACGGCGCGGGCGCCGGAGTAGTAGGGCGCCGCGTAGAAGGTGTCGTCGGCGGTGCCGGCCTCGACGAAGCCCGGGCAGCAGGTCGTCGCCGCCGAGCTCGTCGTACATGTCGCGTGATGTCGGCGAAGGCGCCGGCGTAGGTGAAGGTCGGGCGTCTGGGTGTTGCCGATCTCGACGAGGTCGGGCGTCTGGTCCTCCGACGTCAGCGCCGTCTGCAGGCGCGGCACGAGGCCGTTCCAGTCCTGCTCCTCGATGACCAGCGTGGAGCCCTCGTTCTCCGCCGCGAAGGTCTCGACGAGGTAGTCGCGCAGGGCCTGCGGGGTGTCGGTGCCGTTGAGCCACAGGGGGATCTCGGCGGGTTCGGCCGCTGCGTTCGACGTCGGTCACCGGCGTCGTCGGCCAGCGTCGCTCGCGAGCTGCAGGCGGTGAGCGGTGAGCAGACCGAGGCCGCGCACGCCGCGCGGCCCCTATCCGTACGGATCTGTCATGGTTGGGTTCCTTCCCGGGTGCGGAGGCGGCGTGCCGGACAGCGCCGCCGTGGGTGGTGTCTCCGACCTGCAACTGGTCGGCTCGGGGTCGTCACGAGACCCCGAGCTGACCGGACAGCACGAGCACGGCGGCCCCGGACAGGGCGCCGTCCTCGCCGAGCGAGGTCATCCGCAGCTGCAGGTCGCTGCTGATGACCGGCATGGTGCGTTCGCGGAGGGCCGTCGAGTGCGGCCGCGCGGAGCGGCCCGTCCAGGAGCTCCGAGGGGCCGCTGACGACAGGACCTCGGAGAGGTTGAGCGCGCTCACGACCGGGGCGAGCGCGATGCCGAGGCGCCGGCCGACCGCCGCGAGAGCGATCTCGGCGGCGGCGGCGTCCAGACCCTCGACCCGGCGCCGCAGCGCGGGCACGGACAGCACCGTCTCCAGGCAGCCCCGCCGGCCGCAGGCGCAGGCTGCGGCGGCGGTCGCCGTCGATGTCGTCGCTCGTCGACGGCGGTGACGTGGCCGAGCTCGCCGGCCGCGTGCTGGTGGCCCTGCACGAGCGCGCCGTCGAGCACGATGCCGGCGCCGACGCCCTCGCCGACGGTGAGGACCAGCAGGCTGTCGGACGCGCCGCCGTAGGTGTACTCGCCGAGCGCCGCGGTGTTGGCGTCGTTGGCGACGTGCACCGGGACGCCGAGGTCGGCGCTGAGCCGGTCGGCGAGCGGGAGGTCGAACCAGCCGCGGTTGGGCGCCTCGAGCACCGAGCCGGACGGGTCGATGACGCCCGGGGACCCGACGCCGACGCCGAGCACCGGCATGGTCGCGGCGGCGACGAGCGTCGCGGCACAGGTCTCGAGCAGTGCCTCCACCGCCGACTCCCCCTCGCGGCCGGCGACGGCGGTCGAGCGGCGGGTGCGCACCTCGCCGGAGAGGTCGAGGACGGCGCCGTGCATGAGCTCGTCGTCGGCGAGGTCGACGGCGACGATCTGGTACGCGTCGGTGCGCAGGCCGACGAGCGTGCGCGGGCTTGCCGACCTTGCCCTCGCTGCGCAGGCCGAGCTCGGTGACCAGGCCCTCGGACATGAGCGAGGAGACGAGGTCGGAGACGGTGACCCGGGTGAGCCCGGTGGCGCGGGCGAGATCGGCGCGCGACCACGGGCCGGAGTGGAAGAGGTGCTGCAGCACCATCGAGCGGTTGTGCGCGCGGGCGTGCTCGGGCAGCACCTTGACGGTCGGGCGCAGGAGGCGCCGCTGCTGAAGGGTGTCCGTGCCGTCGCGTCACATTTGTTAGCACACCGTCCTTACATATCCGCTGTCAAGAGGTGCGGGGCCTGAAACCGGATCGTCATGCGGCGACCAGGGTTCACGTGCCGTTCCCCGGATCGACCCGCGGTTGGAAGACGGCCCCGCCACCCTGGACGGCGCCCGGGGCTCCTGCCCGTCCGCCGCCCGAGGGACACGCGATGTCCGCAGTACTGGACCCGACCACCCGCCGACGCCGCCGTCTGCAGCTCGCCACCGCCTTGGCGAGCCTGCACGTCCGCACGGTGCTGGTGCCCGAGACGTCGATCCGCCGTCGGCAGCGCGTGCAGGTCTGCGGCGCCGCTCGCATCCTCACGGCCCTCGGCGTGCGCGTCCGCGTCGTCGGCCCGCGCACGGCGTGGCCGCGGCACCGCGCGTGCCGGCTGGTCGTCGCCGACGACGCCGGATGGCTGGCCACGATGGCGCTGATCACCACCGTCCCGCGGACCATCGAGGGCTGGGACGAGGCCTGCAGCCGCGCGCTCCCCGGCGTCGGCCGCAGGCTCGTCGCCGACCGCGGCACGGCCGACGCCGTCGCCTGCCCGGTGGCGTTCCGCTACCGCACCGACGGCGGGCTGCTCGACCGCCCGCCGCGGACCCTGGCCGAGATCGTCGCCACCCCCGGCCTCGTCGTCGAGGTGCACCTGCTGCCCGCTCTCGACCTGTCCGCGGACCTCCCCCGAGCCGCCCTGGCACCCGCCGCCTGACCTCCCGGGCCCGCTGCAGATCGCGCGGGCAGAGGCGTTCCACGTCTCCCGTCGCGCTGGCAAGGTGACCGGCGACAGCACGACGGGGACGACGAGGAGGCACACCGAATGGCGGACGCGAGCTGGCTGCCCGATCCGAGTGGGGCGCACGAGCTCCGCTACTGGAACGGCACGTCGTGGACCGAGCACGTCTCGGACCAGGGGGCGACGGGGCAGGACCCGGTGACCAGTGAGTACCCGCCGCCCGCGCCCGTCCCGCCCTCGCCGCCTCCGCCGCCCGCTCCCCCCGCGAGCGGCTACGACGCTCCGCCCCCGGCCTACCCGCCCCCCGGCGGCGGCTACGACCCGGCCGGCGCCACCGCGGCGGGCGCACCCCCGGCCGGCGGCAAGGTGAGCTGGAAGGACCGCCTCAAGCAGGCCGCCGACCAGGGCAAGGCCGCCCTCGACCAGGGCAAGCAGAAGATCGCCGAGCAGAACGCCAAGCGCACCGAGCAGTGGGCCAACGACCCCAACACCCTCTGGTTCGGCGAGAGCAAGAACGCCGCCACCAGCGCCGCCGGCGTCTCGAAGGCGCGGTACCGGATCACCAAGGACCGGGTCTGGATCGAGAGCGGCCTGCTCGGCACCCGCACCGAGAGCGTGCCGCTGTGGGCGATCAAGGACATGGACGTGCGGCAGGCCGTCTGGCAGCGGGGCAAGGACATCGGTGACGTCGTCCTCAACCTCGAGGACCCCAGCCTCGGCGCCAACCAGGACATGTTCAACATGACCGGCAACATCGAGGGCACGACCAGCGGTCAGACCGTGCTCGACAACATCGAGAACCCCTACCAGGTGCTCGACATCCTCGCGCCGCTGATCAGCGAGGCGCGGACCAAGAAGACGATCGAGCGGCAGTCGCAGTACATCCACCAGATGACGCCGCCGGGGTACGGCGTTCCCCCGGTCGCGCCCCAGCCACCCGCCGCCCCACCGCCGCCGGCCGCGCCGCCGCAGGTGGACATGGTCGAGCAGCTGCGCAAGCTCGGCGAGCTCCGTGACGCCGGGATCCTCACCGAGGAGGAGTTCGCGGCGCAGAAGGCGAAGATCCTCGGCGGATGACCGTCGTCGTCACGGGCGCGACCGGCGGGATCGGCTCGGCGATGGTGCGCCAGTTCGCCGACCGCGGGGACGACGTCGTCGCGGTCGCCCGGCCGACGGAGTGGCTGGACGCGTTGTGCGCGGACGTGCCCTCGGCCGTGGCGGCGCCGCTGGACCTGGAACGGCCGGGCGAGCTGCCGGCGGCCCTCCGCGACCTCCGCGAGGTGGAGCTGCTCGTGCATGCGGCCGGGATCGCCGACGTCGCGTCGCTCACCGACACGTCGCACGACCTGTGGCAGCGGACGATGGCGACCAACGTGACCGGCCCGGCCGAGCTGACGCGGGCGCTGCTGCCCGCGCTGCGCGCCGCCCGCGGCCGGGTGGTGTTCATCAACGCGGTGGCGGGACTGCACGGCGTCGCCCGGTGGTCGGCGTACGCGGCCAGCAAGGCGGCGCTGACGGAGCTGGCGGACTCGCTGCGGCTGGAGGAGGCGGCCCACGGGGTGCGCGTGACCAGCGTCTATCCGGGCGGTATCGCCACGGAGCTGCTGCGGAAGGTGCGCGGCGAGTTCGGCCGGCCCTACGACCCGGCCCACCTCGTCTCGCCGGAGAGTCTGGCCGAGGCGGTCTGCGCCATCGTGGACGCCCCGCCGGACATCGACATCACCGACATCTCGGTGCAGCCGTCGCCGCGCTGATCAGGAGGTCGGGGCCGCCGGGGCCGACGCCGGCGCCGGTACCGCCGAGTCCGGCGCCGGTGGCGACGTCGTCGCGGGCGACGGCGCCGGAGGGGTGAGGAACGCGGTGAACTGGTCGGCGGTCAGCGGATCCGAGGTCAGTTCGCCGTCGGGCAGCGGCGCGTCGATCGGCTCCCCCTCGCGGGTCAGCAGCACGGCCCGGACCTCGGGCTCGCTCGTGGCCGTCAGCACGATCTGGCCGACGACGAGGCGGGTCTTCGCTCCCGTCGAGGCGTCGACCGGCCCGGCGATGTCGACGGTGATCGTGCCGCCGGTGATGTCGGTGACGAGGAGCTCCACCTCCGGCGGCAGGGCCGTCGTCAGCTCGTCGGCGAGCTCCTGGGCGGACGGTCCGAGCGCGAGCTGACCGAGGAGTTCGTCGAGCCGTTCCTCGAGCCCCCCGTTGGGCAGTTCCCGACCACGCGGGACCAGGACGTCCTCCGCATTCACGAGGTAGATGCCGGTCTCGACGAGCATGGTCTCCGCCGTCGAGCCGCTGGGCGCGGTGGCCGTCGGCGACGCCAGCCCGTACGGGACGTCGGACGCGGGGATCGTCGTCGGATCGCCGCTGGTCGGCACGCCGCAGCCGCTCAGCGTGAGCAGCGCCAGCGCACCGACGGCGGCCAGGCGGCGCGGAACGGAACGGCTCACGCGGCCACCGCCGGCACCGAGAGGCAGAACCGCGCCCCGCCGTCCGGGGCGTCGGCGCACCAGGCCGCGCCGCCGTGCCGGGTGGCGGTCTCGGC
The DNA here is from genome assembly GCA_963784165.1 of uncultured Actinomycetota bacterium. GTDB lineage: Bacteria > Actinomycetota > Actinomycetes > Mycobacteriales > Geodermatophilaceae > Blastococcus_B. Next base: position 39,134 of record CAWAQI010000016.1, read on the forward strand.
GACGATCGCGAGGCCGAGCCCGGCCCCCGGGAGGGACCTCCGGGCCGCGCCCTGACCGCGGGCGAACCGCTCGAAGATGCGCTCGCGGTCCTCCATCGCGACGCCCGGGCCGGCGTCGTCGATGGTCACGACGACCGTGTCCTCGCGGCGCTCGACACGGACCGCCTTCAGTCCTCCGGCGTGCCGGTCGGCGTTGTCGAGCAGGTTGGTGACGGCGCGCTCGAGGCTCAGCTTGTCCCCGATGACCGTGGTGTCGGCATCGGCGTCGGCCGCCAGCTCCACCGAGCGGCCGGTCGAGGCGAGCACCTCCCGCACCAGCTCGGACAGGGACACCGGCGCAGCCGCGTCCATGGCGCCGGCGCCGTCGATGCGGGCCAGTTGCAGCAGGTCGTCCAACGTCCGCCGGAAGCGGCCCAGCTCGCCCTCGACCATGGTGAGCGCCTGCTGCCCGCGCGGCGACAGCTCCTCCCGCCGGGCGCCGAGCACCTCCACGCTCGTGACCAGCGTGGTCAGGGGGCTGCGCAGCTCGTGGCTGACGTCGCCGACGAACCGGGCGTCGCGGTCGATCCGCGCGGCCAGGGCGTCGACCATGCTGTTGAAGCCGGCGACGATCGCCACCAGGTCCGGGTCGTCGGTGGCCGGGAGCCGGGTGGTCATCTCGCCGCCGGCGATCCGGGTGGCGGCACCGGCGACCGCCTCCAAGGGCTGGACGGCGCGGCGGCTGGCCCAGACGCCGAACGCGGCGCCGGCCGCGGTGGCGGCGGCCGCACCGGCGGCGAGCACGGCGGCGAGCGTGCGCAGCGCCTGGCGCAGCTCGGTCAGCGGGGCGGCCTCGTAGAACTCGGCGCCGGAGGACGCGAGCGGGACGCCGATCAGCAGCGCCGGGCCCTCCGACGTCGAGATCGGCACGGTCGCCGCCTCGCCGCCCTGCACGATGTCGCGCATGGCCATCGGCACGTCGCGCTGGCCGACGTCGATGCTCGAGGAGTACCAGGCTCCGTCGCTGTGCACGACGACGTCGGCACCGCCCGACGGGACCAGCTCCCCCAGCTCGTCGCCGACCTCGACGCCGGCGGTGGCGAGCCGGCTGTTGAGCACGTTCGCGTCGGCGAACGCCTGCCGGGTCAGCGACGCCTCGCGCTGGTCGAGCAGGTAGCTGCGGGCGAGCAGATAGGTGGTGACGACGAGGACGACGGACACCAGGAGCGTGCCGACGGCGAACCCGATCACGATCCGCCAGCGCAGGCCCCGCGGCCGCAGACCGTGCGCCCGGGGCCGCGCCGGCCCGAGCGCTGCCGTCACTGCGGGTCCAGCCGGTAGCCCAGGCCGCGGACGGTGACCACCAGCCGGGGGGCGCTCGCGTCGCGCTCCACCTTCGTGCGCAGCCGGCGCACGTGGACGTCGACGATGCGCTCGTCGCCGAAGAACCCGTGCTCCCACACCCGCTCGAGCAGCGCCTGGCGGCTGAACACCCGCCCCGGCGACGCGGCGAGCTCGCACAGCAACCGGAACTCGGTGAGCGTGAGCGGCACCTGCTCGGTGCCGCGGTGCACCGTGCCGCGCTCCTCGCGGAGCACCAGCGGCGCGTCGGGATCGCGGTCGAGGACGACCTCGTGCGGCCCGCTCGGACCGGCGGCTCCGTTGCTGCCCGCGCGCCGGCGCAGGGCCCGCAGCCGCGCGGTGATCTCCTTGACCTCGAACGGCTTGGTCACGTAGTCGTCGGCGCCGGCCTCGAGGGCGGCCACGATGTCGTGGGTGTCGGCGCGGGCGCTGACCACGATGATCGGCAGGGCGTGCTCGCGGCGGACCTCGCGGATGACGGCGAACCCGTCGGTCGAGCCGAGCATCAGGTCCACGACCATCAGGTCGGGTGCGGCCACGGCGACGGCCGCGATGGCGTCCTCGCCCGACACCGCCTCGGCCACGTCGTAGCCCTCGTCCTCCAGAGCCCAGCGCAGTGCCGTGCGGATGTGGTCGTCGTCCTCGACGACGAGCAGTCGCAGCGCCACGGCCGACATGCTGCCACCGCGGACCAAGTGGTCACTTCGCCGTCGCCTGGCCTTCACCGAATCTCAATGCGACGTCCAGCCCGTTCGCAACGTGCGCGGGACAAGGTGGACGAGGTCGGCTGCCCCTCTCAGGCACCGGCACGGAGGGAGGACGCCGATGACCCGCGCCGGTCGCGCCGTCGTCCCCGATGCACTCGACGCCGACGGTGACCAGGTCACGATCCGGCTCAGCGACGACATGCTGGCCGACGGGCTCGCCGACGTCCGGTGGCTCCTGCACGACGCCCTGCTGGGCGGCGCCCGGCGGCTGGTCGTCGACCTGTCCAAGGTGACGGTCCTGTCGAGCACCGCGGTGGCCAGCTTCCTGTGGGCGCACCGCACCTGCCGCGCCCGCGGCGGCGCCGTCGTCCTCCGGGGCCCGAACCGCCGGACCGAGGACCTGCTGCTCCGCACCGGCCTGTGGCACGTCATGCAGATGGAGACACCGCCCCGCAAGACCGCTGTCTGACACCCGTTCACCCCCCCAGCCCCGGAGGCGACGTGACGACCGACTTCCTCGCACCAGTGACCGGCGACCGTTCGCTCAGCGAGCGGGTCGACCGGTCGGCCGGCCGGATCCGGGCCAGCGGTCACCTGACGCCGCAAGGCGCGGACCTGCTGAGCGGGACGGCGGACTCGCTGCGAGGCAGCGGGCACACGCGCGTCGTCATCGACCTGCGCGACATCCGCAGCGCCGACGACGCCGGGCTGGACATCCTGCGCGGCCTGCCGGACCGGTTCGCGGCCGACGGCGCCGAGCTGCTGTTCGAGCACTTCCCGCAGGCGAGCTGACCCCGCACGCACGAGAGCCCCCGTCCGCGCGTGCGGACGGGGGCTCTCGGCCGTGCCGGACTACTTGTTCAGTGCCGCACCCCGGGCCGTGGTCGGCCCCTGGCCGGTGTTGATCGCGTCGAACAGCGCCTTCGCCGAGGTGCCCGACGAGCTTCGGACCGGCCATGCCCGGCTGGTCGGTGTAGCCCCACGAGTTCACCGAGATGACCGGACCCGAGCCGTTCGCCATGGGCTGCACCCACGGACCGCCCGAGGCCCCGCCGGAGAGGCCGCAGTTGGGCAGCCACCAGTTGGCGGTGCCCTCGGTCGTCATGTCCTCCGCGCAGAACATGAAGTTGGGGTCGTCGCTGTAGGAGTAGCCGAGCGCGGTGGTGCGGTCGGCCGGGTCGCCCGCCAGGCTCGCCTTCGGTGCGGTGAACTGCGCCGCCAGCGTGCCGGTCGCCGACTCGAGCGAGTTCAGCTCCGGGTGCGCGCCGCGGTGGCTGCCGTCGGGCACGACGTAGTAGGCGTAGTCCCACGGGATGTTGTCCGGGAACGTGCGCGTGGTCCAGTCGGTGTCGACGACGCCGAAGGACGGCGCCCAGCAGCCGAGCGCGTCGTTGGTGCAGTCGGTGTCGGTGCGGGTACCGCTCGCGCCCTGGTTCGGGATGAACAGCACGTTCCGGGCGAAGGCCTTGTTGACGTCGTCGTAGACGCAGTGCGCGGCGGTGAGGATCACCGACTGGCCGCTGCGGGCGTCCGAGACGACCGTGCCCGAGCAGACGTAGCCCGACCAGGTGCGCAGGGTCTTCGTGTCGGGCATCTCGAAGTAGATGCGGCCCGCGGCCGTCTGCACCGCGCCGCCGTCGCCGTACAGCTGGTTGGCGACGACGGTGGAGTCACCCGTGGGTGGCGGCGTGGGCTGGCCGACCGTGAACGCGACGACCGCCGAGGTGGTCACGTTGTTGCGGGAGTCCGTGGCCCGGACCGACCACTTCCAGTCGCCCGCGGTGAAGCCCTGCAGCGCGACGCTCCAGGTGCTGCCGCTGGCCGAGGCCGGGAACGAGCTGCTGCCGCCGGCGGAGTTCGTGACGACGACGGTGACCGACCGGACGCCGCTGGGGTCGGTCACGGTGGCCGAGAACGTGGCGGACGTGCCGACGGTCTCGCCGGCGGCCGGGCTCATGGAACCGATGGACGGCCCGGCGGTGTCGCCGCTCGGCTTGGCGCGCGGCGTGGGCGTCGGCTCGGACCGGTTCGCCGACGGGACCGCCGTCGGCGCCGGGATCTCGGCAGCCGTGCTGTGGCCGTGCGGCGTCAGGCGGCCGTTGCCGCGGCGCTCGTAGCCGAGGCCCCGCTCGTCGACCAGCAGGTCGCGCGGCTCGGCCGCCGCCACCCGCTCGGGCGTCCAGTGCTCGGCCACGTCGGTGGCCCGGTCGCTGGGCGCGGCCATCGCCGCCGGCGCCACAGCCAGTCCCGCCACCACCACCAGAGAGGCGACGGCCCCCGTCACAAGTCTGCGCATCGGGGGAACGTAAAGGAGAACGACGTCGTCCGGTAGTTCCGACACCAGAGCATCACCCCGGCCACCGGGCACAGTGGGCCCATGACCGGTATCGAGCCCGAACTGTGGGTGGACCGAGCCGCGACGGCGGTGCGCTTCTACACCGACGCCTTCGGCGCCACCGTGCTGTTCCAGGTGGGCGACGGCGAGGACGTCGTGGCGCGGCTGGCGCTCGACGACGCCCGGTTCTGGGTGGGCGCGGCGGATCCGGCGATGCACCGGCTCGGGCCGGCGGCGATCGGCGGCCGGACCGGCCGCACGCTCCTCGTCGTGGACGACCCGGACGCCGTCATCGACCGGGCTGTGGCCGCCGGCGCCACGCCGACGTCCCCCGCGGCGGACGAGCACGGCTGGCGCGTCGGCCGGATCCTCGATCCCTTCGGGCACGAGTGGGAGATCGGCCGAGAGCTCTGATCGAGCACCGAGCGGAGGGCGTGGGATTCGAACCCACGATGGGTGTTACCCCATAGCGGTTTTCAAGACCGCCGCCATCGGCCACTAGGCGAGCCCTCCTGGCTGCACACCGGCGGACCGGCGGCAGGCCAGATGCTACGGCGTCCCCATTTGCGGAACCGATCAGTCAACGAGACGTACCGGTTCTGTATCGCTATGCGTCCTCCGAGGCAGTATCGCGCCCTACGGGGCTAGTGACGCAGATCACATCAGCAGCGTGTACCGAGCGAGGAGACCTGGCCATGGGGATCAGCGCACGGTGCCGGGTCCGCACACGGCGATCGCTCCGGCACACCCTCACGGCCCTCTTCGTGCTGACCCTGGCGTTCGCGACGGTCCAGACCGTCCTGTTCGCCTCACCGGCCCGGGCCGCCGTCGGCTTCGGGAAGAGCCTTCTTCCGGTGCGAACGCAATGACACGGCCGACGTCGCTGCAGTTCGGCCCCGACGGGCGCCTCTACGTGCTGCACCAGGACGGGACCATCAAGATCCATGGATCCGTCCGTAACGGACCCAACGACTACGCCGTCACGACGACCACCACGATCCTGTCGATCAAGAATGCCCCGAACCACAACGACGACGGCTCGCTGAACAACAACATCGTGGCGAACGCGTGTAGCAGCCCCTGTCGCAGGCCACGGGGATGCTCGTGACGGGGACGGCCGCCCAGCCGGTCATCTACGTGTCGTCGAGCGATCCGCGCTTCGGGGGTGGCACCAGAGGTGACCTGAACCTTGACACCAACTCCGGCATGATCTCGCGCTTGACGTGGAGCAGTGCGACGTCGACGTGGGCAAAGACGGACATCGTGCGGGGGCTGCCTCGGTCCGAGGAGAACCATGCGGTCAACGGGATGGTGCTCGACAAGGCGACGAACACGCTGTACCTCGCGGTCGGCGGCCACACCAACCAGGGAGCTCCGTCGAAGGTTTTTGCACTACCTGCCCGAGTACGCGCTGTCGGCAGCGATCCTGTCGATCGACCTTGACGCTATCGGCAACACGACCTATGACCTCCCGACCCTGAACGACCCGTCGCGCGCCGACAATCCGAACAAGCCGGGCGTGGGACGTCAATGATCCCTTCGGCGGGAACGATGGCGGCCAACCAGGCCAGGATCGTCCCCGGGGGGCCGGTTCAGGTGTACTCGCCGGGCTACCGCAACCCGTATGACCTGCTGATCGCAACGGTCGGGTCACACGCCGGCAAGATGTACGTCACCGACAACGGATACAACGCCGCCCAGGGCGGCCCGCCGATCGGTGAGGGCACGCCGAGCTGCACGACCGGCATCAACGACGCGAGCCCGGTGACCGGATATGACAGCCTCCATCACGTGACTTGACCCGGCTACTACGGAGGTCACCCCAACCCGACCCGCGGGAACAACGCGAATGTCTTCGGCGGTCAGACACCGGTTCCGGACTCCGAGGAGAATCCGGTCGAGTGTGACTTCCAGACCGCACTCGGCGACGATCCGACCCCGGAACGGTCCGCGATCGGCTGGGACATCAGTTCGACGAACGGCATCGTGGAGTACACGGCCTCGAACTTCGGCGGGGCCATGCGGGGCGATCTGCTCACGGCGGAATGGGACGGGTACGTCGACCGGTTCCAGCTGAACGCCTCGGGCACCGCGGTCGCGAGCGCATCGACGCTGTTCTCCGCTGTCAGCACGCACCCCCTCGACCTCACCACGACCGGCGACACTGGACCGTTCCCGGGCACGATCTGGCTCGGCGACCACTCGACCGGGAACATCTTCGTGTTCGAGCCAAACGACTTCGGCGGCGGAGGTGGCCTACCTGCACGGGCGCGGACGATCCAGCCCTCGACGAAGACGGTGACGGCTACACCAACGCCGACGAGATCGACAACGCGCACCGACCCGTGCTCGGCCGCCGACAAGCCGAGGGACTGGGACGACGACAAGGTCTCCAACCGCAACGACCCGGACGACGACAACGACACCTTGCCGGATACGTCCGACCCTTGGGCCATCGACAGCTCAAACGGTACGACGACGCTGCTGCCGGTGAACCATCCCTTCGACGACACGTCGGACCCGGACGCGGGTGGTCTGTTGAACCTCGGGTTCACCGGCCTCATGACGAACGGCGCCGCCAACTACGAATCGCTGTACGACGCGACGAAGCTCACGGCCGGCGGTGCGGGCGGTGTGCTGACCGTCGACCAAGTGGGGCCTGGCGATGCGCTGGGCACGGCGAACTCACAGGCCTACGCGTTCCAGTACGGCTTCAACGTGTCCTCGGCCCACGGCGCCGTGTACACGCCGCACACGCGCGTGCTGTCGCCGTTCGCCGGCTCTACTCCATCCGGTACTGAGTCGGTGGGTCTGCAGCTCGGCACGGGGACCAGGACAATTACGCCAAGCTGGTCGTGAGCGCGGCCAACGGCGGATCGATCAGATTCGTGAAGGAGGTGTCCGGCTCGGTCGTCTCGAACAAGTCGGTGAACGTGACGTTGTCCTCGACGGGCTCGTCGACCTGTTCCTCGCGGTGAACCCGTTGACCCAGAAGGTGCAGCCGAGCTACCAGCTGAGCAACGGGACGACGACCCAGCCGCGGACCAACTTCGGCGGCCCGGTGCCGCTGCCGAGCTCATGGTTCTCGAAGCCCGCATTGGCGACGGGGGTGATCGCGACGTCCGGCGGGCGCCCGACCTTCCCAGCGACCTGGGACATGTTCGAGATTCAGTTCCCGCAGTCACCGCCCCGATGCCCAGGTGCGGCTCTCCACCGCTGCTTCCTATGCCGGGGACAACGTCTACAACACGTCCGGCGCCAACCAGACGATCAGCGTCACCAGCGGCGCCGGGACGACCAGGACCTTCGTCGTCAACGTGCAGAACGACGGACCGCCAGCGACTCGTTCATGCTCGAGGGTGCCGGGAGTTCGGGGGGCTTCACGGTCAAGTACTTCGCCGGCACGACCGACATCACCTCCGCCGTCGTCAACGGGACCTACGTCATGTCCAGCATCGCCCCGGGAGGTGGCCAAGTCGATCCAGATGAGGGTCACCGTCGGAGGCGGTGTCTCGCGCGGGCTCGGTCAAGTCGGGCCTGGTGACGGCGAAGTCGGCCAACTCCGGCACGCGGCGGACGCGATCAGGACCCAGGTCACCGTCGGATGAGACGGAGTGGACGATGAGAGGTGCCGCCCGGGGGGCGCCGCTGGCTGGTAGCCGGCGTGGCCGTCCTCGCCCTCACGGCGCTGCCGTCGCGCCGTCGCCGGCGTCGCCGAGGCCGCCGGCACCTGGACGAGTGCAGCCTCAACCGGATTCAAGCGGCAAGAGGTGTCCTACGTGGCGGTCAACGGCAAGCTGTACCTGGCCGGCGGCAGGAGCAACGTCCAGCAGGCGTACAACCCCGCCACGAATACGTGGTCGACGGTGGCGCCGCTGCCGGCTCCCCAACCCCTCGACCACATCCAGACCGCCGCAGTGAACGGGAAGATCTACTACATCGGCGGAGTCACCGCGTGGCCGGGCCAGAGCGTCGACAGCGTGTACGTCTACGACACGGCCACGAACACCTTCTCGACCGGAGCGCCCATGCCGGTGGGACGCGATCGCGGCGCCGGAGGCGTCGCCGTGGCCGGCGGCAAGATCTACATCGCCGGCGGCGTACATGACGGGACCACGGTGGGGTGGTTCGACGTCTACGACCCAGCCACCGACACGTGGGCCGCCTGCCGGATCTCCCACACCGACGCGACCACTTCCAGGCCGCCGTCGTCAACGGCCGGTTCTGGGCGATCGGTGGCCGCGTCTCCGTCGTCCTCGACCCGCGTCGGCTACAACGAGGCGTTCGACCTCGCGTCCGGTGCGTGGATGGCCGGCTTCGCTCCCCTGCCGACGCTGCGGGGCGGATTCGCGGCCGCAGTATTCGGCACCGAAATCGCCCTCATCGGCGGCGAGGGCGGTGGCCTGACCTACAACAACGTCGAGGCATACAACACCGCGTCCAACACCTGGCGCGCGCTTGGCCCCATGCCGACCGCTCGTCACGGCATCGAGGCCGCGATGTGGAACGGTGCCGCCTACATCGCCGACGGCGGGACGAGAAAAGGCGGCGGAGCGGCGACCGACGTGCAGGAAGTGCTGACCATGACAACGGGTCCCAACTATCGACCAGACGCCCAGATCAGATTGTCGAGCGAGACAGCATTCATCGGCAACAACGTCTACAACACCACGGGTTCCGGGCAGACCAGGAACGCGACCAGCGCGCCCGGTCGAGCGGCGAACGTTCGTCATCCGGATGCAAAACGACGGCAACGGCACGGACGGGTTCGAGGTCAGCGGGTGCTCAGCCGGGACAGGATTCACGGTCCGGTACCTGGCCGGCACCAGGGCACCACGAAATCACCCCTGCCGTCATCAACGGAACCTACACCGCGCAGGTATCGCGCCGGGGGGTGCCGCCTCGCTGCGGCTCGAGGTGACACCGCTGCGCCGGGACGCCGCGGGCACAGTGCAGTCCTGCCTGGTCACCGCCTCCTCGACCACCTCCACGTCCGTCGCCGACGCGGTCCTGGGGAGGGTCACC